>NZ_JBJHZY010000023.1:0-215 GCF_045310525.1 Candidatus Clostridium radicumherbarum | reverse complement strand
TGGAGATAAAGAGGCTCGAACTCTTGACCCCCTGCGTGCAAGGCAGGTGCTCTCCCAGCTGAGCTATACCCCCATATTAAAATAAGAGACATTTGGCCTTGCGGCACGGGTTAATATTAACTCGCCCATTGCCATGGGCTATATTACCCACCAAATGTCATTTAGACATTTGGTCTCTCAAAATTAAACAGATATATTAAAGTTAATCCAGCTAG
>NZ_JBJHZY010000022.1:0-232 GCF_045310525.1 Candidatus Clostridium radicumherbarum | reverse complement strand
GGCTTGACCAAATAATTTAATCTGTGCAATTTTGATGGAACAAATAGTTCCCCAAAAATTATTAGAAACGAGCAGATCAAGGAAAGCAGGAGCGAGGACACGCAGTTTACATAGTGTAAATGAGTACCGCAGTGACTAGCTTGACGCAGAGATGCGAAGTTTATAAGAATTTTTGAATATCTAGTGATGATGGCGAGAAGGTAACACCCGTTCCCATACCGAACACGATGGT
>NZ_JBJHZY010000021.1:0-232 GCF_045310525.1 Candidatus Clostridium radicumherbarum | reverse complement strand
GGCTTGACCAAATAATTTAATCTGTGCAATTTTGATGGAACAAATAGTTCCCCAAAAATTATTAGAAACGAGCAGATTAAGGAAAGCAGGAGCGAGGACACGCAGTTTACATAGGGTAAATGAGTACCGCAGTGACTAGCTTGACGCAGAGATGTGAAGTTTATAAGAATTTTTGAATATCTAGTGATGATGGCGAGAAGGTAACACCCGTTCCCATACCGAACACGATGGT
>NZ_JBJHZY010000020.1:0-258 GCF_045310525.1 Candidatus Clostridium radicumherbarum | reverse complement strand
TTTCATTATGGTGGAGATAAAGAGGCTCGAACTCTTGACCCCCTGCGTGCAAGGCAGGTGCTCTCCCAGCTGAGCTATACCCCCATATGGTGGACCTTCAGGGACTCGAACCCCGGACCAACCGGTTATGAGCCGGTTGCTCTAACCAACTGAGCTAAAGATCCATATATAACCTAGCAACGTCCTACTCTGCCACTTAGTCGCCCAAGCAGTACCATCGGCGCTGAGAAGCTTAACCATCGTGTTCGGTATGGGAAC
>NZ_JBJHZY010000019.1:0-297 GCF_045310525.1 Candidatus Clostridium radicumherbarum | reverse complement strand
TGGGGGTATAGCTCAGCTGGGAGAGCACCTGCCTTGCACGCAGGGGGTCAAGAGTTCGAGCCTCTTTATCTCCACCAGAAGAAGATTAAATTCTTCTGATTTAGAGAATTTAATCTTCTTTTTTTCTAAAAATTTATGGGCTTATAGCTCAGCTGGTTAGAGCGCACGCCTGATAAGCGTGAGGTCGATGGTTCGAGTCCATTTAAGCCCACCATTATTTAATTAATTATTATTAATTAAATTAAATTGTTCTTTGAAAATTGCACAGATTAAAAATGATTAAATTGTTTACTCAAA
>NZ_JBJHZY010000018.1:0-391 GCF_045310525.1 Candidatus Clostridium radicumherbarum | reverse complement strand
TAGCTCAGCTGGGAGAGCACCTGCCTTGCACGCAGGGGGTCAAGAGTTCGAGCCTCTTTATCTCCACCATAATGAAACAGTCCAAAAGGGCTGTTTTTTATTTTTATAAATATTTCATAAACTTAACCTGGTGTATCAATATATAAAATTTTGTAATATAACGAGAAAATCAAAGGAAATCCTTTCTATTATTCTATAATCATTCTATACAGCTAAATTAATAATAGCAGATATGATAAAATAAATTTCGTCGCAAGAGCGACACAAAAACAATTTAGTTTTTATAAAAGTCCATTGACAATATAAAAGCTAAATGATAAGATATAAAAGCTGTCAGATGACGGCAAAACAAATTGGTCTTTGAAAATTAAACAGATATATAACAAGGTAA
>NZ_JBJHZY010000017.1:0-649 GCF_045310525.1 Candidatus Clostridium radicumherbarum | reverse complement strand
TGTACCCCATTTTTAACCTCTTTCCTCCAATAATAACCTCATTCCAATCATAATAAAGTCTTTCCATATATATCTGTATAGCGGTAGCGAATAGATGACAGCCTACGGCTTTTTTTATTTGGGCAGAAATAAAGAGAAGTATTAAGAAATAAGAATTTAAGTATATGTTTAAAGACTAATAGAAGCAGAATAGACAGTAAATAGAATTAGGAATAGAAGTATAAGTAGATCACTTTAATTATTCAATACAAGGCCTGTAAATAGCAATTATCATTGTTTATCCTGAACATAGCCGTAGGCTGCGTGATTTAACTTACTGTTAAGTATGCGGATTTAGATTGGATTATTGATTAGAAAATGAATAGATAAAAAAGGATTAGAAGATAGAATAGAATCTAAATAGAATTGTAAAAAAGAACCAGAAAAAGAAGTAAAATAGAAAGATCCATATACCATATCCATTTCCTCTTGAGCCTTAATAAGCCCCCTTTGGAAAGACTTTATTATTATAAAAATGCATGTAAATAGTAAACAAATGGAATTAATAAATAGATGGTTTAGAAAGACTTTATTACCTGGGAAATTATGGATGTAGTGCTTGCAAGGGTTAGGAGGGGTGGGGGCGGAAGGACTTTATTAGTATTGAACA
>NZ_JBJHZY010000016.1:0-846 GCF_045310525.1 Candidatus Clostridium radicumherbarum | reverse complement strand
AAGGGAGGAAAAAGAAATGGCAAAGGCAAAATTTGAAAGAAATAAGCCACATGTTAACATTGGAACAATAGGACACGTAGACCACGGTAAGACAACATTAACAGCAGCAATTACAACAGTATTATCAAAGAAGGGCTACGCAGAAGCAACAAAGTATGACGAAATAGATAAGGCACCAGAAGAAAAAGAAAGAGGAATCACAATAAATACAGCACACGTAGAGTATGAAACAGATAACAGACACTACGCACACGTAGACTGCCCAGGACATGCTGACTATGTAAAGAACATGATAACAGGAGCAGCACAAATGGACGGAGCAATCCTAGTAGTAAGTGCAGCAGATGGTCCAATGCCACAGACAAGAGAACATATACTATTAGCATCCAGAGTAGGAGTTGACTATATAGTAGTATTCTTAAACAAGGCAGATATGGTAGACGATCCAGAATTATTAGAATTAGTTGAAATGGAAGTAAGAGAGCTATTAAGCGAATACAAATTCCCAGGAGACGATATTCCAATAATAACAGGATCAGCATTAAAAGCATTAGAGAACCCAGAAGATCCAGAAGCAACAAAATGCATAATGGACTTAATGGATGCAGTAGATAGCTATATACCAACACCAGAAAGAGCAACAGATAAGCCATTCTTAATGCCAGTAGAAGATGTATTCACAATTACTGGAAGAGGAACAGTTGCAACTGGAAGAGTAGAAAGAGGAATACTAAAAGTAGGAGACGAATTAGAAGTAGTAGGCCTAAGCGAAGAGAGAAGAAAGACAGTATGTACAGGAGTAGAAATGTTTAGAAAGCTTCTTGATCAAGCAATGGCAGGAGACAA
>NZ_JBJHZY010000015.1:0-976 GCF_045310525.1 Candidatus Clostridium radicumherbarum | reverse complement strand
AGGTAGTATTTAGCCTTGGGAGGTGGTCCTCCCTGCTTCCCACAAGGTTTCACGTGTCTCGTGGTACTCTGGATCAGTTCTAAAAGCTTCCACTTTCATTTACGTGGCTATTACACTTTATAGCGGAGCTTTCCAGCTCTCTTCAATTAGTTCCTGCTTTCGTTTATGAACTGTCCGCAACCCCAACTCCGTTAGGAGCTGGTTTGGGCTCTTTCCCGTTCGCTCGCCGCTACTTAGGAAATCGATTTTTCTTTCTCTTCCTTCAGGTACTTAGATGTTTCAGTTCCCTGAGTTACCTCCATACATCTATGTATTCAATGTACAGTACATAGCTATAAACTATGTGGGTTTCCCCATTCGGAAATCTCTGGATCACAGGCTATTTGCGCCTACCCAAAGCTTATCGCAGCTTATCGCGTCCTTCGTCGGCTCCTAGTGCCAAGGCATTCACCATGCGCTCTTCGTAGCTTGACCAAGCTAAAATTCTTTGTAAAATCTTATGTTGTATTGAGTGAAATTCGGAATCTTCAACCGAATTACACGAAAATAGAACATTAGATTTTGCTGAATTTTTAGCAAAATTCTTAATTAATTTGTAAAGTAATAAAAACGCGAGTATTCATTACCTTACTTGCGAAATTGTATACCCTATTAACATTTGTAGTTATTTGAGTAAACAATTTAATCTATTTTTTAATCTGTGCAATTTTCAAAGAACAAATTGAGATTACCTTAGGTCGTAAGACCATTGGTCTCTCAAAATTAAACAGATATATTAAAGTTAATCCAGCTAGACTAAACGGCTTTTATTAAGTCTGACGTTAATCAAACTTCCCCGGGGTGATATAAACGCGGCGATTGCCATCGCGTATATCCCCCGAGAAAAGCCGTTTAGGCTTTTCTCCATAGAAAGGAGGTGATCCAGCCGCAGGTTCTCCTACGGCTACCTTGTTACGACTTCACCCCAATCGCTACC
>NZ_JBJHZY010000013.1:0-2092 GCF_045310525.1 Candidatus Clostridium radicumherbarum | reverse complement strand
GACCATATAGATATGAACGTTGAGTTAATAACTCAAGTAGCAATGGATGAAGGACTAAGATTTGCTATAAGAGAAGGCGGAAGAACAGTAGGTTCAGGAGTTGTTACTAGCATTCTTGGATAATTAAAAATAAAATTTAATGTACATTAATAAAGTAAGTATACTTACGCTTAAAAGGAAGAGGACGCTCTTCCTTTTTTATTTTAAAGAAATAATGAAAAGTATGCTGCAAAACTTGCAGTATACTTTTTTATTGGGCATTAATAAAAGTGATATTCAATAACTACTTATTGACATAATAGGAGTAATTACTTATAGTTTGATTATGAAATTAGTAATAAATGTATATAAGTAAAGATGGTGGGGATGAAATGAGATTTACTATTTTACATACAAATGATATCCACAGTAGGTTTGAGAACTTTGCAAAAATATCAACAAAAATAAATGAATTAAGAGATGAAAATACAATAGTATTAGATGCAGGTGATTTTAACGATTTTATGAGACTTGAGCTGCAAGGAACAATGGGTAGGGCTGGCAGTGAACTTCTAAGTATTGCAGGATATGATGCCATTGCTATGGGTAATAATGAAGGCTTTGCTGGAATAGAAGCTGCTGAGGTTTTAGCTGCCAGTAATTCTATTTCGTTTTTATCCTGTAATTTATATAAATTTAGTAATAACTCTAATAAGACAAATGAAAATTCTTTAATTACTTTAGAAGGAGTAAAAAGAAGCAGAATACTTGAAAAGAGTGGGGTAAAATTTCTTATTATAGGAACTAGTCCCTATGGGAAAATCAACGAGTTTTATAATCTAAGTGGTATGCATACAACAAATGCCGTTGATGAAATAAAAAAAGAAATTGAGAAAAATACAGGGAAATATGATATATGCATTTTATTATCTCACTGCGGCATGAAGGAAGATGAAGAAATAGCAAATTTAGTTGATGATATAGATATAATTATTAATGGACACAGCCATATATTAATGGATGAAGCTATTAAAATAAATAACTCAATAATACATATGTCTGGGTGCTATGGAGAATATTTAGGGAAGCTTCACTTTGAATATGATGGAAGAATAAATAGCTTTGAAGGAATAAATATAAACATTAATTCTTCTGAGCCGAATGAATGTATAATTAAAAGCTTAAAGGCTAATAAAGAAAAAGCTATAAATAAATTAAGCGAGCCGCTTTATAAAATAAATGAAAATCTATGGCATGATGTAGTTGAAGAAAATCCAATTTCAAATTTTTTGGCTGATGCCTTAAGAGAAGTGTTAAAGTGTGATATAGGAATTATTAACAGCGGAGTACTTAATGGCGGATTAAAAAAAGGGGAAGTTTCAAAGAAAAAATTATTAGAAATATGTCCATCACCACTTAATCCAACAGAAATGAAAGTTCTAGGGAAAGATATAAAAGAAGCATTTAAGGAAAGTTTAGATTCGGATTTTTGTATGCAAGATGGAAAAGGTTCAGGATTTAGGGGAAAGTATCTAGGAAGATTGCATCTTTCTGGCGGATATATCGAATACATTGGGAAAGATATCGTTAACTTCTTTATTGGAGATAAACCTTTAGAAGAGGATAGATGGTATTCTATAGCTACCTCTGATTATTTACAACGTGGTACTGGATACACTAATTTATCTAATAATAAATTAATTAAATATAATGCAGAATATTTAAGAGATACATTAGAAGAATACTTGCAGAAAAATGAGTTTGTTATAAGCGCTCACTATGAAAGATGGATTAAAATTAAATAGATTTAGAGAAAATTTTATAAATAGCGTTATTTCCATAATACATAATATGATAAATAAAAAAACTAACTTTGGTTTTAATGGATTAAAAAAATAGAAGACTAAAGAATAAATAATTAATATTAAAAATAAAAAGTTGTTGACAAAATAATTTATAAATGATAAGATATAAAAGCTGTCAGACGACGGCAAAACAAATTGGTCTTTGAAAATTAAACAGATATATATTAAGGTAAACCAGCAATTCTTTTATTTAATTAAAGTAAGCGAATGAGCTTAAGAATTCAAACTTTTAAATTGAGAGTTTGATC
>NZ_JBJHZY010000012.1:1253-2503 GCF_045310525.1 Candidatus Clostridium radicumherbarum | reverse complement strand
GCTATGGGAAATCTTATCTTGAGGTGGGCTTCACGCTTAGATGCTTTCAGCGTTTATCCCTTCCTAACATAGCTACCCAGCCGTGCCATTGGCATGACAACTGGTGCACCAGAGGTTAGTCCATCCCGGTCCTCTCGTACTAAGGACAGCTCCTCTCAAATTTCCTACGCCCGCGACGGATAGGGACCGAACTGTCTCACGACGTTCTGAACCCAGCTCGCGTGCCGCTTTAATGGGCGAACAGCCCAACCCTTGGGACCTACTTCAGCCCCAGGATGCGACGAGCCGACATCGAGGTGCCAAACCTCCCCGTCGATGTGGACTCTTGGGGGAGATCAGCCTGTTATCCCCGAGGTAGCTTTTATCCGTTGAGCGATGGCCCTCCCACGAGGAACCACCGGATCACTAAGTCCTACTTTCGTACCTGCTCCACTTGTTGGTGTCGCAGTTAGGCTCCCTTCTGCCTTTGCACTCTTCGAACGATTTCCAACCGTTCTGAGGGAACCTTTGAGCGCCTCCGTTACATTTTAGGAGGCGACCGCCCCAGTCAAACTGCCCACCTAACAATGTCCGACACCCAGTTTCATGGGCTATCGTTAGAAACTCAGTACTGTCAGGGTGGTATCCCAAGGTTGACTCCGCAGGGCCTAACGACCCTGTTTCTCAGTCTCCCACCTATCCTGTACAGACAATACCGAATCTCAATGCTAAGCTACAGTAAAGCTCTACGGGGTCTTTCCGTCCAATCGCGGGTAGCGAGCATCTTCACTCGCAATACAATTTCGCCGGATTCGTTGTTGAGACAGCTCCCAAGTCATTACGCCATTCGTGCGGGTCAGAACTTACCTGACAAGGAATTTCGCTACCTTAGGACCGTTATAGTTACGGCCGCCGTTTACTGGGGCTTAAGTTCAAACCTTCGCTTGCGCTAAGTCATCCCCTTAACCTTCCAGCACCGGGCAGGCGTCAGCCCCTATACATCAGCTTTCGCTTTAGCAGAGACCTGTGTTTTTGCTAAACAGTTGCTTGGGACTATTCTCTGCGGCCATATTTCTATGGCACCCCTTCTCCCGAAGTTACGGGGTCAATTTGCCGAGTTCCTTAACAACGATTCTTCCGCTGGTCTTAGGATTCTCTCCTCACCTACCTGTGTCGGTTTGCGGTACGGGCGGAAGCTACCTCGATAGAAGCTTTTCTTGGCAGTGTGGAATCAGATACTTCGCTACTTAAATTTCGCTCCCCATCGTATC
>NZ_JBJHZY010000012.1:0-1160 GCF_045310525.1 Candidatus Clostridium radicumherbarum | reverse complement strand
TACTCTCAGTTACTCTAGGCGGATTTGCCTACCTAGAAACCTAAATACTTAGACACACTAATCCAACAGTGTGCACATCCTATCCTTCTGCGTCACTCCATCTCTAATAACGCCACTTCCGGTATCGGAATATCAACCGATTGTCCATCACCTACGCCTTTCGGCCTCAGCTTAGGTCCCGACTAACCCTGAGCGGACGAGCCTTCCTCAGGAAACCTTAGGTTTTCGACCAATGAGATTCTCACTCATTTCTCGCTACTTATGCCAGCATACTCACTTCTGCATCGTCCACCACTCCTTACGGTATGACTTCAACCAATGCAGAAAGCTCCTCTACCACGTACCTTACGGTACATTCATAGCTTCGGTGGTAAGTTTTAGCCCCGGACATCTTCGGCGCAGGATCTCTCGACTAGTGAGCTATTACGCACTCTTTGAATGAGTGGCTGCTTCTAAGCCAACATCCTAGTTGTCTTAGAAATCCCACATCCTTTTCCACTTAACTTACACTTAGGGACCTTAGCTGATGATCTGGGCTGTTTCCCTTTTGACTACGGATCTTATCACTCGCAGTCTGACTGCCGAGATACAAGTATATGGCATTCGGAGTTTGATAGGGTTCGGTAACCTTAAAGGCCCCTAGCCCATTCAGTGCTCTACCTCCACTACTTAATTACTCGACGCTAGCCCTAAAGCTATTTCGAGGAGAACCAGCTATCTCCGAGTTCGATTGGAATTTCTCCGCTATCCACAGCTCATCCCATGGTTTTTCAACACCAATGTGGTTCGGACCTCCACGGAATTTTACTTCCGCTTCATCCTGTCCATGGATAGGTCACCCGGTTTCGGGTCTACGACATGCAACTATTTGCCCTATTCAGACTCGGTTTCCCTTCGGCTCCGTACCTTAAGTACTTAACCTTGCTGCACATCGTAACTCGCTGGCTCGTTCTACAAAAAGCACGCGGTCAGACTTTAATGTCCTCCCACTGTTTGTAAGCGCACGGTTTCAGGTTCTATTTCACTCCCCTCCCGGGGTTCTTTTCACCTTTCCCTCACGGTACTGCTTCACTATCGGTCACTAGGTAGTATTTAGCCTTGGGAGGTGGTCCTCCCTGCTTCCCACAAGGTTTCACGTGTCTCGTGGTACTCTGGATCAG
>NZ_JBJHZY010000011.1:0-4026 GCF_045310525.1 Candidatus Clostridium radicumherbarum | reverse complement strand
TGGTTAAGCTTCTCAGCGCCGATGGTACTGCTTGGGCGACTAAGTGGCAGAGTAGGACGTTGCTAGGTTATATATGGCTAGATAGCTCAGTCGGTAGAGCAGAGGACTGAAAATCCTCGTGTCCCTGGTTCGATTCCTGGTCTGGCCACCAAAAGCCTTATAGTGTAAACTATAAGGCTTTTTTTATAATTTTATGAAATAATTACAAAAAGTGTTATAATGTAAATTACAGGATAAATATTTAAGGACAAGAGGTAATAAAATTGGGGGAAAAATCATATGGGGTGTTAACCACACTATTAGTAGTAATTATACTAAGCTGTGTATATGGTCATAATGTATATGCACAAACAGATAATGATAAACAGATTCAGGTTACAAGACTAGCAGGAAAAGATAGATATGAAACTGCTACAATTATATCGAAGTTTGGCTGGAAACAAACTTGTGATAATGCAATACTTGTAACAGGAGAAGATTATCCGGATGCTCTATGTTCAGTTCCATTAGCGGCAAAACTTAAGGCGCCTATTTTATTAACTGAAAGGAATAATTTAAATAGTAATACGTTAAATGAAATAAGGAGGCTTAATGTAAAAAAAGTTTTCATTATAGGTGGGACAGGGGTTATAACAGAAAAAGTTGAGAAGACTATAAGAAGCTTAAATCTTGAAACTGAAAGGCTAGCCGGTACAGATAGATATGAAACTTGTGTTAAGATAGCTGAGAAAATGGGACAACCTACTGAGGCGTTTATTACAACAGGTGAGGATTTCCCTGATGCATTATCAGCTGCACCAGTTGCGTCAGTAAAAAATGTACCTATATTACTAACATCTAAGAAGATATGGCCTGCGAGTATAAAAGCTTATTTAAATAAAACAAACATAAAAAATACATATGTAATTGGTGGACAGGCTGTTATTGACAATTATGCTACAACTGATTTACTTAACAGTATAAGAATATATGGTAGCGATAGATATGAAACGAATAATAAGATTATTAATAAATTTTATGAAAGCTTAAACTTAAAGACTATATATCTTGCTACAGGTGAAAATTTTCCTGATGCTTTATCTGGGGCTGCATTGGCACAAATATCATCTTCTCCAATAGTTTTAACTCCTAGAAAAGCTAATGGCATTGTAAGGGATCTGCTGGATTCTCATAAGTTTTTGATAACTAATATAAATCTACTTGGAGGAGAACAGATAGTATCTAATGATTCTGTAAGCATGGATCCATATTCACAAATAAAAAATGCAAAAGTATTTCTAAATATATCAACCTATGATGGCAGTAATCAAAGTGTACACCCCAAGGTTTTATATTTCTCTAATGGCTGGAATGGATGGAAGTATTGGATGGTATATACGCCATATCCCAACGGTAACGACATGTTCGAAAATCCTTCAGTGACTTGTTCTAATGATGGAGTAAATTGGATAGCTCCTAAGACTTTAATCAACCCATTAGTAGATGCTCCATTAGAAAAGGGGGAGCATAACAGTGATCCACACTTAGTTTATAATTATGATACACAAGAATTAGAGTTATGGTATAGATATACTTATTTTGATAATGAAGATAGGATATACCGTATAACCACTAAGAATGGGTCAAATTGGACTAAGCCTGAATTAGTATTAACATTTGAAAATCAGGAACATTGTTATAGTCCTGTTGTGCTGTATGAAAATAAAGAGTATAAGCTTTTTTATGTAAATGAGAAGTATGAGATTATTTCCAAAAAGAGCATAGATGCAAAATCTTGGTATGGTGATACAAATGTTAACTTAAAAATGCAAGATCCATATTTGCCTTGGCATTTAGATATAGTTCATACTGACATAGGTTATGAAGCTGTAGTAACTGCTTTTAAAGATGGAGAGCGGAGATTAAATAATATGCAACTAATATGGGCAGTATCTGAGGATGGAATAAATTATAATAATTCTCAGACTATATTAATGCCTTCTTATTCAAATACTGCATGGGACAATAAGCAAATTTATCGTAGTACTTTTGTTAAAGTAGATGGTGTATACAAGCTGTTTTACTCAGCCATGGACAAAAATATAAAATGGCATATTGGATTGAGCCAAGGTTACAATTTACAAGATTTATGTGGATATTCATTAATGAATAATTAAAGGAGTACTTTTTAGTACTCCTTTAATTTATTAGTTCTTTTATAATATTTTCTACATGTTCATTAACTTTAACTTTCCTAAAGATCTTTTTAATTATTCCTTGTTCATCTATAATAAATGTACTTCTTTCAATACCAATGGTTTTCTTGCCATACATATTTTTTTCTTTTATAACATCATATATTTTGCATACATTTTCATCTTCATCTGAGAGTAAAGTAAAAGCCAATGAATACTTATTGCAAAATTTTTTATGAGAAGATAAAGAATCTCTGCTTATTCCTAAGACCACAGCATTAAGTTCCTTAATCTTTTCAATATTATCGCTAAAATCATTAGCTTCTATAGTACATCCTGGAGTATTATCTTTAGGATAAAAATAAACAATAACCTTCTTTCCTAAATAATCGCTTAGACTATGTTCTTTATCGTCAGAGCCCATTAATTTAAAGTCAGGTGCCTTTATTCCCTCTTTTAATTGATTTATACTCATATAAAATCCTCCTATATTGAATAATATTTGTAGAAGCAAAGCCAAAGCTCTTCTAATTAATATTGATTATTTGTTACATATAATTATACATTAACTCTAATTTTAAGTAAAGCATTATTAGAGGCTAATACTTAATACCATAATAAAATAATGGTATTTTCATATAGATATGGTATATGATATTATTAATAAGTAAAATTATTAAATATCATCTATAAGGAGAATAAAATGGAACAAAAAATTATTGCTATGGTAAATGGAAAAGAAATAACAGAAAATGATTTAAATAATGCTATTTTAAGATTTCCAAAGGACAGGCAAGGCTACCTTTCAACAGAAGAAGGCAAAAAACAACTTTTAGATCAGCTAATTTCTTTTGAATTAATTTATAGCTATGCACTAGATAATGAAATTCAAAAGGATGAAAGTTATTTAATAAATCTTGAAGCTGCAAAAAAAGAGCTGCTAACACAAACTGCTATTAGACATATTTTAAAAGATGTAAAAGTTACCGATGAAGAAGTAAAGAATTACTATGAGGCTAATAAAAATTATTTTATGAATGAGGAAGTAGTAAGTGCAAGGCATATATTAGTTGATTCATTAGAGCTTGCTAACGAAATAAAAAATAAAGTTGATGATGGATTAAATTTTGAAATGGCTGCAATGCAATACTCAACTTGTCCTTCAAAAGAACAGGGAGGAAATTTGGGTCAATTTACAAGAGGAAGAATGGTACCTGAATTTGAAAATGCTGCCTTTGAATTAGCAGTTGGGCAGATAAGCGATCCTGTTAAAACACAATTTGGATATCATATTATAAAAGTTGATGAAAAAGTTTCTGGAACTGCAAAGCCGTTAGAAGAAGTTTTTGATATTATAAAGAATGAAATTTTAAGTGAAAGAGAAAGCTTTAAATATATGCAGTTTACTCAAGGACTTAAAAATGTATATAGTATAGAACTAAAATAAAATATATTTTAAAATAAGGGCAGCAGCAAATAGAAATGAATGATAGTCTATTTTGATGTTGCCCATTTTTCAATATAATACGTTCTAAAACTGTCCCTAGTGTATCCATATGCTTATAATGGCGAAATATTTAGCATCATAAAGAATAATAAAGTTAATTAGTAAAGAAAGTATATTGATAATTTGTTATCAATATAATATGCTGATATTATAATCCATGTTGCTTGAGAGTAATAAAACTCAAAACGACAAATTATAAATTGTTGTTGACAAGTATCGACATGTATTATATAATAGAGCATGTCATCAAAATATGTTATACAACAAGTTGGTCTTTGAAAATTAAACAGATATATAACAAGGTAAAAACCAGCAATTCTTTTATTTAATTAAAGTAAGCGAATG
>NZ_JBJHZY010000010.1:0-15276 GCF_045310525.1 Candidatus Clostridium radicumherbarum | reverse complement strand
GAAGAGAGAAGAAAGACAGTATGTACAGGAGTAGAAATGTTTAGAAAGCTTCTTGATCAAGCAATGGCAGGAGACAATATAGGAGCACTATTAAGAGGTATTCAAAGAACAGAAATCGAAAGAGGTCAAGTTCTAGCAAAACCAGGATCAGTAAATCCACACAAGAAATTTGTAGGTCAAGTATACGTACTAAAGAAAGAAGAAGGCGGAAGACATACACCATTCTTCGATGGATATAGACCACAATTCTATTTCAGAACAACAGACGTAACAGGATCAATCAAATTACCTGATGGAATGGAAATGGTAATGCCTGGAGACCATATAGATATGAACGTTGAGTTAATAACTCAAGTAGCAATGGATGAAGGACTAAGATTTGCTATAAGAGAAGGTGGAAGAACAGTAGGTTCAGGAGTTGTTACTAGCATTCTTGGATAATTAGAGACTAATAGGACTGGGTTTCTAAACCTAGTCCTTTATAAGTTTTAAAAAATATAGGAAAATTTAAAATTATTGACATGACTATCAACTTATGATAAATTATTTAAGTAGTATGCTGTGATAAGTATGCTTTGGCATTCTTACAAAGGTAAAGAGACGGAGGTGTAGATTGTGAGAGTGAAGATAACACTTGCATGTACAGATTGCAAACAAAGAAATTATAGTTCAATGAAGAACAAGAAAAATGATCCTGACAGAATAGAAATGAAAAAGTATTGTAAATTCTGCCACAAACATACACTTCATAAAGAGACAAAATAACACTGATTTATTATATTTAAGGATGTGAATTGAATGGCTGTTAATGGTAAAGTTAAAGAATCCAATAAGTCAAAGGTAAATATTTTTAAAAAGACTTATAGTGAAATGAAGGCAGAAGTTAAAAGAATAACTTGGGCATCAAAAAAAGAGACTAAAAAAGCAATAGCAGCTGTCTTAACATTTTGTGTTATTTATGTGGTTATGGTTGGAATATTAGATTTTGGATTCAGTAACCTCTTCAAGTTGATTTTTAAATAAACTAAAAAGGAGGTAGGGATTAAGTAGAAATACGATCCCTGAAATTATGGCAGAGAGAGCTAGATGGTATGTAGTTCATACATACTCGGGGTATGAGAATAAAGTTAAAGCTAATTTGGAAAAGACAATTGAGAATAGAAATTTTCATCATTTAGTACATGATATTCAAGTACCAATGGAAGAACAGGTTGAAATTAAGGATGGTAAGAAGAAAACTGCCCTTAAAAAGATATTTCCAGGGTATGTACTTGTTAAGATGATAATGAATGACGATTCTTGGTATATCGTTAGGAATACCAGGGGCGTTACTGGTTTTGTTGGTCCAGGATCAAAGCCTGTGCCGCTTACCGATGAAGAGGTTGAAACTATGGGTGTTACTGAAAAGCCTGTGGATATTGATCTTGAGGTAGGAGAAACCGTTAGGGTTGTATCTGGTCCGCTAGAAAACTTTATGGCTTTAATTCAGGAAATAAATACTGAAAAGCACAAGATTAAAGGTCTAGTTAGCATGTTTGGCAGAGAGACCCCTGTTGAACTTGAATTTAACCAGGTAGAAAAACTAAATTAGTACTTATAGGACTTAAAAAAACTAAGTCTTGATAAGTGGGAGGACATAAGTCCGTATTACCACATTATAGGAGGTGTAAACTCATGGCTAAAAAAGTTACAGGAATGATTAAACTTCAACTTCCTGCAGGAAAAGCAACTCCAGCACCACCAGTAGGACCAGCACTTGGTCAACATGGTGTTAATATTATGGGATTTTGTAAGGAGTTTAATGCTAAGACTGCGAATCAAGCAGGCTATATAATCCCAGTAGTAATAACAGTATATCAGGATAGATCATTTAGTTTCATACTAAAGACTCCTCCAGCTGCTGTATTACTAAAGAAGGCAGTTGGAATTGAAAGTGGTTCTGGTGTGCCTAACAAAACTAAGGTTGCTAAAGTTTCACAAGCTCAGCTTAGAGAAATAGCAATCACTAAAATGCCTGACTTAAATGCTGCATCTGTTGAAGCTGCAATGAGCATGATTGCAGGAACAGCTAGAAGTATGGGTATAACAGTAGAAGAATAATTAAAATTGAGTTTAATATCTACCAACATAAACGTGAAATTGCGTTTTTAGTGGGAGGTAAAAGACCGTTAATACCACAAGGGAGGTTTAGCAAAATGGGAAAGAATTATTTAGAAAGTGCTAAGCTTGTTGATAGAAATGTTCTATATACTTCAGGAGAAGCTATGGAGCTTGCAGTTAAGACTTCAAAAGCAAAATTTGATGAAACAATAGAACTTGCAGTTAGACTTGGTGTAGATCCAAGACATGCTGATCAACAAGTTAGAGGAGCAGTTGTACTTCCTCATGGAACTGGTAAATCAGTTAAAGTATTAGTATTTGCTAAAGGTGAAAAGGCTAAAGAAGCTGAAGCTGCTGGAGCTGATTTCGTAGGAGCTGAAGAGCTAGTAGATAGAATACAAAAGGAAAACTGGTTTGACTACGATGTAGTAGTTGCTACTCCAGATATGATGGGTGTAGTAGGAAGACTTGGTAGAGTCCTTGGACCTAAGGGTTTAATGCCAAATCCAAAGTCTGGTACAGTTACTTTTGATGTAACAAAAGCCATTGCTGAGATTAAAGCTGGTAAAGTTGAATATAGAGTTGATAAAACTGCTATAATTCACGTTCCAATAGGAAAAAGATCTTTTGGAGCAGAGAAACTAGCAGAAAACTTCCATGCAATAATGGAAGCTATAGTTAAAGCAAAGCCAGCAGCTGCAAAAGGACAATACGTTAAATCAGTATCTGTTTCAAGTACAATGGGTCCTGGAGTTAAGATAAATCCTGCTAAAGTGCTGGACTAAGGTTGACTTAAAATTATAACTTTGTTATAATACTATAGGTTAAACAAATTAAATATGTAAATATTCCGTAGACAGTAGGTGCGTAAGCGTAAAGGAAATTTCCAACCTACCGAGGGTTCCGATACATGATAAATATTGGTCTCTCCTGTCTGCGGAGGGACTTTTAATTTTATAAAGCAGTTCTGTACTGTGAGGAGGTGGACACACAGTGAGTAAAAATTTAGAAATGAAAAAAGCTAAGGTTCTTGAAATAAAAGAAAAAATGGAAAAGGCTCAAGGTATGGTATTTTCTAACTACCAAGGCTTAACAGTTGAAGAAGACACTGAGTTAAGAAAGAAACTTAGAGAAGCTGGTGTTGAGTATAAGATTTATAAAAATACTTTAACTACATTAGCTGCTAAGGAAATAGGACTAGAAGGTATAGAAAGCCATTTAGCAGGACCTTTATCAGTTGCTTTTGGATATGAAGATGCAACTGCACCTGCTAGAGTGCTTAATGACTTCGCAAAGACTCATAAAAAGCTTGAGCTAAAGGCTGCAATCGTAGAAGGAAATATCTATGACTCTAAAGAAGTTGAAAAACTTGCAGCTATTCCATCTAGAGAAGTACTTATATCTAAATTACTTGGAAGCTTCAAGGCTCCATTATCAAATCTTGCATACTTATTAAATGCAATTGCTGAAAAACAAAGTTCAGCAGAATAGTAAATAGAATAATAGAATTTTTGGAGGTGCTCTTAAATGACAAGAGAAGAAATTATTCAAGCTATAAAGAATATGACTGTATTAGAACTTAATGAATTGGTTAAAGCATGTGAAGAAGAATTTGGCGTAAGCGCTGCTGCTCCAGTTGCAGTTGCTGGTGGTGCTGGTGCTGCTGCTCCAGCTGCTGAAGAAAAAACTGAATTTGACGTAGTATTAGCAAGTGCTGGTGCTGAAAAGATTAAAGTTATAAAAGTAGTTAGAGAATTAACTGGTTTAGGATTAAAGGAAGCTAAAGAAGTAGTTGACGGAGCTCCTAAGACTATAAAAGAAGGCGCTTCAAAAGAAGATGCTGAAGCTATAAAAGCTAAACTAGCTGAAGTTGGAGCAACTGTTGAAATAAAGTAATTTCAATAATTACAGGAGGTGCTTTTATAAAAAGTGCCTCTTTTTTATATAAAAAGTGCTTCTTTTTTATATATGTGTTGACAAAAAGAGTATATTATGATAACATAGTTAATTGCATTGATTTATGAATATCGTAGGCATATTTTTGTATATTATTGCTTATTTTTCATAAATATGAATTTATTTGACATTTTAGGTTATACTAATACGATGAATCAAAAGAGCGTTTCCAAATGCACAAAGTCCTAGGGGATATTATGTGCTTTTGGTTATTTTTTACTTTATGCAAGGGGTGATAATACATGGTACATCCTGTCCAAGTTGGAAAAAGAACAAGAATGAGTTTTTCCAAGCTGAAAGAAGTAGCAGAAATGCCAAATCTAATTGAAGTTCAATTGGATTCTTACCAGTGGTTTCTTGATGAGGGTTTACAAGAAGTTTTTGACGACATAAACCCGATTACAGATTATACTGGGAATCTTGTACTTGAATTTGTTGGGTATAAGTTAGATTTGGATAATATCAAGTATTCTGTTGAAGAATGCAAGGAACGAGATGCAACATATGCAGCACCATTAAAGGTTAAGGTTAGACTATTAAACAAAGAAACTGGTGAAGTTAAGGAACAAGAAGTCTTCATGGGAGACTTCCCACTAATGACTGAGCAAGGCACCTTTGTTATTAACGGCGCAGAAAGAGTCATAGTAAGCCAGCTGGTGAGATCACCAGGAGTATATTACAGCTATACGGTGGATAAGACAGGTAAGAAGCTTTACGCTTCAACCGTAATCCCAAATAGAGGAGCATGGCTTGAGTATGAAACTGACTCTAATGACGTTATTTATGTAAGAATCGACAAAACTAGAAAACTTCCAATAACTATACTTGCAAGAGCTATGGGATTTGAAAGTGATGCTGAATTAACTTCATTCTTTAGTGATGAAGAAAGACTTAAAGCAACTATAGAAAAAGATAATACCAAGACTAAGGAGGAAGGTTTACTAGAGATTTATAAGCGACTTAGGCCAGGTGAACCTCCAACAGTTGATAGTGCTGTTTCCTTAATAGAGTCATTATTTTTTGACGCTAAGAGATACGATCTATCAAGAGTAGGTAGATATAAGTTTAATAAAAAATTAGGTTTACACCTTAGAATCACAAATCAAATATCTGCAAAAGATATTATCCACCCAATCACTGGAGAAATTCTCATACAAAAGGGCGAAAAAATTGATAGAGAGAAAGCTCTTGAGATTCAGGATTCTGGAATTAATTCTGTGGATATTGTCGTAGAAGATAAGGTGCTTACTGTAACAGGTAATAATTTCGTAAAATTAAGCAAAGTTGTTGATTTTAATATTGATGACCTTAATATCAGGGAATTAGTACATTATCCTGTATTAAAAGAAATATTAGATAATTACAGCGATGAGAATACAATTAAAGAGGAAATTAAAAAGAATATACATAGATTAATACCTAAGCACATTATTAGAGATGATATGTTTGCTACAATAAGTTATGAATTAGGATTAGCCTATGGAATCGGTCATGTTGATGATATAGATCATTTAGGAAATAGAAGATTGAGATCAGTTGGGGAGCTGTTGCAAAACCAATTTAGAATTGGACTTTCAAGAATGGAAAGGGTAGTCAAAGAAAGAATGACTATTCAAGATCAAGAGATTATTACTCCTCAGGCACTTATTAATATAAGACCTGTAGCAGCAGCAATAAAAGAGTTCTTTGGAAGTTCCCAATTATCACAATTTATGGATCAAACAAATCCGCTTTCTGAGCTTACTCACAAGAGAAGACTTTCTGCATTAGGACCAGGCGGATTATCAAGAGAAAGAGCTGGCTTTGAGGTAAGAGACGTTCACCATTCTCACTATGGTAGAATGTGTCCTATAGAAACGCCAGAAGGACCTAATATAGGACTTATTAACTCACTTGCAACCTTTGCAAGAGTGAATGAGTATGGCTTTATTGAAAGTCCTTATAGAATAGTAGATAAAAAAACTGGAAGAGTAACAAATGAAATACAATATTTCACAGCAAATGAAGAAGACGAATATCTTGTTGCTCAGGCAAATGAGCCACTTGATGAAGAAGGACGATTTGTCGACAAGAGAGTAACTGTAAGATCTCAGGAAGATATAATTTTTGTTCCTAGGGAAGATGTTGATTTAATGGACGTTTCACCTAGACAGTTAGTTTCAGTTGCAACCGCAATGATTCCATTCCTTGAAAATGATGATGCCAGCCGTGCTTTAATGGGATCTAACATGCAGCGTCAGGCTGTTCCGCTGTTAAAGGCTAGCGCTCCAATAGTTGGTACTGGAATAGAATATAAGGCGGCTGTTGATTCAGGGGTTCTTCCTAAGGCAAAAAATGCTGGTGTTGTTACTTATGTTAGTGCTAATGAAGTCAGAATAAAAAGAGATACTGATGGCGGCATTGATACCTATAGATTATTAAAGTTTAAGAGATCTAACCAAGGTACTTGCATAAATCAAAGACCTATAGTCAGCAAAGATGAAAAAGTTCAAGCTGGTACAGTTTTGGCAGATGGACCATCTACTGATTTAGGGGAAATAGCATTAGGTAAGAACATTCGTATAGGCTTTATTACTTGGGAAGGCTATAATTATGAGGATGCTATGCTTATATCTGAGAAATTAGTAGCTGACGATGTATTTACTTCAATTCACATTGAAGAATACGAAGCTGAAGCCAGAGATACAAAGCTTGGGCCAGAAGAAATAACAAGAGATATTCCTAATGTTGGTGAAGATGCACTTAAGGATATAGATGAAAGAGGAATAATCAGAATAGGTGCAGAAGTTAGATCCGGAGACATTCTAGTAGGAAAAGTTACTCCTAAAGGAGAAACAGAACTCACTGCAGAAGAAAGACTTTTACGTGCTATATTTGGTGAAAAGGCAAGAGAAGTAAGGGATACCTCACTAAGAGTACCTCATGGTGAAGCTGGTATTATAGTTGATGTTAAAGTGTTCACTAGAGAAAATGGAGATGAATTACCTCCAGGAGTTAATAAGTTAGTAAGATGCTACATTGCACAGAAAAGGAAAATTTCTGTGGGTGATAAGATGGCAGGAAGACACGGTAATAAGGGTGTTATTTCAAGAGTATTACCAGAAGAAGATATGCCATTTTTACCAGATGGCAGACCTCTTGAGATTTGCTTAAATCCTCTTGGTGTTCCTTCTCGTATGAATATTGGGCAGGTTCTTGAGGTTCATCTAGGTTGGGCAGCTGCCAACTTAGGATGGCATATTGCTACTCCTGTATTTGATGGTGCTACGGAATCTGATATTACTGAATGCCTTCAAAATGCAGGTTATGATATAGATGGAAAGACAGTGCTATACGATGGAAGAACTGGAGAAGCTTTCGACAATAGGGTTACCGTAGGATATATGTATATATTAAAGCTTGCTCACTTGGTAGATGATAAGATCCATGCGCGTTCAACAGGACCTTATTCATTGGTTACACAACAGCCGCTTGGAGGAAAAGCTCAGTTTGGTGGTCAAAGATTTGGTGAAATGGAAGTTTGGGCTCTTGAAGCATACGGCGCTGCTTACACTTTACAAGAAATTTTAACTGTTAAATCAGACGATGTTGTGGGTAGAGTTAAGACTTACGAATCTATTGTTAAGGGAGAAAATATTCCTGAACCAGGAGTTCCAGAATCCTTTAAGGTTCTAATTAAAGAGTTACAGGCTTTATGTTTAGATGTTAAGGTTCTAAATGATAGTAATCAAGAAGTCAAACTTAAAGAATCTGTAGAAGAAGAATTAGAGGAATTAGAAGTAAATATAGAAGGAACAGAGGAATTAATATCACCTGCTCCTATTGAAGAATTTATAGAATCAGACGATGATGTGGAAGAAGAGACAGAATTAGATTATGATGATCTTCCACTTGGCAACTTTGATGAAGATTTAGAGCTTGATGATTTTAATGATGAACACTAATTATGAAGGGAGGATGTACCCTTGTTTGAATTAGATAATTTTGATGCTATGCAAATAGGTTTAGCTTCACCAGAACAAATAAGAGAATGGTCAAGAGGTGAGGTTAAAAAGCCAGAAACTATTAATTATAGGACACTTAAACCTGAAAGAGATGGGTTATTCTGTGAAAGAATATTTGGACCTATTAAAGACTGGGAGTGTCACTGTGGAAAATATAAAAGAGTTAGATATAAGGGTATCGTTTGTGACAGATGCGGAGTTGAAGTAACAAAGGCAAAAGTAAGACGTGAGAGAATGGGGCATATTGAACTTGCTGCCCCGGTATCTCATATATGGTATTTTAAAGGGATACCTTCTCGTATGGGGCTTATATTAGATATGTCACCAAGGGCTCTTGAAAAAATACTTTATTTTGCCTCTTATGTGGTTTTAGACCCAAGGGAGACACCACTATTAAAGAAACAGCTTTTAACTGAAAAAGAATACAGGGAAGCTATAGATAAATATGGTGACGAAAGCTTTACAGCAGGAATGGGCGCTGAATCTATAAAAGTACTTTTACATGAAATTGATTTAGAGCAGCAATCTGTTGAATTAAAAAGAGAACTAAAAGATGCAAGCGGACAAAAGAGAATTAGAGTTATAAGAAGATTAGAGGTAGTTGAGTCCTTCAGAAAATCAGGAAATAGACCTGAATGGATGGTTATAGATGTTATACCTGTAATTCCTCCAGATTTAAGACCTATGGTTCAGCTAGATGGAGGAAGATTTGCAACTTCCGACTTAAATGACTTATATAGAAGAGTTATTAATAGAAATAACAGACTTAAAAAGCTTTTAGATCTAGGTGCACCAGATATTATAGTAAGAAATGAAAAGAGAATGCTTCAAGAAGCAGTAGATGCGTTAATAGATAATGGAAGAAGAGGGAGACCTGTAACTGGTCCTGGAAACAGACCATTAAAGTCCCTTTCAGACATGCTAAAAGGTAAGCAGGGTAGATTCAGACAAAACCTTCTTGGTAAACGTGTTGACTATTCAGGGCGTTCAGTTATAGTAGTTGGACCTGAACTTAAGATGTATCAATGTGGTCTACCAAAAGAAATGGCACTTGAATTATTTAAGCCATTTGTAATGAAGAAGCTTGTAGAAAGCGGAGTTGCACATAATATTAAGAGCGCTAAGAGAATGGTAGAAAGAGTTCAGCCTGAGGTTTGGGATGTATTAGAAGAAGTTATAGGACAGCATCCTGTACTCTTAAATCGTGCACCTACTTTGCACAGACTAGGAATTCAAGCATTCCAGCCAGTATTAGTAGAAGGTAGAGCTATTAAGCTTCATCCACTTGTATGTACAGCATATAACGCTGACTTCGATGGAGACCAGATGGCTGTACACGTTCCACTTTCAGTTGAAGCACAAGCTGAAGCTAGATTCTTAATGCTTGCAGCTAATAATATTTTGAAACCATCTGATGGAAAGCCAGTTTGCGTACCAACACAGGATATGGTACTTGGTTCTTACTACTTAACTATTGATAAAGACAATGCCAAAGGTGAAGGCAGAGCCTTTTTAGGTGAAGATGAAGTACTTATGGCATATCAGCTGGGAGAGATAGATCTTCACGCTAAAATTAAAGTTAAGCTTAGAAAAATAATAGATGGAAATGAATTAAGCGGTATTATTGAGACTACAGCAGGTAAATTAATATTCAATGAATCTATTCCTCAGGATTTAGGTTTTGTTGATAGGAGCATTCCAGGGAACAAATTAAAGCTTGAAGTAGACTTTTTAGTAAATAAAAAGAAATTAGGTAACATTATTGATAAATGCTATATGAAATACGGACCTAGTGAAACATCAGTTATGCTTGATAATATTAAGGCTAAGGGTTATCATTATTCCAGTGTAGGAGCTATAACAGTTTCAACCTCTGATATGATAGTTCCAGATGAGAAAAAGACGTTACTTGCTAATGCTGATGCTGCAGTAGAGAAAATAGAGAAGATGTATCGCAGAGGTTTCATATCTGAAGATGAAAGATATGAGAGAGTTATTGAAACTTGGTCTAAGACAACAGAAGATGTAGCCGATGCACTAATGGATAGCTTAGATAAATTCAATCCTATATTTATGATGGCAGACTCAGGAGCCAGAGGTTCTAAGAGCCAGATTAAACAGCTTGCTGGAATGAGAGGTCTTATGGCTAACCCATCTGGTAAGATAATTGAGCTTCCTATAAAAGCTTCCTTCAGAGAAGGTCTTGATGTATTGCAGTACTTTATTTCTACCCACGGAGCTAGAAAGGGTAATGCTGATACAGCACTTAAGACAGCAGACTCAGGATACTTAACTAGAAGACTAGTTGATGTATGTCAAGATGTTATTGTAAGAAGTGAAGATTGTGGTTCAACTGATGGATTTGAAGTATCTGAAATAAAAGAAGGAAATGAAGTCATTGAATCCTTAAGTGAAAGACTTACTGGAAGATATAGTACAGGTGACATAATCGATCCAGAAACTAAAGAAGTTATAGTTCCAAGAGATACTTATATTACTCCTAAATTAGCTGAAAAAGTTGAAAAAGCAGGAATCAAAAAAATAAATATAAGATCAGTGTTTACTTGTAAATCAAGATTTGGAGTATGTGCTAAATGCTATGGTATGAACATGGCTACAGCTCAAAAGATTAATAACGGTGAAGCTGTTGGTATAGTTGCAGCTCAATCAATAGGTGAGCCAGGTACACAGCTAACAATGAGAACCTTCCATACTGGAGGAGTTGCTGGTGCAGATATAACTCAAGGTCTTCCTAGAGTTGAGGAGCTATTTGAAGCTAGAAAGCCAAAAGGTCTTGCTATAGTAAGTGAAGTAGCTGGAACTGTAAGAGTTGAAGAAACTAAGAAGAAGAGAATAGTTTATATTCTTACTGAAGCTGGTGAAGAATTTAGTTATGATATACCATTTGGTTCTAGATTAAAAGTAAGCAATAATGATGTAATAAGTGCTGGTGATGAAATTACAGAAGGTTCTGTAAATCCACATGATGTATTAAGAATTAAAGGTATTAATGGAGTTAAAAATTATCTTCTTTCAGAAGTTCAAAAGGTTTATAGACTTCAAGGTGTTGATATCAATGATAAGCATCTAGAAGTTGTTGTTAGACAAATGACAAGAAAGATTAAGATAGAAGACTCCGGAGATACTGAATTACTACCAGGATCATTAATCGATATATTTGAATATGATGAAGAAAATTCTAAGGCTGAAGCTCTTGGTGGAAAACCTGCTTCAGGTAAGGTTTCTCTTCTAGGTATTACAAAGGCTGCCCTAGCAACAGATTCCTTCTTGTCAGCTGCATCCTTCCAAGAGACAACTAGAGTACTTACTGATGCGGCTATTAAGGGTAAGATAGATCCATTAGTAGGACTTAAGGAAAATGTACTTATTGGAAAGTTAATACCAGCAGGTACTGGAATGACGAGGTATAGATCCTTGAAAATCAATACTGAAAATGCAGAACAAGAAGAAGAAGCTTTAAATGATTCATTAGCCGAAGTTTAAGCATGTGTTAAGTTTATTGACATATGTAGTATTAAATGATAAAATACAATTTGTGTGATTTCTTAGGAATATAAGCTGAGTAATTATATTCCTAAGAAGTTGTTTTTGGGGGTTGCACTATGGTTGAAAGACTTGTAGGTAAAAAGGTTGTTGGAATAAAACAGAGTATTAAGGTTATGAAGAATAATGAAGCTAAAGCTGTATATGTAGCTAAAGACGCTGATTCTAGACTTATTGCACCTGTTATTAATCTAGCACAAGAAATTTCCCTAGAAATTAACTATGTAAGCACAATGAAGGATTTAGGCAAACTATGTGGAATTGACGTAGGAGCAGCTACAGCAGTATTGCTTAAAGATTAAAATTAGCTAACAACTATATTTATATAGAAGCAAAGAAAAGGAGGTGTAAATATGCCAACTATTAGCCAATTAGTTAGAAAAGGCAGGAAAGACGTTGAGACAAAATCAACAGCACCAGCACTAAAGGGAAGTCCACAAAAAAGAGGAGTTTGTACTGTAGTAAAAACAACAACTCCAAAGAAGCCTAACTCAGCTCTTAGAAAAATTGCAAAGGTTAGACTTACAAATGGATATGAAGTATTAGCTTATATCCCAGGTGTAGGCCACAATCTACAAGAGCACAGCGTTGTTCTTATTAGAGGTGGAAGAGTAAAAGACCTTCCTGGTGTTAGATACCATATTGTCAGAGGAGCATTAGACTCAGCTGGAGTAGCTAACAGATTACAAGGAAGATCTAAGTATGGTGCAAAGAGACCTAAGAAAAAATAGGCTCTTAAGTTAAATAGTGCTACGTCTTCAGCATTTATATATAAATAGTACAATTTATTGATATATATTAGAATTGAAGTACAAAGCACTTATCGGCAAAACTGCCGAGTACCTATGAACTTAAATTCAAATGTTAAGGAGGGAAGAAAAGTGCCAAGAAAAGGACATATTGCAAAAAGAGATGTATTACCAGATCCAATGTACAATAGCAAGGTTGTTACTAAGTTAATTAACAACATTATGCTAGATGGTAAGAAAGGAGTAGCTCAAAGAGTTACTTATGATGCATTCACTATTATAGCTGAAAAGACAGGTAAAGATCCATTAGAGGTTTTTGAAACAGCTATGAACAATGTAATGCCATTACTTGAAGTAAAGGCAAGAAGAATTGGTGGAGCTACTTACCAAGTTCCTATGGAAGTTAGAGCAGAAAGAAGACAGACACTAGGTATAAGATGGATACTTGATGCTACTCATAAGAGAGGCGAAAAGTACATGAGACTTAAGCTTGCTGGCGAATTAATGGATGCTGCTAACAACACAGGAGCTGCTGTTAAGAAGAGAGAAGATACTCATAAAATGGCTGAAGCTAATAAGGCTTTTGCTCATTACAGATATTAATATTAAAACTGTTTTGGCTTAGCCAAAACAGTTTTATAAAATTATAATTTACGAAGATTATGAACATCGAGAGGAGGAAAAAAGCGTGGCTAGACAGTTTCCTTTAGAAAAGTTTAGAAACATAGGTATAATGGCACATATAGATGCAGGTAAAACCACTACTACTGAACGTGTTCTGTTTTACACTGGAAGAACTCACAAAATAGGTGAAGTTCACGAAGGTGCAGCTACAATGGACTGGATGGTTCAGGAACAAGAGAGAGGTATTACTATTACATCTGCTGCTACTACAGCTCAATGGAAAGGGCATGCAATAAATATTATAGATACACCAGGACACGTAGACTTTACAGTTGAAGTTGAAAGATCTTTAAGAGTACTTGATGGTGCTGTTACTGTTCTTGATGCTAAGAGTGGTGTTGAACCACAAACTGAGACTGTATGGAGACAGGCAGACAAGTATGGTGTACCAAGAATGGTATATGTAAACAAGATGGATGCAACCGGAGCTGATTTCTTCCGTTGTGTGGCTACATTAAGAGATAGATTAAAGGCTAATGCAGTTCCAATTCAGATACCAGTAGGTCAAGAATCAGAATTTGCTGGAATGGTTGATTTAATTAGAAATGTTGCTATACTACATAAGAATGACCTAGGAACTGAAATAGTAGAAGAAGAGATTCCAAGTAACCTAAAAGCTCAAGCAGAAGAATACAGAGCTGCAATGGTTGAAGCTATAGCAGATACTGATGAAGAATTAATGATGAAGTATCTTGAAGGGGAAGAAATAACAGAGGAGGAACTTAACGTTGCTCTTAGAAAAGCTGTTATTTCAAACACAGTAGTACCAGTAATTTGTGGATCTTCTTATAAAAATAAAGGGGTTCAAGAGATGCTTGATGCAGTTGTTGCATACATGCCATCACCACTAGATATCGCAGCAATTAAAGGTACTAATCCAGATGATGGTTCAGAAGATGAAAGACCTGCTGATGATAATGCACCTATGGCTGCATTAGCATTTAAAATTGCTACAGACCCATTTGTAGGAAGACTTGCATTTACAAGAGTATATTCTGGAATTATGGTGAGTGGTACTTATGTACTTAACTCCACAAAAGGTAAGAAAGAAAGAATAGGTAGACTTGTTAAGATGCATGCTAATCACAGAGAAGAAGTAGAAGAATTACGTGCAGGTGATTTAGGTGCTATAGTTGGATTAAAGGATACAACTACAGGAGATACACTTTGTGTTGATTCAGCTCCTATAATTCTTGAAAAGATGGAATTCCCAGAACCAGTTATAGACGTAGCTATAGAGCCAAAGACTAAAGCTGGTCAAGAAAAGATGGGGCTTGCACTTGCTAAGCTTGCTGAAGAAGACCCAACCTTTAGAACACATACTGATCAAGAAACAGGTCAAACAATTATATCAGGAATGGGAGAACTTCATCTTGAAATTATTGTTGACAGACTTCAAAGAGAGTTTAAAGTAGAATGTAATGTTGGTAAGCCTCAAGTTGCATACAAAGAAACTATTCGTAAAGCTGTTAAGGCTGAAGGTAAGTTTGTTAGACAGTCAGGTGGACGCGGACAATACGGACATTGCTGGATAGAAATGATTCCTACTGAGGGTGAATATGTATTTGAAAATGCTATAGTTGGTGGAGCTATTCCAAAAGAATATATTGCGCCAATTGATAATGGTATTAGAGAAGCAGCTCAAAGTGGTATACTTGGTGGATATCAAGTTATGAACTTTAAGATTAAATTATTTGATGGATCCTACCATGATGTAGACTCATCAGAAATGGCATTTAAGATTGCTGGATCTATGGCATTTAAGAATGCTATGGCTAAAGCTGATCCAGTTTTACTTGAACCAGTTGAAAAAGTAGAAGTAACTGTTCCTGAAGAATATATGGGAGACGTTATAGGAGACTTGAATTCTAGAAGAGGTAGAATTGAAGGCATGGAGGAAAGATCTGGAGCTCAAATTATAAGATCCTTCGTTCCACTTTCAGAAATGTTTGGATATGCAACTGTTCTTAGATCAAGAACACAAGGTAGAGGAGTTTATTCAATGGAATTTGACCATTTTGAAGAAGTTCCTAAGAGCATACAAGAACAAGTTGTTGCTACTAAGTAATACCATATATTTAATCGAAAACTGTTTTAACTTTATTAATTCTATATAATAAAATTATTACGTAACAGATAGATAAGGGAGGAAAAAGAAATGGCAAAGGCAAAATTTGAAAGAAATAAGCCACATGTTAACATTGGAACAATAGGACACG
>NZ_JBJHZY010000009.1:0-21457 GCF_045310525.1 Candidatus Clostridium radicumherbarum | reverse complement strand
GTCCTACTCTGCCACTTAGTCGCCCAAGCAGTACCATCGGCGCTGAGAAGCTTAACCATCGTGTTCGGTATGGGAACGGGTGTAACCTTCTCGCCATCATCACTAGATTTAATATTTCATTAATCTTACTTAAAAAAGTTTAACATCCTTTTTTATTAATGTCAATAGGCCATAATAATTTATTTGCATGATTAAAATAGAGTATAATTCTAAAATACAATCAGGTATAAATAATTGAATGTTCCTCAATAAAAGGCAGGTCATATGAAATAATTTCAATTAACGAAATACTTTCTTATGACCTAATAAAAAACATATAAGATACAATGGAATATAAGAAACAAGATACGTTGTCTAATAAAACAAATTTAAATTATAATATTGCTGCAGCTAATTCTCCTAAGGTATTCACATAATTAAATTCATCAAATTTAAATTCCTTTTTATTTATTGGTACACTTAGATATAAAACACCTTTTATTTCTTCATTTCGAATTAGTGGTACAGCCACAATAGAATTCCAACTAGGCATTTCATCCTGAAGTACTCTATTATTTGATTCGTCCCAATCAGTCATATAAACTCCTTGTTTTTTTGCTAAAATAGAGCTAATTATTTCCACGTTATAAATGTTATTATCTGTCCAGCCTTCATTGAAATTCTTCCTCGAATACACTTTTTTTATTTTACCTTCTTTAATTGTAAAGAAACACCCATATTCAGATTCTGTTATTTCAATTACTCTCCCTAGAATATTATAAATTTTATCTTCAATACTAGAGTTTTGTTTAATTAATTCAATTATGTCAACCATAACGAGGACATTTCTTGAATCCTGAACCATGTTTCCTGAGACTATTCCAGAAAGTTTATTTCTTACTTTCCCCTTACTACCAAATTTACTAGACCATACCTTACATCTATTTCTTCCTGATTCTTTTGAAATATATAATGCTTGATCGGCCTTCTCAATGAGTTCCTCTTTCCATTCAGCATTATGTGGAAATGTGGAGATACCTATACTGACTGTAATGGCAGCCTTTTCCCCTAAAATCTTTGCATTATTAACTTTTATTCTTAAATCTTCTGCAAGTAAAAAAGCACTTTTCGAATCAGCTCCGGGTAATAAAATAATAAATTCCTCTCCCCCATATCTTCCAAATACAGCTTCTTTATTAAGATTTGCCTTAATAATAGAACAAGCCTTTTTAAGAACCTCATCCCCGGTTTGATGTCCGTATCTGTCATTAATATCTTTAAAGTGATCCATGTCCATCATCAATACTGAAAAAATACCTCCAGAAGCCTCTGCCTTATCTATGGCTTCGCTTAAGGCATCTTCTAAAGATTTTCTAGTCAATGTCCCAGTGAGTTTATCAGTAGAAGATACTATTTGAAGTTGATATCTTTCTATGTTAATACCCGCCAATCTGCTAAAAGCAGAGCATTTCATTAAACTTTCCTTATTAAAATTGTTTAGTACCCTATCTGATTCCAAATAAATATAACCCTTTATTAAATCATTAAGTAATAGATTATCCTCAGACCTCATAATAATAGGTATACACATAACGGCTTTCAATCCCTGAAGCATAATATTTATTTCGGAGCAGCTATAATCCAAGGAATCTTGTTTTATTATCATGGGCTCCCTTGCTGCCTTTACCTTGTCAAAAATAAGCTTGTTGCACGGCAATGTATCTGTTCCATCATTGGAGGAAATAGCATAGTAGCTTTTTTCATAACCATCTACAATAATTACGCTTCTAGTTGCAAGAGTCACACCTGCAATATACTTTGCTATAATATCTAGGTTTTTTATGGGATTACTGCTTAAGTTTTTGATTAAGCCATTTGTATTTTTAATATCTGCTGGAAGCTCTGAATTATAGAATTTACGAGCAGATCTTATAAAATGTTTATAATGAAGAATATTATTAATATTTTCGGAGTTAAACATTCCATTAAGTTCATTAATACTAGCTAGGTTAAACTTTTCTCCTTCAATTTCAGATAGCTCACAATAGTCTTTATGTTTCATAAATAGCTTTATTTTTTCAAATGGTTTAGCCATCCTGTTGTAGTATACAAATTGAACTCTCTTACTTGCAGGTAATTGCATAGTTAGCTTCCTAATTAGTTCAGCTGCTTCATAATATAAGTTTATTGCCTGAAAATAATTTTTCTCTGTCATATAATAGTCACCTAGTAGGCAGCATACATTCCAATATATTTTTTTATTTTTATCACCACTGCATCTACTTATTACTGCTTCTAAAAGTTCCTTTTGACCACTTTCAATTAATATAGCCTTTAAATAATCCTTTTTTATCTGAAGAAGGTCTGGTAATGTATCAGAACTACATTCAGCTTCATATAGAAACATTTCATTTGCTTCATTGCAAAGGTTTTTATCATAAAGCATAATAGCTGTATCGTATAAAGTGCTTTTTCTAATATTTTCCGATTTATAATTTTTTATGAGAGCCTTTATTTTATTAATACTTTCTCTAATTTCATCAGATGAGGTAAGATCGTTAAGAATTAAGTATTCAGCTAATACTTCGCAATCCCATTTAGCAAGTGAATCCTCTTCCTTAAATAAATTATGTGCCTTTTCTAAAAACTCCCTGGCCTTATCCTTATCTCCAAGTGCATAAAAAAGTTCAGCACTTTTTTGATAATAGGTTCCTATTTCTTTACCCTGCTCAGGATGATCTTCCAGTTCCTTTTCGGCTAATCTATAATATTTATAAGCTTCCAAGTAATCTTCAAGTTTTAAATAGACGAAACTTAGATAAATGTAGCAGTAAAATATATTGCTTTCATAGTCGACCTTCTTTGACTTTTTAAGAGACTCTAGAAAATATTGAAGAGCTGCTTCATACTCAAATTCATAGCAGTATGATGAAGCTAGATTTGTTAGGGCAATAATTTCATAAATAATAATATGGTTTCTTTCGCTAATGTCTTTCATCTCGGTAAAATAGTTAATAGCCATTTCATTGTCTTGATAATAATCGCCATAGGCTACTGCTAAATTATTCATACAGTTCACGACACCTTCTGAATAATTTGCATTTTCAAAGTAATCAGAGCCTCTTTTATAACAATCTACAGCCTCTTTAATCTTAGAGGTAGCAAGATAGACATTACCTAAATTCTTAGAAAACAATCCCTTAAGCTTATAATAATTATCCCCGCATAAATTTATACTACTTATACATAATTCGGCCGCTTTATTATATTCTTGTCTCGAGTACATGACTCTCACTTTTAATTCCATACACTGCAGGTAGCCTTCCAGGTATTTATCTACATTACAGCTTTTAAATAAAATATTCTCAGACCTATCAATATAGCTTTCAGTTTTATTTAACTGGTTTTTTAAGTAATATACCTCTGCCATTTTATTCAAAGCATCTATTTGATATTTGTAGGCTTTTTCATTTGAAGCTAATCTTTCAGCTTCTTCAAAATATTCTATAGCCTCTGACTTGCTGCCTTCCATCTCATAGCTATTTCCTATTCTTAGTAAAATTTCAACTTTTCTTATTTCATCTTTTTCATCTATTAGCATAGATAGAACTTTTTTTAAATTTCTAATTACCTCACTTCTATTTTTGAAAGCTTCCATCTTATCTGCATTTTCTAAGCAATATTTTATAGTTTTTTCTTTCTGTCCTGATTTCTCTAAATGGTATATAAGCTCTTCTCTATTTTCAATTCCTTCTTCATACTTTTTTTCTAAAAGCGTGGCTGCAGCTTCATGCATCGATATTCTATACTTCTCATCCAATCTTCCATTTATTATATTTTTCAATATTCTATTAGTAAAATCATAAACAAAACCGCTATCTTCTATTTTTCTGCATACTATGCCCTTAGCCTCTAAGTTTGTTAGTCTCTCTTCTATACTTTTTTTATCAGCACCTATTATATTGTAAATAACTTCCTCCGATATTCCTGAATTGAAGATAGATAAAGATTTAAGAATCTCAAAACTTATATGCTCAATATCCTTAATTTGGGTTAAAATAGCCTGTTCAAGATTAGTGGGCATTGGAAGCTTTGTATAATCATTAGAATCACTTTCCCATCTTGCAGTTTCCTCATTTAAATAAATATATTTATTTGCAAGAAGATTCTTTAATGTTTCAACTATAAACATGGGATTTCCATAGGTATTTAAAAATATTCTCGTGGCGAAATTCTTTGCTCTTTTATGCATTCTAAGCATGTCCTGAATCATGGTAATGGAATCCTCATTGCTTAGTCCATGAAGCTGAATATCAATCATATTTGATTTTCCCGTAAGTTCAGCTAAAAAGTCCGATAACCTACTATTATTAGAATATTCACCATCACAATAAGAAACAAGTAGCATTAAATTTCTACGTCTAAGGGAAAGATACTTCAATATCTCAATAGAAATATTATTTACTCTATGTATATTGTCTATAATAAAAACCATTGGTTTACCCTTTGTTATATCATGAATAAAATCACATATACTGCTTATAACTCTATACTTTTCTTTTTCAGCATCTAAAGCTTCATAAGGTATAACTTCTTTATCCTTTGCAAGCTCAGGTATAAACTTTACAAGTTCCCCTTCATATCTTTCAAGTATTTCTGAATCACACTCACCAGTTAGCTTTTTAATAATTTCAAAAAAACCTTTATTTTCTTGATTCTCTGAACTTTCTTGTGAATAACTAGAGTATACATTTATACTATTTAACCTCATTAGTCTTTCAACTTCATTAAGAAGTTTAGTTTTTCCGATGCCATATTCACCATGTACTACAACAAGTTTATCTGAAAGCTCTAATTTAGTCATTGAATTATATAGTTTAAGAATATTATTAACTTCATAATCCCTTCCAATTAATTTATTGTTTAAATTAATCTTTTCAATTTCTTCTTTTACAAGAGCTTTATAATCCTTATTGAAAATAAAATTTATATCTTTTATAATCTCTAAAATATTTGTATATCTATTTGCCTCATTTGATTCAGTCATCTTCTCTATAACTGGTGCTAATTTGCACAGTAAATTTTTATCATTTATCTTACATTTTCCAATTTCATCATTTATCTCAATTAGATTATTAATCATACCTCGTCTGCAAATAAAAGCCAGCAGAACACCTAAGGAATAAATATCCGAGAGCACACTAGGAGACTTTCCTTCCAAAACTTCTGGAGACTTAAAGATTAGTAGGTTATCTTTTGTATCCCAAAAATTTATTTTGTTCAATTCCTTAGTAATTATATCCTTAAACTTAAAATTAGAATTTGTCACAATAATATTATTAATATTTATATCACCATAAACAAAACCTCTTAAGTGAAGATAATTAATGCCTTGACATAAATTTATAATTAAATCAAGCTGCTCTCCCTCATTTAATTTACCAATTGCTTCAATAAAATTACTATCATCTTCCACAATTTCATTTGTATAAAAATATTGACGTTTTTCTAAAACTTTATTATCTAAAAATTTAATTATATCAAAGTCATAAAGTTTTATATGCTTTTCACTATTAATAATGGCAAAGGTCTGATATTCATTTATAAAATAATTAAGTAAATTTTCAGGAAGATATTCCGAGTTAATGATATTTAATTGTACTTCTTTTGACCCTATTTTCTCATCTAGAGCAAGGTAGGAGGATACAAAACGGTTTTGTTTTATACTTTTTAACACTGTATATCTTTTATTAATTAAATCCACAATCCTCACACCCCATTACTCAATTTTTGGCAATATATCTTTATTATAGCATTTTATATTCTTACTTTAAATGTCTATTTAATAAAATTTTAACTATATAAAGTAATGGTTTTTCGTTAAATTAAGATAATAAGGGTCTGCTTTAAAATACAAATCACAACAAATAGTAATGTTCATATACTAATACAAAATACAATTGATGTAGGTGATGTTGTGAATTACTTTATTAGAGAATCTCCCTATAGAAGATTAATTGTTGGAGTAAATACACTTATACCATTAGCTAACGGCACAAAGGTACCTTATATAAATTTTGACAATGCTGCTACAACACCTCCCCTTATTTCAGTACTTCAAGCTTTAAATAATTTTTCACCATGGTATTCGTCTGTAAACAGAGGGGCTGGGTATAAATCTCAAATTTCTTCAAAGTTATATGAGGATTCCAGAAATATTATTTTAAATTTTGTACATGCAAATTTAGATAATGATATTGCAATTTATGTAAAAAATACTACGGAAGGTATAAATAAACTTGCTAACAGGCTTTATGATAAAGATAAAAGTTCTATTATATTATCAACTGATATGGAACATCATTCAAACGACTTGCCTTGGAGAGATAAATATAAAGTGGATTATATTATGATAGAGAAGGATGGAAGGCTTTCATTAAATGATTTAGAAAACAAACTTAAGAAATATAATGGTTTGGTAAAACTGGTTACGGTTACTGGTGCCTCTAATGTTACTGGCCTTCTTAATCCTATACATGAAATTGCTAAAATTGCTCATAAATATAATTCAAAAATTTTAGTAGATGGAGCACAGCTTGTTCCTCATGCAGTTGTGAATATGAAACCAGCCGACTCCTCAGAGCATATAGACTTTTTAGTTTTCTCTGCACATAAAATGTATGCTCCTTTTGGTATTGGAGTCTTAATAGGTCCTAAAGATATTTTTACTTTAGGAGAACCAGATTACAAAGGTGGTGGAACAGTAGATTTAGTCACTCATGAGAATGTTATTTGGGCAGATCCTCCTGAGAAAGAAGAAGCCGGCACCCAAAATTTAATGGGCGTTATGGCATTAACTAGCGCAATGGAAACTTTAAAGGAAATAGGTATGGATAATTTAGCGGCTTATGAAAGGAATTTAACTCATTATGCTTTAACTAAGTTAAAAAATATTAATGAAATTGAACTATATGGCGGCATTGATGATTCTAATGAAAGAGTCAGCATTATTTCTTTTAATATAAGAGGTATGCACCACAGCATTGCAGCAGAAATATTAGGGTTGGAAGCAGGTATCGGAGTTAGAACAGGGTGTTTCTGTGCCCATCCTTATATTCAAAAGTTATTAAAGCTTTCAAAGGAAGATATAGAAAAGCTTTCGATTTCTTCTGACATTCCCCGCCCTGGAATGGTACGTATAAGCTTTGGCCTATACAACGGTACTAACGAAATAGACTATTTTATTAATACTCTTACAGCAATAATAGAAAATAAAGAATACTTTATTAAAAAATATTCTAATAAAACTTAATTTACTGCCCTTTCTATTATGAAAGGGTTTATATAGAGATTCGAATATAAAACTTCGAATCTCACTTTTATGAATAAATGAATTTTAATAGTTAAAACTAGACTTATTAATTACAAAAGTTAGAGGTGAAAATATTGGAAAATAAAAAAGTCAACTTAGTTATGTTTAGCGGAGAATATGATAAAGCTTTAGCTGCATTGATAATTGCAAATGCAGCAAGAGAAATTGAAGTTGAAGTATCTATTTTTTTTGCCTTTTGGGGTTTGCTGCTTATAAGAAATCCTGAAGCACCTATGACGGAAGATAAAAGTTTTTATGAAAAAATGCTAGGCTTTATGACTCCAAAGGGGCCAGAAGATCTGCCCTTATCCAAAATGAACTTTAGCGGTTTTGGAAAAGAGATGTTGAAGGCTATGATGAAGGAGGATGAAACACCCGATTTAACTGCTTTTTTAAATGGAGCAAGAAAAAAGGGCGTAAAATTTTACGCCTGCAAGCTTTCAGTTGAGGTTATGGGCTTTAAACCTGAAGAACTGCTTCCTGAAGTAGAAATAATTGAAGCAAAAGAATATGTAAAAGATGCATTAAATTCGAATATGCAGTTATTTATTTAAAAACATGTGAGTCACGAGTGTATTTCTCGTGGCTCTCAAAATAAAGAATTAAAAAACTCTATCAATTATTCATATATTGTAAAAATATTTTCACCATATCTTCCTTTAATTTAAAATTAAAGTACTCTAGTGAGCTATGAAGTGCAAATAAGGTGTAGCTTACTTTATCAATCCTTGCATTTTCTCCCATATGTCCTATTCTAATTACCTTGCCAGCAAGATAATCAAAGGAACCTGCTATAAATACTCCATAACTATTTAACATATAGTCTCTAAGTGCCTTATCCTCTATTGTATCTGGTACTTCAATTACTGAAACTGTATTGGAATAGCCATCTTTAATATATAGCTTTAGACCAGCTGATGAAACAGCTTCTCTCACAGCAGAAGCTATTTTCTCATGTCTTTTTAGCATATATTTCTTTCCTTCATCAAAAATATTATCAATAGCAGCTCTTAAACCAATAATATCACTAATTGGCTGAGTATAAGGGAACCACTTATTTTTGTAATAATCCTTCCAAACTAAAAGATTGCAGTAAAAGGATGCTATAGGTTCCTTTCTACTTTCCATAACCTTAAATGCATCATCACTTATACTTAATATTGTAAGTCCTGGAGGGGCAGAAATTGCCTTTTGAGAACCCCCTAATGCTATATCAATCTGCCAATCATCTACTCTAAGTTCCACTCCCCCCATTCCTGCCACACTATCTACAACTGTTAATATACCCTTTTCTTTAAGTAATGGACATATTTTATCTACTTCATTTAAAACCCCTGATGGAGTATCACAGTGGACTACAGTTGCATATTTAAAATTTCTATCTTTATCTAAAAATCTCTTGAGCTTATCTGTATCAATTTTTCTTTGTCTATCACCTTTAAAGAAGACAGCTTCTCCTCCATAAATCCTAACAAAATCAGCAAAGCCCTCTCCAAAAACACCATTATCTATAACTAGAACCCTGTCTCCCTTTTCTGTTAAAGAAGCACAGGCAGCTTCAAGGCCAAGTATACCTTCACCTCCTAAAATTCTAACTTCATTTTTTGTGTTTAGAAATTCACCTATTTTTTCACAGGTCTCCTTATAAAAATCATAAAACTTAAGATCCAAATCAGGATTAGTAGTTTCAAGTGCCCTTGCAAGCCTTACTTTTTCACTAACTTGAGTAGGTCCTGGAGTCATTATGTATGGAACCTTCATGTTATCACTCTCCAACATTCATAGTATTGTTTACCTAATTATATAATTTGCCACTAAAAAAATAAAATGTATGGATACACAAGTTGTTCTATTGATTATTACTTCCTAAAAAAGCAAAATTATTTATCAATTAAAAATTCTGCAAGTACCATTAATAATTATGAGTATTTTTCACAAAAAAAGAATGAACCTTTAGCTTTAAAAAAAAGTTCATTCTTCAATGATTGTTATTTACTTAATTTTGCTGCTTCTGCTTCAAGTCTTGGGAATAAAATATTGTTCTCCAAATGTATATGCTGAAAGGTATCAGCCTCTAATTCCTGAAGCTTTGTATAAGTTAATCTATAGCTGTTGCAGCCGTCCTCAGGTACTGCATAGTCATTTGTTACCTTTCTTAATTCCTTTAGTATATCTCCTGCACCTGTATGCTCATCTTCTAATTCCTTTGTTATATTAGCTGCTTTTTCTAAAGCTTCCTTAGTTTTAGATTTTTCATATTCTCTTATTGCAGGATATTGAATTGTTTCTTCCTTAATTAAATGCTCCTCAAGTTCCATCTTAAGACTATGAAAAAGTTTATAGACTTTAGAAAGCTCCGGATGGTGCTCCCCGTGAACTCTTAATATTTTTCCTGTTAATTCACTTATTCTCGGAAGCTCTGCCCATAAATAAGCATGATGTACGTTTAATATATGCTCTGCAAGTTCACCAAAAGGTGCCACTTCCCAGTTTCTTTCTCCTGTTTCCTTATTTTTAAACTCTTCATATAAACTATTAATCTTTCCTAGAATTTCTGATTCATTTATATTTTGTTCCTTTATTGCTGTGAGTAATGTTCTGTCTCCACCACAGCAGTAATCTACTTTATATTCCTTTAAAATGTCTGCAGACTTTGGAAACTTTGTTACTATTTCTCCTATCTTTTGTGAACTATGAAATGTACTCATTAAAATCACTCCTTAAAGTTTAATCTTCATGACTTTATTATACCCGGGCTGAATATCTTAATATGTGATTTAAATCAATTTGTAAATTGACTGTAATCATAGTTTGTCTGAGGATTCTATTTTATAATTTACCCATAGATTAAATTTATTGGGAAAAAGGAGAGATTATAAATGTTAAATAAAATTGAAATTGCAAAGAATGTATTTAGCGTTGGGAAGGTTGATGATAGAGATGTTCCATTTCACAGATTAATGCTTACAAAGGGCACAACTTATAACTCCTACCTATTAAATACTGAAAAACCTACTTTAATTGATACCGTGGACATAGCCTTCGGAATGGAATTTGTAAAGCACTTAGAAAGTATTATTAATTTAGAAAAGCTTCAATATGTAGTTATTAACCATGTAGAGCCAGATCATGCTGGGGCACTTGGAGCATTAATGAATAAAGCTAAGAATGCTACAATTGTTACTACAGAATTAGGTAAGAAATTTTTAATAGGAATGTTCAAGCTTCAAAATAAGAATTTCCATGTTATTAAAGATGGAGAGACTTTAGATATAGGTGGAAAAACCCTTCAGTTCTTTGAAACTCCTTTCCTTCATACTGAGGAAACTATGATAACCTATGATTTAGAAGATAAAATATTATATCCTTGCGACATCTTTAGTACTCATATAGCTAATTATGAATTATTCAATGATTTAGCGAAGGAAGACATACTTGAGGACTATAAAACATACTACAAATTAATAATGAGCCCACACAGACCTTATGTAAGACTAATGCTTGAAAAAATTAAAAATCTTGAAATAAATATGATTTGCCCATCTCATGGATATGTAATTAGAAAGGATGTTCAAAAGTATGTAGATATTTATGATGAAATGAGCTATATTCCTGCAATTCCTGACAAAAAGGCTCTTATACTATTTAGTTCAATGACTGGAAACACCTCGAAAATTGCACAAAATATTTCTCAAGGTTTAACTAGTATGGGCATTGAAACAAATATTGTAAATATTAAAAACGCAGAACTTGATACTATACTAGATATGGTAAAGGATGCCTCCGCTATATTAATAGGAAGTTCCACTCGTTATGGTGATATGATTGGAAATATAGAGGATGTGCTTAAAGAGATAGTTAAATTAGATCTTTCAGGAAAAATTGGTGCAGCCTTTGGTTCCTATGGCTGGAGTGGTGAGGCAATAGAGATTATTAATGATTACTTAAAAAACAGCAATATTACCTTACTAGATACTTCCTTTATGATAAAGGTTACTGGAGATGACCACATTAAGCTTCCTCTAAGAATAAACTTTACTCCAGAAGATAATATGAGAGAAAAGTGTGTTGAAACTGGAATTGCTGTTGGAGAGGTACTGTTAAAGCAATAAATAATTTAGTTGAGAATTATAATTGGAAGATATTCAAAAGAAAAATCTTCAAAAATTAATTTAGGAGCTTTACACCAGTAGTTTATAACTGCTAATGCAAAGCCCCTTAATTTTATTTAAGAAAGTTCTTCTAATAGCTGCAAGTCCTTAATAATAATTTTCTTATTACCAACAAGTTCTATTGTCCCATCATCTTCCATGGAAGTAAGCTTTCGGCTCATAGTTTCTCTTGTTACACCTATATAGTTTGCCATTTCCTCACGGCTAAGGGGCATTTCTATAACAATTCCTTTAGCCTCTTCTTTTCCAAACTCCCTAGCAAAATTCTTTAATATTGCAGCAATCCTTGTTTCTATATCTTTAGTGCTTAAGGTTTGGACTAGATTTTCTAAGGAAACAAGTCTATCATGGAGACTTTCTAATATTCTAAGGCTGATTTCTGGAGTTCTTTTAACTATTTTATCAAAATCATCTTTAGTGAGCATACATACATTTACGTCTTCTAGAGCCTCAGCATTATAATCAAATCTGCCTTTTTTTAACAAGCTTAAATAACCTATAAAATCTCCTTCTGAGAGGATATATAAAATTTGCTCCTTACCCTCTTTAGTGTATTTAAAGATTTTAATTTTTCCGCCATTAATTATATAGAATTTATCAGAAACATCACCTTCAAAGAAGATTATTTGTCCCTTTTTGTACTTTCTTCTTATTATGGAGCTGGTAACTTCAACAAGTTGATCACTATCTAAAACTGAAAAAATTGGTGCTTTCTTTGCACAATATCTACCTGTGCAAGCTTCACAAACGTGATTGTTACATTCTTTCATAAAATCTATTTCCCTTCTATATTTCTCTATATTTTCTAATTTACACCGACTAGTTAACTATAAAAGGCCATTTATAAATTGGGCTTCGTAAATATTTGGTTCTAAATATAAAATATTTATGATAATATTTTATATATATTTTCATATATAATTTTACTTATTTCAAGTACTAAAGTATAATTAATTAAATTTTACTATAGAATTGACCATAAATAAATTTTAAAAAGTTATAAAAATACTCTATTTCAATTCATATTTAGTTTATCTAAAAAACTTGTTAATAATATTAAGTAAATGATAAAAGGAGGTATTAATTTGATTCTTAAAATTATAAGCCTACCTATATGGTTATTCATATTAAATGCAGTTGTATCAATAGTCATAATAACTCTTGAGCGTAAAAGACCTGAAAAAACCATTGCCTGGCTTATGGTTTTTGTGCTCTTGCCCCCATTTGGACTTATTTTTTATATATTTTTGGGGCGAAACTGGAAGAAGCATAAGCTTACAGAAGACTTTTCACCGCATGTTAGAGATTTATTGTACCGTGTATTAAATAAAATAGAACATCCTGATTACATATCTCTTATAGAGCTTTTGGCTAATAATAGTGATTCTCCCCTATTTGTAGATAATGATATTACCATTTTTAGAAATGGTAATGAAAAATTTAAGAGTTTAATAGAGGAAATTAAAAAGGCAAGACATCATATTCATTTAGAATACTATATTGTAAAAAGCGATGGAATTGGCACAGAAATAAAGAATCTTCTAATACAAAAATCAAAAGAAGGAGTAAGTGTTAAATTCATTACCGATAGAGTAGGCTCCATTAAAATGAAAAAAAGAGATATTAAAGAGCTTAAAGCTGCAGGTGTAGATATAATACAATATTCCTATGTACTTGCACCTTTGCTCCATTTAATTAATACTCAAATAAATTATAGAAACCATAGAAAAATTGCAGTTATCGATGGTAAGGTTGGTTTTATTGGAGGAATTAATATTGGTGATGAATACCTGGGCAAGGGCAAGCTAGGCTATTGGCGGGATACACACATTATGGTAAAGGGAGATTTTGTATTAGGTCTTCAGGCTGTATTCCTAGATGATTACTTTACTATAAAACGTATAGAAGGGTATTACTTTATTAATGAAAAAGAAGCAAAGAACTATTTTCCCGAACCTGTTAAAGCTAAAAGGCAGATAATGCAGCTAGTTAAAAGCGGACCAGATTCTGAATTTCCATCAATTATGCAGGGTATCATTAAAATGATAACATTAGCTAAAAAAAATATTTATATTACAACTCCTTATTTCATACCTACTGAAGGTATCATGGATGCCCTTAAAATTGCTATTTTAGGCGGAATTGACGTTAGAATTTTGTTTCCCGGAAGGTATGATCATTTTATAGTTTACTTAGCTTCTAAAACTTACCTTTCTGAATTAATAAAATGTGGTGCAAAGGTATATTTTTATGATGTAAATTCCTTTATACATTCAAAGGTAATGACTATTGACGAAAAAATATCTACTGTTGGAACAGCAAATATGGATATCAGAAGCTTTGAACTTAATTATGAAATAAATGCAGTTATATACGACAGTCTTAAAACTAAAGAGCTTGACGACCAGTTTTTTGAGGACCTAAAATGCAGCAAAGAATGTTCCTTATGTGATTTTGAAAACTCCTCAAGACTTGGAAAAATTCTAGAAGCAGCAGCAAGATTATTTTCATCCTTATTATAAAAGGATTAGGTAATATTACATTACCTAATCCTTTTGTTATCTTTTTTCACCTATAAAGAATAATGCAACTGTTCCTGGTCCAGAGTGAGATCCTATGACTGGTCCAATAGAATTAATTATTATGTCCTTTACCTTATGTCTTTCAAGTATTAATTTTTTAAGCAATTCTACATCCTCTATGCAGTCACCATGACTTATAAATATAATCTGTTCTTCTGGGTTAATTATGTTTTTATCTAGTTCTTCAGCTAAGGCCTTAATAGATTTTTTTCTTCCTTTTTCCTTAGTTACTGGTATCAATCTTCCCTCATCATCTACATGAAGGATTGGCTTTATATTTAATAGGGTTCCTATAGCAGCAGCAGTGGCTGATACTCTTCCCCCTCTTTTTAAGTGATTTAGGTCATCAACTGTAAACCAATGATTTATCTTCAATTTATTATTTTCAATAAAAGTTATAATTTCTTCTTTTGAAGCTCCATTTTTCAACATTTCTATTGCATAATAGTCTAGTAGTCCTTCACCTAATGATGCACATCTACTGTCAATTACTGTGATATCAGCGTCCTTATATTCCTCAAGTATCATATCCTTTGCTATACAAGCGCTGTTATAGGAACCACTTAAGGCTGATGAAAAAGCAATGCATATTATTGATTTTCCAAGGCTTACATGCTTTCTAAATTCCTCAGAATAATCATATACGTTTATTTGTGCTGTTGAAGGCATCTCGCCTTTTCTAACCTCGTCATAAAAATCCTTATATGGTAAGCTAACTCCAAAATCATCCTTATATTCCTGACCTTTAAAGTTTACTGCCATACTAAGTACAGGAACTTTATTTTCATCAATATATTCCTTTGGAAGATCGCAGCATGAATCTATAATAATAACTGTCTCCATTTCTTCTCTCCTCTTATCTTATAATCAGATTGTATTGTATATATAGTAGCACATGTAAAAAATTGTATCAAGATTTGTAAAGGCAAAAAATGCGTTAGAAAATATCTAACGCAAAGTTTTTTTTGACCTAATAAAATAACAAATAATCATAGCTAATGCTCCGCCAGATGTATCTATAAGGACATCTCTTATTCTTCCTTCTCTTCCTGGTACAAATAACTGATGGAACTCATCTGTAGAGGCATACAAAAAAACACTTAGTAGTGAAAGAATTAAGGCCTTTTTTTTAGGGAAATATTCCTTATATGTATTATAAAGCAGCATAAATAAAATAAAATATTCGGAAAAATGAGCACATTTTCTAACTATGAAATTTGCTAAATCACCAAATACGCTATTTAAGTTTAAACCTAAGAGATTAAAAACATAGATTACAAAATGACTTTTTTCATCTGAAATTGTGGCTGGCATACTGGAAAACCAAAAAATAAGTATCATCCATGCAATTACTAATAACCACTTAAACTTTTTTCTTGTCATAAAATAAGCCTTTCTAAACATAATGATTCATATACTAGTTTAAATTAACCCCTTTAAAAGTTCAATACTTTTTTCTATATCATTAAGGTTAACCATTTCTGAAATAGTATGATTATACCTACAGGGAACTGAAATAACCCCAGTTTTTACACCAGCTTTTTCTTTATGAATTGTACCACCATCTGAAAGCCTATCAGATAATGCGTATTGAAGCTCTATATTCTTTTCACTTGCTGTCTTTTCTATAAACTCCTTTACTTCATGATGCATAATAAGGCCTTTATCAATGACTGTTACAATTGGACCTTTTCCAAGCTTTATATTCCCTTTTCCACCTATATAATCTCCTGCTGCCTCTAAATCCACAACTATACAATAGTCCGGTTCTATTGCAAAGGAGGCTGCCCTGGCCCCTCTTCCTCCAAGCTCTGCTTGAGAAGAAAAGACAAAATAAGCTTCCCTGTTTACTTTCTTTATTTCTTTAATTAATCTAAGGAGAATATAGCAACCTATCCTATTATCTAAACCAGAACTTAAGAGCTTATCATCTATCTCCATAGTATGACCTATAAAACCAGCTACATCTCCTTCTTTCACTAATTTAACAGTTTCTTCCCTTGATGATTTTCCTATATCTACAAGTAAATCTCCTATTTCAGGGTTATCCTTTGTAGATACTATCTTACCTACTGTACCATTTTCAAATTTAACTAAATTATGTACTATATCTGTACAGTTGAAATCACCTAAGCTTCCTACCCGTATGAAGCCATTGTCTTCCACATAGGTTGCTATAAGGCCAATCTGATCCATATGAGAGCAGAACATGATTTTCTCCTGTCCTTCTCCAATTTTAACTATAAGGTTTCCTAGTTTATCCTCTCTAACATCACAATTACAATCCTTAAGCTCATTTAAAATAACTTCTCTAACTTTATCTTCGTGACCGCTTACTCCAAAGCTTGAAATAAGCCTTTCTAACATATTGTCCATACATATCTCCCCTCGGCATTTTTATAGATAAACAAGTACATAAGCTTACTTACTTTAGTTGTACTATGACAAATTTTCACCATATTTCTCCCAGTGAAAACTTTTAGCTTAATTTGTATCTTTAATTAATTGATTTTAAATATTCTACTAATAACTTTATAGTATTTTCGAAATCAGATTTACTTGCAACTGAAACTGAGGAATGAATATATCTGCAGGGCACAGATATAGTTGCTATTTTAGCTCCTTCACCAGAAGCATGAATAGCATAAGCATCGTTTCCACCAGCTATAGCTCTTCGCCTTTGATAGGGTATATTATTTTTATTACCAAGTTCCATAATATCTCCAGCAATATCCGAATTAAAAATACTTGTTCTATCCATTATTGAAATAGCTGGTCCCTTTCCAACTTCAGTAGCACTCAAATACTTTGGAACACTTGGCATGTCAGCACAAATTGTGCCTTCTAACACAATTCCTATATCAGCCTTAACCTGAAAAGCAGAAACAAAGGCTCCCCTTTCTCCTACCTCCTCTTGAACATTAAATACACCATATAAATCAAAGTCATAATTCTCCTTTAAAGCCTCAATTAAAACTGCACAACCCATTCTATCATCAAAGGCTTTACCTTTATAAAGCCCTTCACCAAATTCACTAAACTCAGTTTCAAATACTGCAAATTCACCTAATTGAATTAGTCTTTTAGCTTCCTCTTTATTCTTAGCACCAATATCTATGCAGCAGTCACTATAAGCTATATTCTTTTTTCTCTCCTCTGCACTTTGCAGATGAATAGGTTTAATGCCTATAACACCCGGAATTCTGCTTTCTCCTACTAGAACTACCTTTGCAGCTATTATATTTGCAGCAACTCCTCCTAATGAATTAAATTTTAAGGTGCCATCTTCATTATAGCCAATAATAATAAAGCCTACTTCATCCATATGGGCATCAACAATAACTTTCTTACCCTTTCCTTTTTTATGTGCAATAATATTACCCATGTTATCAACTTTAATCTCATCTACATAGTCCATAAGCTGCTCTTTAATTATGCTTCTTACATTGCCTTCATAACCTGAAGGTCCAGTGGCATTACAAAGCTTCTCTAAAAGCACAATAACCCCTCCACTTCCTCTGATTTTAGCTTTTCTATCAGCTTAGAAATTAGTAATCCGGTATTTTTAATATCCTCCATATTCACTATCTCTACTGAAGTGTGCATATATTTAACAGGAATCGAAATAAGAAGTGTAGGAATTCCTTCACCTGCTATCTGTATGTCCCATGCATCAGTACCAGTATTCCCTGGCTCTACCTCTATCTGATAAGGAATATTAAATTCAACTGCTAAATCCATTATTTTTTTTCTTAATTTAGGATGTACATTAGGACCTACACAAATTACAGGACCTTCTCCTAATTTATTTTCTCTCTCATCATCTCCTAAAGGACCGCTATCAAAGGTTACATCTACAGCAATTGCTATAGTAGGTTTAACCTCATAGCTTCCTACCTTAGCCCCCCTGTGTCCGACCTCCTCCTGAGCGGACATAGTAAAATATACATCTAAATCATGATTTATATTTTCAAGTTCCTTTGCACAAGCATAGAGAGCAGTTATTCCAGCTCTATCATCAATTGCCTTACATGTAACATTATTATTTAAAAGCTCATAAAAGTTTCTTTTTAAGGTAACATAATCTCCTACCTTAACTATAGTCTTAAGCGTTTCACTTGAAATACCCGTGTCAATTCTTAACTCATCAAGACTTACAGCCTTGTTTTTTTCCTTAACACTCATTAAGTGAGGAGGTTTTATTCCTATTATACCTAGTATATCTTTCCTCCCGTGCACTATTACTTCCTGTGATACAAGAGTTTTAACATCAATTCCAAAGCCCTTAAAGCTTAAGAAACCATTATCACCTATTTCAGTAATCATTAAAAAAACTTCATCAGCATGAGCCATTAACATTAAGCTTCCACTACCATTACCTTTTTTTAATGCATACATATTATTAAGTTTTCCAATACTGACTTCTCCAAATTCCTCAAAGGCATCCTTAAATATTGAATAAAGTAGATGCTCCCTACTGCTTGGAGCTGCAGTAGTGCATAGTCTTTTTAGAAATTCTTTATTTTCCATATTCATACTCCTTAATTTTTTCCACTGAAATCGATAAAGACTTTATAACAAGAAGTCTATCCCTGTTGTTCTGTTACTTCTATGTTAATGATGGTAAAAAATTACACCTTTTTATATTATTATATATTTATATTCTACACACAAATCTCTATTCCTCTTAAAGGATTGCATTGAATTTCGTTATAATAATTAAATTTACATTTTATACAAATCATAAAATAAACTCCATTGACATTATCACTTTACCATAGTAAAATATAATAAATTAAGCAAATACAAATCCATTGATAAGGAAGAGTAGCTATATGGCCTAGTTTCAGAGAGCTGAGTAGGGTGTGATCTCAGTACGATGCCAATAGTGAATGGACCTTACAGGAGTAAGCCGAAATTCTATGAATCTAGAAGAGTAGTCCTTAACGGATGCCCACCGTTAAAAGGGATAGGACATGTTAGTGTCTGAAAATGAGATATGCATATTTTTGCATAATTTAGGTGGCACCGCGGATAACTTCGCCCTAAGCTTTTAGGGAGGAGTTTTTTTATTTGCCTAAAATTATCCTAGTATGAAAGGTGGTGTATACAATGATTTGGTGAAAGCACTTTTATTGTTTAATTATTAGAATTAATTTTCAAAAAAAATTATTTATTGGAGATGTGAAACATGAATTTAAGAAAAATTATATTAAGTTCCCTGCTTTTATCCATTGGACTTGTACTGCACCAATTAGTTCCACCTATACTATTTGGCATGAAGCCTGACTTTCTACTTAGCATGATGTTTATTGCTATCTTCTTATGTGATGATTATAAATTATCATTAGTGATTGGACTAGCAGCCGGCATACTTACCGCCGCCACAACTACCTTTCCCGCTGGACAATTACCTAATATAATAGATAAAATTATTACAAGTAATTTGGTATTTCTTCTTTTTAGAGTATTCAAATTTAATAGTCAGCTTAAAATATCTATTGTTTCCTTTATTGGAACCATAATTAGCGGAACTGTATTTTTAGGAGCCGCTTATATATTAGTGGGCCTTCCTGGTCCATTTCTAGCTCTTATTCTGGGAGTTGTTATACCGGCAACTGCATTTAACATAGCTGCGTCCATAGTTTTATATAATGCTGCCAATACTGCTGTGAATAGAATTCCTTACTAAAATTTATAAGGGACTTTCCTTTTGCAAAGTCCCTTAATCCTTATCATCTTCTATATACTCTACTTCTTCTTTCTCATCATCATTTGTATACATAGTACTATATAGTTTCCCAGTGCCAGGTACAAGAGAGGATGAAGCTTCATACAGAAGATTTGTGAGCCTAGTAAAATCCATTTTCTTTTTACCTTTAGAATTTGTTTTCTTATCCATTGTTCTACCTCTTTTTAATAATTGTAGGTTAATAAATATTAAACCTATAATTGATAAAATTAGGTTATGTAAAAATAAAAGATTTATGCTAAACAACCTTTTTTAACTACTTATTACTATTCTAATGCAGTTATTATACCATCAGCTAATGCCTTAGCAATCTTATTTTCATAGGTATCGCTGCTTAATAATTTGTCCTCATTAGGGTTTGAAAGAAAACCCATCTCAACTAAAATCACAGGAACCTTAGACCAATTAAAACCCGTCATATCGCTGTGCTCAGTTACACCTCTATTTTGCATCCCAACCTCTTGTACCAAGGTATTTAATACCGTTTTACCATAGCTTTTGCTAGCAGAATAAATAGCTTTTGTATTATCATTAATAGGTGAAGGTACTAGCATAGAAGCTCCTTTTGCTGAAGTACTAGTGCTTGAATCTGCATGTATTCTTATAACTAAATCTGCATTTGCATTATTCCCAACATTGGCCCTTTCAACGTTTCCTAAGCTTTGAGAATCCTGTGTTTTAGTCATGACTACTGTATAGCCGTAATTTTGAAGTAAAGCCTTTAGTTTTAAAGAAACATTCATATTAACTCTATATTCCGGCGTACCTGTAGCCACTCCTTGAGCCCCACCACCATCCTTTATCTTCATAGTGGTAGAACCTGGTGCTAGTGGTTCCTTTTCTAGATTTGATCTATTTGCATGACCAGGATCTATTACAATAACCTTACTCTTTTTCTGGCTACCTTGCTTTTGAAGGGTACTTGTACTTATGTTATTATTTTGAACTGCAGAGTTTTTAGTGCCTGCAGTTGCATTACTGGCTTGAGATGTTGCTTTAATATTACTATTATTAGAATTAGTATTTTGAGATGTTGAAGTGCTGCTATCTACTTCTTTTTTATTTTCTGCTGAATTGCTGTTAACTGAATTATCTATATCAGCTGCTGTTTTATTTGCTTCATTATTCTTGTTATTTTCAACATTATTTTTATTCACGCTGCTATTATTAGCTGTGCTGCCTCCACTGGCTGTAGCTAATTTCTTTACATTACAAGCTGTGAAATTTATAGATATTAATATGCACAGGCATATATATATTAACTTTTTCATAGTACCTCCCATTATTTATTCCCATAATTTTTTCTTTTTACTTTTATATATTTTATCTTAACATATAAGCAGAAATATGAAAACCAATCCACTGAGGCTTAAAATCAAAAAATTAAAAGACACTCTAGTTATAGAGTGTCTTGGTGGCTCACCGGGGAATCGAACCCCGGACACCATGATTAAAAGTCATGTGCTCTACCGACTGAGCTAGTGAACCTTAATATTTTTATGACATAAAATATGTACATAAAGACCTAGCAACGTCCTACTCTGCCACTTAGTCGCCCAAGCAGTACCATCGGCGCTGAGAAGCTTAACCATCGTGTTCG
>NZ_JBJHZY010000008.1:0-39132 GCF_045310525.1 Candidatus Clostridium radicumherbarum | reverse complement strand
TTGTTATATATCTGTTTAATTTTCAAAGACCAATTTGTTTTGCCGTCGTCTGACAGCTTTTATATCTTATCATTTAAACTTCTTGTTGTCAACAACTTTTTTAAGTTATTGATAAGAAGTTTAAATGTTGAACGAAGTTAATCGTCTTACTGTCTTTCAGCGACAGATGTTATTTTATCAAAAATATAGAACTACGTTAATTTGTATTAATTCATTAAGATAAATTATAGCACTATATCTAGTCATTTCTTGTATTTTCATCATATTTCATATATTGATACACCTGGAACAGTTTAAGATATAAAATTTTAATTACACCAAAGCTTAATTAAATCAAGGATAAAAATATAATGAATTATTATATTTATTCTTTAAAAATCTTATATAAAAAGAGAGCTAATTTAAAAAAAGAAGTTTTGCATAACAAAACTTCTTTTTTATATAATTCTTCATTCATCATATTAATTTTTAATTATTGTCTTGATCTTCTGTGATTTCTTCACTTATTTCTTCTATTTCAGAATCCATATTTATTTTTGCCATAGCTACTATTTTTTCTTCATCTGTAGTTCTCATCAGAGTAACACCCATAGTATTTCTTCCAGTAGTAGAAATATTAGATGCATTTAGTCTTATTGCAACACCACTAGTGTTAATAAGCATTATTTCATCTCCATCTTTTACAATTCCGGCTCCAACTACTTTACCTGTTTTTTCTGATATTTTATAAGTGATCATTCCTTTGCCGCCTCTTCTATGTGCAGCATATTCTTTTTCACTTGTTCTCTTACCAAATCCATTTTCACTAACAATAAGTACATCTTCATTCTCAGCAATAACACTCATACTTACAGCTTGATCTTCTTCCCTTAAAGTAATGGCTTTAACTCCTGTAGCTGTTCTTCCCATAGGTCTTACATCTGTCTCATTAAATCTCATAGAGTATCCATTTTGGGTAACTATAAGTATTTCGCTTTGACCATCAGTCATCTTAACTCCTATGAGTTCATCGCCCTCTCTTAAATTAATAGCTGCTAAACCATTCTTTCTAATTGAGGAGTAATCAGCTAAATCTGTTTTCTTAATTACGCCTTCTTTAGTTGCCATTACTAGGAACTTATTATCTTCAAATTCTTTTACAGGCATAATTGCTTGAATTTTCTCTCCAGAATTTAACGGCAGAATATTTATTAAGTTTGTTCCCTTTGCAGATCTTCCTGCTTCAGGCAGCTCATATCCCTTTAATCTATATACTCTTCCTAGGTTAGTAAAGAATAGAAGGTGATTATGTGTGGAAGTAATAAATATATGCTCTACAAAGTCATCTTCCTTTGTTGCCATTGCTTGAATTCCTTTTCCGCCTCTATTTTGAGCTTTATAGGCATCAGAAGAAATTCTCTTTATATATCCTGTATGAGTTAGTGTTACAACAACTTCCTGCTCTTGAATTAAGTCCTCTATATCTATATCATTAGGATTTCTTTCAATGGCAGTTCTTCTTTCGTCAGAATACTTAGCCTTTATTTCTAATAACTCATCGTTTATAATCTTTAAAACTAAACTTTCATTTTCTAGTATTTCTCTAAAGTATGATATATTCTTCATTAGTTCATTATATTCTTCTTCAATTTTATCTCTTTCAAGCCCGGTGAGCCTTTGAAGCCTCATATCTAAAATAGCTTGACTCTGCTTTTCTGATAAATCAAACCTTTCCATAAGACCTTTTCTAGCTTGATCAGTAGTCTTTGAAGAACGTATTATAGATATAACCTCGTCTATATGATCAAGAGCTATTCTTAAGCCTTCTAAAATATGAGCTCTAGCAAGTGCCTTATCTAAGTCAAATTGAGTTCTTCTTCTTATAACTTCTTTTTGGAAATCTAGGTAATGAACTAATATTTGCTTTAAATTTAAGGTCTGAGGCTCATTATTAACAAGAGCTATCATTATAACCCCAAAGGTATCTTGGAGCTTAGTATGCTTATATAATTGATTTAAAACTATGTTTGCATTAGCATCCTTCTTAAGCTCTATTACAATTCTCATACCTTCTCTATCAGATTCGTCTCTTAAATCTGATATACCATCTATTTTCTTATCTCTTACTAAATCAGCTATATTTTCTATAAGTCTAGCTTTATTAACTTGATAAGGAAGTTCTGTTACAATAATCTTTAACCTTCCTTTTTCCTCTTCAATGTCAGTTTTAGCTCTTACTAGTATCTTTCCTCTACCTGTTTCATATGCTTCTCTTATACCTGCTGTTCCTAAAATAATTCCAGCTGTTGGGAAATCTGGACCCTTTATTTTAGTCATTAAATCTAAAATTGTTACATCTGGATTATCTATAAGCATAGATATACCATCAATAACCTCTCCTAAGTTATGTGGAGGTATATTAGTAGCCATACCAACAGCTATACCTGAAGATCCGCTTACCAAAAGATTAGGAAACCTTGATGGAAGTACTAAAGGTTCTTGTTCCTCACCATCAAAATTTGGAATAAAATCAACTGTATTTTTGTTTATTTCTCTTAATAGCTCAAGTGTTATCTTGCTCATTCTTGCTTCTGTATAACGCATAGCAGCAGCACCATCACCATCTACAGAACCAAAATTACCATGACCGTCCACTAGAGGATATCTTATTGAAAAATCCTGCGCCATTCTAACTAAAGCATCATAAACAGCAGTATCTCCATGTGGATGATACTTACCAAGTACATCTCCTACTATTCTGGCGCATTTTCTATATCCCTTATCTGGAGTAATTCCAAGTTCATACATAGAATACAATATTCTTCTATGTACAGGCTTTAAGCCATCTCTTACATCTGGAAGAGCACGACCTACTATAACACTCATAGCATAATCTATATAACATTTTTTCATTTCTTGTTTAATATCTACTTCTAAAACATTTCCGTGGTTATCCATGTATACACCTCTACTCCCTATGAACAAAGCAATTAGACATCAAGATTCACAACTTTCTTGGCATTTTCTGTAATAAACTCTCTTCTTGGCTCTACTTTATCTCCCATAAGTATGGTGAATATTTCATCTGCAGCCATTGCATCTTCAAGATTAACCTTAAGAAGAGTTCTTCTTTCAGGGTCCATTGTAGTTTCCCATAGCTGCACAGCATCCATTTCTCCAAGACCTTTGTATCTTTGGATATTAGTATTATTGTCCTTTCCTCCAATTTCAGCAAGTATCTTTTCAAGTTCCTTATCAGTATAACAATAATAGTCTTTTTTACTCTTTGTAACTTTATAAAGCGGAGGTTGAGCTATAAATACGTGGCCCTTCTCAACTAAATCAGTCATATACCTGTAGAAAAAGGTTAATAACAAGGTTCTAATATGAGCACCATCTACATCAGCATCTGTCATTAAGATTACTCTATTATATCTAATTTTTTCCTCATCAAAATCTTTGCCTATTCCACCGCCAAAAGCAGTTACCATATTTCTAATTTCTTGAGAGTTTAAAATTTTATCTAATCTTTGTTTTTCAACATTCATTATTTTACCACGCAATGGTAGTATTGCTTGGAATCGTCTGTCTCTGCCTCCTTTAGCACTACCCCCTGCAGAATCACCCTCAACTATATAAATTTCACATTCTTCTGGATCCTTTGAAGAACAATCTGAAAGCTTACCAGGTAGTGAGCTTCTTTCTAATACAGATTTTCTTGTAAGTTCTCTTGCTTTTCTAGCAGCATCCCTGGCCCTTGCAGCTAATAACGCTTTATCTATTATGATTTTCCCAATATTAGGATTTTCTTCTAAAAAAGTACCTACTCCATCTCCAACTATACTATCAACTATACCTCTAACTTCACTATTTCCTAGTTTAGTCTTTGTTTGACCTTCGAATTGAGGGTCAGATAGTTTTACCGAGATTACTGCAGTTAGACCTTCTCTAATATCATCACCAGAAAGATTTTTATCATTTTCTTTTAAAAATCCAAATTTCTTGCCATAATCATTAAACACACGTGTTAAAGCTGCCTTAAATCCAGCCATGTGTGTTCCACCTTCAACTGTGTCTATGTTATTGGCAAAAGAAAATATATTTTCAATATACCCATCATTGTACTGAAGGGCTATTTCAACCAGATAATCATCTTTTTTACCTTCAACGTAAATAGTCTTATCATGAAGTACTTCTTTATTTCTATTTAAGTATTCTACAAAGGATTTTATACCACCTTCATAGTAGAATACTTCATTTTTGCCGCCTTCACGTTCGTCTGTTAATGTTATTTTTATACCTTTATTTAAAAAAGCTAATTCTCTAAGCCTTTGAGCTAAGGTTTCGTAATCATATTCCATTTCTTCAAAAATTTCAGGGTCTGGTTTAAAGTAAGTTTTTGTTCCGTGTCCATCACTTTCGCCTATACATCTAAATTCACTAGCTACCTTACCCCTTTTATAAGTTTGAGTCCATATCTTACCCTCTCTCTTTACAGATACTTCACAAACTTCAGAAAGAGCATTTACAACAGATGCTCCTACACCATGAAGTCCTCCTGATACCTTGTAACCTCCACCGCCAAATTTACCTCCAGCATGAAGCACAGTCATTATTACCTCAACTGTTGGAATTCCCATTTTAGGATGAATTCCAACTGGCATTCCTCTACCATCATCTGTAACAGTAATTGCGTTATCTGGGTGAATAAAAACATTAATATTTTTACAAACCCCTGTCATTGCCTCGTCAATACTATTATCAACTATTTCATATACTAAATGATGAAGTCCTCTAGGACCTGTAGTTCCAATGTACATACCTGGTCTTTTTCTAACTGCTTCTAGACCTTCAAGTACTTGTATCTGACTTTCATCATAAGCTTGCTTATTTTCTGACATCAGTAAACCTCCTTGGATTCCTTATCCTGCACCGAAGCATTATTAATGCTTCGGCTCCTTGCATTCCTCTATACTGGGTAGCCTTCACTCGCCTCTTCCCATCGGCTAGGTTACCCGTAAAAGTCCATTTAGGACTTTACCTGCACGTAAACATTATTAATGTTTACGTGCCTTATACCTTATTATGCCTCATCATATATAAATTCAGTTCTTTTTCCAAGAGTAGCTGAAGATATAGGTGACAAAAATATTTTACTCTTTTTGTTCACTTCTGCGATTATAAGTGATTTTGGTTTTTCACTAGTAATCCTTTGTACAAAGCCATCTTCTTCTGCCATTCTTAAAAATTGAATTGTGTCAGTACTGTCAGCTGCTGTTTCCATATCAAATATACCAATTACATCTTTAATAGGTACCACTATATTCTCACCTAAATGTAAAAACACTAAAATTCCTCCTTTTAGTCGGAAACACTAATTATCTAACCTTGATTTAATATAAATTCTTTATTTACCATCCCATCTTTAACATGGAATATCTTCGATTTTTCATCTAAATAACTTTTAATATTTTCTATACCTGTACATGTAATAATAGTTTGAACATTGTTTATTGAATTTAAAATATATTTTTGTCTATTTAAATCAAGTTCAGACAAAACATCATCTAAAAGCAGTACTGGGTACTCACCAGTCTGCTCTTTAATAATTTCTAGTGAAGAAAACTTAATAGTTAAAACTGAAGTTCTTTGTTGTCCTTGTGAACCATAGTTTCTCGTGTCTATATCATTTATGCTGATTGAAAAATCATCCCTGTGAGGACCATGTGATGTAATTCTTTTCTCAATATCAGATTTTAAACTTTTCTTTAAAAGAAGATTCAACTCTTCCTCTATATTTTGATGAGACTTCAAACTTGATATATATTTAAAGCTTATGTCTTCTGTATTCGAGGTAATATCTTTATGTATTACCTTCCCTTTGTCGTTTAGCAGTTCTATATATTTAAGTCTTTCTTTTATTATTAAACTCCCATACTTTGCAAGCTGGCTATCATATACACCTATTATTTCTTCTATATTGCCATTCCACTTCTTTAAAAGAGAATTTCTTTCATTAAGGGCCTTATTATATTGAACTAACGAGTAATAATACCTTGGATTTAACTTGCAAATTTCAATATCTAAAAATCTTCTTCTGTAGGCTGGTGATTCTTTAACGATTTTTAAATCTTCAGGAGAAAACAATACTACATTAAAGACACCAATAAGTTCTTGTATCTTAGCCACTTTAATTTTATTTATTCTTATGCCCTTTTTGCCGTCTTTGAAAATCTTAATATCGATATTTTTGTCTAATCTTTCTCTAGAAATGTAAGATTGCATATAAGCTTCATCAGAGTTCCAATTTATAAGTTCCTTGTCTCTGTTAGTTCTATGTGATTTGGCTAAACTACAGTAATAAATGGCTTCTAGTATATTAGTCTTGCCTTGAGCATTGTCTCCAATAAAGATATTTACTCCTTTGTTTAGTTCTATGTTTAAATCTTTATAATTTCTAAAATTTATTAACTGTAATTTTTTTACATACATGTGCAACACCTATTATATTATAACATAAAACAATTAAATATATAATGATAAATTTCTAACACATAAGCTTCATGAATCTTCAAGTAATATAACATGATTAAGTTAAAATCTAAAAACGACAATTTAGATTATCTTATAGCTTTCACCTTGAAATTCTATTACGTCGCCCTTACTAAGTTTTTTACCTCTTTGCGTTTCAATATTACCATTTAGCTTAATTTTACCTTCTTGAATGTAAATTTTGGCTTCTGAGCCCATATTTACAATTCCTGCCCATTTCAAAAAGGCGTCAAGTTTAATTGTATCGGTATTTATAACTATCTCTTTCACGATTTTCCCTCCCTTAATTTCCAACAAACCTTACAGGAAGAACTAAATAAGTACAGTTATTCTTATCTTTATTCTTAACTACACAGGGGCTAACACTGCTTGTAAGCTCAAGAACTATTTCTTCTTCATCCATGATTTTTAGAACATCAATTAAAAACTTCGCATTAAATGCAATTTTAAGTGGTTCTCCTTGCATTATTACATTTAATTCTTCTCTAGCTTTTCCCAATTGAGAATCAGAGGTAATTATTAACAAGTCATCTTTTATACTAAGTTTTACTAAATTAGTGTTTCCTTCTTTAGCCATTAAAGAAGCTCTTTCAATACAATCAAACAGCTCGTTTCTTTTTACTACTACTTTAAGATTATATTCATCAGGAATTATGGAATTATAATTTATAAATTCACCTTCTAAAAGCCTTGAAATAATTTTTGTTTCTCCAAGGTTAAAAAGTATATGGTTTTGAGTAAAGGTTATATTTACATTTTCATCTGTATCTTCCAGAATCTTAGAAACCTCACTTAAAGTTTTTCCTGGTATTACAGCATTTATTGAAATATTATTATCTACTTCTTCATTTCTAAGAGCCAGTCTCAAGCCATCTAATGCTACCAAATTAAGTTTTTTATTAGAAACTTCAAATTTCACTCCAGTGAGAATTGGCCTTATTTCATCTTGAGCAGTTGCAAATATGGTTGATCTAATCATATTTTTTAGAAGTCTTTGTGAAATTCCAAAAAGTATGGTTTCATCGATATTAGGTATATTAGGGAATTCATCTGGGTTCATATACTTAAGTATTGCATTTGATTTTTCACATATTATTTCAACTGAGTTATTCTCAAGAGTTTTAACTATCACTTCTGAATTAGGCATTTTCCTAATGATTTCGCCAAAAAGCTTTGAATCTAAAACAACGCTTCCTGCTTCAATAACATTTACCTTAGCTTTTGTTTCTATACTCAGATCAATATCAGAACCTATAATAGTGAGTTCATTATCTTTTGCTATTAGAAGGATTCCCTCTAAAATATTCATAGTTGATTTTCCAGTTACAGCCTTTTGTGCAGTTGAAATAGCTTCTTGTAAAGATGTTTTTTCACAAGTAAAGTTCATATTAATTCTCTCCCTTTATTCACATGAGATTTTCTTATAGATAGAATAGATAATAATAAATTATTTAGTAAGAGTAGTAGTAGGGGCAGTGAATATGTGGATAACACATTCAACCCCTTAAAAAATAAGAAAAAGTTAGTCAAAATAATTGTGGATAAGTAAATACAAATAGTTTAGACTTATCCACATTGTTATTGAATATATTATATTATTTACTTATCCACAGGATAATAATAAAAAATTATAAACAATTGTGATTTATTTCTGCTGAAGCTTTTTAGTAATCTCATTAATGGCTTCTTGAAGGCCTTCATCGGTCTTAATAGATCCTGTTATTTTTTCATGAGCATGAATAACTGTAGTATGATCCCTACCTCCAAATTCTTCGCCTATCTTAGGCAGTGAGGTATCTGTAAGTTTGCGTGCTAAGTACATAGCTATTTGTCGTGGATATGCTACATTTCTTGTTCTTCTTTGGGACTTAAAATCCTCAACTCTTAAATTAAAATAATTTGCGGTTACTTCCATTATTAGATCTATAGTAACCTGCTTACTTTGAGAATTAGAGATTATATCTTTTAATGCTTCTGCAGCTAAATCAACATTGATTTCCCTATTAGTTAGTGAGGAATAGGCTACAATTCTTATTAAAGCTCCTTCTAGTTCTCTTATATTTGATTTTATTTTTGTTGCTATATAGGTCATAACATCGTTTGATACGTTAAGACCTTCTACATCAGCTTTCTTTTTTAGAATAGCAATTCTAGTTTCAAAATCTGGAGGCTGCATATCGGCAATTAAGCCCCATTCAAATCTAGAACGAAGTCTATCTTCTAATGTAGGTATTTCTTTCGGTGGTCTATCACTAGACAGAATTATTTGCTTATTTGCATCGTGAAGTGCATTAAAGGTATGGAAAAACTCCTGCTGGGTTGCATCCTTACCTGCAATAAACTGAATATCATCTATTAATAAAACATCTACATTTCTATATTTATTTCTAAAGTCTTCATTTTTATCATCTTTAATAGAATTTATTAGTTCATTTGTAAATTTTTCTGAGGATACATAAACAACTCTTGACTTTGGGTTATTTTGAAGTATGTAGTGTCCAATTGCATGCATCAAATGTGTTTTTCCAAGTCCAACACCGCCATATATAAATAGAGGATTATAGGCTTTAGCTGGTGACTCTGCTACAGCTAAAGAAGCAGCGTGAGCAAATCTATTGCTGTTTCCGATGACAAAGGAATCAAAAGTATATTTAGGATTTAAAGTAGCAGACATTTCGTCGCTTACTGTAATAGAATTTTTTATATCTTTTTTGGTTTTTTCGTTAATATCTAAAGCCTCTTCTGAAGCTATTACAAGCTCCATATTATAATTCTTAGAAGAATCTACATTTAAAGCATTTATTAGTAAATCCTTATACCTTGTTTCTAATATTTCTTTAGTAAAATTGTTGGGAACTCCAAGCTTTAAGGTATTATTGCTTAAAGATAATGGAATTGAGCTTTTTATCCATGTATTAAAACTTACTTCGGTTAGCTCTTCCTTCATAATATTTAAGGTTTTTTCCCAAAGTTCTTTCAGTCCACCATCCATTTTATTATCCTCCAGTATAAAAAATAAAAAAGTTTTTAAGTTAAAAAAATATTATCCACAGATAATTTCTTCATATAATTTATATATTTTAATTTGTTGACATATGTTGAAAAATATATTCACATGTCAATAATTCTGTTAATATGAAAAATAAATAAAAGTTATTAACAATGTGAAAAATATAATAATTAACATTGCGCACTATGCAGAAAATGTTGAAATAATTCAAAAATACAGGTATAACAAGCCTGTATTCAACAAAGCTTAACAAGTTATCCACCGAGTTATCAACAACTGTGGATAACTCTTAAATTTTATAAGTTATTAACAGTTCTTTATTTATAATAACAAATAGACAATATGGATTCAAGAAGTTATCCACAAAAAATGTGTAGAAATTTAATAATTATCAACAAAGTTGTTAATCTTGACATTACTACCTTGAATATATATAATTTAATAGTAAAACTTAAAGTCTGCTATTTTTTAGAATTTTATATATAAAAACCTTTAATTTGGTTATAATTAAAGAATATATATATTATAAATTGATAATTACCTTATTTAAGTTTTATTTAAGATAGTAAGAAAATTGCTATACATATGCTAAGTAGAAGGGGGTGTAGCACACATGTTTATGACTTACCAACCAAAAAAGAAACAGAGAAAAAAGGAGCATGGCTTCAGAAAAAGAATGGCTTCTCAAGGTGGCAGAAATGTTCTAAAGAGAAGAAGACAAAAGGGTAGAAAAAGATTGACAGCATAAGGCCGCTTTAGTGGCCTTTTTCTGTAATTGCAGATTAAAGGAGCGCAAGCTACTATGAAGGAAGAAAAGATACGAAAAAATATAGAGTTTAGAGCTGTTTACAGAAAAGGCAAATCTTTTTCTAACTCACTATTAGTTTTATATATTTATAAGAATCATAAAGAGTTCAATAGACTTGGAATCTCTGTAAGTAAAAAAGTGGGTAAGAGCGTAGTAAGAAGCAGAGTAAAACGATTAATTAGTGAAAGTTATAGATTAAATAAAGATAATATAAAAGTGGGACATGATTTGGTATTTATAGCAAGAAATGCATCTAATGATAAAAGCTATTTTGAAATTGAAAAGGCCTTGAAGAATTTATTTAAAAAGGCAGGTTTATATTTTAATGAAAAAACTATTGATTCTAATAATCAAGTTTTATAGAAAATTTTTGTCCCCTTTAAAAAGATCCTTTTATCATACATTTTCCTTTAGTTCTAATGATAACGTTGGCTGTAGATTTTATCCAACTTGTTCTGAGTACTCAATTGAAGCTATTGAAAAGTATGGAGCTTTAAAAGGGTCTGTTTTAGCAATTAAGAGGATTTTAAGATGCAATCCTTTTAATAAAGGTGGATATGATCCTGTTAAATAGAAATAAAAAATTAATCTTAAAATAAACATAATGCAAAAGCATTGTTTGTACAATGCAAGGAGGTTTATAATTTGAATTTGAATTTTATAAATGAAGGGCTGTCAAAGTTTTATTATTTCATACAAGGTGGTATTCAGCATTTAATACCTAATCCTAACATTAGTTATGGTATAGCTATTATAGTTTTTACAATTATAATAAGATTAATTTTATTCCCTTTAAATATGAAGCAAACTAGATCACAAGTTAAAATGCAAGAAATTCAACCTGAATTAAAGAAATTACAGGAGAAGTATAAATCAGACCCTCAAAAGGCTCAAGAAGAAACTATGAAACTGTATAAAGAAAAGGGAGTTAATCCTATGGGGGGATGCTTACCTTTAATAATTCAGCTTCCAATTTTGTGGGCACTTTTCTATGTATTTAGAAACATACATCCAGTAGATGCTGCTACAGGTCAAGCTATCAAAGTATCTTTTTTATGGATAAAAGATTTATTTGGTACCGATCAATTATATATACTTCCTATTTTGTCTGGTATAACAACTTATTTATCATCACTTATGATGACACCACCAGCTGATGGTGCTCAGGCAAAACAGACAAGTACGATGAATATAGGAATGGCTATATTTATGGTAGTTATGTCTTGGAGATTTACTGCGGCCCTTGTATTATATTGGGTAGTAAATAACTTAATTCAAATTGGCCAGACCGCTCTTATGAAGAAAATGGACGCAGCTAAAGCTAATGCGTAAATAATAATATAGTATATTTTATATTGTTTTATGGAAGGCGGTATATTGGGTATGAAAACTATTGAAATGACAGGAAAAACCATTGAGGATGCTGTAAAGAATGCTTTAAATGAGCTAAAAGTTACAGAAGATAAAATTGAATATGAGGTTTTAGAAGAAGGGTCTAAAGGATTATTTAAACTTCTTGGAGCAAAACCAGCTAAGATTAGAGTAAAAGTTAAAAGAGATTATATTTTCGAGGCTAAGACCTTTTTAAGAGAGGTTTTAAACTCAATGGAAATTAAATCAGAAATTAGAATTAAAGAGGAAAATGATGCTATCAAAATAATTTTAACTGGTCCAGATATGGGTATTCTTATAGGATATAGGGGTGAAACCTTAGATTCACTTCAATATTTAGTAAGCTTGGTTGTTAACAAGGGACATGAAACTGCATATAAAAGAGTAGTATTAGATACGGAAAACTATAGATCTAAAAGAGAAGAAACACTAAAAAGGCTTGCTCAGAAGGTAGCAGGAACAGTTAGAAGGACTGGAAAGCTAATTAGGTTAGAACCTATGAACCCTTATGAGAGAAGAATAATTCACTCTGCACTTCAAGATGATAGGTTTGTTCAGACTTATAGTGAAGGTGACGAACCTTACAGAAGAGTTGTTGTTGATTTAAAGAAAGCATAAGTGCTTTCTTTTTAATTTTAGGATACAATATAAGTAGATTGCTTTACAATTTAATATTTGAATAATCAATAATGAGTGAAGGTTTTTCACAGCAAAAACTTTCATAATTATTCATTTTTTATTGTAAAATAATTTTGCGTCAGCAAAATTAAAAAGAGGTGATATAGATGAAGGAATTTGATACAATAACAGCTATCTCCACTAGTATTGGAGAAGGTGGTATTGGCATTGTCAGAATTTCAGGAAAAGATGCTTTAGCTATTGCGGTTAAGATTTTCAAAGGAAATAAAGATAGAAATATAACTGATATTAAAAGCTATACAATGAGATATGGTTATATTATAGAAATAGATACAAGAGAAATTATCGATGAGGTTATAATAAGCTTCATGAAAGGACCTAAGAGTTTCACTGCAGAGGATACTATAGAAATCAACTGCCATGGTGGAGTTATAGCAACAAACAGAGTACTTCAAGAGGCTATTAATGCAGGGGCTAGACTTGCTGAACCAGGTGAATTTACAAAACGTGCTTTTTTAAATGGACGTATTGACTTAAGCCAAGCAGAGGCTGTAATTGACATCATTAGAGCAAAGACTGAATTAAGCATGAAATCTGCTTTAGCTCAAGCGGAGGGACAAATTTCAAAAGAAATTAAATTAGTAAGGAATAAACTTTTAGAGATTATTGCTCATATTGAGGCCACAGTTGATTTTCCAGAAGATGATTTAGAGGAAGCTACTTCTGAATTTACATCTAAAAGACTTAGCAATATTCTCTCAGAAATTGATAATTTATTAAGCTCAGCTGATGAAGGAAAAATACTTAGAGAAGGCCTGACAACAGTTATTGTTGGAAAGCCCAATGTAGGTAAGTCATCTCTTTTAAATAGTTTACTTCAGGAAAAACGCGCCATTGTTACTGATGTGCCTGGAACTACAAGAGATGTAATTGAAGAATACATGAATTTGGATGGTGTCCCTATTAAACTTACAGATACTGCTGGAATTCGTTTTACGGAAGATTATGTAGAGAAAATTGGAGTTGAGAGATCTAAAGAAAAAATCAAAGAAGCGGATCTTATTATTCTAATGCTAGATGCCAGTAGAGAACTTGATAATGAAGATTTAGAAATAATTGACGCAATAAAAGAGAGTAAATATGTTGTTTTACTTAATAAAAGTGATTTACCAAATAAAATTAATAAATCGGATTTAATGCTTTTAAATTCAAAATATATATTAGAGATTTCTGCTGCTACAGGCGAAGGAATAGACTTTTTAAAGGATACTATCAAGCAACTATTTTTTAAAGGGGAAGTTACATCATCAAGTGCGATCATAACAAATATTAGGCATAAACAGGCACTATTAAATGCTAAGAAGAGTCTATGTTCTGCAGTAGAAGCTTTAAAAAATACTCAAGCTATTGATTTAGCCTCAATTGATCTAAGAGACGCATGGTCTAGTTTAGGTGAAATTACAGGCGAAACTGTTGAGGAAGATATACTAGATAAAATTTTTAGTGAATTTTGCATTGGTAAATAGTTAAAGGCCATTTAACATAGGAGGAATGCATTAAAATTATGAGATATATTGCAGAAGAGTATGATGTAGTAGTTATTGGAGCAGGTCACGCTGGATGTGAAGCAGGTCTTGCGGCTGCAAGGATGGGCTGTAAAACCTTGGTTTTGGCTATGAACTTAGATAGTGTGGCACTTATGCCTTGCAATCCTAATATAGGAGGTACTTCAAAGGGACATTTAGTTCGGGAAGTAGATGCATTAGGCGGAGAAATGGGTATTAATATCGATAATAGCTTTATACAATCTAGAATGCTTAATACCTCTAAGGGACCTGCAGTTCATTCTCTTAGGGTTCAGGCTGATAGAAATAAATATCAGGCGAGAATGAAATATGTACTTGAAAGACAGAAAAATTTATTTTTAAAGCAGCTTGAAGCTGTTAGTATTGAAGTAGAAAATGGGAAAGTTAAAGGTGTATTAACCAAGAATGGAGCCTTTTTCACTACAGAGGTATTAGTACTTGCTACAGGAACTTATTTAAAGAGCAGGGTAATTATCGGAGATGTAAGCTATAGCAGTGGACCAAACGGACTATTTCCAGCTATTGAACTTTCTGAATCTATTAATAAGCTTGATATAAGCCTAAGAAGATTTAAAACAGGTACACCTGTAAGAGTTAACAAAAGATCAGTAGATTTTTCAAAAATGACTGAACAACCTGGAGATGAAAAAGTTGTACCTTTTTCATTTTTACATGAGAATATTGATAGAGACCAGCTATCATGTTATTTGACATATACTAATGAAGGCACACATAATGTGATTAGAGAAAATATAGATAGATCTCCAATGTATAATGGTTCCATAGAAGGTGTAGGTCCTAGGTATTGTCCTTCCATTGAAGATAAAGTTATGAGGTTCCCTGAGAAAACTCATCATCAAGTATTTCTTGAGCCTGAAGGTGAAGACACAGAAGAAATGTATGTGCAAGGTATGTCTACTTCACTTCCTGAAGATGTTCAGCTTAAAATGTTAAGAACTATTGAAGGACTTGAAAAGGTTGAAATAATGAGAACTGGATATGCAATTGAATATGATTGTATTGATCCAACAGAATTAAAACCAAGTTTGGAATTAAAGAATATTGATGGGTTTTTCAGCTGTGGTCAGATGAATGGCAGCTCTGGGTATGAAGAAGCTGCAGCCCAAGGTATAATTGCAGGTATAAATGCAGCACTTAAGGTACAAAAGAAGGAGCCTTTAATATTAAAAAGAAGTGATGGCTATATTGGTGTACTAATTGATGATTTGGTAACTAAGGGTACCTCTGAACCGTACAGAATGATGACTTCTCGTTCAGAATATAGACTGCTTTTAAGGCAAGACAACGCTGATTTAAGACTTACTGAAATAGGATATAAGGTAGGGCTTGTTACCGAAGAAAGATACAGACATTATATTGAACGAAAAAATTCTATTAATGAGGAATTATTAAGAATTAAGGGATTACAGATAACAAATAAAACAGAAGTAAATGAATTCTTGAATTCTATTAACTCTTCTGAACTTAAGAAGCCTGTAAGTTTATATGAGTTAATTAAAAGACCTGAATTAGATTATTTTGTTTTAGAACCTCTTGATGTAAATAGACCTCATTTAAGTGCTGATATACAAGAGGAAGTTAATATTACAGCAAAATACGAAGGATACATTCAAAAGCAATTAGATCAAGTAGATCAATTTAAAAAACTTGAGAATAAATTACTTCCACAAGACATATGCTATGAGGATGTTTACGGACTAAGAACTGAGGCAAAACAAAAACTTAGTAAAATACGACCTATAAGTATAGGTCAGGCTTCTAGAATATCAGGTGTATCTCCTGCTGATATTTCAGTATTGCTTATCTATCTTGAGCAGGTTTATGCAAAACAAAAACAAAAGGACGGAGAACAATAATGGAGTTTTTTGAAATGTTAAATGAGGCCTGTTCTAATGAAGGTTTAACATTTGATGAGGATAAATATAATAAATTAATTAAATATAAAGATATGCTTAAGGAATGGAATGAAAGAATTAATTTGACTGCCATTACAGATGATGAGGGTATAATTAAAAAGCATTTTATTGATTCCTTAAAAATATTTAGAGTATCTAAGCTAAAAAGCTATAAAAGGATTATTGATGTTGGTACAGGGGCGGGATTTCCTGGTATCCCCATGAAAATTCTAATGCCTGAAATAGAAATGGTGCTTTTAGATTCTTTAAATAAAAGAGTTAATTTTTTAAATGAGGTTATAAACTCTTTAAATTTAGAAGGAATAACTGCAGTACACGGAAGGGCTGAAGATTTCGCTAGAGAAAATAATTACCGAGAGAGCTTTGATGCTGCTGTTTCACGAGCTGTTGCGAATTTATCAGTATTAAGTGAGTTATGTTTACCATATGTTAAGAAGAATGGGTGTTTTATAGCATTGAAGGGGCCTGCAGTAGAAGAGGAAATTACTGAAGCAGGCAAGGCAATTAAGGTATTAGGTGGACAAATAGAAAGAACTATACCGGTTACAGTAGAAGGTACTGATTTAAATCATAATTTGGTAGTAGTAAATAAAATAAATCATACGCCTAAAGAATATCCTAGGAAGGCTGGAATTCTTGCGAAAAAACCAATAAAGTAGTAGAAAATGTAAAAAAATGACAAACGAAAATTTGAAAAAAAAGAAGGATTTTTAGCGATTACAAAGAATTTGTTAATATAAGGAAATATTTTAAAGGGATGTGGGTACTATGGAAAATAATATATCTTATATATCTCCCGAACTTATTTCACCTAATATATATCAACCACGTAAGCATTTTAATGATGAAAGCATTGAAGAGTTAGCTCAATCTATTAAGATCTACGGCATTATTCAACCAATTTCAATTAGAAGATTAGGAAGTAATAATTATGAGTTAGTTGCTGGAGAAAGAAGATTAAGAGCTGCAAAAAAACTTGGATTGTCGGAAGTACCTGCAATAATAATTGATATTACAGATAAGGATTCAGCTGCAATTGCACTTCTGGAAAATTTGCAGAGGGAAGATTTAAATTTTGTTGAAGAGGCTGAAGCTTATTACAATTTAATTAAGGATCATTCTTATACACAAGAACAATTAGCTGAAGTAATAGGAAAAAAACAATCCACTATTGCTAATAAATTAAGAATTTTGAAATTAGATGATGAAACAAGAAATATTCTTTTAGAAAATAATCTTACTGAGAGACATGCTAGGGCGTTGCTAAAATTACCTACTATTGAATTACAAAAGAAAATTTTAAATACAGTGATTATGAAAAGCTTAAATGTTATGAAAACCGAACAGCTTATTGAACAGGAACTTTTAAAATTATCAAGTGTTGAAGTTGCTGCTGATGTTAAAAAGCGAATTAAAGGAGTATTTTCTCCTAAAGTATATATTAACACTGTTAAGCAAGTTTTTGAAAAAGCTGGAATTGAAGCTTTATATGGATCCAAGGACTTAGATGATTGTATTGAAATTACAGTTAAAATTCCTAAAAAATAATATTGTTTCACGTGAAACATCCTAATTTTTATTAGGATGTTTTTTATTTGCAGTATTTATTTTTTTATTTAGTCTTTTATTATTTTTGAATAAAATATATAATGTTATTATGACAATTTACTTGGAGGTGATAACTTGAAAACTATTTGTATATTTAATCAAAAGGGTGGAGTAGGAAAAACTACAACAAATATAAATTTATGCTCTTATCTTGCTCTAGAGGGATATAAGGTTTTGGCAATAGATATGGATCCTCAAGGAAATACTACAAGTGGACTTGGTTTTGATAAGCGAAAAATCGAGAAATCTGTTTATGATGTACTAACTTCTGATACAAGCCTTAAAGATATTATTAGAGAATGTGAAATAGTAAATAACTTTTATCTTGCTCCTTCTACTATGGAACTCGCTGGTGCTGAAGTAGAATTGATTACTAAGGAAAGAAGAGAAAATATTTTAAAAGAGAAAATTTTAGAAATTAAAAGAAATTACGATTTTATATTTATTGACTGCCCACCTTCCTTAGGTTTTTTAAGTATAAATGCTCTCTCGGCTGCGGACTCTGTTTTTATACCAATTCAATGTGAATTTTATGCATTAGAGGGAGTTGGACAGTTAATAAATACAGTTCAATTAGTTAAAAAATCTTTAAATAAGAATCTAGAAATAGAAGGTGTTGTTTTAACAATGTTCGATGGAAGGACAAACCTTTCTAATGAAGTAGTAAGTGAAGTTCAAAAATATTTTAAAGGTAAAGTTTATAATTCTACTATTCCTCGAAATATTAGATTAGCCGAAAGTCCAAGCTTTGGACTACCTATTGCTCTTTATGACGATAAATGTAAGGGTGCTGAAAGCTATGAGAATTTGGCTAAAGAATTTCTAAGCCGTCAAAAGGAGTGATATTTTGAATAAGAAATTTGGATTAGGAAAGGGACTAGGGGCATTAATTCCAGAAGAAGATTTTGATGATAAGAATAGTGTTAATTTAATTCCCATAAATATGATTAAGCCAAATGAAAAGCAGCCACGTAAAAATTTTGACGTTGAGAAAATTGAGCAATTAGCTGAATCTATAAGGGAACATGGAATAGTTCAACCTATAGTTTTAAAAAAAGAAGAAGAAATATACATAATTATTGCTGGTGAAAGAAGGTGGAGGGCTGCTAAAGCTGCCGGTGTAAAAGAAATACCAGCAGTTATAATGGATATCACTGATAAAGAGATTTTAGAAATATCTCTTATTGAAAATATTCAAAGAGAAGACTTGAATCCAATCGAAGAAGCAGTCGCTTATAAAAGATTAATTGATGAATTTTCTCTAACTCAGGAAGAGTTAAGCAAGCGAGTAGGGAAATCCCGTACTGCAGTAACAAACTGCCTAAGACTAATGAATCTAGATTCAAGAGTACAAGAATATTTAATTGAAGGAATATTAAGTGAAGGTCATGGAAGAGCCTTATTAGCTGTGTCCAATAAGGACATTCAGTATAATTTAGCCAAGACTATCATCGATGAAGGCCTAAACGTTAGGGATATTGAAAAATTAATAAAAGGTCTCAATAATATAAAAGAAAAGAAAGTTAATGAAAATAAGGAGGACATTTTTTATTTAGATATAAAAGATAAATTACAAGAGTACTTTGGGACAAAAGTTCAACTTATTAGTAAGAAGAATAAAGGAAAAATCGAAATAGAGTACTATTCCGAGGATGATTTACAGAGAATATTAGACATATTAAAATTAGCATAATGTTTCACGTGAAACAATTAAATGGAGAGGTAGAGAATGGATACAATTAATTCAATTTTAAAAGATTTTCAACCCTATATAATATTAGGTTTAACTGCTTTAGCTATTATTTTATTAATTTCAGTAATTGTACTGTTTAAGTCATTAAATAATATAGAAAAAAAGTATAGAAAGTTTATGCGTGGTGTAAATAATAAGAATTTAGAAGAGCTAATAATTGATTATTTGGACAAGATTGATGAAGTAAAGGGTGATTCACTAAAATTAGCCCAGAGTTATAAAGAATTGGATGATAGAATCAAGGGCTGTGTACAGAAGTCAGCAATAATTAGATATAGGGCATTTGAGGATGTTGGAAGTGATTTAAGCTTTTCTATCGCCTTGCTGAACGATTACGATGATGGAATAATTATATCTGGACTTTATGGAAGACATGAAAGCACTACTTATGCAAAACCAATAGATAAGGGTATATCAAGATATGATCTATCAGAAGAAGAACAGCACGTATTAAAGGAAGCTATGAAAAAATAATAAATAAACATATATTAAACAAAAAAATAATCAGCTTTTAATTTATATGATAAAAGTATAAAAAAGTCTTCTTTTGGGAAAAATATAATCCTAAAAGGAGGCTTTTTTATGGTCATTTATGTAAGTAGTGAATTGGAGAATATAAAAACTGAATTATTAAAAAAAGGATACAATGTAGCAAGTAATAATAACATGCCATGTGATGTAATAATATGTAATCTTAAAAATGGTGGATTAACAAATTTGAACTTTCAAAGTAATGCAAGAAGGGAAGGTACATTAATAATTGACTCAGGTAGTAAAACAATAGATCAGATTGAGTACATATTAAATAATAGAGTATATAGCTCTTTGTTCTACTAAAAAATTATAACTGAAGCTCCATATTTTCAAATTTAGTATTCGTATTTTCAAGTTTCCTGCCACCTACAGCTTTTAATACAAAATGATAAATACCTTTTGAAATTATATCTGCAAGCATCATCACAGTATATAATCTAGTATTTTGAAGCACCATAAATTCCAAGGTACCTGACATATTAACAATACCTGTAATACTTAAATCACCAACAGCAGGAAGATCTTTATTCATAGCGGCACCTGGAGTCAGGGGCTTTTTTTCTATAAAAATCTTGCCTATATTTTGTAAGCTACCAAGACAAGCATCAATAGCTACAATATAAGGATTATTATGTTTCAATTTAATTTCTTCTATTATCTCACAAAGGTTTTTGGCATGAACAGGACTCTCTAAGTTTCCATAAACGAATATATTCTCTCTTATCATAAATTTTAACTTATCTCCAACAAGAGGTCCTAAACTATCACCTGTTGATCTATCTGTTCCAATGCATAAAAAAATAATAGGTCTTTCTTCTTTGATTATTGGATATAACTCATTACATAAAGTATCTCTGAACTTAATAATGGAACAAGCTTCTCTAGAATCGATACTGATTATATTTTTCATATTAAAAACCTCCTCTATGAAATTTTACCCATAAAGGAGGTTGATTATACATAATTTGTAAAATAATTATAAGACATTGACTTTCTTAAAAATAGTGTAAAATACAACTAAAAAAATAAAAAAGAACATTCCTGCCATACCATTTATCTGTAAGCCAATAAATATTGCTGCAAGTATAGGAACAGGGTGTATACCTAAGGAGGATGAAACAATTTTAGGTTCTATAATTTGTCTAATAACAGATACAAGTATATAAAGAACTAAAATTCCTATGGCTATAACATATTGCTTTGAAAAATAATATACAAGAGCAACTGGCAAATATATGATTCCAATTCCCAAGATAGGAAGAACATCAGCTATGGCACAAATAATACTTAATAGTAAGGCATATTTAACTTTAAAGAACAAGAAACCGATTAAAGTTTCAATAAAGGTTATAAAGATTATAATGCTATAGGAAAAAAGATAATTTCCAAGCATTTTTTTTCCTTCCTTATATATAGATAACAATTTCTCAGAACTACCAAATGGAATAAAGTCTTTTACTTTTGTTTTAGCAGTAGATAATTCTTTAGTAAAGAAATATGTTGATAAGAAAGTAAATAGTATTACCATAATGATGGAAGGTATTGAAGCAATAAGATTTAAAAGCCATGTAACAGTACCGCTTACCAAAGATGTTAATATTGCAGATATTTTTGCTAAAGAACTAGTCAAATACGATTGAATAGTACTTACCACAGATGGATCAAGTCTATTATAATAGTCTTTAATATAATTTAATAAATTAGTTAAGGAAGAAGTATCAATAAAGTACTGTTGAGTATTTCTCCCAAGTTGAATTAATTCTGATATTAGTGAAGTCATAATTAAAGACAAAATAGATAAAATAATAGCAAAAAATAAAATTGTAGTTATTATAGAGGCAAGAACATTTTTGAATTTTAATTTAGCTATTAGATATTTTGTAGGCTTTTGAAGAATTAAGGAAAATATAAAAGCCAGTACAAAGGGTAGTATATAAGGCAAAGTTTTAAAAAAAATTAAGAATACTGCTGTATAGATAACTACAAAAATTAGTAGTCTATCAATCTTTTCTAAAAATTTGTCCAACATGTCACATCCTTTCAATAATTTTATTTAAGCTGGTTAATGCATAATCAACGTCTTTTGCGTCATTAAATGCACCAAAACTGAATCTCAATGTTCCCTGTGGGAAAGTGCCTATAGTCTTATGAGCTAAGGGAGCACAATGAAGACCTGTTCTAGTCATAATTCCGTACTCATTGTCTAAAATATATGAAAGCTCTGCATTATTAATTAGGGTTGAATTAATTGAAATAGCAGCAGTCATATTATCTATATTATTAGTACCGTAAACAACAATACTATTAATATTATTAAGGCCTTCAATAAACAATTTAGCTAACTCTTGTTCCTGATTTTTAATAGACAATATACCTTCATTGTTAATATATTCTATACCCTGAAGCAGACCAGCTATTGCAGGAGCATTTAAGGTACCACTTTCAAATTTATCAGGAAGAAAATCAGGCTGAATTAAACTCTCAGACAAGCTTCCAGTACCACCCTCAAAAAAAGTGGAAGCTTCACTATTTAATTTATCACTTATAAGAAAACCGCCTATACCTTGAGGACCTAATAGACTTTTATGGCCTGTAAATGCTAGAGCACTGCAATTAAAAGAATAAAAATCTATTGGAATAACTCCAGCAGTCTGAGCACTATCTATTATTAAGTATATATCATTTTCCTTGCATATTCTACCAATATTTTCTATAGGCTGAATTGATCCAACAACGTTTGAAGCATGAGATATCACAACTAATTTAGTATTACTTTTTATTTTAGATTTAAATAAGTTAAGATCCAATATACCTTCCTTAGAGCAAGGCAAGATATCTAACTCTATATTTTTATATTTACTGATACTTGTGATTGGTCTTAAAACTGAATTATGTTCCATAGAGGTTGTAATAACATGCCATCCATCTTTAATGATGCTTTTAAGCAAAATATTGAGAGAGGCAGTAATATTGGAAGTAAATATTACATTTTCAGGTTTATCAAATTTAAAAAAGTTCATAAGTGCTTCTCTGCAATTATAAACTATTCTGCTTCCCTCTAAGGAGCTGGTATGACCACCCCTACCTGGATTTGCACCTATATTCATCATGTAATCTAAAACAGCAGAATAAACCTTTGGAGGTTTTGGGTAACTTGTTGCTGCATTGTCTAAATATAATCTCATAAAAAATCTTCCTCCTATTTCTATACTGCAAATAATAATTATTATGCTAATATATTATACTTGATAAAAAAGTTATTAACAAATTGGTTATTAAAGAATGAAAAATAAATTGTGAATTCATTTTTAAACATACTTTTATGTTAATTAATTTTGGTATAATATATATTGATAATAATTCATAACATAGTCATAGCATAGATTACTTTTAATTATAAACTAAATTGCTTAGATTGTGTGTATTAATATAAAAGTAAAGGGGTAGATTAAATGGAAATTATAGATTGCAGAGGATTAAAATGTCCTCAGCCAGTAATAAATACAAAAAAATATTTCGATGCTGTTGAAAGTGGAGATGTACAAGTAATAGTAGATAATGAAGTAGCAAAAAAAAATATATCAAAGTTCTCAGAAAGCAATAATTTAAAATATATGGTGGAAGAAAAAGAGGGTCTGTACTTCATTAAAATTGAAAAATTAAAATCTGCTGAAGTAAAGAAGGTAGAAGGAAATAATCTAGTTATAGTAGTTACAAGTGATAAATTAGGTCTAGGGGATGATAGCTTAGGTTATACTCTAATGAAAAGTTATCTTTATGCACTATCTGAGGCTGATGCAATTCCTGCTGATTTATTTTTCTTAAACAGTGGAGTTAAGCTTGCAGCTGAGGGTTCAGAGGTGCTTGAAAGTTTATTAAAATTAAGTAAAAGAGGAGTAAATATAGCTAGTTGTGGAATTTGCTTAGATTTTTATAATTTAAAAGAAAAGTTAAAAGTAGGAGAAATAACGAACATGTATACTATAATAGAAAAAATGAACGGAGCTGCAAATACAATTAAATTATAGAGATTTAATATAAAATATTATTAATTTGGAAGGATAAAAGATGGATAAATACTATATTCTCACATTTGAAAATACACATAATGCAATTAGCGGAGAAAACACTCTAAAGGAAAACAAAATAAGGGCTATAGTTATGCCAACTCCAACCTTTTTAACAAAGAGTTGTGGAATTAGTTTAAGGGTTGAAGAAGATGAAATTGAAAGAATTAAAATACTTGAAATTGAAAATAAAATCAAAATAAAAAGCACCATTCTAAAAGAAGGCAGCAGTTTTAAGGAAATAAGGTGGTAATATATTGAGAAATTTATTCCCAATAAATTTTGGAACATTAGAAGAAGGTATTAATATAGGAAAGTTTTATATTAGTATGGATAAACTTACTTATTTAGCTTTTAAATTTATGAGGATTCTATTTATTATATTACTAATTTATCTAATTATTAATATAGGGAGTACTATAATTCATAAATTTATGTATAGGCAAAGGAAGAGTAACTCTAAATTTACCCTTAATGAAAAGAGAAGTATGACTCTTGAAGCTATTTTAAAAAGTATTTTAAGATATACAACTTATTTTTTTGGAATAGTTGGAGTTTTAACTGAAATCTTTGGACCAATAAGTTTGACTTTTGCTGGTATTGGCGGTGTGGCAATCGGGTTTGGAGCTCAAAGCATTATAAAAGATATTATTAATGGTTTCTTTATATTATTTGAGGATCAATATGCAGTTGGAGAATATATTAATATTGATGATAAAGGCGGTATAGTGGAAAGCATAGAACTTAGAGTGACAAAGCTCAGGGATTTTAATGGGGATTTGCATATAATACCTAATGGACTAATATCCAAGGTTACTAACCATTCAAGAGGAGCTATGAGAATATTAATAGAAGTGGATATACCTTATGATGCAGACACAGACAGGGCTATAGAAATTGTGAATGCAGCCTGTGAGAATTTTAAATTAAAAAATGAGAATTTGGTTGAGGGACCAAAGGTTCTTGGAGTTTCGGCTTTAAAAGAAAGCAGCCTTACAATAAAAGTTATGGGAAAAGCTATACCAATGACACAGTGGGATGCAGAAATGGAGCTTAGAAAGGAAATAAAATTGGCACTAGAGAAAGGTAATATTGAAGCTCCATACCCTAAGAGAATGATAATGAAAGGATGAATTTAAGTGCAAAAGGTATTTTATCTTGGAGATATAGTGGAAATGAAAAAGGTACATCCCTGCGGCAGTAAAGAATGGGAAATAGTAAGGCTAGGTGCAGATATTAAAATTAAATGCTGCATATGTAATAGACTCATTATGATGGAAAGAAGTAAATTTGAGAAGGATGTAAAAAAAATTGTGAAGCAAAACGCACCTAAAGAAGAAAAAGCTTGATTTAAAACTGAATTAGTATTATAATTATATTTTGTAATCCCTGCTGTGAAAATCACAGCCGTTAGTCCAGAGGGAGGAGGTGAAATCTAATGAGAAAATATGAAACTATATTCATACTACACCCATCATTAGACGAAGAGGCTGTTAAAGCTAACGTTGAAAAGTTTAAAGGTGTAATTGAAAATGGTGGAGGAGTTATTGATAACGTTGATTTCTGGGGCAAGAGAAAGCTTGCTTATGAAATAGCAAAAGTTAACGAAGGCTTCTATACACTAGTAAATTTCAGCGCTGAAGCTGACTTACCTAAAGAGTTAGACAGAGTATTTAGAATTTCTGATAATGTTATTAGACATATCATAGTTAAGGATGAAAAATAGGCGGTGTATTAAATGAATAAAGTAGTTTTGATTGGTAGACTTACTAAGGATCCTGAGCTTAAATTTACTCCAGGAAACGGAACTGCTGTTGCCACCTTGACTTTGGCTGTTGATAGGAGAATGCCTAACAAAAATGGTCAAAGAGAAGCAGACTTTATACAGGTTACTGTATGGGGAAAATCTGCTGAAAATACTGCTAATTACATGGGTAAAGGAAGACTCATGGGCGTTAGTGGTAGAATCCAAACTAGGACCTACGAAGCAAAGGATGGTACTAGGAGATATGTTACAGAGGTAGTTGCTGATGAAGTTCAATTCCTTGATAGAGGAAATGGAGCTAATGGTTCTAATGGAGCTAGTCCAAATAGACCAGCTGCTGCTGCAGGTAATTCTGGTTATTCTGCAATGGATTTTGAAGGATCCATTTATGAAGATGAAATGACTCCAGTTGATGATGGGGACATTCCATTCTAAAATTATTAGGTAAGGAGGGAAAATAATGCCAAGAGATAATGCTAGAGATAGTAAGGATTTCGGTAAAAAAGGTGGTTCTAGAATGAGAAGGGCAAAGAAAAAAGTTTGTGCTTTCTGTTCTGATAAAGCTACTGAAATAGATTATAAAGATGTTATGAAGTTAAGAAAGTATGTTACTGAAAGAGGAAAGATTCTCCCAAGAAGAATTTCTGGTAACTGCGCTAAGCACCAAAGAAAGCTTACTCAAGCCATCAAGGTTGCAAGAAATATAGCTTTATTACCATTTACCACTGAGTAATTTAATAAATAAAAGTCTCTGTTTATCAGAGACTTTTTTATTTTAAAACTTTCTAGTAAAAATTTTTGTGTTAATATATACTAAATATATATGGAAATGTTAATAAGTAAACAAAATGTGAACTATGTGTATAAGAATAATAGGTATGTGCATAACTTATTATCTTGGAGATGATATTATTGTTAATTACGAATACTATAAGACTGGCTAAATTTATTGAAAGGCCAAACCGATTTAATGCTGTAGTTAAGCTAGATGATACTGAAATTATAGTACATGTGCCTAATACAGGAAGAAATAAAGAAATATTAGTACCAGGATATACAGTTGTTCTAAGGGAAGAAAGTAATCCTAACAGAAAAACAAAATATGACTTAATTGCAGGATATAAAAATGGAATATTAATAAATATCGATTCTCAAATACCAAATAAGGTGGTAGACGAGGCATTAAAATTAGGAAGAATTGAAGCTTTAAAAAAATATAAAAACATAAAAAGAGAAAGCACCTTCGGAAACAGCAGATTTGATTTTAAACTACAGGATAGTTTCGGAGCGGAATATTATCTTGAGGTAAAAGGGGTAACCTATGAAGATAATGGGAGAACAGCTTTTCCAGATGCACCTACTGATAGAGGGAAAAAACATCTTTTAGAGCTTATTGAGGCATCAAAACTAGGCTATGGAGCTGGTGTTCTCTTTTTAATTCAGATGGAGAAGGCAGAATATTTTACACCCTATGATGAAAGAGATGGCGCTTTTGGCGAAGCATTGAGGCTTGCAGCAAAAAATGGAGTAGATATTTTTGCTTACAATTGTGAACTTGGAGTAAATTATATAACACTAAATCAAAGTGTAGAAATTAGATTGTAATCTAATAATAGAAAGGTGGAGTACCAATGAAATACGAATATTGTCCGAAATGTGGTAAGAAGCTAGAAAATAAATTTAGCTGGGATGAAGGCGGAGTTCCATATTGTGTATATGATGATATAATGTATTTCGATACTCCAAAGCCATGTATAATAGTGGCAGTTCTAAAAGGCAGTAAAATACTTTTATTAAAGCAAAGCTACATTTATAAAGACTGTAAGGTACTAGTGTCTGGATATGTAACAAATGGAGAAACAGTAGAGGAAACTGTATATAGGGAAGTAAAGGAAGAGACGGGGATAAGTGTTGGCGATATAAGGTATTTAGGAAGTGATTACTTACCTTCTAAAGAAATAATTATGCTTACTTTTGTGGCTCAGTATATAGAGGGTGAGATAATTAAGTCCAGCGAAGTAGAATGGGCAGAATGGGGAAGGCTAGAAGATGCATTAAGTGAAATGAAAGATGATGAAATAGGTAAAAGAGTTGTTAGAAAAATACTAAGAGAAATTAGCTCTAAGGATAGCTAAATTAAAGCGCTTAAAAGATTAAAATTAATATAAAATTTACAAAAATTAGGTGAAAATTTTAGCGTATAATGTTATTATTAAAAGAAAAACATAAGAGTGTTAGGTAGGTGAAAATTATGTCTAAGCAAATACCAAGTATTACTGGAACTCTTAGAAGTCATATGATAGAGCTGCCACGAGCTATTAGTAAGGCAAGCGGTATTAGAATTTTTGGCAAAAGATTAAAATCCTTTGTTTTTTCAACGGATGTTGCAATTATAAAAAATACAAATGCAGATGCAGTTATTGCTGTATATCCCTTTACTCCACAGCCAGTAATAACTCAAGCTTTAACTATAGCTGCAGATGTACCGGTCTTTTGCGGAGTAGGTGGTGGAATAACCACAGGCAAAAGAGTTGTTAATCTTGCAATGGATGCAGAATTTAAAGGTGCCATGGGTATTGTAGTAAATAATCCAACTCCTGATGATGTTATAAGGCAGGTTAGAGATTCTATAGATATTCCAATAGTTGTTACTGTAGTATCAGAATTCGAAGACATAGAAGCTAGAATTGCAGCTGGGGCTTCTATTTTAAATGTATCAGGAGCTAAGCGGACAACAGAGATAGTTAGAAAAATAAGAGAAAAACATCCAGATTTTCCGATAATAGCAACTGGTGGCCCTACAGAAGAAAGTATTTTAGCTACAATAGAAGCTGGTGCAAATGCCATTACTTATACGCCGCCAACTACATCAGAAATTTTAGCAGACATAATGCTAAGCTATCGTGATAAATATGAACATGATTTACCTATAGATCTAGAAATAGCCCCTGATTAAATTACAAAGGAGAAAAGGTATGGCAACAGGTGGAGACAATTGCAAAAATTGTCCTGATTTTATAGAAAATAAGTGTGATGGAAAAGCACAAGACTGTATATGTAGAAGATGTCCAAGAAGTTTAGGAAAATGTATTATAACTAAATATTGTTCTGAAACAGAATCTATATTAAATTTATAATTTTAAATAGATTATTTCCCGGGAAAAATTAATATAAAGATTTTATAGACACTGAGTAAACTAAATCCACTTAAGGCTGGCGAGGCAGGTTGGTTAATATATTACGCCGAAGGGTTAGTGTGTTTTGAGCTTTGGTGTCTATTTTTCTGCCTTTGAATAATTATATACAAACATTGGGTATACTATTTTATATGAGCTAAAAGGAGTGACTACAATGTTTAATAGTGAGGATAAAAGTCTTGTAGGAGAAAACTGTCCGCAATATATTTCAAGGAATATTTTACATGGTACTAATGCTACTAATTTAGCTCGTAATTGCACAAATTGCTCAAATTATTTAAATGGGAATTGTTCAATTAATCTATTTAATGATATTTATGAAAGTCTAAAAGTTAATTAAGGAGGCAATAGTATGGCAAGTCGAGATCAATTGATGATGGTAGCTATTAACTGTCCAGGATATAACCCAACGGGAAATAATTTTACAAGCAGTATAGGTGCAGATAATTGTAAAAGCTGCGACAACTGCCATAATTGGCAGAATCATAATTGTACAATTAATTTATTTGATGAAGTTCTTACAAGTATAGATCAAACTTAAGGAGATTTATATAAAAGGATAGTTTAATACTATCCTTTTATAGGTTTTAATAAATAATATGTAAATAAATTAAATAGAGTATCATAATTAAATAAAATGTGTAAATAAATATACATTATGTTGTTGAGAAATTTTAAATTAGATGTTAGAATATTAATGATGTCAATACTTCAAAAATTATAAAAAATGAAGGATTAATTCCGAGTTAAATAACTTAGGAGGGAAAGTAATGCATAAGAAATTATTTATACCAGGACCTGTAGAGGTTAGACAAGACGTTCTAGAAAAAATGGCTACACCAATGATTGGACATAGAAGTAAGGCGGCTTCAGAGCTTCAAAGAAATATTAGTAATAAGTTAAGAAAACTTTTTTACACTGAGGAAGAAATTCTTCTTTCAACTACATCTGGTAGTGGGCTTATGGAAGGTGCTGTTCGTTCATGTACTGCAAAAAGAGCGGCTGTATTTTCAGTTGGTGCTTTTGGAGACAGATGGTATGACATGGCAGTAGCTAATAATGTACCAGCTGATATATTTAGATCAGAAGACGGTAAGGCTACAACTCCTGAAATGGTAGATGAAGCTTTGAAAACTGGGAAATATGACTTGGTTACAATTACACATAATGAAACTTCTGCAGGATTAATGAATCCTGTTGATGAAATAGCTGAAGTAATTAAAAAATATCCAGAGGTTGTATTTTGCTTAGATACAGTAAGTTCAGCAGCTGGAAGTAAAATAGAAGTAGATAAGCTTGGAGTTGATATCTGCATAACTTCAACTCAGAAGGCTATAGGACTTCCTCCAGGAATGTCAATTTGTACTTTTTCAAAAAAGGCAGTGGAAAGAGCTAAAACAGTTCCACATAGAGGTATATATTTAGATTTACTTGCACTATATGAATACATACAGAAAAAGGATTATCAATATACATCAACACCTTCATTATCCCATATGTTTGCACTTGATTATCAATTAGATAGAATTTTGGAAGAAGGACTAGATAATAGATTTGCAAGACATATTGAGATGGCTGAAATTGTAAGAGCATGGGCTAGAAAGAATTTCGAAATATTCCCAGATGAAAGATATCTTTCAAATACCTTAACTAATGTTAAAAATACTAGAAACATTGATGTTGCAGATTTAAATAAAAAGCTTGGAGAAAGAGGCTTCCAAATTGCAAATGGATATGGAAAACTTAAAGACAAGACTTTTAGAATTGCACATATGGCTGACTGTACAGTAGAAGAAGTTAAAGAGTTATTAAAGAATATAGATGAAATTTTAGGACTTTAAAATAGAAGTCCTAATGGACTTGTACGGGTAGGCTATGGATGGAATCCATAAGCTAGACTACCCAGTGTTTCGATAGAAAGGAGAAATATTCATGATTAGAGTTCTAGTAACAGATGGAATGGAAAGATCAGGTATAGATGCCCTTAAAGCAAAAGGATTTGAAGTTGTAGAACAATTTTATGCTCCTGAAGATTTAGGAGAGGCTTTAAAGGAATTTGATGTACTTGTTGTTAGATCAGCAACAAAGGTAAGAAAACCTATTATAGACAAAGCCTGTGAAGCAGGAAGACTAAAGCTTGTAATAAGAGGCGGAGTTGGAGTAGACAATATAGATGTAACATATGCAATGGAAAAGGGTATTAAGGTTACAAATACACCTAAAGCAAGTAGTGCATCTGTAGCTGAGCTAACTATAGGTCATATGTTTGCAGTGGCAAGATTTATAAATATTGCTAACGTAACTATGAGAGAAGGCAAGTGGGAAAAGAAACATTACGAAGGTATTGAGCTTAATGGAAGAACATTAGGGTTAGTTGGCTTTGGTAGAATCTCTAGAGAAGTTGCTAAAAGAGCTTATGCACTTGGTATGAAGATAATGTATACTGACATATTAGGCAAAGCAGAAGGTGTGGATGAATTTGAATTTGCATCAATGGAAGATATACTAAAGAAATCAGATTTTATTTCACTTCATATTCCTTATGACAAGGAAAAAGGTGCATCAATTAAAGCTGAAGAGTTTGCTTTGATGAAGGATGGAGCTTATCTTATAAACTGTGCTAGAGGTGGAATAGTTTGTGAAAAGGCTCTACTTGAAGCATTAAACAGCGGAAAGCTTGCAGGAGCAGCTGTAGATGTTTTTGAAGAAGAACCATCTAAGAACGAAGAACTTATAAAACACCCAAGAGTTTCTGCAACTCCACATATAGGAGCATCTACTGTAGAGGCACAAACAAGAATAGGCGAAGAAATAGTAAGTATAATCGTTGAACATTTTAAAGCTTAATTTGAAGTCAAAAAGGAATTTATTATATGGAGAAATCTTTTTTTCCAATATAATAAATTCTTCAAATATAAAGAATAGGAGTGTATAACATGGCAATAGTTAGACCATTTAATGCTGTTAGACCAGCAAAAGACTTAGCTGATAAAGTTGCTGCTCTTCCTTATGATGTAATGAACAGTGAAGAAGCAAAAGAAATGGTTAAAGATAATCCATATTCCTTTTTACATGTAGACAAGGCTGAAATAGATTTGGACAAAAATATAGATGTATATGACAAGAAGGTTTATGAAAAAGCTAAAGAAAATCTATATAATATGATAAAAAATGGAACTCTTGTTGAAGATGAGAAGCCAAGATTATATATTTACAGACAAGTTATGGATGGAAGAACTCAAACAGGTATTGTTGGGTGTACTTCTATCGATGATTATATGAATAATATAATTAAAAAACATGAGCATACAAGAGCAGATAAAGAACAGGATAGAATTAATCACGTAGATTATTGTAATGCTAATACTGGTCCAATATTTTTAACTTATAAATCACAAAGTGAAATCGATGCCATAGTAGCAAAATGGGTTGAAAAGGAACCAGCATATAATTTTGTATCTGAAGATGGAATATCTCACATAGTATGGATAATAGAATGTGAAGAGGACATAAATAAGCTCACACAATTATTTTCTGGTGTAAATTATCTTTATATTGCAGATGGACATCATAGAGCAGCCTCAGCTGTAAAGGTTGGTCAAATGAGAAGAAAAGAATTTCCGAATTTTACAGGAGAAGAGGAGTTTAATTTCTTCCTTTCAGTAATTTTCCCAGATAATGATTTATATGTTATGGACTATAACAGGGTTGTTAAGGACTTAAATGGTCTTTCAACTGATGAATATATGCTTAAAGTATCGGAAAAATTTGAGGTAAGCAAGTATGAAGGAAAAGGTTCATATAAGCCATCCAGCAAGCATACCTACGGAATGTATCTAGAAGGGCAATGGTATGAGCTTGCAGCCAAGGAAGGTACTTATAATCCTAAGGACCCTGTTGATAGGTTAGATGTTTCTATTCTTCAAAACAACCTACTAAATCCTATTTTAGGGATAGAAGATCCTAGAACGGATAAGAGAATAGATTTTATAGGTGGCATAAGAGGTTTATCGGAGCTAGAAAGAAGAGTAGAGCATGGAATGAAGGTAGCCTTCTCTATGTATCCTACTACAATCCAAGATTTAATGGATATTGCGGATGCAGGGAAGGTAATGCCTCCAAAATCTACTTGGTTTGAGCCAAAATTAAGAAGTGGCCTATTTATTCATAAGTTAAAGTAATAAAATGACAACTATGAGATAACTAGAGGCAATTTAGGGGGATTTAAAAAAGGTATTTATAAAAAGGGGAAATTCAATAAAATTATAAGGCTTCACTAAGAATCTTTAAAAATGGGGGATAATAAGATTCTTAGGAAGGCCTTATTTTTTTATATTCTAAACTCATAATAAATAAGCAAATAATTAGTTGTAGGAAAAATAATCTTGTGATATAATGTACAAAAATATAGAAAATTCAGATAAATATGCCAAATTTCCCGCAATTGGAGGTGTTTAAATGGAAGTTATTGAAGAAATAGAGGACATGCTATCCAGTTTTAAAAATTTATATGATTCCATAAGAGTGGTTTATCCATTTAATAAAGAAGTACTTTTAAAAAAAGATCCAGCAGAACAAAATATAAATAAAAACTGCTATTGTATTTGGCATAAGGACACCTTTTGTGAAAATTGCATTTCTATGAGAGCTTATTTAGAAGAGGATACCTTTGTAAAATTAGAGTATTCAAATGATCAAGTTTTTTTGATTATTGCAACACCAGTAGTAATAAGGGGAAATAGGTATATTGTCGAAATGATTAAGGATATTTCAAAAACTGGATATATGCAAAATATAAAGATAGATAGTTTAGAGGAACAGCAATCATTAATATGTCAAATGAATGAAAAAATAATTAAAGATGAATTAACTGATATTTATAATAGAAGATATATAGATGAAAGGCTTCCGGTGGATATTAATAACAGTACTTATGTAGGAGAACCGCTATCTGTTATTATGGCTGATATTGATTTCTTTAAAAAGGTAAATGACAAATATGGACATGTCATAGGTGATAAGGTTTTAAAGGAGTTTGCAAAACTTCTTAAGGATTCAATAAGAAAGAGCACTGACTGGGTAGGAAGATATGGAGGTGAAGAATTTTTAATAGTCTTAAATAATACTAATACTGAAGAGGCATACAAAAAATCAGAGGAATTAAGAAAAGTAGTGGAAGAAGCTGTATTTTGTTTTGATAATTTAACTATTAAAATAACTGCAAGCTTTGGAGCATATAGTTTAAATAATATAAGATTAGACAGTGAAAGCCTAATATCAAATGCAGATAAGAATTTATACAAAGCTAAGAGAACTGGCAGGAATAAAACTATTATTAATGAGCAGGAGGAATAATTGTAGATTGAATTAGGAGGCGTTGCAATTGGATAAAACAGAATCTAAGTATTTACAATTAAATAGGCTCAATGAAGGGATTGAGGAATTAAGAGAAGTCCTAAATGAAATATGTTCTACAGTAGAGGAAAGTGAAAAAGATAAGAAGAGGCTTACTATAAGTAAGAACCTAGATGAGCTTATAGTAGAATATATGAAAGAATTAAATAAATTAAGTGAAATCAACAAAAAGATTAGTGAGTAGTTTACCACTAATCTTTTCTATTTATAAAATTTGAAATAAAAAAAATAATAATATATAATATACTAGGATTAGAAAGCAAAAGGAGAGAATTATAATGGCTAGGCAGCATTCATTATCAAGAAGCGAGCTTTTAATAGGTACAGAAGGTATTGATAAGCTCAAAAATAGTAAGGTTGTTGTACTTGGAATAGGCGGAGTAGGAAGTTATACAGTTGAAGCACTCGCTAGGGCCGGAGTAGGAAGTTTAGTTATAGTAGATGACGATGCTGTATGCCTTACAAATATAAATAGACAAATAATTGCTACCTTTAAAACTATTGGAAAAGCTAAGGTAGATGTTATGAAGGAAAGAATTTTAGATATAAATAAAAAATGTGAAGTTATTACACACAAGACTTTTGTAACAGAAGATAATATAGGAGAAATTATTACAGATGATATAGATTATGTTGTAGATGCCATAGACACAGTAACTACAAAGATAGCCTTGGCAGTTTGGTGTAAAGAGCATAATAAGAAGCTTATATGCTGTCTTGGTACAGGAAATAAGTTTGACCCAACACAATTTAAGATAGCTGACCTTTATGATACAAAAATCTGTCCTCTTGCAAAAGTTATGAGATATGAATTGAAAAGAAGAGGAGTAGAAAAGTTAAAAGTTTTGTACTCAGAGGAAGTTCCAACTAAACCAAAATATGATGAGGTTATTACCTGTAAGGAAGGCTGTGTGTGTACTGGGGAAAGCAGTAAAAAGTGTGCACTTAAAAGGCAGATACCAGGTAGCATGTCCTTTGTCCCACCAGTTGCTGGAATGATTATAGGTGGCGAAGTTATAAAGGATTTAATAGAAATAAGCAAATAAAAAATGAGCTATCCATCTTATTTAGACGGATAGCTCATTTTTTATTTATTTAGATAATCATATAAGGCAGGATAAACATTTAAAGAGCTCATTAACTTGAAGTATTCATCCATAGATTTATCATTATTTTCCTTTGTTTTAAGGGCTCTTATCATAAGGTTTTTTGGAGTTTCAAGGGGTGAAATATATTCTACAACTGAAACCTCGTATCCCTTTGATTCTAAAAAAAGAGATCTCATTCCATCAGTTAAAATATCAGCAAGTCTTGTTTTAAATACACCATGCTTTAATATTCCATTAAAAGGTTCATAAGAATATTGATTTAATAATTCCCTATGACAGCAGGGAACAGCTATAATTACTTCTGATTTAACACGTATGCCTAAGGCTAAGGCCATGTCAGTAGCAGTATCACATGCATGTAGGGAAATAACTACATTTATTTTTTTATCTGGTACATAGTCATTTATATCCAAGGCATGAAACTCCATATTTCTATAGCCTAAGTTCTCTGACATTTTCTTAGAAGCTGAAATTACTCCCTCAGAATAGTCAAGGCCAATAAAGTGGCATTTGATTTTTTTAACTTCAGTAAGGTAATAGTTTAGAACAAAGGTTAAGTAGGACTTCCCACATCCGCAGTCAAGTATATTAATAGTTTGATTTTTAGGAAGTTTATCAAGTATACCTTCTAAAAGCTCAACATAATGGTCAATTTGATTATATTTTCTTATCTTGTCATTTTTAATTTTTCCTTCCTTAGTCATTATGTTAATTTCCTTAAGAAGGGCATCAGCTTTACCTACTTTTATATAGTATTCTCTGTTTAGCAGGGTAGAAGTTTCTCCATAATTATGAGAAGGTTTAGCTCCAAATTTATTATTTTCAAAAGCTATTTCATCTTCATTTTTAGTTTCTGTATTAGTAAGTTTTACATTTTTATTGTCTGCAGAAATTAAAACCTCTAAGCCTCGTTCTTTATATATTAACGAAAGAGCTTCATAGCTTAAAGCTTCCTTAATCAATTTATCACAGAGGCTTTCTATATCATAAATGTCTGTCTTTCCATTAAAATTAAATTTAATTTTATCTTTCTCTATAGTACCTGAGCCTTTAAATTCCTTAAGCCCTGTGGAAAAAGTAATATATATTCCATTAAATAAAGATATATTTTCTGTAAATCTGCTTTGAAGTCCAGTAAGAAATAAAGCCAATTTACTAATGCTTCGTTTATTCATAAACACACTTCCTCATATTTATTAATGTAGATAATTATAACAATAATATAATCATATAAGATAGGTAATAGCAATACTTATATGTAAATACATGTGATATAATGGTAAGATGTAGGAGTGATATGAATTATGGAGAATAAAAATAGAAAAGGTAATTATATATTACCTATAGTTTTAATTTTTATAATGATGCTGTTAGCTGCAATGGCTGAAAATGTAAGAGGAGTATTTATACCACTGTTTAAAAGAGACTTTTCAATAAATGATACTAATATAGGTATTATGCTAACTATATCATCTATAGGATATATCATATCCACATATATTGGCGGTATTCTCTGTGAAAAAATAGGACAGAAGAAAGTTTTCGTTTCTGGTCTTTTCTGCATTGGAGTAAGCCTGCTTGGATTAGGATTTATGCATAAATTTAGTCTGTTCTTATTAGCTATGTTTGGATTAAACATAGGCTTATCTTTAATCTCTATTGCTATAAATACAATTGTGCCTTTGCTTTTTATCAGCTTTCAAGCCGTACTTATGAATTTGACACATTTTTGCTATGGGCTTGGCTCTACAATAGTTCAAAGGGTTTCTGGAATCTTATTATTTAATGGAACTAATTGGAGGTCAATCTATATAGCCGAGGCATTAATATTTTTTGCCTTTCTTTTAATATTTATTCCATTTAAAATTCCAAGTGTTCATAAGACCAGTAATGAAAAGGAAGTTAAAGTCAAAAAATCTGATTTATTTAAAAATAAGCTCTTATATTTCTATATGTTTGCCTTAGGATTTTATGTCTTTGCAGAAATGGGAACAGGAAATTGGTTTATTAATTATATGGAAAAGGTTTATATCTTTGATAAAGGAAAAAGTTCGTTATATCTATCCTTATTTTTCGGGATATTTACTATTGGGAGGCTTATTGGAGGCTTTGTTGTTGAGAAAATTGGCTTCATTAAATCGGTCTTAATATCCCTTTCTATAGCATTAGTAATATACCTAACAGGTATTAATCTAGGTCCTAAAGGTATGGTTGTAATATCCATATCAGGTTTTTTCTTTGCAATAATATTCCCTACTTTAGTTGTAACTATAAGCAAGGTATTTAAAGAAAACACAGCCTATGCTACTGGGGTTATAGTAACTGTAAGCTCAGCTACAAGTATGGTATTAAATATGCTTATGGGAATTTTAAACGATAGGATAGGTGACTATAAGGCTTTTTACCTAATTCCAATAAGTCTTACCTTGTCAATTATATTTATTTTTGCTATTTATAAAAATATTAATCTAATAGAGAATTAGGTATTTAAGGAGTATTACAATGGAAACAAAACAAATAGTAACTTTATCAGCAGCTAATGGAAATGAGAATGTTTATATAATAAAAGATACTAACGGCATTACTATAGGAAGAATATTTATAATTGAGTTATCCAGAGAAAATAAATATTGTAGTTTTAGAATTAAGTTTTATAGAAATACAAGAAATGATTACATAATATTAAGAGAAGCAATAAAAATAATTTTGAGAACATTAATTAAAAAAATGGATATTTACAAGGTAAGTACTATTGTAGATGAGGAAATAAACACTAAAGCCTTAACTGACCTTGGATATGACCTTGAAGGAATTATACCTAATAGTATTATAATAAAAAATAAATTTATTAGTGAGTTAATGTTTGGTATAGATAGAGAAACCTTTGAAAACACTATTGTAAGTAAGCCTATTTTACTTAATGGGAATAATATTGAACTTAAGGCGCTAACACCAGAAAATGCTGAGGAGCTTTTAGAATACTATATAAAAAATAGAGAGCACCTAAGTCCTTTCGAGCCATCAAGAGATGAAAGCTTTTATACTATTGAAACTCAAAGAAAGGACTTAATAGAAAATTATAAAAGTTACTTAAATGGAGAAAGCATAAACTTTGGTATATTTAAGAAAAATAGACTTGTAGGTAAAATAAGAGTTTCAAATATAGTACTTGGAGTCTTCAGAAATGCCTTTGTTGGATATTCTATAGATAAGAATGAACAAGGAAAGGGATACATGAAAGAGGCTTTAAGGCTTGTTTTGGACTATGCCTTTAATTATATGGAAATTCATAGAGTTGAGGCAACAACATTAGTAGATAATATTAAGTCACAGGCCGTATTATTAGGCTGTGGCTTTAAGGAAATAGGTGTAAGTGAAAAGTATCTCTTTATAAATGGGGAGTGGAGAGACCATAAGATTTTTTATAAAATTAATAGTTAATCGCAATATTAATTAGCTGATTTAATATATACTATGCCTGGCGTATCAATATGAGGAATATTAAGTAATCCTAAGATATATGAAGAAAAACAAGAATAAATTTAAAATACATTATTTTTAAAAACTATAAGCCCTATAATATATGATATTATAAATAACGTCGCTGATACAAAGCGATAAACAAACTTAAATTTTCTTCTCAAACACTTACAAGGCAATGTATAAATTACCAATAAAAAAGTGTTGACAGAGAAAAATCTAAGTGATAAGATATAAAAGCTGTCAGACGACGGCAAAACAAATTGGTCTTTGAAAATTAAACAGATATATAACAAGGTAA
>NZ_JBJHZY010000007.1:0-47949 GCF_045310525.1 Candidatus Clostridium radicumherbarum | reverse complement strand
CAATGGCGGAGCATTCGGCTGTTAACCGAAGGGTTGGAGGTTCGAGTCCTCTCCACGGAGCCATTTTTATTTTTTGAGAAAACAAATAAAAGAACAAGAGGAAAAACAACATGAGGCTCGCGTCCCTTACCAGGTCGCCATTTTTATTTTTTGAAAAATAAACAAAAACATAAATTGCAAAACAACCATGAGATTCGCGTCCCTTATCAGGTCGCCATTTTTATTTTTTGAAAAAATAAACAAAAGAACAAAATGAAAAACAACATGAGGTTCGCGTCCCTACCAGATCGCACATTTTTATTTTTTGAAGAAACAATATAAAATTATTAAAAAAAATCTCTAAGCTTTCAAATATAGCTTAGAGATTTTTATTTTGGGTATAATTTAAAATAAAGATACATTTTGTGTAAACATTTTCTTAATTATGGCAAAATATATTGCATTATGATTTCTGATTATATATAATATGATTTAAAATATAATCGAACTATTCGGAATATTAAATTTTATTAAAAGGAAAAAAATCATTTAAGTAGAATATATATAGTAAGGAACTGAAATTTAAAGAATAAAATAATTTAAAGAAAGGGGATAATTAACAGATTTCATTTAAGTAAAGGCAATTTAACCATTAATAAATTAATTTACATTATAATTAGAAAGGCGGGAGTCTCATATGAAAGAGTACAAAACCAAAAACTTAAGAAATGTCGGTATAGTTGGACACAGCGGGGCTGGTAAAACTACATTGACAGAAGCTATACTATTTTATACAAAAACAATAGATAGGGCAGGAAAAGTTGAAGAAGGTACCACAACATGTGACTACGATGCAGAAGAAAAAAGGAGAAGAATATCTGTAGCTACAGCAATTGCTCCTTGTGAATGGGAAAATGTAAAAGTTAATTTAGTTGATATGCCAGGTTATTTTGATTTTGTTGGTGAAATGATTGAGGGGTTAAGAGCTGTTGACATAGCTTTAATAACCGTATGTGGAGCTTCAGGAATCCAAGTTGGAACAGAAAAAGCTTGGAATTATATTAATAAGAATAAAATGCCTAGAGCGTTTTTTATAAATAAATTAGATAGAGAAAATAGTGATTTTGAAAAGGTATTAGGGGAATTAAAAGAGAGATTTGGAATATCAGTGGTTCCTATCCAATATCCAATTGGAACAGAAGAGGATTTTAAGGGAGTTATTAATGTAATATCAAGGAGAGCGAGAATATTCAATCAAAAGACTCATGTCATGGAAGAAGCTGAGATTCCTCATGAATTAATTGATAAAGTTGATGAATGTAAGAACATGATTATGGAAGCTGTGGCTGAGACAGATGAAGCTCTGCTAGATAAATACTTTAGCGATGGATTGCTTAGTGATGAAGAAATATATAAAGGGCTTATAAGCGGTTCAGCCAAGGGAGAAATATCACCAGTAATGTGTGGTTCAGCTCTTACGGGAATTGGTATTAACACCTTGATGGAAGACATATTAGAATGTTTCCCTTCACCAGAAAATATGGATTTTAAAAAGGCAAAAGATATTAAAAATAATAAAGAGTTGGATGTTAAAATAGATGAGAATGGAAAATTCTCTGCTTTCGTTTTTAAAACCATTGCAGACCCATTTGTAGGAAAGCTTTCACTATTTAGAGTTATGACAGGAAAAGCTAAGGCTGATTCTACAGTATATAATTCAAATAAGGATAAACAAGAGAAAATAGGAACAATGTATTTTGTAAGAGGTAAAGCCCAAACTCCAACACAAGAAATCATTGCTGGTGATATTGGAGCAGTTGCAAAGCTGCAATTTACTGGAACAGGAGATACCTTATGTGAAATGTCGGCTCCTATAGCATTTGAAAATATTGATTTTCCAGCTCCTTCAATGTCCATGGCAGTAATTCCAAAGGCAAAGGGAGATGAAGACAAGATTTCTTCAGGACTAACAAAACTTTTAGAGGAGGACCCGACTTTTAAAGTATCTAGAGACGTGGAAAATGCAGAGATGATAGTTTCTGGGGTGGGCGAGGCTCACTTGGATATAATAGCAAGTAAACTTAAAAATAAGTTTGGAGCCGATGTATTATTAGAGGTTCCCAAGATACCTTATAGAGAAACAATTAGAAAAATGGCTGATGTTCAAGGAAAGCATAAGAAACAATCTGGGGGACATGGGCAGTACGGTGATGTATGGATTAAATTTGAACCTAGAAATGATGGGGAGGATGAGTTGCAATTTGTAGATCAAGTAGTAGGTGGAGTTGTACCAAGACAATATATTCCTGCAGTTGAAAAAGGACTTAGAGAATGCATAACTCACGGAGTACTAGCTGGATATCCTGTTATAAGGCTTAAAGCTACATTGCACGATGGTTCCTTCCATCCAGTAGACTCTTCAGAAATGGCCTTTAAAATAGCTTCTTCCTTAGCTTATAAGAAGGGTCTGCAGACTGCAACACCTGTACTTCTTGAACCTATTATGCATGTAGAAATCATGGTTCCAGATGACTATATGGGAGATGTAATAGGAGACTTAAACAAGAAAAGGGGAAAAGTACTTGGTATGGATCCAGAGGATGGTAATCAAAAAATTATTGCTGAAGTTCCTATGGCAGAAATGTTTAAATATGCAACTGATTTAAAATCAATAACTCAGGCAAGAGGAAACTTCCAAATGAAATTTGAACGTTATGAAGAAGTACCAGCTTTAGAAGCTGGAAAAATAATAGAGAATTCAAAGAGGCTCAAAGTAGAAGAAGAATAAAAAAAATACTCCCTAGCATAGGGAGTATTTTTTTAATAATTTTCAGATAAAACTTCAAAGTAGCTTTGTGGATGAGCACAAGCAGGACAAGAAACCGGAGCTTCTATGCCTTCATATATATATCCACAGTTTATACATTTCCATAGAATAGAAGTTTCTTTTTTGAAAACTGTATTTTCTTCTATATTTGATAGGAGCTTTCTATATCTAGCTTCATGATGTTTTTCAACTTCTGCAATTTTTCTAAAAGCTACTGCTATTATTGGGAAACCCTCTTGTTCTGCAATATCAGCAAAATGTGGATATAGGATTGTCCATTCTTCTTTCTCACCACTAGCTGCAGCTGATAAGTTTACCTTAGTATCTCCAAGTGCTACGGGGAAACCTGCACTTATTTCAACCGTTTCTCCTGCTAGACCGCCCTCATTTAAGAATTTAAAAAATCTTTTAGCGTGTTCCTTTTCATTGTCAGCTGTTTCAGTAAATAAGTTAGAAATTTGAATATAACCTTCCTTTTTAGCTACTGAAGAATAGAAGGTGTAACGGTTTCTTGCTTGGGATTCACCAGCAAATGCCTTCATTAAGTTTTCAGCAGTTTGAGTACCTTTTAATGAATTCATGTAAATTCCTCCAAATTATTAATTTTATTTACATCCTAATTATAACAAAAAAATCAAATTTAGAAATGAATAATATATGAATATTTTGACAGGGAAATACAGAAAATAAGTATATAATTTTAATTTTGCAAATTAGAAGGAGAGATAATATGTCAGATTATAGGCTAGAAGTTAATGGAATTATAGGATTAAGTGATTACAGTAATATTAATGATTATATGGGAGTCATTGGTGAGGATGATAAATTGACTATAACTATTGGCACTGGAGAAACACATAATGTTGATATAATTACTAATATTTTAAGTCGTAATGGATTTCAAGTAGCCTTTAAAGGTGGCAATGATGATGGAAAATATTATATAACTGCTTATAGACATGGAGAAGGCTTTAAATAATCTTAAAAATATTTATAATTTTTTACAAAAACACAAGTTATATATTTAATATGACTTGTGTTTTATTGTATAATAAGTCTTAGAATTAATTTAAATGGAGGACCGGAATGAATAGAGATTATGTAATTGGAATTGACTTAGGAGGCACAAAAATTAGTGGAGCCTTAGCTGATTTAGATGGGAAAATTTTAAGCCAATATACTATGTCTACTAAGGCCAGTGAAGGTGAAGGAGCTGTCTTAAATAGAATAATTGAGGTTATAGAAACAGTTATATCAAAAGCTAATAAAACAAATGATATGATAAGAACTATAGGTATTGGGTCACCAGGTCCTTTAGATTCTAAAGAAGGAGTAATAATAGTAACTCCAAATCTGCCATTTAAGAATTTTCAATTGGTAAAGCCAATTATGGAGAAATTTAATATACCAACTTATTTAGATAACGATGCAAATGTTGCTGCAATCGGAGAATACATGCTCGGTTCAGGTAGAGGTACTAGAAATATGATATATATTACTGTAAGTACTGGTGTTGGCGGCGGGGCAATTCTTGATGGTAAGATTTATAGAGGAAGTACTTCAAATGCACTAGAAATAGGACATACCACTATTCTTCCAGATGGGCCTAAATGTAACTGCGGCAATAATGGCTGTATAGAAGCTTTGTCCTCAGGTACTGCTATTGCAAGACAAGCGAGAGAAGCTATAAGTAATGGACTAGAAACCTCCCTTAATAATTACGAAAATGTATCTTCTTATGAGGTCTTTAAAGAAGCTAATGCTGGAGATAAAATAGCTAAGGAAATATTGGAAAAGAGCTTTACATATTTAGGCATTGGTGTTGCAAATGTTATAACCAGCTTTGATCCTGATATGGTAGTTATAGGTGGAGGAGTTTCAAAGGGCGGCTGTATATTATTTGATATTGTACAGAGAGAAGTGGATAAGAGATGCTTTAAGACTATGTCAGAGCATACAAGGATTGTTCCAGCTAAACTTGGAACAGATGCAGGTGTAATAGGTGCCGTTGCACTAGCGTTGTTAGAAGGTAAAGAGATTTAAGGCATAGATGGTTTAATAGTATAATATAAGGCTTTACAATAATAAGAAAATCGCTATTACTTTTAATAGTGATTTTTTTATTGCATAAATTTTTATGCATTGAGTTAACATATTTATATATTTTTATTAAAAATATAATTAAACTTTAGCAAATAAAAAAAATAAACTAATATCTATAGAAAATAAAAATGAATACGTTTAAATTTTAAGAAAAAATATGAAATTATGCGAAAAATGGCGTATCTTCGATTAAACTAGCGAAAAATGAATTAGATTTGTTAATTCATAAATATTCATTATTTAATATTCTGTAAATTTTATGTTACCATTATAAGCGTATCAAAATAATTTTTTAAGGAGGTAAATTATATGGCAGAGCATCAAGGATTATCTCACTCAGCTTATGGCGGTATAAAAGGAGAAGATTATGTTCCATATATACCAGCTAGTCAAGCTATGCCAGAATTAACATTTATATCAATCATAGTAGGCTGCGTATTAGCGGCGCTATTCGCAGCTGCAAACACATATCTAGCTTTAAAAGTAGGTATGACAATAGCTGCAGGAATACCAGCAGCAATCTTAGGTACTGGACTCTTAAAAATAATTCTTAAAAAAAGCAATATTCTTGAAGCAAATTTAATTTCAGCTGTAGCAGCTATGGGAGAATCCCTGGCTGGAGGTATAGTTTTCACACTACCAGCTATTATTATTTGGGGTAAAGATTTAAGCTTCATGACTATAGTAGCTGTTACTATACTTGGTGGTGTATTAGGTATTTTCTTTGTAGTACCACTAAGTAGTACCACTAAGAAAATATTTAGTTATGGAAGAACACGGTAAGCTTGCTTTCCCAGAAAGTATGGCAGCTGCAGAAGTACTTGTAACAAGTAATGCAGGCGGTGCAGGATTTAAGACTGTACTAACAGGTATGCTTGCTGGAGGAGCTTATAATTTCCTATCTGGAGGACTATTATTATGGTCAACAGAACCAAACTGGGAAATTGCTTTAAAACAGAATGGTAAATCAATATTTGAAAGCTTCTTCGGCTTTGATGCTGTTGCATCACTTGCAGGAGTTGGTTTTATAGTAGGTATAGAAGCTTCACTTTATATGTTTGCAGGCGCATTGGTAGCTACTTTTGGACTTGTTCCACTTATCAAATATGTAGGAGCATCATCTACTGTAGCTTTATTCCCAGCAACAAAACCTATTGCTGAACTAGGAGCAGATGCAATTAGATCAAACTATGTTAAATATATAGGTGCTGGTGCCGTAGCGGCAGGTGGTTTCCTTAGCTTAGCTAAGTCTCTTCCAACAATAGTTAAATCCTTCAAGGCAGCAATGTCAGGTATTGGAGGAAAAGGTGGCGAAGTTAAGAGAACTGATTTAGATGTTCCTATGACTTGGATAATAGGAGCTGCTGCTTTAGTGTTTTTCATAGCTTGGTTACTTCCAATAATTCATGTTAGTGCAATTGGAGCATTAATGGCTATAATATTCTCTTTCTTCTTTGCAGTTGTTTCTGCTAGAATATGTGGTATTATAGGAGCTTCCAATAATCCTGTATCAGGTATGACAATTGCAACACTATTATTTATAACTTCTATATTAAAAGCTACAGGTATGACTGGTGATACAGGAATGGTTGCAGCACTTCTTGCTGGTGCTATTGTATGTGTTGCTACAGCAGTAGCAGGTGGAGCAGGTCAAGGATTAAAGACAAGTTATATTATAGGTGGAACACCTAAGAAAGTAGAAATTGGAATGGTTCTTGGATTAGTAGTAGGTGCTTTAGCAGGTGGAGCAGTTATGCTTTTACTTATCCATACTTATGGTATAGGCGGAGCTAAAGGACTACCAGCACCACAAGCAACACTTATGTCAATGCTTGTTCAAGGTGTAATGAATGCACAATTACCATGGGCCTTTGTTTTAGTTGGAGTTACCTTTGGTGTTATGATAGAACTTATGGGACTTCCAGTATTGGCAGTAGCTCTAGGTATATACTTACCAATACATTTAAGTGCAGGTATATTAGTTGGAGGTATCGTAAGGGTACTAGTTGATAAGAAGTTTAAGAAGGATGAAAGTCTACTTAAAGAGAAAACAGAAAAAGGTATATTACTTGCTTCTGGTTTAGTTGCTGGAGATGCTATAATGGGTATAGTTATAGCTATACTTGCAGCTGTTAAGTTAGCAGATCCAGTTGGAATAGGTGCTAGAATGTTTACAAGTATTACTTCAAGTAACTGGACAGCAACAATAACTTATCTTGCTCTTGCTTATTGGATTTACAGATTTACTATTAAAGCAGATAAAAAAGCAGCATAGGCAATAATATTTATAGGAGAGCTAATGCTCTCCTATATTTTATTGTTATAAATTTTTAAATTTGGTATAATATTAAATAAATATTATAATGGCTTAATATGAGGTGTTTTATGGGCAATCAAAAAAAAGAGAAAGATGATAATTTCCTTTTATACATACCAAGAAAAAAGCATGACAACTGGGAAATAAGAAAAGGTAGAGTATGGCTAATTTTTAATCACGATAAATCCGTTGAGAGATTTATGCGCTGGCTTGTGAAAAAGCCAAGTACAAGTGATGTAGAATTAGATGACATCGGCTCATCAGTATGGAAGTATATAGATGGCAAGGCTACTGTATATGATATAGGTCAAAAGCTTTTATATGAATTTGGCGATAAGATGGAACCTGTATATGATAGACTTATAATGTATTTAAGACACTTAAATAAAAAAGGTTGGATTTCCTTTGCAAAAGAAAATCAAAATGAGGCAAAATAAAAATTTGTCTCTTTTTTTTATAAAAAAATATTAATTGTTTATAAAATGTAAAATATATTATATTTTGAGGTTTACTGTAAAATAGAACTATGATATTATGATATTGGCACAATATTCAAAATATTTTAAAGGGGGAAAATTTATGTCAGAAAAAAAGGGACTTTCTCAAACAGCCTTTGGAGGCATAAAAGGGGAGGACTATGTTCCTTATGTGTCAGTAAAAGAGGCATTGCCTGAATTGACAACGATTTCAATAATCGTTGGATGCTTATTTGCAATGATTTTTGGTGCAGCAAATACCTACTTAGGTTTAAAGGTAGGTATGACAGTAGCAGCAGGAATTCCAGCAGCAGTACTTGCAACAGCTGTATTTAAAAGTGCAGCACAAAATCGTATCCTGGAAGCTAATATGATTCAATCCATGGCAGCAATGGGAGAATCACTAGCAGGGGGACTTATATTTATTATACCAGCAATTATTTTACTTAATCAGCAATTGACTTTAACAACAATAATCATTGTAGCACTTCTTGGAGGTCTACTAGGAGTTATCTTTGTAGTTCCGCTAAGAAAGTATTTAATGGTTGAGGAACATGGAAAATTAATTTATCCTGAAGCAATGGCTGCATCAGAAGTACTGGTTAATGGAAGTACTGGTGGAGCAGGCCTTAAGGTAATGATGAATGGTCTTTTAATAGGAGGCTTATTTAAACTACTATCTGGAGGCTTTAAACTTTGGAATGAAGACCCAGAATGGGCCATAAAAGCAAAGGGCATTGGCTACGAAACAAGCTTTGGAATAAGTGCCTATGCATCTTTAGTTGGTGTTGGATACATTGTAGGAATAGAAATAGCATCTTATATGTTTGCAGGGGCTATCGTTTCATGGTTTGCCTTAATACCACTTATTAAGTATATAGGAGCAGGACTTCCAGCAGCCCTTTTCCCATCAGCTAAAATTATAACTGAAATGGCACCAGCAGCTATTGCTAAAAACTATGTTAAATATATAGGTGCTGGAGCAGTTGCAGCAGGCGGCTTAATTAGCATAATTAAAGCTATGCCAACAATTATTAAATCCTTTAAATCAGCTATGTCTGGAATGTCTGGAAAGGCTGGACAAAAGAGAACTGATATGGATATCCCAATGACTTGGGTAATAGCAGGAGCTATTTTAGTATTTGTACTTGCATGGGTTATTCCAACCTTTAATGGAAATATACTTTGGTCATTAATTGTTGTTATTTGTGCATTTTTCTTCTCAGTTGTTTCTGCAAGATTAGTTGGTCTTATTGGTACTTCTAATAACCCAATCTCCGGTATGACTATAGCTTCACTTCTTGTTATTACAGGCATATTAAAAGCTACAAATCATGTTGGAAATGCAGGAATGATTGCAGCTATTATAGGTGGTACAGTAGTATGTGTTGCTGCTGCTGTAGCAGGAGGAAGTGCGCAAAGTTTAAAGACAACTTATGTTATGGGGGGAACTCCAAAAAGATTAGAAATTGGAATGTATATAGCTGTAGCACTTTCTTCAGCAGTAATAGGCGCAGTTATTCTTATGCTTAACTCAGCTTATGGAATCGGAGGTGATGCTATAGCAGCACCGCAAGCAAACATGATGGCAATGATTGTAAATGGTATTATGGATGCTAAATTACCATGGATATTTGTAATAATAGGCTTAACTCTTGGTGTAATGTGTGAGGTTATGAAAATTCCAGTACTTCCATTTGCACTTGGATTATATTTACCAATTGGCTTAAGTGCAGGAGTACTTGTTGGTGGAATATTAAGATGGCTTATAGATTCTAAATTCAAAAAGGATAATGAGGTTCTTAAGGAGCAAACAGAAAAAGGAACTTTACTTGCATCTGGTCTAATAGCGGGAGAGGCGATAATGGGTATACTAATAGCAGTACTAGCTATGCTTCAGATAGACGGGCCGGTTGGCTTTGGAGCAAAGATAGTGCCTGCTTTAACTGGAAGCCCGTGGCTCTCTGCAATAATGCTTTTAGTTCTCTGCATATGGTTCTATAATTCTACAGCTAAAGTAGATAATAAAAAAGTTACTACCAAGAAAACTGATATAAAAGCATAATAATATTCATGACAGCCAAAGTTAATTTTTGGCTGTCATTTAATTTAGGAGAAACAATGAAGAAAACTATTTCAATTCTTATAATAGTATGTATTGTGCTTAGCTCAATAATTTTTATAATAAATAAGTATAAGGTTGACATGAAATATTATTTAAATATAGTAATTCAGCATGTACAGCATATTAAATCAGTTAAGGTACCAGAGGAATATTCAAAAGTAGATAATAATAAAAATGGTATTCCAGACTGCCTTGATATAGTAGATTCTGCAAGAAAGGAAGCAATAAACAAAACTAAATATGTGGATGCTTACTACCAAGGTGGTTATCCTCCAGATAGTGAGGGAGTTTGTACAGATGTAATATGGAGAGGCTTTAAAGGCATGGGTGTGGATTTAAAGTCAGCTATAGATAAGGACATAAAAAATAATTTATCTGCTTATCCTAGAGTAGAAAACAAGCCAGATCCTAATATTGATTTTAGAAGGGTAAAGAACATGGATATATTTTTTAAGAGAAATGCTATTAGTGCTACTAAAGAACTTAAGCCTTTTGATGTTGAAAACTTGAAGCAGTGGCAGCCTGGAGATATAGTAGTGATAATGCAGCCCTTTGAGCATATAGCTATAGTTTCTGATAAAAGAGGAAGTGATGGGGTTCCATATGTAATACATAATACAACTCCTAATGCGAAGGAAAGCGCAAGCTTAAATTATTGGGCTCCTTATATATACGGTCATTATAGATGGAAATATTAATTTTCTAGTGCATAATTTAGCTAATAGTGTAATAATATAAGTAGAATATGACGTAATAGGAGGGAAATATGAAGGCAGAAATTTTAGCAGTTGGAACTGAAATATTACTTGGTGATATTGTAAATACTAATGCACATTATTTATCACAAAGACTAGCCAACCTAGGAATTTCAGTTTATTATCAAACAGTGGTTGGTGATAACGAGGAAAGACTTCTTAAGGCTTACGATCTTGCTTTTAAGAGAGCAGATTTAGTTATAGCTACAGGAGGACTTGGACCAACAAAGGATGACTTAACTAAGGAAATTGGAGCAAAGTATTTTGGTAAAGACATGTATTTACATGAAGAGTCTTATAAACATATAAAAGAGTTATTTGACAAACTTAATAGACCAATAAGTGAAGGTAACAAAAAGCAGGCTATTATACCAGAAGGAGCATTAATTCTTCCTAATCCTAATGGTACAGCACCAGGCTGCATAATTGAAGAAGGCAACAAAGTGCTTGTAATGCTTCCAGGACCTCCAAAGGAAATGGAACCAATGTTTGAGGCTTCTGTAGTGCCTTATCTAGATAAATTCTCAGATGGGGTAATTGTATCAAAAGTAGTAAGGGTCGTAGGCCTTGGTGAAAGTGCTATGGCAGAAAAGGTTCTAGACTTAATTGAAAATCAAACTAATCCTACAGTGGCTCCTTACGCTAAAGATAATGAGTCTATTCTTAGAATCACAGCAAAGGCTAACACTATTAAAGACGCTGAGGCTTTAATTACTCCTATTGAGGAAGAAATAAGAAAAAGAATTGGTGAGGATATATATGCAGAGGGAGAGATTAGCCTTTCTGAGGTAGTGGGAGAGATGTTGGTTAGAAATAACCTTACTATAGGAACTGCAGAGTCCTGTACTGGTGGACTGCTTTCTGGAACATTAATAAATTATCCTGGAATATCTTCTGTGTTTTTAGAAGGTGCTGTTACCTATAGCAATGAGGCCAAGATTAAGAGATTAGGTGTTAAGGCAGAAACTCTCGAAAGCTTTGGAGCAGTCAGTGAGGAAACAGCAGCAGAAATGGCAGAAGGTATAGCAAGAACAGCAGGAACAGATATAGGAATCTCAGTTACAGGAGTAGCAGGACCTGGTGGTGGTACTTTAGAAAAACCTGTGGGCCTTATTTATATAGGGCTATATTTTAAAGGAAAAGTTAAAGTTAAAAAACTAAATTGTAATGGGGATAGGCAAAAGGTAAGAAATAGAACAGTTGTTGCTGCTTTAGATTTATTAAGAAGAGAAATTTCAAATTATATAAAGAATAATTAAAAATTGGGGGATATGTATGGATAAGAAAAATACAATTAAATTCATATTAAATTATTTATTCGCATTATTGATAGGTAACTTATTAGTGTTTATGGTGGACAAGGTTGGGGTAAAATATGGTATGCCGCCAATGTCAATTGGAAAGTATATATTTGTAAATTCAGTAGCAATTGTAATAGGAATTTTTATTACTTTTGCTACTAACAAAACACAAGGCAAAGTAGTAAAATAGTAAATGGGATGAAATACGTTTGTACTTCATCCCTTAAGCTTGTCTATATATTAGCAGAAGTCATCAGGTCTCCTTCTCCTAGTGTTGATGTTAATAATGTTAACATTTCGTCTTCTATTTGTGAATAAAAATGGCAAAAGTAAAAATGGTGCAAAACCCAAAAGTGAATTACCGAAGCCAAATGAGTTATCGAAACCACCTCTGTGATGAGACATATACAATCCCTCCTTAAAATTCAAATGACCTACTTAACAATTATTAATTGATAAGGTACTTTCATTCCTTATATTTTGCTTGTCTACTTTCTATATATAGTATTCTCTTATTTTGATAACTGTGAATAAGATTAGGGTGTTCATAAAATATTTAAATTTGAATTTTATGGAAGCTAGTTGACAGCACGTTAAAATTTCTATATACTTTGATTATCAAAATAAATGGTTTGATAATCAAAGTATTTGACAATCAAAAAATAGGAGAGAATAATATGAAATTACCTCATTTGAAGATAGGTGAGCTAATAGCTGAGCTTCCAATAATCCAAGGGGGAATGGGTATCGGTGTTTCTCGTTCACGTCTTGCATCAGCCGTAGCTAACCAGGGTGGAATTGGTGTTATATCTGGAGTTCAGATTGGTTTTCTAGAAGAGGATTTTGAAACACATAATAAAGAAGCCAATTTGAGAGCTCTTAGAAATGAAATAAGAAAGGCGAGAGAATTAAGCCCCTTAGGAATAATAGGGCTTAATCTTATGGTCGCTATGAATAATTATAAAGAAATGGCAAAAGCTGCAATTGAAGAAGGAATTGACATTATAATTTCAGGTGCAGGGCTACCTACTGAGCTCCCGAAACTTGTACAGAACACAAAGACAAAAGCAGCTCCAATAGTATCTTCAGCAAAGGCAGCCATGGTAATTACTAAGCTTTGGGATCATAAGTATTCATATGTTCCAGACCTCATAGTTGTTGAAGGCCCAGATGCTGGCGGCCACTTAGGATTCTCACTAGACGAATTAAAGGAAGAAAATAAGCCTAAACTATTAGATATAGTAAAAGAAGTTATCAAGGTTTTAAAGCCTTATGAGGAAAAGTACAAAAAAGACATTCCAGTAGTGGCAGGCGGCGGAATTTACAGTGGAGAAGATATTGCTATGGCAATTAATGCTGGTGCTGCAGGGGTACAGATGGCTACTAGGTTTGTAGCTACTGAAGAATGTGATGCAGATATTAAATATAAAATGGCTTATATTAATTCAAGCAAGGAAGATTTAAGAATTGTAAAAAGCCCAGTTGGCATGCCAGGTAGGGCAATAACGAATACCTTTTTGAGAAGATTAGAAAAAGGGAACATGCCAGTAAAAAAATGCTACGACTGTTTAAAGCCCTGTGAGCCTTCAAGTACACCTTATTGTATTTCAAAGGCACTTTTAGAGGCTGTAAAAGGTAATGTGGAAGATGGGTTAATTTTTACAGGAAGTAATGCCTATAAGCTTGATAAAATAGTTACAGTAAAAGAGCTTATGGAGGAGCTTAAAGAGGAAGCAGAAAAGTCCTTTATTTAATTAGAGAGGAGTAGTTATTTAGTAATATGAGTAAAACCATTAATCTTGTAAATGAGATTTTAGTTGATATATTTAATGACATTTTGACCATTGAACAAAATGCCTTAAACGAAGGTGAATTTAAAGACTTGTCCATTACTGAAATACATACTATAGAGGCTATAGGTATGTATTTGGCAAGGAGTATGTCAGAAGTAGCAGCAGATCTTAGAATTACTGTTGGAACTCTTACAACTGCTATAAATAATTTGGTGAAAAAAGGATATGTTGAAAGAAAGAGAATTGAAGAAGACAGAAGAGTTGTTTTAATACAGCTTACAAAAAGAGGAAAGCTTGCTTATAGAATCCATGATAAGTTTCACAGGGATATGGTTAAAGAAACCATAGAAGGCTTAGGAGAAGATGAAGAAAAGGTATTGGTAATTGCTTTAGAGAAGCTTAACAGCTTTTTTAAGTCAAAATATAATTTAGCTGATAGATAGGAAGGAGAAGGATAATGAAAGAGATAAAAATAATTGGAACTGGGAAATGCACTCCAGAAAGAATTATGACTAACGATGATTTATCTAAAATGGTAGATACAAATGATGAATGGATAAGCTCTAGGACTGGTATTAAAGAAAGAAGGATATCAGAGGGGGAGAACACTTCAGATTTAGCAGCTAAGGCAGCTTTAATAGCGTTAAAGAAGGCTAAAATGAAGGTAGAGGATATAGATTTAATTGTACTTGCTACATCAACACCAGATTCATTAACGCCAGCAACAGCAGTTTATGTACAAAATAAAATAGGAGCATATAATGCTGCCTGCTTTGATATTTCAGCAGCCTGCTCAGGTTTTGTATATGCCTTAAATGTTGCATCACAATTTATCAAAACAGGTCAGAGTAAAGCAGCTATAGTTATTGGAGCTGATGTACTCTCAAAAGTAACTGATTGGACTGATAGAAATACTTGCGTATTGTTTGGCGATGGTGCTGGTGCTGTAGTCCTTACTCCAAGTGAGGAAAAAGGTGTAGGATCACTATTCTTTGGAGCAGATGGAAGAAAAACTGAATACTTAGGCATTAGCTGTGTTCCAGTTAAAAATCCCTATGTAAAACCAGAGAAAATTGAGAACATAAAATTAACTATGGATGGCAAAGAGGTATTTAGATTTGCTACAGGCGTAGTGGTAGAAGCTATTAATAAGGTACTTAAGGATAGTGGTTTAAGCCTTGATGATATTAAGTATATTGTACCTCATCAAGCTAATTATAGAATAATTGATTATGTTGCAAGAAAGTTAAATATCCCTGAAGATAAATTTTATTTAAATTTACAAAAGTATGGGAACACTTCAGCAGCAAGTATTCCAATAGCTCTTGATGAAATGGATGATAGCAAATTATTAAGTAAGGGCGACAAAATTATTTTAGTAGCCTTTGGAGCAGGTTTCACCTGGTCAGCAGCATTAGTTGAATGGAATTATTAATTTATATTAATAGGAGGAATTATAAATGATATTTGAAGAAATAAAAAAGGTAATAGCATCTCAGTTAGGAATTGAGGAGGATGAAGTTAAATTAGAAACTAGTTTTGAAGATTTAGGAGTAGATTCTTTAGATCTGTTCCAAATAATAATTGAACTTGAAGAAAAATTCAATATACAAATAGAAGATGCAGAAAGCATAAAGACAGTTCAAGATGCAGTTAAGTATGTTGAAGAAAGAACAGAAAAGTAGATCTTAAATTAGTCTACTGAATGAAGAATGATAACAACCTCATTCTTCATTTTTAATTAAAGCTTGGGAGGATGAATATGTTTAAATCTGTATTATGTGACATGATAGGAATAAAGTATCCAATATTTCAAGGTGGTATGGCTTGGGTTGCAGACAGCTCATTAGCTGCAGCAGTGTCAAATGCTGGAGGCTTAGGTCTGATAGCTGGTGCTAACGCCCCTGTTGAGTATGTTAGAGAACAAATTAGAAAAACAAAGGAATTAACTGATAAACCATTTGGCGTAAATATTATGCTTATGAGCGACAATGCTGATGAATTAGCAAAAATGGTTTGTGAAGAGGGAGTAAAGGTAGTTACTACTGGAGCAGGAAACCCAGGAAAGTATATAGAAATGTGGAAGGAACATGGGATTATTGTAATTCCAGTAGTACCATCTGTAGCACTTGCAAAAAGAATGGAGAGAACAGGAGCAGATGCAGTAGTTGCTGAAGGCTGTGAATCCGGCGGACATGTTGGAGAATTAACTACAATGGCTTTAGTACCTCAAGTAGTAGATGCAGTAAAGATTCCAGTAATAGCTGCTGGCGGAATTGGAGATGGCAGAGGTGTTGCTGCAGCTTTCATGCTTGGTGCGCAGGGAGTACAGGTAGGAACAAGATTCTTGGTTGCAAATGAATGTACAGTTCATGAAAATTACAAAGAAAAAGTTTTATCAGCAGGAGATATAGATACAGTTGTAACAGGAAGAGCTACTGGGCATCCAGTTAGGGTTTTAAGAAATAAGCTAGTAAGACAGTTCCAGCTTTTAGAGAAAAAGGGAGGAACTCCAGAGGAATATGAGGAGCTTGGACGTGGAGCATTACCTAAGGCAGTAAGAGACGGTGATGTGGAATTTGGATCAGTAATGGCAGGACAGATTGCAGGTTTAATTAATAAAAGACAAAGCTGTAAGGAAATTATTGAAGAAATGTTTACAGAAGCAGATTCAGTATTTAAAAAGTTTGTATAATAAATAGGAGGATTTATGAGTAAGATTGCATTTGTATTTGCAGGTCAAGGTGCTCAGTATGTGGGTATGGGAAAAGACCTTGCTATGAATATAAGTTCATCTAAAGATATATTTGATGAAGCAGATAAAGCTTTAGGCTTTGAAATTAGTAAACTTTGTTTTGAGGGCTCAAAAGAAGAATTAGATAAAACAGAAAATACTCAGCCTGCAATTTTAACTACCAGTATTGCAGCATTAAAGGCTTTAGAGGAGCAGGGCATAAAACCAGATATTACAGCTGGACTAAGCCTAGGAGAATATTCAGCTTTAGTCTGCAGCGGAGTTTTTAACTTTTCTGATGCTGTAAAGCTTGTTAAAAAAAGAGGCCGATTTATGCAGGAAGCAGTACCAGAAGGCATAGGAAGCATGACTGCTGTTTTGGGGCTTGGTGCTAATGAAGTAAGAGAAATCTGCTTACAGGTAAGTAGCCATGGAATAGTAGAGCCTGCCAATTTTAATTGCCCAGGCCAGATAGTTATTGGTGGGGAAATTGAGGCTGTAAAGATAGCTTCAGAAATGGCAAAGGAAAAAGGAGCAAAGGTAATACCACTTTCAGTAAGTGCTCCATTTCATACCTCAATGCTTAAAAGTGCTTCTGAAAAACTTCAAGAAGAATTAAAAGCTATTAAGCTCTGCGAAACAGGAGTGCCAGTAATTACAAATGTAACTGCTGATTATATTAGTAATAAAAATCAAATAAAGGATTTATTAAGAAGACAGGTTATGAGCTCAGTATTATGGGAAGATACCATAAGAAAAATGCTGGAAGCTGGAGTAGACACCTTTGTGGAAATTGGACCTGGAAAAGTATTAAGCGGCTTTATAAAGAAGATAGACAGGAAAGTAACAACAATTAATATAGAAGATACAAAAACACTTGAAAAAGCATTAGAAATATTAAATAGTCAGGAGAGATAAACTTATGCTAACTGGAAAGGTTGCTGTTGTAACTGGAGCAGGAAGAGGGATAGGAAAGGCTATTGCTTTAAAGCTTGCAAATGAGGGAGCTAGCATAGTCGTAAATTATAGAAGTAGTGAAAAGGAAGCTAATGAACTTGTAGAAGAAATAAGAGAAAAAGGCGGCATAGCAGAATGTGTTCAAGGTGATGTAAGTTTTCTTGAGGATGCAGAAAAGGTTATTAAATTTGCCGCAGAGAAATTTGGAAGATTAGATATACTAGTAAATAATGCAGGTATTACTAGAGATACTCTTTTACTTAGAATGAAGGAAGAGGATTTTGATAAGGTACTTCAGGTTAATTTAAAGGGAGTATTTAATTGCACAAAGCATGCTAGTGCTATTATGCTTAAGCAGAAAAGCGGAAGAATAATAAATATTTCATCTGTTGTAGGACTTATCGGAAACGCAGGTCAAGCAAATTATGCTGCTGCAAAGGCTGGTATTATAGGGTTTACAAAATCCATTGCAAAAGAAATAGGAGCTAGAGGCATTACTGTTAATGCTATAGCACCTGGCTTTATTACTACTGATATGACAGATGTACTTTCTGATAAGGTAAAGGAAAAATTAATTGAAAATATTCCGCTTAAAAAACTTGGAAGCCCTGAAGATATTGCGAATTGTGTTGCATTTTTAGTATCTGATTATGCTAGCTATATAACAGGTCAGGTAATAAATGTTGATGGCGGAATGGTAATGTAAAAAGGAAGGTGAAAAAATGAAAAATAGAGTTGTAGTTACAGGAATAGGAGCCATTACTCCTGTAGGAAATAATGTGGAAAGCTTCTGGAATAATATAAAAGAAGGTAAATGCGGAATTGATTATATAACTTATTTTAATACAGATGATTTTAAAGTAAAAATAGCTGCAGAAGTTAAGGATTTTAAACCGGAAGAATATATGGATAGAAAAGAAGCTAAGAGAATGGACAGATACTGTCAATTTGCAATGGCAGCTGCTAAAGAAGCAGTAGAAGATTCAGGTCTAGATATAGAAAATATGAATAAAGAAAGACTTGGTGTACTTATCGGTTCAGGTATAGGCGGTCTTGCTACAATAGAAAAAGAGGTTAGGACCTTAGTAGAAAAAGGACCAAATAGAGTATCACCACTTTTTATTCCTATGGCTATTAGCAACATGGCAGCAGGAAACGTTGCTATAAAATATGGAGCAAAAGGTATTTGCTCTTCAGTGGTGACTGCTTGTGCTACTGGAAATAATGCAATAGGAGATGCTATGAGAATTCTTCAATATGGCACGGCAGACGTTATGATAGCTGGTGGTGCTGAAGCTTCAGTAACTCAAATTGGATTAGCTGGTTTTACAAATTTAACAGCATTAAGCAACAGCAATGATCCAAAGGCAGCCTCCACTCCTTTTGATGCAAATAGAAGTGGTTTTGTAATGGGAGAAGGAGCTGGAATTCTAATACTAGAAACTCTTGAACATGCACAAAATAGAGGAGCAAAAATTTATGCAGAGGTAGTAGGCTATGGATCTACTTGCGATGCTTATCATATGACTGCGCCTGCACCAGGAGGTGAAGGTGGAGCCAGAGCAATGAAGGTGGCTATGGAAGATGCAGGAATAAAATCTGAAGAAGTTTCATATATTAATGCTCATGGAACCAGTACACCATTAAATGATAAATCTGAAACTATGGCAATTAAAACAGTTTTAGGCGAGCATGCTTATAAGGTTCCAGTAAGCTCAACAAAGTCTATGACAGGTCATACTCTTGGTGCTGCTGGTGCTATAGAAGGAATTATATGTATTAAGGCAATACAAGATGGTTTCATACCTCCAACTATTGGCTACAATACACCAGACCCAGATTGTGATTTGGATTATGTTCCAAACAAAGGAAGAGAAGCTGAACTTAAATATGCTATGTCCAATTCTTTAGGCTTTGGCGGACATAATGCAACAATAATATTTAAGAAGTTTTAAACATAGGAGGCTATTATGGATTATAAAGCAATCCAAGAACTAATAAAGGCTGTAAATGATTCAAATTTAACAACAGTAGAAATTGAATCCGAAGGAGTTAAACTAAAGCTTGAAAAAAGACAAGAGTTTGTTACAATGGAAAGAATTCCAGAGGTTATAAAGACTATACCTCATGAAGAGCAAATTCCTGTAATCAGCGAAACACCTAAAATTCAAGAAGCAGTGAAGGCAGAGCCAATTAAAAAAGAAGGAATACTAGTATCTTCACCGATAGTTGGAACCTTTTATGCTTCTCCAAGCCCTGATTCAGAAAGTTATGTTACTGTAGGCTCTAAAGTTAAGAAGGGACAGGTGCTTTGTATAATTGAAGCTATGAAGCTTATGAACGAAATAGAAAGTGAAGTGGATGGGGAAATTATTGAAGTATTAGCTGAGAAGGAACAAATGGTGGAATACGGACAGCCATTATTCCGAATTTTGGAGGCAAGATAAATGATAGGAATTAAAGAAATTCAAGAGATACTCCCTCATAGATATCCATTTCTATTAATAGATAAAATAGAGTCTATTGAGCCAGGAGTTAAGGTCATAGGGTATAAGAATGTAACAATGAATGAGCCGTTTTTTCAAGGACACTTTCCTGGAGAACCTGTTATGCCTGGTGTTTTGATAATAGAAGCACTTGCTCAAGCAGGTGCAGTAGCTATGCTTAGTCTTGAAGAATTTAAAGGGAAAATTGGTTACTTTACAGGAATAGACAAAGCAAAATTCAGAAAGATGGTATATCCAGGAGATACATTAAGACTTGAGGTTGAAATAATCAAAAGAAGAGGACCTATAGGAGTGGGGAAGGCTGTAGCTTATGTTGAAGATAAAAAAGCTGCAGAGGCTGAACTTTCTTTTATTATACAATAGTAATTCTTGACAAGTGTAAAGTCCCATGGATTTAAGGTCAGCTAATGGATTATTAATCCAGTAGCTTGTTTATTGTCTTGACCTACAATGTAAGGAGAAGAATTATGTTTAAAAAAATACTTATTGCAAATAGAGGAGAAATTGCTGTCAGAATAATTCGTGCCTGCAGGGAAATGGGCATTGAAACTGTTGCAGTTTATTCAGAGGCTGATAAAGATGCTCTTCATGCTGAAATGGCAGATGAGGCAGTCTGCATTGGACCAGCTAAGGCAAGAGATAGTTACTTAAATATGCAAAATATAATAAGTGCTACTGTACTTTCTGGTGCAGAAGCAATACATCCAGGCTTTGGATTTTTATCTGAGAACAGTGAATTTGCTGAAATGTGCAGGGAATGTAACATAACCTTTATTGGACCAGATCCAGAAAGTATAAGTAAAATGGGAAATAAGTCTCGGGCGAGAGAAATAATGCAGGAAGCTAAGGTTCCTGTGGTACCAGGTTCAAACGGTGCTGTAGCTTCTATTGAAGAAGGAATAACTTTAGCAGAGGAAATTGGGTATCCTGTACTTATTAAGGCTTCTGCTGGTGGCGGCGGAAGAGGTATAAGAATAGTAAGAAACAAGGATGAATTTGCTAAGGCTTTTGAGACCGCTAAAACAGAAGCAAAAGCTGCCTTTGGCGATGATACAATGTATGTTGAAAAATTTGTTGAAAATCCAAGGCATACAGAATTTCAAATACTAGCAGATAATTATGGAAATACTATATATTTAGGAGAAAGAGATTGCTCCATACAAAGAAGAAATCAAAAGGTACTTGAAGAAGCACCCTCTCCAATTATGAATGAAGCTTTAAGAAAAGAGATGGGAGAGATTGCAGTAAAAGCTGCTAAGGCTGTAGGCTATAAAAATGCCGGAACCATTGAATTTCTTCTAGATAAGAATGGGAAGTACTATTTTATGGAGATGAATACCCGTATTCAAGTAGAACATCCAATTACTGAAATGGTGACAGGTATTGATCTCATAAAGGAGCAAATTAAAATTGCTGCAGGAGAAAAGCTTGAATTAAAGCAAGAGGATATTAGAATAAATGGTCATGCTATAGAATGCAGAATAAATGCAGAAAATCCTGAAGCAGGCTTTAGACCTTCACCTGGGAAAATTCAAAGAATGCATATTCCAGGGGGACCAGGTGTAAGACTTGATAGCGCAGCTTACCAGGGTTATGTAATACCTCCCACCTATGATTCCATGATAGGGAAACTTATCGTCCATGGAAAAACTCGGGAAGAGGCAATTAATAGAATGAAAAGAGCGCTTGGAGAGTTTGTAATAGAAGGAATAGATACAAATATAGATTTTCAATTTACCATTTTAAATAACGAAGTATTTGCTAGTGGAGATTTTGACACAAGCTTCATTACAAAGGTACTGGGTATAAATATTTAATTTTAAACTGGAAGCTGGTGAAACCGGATGTTTAATGGACTTTTTAAGAAAACTAAATACATTACAGTAAGTCAAACTCCTGTAAATCCTTCAAATCAAGAAGAAAGGTTTACTTCTAAAGAAGAGGAACAAAAGCCTAATATTCCTAATGGCTTATGGGTAAAGTGTGAATGCTGCGGCAGGGCCATTTATAAAAAAGATTTAGAAAAGCATATTCTAATATGCCCAAACTGCAGTACTCATTTTAGAATGTCCGCTTTAGATAGAATAAATTCTATATTAGATCAAGAAACTTTTGAGGAACTTAATGCTAATATAAGCAGTAAGAATCCTTTAAACTTTCCTGGCTACGAAAATAAGCTTGAGAAATCCATGGAGGTTGCTCAAATTCGCGAAGCAGTAGTTACAGGTAAAGGCAAAATTAATGGTGAGAATGTAGTATTAGGTGTTATGGACAGCAGCTTTATGATGGGTAGCATGGGCTCTGTAGTGGGTGAAAAGCTTACTAGAGCAATAGAAACAGCTACTATTGAAAGAAAGCCTGTAGTAATATTTACTGCATCTGGAGGCGCCAGAATGCAGGAAGGAATATATTCACTTATGCAGATGGCAAAGGTAAGTGCAGCAGTAGCAAAGCATAGTGAGGCAGGACTACTATATATTACAGTTATCACAGATCCAACTACAGGTGGTGTAACTGCAAGCTTTGCAATGCTTGGCGATATAATTCTAGCGGAGCCTGGAGCTCTAATTGGCTTTGCAGGAAAGAGAGTTATTGAGCAGACTATAAAACAGAGCTTACCAGAGGGCTTTCAAACTTCAGAATTCCTATTAGAGCATGGGTTTATAGATGCTGTAGTTTCTAGAGATAAGCTTAAAGATACTTTAGGACAAATTTTGAGCTTACACTCTTTAGATAATTAAGGTGGTGATTTAATGGCTGTATTGGAATTTGAAAAGAAGATTGAAGAGCTTTCAAATAAAATAGAAGAATTAAAAACTTTTTCAAAGGCACAGGATGTGGATTTATCAAGTGAAGTAGAAAAGATGGAAGCTAAGCTTTTAAAGATGAAGGATGAGATTTATAATAATCTTACTCCTTGGGAAAAATTAAGCTTAGCAAAGCTTATAGAAAGACCTACGGCTCTTGATTATATAGAAAAAATATTTACTGATTTTGTAGAGCTTCATGGAGACAGAGGTTTCCGTGATGATGCTTCTATTGTTGGAGGAATAGGCAGACTTGATGGAAGACCTGTTACTATTATAGGCCAGCAAAAGGGAAGAAATACAAAAGAAAATATAGTGAGAAATTTTGGAATGCCACATCCGGAGGGTTATAGAAAAGCTTTAAGGCTAATGAAGCAGGCTGAAAAATTTAATAGACCTGTTATTTGTTTTGTAGATACTCCAGGAGCCTTTTGCGGAGTTGGCGCAGAAGAAAGAGGCCAAGGAGAAGCTATAGCTAGAAATCTTATGGAAATGGCTAACTTAAAAGTACCAATTATATCTATCTTTATTGGCGAAGGCGGTAGCGGTGGTGCTCTAGCTTTGGCTGTAGCTGATGAGGTTTGGATGCTTGAAAACTCAGTTTACTCAATCCTTTCTCCAGAGGGCTTTGCAAGTATTCTATGGAAGGATAGCAGCCGTGCTAAGGAAGCTGCCGGTGTTATGAAAATAACTGCAGAAGATTTAAAAGAGTTTGGAATAATAGAAAAAGTTATTAAAGAGCCATTAGGCGGAGCACATAAAAATATTTCAGAAGCTGCAGAAAATATAAAGAAGGCACTACTTATAACTATGCCTGAGCTTTGCTCACTTTCAAAAGAAGAGTTATTAAAAAATAGATATGTCAGATTTAGAAGCTTTGGAGAATTTGCTGAAGACTAGGTTATAAAACTTAGTCTTTTTTCTTTTTAAAAGAAATTAATAGTGGTATTATTATGAATATAACAGATAGGTAAGTATGAACAAAAATGAATTATGCTAAAAACATTATGATAATAAATTCTATAAGACTTGAATAAAGGATATAATAATTTAATTATAAAAAATATGGAGGGATATTTATTATGAAAAGGGAATTTTTTATTAAAAACAGAGAAAATATTTTAGAGGGTATAAAAGATAATTCCATGCTTATACTATTTGCTGGGACAGCTCCTCAAAAATCTGCAGATGAAACCTATAATTTTACTCCAAACAGAAACTTCTATTATATGACAGGTATTAGCAGAGAAAATATGATTCTTGTTATCACAAAGATAAATGACAAGATTAACCAAATGTTATTTATTGAAAAGGCTAATCCAGTGCTGGAAAAATGGATAGGTAAGAGAATGACTGTAGAAGAAGCAAGTACAACTTCAGGAGTAGAGAATATTCAATTTTTAGAGGACTTTGAAGACAATATTGCTAGATTAATGCTTAATTATAATATGAATAAGCTATATTTAGATTTAGAAAAGGTTAGCTTTGATTCAATTCCAACTGCCTCACATTTGTTTGCAAAAAACATTATAGATAAATATCCACAGCTTAAGATAAAAAACATATATCAGGATATTTGCAACCTAAGACTCATAAAAACTGAGGAAGAAATATCAGAAATAAGAAAGGCTATTGAAATAACTAACGATGGTATTAAGAGCTTAATGACAAATGCTAAGCCTGGTATGATGGAATACCAGATAGAAGCTAACTTTGATTATGTTTTAAAGTGTGCAGGGGTAACAGATTATGCTTTTAAGACAATTGCTGCTTCTGGAATAAATGCAACTGTTCTTCATTACTCACAAAACAATACTAAAACTGAAGATAAGGACTTAATCCTTTTTGATTTAGGAGCTCAATGGAATTACTACAATGCAGATATAAGTCGTACCTTCCCGATTAACGGCAAGTTTTCAGAAAGGCAAAAGGAAATCTACAATATAGTATTAAAGGCAATGGATGATACAATGGCAGTTATTAAGCCAGGAGTTCCATTTGCAAAATTAAATGAAACTGCAAGAAAATCTCTAGCAGGAGGCTTAAAGAAATTAGGAATTATTAAGGAAGATTCTCAGCTTTCAAAATACTACTTTCATAGTGTAAGCCATTATTTAGGTTTAGATACTCATGATGTAGGAAGCAGGGAGGCAGAACTTAAGGCAGGAATGGTTTTAACTGTAGAACCAGGTATATATATTGAAGAAGAAAAGATAGGAATTAGAATTGAAGATGATGTTCTAGTAACTGAAAATGGCTGTGAAAACCTAGCTAAGAATATTATTAAAAGTATTGAAGATATAGAAGCTTTTATGAATAGATAAATTTAACATGTTGAATCAAGTGGTCATGCAGTATTCTGCGATGAGAAAGATAAATTTAATGAAGATTTAGTAAATCTATTGAGGAATAAATTTTTTCAAATTAGAGTATCTGATTATAAATATTTAAAATGAATAGAAATACCGTATTATTCATATAGGAGGATTTTACGGTATTTTTGCTTGCGCTTATTTATAATTATTCAATAATTAGAGGATTTTTACAGAGTAGAAAGAATATATAAAGATATTAATAGAAGAAGGATAAAAAATAGGAGAGAATAATATGAGAATTAATGGAGAACAAATTTATATTAGATATTTAAATGTTTTAGATACTGAAGCAGTTTTACATTTACATTTAAGAAATAAAGAATTTTTTAGAAAGTATTCTTCAACTAAAAATGAAGATTTCTACACTTTAAAGATCCAAGAAGATATCATTAAAGATAATGAATTAAAATGTGAGAAGGATGAAAAGTATTCCTTTGGAATATTTACAAAGAATTCTGATGAGCTTATTGGGAATATTGCTTTAACAGAGGTATTGCGCGGGTCACTTCAAAGCTGTTATATTGGATATTTTTTGGACATGCAGCATAATGGAAAGGGATATATGACAGAGTCTGTAAAATTAGTCGTAAAATTTGCTTTTGAGGACCTAAGACTTCACAGAATTGAAGCTGGGGTTATGCCTCATAATATAAGATCAATGTGTGTTTTAGAAAATGCAGGCTTTAAAAAGGAAGGAATAGCTCGTAAAAATGTAAATATAAATGGAGTTTGGCAGGACCATCAGGTTTTAGCAATAATATGGGAAGATTATAATAAATAAATGTGTTTAAATAAAATTGGAGAAAATTTATGATTAAAATAGAAACCTCTAGGCTTTTAATTAGAGATCATATAAAAGAAGATTTGCTTCCACTTCACAGCTTGCTTTCAAATGAAGAAGCTATGTATTACATTCCAGATTTAAAAACTGAAAATATTGAAGAATCTAGGGAGAATTTGGATCTAGCCATGAATGAGGCAAAGCTTAAAGATAGAAATAAATACTTTTTTGCTATAATAAATAAAGAGACAAATGAATATGTAGGTGATATAGGGTTTACCGTTATCATAGACAGCCTCTATGGAAAAGTAGTTAATATGGGATATTTCTCTCTACCTAAGTTTTGGGGGAAAGGCTTAATTACTGAGGCTGCTGAGGCAGTAATTGACTTTGCCTTTAATAATGCATGGGTACTTAAGATTGAGACAGGCTGCATAAAGGCAAATAAAGGCTCCGAAAGGGTAATGCAAAAGGTAGGAATGCTAAAGGAAGCAGATATGAAGCTGCATGTGCTTTTAGACAATAAGCTTTTTGATAGAGTGGAATACAGAATACTAAAAGAAGAATGGACTAAATTCAAGGGAAAAAGTGAAAACTAAAGTTGTATAAATTTATTAGGTTGAAGAATTAATTCTTATCATACTTCTTGATAGCTCTTAAAATATTTGGTAATATATATTAAAAATATTAACAAAAGGGGATATATTCATGAGAAAAATTACTCCAGAGATTTACGTTAAAAATTGCAAAGATGCACTTGAGTATTATAAAGGGATATTTGGAGGAGAGATTAAAAATGTTCAGTTAGCTGATGGCATAGAAATGTTTAAAGGCTATGAGGGGAAGATTATCCATGCGGAATTACACATAAACAATGATTGTGTAATTTACCTTGTAGATGTTTTTGATGATAAGAACTATGAAAGTAACATTAATTTAGTACTTGAACTTGATAGTGAAGATGAGATAAATAAGGTTTATACAGCACTTAGCAAAGATGGAACTGTAAGGTTCCAGCTACAAAAAACCTTTTGGGGAGCATTTCATGGTGTAGTTAATGACTGCTATGGAATAACTTGGGGATTAAATTATTCTATAAAGTAGAATATTATTTTTTATATTAAATAATTCAACATTTGCGGCATCAAAGGATGCCGCATTTTGCTTTTATAAGTTAGAATATACTGTTAGCAGCTATCTATAAAGTTAGTTATGCAATCAAATCACTTTCATGATAATATAGTATAATAATGATGTTATACCTTACCATAATAAGGGAGTGAGCAGACAAATGAGTCTAGACAAGCAAGAGTTTTTTCAAAAATATCATCTTGAAGAGGAGAGTCTTTCAAGGAATAAAATAGAATGGTCAGCTTTACAGGATATATATGAAGATTTCAATATTTACAGAAATATTTATGAAACTCAAGGTGAGTTTATTGCTAATACTTTAAGAACTCATGATAAAGTACACTCTGTTAAATCAAGAGTAAAGAACCCTGAGCATTTAGTTGAAAAAATTATTAGAAAAACTCAGGATAGAAAAAATAAGTATGGTATGGATTTTAAATTTACTACCCATAACTATAGAGAAGAAATAACAGATTTAATAGGAATTAGAGCTTTACATATATTTAAGGACGATTGGGAGGCAATACATAACTTTATTACAAAGACCTGGAAGGTGGTTGAAATAACCGCAAATGTTAGAGAAGGTGACGACACCCGAAGATTTGAAGAATTAGATATTCAAATAAAATCTAGAAAATCTGGATATAGATCTGTTCACTATCTCATAGAGTCCTTCCCAACAAATCAAAAGGTTATAGCAGAAATACAAGTTAGAACCATCTTTGAGGAAGGTTATGGCGAAATAGATCATCAGCTTAGGTATTCCAGAAGACAAATTCCGGAGGTTTTGGCATTGAATCTTCTGCTATTAAATCGTATTGTAGGAAGCGCAGATGAGATGGCATCCTTAATTAATTTAATTAACAGAAGCTGGAATGGCCTTGAAGGAAAATACGAAAACATTATTGAAAACAAAAACAAAGAAATTATCAAGTTAAAGAAAAAGATTGAGGAAAGCAGCACTATTGTTGATGAAGATAGAAAGGACATTTTATGGAGACTTGATAAAATCATTATGAAAGATGATATAGCAAAACTTACAGATAACTTTATCAATCCTTTTAATAATTAAAAAATAAAATAAACTGTTATACCTTAAATTAATTAAAAATAGGAGCTATTATGAGTAGATTACAAGATATATTAGACTATAACAAAAGTTTTGTAGAAAATAAGGAATATGAAAAATATATTACATCTAAAAATCCAAATAAGAAGCTAGTGGTTCTATCCTGTATGGATACAAGACTTACTGAACTTCTTCCAAAAGCTTTAAATCTTAAAAATGGGGATGCCAAGTTTATTAAGAATGCTGGAGCTTCTATAATGCATCCCTTTGGAAGTATTATTAGAAGTATAGTTGTAGCTATTTATGAGTTTAAGGCAGATGAAGTTTTAGTAATTGGGCATCATGACTGTGGTATGTGTAATTTAAACGTAGATAAAACCGTAGAAAAAGTCATAGAAAGGGGTATTTCAGAAGAAACTATAGAAACTTTAAGTAATGCTGGCATTGATATTAAGAAATGGCTTCATGGCTTTAACTCTGTAGAAGAGTCTGTTAAAGAAAGCACAGAATTAATAAAGAAGCACCCTTTAATTCCTAAGGATATAAAAGTTCATGGCTTAATTATAGACCCAAAAACCGGGAAATTAGATGTTGTTGTAGATGGATATGTTTACCATTAGGTAAAGTTTAGCTTGGAAAATGGGGGGGAATTATGTCTAACATAAAAACAAATGCTATGAGAATTTTAGATCAAAAGAAAATTGAATATAATATCATAACATATGATACTTCTGATGGTAAAATAGATGGTGTATCTGTGGCTGAAAAGGTTCATAAGGACCCAAAGTTTTTATATAAGACTTTGGTACTTCAAGGTCACAGCAAAAATATTTATATATTTGTTCTGCCTGTTAAGGATGAAATAGATCTTAAAAAAGCTGCAAGGACTTCAGGGGAAAAAAATATTGAAATGATTCCTGTAAAAGATATATTAAAATTTACAGGCTATATAAGAGGCGGATGCTCGCCTATTGGAATGAAGAAAAACTATAGAACCTTCATAGATAAAAGTGCTTTAGATATAAATAAAATAACTGTAAGCGGCGGCAAAATTGGAGTGCAAATGGAGCTTTTAACAGCTAAGCTAATAGAAGCAGCCAATGCTGAAGTCTGTGATTTTATAATGGATAAGAATTGAAATATTAGATAGTAAATTAAACAGAGAACACTAAAGGCAGTAAATCCTTAGTATTCTCTGTGACCTTCTATAGATCTAGTGTTTGTAATATTTTAAGCTACTCATAAACATAATAAAAGTAGTCAACTTGCCAGTTACTCCAAGAATCATATTTTTCACTTTTTAATTTTTCCACAATATGTTCATCCATCATTGTTATAGTTGAAACTGGGCAAGCATAATTAGAAGCCTTGTATTTTAGCAGAAAATAATTCATAAAGGTATTTATTGCTTCATAGCTTTCATCTACTGCAGCAAAATTAGGCTCTCCCTTAAGTTTAAATATCCCATTGTAGCCATTTATATTAATAAATGCCCCAGAGCTCTTTAAATCATTATAAAGCTCAAGCGTAGGCTCCTCAAAAATAAAGGCCAAATCAAGGTACCCCTTTCTTTTATGTATATATGGAAGTTTTACGAAATCCTCATAATTTAAATTCCAGGGCGTTACTTGGAAGTCTTCTAATGTAAGCTTTGAGCCTAAGTATTCATATTCTTTATAAAACACATAAAGCTTTTCTTTAAGTTTAAAATTAAGCTTTTCCATTAGAGAAATACTTTCAACATTATCTATATGTGTTGCAAAGGCAATTTTCTTAGCCCTTCCTTCCTTTAAATAATCTTTCGCAATATTAATAAGTCTTTCACTTATTTGTCTTGAAAGCTTAAGTCCTCTATATTCTCTATGTACTCTAAGACCCTCAAGCCAGGCAGACTTATCCTGAAGTAAAGAAAGCTTTCCCACTGCTACAACTTTATTCTTAGTCTCATCTATTACACCAAGAAAGTATCCTTTATCATCAACCCATTTATGAAGTACCTTTGGTAAATAATCCGTTCCCCCCCAAATATCCTTTGATATATCACATATATCTTCATAGTCCTCATGAGTTAATCTTCTAAATTTAAACATGCTAAAGTCTCCTTTTGTGTGCTACTATTATTGTTATTATAGCATTTTAATAGTAAACTTAAAATAATATGAAATTATTACTACATTAATTAGTTTTTAGAGAAGGTGCACAATGTTAAGAACAATTTTATGGTTTATTTGGTTTGGAGTATCCCTTATATTAACACTTCCATTTTTATTAATTGCAAAGCTTTTAGACTGGTTTCATAAGAATGATACTAGAGATAAGTTTGTGTATAAAGTCACAAGTATATGGGCAAAATCTCAAGTCGCAGTTAGTGGCTCAAAAATCAGGGTTAGTGGTGAGGAGAATTTGCCCAAAGGGCCAGTGCTTTTTATTAGTAATCATCAAAGTAACTTTGATATTCCAATATTTATGAGCTTTATAAATAAACCTAAAGCTTTTATTGCAAAAATCGAAACAGCAAAAATACCCTTAGTAGCCTCCTGGATGCGCCTTATGAGGTGCGTATTCATGGATAGAAAGGATATAAGACAGTCAGTTGAAGCAATTAATAAAGGAGCTGAGTTCCTTAAACAAGGTTATTCTATGGTAATTTTTCCTGAAGGGACGAGAAGCAAAACAGGAGAAATTGGTGAATTTAAAGCTGGAAGTTTTAAGCTTGCAGTTAAGAGCGGGGTTTCTATAGTTCCTGTAGCAATCAGTGGGTCCATTAATATCATGGATAAAGAAAGTATAAAAATAAAGCCAGCATTAGTAAAAATAGAAATTTTAAAGTCAGTAGAAGTATCTGAATTATCTAAGGAAGAACAAAAGAATTTGCATATAACAGTGCAGGAACTTATACAAGAGGCTATAAGAAAAAACAATGGCTAATTTGGTAAAGAGCTGAAATATTGATGAAAAAAGTGGGGGTATTAAAGAATGAGGGATGAGGCAATATGTTTAAAAAAGTATATAAACGAAGAAGATTATAAGAGAATTAATGAACTTAAAAATCTTTGCGGAGATGGAGACATTAATTTAAAGCTGGAACTTGATTATAAATTAAATATTAAAAAGGAATTTGATAGACCTCTAAATGATATTAATGAATTTCTTTATTATGCTGATGATGTTTTAATTGGGTATTTGGGGATTTGCTGTTTTGGAGGAAATACTACAGAAGTAACAGGTATGGTTCATCCTAATTGGAGGAGAAAAAACATTTTTAGCAAGTTATATAAATTAGCTTTAGAGGAATGTAAAAGAATAAATGCTGAAAAGATATTACTTGTATGTGATAATAAGTCAAATTCAGGTTTAGAATTTATAAAATCTTTAGGAGTTGACTATTCTTTTTCCGAATATTGTATGATACTTGATAATAATAATGCTATTGAAGAAAAGACTTTTATTAATTTAAGAAAAGCACTTAACTCAGATGGTAAAGAAATCTCAAGGCAGAATTCTCTTTATTTTTCTTCCCAGGTCGAAAAGGAGGTCTTCCCTGAGGAAGAGGAGAAGTATAATTCAATAACTTATATGATTGAGCTTCAAGGCAGGATTATAGGCAAAATAAGAACAGATTTAAATGGTAACTCAGCTTTGATTTATGGCTTTGGAATACTTCCGGACTATAGAGGACAAGGCTATGGAAGAGAAGCACTAAACGCTGCCTTAGCAATGCTTAAGAAACAAAATATTATTGTAGTAGGCCTAGAAGTAGCAGCTGAAAACAGTAGAGCATTAAATCTATATAAAAGCTGCGGCTTTGTAGAAGAAAATGTTATGGACTATTACAAGGTTAAATAGAAAATAAAAGTAAATTTGAGTAAATTAATACTACTGAGAGTTAATATTGATTATTTGCATATATTAATTAAATATTGGCAATAATAAGTATTGAATAAATAGAATGGTAGTATTAATATAAAATTAAAGTCAAAGAAAGTCAAAGTCAAGAAAGGAGAACTTCTATGGCTAGATTGTCAGACATTATAGAAGAATTTATAAAGCATTTAATAGATAATAATAATGATGAAGAATTGCAAATACAAAGAAATGAACTAGCAAGCTACTTTAACTGCGCTCCTTCCCAAATAAATTATGTTTTAACCACAAGATTCACAATGGATAAAGGTTACTACATTGAAAGCAGGAGAGGCGGGGGAGGCTATATTGTAATTCGTAAAGTGGAATTTCAGCAGCCTAAATCCCTTATGGATGCCCTAAATGAAAGAATTGGCGGCAGCTTAACCTATGACAGCGGAGTAATTATTATAGATGGATTGCTTGAAGCTGATATTATTACAAGTAGGGAAGCAAGGCTTATGAAAACAGCTATAAATGATAGGACTTTAGGGATAATTGAAAATAGAAATAAATTAAGAGCAGATATTTTAAAAGCAATGATTATGGCAATAGTTTATTAAAAAAATAAAACAGGAGGGCTAATCTATGATCTGTGAGAACTGTGGGAAAAATGAAGCAAATGTGCATTTAACCCGAATTATAAACGGTGAAAAACAAGAATTAAATATTTGTGAAAATTGTGCAAGAGAGATAGAAGGCTTTCAGTCTCCATTTTCCTTTCAGAATATTTTAAGCGGAATAATGGATTATATGAGTCCTGCAGTTCAAACTGTTAAAAGTTATGAGGCAGTTTGTAAAAACTGCGGTACTTCTTATAATGACTTTAAAAAAACTGGACTTCTAGGCTGCAGTGAATGCTATAAAAGCTTTGCACCATATATTAATACAGTAGTTAAACGGGTTCAAGGAAATACTGAACATGCTGGCAAAATTCCGCAAAAGCAGGGCAAGGGCATTATTGAAAGAAGAAAGCTTTCTAAATTAAAGGAAGATTTACAGAAGGCAATTGCAAATGAAGAGTTTGAAAAAGCAGCTCAGCTTAGAGACGAAATAAAGTTCTACAAAGAAGGGGAGGGAGGCAGTAAGGAATGAAAAATTGGCTTAGGACAGAGGAAAACAGTAATAATATAGTTTTAAGCAGCAGAATAAGATTAGCTAGAAATATAGACAAGATTCCTTTCCCAGATAGGTTAAGTGCTGAAAATGGAAAAGAGGTAGTAAATAGGGTGGAGAAGGCTTTTTATACCTCAGCCCACACATCAGAAGCCTATAAAAGCAAATATCTATGGGAGAATGAGGATAATATAAATAGGTCTTATTTTGAGAAGCATTTAATAAGTGCAAAGCTTTTAGATAATCATGAAAAGTCCGCATTTATTTTAGATAAGGATGAAACTGTAAGTATAATGATTAATGAAGAGGACCATTTAAGACTTCAATGCATAAATGCAGGTTTTAGCTTAGAAGAGGCATATGAAATGGCTGAAAAATTAGATAATCTCTTAGAGGAAAGCTTGGATTACGCCTTTAATGAGAAGCTTGGATATTTAGCTGCTTGCCCTACAAATATAGGAACAGGCCTAAGAGCTTCTGTTATGATTCATCTTCCTGCACTATCTATAAATAATGAGATGGACAGTATGCTAAATGCAGTTACTCAAGTTGGCATGACAATTAGAGGCTTGTTTGGTGAAGGCTCAAAGTCAGAAGGAAATTTATATCAAGTGTCTAATCAAATAACCCTTGGTTTAACTGAAGAGGAAATTTTGAATAATTTAAAGGCTGTTGTAAGTCAAATAATAACAAAAGAACAATGGTCCAGGGATCAATTTGTGAAAAGCTATAAGTACGAATTGGAAGATAAGATTTATAGAGCACTAGGAATTTTAAAATCTGCAGTATTACTAAACTCAAAAGAAGCCTTAAACCTTATTTCAAATGTAAGAATGGGCATTGAAATGGGTATAATTAAAGATGTAAGTAATGAAACTTTAAATTCTTTATTAGTTGAGATACAACCAGCAACACTGCAGCTTATAACAAGTTCAAAATTGTCAGAGAAGGATAGAGATATTAATAGAGCTAAGCTTATTAGAAATAGACTTGGCACAATATGTAATTAAAATTATTAGGTGGTGATATTTATGATGTTTTCAAGATTTACTGAAAGAGCCCAAAAGGTAATTATGTATGCTGAAGAGGAGGCTCAGACCTTTCAACATGGCTATGTAGGTACAGAACATATTTTACTTGGAGTCTTAATGGAAGAGGATGGAATAGGAAAGAAAATACTAAATAATAATGGAGTGAATGTAGAAAATGTAAGAAATTTAGTGGAGGAGTATGAAGGAAAAGGTGAAGCAGAACTTTATAATAATGAAATACCTTTAACTCCAAGAACAAAGAGGCTGCTAGAATTAAGCTTACTGGAAGCTAGAACCTTAGGACACAATTATATTGCTCCTGAGCATATACTTTTAGCCCTAATCAGGGAATCTGAAGGAGTTGCTTTTACTATCCTCGCTAATTTAGGAGTTGATTTTGACAAGCTTAGAAGAGAAATAATAGAAAATATATCAGGAGGATCCTCAGGTGAGCAGCCAAATACAGGCAAGTCAGCCCATCAAAAAAGTGGAAATAATGCTACACCAACTCTTGATCAGTTTGGAAGAGACTTAACTAATATGGCTTCTGAAGGAAAGCTTGATCCGGTTATAGGAAGGGATAAAGAAACACAAAGACTTTTAGAAATATTGAGCAGAAGAACTAAAAACAATCCTTGCTTAATTGGTGACCCTGGAGTTGGCAAAACTGCTGTTGTAGAAGGGTTGGCTCAAAGAATAACTACAGGAAATATTCCTGAAATACTTAAGGGTAAAAGAGTAGTTACATTAGATCTTTCAGCTATGGTGGCTGGTTCAAAATATAGAGGGGAATTTGAGGAAAGACTTAAAAAGGTTATGGAGGAAATTAGAAAGACTGCAAATGTTATTCTATTTATTGACGAAATCCATACAATAGTGGGAGCTGGCGGTGCAGAGGGCGCAATAGATGCATCTAATATTCTTAAACCAGCCCTAGCAAGAGGTGAAATTCAATGTATTGGAGCTACAACTATAGATGAATATAGAAAATATATCGAAAAGGATTCAGCTCTTGAAAGAAGATTTCAACCGGTAACGGTTGGTGAGCCAACTAAGGAAGAAGCTTACCAAATACTTCAAGGTTTAAGGGATAAATATGAAGCTCATCATAGAGTAAAAATAACAGATGAAGCTTTAGAAGCTGCTGTTACTTTGTCAGATAGATATATTACAGATAGATATCTTCCGGATAAGGCAATTGACCTGATGGATGAAGCAGCTGCTAGAGTTAGGATTCAAAATCTAACTGCTCCATCAGATTTAAAGGAGCTTGAAGATACTATAAGAAATACTACTAAGGAAAAAGAAGATGCTATAGCTGTTCAAGATTTTGAAAAGGCAGCAAAACTAAGAGATAAAGAAAAAGAATTAAAAGATAAATTAGAAAATCAAAAAAATAATTGGAAAAATCAAAAAGAAGTTTCAACTAATCAAATTGTTGGTGAACCTGAAATTGCTGCAGTAGTTTCCAGATGGACTAATGTGCCAGTTGAAAAGCTTACAGAAAAAGAATCGGAAAGATTACTTAAGCTTGAGGAAATTCTTCATAATAGAGTTATAGGCCAGGATGAAGCAGTTAAATCTATAGCAAGAGCTGTAAGACGTTCAAGAGTGGGACTAAAAGACCCTAAGAGACCTATAGGCTCCTTTATTTTCCTTGGACCCACAGGAGTAGGTAAGACCGAGCTTTCAAAGGCATTAGCAGAGGCAATGTTCGGTGATGAAAATAATATGATAAGAATAGATATGTCTGAATACATGGAAAAGCATACGGTATCTAGACTTATTGGTTCTCCTCCAGGATATGTAGGCTATGATGAAGGTGGTCAGCTAACTGAAAAGGTTAGAAGACATCCATATTCAGTTGTACTCTTTGATGAAATAGAAAAGGCTCATCCTGAGGTGTTTAATATATTACTTCAAATTCTTGAAGATGGAATACTTACAGATGGAAAAGGAAAAACAGTTAATTTCAAGAACACTATAATTATTATGACTTCAAATGTTGGTGCAAGTACCATCAAAAAGCAAAAGACATTGGGCTTTGCTTCATCTAGTGAGAAAGAAGCAGAAAATGAATATGAAAAGATGAAGGATAATATTATGGAGGAGCTTAAGAGATCCTTCAGGCCAGAATTCTTAAATAGAATTGATGACATTATTGTATTCCACCAATTAGACGAAGAAAACTTAAAGCATATCGTTAAATTAATGCTTGCTACCGTTTCAGCTAGAATAAAGGATCAGAATATTGAGCTTACCTTTGACAAAAGTGCTGAAGATAGACTTGCAAAGGAAGGCTTCGATATAACCTACGGAGCAAGACCTTTAAGAAGAGCTATTACCAAGGCTGTAGAAGATAAACTTTCTGAGGAAATATTAAAAGGAAATATTAAACGAGGAGATAAAGTTAAGGTGACAGCCGAGGAAGGGGAACTTAAGTTCATTAAAATTTAATTAAGAAAAGTAATTAGGGTATAAGATGCAGTTCTTATGCCCTTAATTAACTTACGCAGATAAGAAGTAATAATTTCAATACAACTGGTATAGACATCTATAGGTATATAGTTTATAATAATAGTGAGGTGATACAATGTCCATTGATAAAAATAGTCCCATTCCTGTTTATTATCAGTTAAAGGAAGATATATTAAAAAAAATAAATAGTGGTATTTGGAAGCCTGGACAATGTATTGATAGTGAAAGAGAACTATCTGATACCTATACTGTAAGCAGAATGACTGTAAGACAGGCTCTTGGAGAACTTGTACAGGAGGGCATCTTAGTAAGAGAAAAAGGTAAAGGGACCTTTGTTTGTGAACCTAAGGTAAAGCAGAAGGACATAATGAGCTTTTCAGAAATGGTGAAAAAAATGGGTCTGAATTTAGAAACAAAAATAAATTATTTTAAAAGGATGCCAACACCTGAAAACCTAGAAGGTCTATTTTTATTAGATGAGGTATATAAAATTGACAGACTGAGAATTGTAGAAGGTGAAGTCATTGCAAATGAAATAATCTATATTCCCTGTGATTATTGCGGTTATATAGATAAGGAAAAACTTCAAGATTCCTTTTATAAAATATTAAATGAATATGGTTATACCATTGACCATTCAGAGGCTTCAATTCAAGCAATACTAATGGATGATTATTACAAGAAACTTTTTAATGTAAAAGATTCAGTTCCTCTAATAAAGTCCAGCAGCAGAAATATTACCTCAGATGGTAAGCTTCTATTTGTGGAAGAATCGGTATATAGATCTGACAAGTATCTTTTAGAAGTTAATATATTTAGAAGAGAGGGTAAAATAAAATGGAATTAATAATTGCAAAAAATTATGAAGAAATGAGTAAAATAGCAGCAAAGGAAATAGCTAAACTTGTTTATGTAAAACCTGATGCCATACTTGGCCTAGCTACTGGAAGTACTCCAGAAGGCGTATATAAGGAATTAATTGAGCTTAATAAAGAATCAAGAATTGACTTTTCAAAGGTAACCTCCTTTAATCTTGATGAATATAAAGGATTATCAGGAGATCATCCACAAAGCTATAGATATTTTATGGATACAAAGTTGTTTAATCATATAAATATAGATAAAGCTAATACTCATGTGCTTAGCGGAGTAACTAAGCATATAGAAAAGGAATGCGAAGAGTACGACGCTGCAATTGAAGCGGCTGGCGGAATTGATCTGCAGCTTCTAGGTATAGGTGGTAATGGGCATATAGGTTTTAACGAACCATCAGACTATTTAAATATGAACACTCACTTAACCAAGCTTACAAAAGATACAATTGAAGCAAATTCAAGATTTTTTAATAAGATTGATGAAGTTCCTACTGAAGCAATAACTATGGGACTTGGATCCATAATGAAGGCAAAAAAAATAATTCTTCTAGCAAGCGGAGAAAAGAAAGCTGAAATTATTGCAAAGCTGGTACAAGAGAAAATAAGCACTAAAATTCCAGCTTCACTATTACAAGTTCACCCAGATGTTTTAGTAATAGTTGATCAAGCTGCAGCTTCAAAGCTTAATAATACTGATAAATAAGTCTACTTATAGATAAATCTACTTTTAAGTAGATTTATTTTTTTGATTAATAATTTTAAAATAGGAAAATATATAAAATGGTATTTATAACTTCAGCAATTGAACACCAAATTTCATTGAAGTATAATATAATAAGTTTTAATAGAAATTTGAGAAATGCGGTGAAAATAATATGGCAAAAGCAAAGAGTTTTTATGTTTGCCAAAGCTGTGGTTACGAAACACCAAAGTGGCTTGGCAAATGCCCCAGCTGCGGAGCTTGGAACAGTATGGTAGAAGAACAAAAAAGTCTCCCATCAGATTTCGGCAGGGCAATAACCATAAGCAGCGGTAACAAGCCTAAGAGTATAGTTAACATAAAATCTGGTGAATATGAAAGATATGATACTGGTATTGCTGAACTAAACAGAGTATTAGGAGGAGGATTAGTTAAAGGCTCCTTAACTCTTATTTCTGGAGATCCTGGAATAGGAAAATCTACTTTACTGCTTCAGACTGCAAATAATATAGCAAAAAATGTTGGAAAAGTACTTTATGTATCTGGCGAGGAATCTGAAGAACAAATAAAGATGAGAGGAGACAGACTTCAAGCTATGGCACCTGAGCTTTATATCCTTTCTGAAACTAATATTGAGATAATAGAGCAGCATATTGATGAAATAGATCCTATCTTTGTAATAATTGACTCCATCCAGACACTATTTAAAACAAACTTAACCTCTGCACCTGGAAGTGTATCTCAAGTAAGGGAATGCTCCAGTGATTTAATGAGGCTTGGGAAGACCAAGAATATTCCATTCTTTATAGTAGCCCATGTAACTAAACAAGGTGAATTAGCTGGACCTAGAGTACTAGAGCATATGGTTGATACTGTTTTATCCTTTGAAGGTGAAAGAACAGAGGAGTTTAGGATATTAAGAACTGTAAAAAATAGATTTGGAACAACCAGTGAAATTGGAGTCTTTGAAATGGTTAGTGAAGGACTTAAGGAGATCAGTGATCCATCTAGAGTTTTTCTTGAAGAAACAAGCTTCACTCAAGAGGGTTCTGTAGTAATTGGAGTAATGGAAGGTACAAGACCAATATTGGTTGAAGTTCAGGCCCTTGTGAGTGAGACTAAGTCTCCTATGCCAAGACGAACTGCTGTAGGTATAGAAAATTCAAGACTAAGCCTTATCTTAGCAGTCTTAGAGAAAAAGCTTAGAATCCCCTTTTATAACTGTGATGTATATGTAAATGTGGTAGGGGGCCTCAATATTGACGGCACTTATGGGGATTTAGGTCTTGCCCTGGCTTTAATCTCCAGTATAAAAGGCAAGGAAATTAACCTAGAAAAAGTTCTTGTAATAGGTGAGGTTGGACTTACAGGTGAAGTTAGACCTGTTTCTTATTGTGACAGGTTAGTTAATGAGGGGATAAAGATGGGCTTTAAAAATGTAATTATACCTTTAAGAAATAAGGATAAGGCTTCATTAAAGGAAGGAAATTTAATTCTAGTTTCCTCTCTTAGAGAAGCTATAAATAAGGTTTTTAGCAAATAAAGTCGTTATATGCAGGTGATTTTTGTGAGACTAGAAAAAGATAAAGAACTATTAAGCATACTTAAGCTTATAGCACCAGGTACATCCTTAAGAGAGGGCCTGGAAAATGTTCTTCGTGCAAAAACAGGTGGACTTATAGTTATCGGTGATACTGATGTTGTGCTTAGTATAGTTGATGGCGGATTTTCTATTAACTCAGATTATACACCTACATATTTATACGAACTTGCTAAGATGGATGGAGCTATAATTTTAAGTACTGATTTAAAGAGAATATTAATTGCAAATACACAAATTATGCCAGATTCAAGTATTCCTACAGTTGAAACTGGAACAAGACATAGAACAGCTGATAGAGTTGCAAAACAAACTGGAGTCATTACAATAGCCATATCCCAGCGAAGAAATATAATTTCAATATATAAGGGAAATGTTAAATATATATTAAAGGACAGCAGTGTAATTCTAACTAAGGCAAATCAGGCAATCCAAACCTTAGAAAAGTATGTGGCCGTATTTGATGCAGTTATTGGAAATCTAAATCTTTTAGAATTTCAAGACTTAGCAACTCTTTTTGATGTAATGACAGTAATTCAAAGAAGTGAAAGAGTAATGAGAATAGTATCTGAAATTGAAAGATATATTTCTGAACTTGGAAATGAAGGAAGACTTATATCTATGCAGCTTAACGAGCTTGTTAAATCCATTGAAGAAGATGAGATGTTTTTAATAAGAGACTATTGTGAGAGTAATTTAGATTTTAATGATATTTACAAACAAATTCAGTCTATTTCCTCAGATGAACTCTTAGATCTTGATGTATTAGCTAAGGCAATAGGTTATTCAGGTATTCCCTTAGTTGATACTCTTATTTCCCCAAGAGGTTATAGAATGCTAAGCAAAATACCAAGAATACCAACTGGTGTAATTGAAAATTTAATTAAAACCTTTAAAGAGCTTAAGGGCGTTTTAGATGCCTCCTATGAGCAGTTAGATAAAGTTGAAGGTATAGGAGAGGCAAGAGCTAAAGCTATTAAAAATGGACTTAGAAGGCTCAGAGAACAGGTGATTATAGAAAAACAAATATAAAAATGGCATCCACATGACTTATTTCTGAAATAAGTCATGTGGATGCCATTTTTATATAAACATTATCTCATACTAAACTTCCCAAGAGTATCAATTCTATCATATTCCTTTAGTAAAACATCATATAAATTTAAATCTAGAAGATTACATAGTGAAGCAACATAAAACATGTGATTGCCTATTTCTCTTTCTAGTACTTCCCTGCAGTTTTCACATAAGGAGCCTGAAACATGTGTTTTAAGATGATGCTTTAGCTCTTCAATATCATCTGTTAAGGCGGGCATTTGCTGTTTATTTGCGTCAACCTGCATGCAGCCACAATTTGTAACAGTTTTGGCTACTGCCCTATTAATTCTTGCCTCAGATTCTTGAAGCTTGGTCATTATATCTAAAATACTTCTATGTCTAAGCAAAGATTCATTTACAGAGTTTTGAAAATCATCGAAGATTACGTCTTTCACTAAGTCTCAACTCCTTTATTAGTTTAAACATCTTCCTATAATGTAATTATAAAATTTTTTAGACAATTTTGTCAATAAAACTATAGGACAATTTTTTGTTTCTCTATATATAATAAATCAAGAATACTTTTATGGATAGGGGGATAAATATGTTAAGTGTTGGGAATAAGGTATTTATACCGAATTATGGTGCTGGTATTGTTGAAAATGTTGAATTTAGAAAAGTATATGATACTATTTATAAAATTTTAGATATAAAATTAATGATTGATAAAATTAATTTGTCAATTCCCTTTAACAGAGTTGAAGCATACAGAATAAGAGAAATTGTGACTCCTGAAAAACTTTTGGAATGCTTTGAAATTATTAAAGAAAAACCTCTAAAGTTAGAAAAAAAATGGAGTAAAAGATATAGGGAAAATAATGATAAACTGTATAACGGATCTTTGGATAAGGAATGTGAGGTGCTGAGAGATTTATATTATTTGAAAAGTGAAGGAATAATGCCTCCTGGAGAACAAAAGATACTAAGTAAAGCTGAAGACTTAGTTTCCAGTGAGGCTATGCTGGTTTTAGATATGGATATTGAGAGAATATATGAAATAATTCGCAGCTTAATAGTAAAATAAGGTAAATATATTGTAAAATAGATGAGCAAATCCTTGAAATTATTACTTTATTAAGATATATTAATTAATAAAGGATTTAAGTTTATGAAATATGTTCATACTTAAACAAGGAGGTGATTTTGTGCTGAGAAGAATTATAAGAGGGTTATTTACTTTAATAGGACTTATATTAGGTTTTTTTGTTGGTAAGCTGCTTTTAAATCCAGATTATTTTCCTAGCATATCCCATTTTAATAATAAAGGCATATTTTTAACTATAAGTGCAGTGATTTTTGGTTTAATATTTTTTCTTATATCATCATGGATTAATAAGTTGATTTTTATTGCAATTGATTATATGGAAAAGAGCATACAGAAGATTCCTGCAAACGAGATCTTGTTCGGTTCAATTGGAGCAATAATAGGACTCATAATAGCTTCCCTTGTCGGAGCTTTGTTTGCCCATCTTTCATATATATGGACTGTAATTGCTGTAATTTTTGCCATAGTTATGGCAACAGTAGGGGCCGATGTAGCTGTTAGAAAAAGAGAGGAATTAACATCATTTTTCTCAAGCTTTAAAAAGTCTGGAAGCTCAAAAGATAAAAAGGGGAAGGGCGCAGCAAAAGGTGACGCTAAGGTTTTAGATACATCTGTAATCATTGATGGAAGAATTTTTGATATTTGTCAAACTGGATTTGTTGAAGGTTCATTAGTAATACCTAATTTTGTTTTAGAAGAACTAAGACACATTGCAGATTCCTCAGATGGACTTAAGAGAAACAGAGGAAGAAGAGGCTTAGACATTCTAAACAAAATTCAAAAGGAATTAAATATTGATGTGCAGATCTACGAAAAGGATTTTCCAGATATACCAGAAGTAGATAGTAAGCTTTTAAAGCTGGCGCAGGTACTTAACGGCAAGGTTATAACTAACGATTATAATTTAAACAAGGTAGCTGAATTTCAAGGTGTACCTGTATTAAATATTAATGAATTAGCTAATGCTGTTAAACCTGTAGTATTGCCAGGTGAAGAAATGAGAATTCAGATAATCAAGGATGGAAAAGAATCAGGACAAGGTATAGCTTATCTTGATGATGGAACCATGATAGTTGTTGAGGGAGGAAGGAAACATATTGGGGAAACCTTAGATGTTATCGTTACTTCAGTACTTCAAACAGCTGCAGGAAGAATGATTTTTGCAAGGCAGAAAAACGAAGGAGATATATAGATCATAATTATGGGAAAAGTTTGTGCAATTGTCTTAGCTGCTGGAAAAGGCAAAAGAATGGGTGCAGGCATAAATAAGCAATTTCTTATTCTTAAGGATAAGCCGCTTCTTTACTATTCCCTAAAGGCATTTGAAAACTGTAAGGCTGTTGATGCTATTGTGCTTGTTACCGCAAAGGAAGAAATGGACTACTGTAGAACAAAAATAATAGATGAATATAAATTTAAAAAGATTATTGCTGTTGCTGAAGGTGGAGCAGAAAGACAAAACTCAGTTTACAATGGATTAATTGCAGCTAAGGGTTTTAAGGTAGTACTTATACATGATGGGGCAAGGCCTTTTATTGATAGTAAAACAATAGAAAGTGGAATTGATAATGCTATTAAATATGGAGCCTCAGCTTGTGGTGTTACACCTAAGGATACTATTAAAATTAGAGATGAAAAAGGCTTCTCTTTAGACAATTTAGACAGAAATACACTTTTTGCTGTACAGACTCCTCAATGCTTTGATTATGACTTAATCTTTAATTGTCATAAAAAAATAATTAAAGAAAATATAAGTGTTACAGACGATACCAGCATTGTAGAATATTTCGGGCACAAGGTGTTTCTATATGATGGCAGCTATAACAATATAAAAATTACAACACCTGAAGATTTAATAATTGGGGAAAAAATATTTGATAATTTGGTTAATAACTAGACCATAATATAAAACTCACCTTGTTTGGTGAGTTTTTATTTTATAAAATATTAAAATATATGAAAAAGGCGTTGATTATAAAATAGTAAATATGTATAATAAACAAGATTTAGTATAATTTATACTGTAGTTATGCTAAAATATTATAATAAATAAGAAGTAAATATTGGTACTTACACCAATTTATTTAAGGAGGTAAATGTCCTAAATGGGCATTTAAGAGCAATTATCGAGCGGGAGCGAGAGAGCTTAATTGCTCAGTGTTTCCGACTAAAGGAGGTATACCATGAAAATATATAACACACTTACTAAGAAAAAAGAAGAATTTGTTCCAATTACACCAGAAGAAGTTAGGATGTATGTATGCGGACCAACAGTATATAATTTTTTTCATATAGGAAATGGAAGGACCTTTATAGTATTTGATGCAGTTAGAAGATATCTTGAGTACAGAGGATACAAGGTTAAGTTTGTTCAAAATTTTACAGACATAGATGATAAAATGATAAAAAAGGCTAATGCGGAAAACACAACTGTAAGGGAACTTGGAAACAAATATATTGATGAATATTATAAGGACGCCGATGCCCTTCATATTGAAAGAGCTACCATTAATCCAAGGGCAACAGAATTTATAGATGAAATAGTAGCCTTTGTAAAAGACTTAATAGATAAAGGTTATGCCTATGAGGTTGATGGTGATGTATACTTCAGCACTAAAAAATTTACCCATTATGGTAAGTTATCAGGGCAGGATTTAGAAGAACTTCAAGCTGGAGCAAGAATAAGTGTAGATGAAAGAAAAAAGGATCCAATGGATTTTGCTGTATGGAAAAAGCAAAAGGAAGGAGAACCAGCATGGGAAAGCCCATGGGGTATGGGAAGACCAGGCTGGCATATTGAATGCTCCTGCATGGCACATAAGCTTTTAGGTGAAACTATAGATATACATGCTGGTGGAGAAGACTTGGTATTTCCCCATCATGAAAATGAAATAGCACAAAGTGAGGCAAGAACAGGAAAACCCTTTGCAAATTATTGGATGCACTCTGCCTTTATCAATGTTAATAATCAAAAAATGTCTAAGTCCTTAAACAACTTTTTTACTGCTAGGGAAGTACTTGAAAAATATGATCCAGACGTTATTCGTTTATTTATGCTATCTGGTCACTATAGAACTCAGCTTAATTTCAATGTTGAATTATTGGACTCCTCAAAAGCAGCCCTTGACAGATTGTACAATTCTATAGGGAATCTAGAAAGCCTTTTAGATGAAGTAAAGCAGGAAAATTTATCTTCTGAGGAAGAGGAATATGTTAAAAAACTTAGTGGTTATAAAGTTAAATATATAGAAAAAATGGATGATGACTTTAATACTGCTGATGGTATTTCAGTAATATTTGATTTGGTAAGAGAAGTTAATTCAAATGTAACAGTTAATTCATCTAAGAAGTTAGTAGAGTATTCTTTAAGTCTAATACGAGAACTAGGCAGACCGCTTGGAATACTTCAAAGCTCTACAAAAGGCAGTCTTGAAGATGAAATAGAAGCCCTTATAGCTGAGAGGCAGCAGGCTAGAAAAGACAAAAATTGGTCATTATCTGATAAAATACGAGATGATTTAAAGGAAAGAGGCATTATTCTTGAAGATACTCCTCAAGGAGTAAGGTGGAAGAAGGCATAAATTTTTTATGGAATTTGATATATTAAAAAATAAATTTACCATTCAAGAGGCTAAACAGTTAAATCCCTTGGTATTGGCTTTCATAGGCGATGCCATATATGAAGTATTCATTAGAACGCAGCTTGTAGATAAGAATAGAAGCCTGTCTGTACACAATCTTCATGTTAAAGCTATTTCTTATGTTAGAGCTCATGCTCAAAGTGAATTTATGAAAATAATGGAATCTCAGCTTACTGAGGAAGAAAACAATATATTCAAAAGAGGGCGTAATGCAAAGTCAGGTACTATACCTAAAAATGCAGATGTACAAGAATACAAAATGGCAACAGGCTTTGAAGCATTAATGGGATTCTTATATATAACCGAGCAAACTGAGAGATTGAACTATTTATTTAATATGGTAATTAGTATAAAATATACCTCCAAACAAGAAGGGACAAAGAATGAATAGAGAAAGAATTAATAGAGATACGAGAAGAGAAATTAATAAAAATGAAAAAACTAATAGAAGCAATACTGAAAAAGAAAGAAAAAATGAGGATGCTCAATTAAGAGAAGACTTAATTGAGGGCAGAAATGCGGTTATTGAAGCTCTTAAGTCCGAAAGAACCATTGAACAGCTTTTAATAGCAAAAGGGGATACTGAGGGCTCAGTAAATTTAATAATAGCCTTGGCTAAGGAAAGGCATATCGTAATTAAAGAGGTAGACCGTAAAAAGCTGGACAATATGTCTGTATCTAAGGCTCATCAAGGTGTTATTGCAATAGTAACACCCTATGATTATTTTGAGGTTTCTGATATTCTCAAGTATGCGGAAGAAAAAAATGAAAAACCTTTTATTCTTATATTAGATGAAATTGAAGATCCTCACAATTTTGGAGCTATAATAAGGAGTGCTGAAGTATGCGGTGTTCATGGTATCATCATTCCTAAAAGAAGGAATGTAGGTATTACTCCTATAGTTTATAAGACTTCTGCTGGAGCAGTTCAGCATATGAAAATAGCAAAGGTAACTAACATTAATGCTGTAATTGATGACCTTAAAGAAAGAGGCTTATGGGTTTATGGGGCAGATATGGATGGAGAAAATTATTGCTATGAAGTTGATTTTAGTGGTGCAGCTGCTCTTGTAATAGGCAGTGAAGGTAAAGGCATATCAAAACTAACAAAAAGTAAATGTGATGTACTAACTAAGATCCCCATGAGAGGAAACATAAACTCTTTAAATGCATCAGTTGCTGGAGGAATAATGATGTATGAAGTCATGAAACAGAGGCTTCAAAGAAGCTAAAGTTGAGATATATTTTTGCAGATGGGTACAATGTCCATAAAAAGTTTTAGTGAGCTAACAGAAATAAATAAGATAAAATTGATGAGAAGTTATAGAAAAGCTAGAAAAGATATGCAGAGACAGATAAAACAGCTTGACGGAAAAAATATTTTTAAGGTATAATCAAAGTTAAGGCATATTATTGCTTTGGGGGGGATATCTTGGAGAATATAGCTGATTCTGCAAATAATTTTTCTGAATTTATTAATAAGCTAGACGAAGAAATAGTTATCGAAGCGAAAAAGGGTAATATTAGAGCACAAGAGTATATTATGTCTAAATATCAGAATTTTGTCAAAGCAAAGGCTAAATCCTATTTTTTAATAGGTGCTGATAAAGAAGATATTTATCAAGAAGGAATGATAGGCCTATACAAGGCAATTAGAGATTTTAAACCAGATAAGCTGTCCTCCTTTAAGGCGTTTGCTGAACTCTGTGTTACAAGACAAATTATTACTGCAATAAAAACAGCAACAAGACAAAAACATATTCCTCTAAATACTTATGTATCATTAAATAAGCCTGTTTATGACGAAGAATCAGATAGAACTTTATTAGATATATTATCTATGGCAAAGATATCGGACCCTGAAGAACTTCTTATTAGTGAAGAAGAACTTAAATATATAGAAAATGAAATTGGAGAGGTTCTGTCAGACCTTGAAATGGAAGTTTTAGGTTCCTATTTGGATGGGAAGTCCTATCAAGAGATTGCTTGCGATTTAAATAGACATGCTAAGTCAATAGATAATGCACTTCAAAGAGTAAAAAGAAAACTTGAAAAGAGTTTATTCGGTAAGTAAAAAACGTATTGACATATAATACTGTTTATATTAAAATTAATAATTGCTACGTGGTGTTTTTATATTCAAGCGGGTGTAGCTCAATGGCAGAGCCCTAGCTTCCCAAGCTAGTTACGAGGGTTCGATTCCCTTCACCCGCTCCACTAGATTAAATTGCCCATATAGCTCAGTCGGTAGAGCGTCACCTTGGTAAGGTGGAGGTCACCAGTTCAATCCTGGTTATGGGCTCCAATAAATTTTAAATTATACAACACACCAGGATAAGTGTATTTGAAAGGGAGGAAAAAGAAATGGCAAAGGCAAAATTTGAAAGAAATAAGCCACATGTTAACATTGGAACAATAGGACACG
>NZ_JBJHZY010000006.1:0-81593 GCF_045310525.1 Candidatus Clostridium radicumherbarum | reverse complement strand
ACAGATATATATGGAAAGACTTTATTATGATTGGAATGAGGTTATTATTGGAGGAAAGAGGTTAAAAATGGGGTACATGGTTAGGTCTAAGAATTGAAGGCTAAAAGGTAAAAAAAATTCAAATCTTTATATTTAAAAGGCATGAATTCAAAATCAAAAAATCATATATTTAAAATAACTTTTGTAAATATATCTTAAATGTATTTCCTTATTATATTCGCTAAAAACTCTTTCGCTTTTCGAGCCATATCATGATGATCTCTATGCCATTCAGTTATCTTATAAAAGTCATGAAAACCTATATATTTTTGTCATATGATTACTTTCTTTTATAACTAATACGCTCATAAATATATTCTTTTACTCTTTGTGCATCATCTTTTTGATTAGATGCTAATTTTATATCTACAGACAAAATATCTTGATTATTCCTTAAATTTGTGTTAGAAACTAGTTTTTTAAGTTTTTTTATATATTCTTTATTCATAATATATCACCCCAAACTCTTTTATTAATAGTATGTCATTTTATATACATATTATTAAAATTGCAAGTTTAGAATAAAAGAGTCTATGTTTTAAAACACAGACTCTTTAAATTATAGAGCAATTTTTTTAGTAGTTCCGACACGCTCATTAACATAATCTTTTACTCTTTGTGCATCATCTTTTTGATTAGATGCTAATTTTATATCTACAGAAAGCATTTTTGTATTGTTTTGCAGATTACTTTTAAAGTTAAGTATTCTTTTAGCCATTAGATTATTTTTACTCATATTTAGCACCTGCCTTTTTTTTATTATAACATATATTGCAAAGTTCAACAATATAAATCAATCATTGTCAATGGCTGCATCATCAGTAAGATGTTCTAAATCAAGTGTTGATATTATTTCTAAAATTGTCTTACTTAAAAACCCTTCAAACGCTCTTAGCACATTTGAGATTGCCCACTGTTCCATAGTCAATAGTTTTTCAGTATTATTGCTTAAAACGATATATTTTATTGCATTATTACTTCCATTATTTTCATTATCATTTCCATTATTCTCATTATCATTCATACTAACAAGTGATAAGTATGGAAATATTAATATTTTTGTATCTTTAGAGTTATTTATGTATCCTTCTTTTTCTTTAAGTTTTTTTTCTAATTTTTTAAATTCAAGGAAATTAAGTTTGAAGTCCTTTTTAATATTATTGAGATCGTTTGCTTCAATAATAGAAATTTGACTTAAATTTTCATTTGAATTAATTTTGTTATTTAAATACATCTCCACTATTTTAGTAAGTTCACTATCAATATCAAAGGTGGAATCTTGTATGCTATGGATTAAATCATTTTCTATGTTAAGGCAATATATAGGAATATATCGTATTGTATTATACTCGGCCTTAATTATTTCTTGATAATCTTCCACTACTCCAGTTTGAGTTTTAACTATTATCTCATCTTCTTCATCTGATAAATCAATACCATCTTTTTTTAGTGATTTAATTCCACGAGAAGAAACAAAAAATGTGTATACTATAATACCCATGATCATAAAACCTATGAAGTTAATAATAAAAATCCATTGTTGCTGAGGAATACCGTATTTGTTAGTTGCATAATTAAGAGTCGGTACTTTCATAATATTATAATACGCAGCAAACAATAAACTCCAGAAAGCAAAAAATATTACTTTAAACCTTTGCTTTTTCGTCTTTGTTAAAGGTGGGAGAAACCAAAGAATTACAGAATAAATTATAAATATAATTGCATATACATATAACCCAATTGGTTCAAATAAACGACCCATTTAATAACCTCCTTAATTAATTATATTGGAATATTTTTATATAATTTTTTTGATAATCTTTTTTTATTGTTCTGAATTGTTGAATTAGTTGTGACATAAATATAATAAACAAGTGGATTTAAAAACTAATTATGGTTAATTTAAAATTGAATTAATCGACATTAATTAAATCATAATTAAATATTATATCGTCTGGAAATAAGTAAAATAATAAATAATTTTAGGAGTTTATTAACCATTCATATACCACTTCTTTAAGTACATCATTCCCAATTTTTATATATTTTTCTTTAACTTTTTCACCACCCATCAATTAGTAGAATCGACACGCTTGATGATTATCTTCTAATGCCCAAATAAGCATACCTTTATATGCGGTACGCCAAGTATCTACATTAACTTTAGCAATGTTCCAAGCGTCAGAAATGGTTGCTTGTCTAATTATCATTGTTTCACATCCATTTTTATTTTTCCATAATATTTTTCAATTTTTACCAATATAAGAATGATACGACATAACTAAAAAAAATTAAACCAAAAATTGTAATTGGTCGCATCTTTTAGTTTTGAAAAAACAAAAAAGTTTCCTTGTACTACTCTTCATCTATACATGGTCCTCTTTATCAATACCTGCCAAGTAAGAATTCAATCTTTCAAACTTCTTAAAAATATAGGAACGGACATCTATTGTATCACTGAAAATAAAAGCATTTATTAGCATCGGATACGACACAACCCCATCCTTTTTCAAAACATTCGTCACCCTTCTAAATGTACTATCCTTCAATCGATCATCTTCATCAAAGTACAGTAAAAGGCTTCTCAAATAGAAGTTCATTTCATCAGGTTCCATTTTATGTAGTTTGTTGGTATCTATGTATTTATTACCTAACTTTGCAGAAAGCACATCGGACATATCTTTCTTTAACGATTCCTTTTGTATTGACTCTGATACACGCTTTTTAAATACTTTCAAATCCATGCAAGGCTCTATATTAAAGTACATTGAATAAGATAGAATATGTTTAGGTTTTCTTATATAAAGTTCTGGAATAGTTCTGTCAATTTTTTGAAGAAGTTGCAGATAAGTTTCAGAAACCGATATATTCCCATCCCACTCGTCAGACAGTAGCACATAATATTGAAATGTGTTGAATAAATCCACATAGCACCAAAGCATATTTCTTTGATTAAATAAAATCAAGTTATGATATAATTCCATCTCTGTGGCTAATTCAATGTATTTATCCATTGGGTTTAAGGCCACAAATGGAATAACTGGATAATTGAATGAAATATTTTCAATTTTTTCATCCTTCTCTTGTATATTTAAACCTTTCTTCAACACATCAATGCATATACCTTTTTCTATGGCAAAATTAAAAGCAATCTTAGCGATTCCATTCTTAAAAGAAGCATTTTCAATAGGAAAGTTATAGGCCAATATTTCAAAATTCAGTTTGGAAACGTCGCAATGCAATTTCTTGCTCAACTCTGGGCAAGCAATTACTTTGCTATTCTTTATCGAAACATCATAAATCTCGTTTTCATACATTGCTTTCCCAGTACAAAGAGGATGAGACTTCTTGTTATTAGTTTTTGCAAAACTCTCGATCCTGCTAATTATTGGATTGAAGGTCTTTGTAAAGGGAGCATCAATAAATTTGCTTACATAATTATTACAATTTGGACAGCATATATCCTCGGATTCGTACAGTCCTCCGATGGCATTCTGAATAATATGTTCCCTACTTCTCATTGTAATCAACTTTCCACAGTAAATACAGTTAGTCCTTTCTGTCATCTATATCCCTCACTTTGTATACATTTTATTTGATTTCATAAGCGTCCCTTTAATGTTGATCATAAAAATTAACCTTCTTTAAGCATTTGCAAGTTTTAAACACTCTATTGTATAAATTCAATATAAACTTCACATTTCCTTCAATTACCAAAAAATATTTTTATATAATCTGTGATTAATACTATAATGCTGTTAAGGTCTCTAAGTTGATGTATAACATCTCTAAAATACAAGGTCATACCATATTTCAAAATCAAATTCACCTTGATCTTCACCTTTTTAATTCCCTAATCACTTCAATTTATGGTATGATATTATTTCTATAAAACTCACTAATATGATTTTGAATTAATTATACTTAAGTTAATTATTAGGCAAAAATAATGAGTGCAAAAATCATTGTAATTTCCACACTCAATAGTTATATTGTTTCGCTTTCGCACCCTAAATCAACCAGTTTACTTCCAGCATTTGCTGTATTATCCTTTCAAATTTAATATCTTTAATATTTCCTTTTTATATTTTGCTACACTATATTCTTTCAATTCGAGTTTCTTTCTTGCTTGATCCCAGGTTGCCTCTAATCCTTCCTTTTCTAATTCATTTATTGCCCATTTAAATTTTCTTATAATAAATTCTTTATTTGTTTCTATTATTTGAGATAAATATTTTTTTGTTCTCGGAAGTTTATCTGACATCTTGGATAAAACTATCGTTTTACCTAATCTTCTTTTTAACTCTACAACAGTAATTTTAATCGGCTTTTCTTTAGTGTATAGCATATCTGAAATAATCTTTTTTAACTTATGAAGTAATTCTTTATCTTTTTCTTCCCAGTTATGTCTTTGACTTGAACCATGATTAGATTTTATCGGTGGTTTATTTTTTAAGAACCAATCAGAATCATTTTCCTTTAGCCATCTAGTCAAATGATAATCTAGTTTTCTTAGTTCTGTGATACTTTTATTTGGATATCTATGTCTAAATTCTAACCACTTCTTTCTATAGATTTCTATATCTATATCAGTAACTAATTTCTTATTACTCTTTTCTTTTTTATCATTATTATTGGTGTGCTTATTAATATTTGTCTCAATATACTTCCTAACAATTGGTATGCTAATTCCTAATTTAATGCTAATCTCTTTTAAGGTAAGATTGTTATCTAAATATTCCTTTAATTTATTTTCCCATACAAATCCAAAATCTATAACTCTATATTTTCTGAATTCATCTTCAGAATTATTGCCTAAACTTTTTCTTATATATGTAAATCCACAAGGACATTTAAATGTTCCAACAGGGCATTTAAAATTTGTATTATCATCGTAGCCAATACTAATATGATTTATAACATGCTTTAGATAATTGTCACAGACAGGATTTAAACATGGCCATGGCCCCTCTCCAAAAGGCTTATAGTCAATTTTATTTAAAAATAAATCATCTACACTTATTTCTAAAAATCTTGCTATTAGTAAATGTTTAATTGGATGCCTACTAATAATAACTCCTCTAATTGTTACTTTGAGCCAATCACTCACTTTATTATTTTTTTCTGGATCTTCTAAAGTACATTGTTGTAGTTCTAAAAATGTTTCACCATAGAATTCTTTAAAGTTCTGATATAATTGCTTTGTTTTTATAACTCCTGTTGCAGTTGCTAAATTTATTTCTTTTAATTTATTTTTGTATTGGTTCGAAAACCATTGTTGCTCTTTATGTGGTAAATTATTATTTAATATATAATCGACATCTTTTGCTAGAAGTATTAATTTATCAAAATCTTTTTCATTAACTTCTATCTTATTTAAATTTTCTAAGTATATTTGTTCTGTCAACATTTTATATTCTCTTTGGTCGAATGTATTTATTGGTAAATTTACCTTGTTAAGGGAAATCAAATGTTTCGTGCATACTACAACGCCTGGTATTTGATGTTGTCTGTGCCAATATGATTCTCCATATCTTTCTATATCTTCTTTATAGCACATTGAACAAAATTTAAGATTGGTTATTCTTGAAATCTTATTAGAAACTAATCCTAATTTATTATAAATTTTATTTCCTCCAACACCCCTCATTAATTCAATGCATTCATCGACTTGGTCTTGCTGTAAAAATGAAGAGTAGAACGGGAGTAAAGTATGCTTATAAATTAGATCTTCAGCAGTATATTTATGACTAATAGGCATATTGCTTATTAAAATATCAATCCTACATGGCAATTCAACTGCAGCAGTTGCATTCTTATCTCCAAATAAATCTAACATGGTACTTTTATAATTATAATTTCCGCTTCGTTTATGATATCTGCCTAAGACACTATATAGTAATTCATCTGGATATGGTGTTGGAAAAAAACTTATCATTTTAGATTTTATCTCCTAATAAAATTGTATTAAACTCTTTAATATATCCATATTCTTTTAGTGAGGCATATGCTGAAATTTTATTTTTCAATCCATTTTCAACTATTACTCTCAAATCATCCTCATTAGTTTCATCATTTCTAAAATCACTTAGTTTCTTTTTATTTTTCGTGTTAGATAGCAATCTAATTGCTCCAAATACAATATCCTTAACTTCTAAATCATTTTTTTCATTTTCAATAATTTTTTCCACTGTCTTTTGGGCAATGCTAGGCTCAATGTCTAGTTCTAAGAGTTTAATTATCGCCTGTTCTTTTTTTGAGTATCTTTCTTTAACTTCAAACTTCTTTTTCATGTCTGTGATATCTTTTATTCGTTTATTCAAATTAATACTCTGACTTTCAGCATTAAAGAAATCCTCAAAATTTAGTGTATAGATATCTTCGTATTTAGCCAATTTCCTTATATCCCCACTTCTCAAAGCATCTATCATAGGTTTTACTAACTGTAAATTTTCTTCTGCCACTTTTATTATTAAATTTACATCTATCTCTTCTTTTCCTGATAGAATGGCACGGATTTGAGTCATAGCAAAGAGTTTAACTGCTATGTCTGTTATACCTTGACTTTGCACATAAAATTCATCAATAAACTCCTTGGTTAATTGAATGCTTTTTTTTGTCCACTGATAATCCCATATAGCCTCCATTAATAAATTCCAGTTACTATCATTTTTCATTCTCTCCCATATAAGATCACCTTGCCCACTCCCACGTCTTGCTTGTCTAAATTCGGATTGTAATACTGGTAATGCTTTAGATGTACCTATTAAAGTCAAAGGTATACCAATAGTGTTTATAAGTGTTACAAAGAAATTTAACATATTACTTGCACCCGTACCCTTTGATGCTGAAAGACTTTGTATCTCGTCTATAACAAGCATTCCTAGTCCTATATTTCTTGCAACCTTGCTCATTGCTATTAGTAAAATATCTATCGTAATATTTCTTGATTTATATGTATTGTAATAATTAGTTCCGAGTAAATTATCTATTCTATAAAAGAAGTCAATACATAATTGCTTAATACTTCCATCATAGGGACATTCAATTTTTAACCAAACTAATTGAAGCATACTAAATTTAATTCCTCTATATTCTGAGTGAACGATTATCTGAGGCATTAAAGAAAGTATTCTATTAATGGCTGTCGTCTTTCCAATACCGCTTACTCCAATAATGGTTAATCCTGATGCAGTTGTTCTAAACTTATCATTATTTGTTGAATCATTTATTAGATTTTGAGCGATATCATATTTGTTATTTAAATTCTTTACGAAGTCTGGATTAAATGGGTTTCTAGCAAGATATCCTTGACGAATTAATCTAGAAATTCTACTTTCAAGATCCAAATGAATTGGTAAAGGTTGAAAACACTGAAATAGTCGTTGTACAGCATGTACCCTATATTGTGGTTCAAGTAATTTTTCTTTTTCATTGTAAGTAGGGTATACCGCAATTTTTTCAATTACATCTTCTTTGTTCAGTATAGGTGGAAGTGCTTCTATTAAAGGGTTTCCGCTGTATTCTTTTAATATTTGCTCCTTATACTCTGCTTCAACAGCAATTACTCCATTAGGTAAATAAATATTACTCATTAAGTTTCTTTAATTCCTCCTTTTGTTTTCTCTTTAACAATTTCAAATCACCTCCAAATTCACTTTCATCATATTTAGAGGTACATGTATCAACATCACTATCCCTTTGATCAGTTTCTACTTCAACTAACATAAATGCTTCGGTTTGCCTATTTATATTTTTTTCTGCTAATCTATTATCCCTTATTCCTTTTAACTTTTTATTTTTGCTTATATTACGGCTACAACTTTCATTTGTTTGCTTTTCTGCCTTCTGTACAATATCCTCAATATGTGAAATTAAATCAACCTTAGATTGAACTTCTTTTGTAGAATTATTTTTTATTTCGGTTCTTTCCTTTTGTATTAAATATTCAATTTCCTCATAAGTTTTATTTAAATACTTAGATTGGTGTTCAAATATAGAACATTTTTGAAATGATTTCTCATTTGCATTTATAAAGTAAATGTTATCCATATTTCTTGGATCATAAGATACATTTATTTTCCATGAGCCGCTATTTCTAGCAGTTTCAAACCATCTTTCTTTAATACTTGTATTGGAATAATAATAGATATTTTTAAATTTTATACCTTTTGCTGTTACTAATGCTGTGCCTTTAGGCATTAAGTATAATTTAATAATTTCATCTGAAACTGTTCGGAGACTACCCGATCTGTTTTTGATTCCCCATGACCATAGGTCTTTAGGTACAGGATTTATGTTGTCTTGGATCATCATCTCTTCTCTGCTATAATTTTTTAAGATGTGATGATTATTATGAAATAGTATGCATCTAATTATAATTTGTGTGAATTGATAAATATCTAGTTTGGCATCTAATCTATAATCTCTATCACCTCTCTCTCTTTGATTTGAATCAATAGTTCCAGGAAGAAATGGCTTAATTGTAGTATTTAAGGTATGAAAATGTTGTTCAATTATGCCTTTCATTTCGGCCCGATATGGAGGTGTATTCTTTACTTTTATAAAAAGTGTTTCTATAATATTTTCTACGTTGCTCCCTTCAAATTCTCCTCTATCTGCCAATATCGTTTCTGGAAGATAATTTACTGGCCATTCTTCTTCACTAATTTCAATATCGTACTGTTTACAAAATTCAATCTTACTTGTAGCAGCATTCGCTAACGCATTCATTGCGGCAGCCCATGATGGCCCTTCAAACCCAACGTACACCCCAACTATCATCCTTGAAAAAACATCCATAATATTATAAATTATTGGCCTACCCACTATCCAATTCCTATTAAATCTTGAAACCAAGTATACATCAGCAATTGTAGCATCTATTTGATAAATTGAACCTGGCCCTAATGCTTCTGATGTTGAACTTCCTGTAATTTGCCTATGTTGCTGATAATACTTCTTTGCACTTATCCGTGATGAAATCTCTTTTCTTATATCTCTTTCTTTATTAAACCAATATCTAAATTGTGTAAGTGTAGGAATTTCATTTGATGACTTTAATACAGGTATTTCTAGACCATTTTCAAATTTATATCCATTATTAAAAAACTCTTTAAGCATTAATTCGTAAGTAAGAACTAAAGACTTTTTAGAACTTGTATTATAAAACTTTTTAATAGATACTCTAAAAGTCTTTTTTATTTCTTCATTTATATTAACTCCATAACCAAACAGATTATTATATTTTCTTGGTCTCCCTCTTTTTATATCACCAACTGATTTTTCCTTTCCTCTACCACCACAATTATAAAAGTCTGGAAGTAGGGCATTCTTTATCTTGCCTCTTATCCAATATCTTTTTAAGTAATTTAATATTGTTTTTTCAGATATTTTATATTTCATGGATATTTCTTTAACCATGCTACTTCTTTTATTAGATATATAAATATATGGCTCATTAGCAACTAAACTCGTTATTATCTCCCATGCTTTGTCCCTTTTTTCTATATTCAGTATAGTCAAACTATCCTCAGAAATTACTCTTATGGTTGGATCTTCATTTTCTATCTCAATTTCACCATTTTTAAGATATAATTCTAAATCGGAAACTTTCCTTTGAAAAGGAAGGTTATTAGCATTTATATCTATTACAAATGTTAAATCATCATTATTGTTTAGCCATAATACTCTTTCAATTACTTGATTATTATCTGCCCATTTAATAAGTGTATTTACTATTAGCAAACTACTTTCTCCCTCCTTCTATTTTTATTAATCAAATTTGAATTTTATTGAAAGGTTCATTCACATTTATTATTTTGTTCATATCAACCTTTAACAACTTAGTTGCGATCGCATATTTAAATATAAATAATCCCGTTCCATTTTCTAAATTGAATTGTTGGTCAATTCTTGAGCAAATCTCTCTTATTACTTTTTCACTAATTTTAATTTCCTCTATTAAAGAACTGCACAAATATGTCAGATTATCATTTGATAACCCTCTATCTTGATATGTATATAGAGAAGAATGCACCCATTCAATATTCTTTGCCTTTAGAATAGGTATTTCTTTCTGAGTAATTATTCCCCAATCAATTCCTTTGTTTTCCCAATATCGCCTTTCTATTTCCAATTTCTCTAAAGATATTTTTTTAGAAAGTTCTGATGCACCCTTAATACTTCTTGCAATATATCTTTTGCCATTATCCTTATCTTTTATAGTTAATAAAAATGTAGTAGATAAAACATAGTTTACTCCAGTATTTTTGTCCTTAAATGAATCAAAATTCAAATCACCCTTCTCTTTTATAATTTCTTGAACATCAAACAATGGAAAATGTTCTCTTATATCAATTACATCATCTTCAAACTCAAATAAATAAAAACATCTAGATTCACTATCTGTCTGAAAATGATGTATCCTTTGAGTTTTGAAACCAAATATTCTAGATGCTCTACCAAGTGAAGGAAAGTCTTGGATTGTAATCCATGGTTTATATTCTTTTAACTCTCCCTGACCTCTTCCTTCCTTGATAAATTTATCAATCTTACCTTGATTCCAAGTGTTATAATCTCTTTTAGCCATAAATATCTCCTACTTTCTGTAATATTTATAGATTTGAAACAATACAAAAAAGGTATATAAAACTGCTATAATCAAGTTAAATCCTGGAGTAAAGATAACCACACCAACTGAAATAATTAGTAATAGAATATGTCTCCAATCGCTCAAATCCATACTTACCTTAATCCTTTTACCTTTCGTATTATCATTAAATACTTCAGGAAACCCATTCTCTATAAAAATACATAAAATTATTATTAGTACCGCTGCTGGTGTACTCATTGCTAGAAAGCCTTTAATCACAGAACCGCCTCCCTCATGTGCCAAAAAATAAAAAGAACTACTTGTTATTTGCCTATTAGGCAACCACATACTTTTTTTTAAAAAGTATGTACCAAACAAGTAGTTCTGCAATTTTTTTTTAAATTTATTTATATTTTTCCTTAATTATATCACTTTAAAATTCCAAATGAAATACTGCATTTAATTCAAAATCGTAAATTGGGAAACATCATAACTAGACAAAAATTCATAATAATCCTTTATTTCGTCTGTATCTAGAGTATCATTTATCTTATCCAAACCAATTACAAAATCCATGTATTCTATACTCTGCTTATTATTTAATATTACTGTTCCTGTTAAAGGAGCGGTATTCTCAACAGCATATCTAAATATTAAAAACTCAGAAACTGTTAGCATTATATCCTTTTCTACAAGATTTGTAGACTTATTATTCTGCAATTCTTCTGTAATTTTTTCAATACTTTTCATATCTTCCTTTAAGCATGGATTTAAAGTATGCTGCAACTCTTCTTCTAAATAACCATAAAAAATCTCACTGCTTACTATCAACCTATCTACAATACTTTTATAAATCTTTACCTTAACTGTTTCATTTATAAATTTGTTATATACTACTTCTCCTACTAAGTTACCCATCACAAAAATCCTCCTTAATAAATACCTTCATAATTGTATATATAGTAATTTATAAAATCTTGATTTAAAGATTCAAGTATTTAATAAACTCAACTTATATGTCAGATAATAGAGTTTGTAGGGAAAATAAGAATGTTTTTTGGTAAATAAAAAAGAGCAAATTTTATGCTCTTAAATTAAAATAGTGTGGTAGTAGGTTATATAAAAATATTATTTATTAACTTTTGTTCTATGAACAGTAAATAATATGAACGTAGGTATTAGTGCTATAATCAAGGAAGGTAAAATATTCGATGAAAAAGTTCTTATATAGTATTCTCGAAATTTATCCCAAATCGTTGCCCCAGCAACCCAATCTATTTTTACAAACATTGAATTTCTTGTATATCCGACCAAAAAGAATGCTATTATAAGCGAAATAATAAAAGTAATTATTACTTTTGTTTTCTTTCTCAAACCACCCATCTCCATAATAATATTCTCATTTATTTTATACAATATAAAATTCAAAATAGTACGTTTTACAAGAAAAATATGAACTAATCTTATTAATTCTGCTTCTTTATTCCATTCTTATCGAATAATTTTCTTAAATGTATTTCTGTAAATATAATGCTTACTATAAAAAGTATAAACAAAACTAATATTGATAGGTTTTTTGATAAGTTATTGCTATATAAGTATCTCATTAAGATTGATAAAGGTATAAAAATAATACCAGAAAATAAAAGCATAGTTCCACAAAAGTGATTTCCTTCACACCAAGTATCTTTATTCTTCATAGCAAAAGGTGTTTTATATCCATGGTTATTATTTATTTGTTCTGGTGGATATGCTCTTAATATAAGCCCAAGTATAGCCACAGCCACCCCAATAATACCACTTGTAAAAAATTCCATAACCTATCCCCTCCACCTTATTTCATTAAAATCTACAGATTTCCATTTATTTTAAATACTTGACTAATGAACCTATAAGAATATTACGAATTCAGGAGATTTGTAGAAAATATTGAAATGGTAAAAGAACTAATCCATATTATGAACCCAAATAAGTCCATATTCATCTTTCCAAATATTTTCAACTCATTTTTTTTGCAATATCTAGATAGCATTTGGATAGCATAAAAACCTCCAAAATATATTAAAAATAAAAGTATTTTAGGAAGTTTCCCAATTAGGTCTTCTGTTTCACCCATTGATAAACCAATAAACATATAGACAATTAATATATCAATTTTAGACCATATTTTCTCAAGTCGTTTATAAATACCTATAAATTTTTGTTTCAACATAATTCATCTCCCTATTATTAATTAAGTATAGGAATAAAAATATGATTTAATTAATTAATTATTATGGTTCAACATTCTTGAAAAATTTAAATTAACTTCACCATAATATACTTAGCCGTCATACAATACTGAGCCGTCATAAAAGAAAAGTCCGAATTAAGTATAACAACTAATTCAACAGTCTATAAAACAATTCCCGCATAATCAATATAACGCTGAATTTCTTCTTTTAAAAAGCCATTCTGTATTCTTCTTAATATTTCTTTTGCCTTTTCCTGCTTTCCATAATTGTAATAAAGGTGTGCTACCTCATACATCATTACTTCATCAGCAAAAGTATTAGGTTCATCATTGTCAATATGCTCTAATAATTTTTCAGCACTGGGAATTGTACTAAAAAATTTAATTATGACATTTTCAATGTCAGAAGCAACAACCTTGTTGAATCCTTCACCAGTCTGTTTATTATATCTGTTGTCCAGTTTACCCTTTAATAACTCCTTTTTCTCATCTTTCCTTGTTTCATTTAGGGAAAATGGAAGTAACCTACTGTTCCATAAATCTAACATATAGGGTGAACAATGAAAATTAGCCAAACCATTTTCCCAACCAATAAGTGAATCAGGTTCCATGTTAAATATTGTTGTCTCCCATTTCTTTTCATATTTTTTTCCTAGTGAATCGTAAAAGGAAGGTATAGCGATTCCCACTTGTAACCAAAACCGGGCATGAACGCTACTATTATCACATGAAAATTTAACATGGCATACTTCTATAAGACCATCACGCTGACGATATAAAGTCTTTCCGTTTTTTCTGAAGCCTCTTCCTTTAAAACCTGGAACAATAACATTATCAAAGGTTTCATGCAGCATATGTGCATAGTTATATTTCTCGGAAAGGCTATCAAGATAAGGACTACCATAAGAAAAATCATCCATATTTAATCACTCTCCATCTAGAGTATATACATTGACTTTGTTGCATAATAATATACTAAGCCGTCATATAAGAAATATGCGAATAAACCAATTCAACTTATTTTACAATTGGATTACAATATCATGACCTATTTGCTTATCTCCAAATTGTAGATTATATTCTTTAAAAACTAATGAAATTCCTGAAATGTTGTCTGGTAGTGGTGGTGATACAGCGAAGTTAAAGTGAAAATGTCCATCTCCGCCTGTTCCATCTTTAAATCGGCATTCATATCGTTCATCAATAAATAATTCAAAACGAGTATGTCGTGGCTGACTCCCTGACAAATCAACTGTATTATCCCAGTCTATATTGAAATTTACTATACTGGCATTAGAGAACTGACGGATTGAAACTACAGAAAAAAGCCTATTATCTATTTCAATAGACCTTAATACTAGTAAATTCCTTTGAAAGCCTTCTGGTTCAACTAAAGGTTTATACATTTTTTCATTCCACAATGAATAAAATATTGATTTTAGCATTTCTTCGTATAAACCAAACTTTTCTGCCCATTTAATTATGTATTCTAAAGTAGGGTAGCCTGGATTATTGTTTGAAATTTCCTTGCGTTGTTTTATTAATTCACATATTTGTTCATCAATCTGCTTAATTCCTTCATCATAATGTGTAGTTGGTTGCTTTAACGATACTCGTTTCATATTATACCTCCTCAGAAGAGTTCCTTCGCACTTTTTACTATTCCGTATTATACCAATTATAACATATATAGTCTGAACCTCGCAGAAAAAATTCCTAATTTATCATAATTAAAAACGCCACAAACTTTTATGCTTGTGACGTTTATAAGAAGACTTCGTCTTATTTAGCAAGTTCCCCACTCTGCCCAAAATGAGTTAAATTACTTACTACATTAAGATATCCTTCTATTTCATATTGGGGACGGTTATTGTCTATTTTATTATTATTATCGTAGTTTTCACTTGGTACAAAGACGTTTAAAATCACTTCTTCATTCGGTTTAATATCTATTTTATTACCTGTTGCCTCAACTTTACATTTATTTGTCATTACTCCACTATTACCTTGTTTTATAGGGTAACTCAAATAAACAGAGTTTTGTTTAATTAAATATTTACTTGTATTTTTTAATACAAGAGTATAAGCAGTACCCGATGGCATACTCTGTGTATTAGTAATACGAATATTAATGGACATGGAATCTTTCGAAAAATCTACTTTGCTAATTTCTTTTCCATTTGTATCTTTTCCTAAAATAAATCCACCCCATGCCGACAAAATTATTAAAACTCCAAATAAAGTTATTAGCATTAATTTTTTTAGATTCATTGACAATCCCCCATTTTGATAAATTTTGTTTCATCATAGATTACAAATGTAACTCAGTATAAAAACATGAGTACATTCAATTTGGTAATAATTCATTTATTTCTTTTTCCACTTCCAAATCCATATAACTCCTTGCCTGACATTGCATCAATCACAGTAGTAGTTGTATCCAATGGCTGCTTTCCTAATAATATATCACCGTTTTGGAGTCATAATTATTTTTATAATCATCAGGCAGTATACCTTTAAAAGTTATTAACCATACTGGTATCTGATTAATATATGTATTTTCTTTCAAAGCGGGATTTGCTTCTAAAATATCTTTAGGAAAAACATTTATAGATCTGTTCTTATCTGTAATAAGACCATATTCTAAATATACCCCTTTGGGTTTAGAATAAGACTTCTTTAGCATATTAATTGCAATATTTCTTATTTTGTTCTTACTAACCTTTGGAATGATTTGAGTTGGTTCTAAAGTTATATTAAGATCTTTTAAATAACTTTCATCTAAGGCAGTGGCAAAGTATATATTCTTATAATTATAGTTGTTTACTACATATACCACTGTGCTAGTCAGTATAATAAGCACAAGTAAAATTATTATCATTAATTTTCTTTTCAATTTTACTCACGCCCTTTTATGAACAATATATAAGTTTAAATAAATTTGTTTGTTCCCTATATACTACAATGAATTAATCATGGATTTACGATTAATTAACCATATAAGAAAAGACATAATTAACTTTCAACAAGTTATAATACATTCTTCAAACTGCCTTGGCAATCATTTTATTTTTTTACTGCTTTATAATCAAGTTTACTGTAAAGATTATTCAAATCATCAGCGGGAGCATACATTGCCTTATAAAATACTCCATTAATTTCAACAATGGGATTAGAAATCATAATTTCTCTCTTACTGCCACCCTTCATAACAAGTGTAATCCATACATCTACGCCTAAATGATAATACCCATCTGGGAGTTGCATTGTTTTAGTTATAGTTTGACCAATTTTATCTCCATTTTTATCAAGTAAATCCCAAATTTCCATTTCGATCACCTTATTAAACATTTTTGCCTATAATTTCTTTTCCTTAATTGCCTTACTTTTAAAGATAAAGGATAACACGAATCCTATAATAATTGGTATTCCATAGGTAACACTTTTAAATATCAAATTCACTGAAAATGGTGCTGAATATTCTGGATGTTGTAGATAATGTTGATAGTCAGTTAATGAATATATCACCGAAAATACTGTCATCATTATAGAAAAGTAAAACAGTAGTGCTGAAGTAATTTTATACTTGTTTTTCATTAATATTTCCCCCTCATAATTAGATGGTCTTTCGCCATTGGTTACAATTGTTGAGAAAATCATTGACCATTCCAAGGTATATATTTGTTTACCATGTCCATTGAAAACATGTGAAAGATATTACCATAACATACATTAACCTCTTCATCACGGTATCCTGTTTTGGGAATCATAATTATGTTTTGGTTTACTATTCCACCACCTGCAACTGGGACTTCAAACATTACCGTTCTTCTAAATTTTTCATTATTAAAGCCAATTACAGTTACTGTTCCAATTTGACTGTTATATCTTTTATTTATTGGTACGGTCACTGTAATATCAGCAACACCATCTTTCACAGTTTTTGTTTTTCCTACAGTTTTACCATTAGAATCAATTATAATTAAATTAATATTTGGAACAGCAGCACCATCAGCAACATTTTCATGGGCTATAATATGCAGTGGATATGTTACTGTACCATCAATGCCTTGAACTTGAGAATTAATAGATGCTGGAGGATTACTTTTGGTTTCGTTTATATCAGAACAAGAAGCAAGGATTGCGATTAAAAAAAGGGATGAAATTATCACATAGATTATTCTTCTCAAAATATACCTCCTTAAATAAGAGCATCATACAAGTTGCGACCAAAATTTAAATGTAGTTAATTATGTACAACTAATTATTTTTTAATGACAACTCTTTTATTTGCCCTTCAACATATTGTTTTGCAACTGATACTATAAACTTAAAATTACTGCTTGTAAATTTGTAATTATCTAGTTTGAATATAACAGGTAGTTCATTTAAATCATATTTTGTTGATAAAATAACCTTACTATCTTTTTTAATTACTACTACATATTGGGCATCATTTACAATTTGATTCTCCATATTATGAAAAAGAAGATATTCAATATAAGTTTTAGTAGTCGTCCATTCTGATCCTACTCTTTTATAAATTTCTTCTGGCGGAAAGTACGGAGCAAATACGTAACATTCATCCCAATCAAAGTCTGCCAGTTCCTTAATATCTACTTCAGAATTTATATTTACCGCTTCTTTCAGTTTATTTTTCAAACCAGCAAAATCCCCGTTTTTTATTCTTATAGACTGATATCTTGGTGTACCAAATATCAAAAATAATATTCCTATTATTAAAATTAATGCGACAATCGGCATAACTTTCTTTTTCTTCAATATAATAAACCTCCCAACTACGTTTTGCTTAAAGAATAATATAAAACTCTTGCGTAGCAAGATAAGAAAATTACGAAACAACTATTATTTTAATCACTTATTTTTTTTAGTTCAAAACATGTTGCCTCTAATAACAAGATAAGTCTATCATTATTAACGATAAAAAAACTTCCAGGTATGCCTAGTTTTGTAGAAGAGTCACTTATAACTATGTATTTTACTTTATCATTTATATTTAAACTTGGGAGATTTATTTTAAATAAACTATAAAAAGAGTCTCTGCTATAGCATATCGCTATAATATTATATAATGGATTTTTTAATTCAAATTGAAAAACATTATAGTTTTTAAGTCCTTTTGTTGAATAGAAGTCTTTTTTGATTATAATTTCATCACCAATAATTTTTTGCCCTGTTGGATATTCTGAAGCATCATTATATGAATTTGCAAATCCTAAAAGTTTCTCAACTTTCCAAGTTCCATAGAAAGATTTTTCAGTTTCACTATCCAAATTTATACGTCCTACAAATGGTTCAGACGTATTGTTTGGAATAATAGACTTATCTGTTTCAGGCTTAGGTTCACTAGAAGTGTTTGCTTGAGAAGTATCTACACCTGGAGAAACCGCTACATTTTCTATGCTATTATTCGAAGTATTTGAAGTTCTTGGAGGTGATGTCTTTTCAACACTTCCACAAGCCGATGATATCATCAACATAATCGCAATATAAGCCAATAATCTTTTTTTCATATTTCACACCCTCATGGCAGCACAATATCGGCTCAATAATTCGCTGATTTTTGTGTAGTCAGCCATTCTCAAACTAAATTTATTTGATTCATACTGGAATCCACTTATAAAATATAGATAATTGAATACGGGGATACAGTAATCAAAAGGACTTAATTACTGCATCCTATAAGAATATTATGTCCTTCAAAACACTATTCGTGTTCCTGTTTTATAATTTTAATTACCTTTTGAGTACATATTACTGATAACGGAATGTTTATAATAATAAGGATAAAAAGTGAAATTATGTCCGTTAAGGTGTTGAACGGTACGAATCTATCCCATATAAATTTTAGTATCTCGAAAAAAAATACAAAGAAGGCAATGGAAATTATTCCAAAAACTATACGCTTCGCCATTACTAAACCTCCAATTCAAATGTTTTAAATTCAATATATCTCACCACACCATATTATACCAATTATAACATATATAGTCTTAACCTCGTAACAAAAATTCCTAACTTGCCTTAATTAAAAACGCCACAAACTTTTATGCTTGTGACGCTTAATTAGAAGAGTGCGTATTAATATAAATCAAATACTATCAGAAGTTTTTAATGTCATTTTTGTCATGGACACTCTTTCGCTTAATTAAAATTGCATAAATAAAATATATTACTAAATAAACTATAAATATATCTACAGAAAGTAAAACCACATCAATAGTATTTGACATTAATAATGTAAGCCCTATTCTATTAGTATTATGAACTGTAAAAAAAGGAAATGGATACCCATATTTTGCAACAAATCCATCTGTAGATTGATAAGGAAGTACATAAGTAGACAACAAAGTTATCCATAAAGACCAATTGAAAAAACTCCTATTAAATTTCATAAACCTACCTCATTTATTCTAAATATTTTTTATAGTAAATACGTAATGGGATACTGATCCGTCATACAAAAATAATGTGTCTTACTTGTTTTTTTAATATTATTATTTGATTATCTTTATTGAAGTTAATGGGATTGTTATATTTTTATTATCGAAACCCACAAATAGAGAAACATTCTCATAGTTTCTTTCTAAATACCTTATAGAATCGAAATAACATCTATATATACCAGCATGTGAAAATTTATCTTGTTCTATTTTTAATTTGTCATTATATACGCTTTTTCCATTAACTAAAATTTCAACAAAGACTTCTGAAGGCGGTTCAGATTCCTCATTCACTAATGTAATTACTAATTCATTATTATAGCCTGTATTTATATTTAGAGATGCATTGCACATATCATTATCCACTGTAATGTCAATGGTCTTATTTTTCTCGATATTACAACTTGTCATATAAAAAACCATTCCTATAGAAAGAATAATTAAGATAATTTTATATGGATTTCTTTTCATAAATATCACCATTTAAAATTTTATTCACTTTACTAATAACTTCTCACTAAATTAAGAGGTTTTAATTTACATTTGTTCAACAATATAAGAATACTCCGACATGAATCAACTCGAAGTATTTACATTATTATTAAAACTTTGAATAGGCCCATCCCAAGTTTTAGTACCATTTGTAAGTTCCTCAAAGTTATTAGATGTATATTGTTTAATTACTTTATGCCAAAAAATATGAGAACTTTTATTTTGTGGCAATTGCTTCACTTCCCAGTTTCCATGGAATTTATCAAACACCTCAAAAGCAACTATCTTTCCTATTCCTCTTTTTCTATATTTCTTTAATATAAAAAATTCTGCAATCGCATAGTCAGTTTGAGATGATTTAACAACACTATATTTATTAACAAGGATAAATCCTGCCAATTTATCATCGACTTTAATTATATATGGATATCTATCTTCTTCTGTCCAATAATTGTCTAAATAACTATAATCGTATAAACCATGTTCATTTAAATCACTATCCTCATATTCCGATAAATCATAATTATATAATTCCATCATATTTCTTATAATTAATTTATTAATTTTACTCGCTTCTTTTAATTCTATTTTCACTTTAGTGTACCCCCAAAACACTGTTTTTAAATATTGAACAATAAATTACAACAACGACTCTTACAAAGAAAAATGTATACTAAAATATAGTTGTTTTTCATAGAAATATATTTGTAACTTTTTCGTTTGCCAGCATCAAAAATTCATGTGCTGAAATTCCATAATATTGCTTTGAAAACTCATTAGTAACTTCTAGCGATATAGCACCAGAATAACTTGTCGACTTTATTTTTCGTACAATAGAGTCCCAATTTATTGTTCCCTCACCTGGTATTCTATGTTGATCATCAGTCCCATCATTATCATGTAAATGTAAAGCCATAAGTTTATCTCCATATGTACTTAACAAATCTGTTCCTTTAGAATAACAGTTTTCATGTCCGCTATCATAGCAAAATCCAAGTCTGCTAGATTGAATATTTAAGAATACAAATTGAAGGTATTCAGGCCTTCTTAAATTTTCAAGTGCTATATTTACGCCTTTTTGTTCTGCTAGTTCAACAAGATATTTAATCCTATCTAAACCAAGCAGCGTTGGTTGGGGTGGTGTATCTCCGTTGGTAAGATGAATTACTGCTGTAGGAATATTTTGTTGAGAGCAATCTATAATACATTGTGAATATCTCTTAACAATATCTTCAGCATTTATAGTCTGCGTCCAAATACAATTGGTATTATCGAATGGAGCATGTACATTCTCTACATTCAATCCAACAGTCCTCGCCATTCCTGGTAAGAGTTTTTTATTGCCATCATAATTAATGAATTCATCACCCCACCATAGAAATACATTATCGAAACCAGATTCCTTTATTAACTTAAATCTCTCCTTATTTTCTATCTGGTATCCAAACCAGTAAGATATACCTGTTTTAATCATTGATATCACTCCACATTAATTCGGATTTATTTACCATTCTCATTAATCACTAAATAATGATTGATGAATCTTTTAAGAAGATTGGTATTAATTCCAATTCAAAATATTATTTTATTGTAAATTCGATAATAATAAAAAGGCTTTTCTTTAGAGTCTCCACTGTTTAAAATTATTTTGGTATCAAGTTTATTAAATCCACACTTTTCAACTACTCTTTGTGATGAAATATTATCAGGTTCAACAATAGCAATTAGATAATCAAGTTTTAAATTAGTAAATGCCCACTCAGTCATTGCCTTTGAAGCCTCACTTATGTATCCATTATTACTATATTCTTCTGAAATAAAGTATGCTATTTCTATCTCGTTATTTAGTTCTTCCTTATTTCCAATACCCACCATGCCTATAAGTTGCTTATTGGATTTAAGAGTAACTGCAATCATTATTCTTGCAACATTTTTTGTTGCTTTCAAATAATTGCTTTGAACCCAACTTATCCACTCCATTCTTTCTGCCACTGTTCTTTTCCAATCTGGCATCCATTTTAGTATATAAGGTTGACTACATATAGAATGTAATTCCTCCACATCATTTACAGTAAATTCTCTTAATATAAGCCTTTCAGTTCTAATATTAATACTCAATCTTGCCTTTCTCCTTTTAGAATACTATTTATGTACTTCATCATAACTTACGATCGTGACACAAAATAAGAAAGTTGCGAATTAAATGTTATTGCTCTTTCTTGAGTTATATTAATTCTTTCATTTTTTGCTTATATATTTCAACTGTTTCATAATAATCCATAATAATCCCATCTTCTTTAACAAAGTTTTTAAAACCAATTGTCTCTCCTTTTAACCGTGGGAATAGCGAAAAATGAAGGTGGTTTCTTTTACCATCGCAAACAGTACACATGTATACTTTTTCTGCACCAATAATTTCTTTATGTAACTTTATGATTTCATTTGCTATTTTTAATATGTAAGTACCTAATTCAAGAGGCATTTCAGAAATGTCCTCATAATGTTCCTTTGATACTATTACTGTCTGACCAGTTGTCCTTGGGAATTTTTCAAATTGACATCTTACTTTATCATCCTCATAAAAAATTAAACCTTCATCAGGAAATATATCTCCTGTTTTAAAATTATAGCATCCGAAGCATATGTCTTTTTCTTGTAATTCTTTTATTCTATTGAATCTTTGCTTCAAAACTATTTTTTCGCTTTCAGATAATGGTTTAATATACAAGTTAATCCCTCCTTATTATTTAAAATGATACTAATTATTTTACCTAACCCTTTTAATCTTTGCTTCGCTATATTTAACTGTTATGTTACATCTTAGCAAGAATGTGTATGTGTAGTTGTCCATTTAGATTTACAGACAATCATTATTAATGTTTGTAAAATAATTTTTCAACTTACTGGCATACTCAATACGTTCTTCTGGTTTAGATAACTCTCTGTCAGTTAAATACAAATTATCATCTTTATATCTTGGGAACACATGTAAGTGATAATGCCAAACATCTTGGTTGCCACAAGGTTCATTATGTTGTCTTGAAGACACTCCATCACATTTGTAAACCTCTTTAAGTGCAATAGCAATTTTCCTTTCTAATTTATGAATCCTTGCAGAAATTTCATCTGGTAAATCATAAATGTTCTCAAAATGACTATTAGGAATAATAATTAAATTTCCCTTATTATTCTTATACTGGCCCGCACTAATAAACGCTGTTATATAATTATCCTTATACACAATGTCTGCTTGTTTAGTCTGAACATGTTCGTTTTCAATACCACCTACAACTAAACAAAATGGACAAATATAATCTTTTGGTGCATGATTATACATTTTTTATTCCCCCATATAGACAATTCATAACATCCTACTATTCCGTATTATACCAATTATAACATATAAAGTCTGAAGCTCGTAGCAAAAATTCCTAATTTGTCATAATTAAAAACGCCACAAACTTTTATGCTTGTGACGCTTAATTTTAATATTCCGAAGTAAAAGTTAATAATTATATTCGTGATTACCAACACATATTTTTTGAGTCAATATTTCATTTTCCCATGGCTTTCTTATTTCAATAAGGTTTAAGACATTGTAGCCCATCTTAGATAGAAATTTAATCATCTTATCATTGTTAGGGTGAACCCAGTTAAAAACAGTAGTGCCGCCTAATCAACTTGCTATATTCTCTACTTCTTTATACAGTCTTAAGGCTATACCACTTCTTCTTACAGCATTTAAAACAAATATAGACTCTACCCAAACTACACTTCCTTCAATTCTACAAACTAAATAGCCTAACAGTTCATTATCATTTTCAGCAACAAAAATAGGGTACTTCGCTTCAATATACTCTCGAAATTCTTCCTTGACTAGGTCTATTTTAGGCTTTGATGTAATTCCTTTAAGTCGTCTTAATTCTACTCTAAATTGTGCTATTAGACTTGATATTTTAACTTCATCTTCAATTTTGGCTAACCGAACAAGCATTATTTTCACCTCTATTAGTAATTCACCTTATAAGGAAATTACACACTAAAAAATCTAAGATTTTTTTTAATATATGAAAGCAGTGCTTTTAAAAGAACAATCTATTTTGCACTAATGCAATACTCTTTCTTCAGTATAGAAAGCATTATCATATCATGACAACTACCTCTCCAATAACTACGCTCTCTTAAAATACCCTCCTTAATAAAACCTAACTTCTCAAGAACTTTAATTGATGCTATATTTTCTGTTGATACTGTGGCTTCAATTCTATTAACATCAAAAGTATTAAATGTGAATTTCATTATTTCACTTAATGCTTCAGTCATAATACCCATGTTCCAATATTCTGGGCTTAAATCATATCCAAAATCTGCTCTCACTTTTGGAATTTCAATTTCACATTTGCAGAAGCCAATAATTTCAGGGTTGTTTTTCAAAGAAATTCCCCAAAATATGGCTTGTTTTCGCTTGAAAACCTCACAGAACCAATTAATCATATCCCCTGCTTGCTTTATATTTGTAAACAGTTCAAAAGTATCATACTTTATAACTTCAATATTGCTTAAAATTTTATATATACTTTCTGCATCTTCTTGTTTTATCTCTCTCAGATTTAACCTTTCTGTGGTTATCTCTGGAAATACACTAAATATTTCATCTCCCATAACTTTATCCCTCAATTCATTTTATATTCCTACGCATTTTCTTACCAACGAGTCGCAAGATATTAAGAATGCGAATTTGTCTATCTATAAATTATGCTAATAATTTTAATCTAAAGTTATCCAATATCTTTGTGTAATTCTATTTTCTTCTGGTATTTCATTTTCCAATATCCCACCATTATTAATGATAGTCTTTGCTGATGCAACATTATCTTTACCGAAAGTAATTAGAACTTTATTAATATTTAATTTCACACATTCTGTTAAGGCTAATGCTAACATTTCAGTTGCATATCCTTTACGTCTTTGTGATTTCCTAATACTATACCCTATATGTCCACCGAAATTTACTAAATAATCATTTAGAACATGTCTAATATCAATCATCCCAATTAAATAGCCATCATTAATAGAAATTGCCATATATGTAGTCGCAGGAACTAATCCTTCTCTTACAGTTTCTTCTTCTAAATTATCACAAAATGCACCATACCATTCTTCAAAAGTTTCTGCATTTTTCAAACCTGCAGTACCATCCATACTATCTCCATTTTCAATAAATTCTCTTTTATAATCCATAAGTTTCTCTTTATACTCTGGTGCTGGTAAAACTAATTTTAGTCTGCTCATTCCCTTCCTCCAATTATATAAATATATTTAAGTTCATCATGAAATACATTGCCTAACAATATAAGAAATGCATAATATACTTATAGTAACTTTTCTTCTAAAATAAATCGAGTTGGCCAAAACTCATATAAACAAATGGATTCTATTCTCCCATTAAAACTTTTAAAATTATTTGCTACATAAGGTATTGCCCTTTGAATTGTCTCGTGATCATCTATGAGCATAGTTGTATGGGCTGTCCATTCTAAACCATCAGCAAAATCATTATTGAAATATTGTTGTAAATCTAATAATTCATGGTTTGCCGAAGGTGCTATAAACAAAACATCCAGTCCAAAGAGTCCAATATTGCTTAATCTAATGTCAAATTTATGAAACTGCTCTGATACCATTTTCACTTTCTCTTTAATCAATGCTTCTTGTGATATATCAAAACTCCCAAGAGTGACATGACTCGGTAAGTTAGGTGTTTGCTTCCCGATAAACCCATTATCTGCTAATAAATTTTGAATTTCTTTTAACTTTTGTTCTGTTTCCATATCATATTGAGCCATGACACAAAGAAATTTATCTTTCACAATTTTAGACCTCCCATTAAAAATTAATCATTCTTGTACTATAAACTATGCTTGCTATTTTGTTGTACTCTAGTGACACAAAATAAGAAAACTGCGAATTAATATTAATCTTAAATAGTGGTAAAATCAATTACTATGCCCATTATTAGGTGCAAGACGATATGCTAAATAACTAATAAATATAATTACTGCATTTACGATTATGTAATTCCATATAGACATACCCGTTAATCCATGATTAACACCTATCCTATCTACTATGTACATTGCTATATTGCCTAAAATCAGACTTAATAGATAAATCATTGCAAATTTAATAAGTTTAGTTTTCTCCATATTACTCCCCCATATTATTACTTTACTTAACTCTGTCGCAATAAAATACAATTGTTCAACAATAGAAGAACATTATCCTGTACCTCCTTGTCCAACTTCTCTAACAAAAGTATATTCTTTTTCCCTGATTAATTTGATTATATCCCCTGGAATCTTATACATCCAATTCATCCCTATTTCATAATTAATATATTAGAAAAATCCGCCTGACCGTAAAACAAAAATACTATTAAAAGAACTAAAAAATTTATTCTTTATATCATATTCCATTAACCAGCAGTCTTTATATTCACCTTCATGTAATTCATGTTTTGGAAGTAATTTTACTTTCACAAATCCGCACTTTTCATAACATTTAATTGCTCTTTCATTCCAAGATTGAGGATCTAGTATAATCTTCCTTGCATCTTTTTCTAATATCAGAAAATTTATCATTGCTTTCATTATTATTTTTCCTATACCTTTCCCCCAATATTTAGATTCACCAATAAATTGGTCAGTTCCAAATATATTCCCTTTAAAATTTGCATATCCATAATCTTTACATTGTTCATCACTAATACAATAAAACTGTATATATCCTATAGGTATCTTAGTATACTCAATTATGCATTTAGTTTTGTCTAAATTTTTATTATAGAATTTCTCTTCTACCATTTGTTCATCGTAAGGATTATTTCTTCCCTCATAGTATTTAAGAACTTGATTATCAGAAAGCCATTTCATAATTAATGCTTTATCAAAACGTTCCAAACTACGAATAGTTAAATTACCAGTTGTACAGTATATCATTATTTTAGCCTTTCTATTATCTAATTTTTCATTTTATTTACTAAATCTTATTATTAATATTCCATATGTAATAATATTGAATTACAACAAATATGTTCTAATTATAACATATTAATGTAAAATTTTATCATCAAAAAAATAAAAAGTAGATATTATCTACTTTTTAAAAAATAATATTACATACATTTCTATGTCTAACTTAATTTCTGTCAATTATATCTACTAATCTTTCTATATTCTTTATATTACGCCATCTTTAAAACTGCACTAATGAATATAATTCATCTTTTGCTTCCTGAGAGATACCTATATATCTTAAAGTGACTTTTTCTGATGCATGATTAAACATGTCCATAATAAGTCCAATGTTGTATCTTGATGCCTTATAAGTCCAGTAACCCCAAGTTTTTCGCAAAGAATGACTAGCAAAATTTTCTAAGCCCACAGCATCGGCAGCCTCTTTTAATATTCTATATGCCTGGGTTGTACTTATGTATTTGTTCTCACCTTTTCTGCTCTGAAATAGATAATCGCCAATGTTAAGGTCGTTACCCCTTACATAGTCTTTTATTGCTTTCCTAAGTTCATCATTTAGCCTGATTTTTTTCTCCTTATTTGTTTTTTTCTCTTTAATAACAAGGTAATCTTTAAACCTCATTGTATCAGTAAAAATATCTGAAGTATTTATACGAACAACATCGCTTATACGTAGTCCTGTATTTAATTGGAACTTGGCTAAAATCCAATTTCTATAGTTAGTTCCTCTTAATTGAGTTAAGAATCTTTCTATTAATTTTTTGTCCTTGATTGGCTCAACAACCATATAAATTCCCCACTTCCTCAAATGTATTATTTTTCTATTATAGCATATAAAACATTACATTCAAACGGAATAACTAAAAAGGTAGTGGGAATATAATCCCTACTACCTTAGATATATCAATGGCACAACCCGATTTGTCGAATGTACGATTTTTAACAAAATCATACATTCAATCCTCATTGATTCTAAAATCCCATATACTTACTTATTTCTTCTATTGATGGAGATACTTTTTTATTTCTAACTTCTAACTTTTTAATTGATAATCCATTAAATAAGCCTTCACATTTATATTGAGTAATTGTTTCATATTCTTTTTTTGTGATAATACTTCCATGTGATGCTTTATTTCTAAGTCTATGTAAGTTATCCAATAAATCTTTTAATTCAAAGTTGGTACTTTCTAAATCTATATCATGTTTTTTTACATATACTTTCATATCATTCCACATTAAATGTGTGTGTGGATTATCCTTAAAATTCAATAATTTTATAATTTCATTTACTTCATGTTCTATAATGGAACAATATTGCTTTACTAATATACTAGGGGCAATTGAAAATCTTTCATCTTTAAAATAATAATCTTCTTCTATTACATCTGCTGCAACAAGGTCTAATACTGAGGATTTATCAAGCCCTGGATATTGAGTTTTATATAGCATATACATGCTATTAATCTTATTACTACTATGCCAATCCACCATAATGAAATCCGCTTCATGTTCTGCCTCATAAATATTGATACTTTGTAATTCATCATCTAAATCTGCAATCATATCAATACTACCAATACAAAAATTAATATCTTTAAAAAGAATACAGTATGCTGCAATTAAAAATGCTTTCATAGCAGTATAACAACAACTTTGATATTCGCCCTTCATGGTGTATTCAGCCAAATTACTTTCCATAATTTCTGCTAAGACCCTTTTATCTTGTTTAGATAACTTTTCTCCCTGCATTGCAATTTCTGTAATTTTATTATTTGGAGAAAATGCTTTAAGGTATTCCTCGTAATGATGTAATTCATCTCGTGATAGAGAAATTAATCCCTGCAAATATTGAATAACAAATTCATCATTAATTTTAGTTCTTTCTAACAATCCTACTGTTTGTTCTATCATACACAAAGCAAAATCTCTTTCTCCTTTAAAAACATTATGCTTCCCTATAATAATTTCCCCATCATCAATAAACATTTTTTTAGTATATTCCATAATTTCACTTTCAGTTATTATTAACATTAAATATCTCCTTATAACACCTTTTATCTATTACAATCTAATCTTAACATATTTTGTAAGTATAAAAAATAAATTCCTAAGTTTAAATAAGTATTTATACTCTTACCAAAAATCTATTTTATGTTATATATTGAGAATTTAGTTTTGATGTGAATTTTGAGAACATGCTAATCACTATTTTACTCTATTAAAATTCAAACTGAAATTCTGTTTTAAAAACGTTCGTTTTTGAAATAGAATAATAGACCAGCAGCAATCTCTGCTTGGTCTATTATTACTAAATTAAAAATCCTATCCATTATAATTCTGAAGAAACTTCCCAAAGTCCTGTTTTAATTCTTCTAGTTTTACAGAATAATAAATATCCGTGGGTGGTATTTTATTTTCTACAAAAGATATACTAATTAGATTGTTTTCTTCCTTGCATAATCGGTCTACTTGTTTTTGCCATTCCTGTGGTTCCTTAAGGATTTGAACATTCATTCTTTTGGTTTTAATATATTCTTTAAAAACCTTGTAGATTTCCTTATCTTCCTTCTTATTTAATATGTCATTAAACTTTTCAATTTGCATTCCCATCCCAATACCTTCTAATTTCTCTGGGTCATCAATTCCTGGTATTGTGGCAAATAAAAAGTTTTTCGTATTTAATCTCTCATCCCTATTTTGATCTGCTTTCATGCTGAAATAATTCATATTAATCCCTCCATATATTTAGTAGGTACGTTATACAAATTGAATTAATAGAATTTCAAGCATTTTTTAAGAACTTTATTTATTTCTTATATATTTATTCCTTGAATACTTTATCATGTATAATTACTCCCAAAATAAATAAAACAATTAATGGAAAAGTGATATATTTTGTTACTATTATTACCGATGTAGAAAACAAACTTGATGTAACTGTTACAATAATTATTAAGATTAGGATTGTTTTATTTATGTATTCGATTTTAACTTTATTAGTTGCTACTTTAAAATTCTTAATTGCATCCTTAATTGTTATACATAAAATTACAATAGATAATATGATAAAGAACATTCCTCTTGCCAATTCTTTATTACCTTTAAATATATAAATCCATAAACTTACTGCATTATTCATTATCAAATTCATAAAATCACTTACTTTTTTTTGATTAAAAAGCATATAAACTATTGGAATTTCAAGTAATGCAGTAAATATGATAGCCTTTATTACCTTGATCTTATTTCCATGTATCCATTGGTTTTTCATAATACCAAGCCCTTGCAACATTTCATTTTTCTCATTTTCAATAGCATATACATATTTTTTATAATTATATTCTTTTTTCAATATATCCATTATCTTATCTACATTATCTCCATATTTTTTAATTGATGACTCATATAGATTTCTTGCTTTATCAGCAATTGTTGTCATAGTTAAAGCAAAACTTAATATTGATATCAGCAAACTTAATATTTGATCTCTATTAAGATTACTGCTAAGATATATGCTATATTGATAAATATTTAAAACTATAAAACCTAAAAATATAATAAACCATATACCAAATTGTCTTAAATCTCTTTCAAGTTTTTCGGATTGAGATTCACTATAAAGTAAAAGGCTAATAAAAAATGTAATAATGAATATTATTCCTGATGTACTTAAATATTTATTAGTATCCATATCCAATGAAGAAAGCATTAAAATAGATACTATAAATAGAATTGTCGGCATAATTAATGTATATATAATAGATTGTCCCATTATCTTCACTGGTTTTACCATAAGAATCAAGAAATATAATTTTAAAAACCATCTTGAAAGTCTAAACTCCTCATTCTTATAGTTAGAAACTATTATCCAAAATAAAATTATAAAAATTAAAATAGGCATAACCATTAAGTTGAAAAAAGTTACATACCCTATACCAAAAATTGACCCTAAAGCCACTAATACCAAAATACCAAACAGGATCCCAAAGATAATTGAAAATATTAATGCATAAAGTATCTGAATAATATTTCTTTTAATATTTGAATTCTTTGTTTTTTCAGAAGGTATACTTTCAAAAAATGCTGTAAATACAATAAATATATCACCAAAATAATACATTTACAATTCTCCTATCGCTATATTTATCAGAGGAAGAAGAGCCTATTGCTTACTTCTCTAGATGGTATTACACGAATTAACTTGGACATTCTATCTGCATTTCATGTAATAATAGTTAGCCTAATATTTTTGTAGAACCACCATGAACCTCACATTGTTAATATACTTGTTTTGTGAACTATTCTAGTGGCTTTTCTCCTTATGTCTTTTGTACTTTTAATAGCCCGTTTTGTGATATGAATGGAGAAATCTATACTATAAAAACACATACAATAATTAAATTATAAAGTTTCTAAAACTTAACTTACTTCATAATCTACACCATCAACCCCATATGAATTCAATTGAATAAAGGATACCTCATCTTGGGACAATGATGCCTTATTCTGTATTAGTGAAGCGAATTCCGAACTATGTGTACTAATAATCACTTGCTTTTCTCCAAGCACTCCACTTAATGTATCAATAAACGAGAAAACATTTATATCGTCCATATTCTGGAAAGGATCATCAATAGCCATTAGTTCAAGTTCAGACCATTTTTGAGACAAATTCATTACCATAAAAATACAAACTGCTAATACATTTGTTTGTGCTGAACTTAATGTAAGACTTGCATTAATCTCCTTTGATAGTTCAGCATCTGTTAGTTCTAACAACCTATCTCTTATTCCACTTTCCACGCTTATTATTATGTACAAATTTCCATTTCTAGGTATTAAATATACATGCTTTGCAAAAGCATGGGGAGTGATTTGGAAAAATAATTTATCTATCACATTACTATATTTATTCATAAAAGAAGATATAAGATTACTTTGGATTTGCTTACTCTTATCTTTTACACTTTCTAAACCAGAGGTATCTGAATTATATTTTTGTATTTTATCTAAATATGTCTGATGAACTAGTTCAATTTTCTTCAACTCTTCATTTTTTAAGGCATATACTTGCTTTAATTCAATTAAATCATCCCTAGATAAATATTCTTCAACTTTTCTAAGTAGCCCCTGAATTTGCCCTTCTTTATTTTCTAATTTAGTTACCATATCCATATAATATGTTTCCCAATTTTCATAGTCATCTTTTGTACCAAGAAACATAGGAACAGTTTGTTTTACGTTGGATATTTCCTGCACATACTGAGATATCTTGCCACTAAACTCCTTTAAATTTGATTCATACTGCCTTTTTACTAGATTTAGTTTTTTTAATGATTGTCTTGCCAAAACCACATATTTCTCATATCTACCTATTTTATAATCTATAGCATCAGTATATTTATTTAAATATTTTTTATCGTTTCCTAATAATTCCTCTATTAAGTTAGTACGCTTATACTTATCAGTTTTTTGAGAAGTCAAATCGCTTATATCCTTCTGTATATCTCGTAGTTTTAATATAAATTCATAATGAACCTTATACTCTAGAATAAAAGTATTAAATTCGTTCTTTCTATTTACTAGTTCTTCTTTGCTAAGATCACTATATTCCTGAATGCTTTTTATTCTTAACTCTTCTATGTTAATTTCAAATTCGGTTTTTATTTTTTCTTTCGCACTAATCTCTGTTGTTAAATCTCGAATATTATTATTTATAACGGTAAGTGTTGCATTAACCTGACTTTTCATAGAAATATTTTCTAATCGTTCTTTATCTAATGCATCTAAACTTTTAGTTGATTCTTCTAACTGATTTTTTATGCTATTTATAAATGTTACATGAGATTTAAAATCTGTTCCGCATACTGGGCATATCTTCTCTTCTCTATCTTTTATCAAGTGCTGCTGAATATTGTAAACTAATTGTTTTTGACTATCTTCTTTGATTCCTTTTAACTGGCTTGTGATGTCTTTTATTTTTTTATCATAGTTAGACACCTCAAAGTTTAAAACTTCTCGTTCTTTCAATAGTTTATCCATATTTGCTGTTATGTTTTGTATCTCTCTTTTAGTTTGAGTTAGTATTTGCTCCTTATCATATAGTTGCATTGAATTATCTATGTCTATTGCTCTCTTACTATAATTTTCATAAGTTTCTTTAAATCTTTGTATATCTACAAATTTTTTATTAATTATAGTACAATACGAATTATTTAAAATATCACTTTCATTGAGTTTTAATAGATTAATCTGAACTTCAATTTCTTTAATTGCATTGAATACCTGAGTATATTCGCTTTTGTATTTCTTTATTTTATTCAAATCTTCAATCAGATTATTATATTTATCAACATTATTATTCCTTCTATTATATTTTCTATTGATTTTGCCAAAATTGTCTTCTAATGCCTTTTTAGATTCCTGAAGATGATTAATATCATAACTCAAAATAGGCTTAGCATTTAATAACTTTAGCCGTATATTCTTACAGTTTTCAATTTTACCTTCATTGCTATGTAATGCATCTATTAACCTTTGCTGCACATGTTCATTTATTTGATCTGACTTATCTATACCTAATTCTGTCCTTGTGTAATCTCCTTCCAATACATTTATGATACTTATAGCAATTTCCTTCTCTGAACCAGAACCAATATTTGAGAAATGTTTTTCCTGCTCTTCAATTTTGGTGCGAATTTGAAGTAATTCTTCTGATAGTTTAGTTTTATCTTTCAAAAGTTGCTTAATTTTTTCATTGTCTTTATCAATAATTATTTGGATATGCTTTCCTATGTTTTTTAGGTACTCTCTAAAATTATCACCATACTTTTCTACACCAAGTATAGTTTCCATTACTTCAAATCTCTCTTGTGGCTTTTTAATCAAAACAAAATCATTTAATTCATTCTGGGATAGTAATTGAGTAGCACTAAATAAATCCTTAAAATTTGATAAAACTTCTAAATTTTCATCTTTATTAGTACCTATTTTTTTTATTAGGATGCTTTGTATCTTTTTGTTACCTTCAGTCTCTCGGTATTTTACTCCATCAATTATTAAATAGGCTTCTTTCCTGCCACTAGTTGAGTTCTCTTTCATCACACGCTTTATTGTATGAAAGTTTCCTTCTTGATTGAAATCTAACTGTACCATAGTTTCTGCAACTGGCTTTTTATATTCACTATTATTTATGATGTAATAGAATTTACTTCTCTCGTTTGATCCTTTATATCTTTGTAACTCACCTGTGATACACCATTCTATTGCATCAAAAATAGTGCTTTTCCCATTACCATTTTGTCCATAAACTATAACCAATTTACTGCTATTAAAATCAAATTCATACTCACCACGAAAAATCCTAAAATTCTTCAAACAAAGTTTATTTATTTTCAATTACTTCTCCCTCCTTCCAAACAGAAACAATATGTTTCGCCCAAGTATCTTCACTTATTTCAAAGTAAGAACCTATGGCTTGTCTCACTTCTAATGAAATATCATCCAGGTTATTTAATTCTTGCTTAAAACTTTTTTCATAGTTAAATAAATCTTCACTTTCAACAGTATCCTTATTTAAAAAAGGAATTCTGTACAAATCAGACTCATCTCTAAATACATATTTCTTGCATACTTCGGCATTCTTCTCAATTCTATTTATTTTCATAGATAATTTTCCTAGATTTTTTTCTTCTATATCTAATGCCATAAATAAATATAAATTGTTTCTATATCTGACTGGGATATGGTTTAGTAACATAAACATTCTTGGTTGTTCATTCTCTATCCAACAGTCAAATTGGGACTCTGATATGTAGTGCTTTGTTACAACCACTCTATTACTATCTAACCATATATCCATTCCTGCTTCTGCAAACTGATGGAATAAAACTCCAGTATATAGTTCCTTGTAAATAATAAATTCTTTACTTCTAAGAAATCTCCTTAAAACCTCAATCTCCATTTTGTCCCCCCATCTCATTATTTGCAATAAGGTTTTGCCATCCCTCTAAAATATAAGGTTCTTCTAGAAATTCTAGCACCTCTTCCCTATCCGAAACTAATTTTAAAGCATCTTTAAATTGTTGTACCTTTTTATACCTGTAAAATTTAACTTTAACATGCTTGTGGGTTATCTTAATCTTTTCTTTCTCCTTTACAATCGGACTAAAGCCTGGAAAAAATAAACCCAAAGTCGATTCATCCTGATCATCTTTATCATTTGTGAGAAAACAAAATATTTCGTCCCTAATACTGCGAGTAAATGGACAATCATCAATTTTATCAATTACCCTTCGTGTACACATACTAAATGTCTCATTATTTTTGCCATTATAAATTGTAAATAATCGCTTATCATTTGAAGAATCTTTACCCTGCTTAATAAAAAACTTTGAATTTTTATCTCCAACGATTGATCTATCATTATAAAAAGCCATGTAGAATATAATATTTTTTAGTGAAGAAATAAGAAAGCCCTTTGTATCAGGGTCATTCAAATCTGTACTAATACACCTACTATTCTCAAGCAAAAATACCCTATTAAGGAATCTTTCATATATAAATTCATCGGTATTTTCTAGTAATTCTAGATTTTCTTTTAGCCAAAGTAATGTCTCACTAAACTTATGTCTAAATGACCCTTTCCATTGTTGATTTATACTATTTTGAATTGATATTATGCACTCTTCAAAATGGTGTTTTATTAAACCACTTTGCATTCTGTTATAGATCTCAAGTGAGGCTTCCTGTTTATACTTATCAATTAAATCAATTACTTCATCTCTATAAAAAATAAACTTTTTTCTTTCTTCTGCTTCTTGAACATTATCATTTGACGTTCTCTTCAATACTGTAGTTAATAATTTATCAAGTATTCTTCTAGCAATTTCATGGTCATCGCAATTTGTGATGTTTATTAACCTTTCTCTAATTTTTATCCATAAATATTCACTTCTCCCGCAGTGATTAATAGAAAATCTATCAAGACACCAAGATGGATCCTTATCAACAAAATCATTAAAATTAAGAATGTCATTATTCTTATCTTTAATACTTTTGCTTAAATCTTCCGCTATCTTATCATCCTCATGTTTAGCCTTATCTTTATCACTGTAAGGGGCTAGTATCTTATTACTGTCATACCCCATATTTGTTGCTAGAACAAAGTGTACGTTCATACTTTCAGTTACATCTTCCTGATAACCAGCGTAATTCACTTTCTCATTTATCTTATTTAAGTTTCTGAAAAGTTTATCTAACCAACTATTTATACCCTTATCCCTATTATACAAAGTAGACGGCGTTAAATTATGTGGAGCATCATCTTCTTTTTCAGTTTTAACTTGAATAAACATAATATCCTTACATCCAATTAAGGTTATATCATCTCCAAGTTCATATATGAGGCATTTCCATTTATCTGGTTTTGATATCATTTCTAAAATATAATATAAAGCAACATAGTATTGATATACAAAACCTCTAACAGCAATAATTCCACCTAAATCCTCTGGTTTCATTTTGCCATTTAAAAACCCATGAATTATGATATCAAATTCCTCTGCTGCTTTTTCTTTGTCCTCTTCAGCGACATTATCATCTATATATTCTTGTAAGTTTTCTGTAATGACTTTATTTAACTGTTCTGAAGTCTCTATTTCCACAGAAGAGTTTTCTGACATATACATATCTCCTTTCATGCTTACATTATTATTTTTCAAACATAAAATTCATCTATTACAATTTTACTAACTTATGTACCTTTTTACATTATATAACTTTTAACTCAATAATTCTACAAAACCTTGATAACAAAGAAACGTTTGTTTCCCAATTATAAAATTTGGATTTTTGATCAATCAACATTATTAAGTCATATTTTAATAGTTAAGGTATAAAAAATTAGAAACAAAACCTTTTCAACCTTTTTTAGTCCTTACTTTACTCCACCCATGCACTCTAAAATAAACTTGAACTATCACTTGAACATTTAATAAACTTCTTACAAAATTAGAAAGGAGTTTTATGAATGGATAAAAAGGATTATTATATTTCTGATTTTATTGACTTCTTAAAAGAAAATGATAAGGCTGGAGGAACTATCAAAACTTATACAGATAACTTATATTTATTTATAAAATATTATTGTGAAACTTATGGAGAAGTATTTTCTCCTGAAAGAGTTATCTCAATTGATTTGCAAGATTGGAGAACTCTTCAAATCAATCATGGTCTGAAAGGAAATACCATCAATAATAGAATTATAGCAGTAAAGGAATACTTTACTTTTTTAGAGTTAAGTGGAGTCTGTAAAAATCCAGCAAAGGCAATAAAGAAAATTAAAGTAAACAATACTTCTCCAATAGAACGGACTTTTACCAATAAACAATTTAAGGCAATAAAAAGAGCCATATATCGAGGTGGCAATCCCTTAGATATACTCCTGTTGGAACTTTTCTCTAAAAGTGGATTACGTATATCAGAAGCAATTAATCTCAAGTTAGATGATATATCTATCGGTGAAAGATCTGGAACACTTAGAATTCTTGGAAAAGAAATGAAGGAAAGATATATACCATTGAATGTAGATATAAGAAAAACAATAAATGATTACCTACCTGTACGAAATAAAAAATTCAAGGATTCTCCATTTTTACTAGTGAGCGAAAGGGGTATGAAGTTCACACGGTCAGGTCTATATAAAAGATTTTTAAAGTATCAAAATATTACTGGTATGCAAATACATCCTAACATGTTTAGGAGCCTGTTTGCCACCCATATAGTTAAGTATAACCCCCTAAATTATGCCATGCAATTATTAGGTCACAGTAGCATATCTACGACCCAAACATATCTATCTCCTGAAAATGAGGATCTAGAAAATGCTATAAAAACCCTAGATGATTTATAAAAATAAACTTGACTCGTAAATTTAAGATTTATTATTATAAGTTATAACTTTTTAAGCAGGTATTAAATTTTTTTGTACTGTAGGATTAATACCTCCAGATTAAAACTAAGTATAAATAACTTTTAGGATATATATTATGTATTACGACAGAAATACCTGCTAGTTAATATCTTCTTATTTATGTGGACAGCCTTTTGGTTTCCACATAATTTTTTATCCTTATTTTGAATTAACTTATATTCCATATACTACTTATATACAGAATTATTCTAGAACTTACTAAGTAAGTTGATTAAATAATGTTAGAAATGATAAACAGCAGCCATTTCGCTACTGTTTATTATTACATTATTCTTTTTATTTAACTACTACATCACTAATAACAGACCATGCACCATCCTTAAATTCGACTCGCATGTCTCTCTTTTCTAATACATTGTTTTTACTATCAACTACAGGAACATGATATATTATAACAGTATCACTGATTTTAGTTATATTATTATCTATTGCTGGATCAATTGTAGGCCAATTTTTATTTATATCATATTTTCCGCAATCATTAATATACACGAGTAATGTATCAGTAGGATGTAATTTTGCAAACTCTGTGGTAATTCCACCATTGGCAGTTCTATTAACAGTTTTTTCTTCTTTTAATGACTTGTCCAATGTAGGAGTAGTTCCTGGAGCAGCCTCTTTTAAATTACTACCTGAAGATTCAGTATTAGTTGAAGATGTTTGTGTAGTAGAATTATCATTTTCATTTTTATTATCTTGTGAAGTGGTATCCTTTTGAGTTTGTTGAGTAGTAGTTGTAATCTGAGCAGTATCTTTCTTTGTATCTACATTTCTACTTCCACATCCCGCCAAAAGTGATATTGTTACTATAACACTAAATACTAATAAACCTGTCCTTTTCATATGCATATCTCCTTTATCCTATGTTTTTTTCTTTAATACATATTATATAATTATTATTAAATATTCTTTATTCGTTTGGGCGACTGTAATATAATAAAAAATTAACTTTACAAATAATTTTTAACATTAATTTGTTACAGCAGTTTTTTGCAGAAAAGGTATCCCTATCATAACAATTCTATTTTGTTTAATTGAAGAATCATAATAAACATAAGCGTTTGAATACATATCTCCTGTAAATAATCCGTTATCTCTAATTTCTTTTAAAATAGTAGTTACATCATTTGATGCAGTTGAATAAATATTAATGGTAGGAGTTAGAATTGTATAGGTTATATTACCTTCTGTCCAAGGTTGAATATCTTTCAATTCCGCCACTGCCTGTGTTTTACTTAAATTACCCTTCGCTACATCTAAAATTATGGCGTTAAATGTAGAAGATTTAGAACCAGTATACATACTTGGTTCTAAACCAAAGTATTTAGACCTAAACGCATCATTTATTTCTGCTATTCCTGATGGTTTTTGTACCATTGGAGCAGAAGTAGGTGTTGTTGTTGAGGGCTTTGTAACAGGTTTAGTTATATTTGAAGTTGTGGTAGTTGAGGTAGTAGTCTTACTTGTAGTTGATGCAGCGGGTTGAGTAGTTTCAGTTTTTTGCTCAGTTGCAGCATTATCAGTTTTTACTTCCTCTTTAACTAGAGGTTTAGCATCTTCTTTTTTTTCATCTACTTTTGTTTCACCAATTGGCTTTCGTTCAACATTAGTTGCTACCTTAGTATCCGTATTAGTAGTCTCAGTAGTTGTTTTTTTGCAGCCAGTAAAAACTAGCGATACTGTAATAGCAGAAATAATTAATAACAAAAATCTCTTCTTCATTTTTTCACCCCTAAAGTTACTTTACGATTTACAATTTTTAATCTACATTTTATGCTCTACAATGTGCACTATATCAATCCTTTTGCACAAATTTATATTTATCCTATATGTTTGGAGTTTTCTATTGTTATTTGATCTAAGTAAATTTTTCTTATTTTACCACTTACCAATAATTTTACATTATTATAACTAATAATACAATCTGTACTTTTACTTTATGTATTTTTTTATATAAGTTTGTTAGATTTTAGAATAGGGTGATGGTATGGATTATAGAAAATTAGGTAAAAGAATTAAAGAAGAAAGACTTAAGAAAAATTTAACACAGGAGCAATTAGCGGAGATTGTTAATGTATCTAGTGTTTATGTTAGCCATATAGAAAATGCATCAACTAAGCCAAGTCTAGAAACTTTGGTAAATTTAAGCAATGCCTTGGATGTTACTCCAGACTTTTTACTATTTGATTCATTACATAAATCAAGTGAATATATTAAAGATGAAATATCAGCACTATTACAATCTTGTAATACTGAGAACTTAAGACTAATTACTCGGTTAATTAAAGCAGTAATTGAGGATTAATAAAGACTTGAAGTGATGATTACGAATTAAAGATAATAAAATTCATATAAAAAGAGACAACCTATTATGTTACCGATAGAATGGTAGAAAAAATATTTAGTAATTAATATGACAATGTTATTTTACCCCCTAAATTTAGGGGGTTCTTTGTTTATATCTAATATAGAATAAAATTTGGTACTTTTAGATATACTAGATTATATAAATCATCCCTACTAGATATTATTGCTTTGATATAGCATACTTTGTCCTCTACAGCAACAATATAATATACATCCCTATTGCTATTTGCTGCATAAATAACATTATTTTCATCAAAAATATTTTCTATGTAATCCAATGATAAAAATAAAAACTTCCTACCAAGATACTCTGTCTCATATAGTTTAAAAACCTTATCCTTGAACAAATTAATTAATTCTTTTTTTCCAAGCCTTAATTCTATGCCATTTATATATCCATTTTCTTTATCGTTTAGGTATTCTTCTTCAAATTCAACATCCAAATCTTCTAAATAAGTTTTCTCACGCAAAGATAAGTGCATTAGTTTATCTTGTATCTTTTTATCCCCAAAAATATATGGTATTTCAGGTTTATCGCCTTCTAGATAAGATTTAATATTGCAACTCTCCATCCATACAGGGTTGATCTCTTTTGGTTGTTGTAGATATATATATGACATGCGGACTTTGGGATCACACGTTACAATCATACTTTTAACCTCCTCCATTTTTTGTTTTTTTGCTAGAATATATTTATCCCTAAACATTTAGTCCTTAAAAGAAATAGTAGATACAATTACTGTACCTACTACTTATACCGCTAGAAACCAGAAATCTTCTATAGTTATCTTTTTGCTATCTACTTTGGTATCACAATTTAAAAATACTTCTTCTCCTAAATTATTATTCAAATTGTATTCTGCTAATTCTTTTATAAAATCGGAGTAGTTATCTTCTAATATATATACTCCAATTTGATTCTCTTCACGATTCTGTTGCATAATCTTCCACTATCCTAGAGAAACTGAATTCTCTTCTTTTTCCTTCCATATCCTTATATCCGCAAATAAGATATGTGTCATTGCTAAAGTCATTGGTATACCCCATACCTTTTCCAATCCCTGGATGTGCATCTTTAAACCAAACTTTATAAACATAATTGCAACAAACATGCTAACTAAACTTGCTGTTATAATTCTAATTAATTTATTTTTCATTTTCTATCTCTCCTTCATCAATTGTTTATTTATTTAAATTACTTATTTCTTTGCTTATGAATCTATTATATACCTGATTATATCACCTGTAAGTATAATTTTACTATTATTATAATATTTAACAAACAGGAAACAAAACCTTCAAATTAATTAATATGAAAATTTGAATTGTAGATTCTTTCTATATAAAATACAAAAAACAATGGAGGTGATTTCTATGATTGAGACAATAGATATGTCAATACTACGATTAGAGATAAATGATTTACTTTACATTATTACTTACTACTTAGGGAGGGATACTGCAAAAATAGCACAAGAGTGCTTAGAATATTTATGCCTTGTCTACCTATTTCCTATTCTTTACAAATCAAATGACCTTGTATGTATTAATTCTCTTGATCTAATAATAAAGAAAATTGAAACTTTAGAATGTAACTGCGATTTTAATTATAATTTTACAAATGATGGATCTGAAATTATAAAACTTATTAGTATTTTAAAATTAGATCTACGGGCATAAAAAATCTCTACCTTCTGGTAGAGATTTTTCTAATCAGCATACTCCCATTCGTTTCCACTCACTCTATATACGTGAGAACTTACTCTATTCATATCGTCATCAGACTCTATAAGTTTTTTCATAATCATAATATTTTGCTTTTCATTTGACCCAATTAAAATACCTGTAGTAGACGGTATTGCAAGAAGGAACTTATTTCCAACCTTATTCATAATCTGCTGTCTAAAGTCAAAATTAAATAAAAGACTCGAGCAACAGTCATTATTAAATTTAGCAGAAAAAATCTTACAATCATCATGTAATTGGCATAATTCATTATTAAGATTATTAATATTTGCCAAAGCGGCCTTAAATGCCCTTGATTCATCAATATTATTTTCTTTTCTACAGAATTCAAACATTTTTATTTTATCTTCTGCTAGTATTATTTCAAGGTCTAGAGCAAGTTTTCTCTTCACCAACTCGATGGGACAATCTTCACTAAATTCTTTGCTTTTTATTATTGGATAAATATAATTGTAATTTACACTTTCCCTATTCTCAATAAAATGATTAGTTATTAATTTTAGCAACTTATTAAGAGAAATTCTATACCCATTATCATCTAGATAATCTTTATAAACTTCATTTAATCCTACTGTAAACTCCTGACTTCCATTGTCTATTATCATTAATTCCTTAATAATATAACTATCTGGATAACGCTTTTTTATATCCCAAAATATCTTTTTCTTAAACTTTTCTAATATTAATTTCATTTTGTATTTCTTCTTTCTTATTAGTTTGTTTTATCTTTTATGCTTGTACCATAACATATTTTTCTTAAAATTAAGATCATTAGAAAAAAAGTTTATGGAAATTTATCGACTCCATAAACCTTAAATTAAATAATAAATAGTAATAATCTTAAATAAAGATTAACCAGGGCAATTTATGAATCTACAAAATGATAACTACCATCTGCCGAGTGTATCATTACTTTATCAGAAATGATATTAGGATCTTGATTTTCTTTAACTAAAGCCTTTACCACATCAATATTGTAATCACTTTGAGGTGCCACAAATAAAACTGACGATGCTGGAATTGCAAAAATATAACTTGGCCCTATTTTCTTTTGTATCTGCCGCTGCATATTTTTATTTAATATCAAACTGGAAGCATAGTCACTTGAATACTTTGTTGTATATACATCTATTCTATTATCCATTTTTACAAGTACATCTGTAAGTTTATTTATATTTATCATAGCAGCGTCATAGGCTTGATTATAATTTACCCCCTTGTCATTCATCAAAACATATCTAAATAACTCTCCCATATCTGAGGCTAACATTAAATGTATATCTAAGAACAACTGCTCCCTAAAGAATTCGCATTCTTCATTAATGCCAAAAGTTTTATGCCTTAAAAGTGGGTAAACTGTATCATAATCAATCTTAAAATTATGCTGTTCAATAATTTCCCTAATTACTTTTAGGTATTCTGAGAATATTTCATTATAATCCCTATTTCCTATAGAGTATTCGCTGTATATCTGGCTTATTGGTAGACTTAAATCTACATTTCCATCAGATATTTTTATTAAGTCATTACTGATACGACTATCAGGGTATATCCTAATAATGTCATTAAGCAATTTAATCATTAGTCTTTCTTTATTTAGTCCATGCTTCACTTTCTACCTTCTTTCTATTAAATTATTAAAATTGTTACCTTATCCCATACTACATTCCCCTCCTTAAATATTTGGTACATTATAGTTATTCTTTCTACTTAAATTCAAATAAAAAAAGGTACTATCTCAATTAAGAGCAGTACCAATTGTATCTGTACTTATTAAATTATAGGTAGTATTATTTCAAGGTATCGTTTATTATATTAATAGTTATTTTATATCAATAAGCTGTATAATAATGTATCATGTACCTTTAATTAAATTTCTTCTAATATAGTGCATTCATTTGAGTCCACATTCTCTAAAACTATTTTTTTCTTATTATATTTTATTGGAATTAACTCTGCTTCGCTATATGCATCCTTTACCTGCTGATAGCATGAATCTGCTGCATCATTACCATTTTTAAGCACCATCTTATATAATTGAGTAAATCCCAACTCCTGCAAATGCTTAATATTTGTTTCCATACCTTGCCGTCCTGCATTATCATTATCTATAAAAAGATATATCTCAACTTTGTCTCTTATGTCTTTATAATGCTTATATAACTGGTATAGTTGACCTAATCCTAATTCCTTACCCATCATACCTACCGTCTGCCTAAATCCATATTCATCAGCCATAGATACAACATCTAATGTACCTTCGCAAATAAATATCTTATCCTTTTCCATTTTGGATACCTTATCAAAATTATAAAGAGTAAAGGATTTTTTAAACCCTTTGGTAAATATATATTTCTTATATTCATATTTTTTCTTTACAACATCTAACTGCTTATCATATGGTAAGTCTTTGCTAATTCTACTCTTTTCTATTATCTTATCGTAAAACTCTTGTTCACTTTCTACTGACCTTCCTATTACACCAACACATCTGCCATCCATATCTCTTATTGTAAAACATACTCTATTTTTAAAATTATTTGTACATTTCCTACCAGCAAACCCAATTTTAAATATATCAGCATCTTGTAAGTCATACCCCCTATGAAAGAAGTAAGGATGCATTACTCCATTAGCAAAACCAAAAGGTTCTAAATCAACTTCATCTAGACAACAACATTGTATTTTTATTTCATCTTCAGTTTTAGGTTTGAAATCTTTTATAACAACTTCATCTGAACTTATATCTGTACTTATGCCTAATAAAGCAGCCAGTTTTTTAACTGCCTCTGGATATGTTAAATTATATTGCTCTTGTACAAATGTAATAATATTTTTATCATTATCACATTTTTCACATCCAATATAATAAGTTTGTCCCTCTCTCTTCTTTAGATAAGAAGGCCACCTTCCCTTTTTGTTGTACCCACAGTACGGGCATTCAGTAAACCCTTTATTTTCTTTGTAATCGAATCCCATCATGTTCAATGCAAGGATTATTTCTCTCGAACTTCTATCATTTATTTCTTCAATCAGTTTAGCAACCTTTTTATAAGCATTCTGCTGAAAGTCATTGTAGCCTAAATCCTTAGATGCTCTATTATTACTCAAATATTGATTTATAATCAACTTTACTTCTTCCCCCGCATTTTTTAATAAGTATTCTTCTATATAGCACCTGTCTGCCTTATATATATCTTCTAATGTTCTGCCATTATACTTTCCAAAAGTAATAATATAATCTTTTGCATATATACTCATACATTCTTCTATCTCTTCTTTTACTAATGGGTAAGATGTTCTCTGTAGTTGGTTATATAAATATTTCAATCCGCTGTAACCGCTATAAAGACACCTGTTATTCAAAACTTCACCCATTTCAATTCCTTTTACAATACCAAAACTGAACTTCTTATTTTCCATATAAATCACTCCTTAAATTTGAATTTTGAGTGCATTATATGAACTTTAAAATTAACTTCAAGTTTTGATATAAAGTTTTTTTGATAAAAAGTTGATTTTCTCCTTTTTATTGTTTAAAAGGTTTAAAACGCTAAAAAGGAGTGTAATTAATGGATAATAAAGTTACTCAATTAAGAGATCGTTGCATTAATATAAATTTAAGGAACTTTTTAGAGACTGGATCGGAGCAGAGTCTGGAAACATTACACATGCTGATAAAAGGTGAATTTATGAAAGTCCTTAATTGGCCCTTTTACCTTTTGCCGAAGAAGATTAGAAATCAGAGAATTAGCAAATTAGCATCTACTGAAGAAGATCTGAATAAGCGGTTAAATAAAGATAATAACTATAATGAATATAAGTTTCACATAATTAATTATATATTTTTTGATATATATAAGAAATCATTCCTGGATGAAGTATGCTCCATAGATTATTATGATGGTAGGATTAAAAAATACTCTTTCATTAATCCTTTATGGGAAGTATTAAATTCTATAAATATTAATAAAATGAATGATACTGTTAAAAAATGTAATCTTTTATTTAAAGATTATTTAATCTTAAAATTCTCTGATTACTATTGGAATTATCTGATTGGTAAATTAAGACATGATTATATTAATTATTTAAACCTATCAATTAGTATGAATGAGTTGGAGTGTAAGACCTCAGAGAATGGTGATACTTACTACCTTGACATATTTCAGTCTAAGAATAATTTATTTATAGAATTAAAAAGTTACATTGCTGATGAAGAAACCTTTAATAAATTTTTAAATAATCATTTTAGTAAGAAAGAAATTACAGTCATAAATTTACTAATTAAAGGCTATACCTCAAAAGATGTTTCTAAAATTCTCCATGTATCTGATAGTACAGTTAGGAATCAAAAGGCTTCAATCAAGAAAAAACTAAAATCTTTAGAACAATAAACTTTTAGTTATTATTTATATAGTTCTTTAAATCCTGTTGCGAAACAGGATTTTATTTTTATTTAATTATATTTTAAATAATTGGCTGTTTGTCCTGCAACTAATATTTGCACTATACTACAAGTATGCAACTTTGAATAAGTATCAATATTATATGTTTTTGGGTTATTTACTCTTTTATTTTAGACACATAACAATTAATCCTCGCTTCTAGCAATGTTACAACTAACAATTTATTTATACCGCTTATTGCAATCTTACAACTAAATGTATCAATAATAATAATGAAATAATTCGTACAGTGTAATAACTATGCTAATCAAGTATTTTAAAATTTAATTACTATACCAAGTTTTATATATTACAATAAGTATAGCAGGATACTTTTTAAGAAAACGTCTATAAAAATAAAAAATATTTATTTTATACGGAATTCTCATTAAAAAATAAGGTGGCATAAAACCACCTTATTTTTTATATAGTCTACACAAGCATTCATTAAATCTTTTATAAATAAAATACTTTTATCTATTCATATAATTTATGCTTAATAATTTTACTTTATATGTCAAGTTTAATCCCATTATCCCTAAGCCACAGTTTTCTGCCTTCATAGTCGGGCAATACGCCATTTACCATACTCCAAAATTCCTTGGAATGGTCTTTATGATACATATGACACATCTCGTGAACGATAATATAATCAATAATATTAGACGGAGCCATTATACATCTCCAATTAAATAGAAGTTCATCTTTGGAAGTACAACTTGCCCAACGTTTCTTCTGTTCCTTAACCTTAACGGCACTTGGCTTCCTATCAAAATAATGGCTGTAATAATTTATTCTTTCATTTATCTTTATAAGGGCCTTTTTCCTATACCATTCTTCTAGTGCTGATTTTATCTTCTCTTCATCTTCGGTATATGTCGTCACTATAAACTTTCCTCTAAACAGTCTTACTGTAATTTCCTCAGTTCTTGTACGTACATTTATTTGCAAGGTATAGTTTCTTCCTAAATAAAGATATGACTCCCCGCTTATAGCCTCTCTGTTAATTTTATTAACATTTATATTTCTAACTTCATACTGTTTTTGCACTATCCAGGAGGCTCTACTCTTAACTTTATTAATTATCTTCTCTTCCGAGACGCTAATAGGTGCTATTACATTTACTTCTCCTGACGGTTCCACTTCTATTGCTAAAGTTTTTCGGTTACTATATTCCAAATTAAAATCTATATTTCTTGTTCCGAATACAAATCCAAGTCTCATATTGTATCACCTTTAATCTAGGTTTGCATAATGTATCTTAGCCAACTTTATTATACTTTCTTTCAACTGTCTAATTTTACTTATAGCCTCTGATCCAAATACTTCTCTAAGTTTTGCAGATTTTGATATTAAAAACATATAAATCTTTTGTTCTATCTGACCAGATTTACTTTGATTATTAGTCCAATCTACTAGGTAATTCTCTCTTATTAATTTATCCAAGCCCTTAGATAGTTCCTTGGAAAACTCTACTACATCATCACCTATGTATTCAACATTGTCCTCTTTTATTGTATTAGCAGCAACTTCATCCTGCTGTTTTAAAACTTCTCTTAAAGTTTCAAAGAAAGCAAATTCCCTTTTGCTTAATCCTAGTTCATTTGCTTTGTCTTGTTCACCTTTTTCCATTTCCTTATTAATAAAATCTTTAAGTCTTGCCTTTTTCTCTATCCAATCATTTTTAGTTTCTTCTAGAATTTGCTGAAGTTTCTCAAACAGACTTAAATAGAAAACAGGGTTTTCATCCATCTTTAAGTTAATAACATTCTTTATAGCATGTTCCATAGAAGAAGCCACTGCTTCGTCACTAGCCTGATTTTCAATCTTGGTTTGGAAGTCGTCCTCAAATAGCGTTATAGGCTCAATCCACTGAATTACTCCTGCTGATGTTAGGTGTTCAGAAATTAACGCCTTAATCTTTTCCCCGCAGTCAGCAATATCTAACTTCTTTTCTGGATTAAATCTTACCTTTGCAGCCGCCCTTATATAAGATAGCCACTTTACATCATTTATTATATCTGCAGATATATGTCCTGGCATTAATGCTTCCACTGATCCAGCAAACCTTTTATAAGCGACTTCAAATTCTGCTCTCTTATCCTCTGGCTCTATTACTTTAACTAAGGCATTTATATTGTTATGGTCTACACCAGTAAATAATCTCATTATGTTTTCTCTATAAGATAACATTTCATCATATAAAGAACCCATGGACTCCATTGGCTTACCTAATTCGTCTTTATCAAATATTGCTAATGCTTCCTCTAGAAAATCTAACACTCCATAATAATCAACTACGTAACCACACCTCTTATTATCTCCACTAGTTCTATTTACTCTTGCAATAGCCTGTAATAAAGTATGCTCCTTTAATGGTCTATCTAAATACATCACCTGCTCTATAGGTGCATCAAAACCTGTTAATAGCATGTCCTTAACTATTAAAAAGCATAATTTACTTTCAGATGTTTTCTTTTTAAAACTTTTTAGTATCTCCTTCTGCTCTTCCTTTGATGTATGATGTTCTCTTAAAGAAGGTTCATCATTATTGCTTCCAGAGAAAATAATCTTACACTCTAACTCTTCTCCCATTATATCCTTCATATGTTTCTTTAAAGCATTATAATACTTCACACAAGCCTCTCTAGATACACAAACAACTTGAGCCTTAAAACCATTAGGATAAATATATTCTTTATAGTGGGTCAGCATATCCTTTGCTACTTCTTCTATCCTGCTTTCTGCTTCTACCACAGTTCTCTTATTAGCATATTTTTGCTTGATAGCCTCTTTCTCTTCATCTGATTTATCCTCGAATGCCTGGTCAAATAATTCCTGTAATGAATCTCCTTTTATATGCAGGTCTGGCCTTCTACCTTCGTACACTATTTTTACAGTAGCACCATCATCTACTGCCATTTTTATAGAATACTTATCTATATAAGAACCAAAAGTTCTAGGTGTAGATTTATCTTCTTTATCTATTGGCGTTCCTGTAAATCCTATAAAAGCAGCATTAGGAAGTGCTGTTCTTAAATTTGCAGCAGTACCTTTATACTGGCTTCTATGAGCCTCGTCTGTCATAACAATAATGTTTGTCTTAGTTGACAGAACTTCATATTCCTTCTCAAAAAATAACTTTTCCTTTTGATTAGGATCATAAAGACTGCTTTCTTCTTTATCACTCTGAAACTTTTGAATAGTTGTAGTAATTATCCGTGCATTAGAATTTCTAAGAAGCCTTTTCATTTCACTAATACTTTCTGCTCTAACAGGAGTTCCGTTTGTAATTGTATTAGCGAAAGTCTGAAAGATTTGTTCATCTAAGTCTGTTCTATCTGTTACCACTACTATAGTAGCATCCGAAAGTTTCTTATGGTTTCTAATCTTTTTTGCTAAGAACACCATAGTAAGTGACTTTCCAGAACCTTGAGTATGCCACACCACCCCCCCTCTGCTTAAAGGAGTTTTTCCGTGTTCTAACCTCTTTATAGACTTTTGAACCGCTCTAAACTGCTGATATCTGCATACTTTTTTTATCTTCTTAGAATTTTCTTTATCTACATCATAAACTATAAAGTTTTGCATGATATCAAGAAGATTTTCCTTTTTGAATACACCTTGTAAAAGTATATTTTGTGGGCTATCCTTCACTTCAAGAACATCCTTATTTTCAACAGGATAAGCATCTTTCCATTCTATATAGTGCTTGTAACCTGAACTTATAGTACCTATAAAAGCAGTATACTTGTTCAAAATTGCTGTAATAAAGTTAGAGTAGAATAGTCTTTCTGCTCCTTCAATAAAGTTAGCATCTCTTCCATTCATATACCTTCTAAGTTGCTTAAAGGCATCATACTTGCCTGCATTTTCGTTTGAGTTAGTTTCTTTAAACGGAGATTTGCACTCTAAAACTGCTATAGGCATGCCATTTACGAAAACTACAATATCTGGTCTAATTGTTTCTTGTGGCCCTTTTACAACAAATTGCCTAGTTACTAAAAACTCATTGTTTTCTATATTATCAAAGTCAATTAACCTAACTGTAGGAGTTTCTTTTTTTCCATCTATAACTTGATCCACAGTTAATTGTAAATGAACAATATAATCATATATCTTCTCATTAATCTCTAAAAGTCCTACTTCTAAAGACTCTGCTCTACTAAACTTTCTAATAACCTTATCAGCATTTTCATCCGATATCCAAGGATTTAACTTCTTTAGAGATGACCTCATTCTTTTAGTTAATATAACTTCACTAAGTGTATCACGTTCCCCGCATTCTGATGTTAATTTATCGCCTTCAAGAAAATCATATCCAAGTTTATCTTTTAAATATTCTATCGCTGGTATTTCTACTAGCGTTTCTTCATTACCTAGATAATTCACTTTTCCACCTCCCCTTTTACTTACACAATAATAAGAAAATATTTTTGTTTATCTTGGACATCTTTCCATTCAATATCATATTCATATGATAATTTAAAACTTTCGTCTTTTTTACCTGTAGGTTTCTCTATTGTTCCGTGTAATCTTTTTTCATCTCTAAATTTAGAATATATACCTTCGTTTTTAATACCACTATAAAAAGCAGAATCTTGAACCACATTTACCGAATAGCATTGAGTAAATCCATTTTGTCTTAATTGCTCTAAAAATCTAATATCTTTGCACATTAAAAACATTTGCTCTGGCACTTGTCCATTTGTAGGGTATTTTAATTCTATACAGTATTTTTCTGTTTTATCAACATTGAATAAAACTATATCCATTTCCTTTTTTAAAGTTCCAGTTATCTGAAAATATGAAACATTTCTTTCAAACTGAATTTTATATTTGCCGCCTAATCTCTCCCTTAAATATATTCCTAATTCGTGTTGCAAACTAAATTCATTGTATATTTCAACAATTCCATTACCTACAAGAGCCATAAAATCTGTTATATTATTTTCTATTTCATGATTCCCACTTTTATTGAAGTGAACCTTTTCAGTTTCAATAACATTATTTTCATTTATATCTAAGTCATTTTCTTTATCTTCTTTAACTATTGAACTTTTATGCCAACTGCTCTTTTTATTTTTGCCACATAAACTGCAAGTATTATGACCTCTGAAAATCATTTGCCTAGCCTCAAGTTCTCCACACTTTTGAAATGCTACTTGCCTTTGTGATAATCCTAATTGTTTCGTCAAGCAATCATCGCATAATACCATATTACTATTTTCATTTATGTAGTTAAAAATATCTTCCCTTATACCCATATTCTAATCCTTCAATTTAAAATTATAAACTTTTCGTTTTATATAACTGCTTTATCAGACTAAATATATACTCAATATCTTCATCATTGCTAATTTGTATTTCATAGTCTCCGTTTCCCCAATGTCCAGTCCTTGAAACATCTCTTGCTATATTTCTTGGGTCATCTAATGTTCCTGATTTAGTATTTAACCATATCTTCAACGCTTTTTTCTGCAAATGAATATCCACCATTACCCTTTTGTTATATAGAAATCCTAATTCTAACTTCTTGGCCTTTATCTCAATGGTATCATCTAGTGATAATATAAATTGCTTTATTTTTTCATATAACTCTACAATCTCTTCACTAGAATTATTTAAGTGCTGCTCTTCTGTATATACTGTAATTTCTTTATTTACAGACTGAACCTCATTACTATTTGTAGATATGGTTTTTATAGATTCTGCATTTTTTGATGATTTAATTTGATTAAAGTAAATTGTATCATTAGCAAATCTTTTTACTTCCCATAAATCGAAAGGTAAGTCCTTAAAATTTATAGATTCCTTTTGAAAGTTATTAAATGCTGGAGAAACAAATATAACTCTTGATTGTGACCAATCCACATCGTCTCTTTTTAGGGTGCTATTACAGTTCTCATTATACTCAAGAATAAAATCCGCCTTATTATTAAGCATCAATGAAAGGTATGCATAGCCCTGATCTATAACACTAAAATTGCTAGTATTTTTATATTCAATTATTACAAAGGATTTACTACTTTCATCAAATGCTAAAGTATCTAACCTAAAATTATTGAAAGAAAACTCTCTTCTAACAAATTTCAAACCAAAGATATTCTCTAAATTGCTCTCACATAATTTATGAAGTTCTACTTCTTTAGAAAATGGCTTTTCTTTTATCTCTTCTAAATTATTGCCATCTATTTTATATAGAAACATAACCTCTCACCTTCTCTATACTACCCTTACTTTTCCTGTTAAGAGTTGCTGCATTATTCCTTTTTTAACTTCTTCTAGTTTATTCTTTTTATTTTCATAACCTTCAATGTTATTATCTAGTGATGATAGAATATTGGCTATCTGTTTTTGCTCTTCCAATGGTGGATAAGGGACTTGTATATGTCTAACTTGTTGAAAGTTTAAACCTTCCCTACTAGAACCACCATTGAAAGAATCTATCTGGTCTTTTACAACCTTTGAATTCATTACCTGAACTAAATATTCTCCATGCCCTTGGTTTAATCTTAAAATACAGACATGCTGATTAACATTTCCTCTACCAAAGCCATTTGGCACTAAGGCACATCTCCCTATTGATGCTCCAGTAATATTTAATAACACGTCACCATTAAAAACTTCTGTTCTCTTCATTTTCTCATTAATCTCTTCACTTATATAAGCAATATCTTCAGTAGATAACTTATTAACAAGCACATTCTGGCTCCTTATAAAAGCGATCCCATCGTCTAAATATACTTTTTGACCGCCTTTTGGTGTGATTCCGCTTCCTACAAATGATGTAATTCCCCCAACTTCTTTAATATCCCACTCTACAGGAATATCCCCAATTTCTGTTTTCTTAAATTCTGTGTGTTTTATTCCATTAGTTAAAAGTCTCTGTATTAGTCCGTTCTTTAATCTTTTAATCTTTTCTATAAGTGTATCTGTATCGTATATTTGTAAATCAATAATAGATAGAATTTCTGCTATTTTTTCTTGTTCCCTTATATCTGGCAGCGGTATTTTAACCTTTGACAATTCTCCTAAATATAAACCTGCTTGGGCTGTTGAGTTACTTCGTTTACTTAACTGATTTTGACATATATCCGACTCTAAGAACTTTGCAAGAAACTTATTATTTAATTTAGCATTACTTTTAATTATTGCAACACTTCTTTGGACAGCAAACTCTCTATCGCTATCAACTACCGCAACCCTTCCAATCGTTCCAACAATCGTCATAAGAACATCACCTTTCTCTATTTTATAGTTCTTATGCATCTGCTTAAAATCCTCTATACTTATAGATTTTTCATTTAATCCATAATTTACTTTCCCATTAAATATGTTTTCAGCACTTAATAATGGAATACCTACATCTGTTCTTTTAGGGGGATTATGAGTTCCATCCTTTATAAGTGTAGTTCCCTCTATTAGCGGTATTATATCCCACTCTTTTGGTATCCATCCTAATTCTGTTTTTTTGTACCCTTCTTTCACCTAATTCACCACCTTATATGCCCTCAAATCCAAGTTCTTGAAGATATCCATTCAATTTTTCTTCATTATAAACAATTTTAAATTTCAGTTCTCTTATTTCATCCAATACTAAATTTATATCAATTTCTTCTTCTTCCTCTGATGTATCTACATATCTGCTTATATTTAAATTATAATCATTCCCTTCAATTGTTTTTAATTCAACTACTTCTGAATATTTTTCCACTAATTCAAAATTATCAAAGGTTTTAATTATCTTTTCAATATCTTCGTCCCTTAATTTATTTTTATTTCCATCCTTAACAAATCCAAAGGAAGCATCAATAAATAGCACTTTTTCTTTTCTATTAATATCTTTATATTTGTTTATAATTAGTAGGGCTGCTGGTATACTAGTGCCATAAAAAATATTCTGTGGCAAACCTATTACCGCTTCTATAATGTCATCTTTCAGCATTCCCTGCCTTATCTTTCCTTCTGCTCCACCTCTAAATAAAACTCCATGCGGAACAACAGTACCCATTCTTCCCTTAGAATTTAGAGACGCTATCATATGCTCTATAAATGCTAGGTCACCATAAGATTTAGGTGGTATTCCATATACAAATCTTCCATATGGATCTTTCTTTGCCTCTTCTTCTCCCCAATTTTTTAATGAAAACGGAGGATTAGCAAGGACTACATCAAATGTTTTTAATATCCCACCATTTGTATGTTTGGGATCTCTTATAGTATCTCCTTTTTCGATGTCTGCTCCTGTAGCATCATGAAATAACATATTCATCTTACAAATAGCCCAAGTTGAAAGGTTTATTTCTTGACCATTCAGCGAAACATTTTTAGAATTTCCACTATGTTCTTCAATATAATGCGTACTGTGAATGAGCATACCACCACTGCCTGTCGTGGGATCATATATTGATTCACCTTCTTTGGGCTTCACTATTCCTACTAAAGTTTTAACTACCTGCTCAGGAGTGTAGAACTCTCCACCCTTTGCACCACCTTGATCTGCAAATTGCTTAATAAGATACTCATATGCATTGCCTAGAACATCTTTACTCTCTAAATTTTCATTTGCTAATGGTAACTCACTAAATAGTATTAGTAATTGAGATAATTTTTTATCTGGTACTCTTTCCTTATCATTATAGTTAGCGGTAGTAAGTACACCTATTAATTCTGCATTTTTAGGTTCATCTTCTATTGACTTGAACGCCTTATCTAATCCTGGCCCTATATTTAATGTTAAGTCTTTTAATGTTGACCATCTTGCTCTTTCTGGTACATAGAAGTTTTCATATATTGAAGGATCTTCTATTAATAAATTTACTTCTTCCTCTGGTAATCCCATAGAAGCAAACTCTTCTTTCTTTTTGCTCTGTTCAACTTGGAACTGATCATTCATCCTCTTTAAAAACAATAATCCAAATATGTAATCCATGTATTGAGCAGCGTTTAATTCTCCTCTTAAAATATCAGCAGCATCCCATAATGCTTTCTCTAACTTTTGTATCGTAAGTTTTTCCATATTTATACCTCTTTACTTATGATTTTTGATTCCTTGCATGAAACAATATTTTTGCAAATTTCTTCTATAATACTTGCTAAATCTTTTTTATAATACTCATTTGTGTCCTCATAACTATTAAATATTAAAATTTCATTATCCTTAAATTTTATTTCAAGCATCTTTTCACTTTCATCCTTAGAGTTCTCTTTTAATATAAATTTATCTATATTACCTAGATTATAAAAGTTAGTAAATATAAAATTATCATTTTCACTAACTTTTAGTATCCTATTATTATAAAACACATAAAATTTAAAACCTTTTTCTTCTACAAATATGTTTTGGGGATAAAATAACTTAATATCCTTTTCCCCAACTATTTCCTCTGCTCTATTTATTATTTTACTTACAATCGCTTCTTTAGTATTGCAGTAAAATCTACCATGAAAATAGTTTTTCATTTCATTATAATTTAGCATTTAAATCACCCCAATTCTAACGAATATAATTAATAACATTCTTCCAAACTTCAAGAGTTACAGACTTTGAGTTCATTATTTCTCTGTTTCCTAATAAACTCATAGTCATTTTTAACCCTAATTTATTCTCCTCCACTTCGCAGGTTATAATTTCATTCATTGAATTATCACTTTCACTGATAAAATTACCATAAGAAAGATTAATAGTTTCCTGTCTTGCTCCTAATCCATTCCCAAGCCATATTTTAACAGCATATTTCTGTGTTCCATCAATATACATTTTAATAATTGTTTTTTTAGATGTAATAGTATCTAATTCAAAGTCAAAATTTCTGTTGCTTTTCTTTGTTTTTTCTAAAAAAATATGCATTCCCTCTATAATATCTAAATAACTTTCTTTCATAAACTTATTTTTATCTCTATCAGTTATTCCAATAAAGTTAGGAATTAGTATATTCTCTTCCATTTCAAAAGAACCCTTACTTGTAATACTCTCTATCTTTTTAGATTTTAAATCTGGTCTTGTACCAAGTTTAGGCTTCTCAATCAATTCAACCTTATAAATCTTATGCAATAATTCATCAAAGGCCTCTTCAAATTTTTTATCATCGGAAAAGTCTATATAATTAACCCCTCTCAAATAGAAAGGTATAACATTTGATTTATCCCCCTTCGTTCTAACTATAGGTATAATTTTCTTTAAATTATCCATTATTGATGGTATTAGAAGATTTGTTTCAAATCCTACACCACCCTGTAAATCATCTGCTTTCCTAGCATAATTTTCAGTTAAAACAAGTATTGTATAATCTTTTTCTTTAATATTTTTTATCATCATATTATATAAATTCACTGTCTCCAATTGAGTCTCAAATACATCAATTGATGTTTCTATGCCATTTTTAAATAATTTACTAACAAGTGCTAAAACCCAGTTCTTGTGTTCCCTACTATCCCAACTATAACTAACAAATGTAGTTGGATCTTTTACCATTTCAATCACGACCTTTATTTACATTAGTTTTCCATATTATTGATTATATCACAAGTTACATCTTTTATTTCTTTCACTATTCATAATTCTATTTTATCACTTTTTATCCTTTAAGTTCTTTTTCGTTCCTATAGACTTTTTACCTTTCTTTAATTGTAATGGGTAAGACTACCATAATCTACTTCCATAATATCTTCTGTATCATCATCTTTATATCATTCAATGGCTTCAAAACTTTTGACTTTAATTCTTCTCCTTTATTAGAAATATTTTATATCCATCACAATAACACTTTTTTGTTGAAAATTAGCAAAGTGAGTTTGGTTTTTTAAATATTTTTATAATAATTTATAACGAACTTTCTAGAACCTATAAAGTTGATATGAGTTCCTAATAGAACGTTGAAGTTACAATTAAAAGCAGTAAAATGGTTTCTTAAAACGACCTTTTCTATTTTAGAAATCACTTTTTCTATTTCTATATATAAGAAGTTGATTTTTTAAATCCAAACATCATAGTCTTTTGGGGCCTTATTAGAGATTTTTAACTTTATTAAACCTTACAAAAATTATATTCTTTGTCGTTTTAGAAACGAACTTACACTGTACCTCTATTACAACCCTAAAAGGCTATAAAACACTTTAAAAAACTTTGAAAATCCATAAAAATATACTTGACTCTATATAGAATGATTTTTTAATATATCTGAAATTGAAGAAAGGATGTGGTCTTTATGATTATTAATATTGATAAGTTTAAGATGATTTCTATGGAGGAATGTTTATCATATACTCCATACCCAAAATTAGAGGCAACACTTGGATATATAGTCCCTCAAGTTATCCAATCAATGAAGAAAAAGTTTGAGAGTGTAGATTCTAATGAAGCAATGCAATATTTTCTACAACAGTCGTTGCTTAGATTAAGCATAAGTAAAAATTGGACAGATATTTCTGTTAAAAATAATCTAACATACGATTACTTATACGTCTGCCTAAAGCGTTGTTATTTGCTATATACAACAAAATAGGCCTATATATATGTATCTAATTTAAATCACATAAATGTAGAAAGCCCTTTACATGGGCTTTTTATATTGGTAAAGGATATTTCAAAGAATTCAATAGTTCTTAAAATTTAAAGGCAAAGACTATATTTAGTATAATCTCTGCCTTCTTCCTTTATAAACTATTAAACATATCAAAGACTTCCATGGGTAGTTCTATTATTTCAGAGTTCACTTCTTTTTTAGTATCCTGCCCAATATTAACTGGACCATAAGATTCTAAAACTTCCCTTACAGCATCTTTTATAATTTCTTTATCTATAACTTGGCTAGTACCTTTTTCTATATAATAAATCACTGCTCTGATAACAAAATCAGTTTTAAAGTTCTGACTTGAGATAATATCATATACCTTTGCAGCATCCTCTCTATCTAAAGAGAAAGAAAGATTTATTCTCTTTGTATCCATAAGATCACCTTCTTAATTCTTGCTGCAATAACAACTTATAGCCTTTGGCATTTGAGAACAAATCAAGATATTCAGCGAACTTAACTTTGTTAGAACTATCAATATAACCTTTTACAAGCATACTACCGCCACCTGCAAAAATATTCGCATTTCTAAGTTCAAATCCAAGTTCAAGAATTTTACTTAACAAATTATCAACATATTCTCCTGTTTTTGCCTGAATAAGTTCTTTTACCTCAATATCAAAGATGACTGGTTGCACTCCCATAATAATATCTGATATTTGGGATTCTGTAAGAGTTACATTTATTTTTAACAACTCTTGTTGTATGCTTGTAAGTAGTGTTATAACTCCATATGGTAGAGAGAAACATGTGGCTGGGTTTATTATTCCATTTTCTATTCTCATAAGGTCTACTGTGTATCCACCAATATCTACTAAATTACATACAACATTCTTATATGCCGTATACAGAAAAGTAAAGGCCGCAAACCCTTGTGGGTACACTTTACTATCTATATCTATCTCATACTCTCTAGAGTTATAGGTAAATCTAATATCCTTTCGATTAAAATAATCTCTAAATTTACCTTTAAGTTTCCCATAGTGTACAATGGGAAGCCCTGTACCTAATAGTACATCAACTTTTTCATCATTAATTCCTGCCTTCTCTAATGCATCCCCAATTGCTGCTAAAGAAATTATAAATGCATCATCGTTTACTGTTTTATCAAGTTGGACACTAAATCTATTACTACCAACATTATAATAATTACCGCCATATTCTAATAAGTTGTGCTTTGATACTGGCATTACATCAGACTTTACATAACCACTATCACCAATAAATCCTTCGCTACTTTTGGTATTTTTGTTTCCATTATCTAAACCTAAAATCAGTTGTTTGATCATAAGACATTCCTCCAATCTTATCTTAAAATATAATCAAGTTCCTTTTTGTACTCTAGCAATTTAATAAATCTTAAAGATCGAAGTCAAGTTTTTTTAAAACTATTATATATAAACAAGTTCACCATTAACCAATATTCAAAGTAAAACATGTTTATATAAAAATATTAAAATTATTGCTCTATTTCATAAACCTTTGCGTATTTATCTAAGAGATTCCCAGCAGTATACCCAACAATAAAATAATTATTATAACTTCCTTTTTTATTATCCTGATACCAACCCAATACTGCCCCTAATGCCCTATTAAAAGCCAGTTCGTGTCTTGCACTTACATGGGAGCAAGTAACAGTTAAGTACCTCATAATAAAACTTTTTAAATACTTTTCATTCCCACAGTTAAGAAACACATTTCTTTGCATTTCGTTTGCCATTAGTTCATTGTCAGCATTTCTAATAATAAAAACAACAACTTGCCCCATTAAATAAAAATATTGTTCATCATGCTCGATATCAAAAAATAAACCTTCTTCAGAATTTCTTTTAACCCACTCTTTTATTTCCCTATAAGTTAAATTGTTCATAATGATCACTCCTCAATCATTAGTTTTAATTTTTATTTTACCTTTTCCATTACATCTGTAACATAACAGATATTTTAGTAAAATTAGATTTTACTTGAATCAATCGTTCGACAAATTCAGACATGCAATGTATTACAAAATTATCTTATTTCTTGATTTCAAAAAATATGTTTGTATACTACTTATAAATCTAAACATGAAAGGATGATATTTATGCAACAATATTCTCAAACCTTTAATATTAAGGACTTTAAAGATCTCCTAGTGTGGCAAAAAGCCTCTCAGGTAAACTATGAAATATATCTTAAATCAAAGAATTTCCCAAAAGAGGAGCGTTTTGAACTGACATCGCAATTATTGAGATGTTCAAGTAGTGTGGCAGCAAACATCGCAGAAGGGAACGGCCAGTTGTATGCTAAAAAAGAAGTTAAATTCTATAATAATGCGTTAGAAAGTTGTTCTGAGGCCCGTTGTTGGATACATATTGCCTTACAGCGAAAATATATTTCTGACGAGGACTACAATTATTTTGACTCTAAACTTATAGAGATTGTCAAAATGCTATACGGCTGTATAAAGAGACTAAATATAATAATCGCTACTTAGATTAAGTTTTTCTTATGCTATTAGAAGTAATAAAGAATGCCTAGATGTCTTATATTCATCTAGGCCTATATTTTAAAGTAATATATTTAGTAAATTTATCCTTCTTATAAGTCCATCAATGTAAATTCCTGATATTTCCCCACTCCTATGGTTATTATCGAGAATATATTGAACAACATCCCATAATAATATCCTCGCTTCTTGAGAGATCTCAATACCTTTTATTGTATATTGCTCTTCTAGTATTATATCTTTTAGGCTCTTAATATCTTTATTAGTTGCATATAAAGAGATCTCTAATAGAGACATGAAAGATACTTCTAAAGTTGCCGATAACTTCTGCAAAATTTCCTGAGATGGTGATACCCGTTTGCTGTTTTCCAACCTTGAGAGATATGATGTTGAAATACCACTTTTTTCAGATACCTCTGTAAGCCTTAATCCTTTTATTTGCCTAATAGATTTAATATAATCTCCTAAACTTGTTGGTAACTCTCTAACCTGCTTACCCACTAAAATACCCTCCTTGTAACTAACTCCAATTATTTAAAGGTATTTTAGTAATTCTATAAATTAAGTTTCAAGTTTAGATATGGGTAGAGTTTATCTAAACTAACAAGTAAATTTTATTTATTATCCTCTTAATATAGTCATTGCTTATATTTCTGTCTGTTATATTGTGCCTATTTAAATACTTCTGTATAACCATTACATCTTTATTATCCTTATTTGTATTTAACAAGTATGCCATAACCTGTAGATGGTGTTCCCTGTCATAATCTTTAGTTTTGTCGATAATTACCTTCTGTCTAATATCATCAATACCAGACATGATTAAAACAACCATACTATATACTTCTTCTATATAGGTGATAGCATCAACCTGCACCTGAAAGTTATCTAATATTTTCTCTATGCTGCAAGGCTTTTTTATATTTCTATTATAGTATTCAAGTACCTCAACACCGCTTGGATCTTTAGAAATACCCGTTTTGAGATAATAATAATAAATAAAACTTATAAGTTCAATTACCAACGAATTCTCTTGCTCCTCATTTAGAGTGGTAAACTTAATAACCAATCTTCTATCAATTTTTTCATTTCCTTCCTCATTACTCATATGCTTCACCTACAATAATTTAAAAAATATCAACGACATAAAACGTTATGCTTCAAATTATAAATACCTACTTGTAATTATCAATACCTACAATATTATCTATACCATTATAAAAAAATGAGGGACTAAGTCTCAAGATTATATATCTTTTGAACCCAGTCTCTATCTTCCTTATACCGCTTCTGTATACGGGCATTCCTTCGTTATTGTGCTACAATCTATTTCAGTGGGATTTACAATCAATGCATGTCCTTTCCAAAATTCCAATACTCTTTTTCTTTCTTCTTTACTTTTAATATTCTTATCCTGAACTTCTCTTATTAAATGCTCCCCAGGAAACATGCTAACCAAGTAATATTCATTTGGATTAGTATAACTCTGATTCAGAATAACAACACATTTATTTGTAAGCATCTTTTCTCCACTTAGTGTAATCCTACTAAAGATATCCCTACCATTTCTCTTAGCATACACAATCTCATGTGTGTCATTAGTTTCTACAATACTTTTATATCCTATATTAAAAGGTAGTTCTATAACCATTTCTACAAATCCATCTTTTAAATTATTAAAGTAGCCTTTGCTTTGCATGTACTTAGTCAAATTATCATATTGTACCCTGAAATCATTTTGGTGAACCGACATATGCTGCTTAAATTTATTACAAGAAATAATTTTATTTTCTTTTACTGCGTCTTTAACAGTATCCCTAATGTAAACTGTATCTCCAAATATGAGTTCCAGGCTACATAATAATTGATCACCAATATAACTTTCGTTACCATTTTCGTCAGTATAGTAGGAAGGGCCGTCATATAACTCTCCCTCAAAATATATTCTTTCTTTTTCAACTGTATAGGGTAACTCAAAAGCAGGGAAAAGATCATATATATTATTAATGTTATCAATCACAAAATCAATACCTACTGATAAGTCTCCAAAAAACTTATTACCGTGATTTGTTGATCCTTTTATATAACTTTGTATGCATCTAACATATTTTCTATTGTATTGATTTCGTAACATTGCCAATATATCATCTTTTGCCATATACCTTTTATTAGATTTTATAAACTCAATAATATTTCCATTATCGAATAAAATGCTAATTGTATCACCACTTTTTGAGGCAAATAAGATACTATCTTCCTGTATAGATAGTAGATTGTTTAATCCAATACCATACTTCATGTCAAGTATCTCTACTAACTTACCATTCTTATACATATCTACGAAATCACCTAAACTCATTGCTTCTTTTACTATCATTTCTCTTGAATTAATTGATTCAAATTTAATCATTGTAATACACTCCCTTTTTTATTTAATTTGTTTTTTGTTGATTTGTTGTAACATAACATAAAATGACTTTTTCAATTAATTGAGGAATGTAAACAATTTGTAAACATTTAATGGATAAATAAGGACCATTACCTGATTAAAGATAATAGTCCCTTATAATTCTATATATTTGCTTTTCTTCCTTACACCATATCATTTATCCTTTTGCCTATTCTATAATATATATGTATTTAGTGAAATTGCCCTAAACATTGATATTTAAGCCTTATGGATACTTTTATAGCGACAAAATGATGACACTTTGAATAGTTCAGCCCTTATCAATCATCATGAAAATCCTTGTTGAGAAAAGTTTTTTCTCGATATTAATAACAGTACCTCCCATAGACTCAATCCGCTCTGTTTTCTTACGTTCATGGCTTTGCCCTTTTAATAAAGATATTACAACCGCTAATACAATAAATATAATTACTACAAAAATCCCCATACACCCTTCATCCACTACTCAATATTAAATACCTATTTCATTGTTTCATATTGCTTTTTATAATCCCTATTCATATTACTTTCAAATTTCTTTAAATAAATACTAGAGAACTCTTCAGCAGATAAATTAAATCTATTTAGTACATCCATATAATACATAAGCACATCCCCTAATTCCTCAACAAACCTTTCTCTAACTTCAGGAGTATTCATTATCTGCTCTTCACCTTTTTTCTTTATTATAGCAATGGCTTCTCCTATTTCTTCTATCATATAGAGTATAAAATTTTTACCGTACTCAGGCTGCATTGGAGGCCATGTATCTTTATGTTTTTGCCATAACTTATAAGACATGTCCAACATTTCAGAAATACTTAAATCAACGTTTTTATTTGGTTCAGTGAATTGATCGATAGTCTTTAGAAATTCAATAGTTCTTTGGAATAAAAATGGCTGAATTAAAGGATAGGTTAGATTATCTGGCATATCATCAAATAACTGCACTTCACCTATTTCTAAGTCAGGTAAATCTTCTAATGCCACTACCTCAGCATAGAAAAGTTGTCCAAAACTTTCTACTCCCTCTCTATCTACCGAATAAATACATATTGGCGATAACCTAAAGTCTTTTGTTCCAGTCTCTTCAAATAATTCTCTTGCTGCTGTATCTTTAATATCTTCGCCTTCTTCTCTATGACCTCCTGGAATCTCCCAGGTTGTCCGCTCTTTATGCCTAACAAATATCCACTTATCCTTATGCCTTGCTGCTATTACTGCAAACTTTAGTTTACTATCTTCAATATTATAAATATCATATGTATTTACCTTCATAATTTTAATAATCTCCTTTCTCAAGTCTCCACCAGAAGCATTCATCATCTTCCCTATAGACTTTCATCCTCAATTTTTTAAGAACTCGCTGTGAAGGTATATTGTCTTTTAGAGTACCTGCAACTATATACTTAACATCCTGGTTAGCAAATATCCACTTAATTAATCCTTCTAATGCCTCAGGCATATACCCTAAACCTCTGTAATTTGCTTCTAGGGAATATCCAACTATAACCTCACCATCTTTATTAGGATATCCTTTTATCATTATATTACCTATAATTCTATTCTCTTCTAGTAAAGCAATAACCCAGAAGGTACTCCATGTATAAACATACTCAGTATCTTTCATTTCATTAAATCTTAACAGCAAAATCTTCTTAAACCTCTCACTAAAGTCTATACATGACTTCTTTAACCCAAATCTTTCTTCCACAAAGTTGAAGTCATTGCTAGATTTCTCTAACATTTCTTTACTTAAAGGTATTATTTCCAATCTATCTGTAATGATATTAAACATATTTCCCCCTAATTTGATGGCTTCAAAAAAATATTGTTTCTCATTGCTTTATATTTTTAATAAATTCATCTATTATTTTTATATCTATAAGATCTTTTTCTCTTCTCAATTCTGCCTTTTGTTTTCTTATACTTAATAAACTGGCCACAGGCAGACCATCAATAAATTATACTTTATCAACAAACCAATTTTCGAGTAATTCAATTTCTCTATTTACTTCCACAATTCTTGTGTTATCTTCTACAACTCTATATTTACATCCCTTTTTTATAAAGCACTCTACCAAATCAGTAGTACATCCTAAATCAATATCTTTTGTGGTTTCTTTTACTCCATGAAGCACTAATGCTGCACCAGAAGTTGTCCAATACTCTTTCGTAGGTAAATTAAGTTCCTTAAGTATATCTATAATGTTACTCTTGTTTAACATCTTGAATTCTCCTAGTAATCTTTTATTCATTAAATTATTTATCATTTCTATAAAATATATAATTCTCTGGTATAATTGGCTTCCTTATGCCACTAAACCATGTTTCATCACAATCAAAATTTAATTTATACCCTATCTCTATAGCAAATTCTCTATAGGCCAATCCTATTGCAGTAATAATATTTTCATCTGTAACAAGCGGTGTCCTTACTATATTATCCCTGCTAATAAACTCATATTTATCAATATCTTCTTCAAATAAACCAGCACAATACTTTTTACCTTCAAGAACCCCAGCCTTTGCTAATAATATTGGAGAACTTGAAATACTTGCAATAATAATATCTTTGTTATTTTTAAACTGTCTTAAAAAATCTATATATCTTTCATCATTTAGAACATCTGGGAAGCACCACATACCAGGTAAAACTAAGCAATCATAATCATCTATACTAAATTCGTCTAACGTTTTATCTGGAACAAAATGAAATCCTTCTTCGCTATTAACAGGGTTTCTTTCAGCAGAAAAAACAATAATTTCTTTTTCAAAAGCCTTAAAAACTGCCGATACTATACTTATTTCATAATTACTAAACTCTGGATAAATTAATATAGCCGCTCTTTTTTGTTCTATCATAATAATTTCATCTCCTTATAAATAAACGAAGTTATATCTCCTAATATCCTTTTGTTCTTAATGCATAAATAGATTTTCTCAATGAATCACTTGTCTTTACTTCTACAACTGTACTTAAATTATGGAACCTAGCAAATTCTACTTTTGAACTTATATCTATAATCCCATCATAAAGACTTATATGATCTTTAGCAGCATCACAATCATGCAAGTGCATATGTACTATTTTATTTTCATTATTTAAATAGAAATTACTAGCCCTGTAATTGTCTTTTGCATCATGTCCAACATCCCAAGTAAAATATATATTCTCCAATTTGCTCAGCATGTTAAATGCATCTTTAATAAAATCAGGAAAAGCAGTATTTTCTACACATAACATTATATCGTTTTGCTTTGATATATTTATAATTTTATCAACAGAACCCATTAAATTATCTATAAATTTATCCTTGTTAATTTCATATATCCAGGCCTTATGATTTGGCAAGGAAAAATATACTCCAGAGTTAATATGAATATTTATCTTTTTAATTCCTAGTTCTGCTCCATAGTTAGATAACTCTTTAAACAATTCAATATTCGCAGTTCTTATAGAAGGATAAAATACTGCAAAATCTATTTCTTCAGGAAAATGCATTGTAAACTCTAGATTATTAGCCTCAATAGTTTTCTTTAACCTGCTTATATTATTATTTTCAGCCATACAATAAGGAAGATTCATGTTAAGTTCTATAAAATCTAAACCTAGACTGCTGCATAAGTCTATATCCTCTTCTATGCTTTTAAATTCAATAAGTGTGGGCATTCCTAATTTAAAACTCATGTTTTCACCTTTTTCTAATCTCATTATTATAATTCAAAGAGATATGAAACTTCTTCTAATACATTATTACCCTTAACAACTATCTTTTTATCTATTAATTTTCCACCTAAATCCTCATAAAACTTACTTGATTTGTTTTCACTAAAAGCCCAGACTACCATATATTTTGCTCCTTGTCTTTTTAGCCTTTCTGATACTGCCTTAAATAATCTATGTCCTATTCCTTGTCTTTGATGATCCTTTAAAATATAAATTGTATACAATGTGCTGTCATATTCTTCTTCAAAAGTATTTATAGAGCCTGATGCAAAGCCTACAATTTCTCCATCATCATTTTCAACAACATATATAAATTCCTTGGTATCAGTATTATTGAATACTCTATTATTCCATTTCCTCGCTTGTTCTTCATATGTACGACTTTTTAGATATTCTTCCGAAATAAAATTACAATAAGTTGTATTCCATGTATCAATATGCACCTTAGCGATACCATCAACATCATTTATAGTGGCTTCCCTTATAATCATCTTCCATCACCCTATAACCCTTTCAACTTACAATATCCACTCATATCTACACTTTTGTCTATCTCCTAGTTGATACATCTCATTATCTTCAGGTAAATCAACTATCTCTAAAAGATTTGCACCTATATTTTCACAAGTCTTTCTTGATTGAATGTTATTGGGGTTATTAGTTATAATTACCTTGTCCATTTCGTGTGCTACAGCAACTTGTTTTACTAACCTACAGGATTTTGAAGCATAATGGTGTCCTCTATACATTTCTTCGATTTCATATCCAATATTCCCACCATAATAAGTATTCCTGTTATGTCCAATTCTAATATCTATTCTACCAATTCTATCTTTACCGTTATGTAGTCTGATTTCGTATTTATACGCAGGTAAATATCCTTTTGGCTCATCCGTCTCAGCCTTTTCTTCAATAACTAAGTCAATTTCTCCGTCAGATAAATAATCAAAATCCAGAAATTCAAACAAAGTCCCTATCCCCTTTCTTTATGGTTACTTCTAACAAAGTCAGCACAGATATTTGTAACCTCACTTAGTATATGTATACTTTTCGTATAATCATCATCTACTTCAAGTGAGTGAACAGCGTTCTCGATGATGTGGACACTTACTGACGAATTTGTTACTGTTTCTATATCGCCTTTAGTAAAAAACTTATCCTTCGTTCCTACTACAATGCTGCATCTTGATTTCAAAATATGTTTTACTGTATCCTTTGTGGGAGTTAAGAATAGGTTTTTTACCTTTTCATAACCAATTAATTCACTAACCTCACCAGCAACTACAGTTCCTAAACTTTTACTAATAAAATATATATTTTCATAGGACTTAGAAAGGCATAACTCGACTGCTTCATACGATTCCTTTACAATTCTATCTTTAAAATCAAGACTAGGTTCTTCATTACTTCTAAAATATCCATATTCCAGACTTAAAACATCACATCCATATAAAAGCGTTGCTTTTCTTGCATAATAAAGTAGTGGCTTGTCACAAATATAACCTGAACCTGGAAAAAGAACTACTAAAGAATCTGATTTAGGTGAGTTGGTTAAATAGAGGTTTTCTATTTCATGACCCCAGGATGATTTTACTTTTATAACAGACTTATTTATCAAAATAATTCCCCCTTAAAACTAACGATTAAATTGCCTTCATGTAGACATATTCATATAATACTCAAATTAAACCTGCTAGATTTATTTGCTATTGTTGTAATATTCTCTTGATGCCTTTCCATTTATAAAATCTAAAAAATCTCTGAATGGCTTACCATCTTTATATTTCCACAAAGTAATCAAAGATGGTTTAACCTCAACTACTATTTCATTTTCCATATGTGAATAATTGAGAAATGAGCCATTATGCTCTCTTTTAAACTTTTCTATAAAATATTTATTTCTGTCACTATAAGGATGTCCTTTGATATTTGCTAATCCTTCAATTTGAATATTGTCAACACATAAAGCCACATAAGGATTATTCATAATTTGATTATATTTTAGAAATGTTTTATCGGTTTGAAAATATATCTTTTCATTTATAACTATACAACTCATACTTCTTGCAGTAACTCTATTATAAGCACTTGTGGCAAGGCACATGGTTTTCTTATTCCTTAGCATATGAAGGACTTCATCCTTTTCTTGAGTGAAATCCAGTTCTATACAAGCATCATATCTACTTACATTGTTATCTAAAGTAATAATTTCAGATTTAAAAAATCTCTCTTGAAATTCTGTTAATGACTTAATTTGCTCTACAGTATAATTATTTTTCTCTTTACAAACTACTAACTTATCTTCATTGTCATTAAATCTATGAATAATAGCAATAACATAACCCTCAAACGTCACTAATGGCTCGAATTCACCTATGACATATGCATCTACTTCTTCTCCATCTCCTGAAACCGTATTGGGTATATAGCCATAATTAATTGGGTATATAAATCCATGCTCAGGATGATTTGAACCTAAAGTTCTATCAATTATTACATTAACTTTTTTACCTAAGTAATTATCCATTTCTTTCTCCTATAAAAATTCTATTGTTATTCCAAGTTAATATCCATTTCAATAATTGAATCTTCATTTTCATCTATTATTTCAACGCTTATCATATCAACAGTTGTTTCAAATATATCGTCAATTTTCTTAGTATTCTCTATTGCTTTATTAAAGACTTCTGAATCATTAATATTTCCAACAGTCATATGTGGTAGAAATTCTCTTCAATTTAACCATTCAGGATAAAATTATTCTAAAATACCACTATATAATCTTTTATGCAATTCAACTATTTGATTATGGCCTTCAATAATATTCAAGAATAAATAATTTCCGAGTGATGTTGAAGGGGTAATTCCATTAAGTTTAATATCAAAAGGCATTATACCCGAAATTACATTTGATATATGTTCTTTTATCTTACCAGTATTTAAATTGCTTTCAAAAGGGAAGAACAACGTGATGTGGGGTCTTACATGCTTAGCAAGTGGATCATATTTACTTCTTATATCATCTATCAGTTGCATATTCTTAAAGTGTGGAAATATCATAATACATCTTTTTATCATGTAAGTTACATTCCTTCCTCAATCTCTAAAATTCCAATTGAATATTCTTTCCTTGCTTGCACTCTTTGACAGTAACCTCTTTCAATATCCTCAATTAATTATTAATTCTCTAATTTTCTTTATTTCCCTTCTTATCCCAAATAATTATTTATGTATGTTATCGCCTTAAAAGGTCAAATGAAAATTGTCTCATATCCCCTTTCCCTTATTCATTTCCACCCAAAATTCAGGAACCTCTAGCCATTTTCTGATTAAAAATTCCTTACTCTTCTAACATGAATTTTTTATTTACAACATAAGTTCTTATGATTTTTTAAGATTTTTAGATGATGAAAGTACCTTATTTCAAAAAATAGTTGATTTCTAGTAAATATATTAACTATACTGCCAAATGTAAATATTTTAATTTTATAAAAGAAGGTAATATAATGGTAAAGATAATTAGTTTTTGGTTTTTTCGTATGTTGTTTTTTACTGCTATAAGTATTTATGATCTATTCATAATTTGTGTGCGAGGAAACAGTTTAACGTTTGATGTTATATTTGCATTATTGTTCTTAATGGTTATTAGTGTTGGTCTAGCCTTCCAATCCCTGGATTGCCTCTTATTTTTAATAAAAAAAGACTAAAGTTTTATCTAACGGTTTTACTTTAGAGGTTAAAATCTAAAATTACAATGACTTTTACAAACATTTTTGCAATAGAATACGCATGTTGATAATGAAAATTAACATGCGTTTTTACATTTAAATATTTCGTTAATAATGAACAAAATAAGAATATATTTACTTGTGATTATAATAATCAACATACTTTATATTTTCGGCAGGATCATCTTCATAAATTTTAAAAAAGAGAATTTTCTTTTTTTATCCAGTTAATATTCTTTGTGAATTTTCCTCTGACCAATGTCATCTAATTACCTGTTAGCCTAATCCATAATAAATTGCACTTCCACCATCTTTAAAAAATGGCAAAGCAATAATTACAAATATAGGTTTTTAGGCTCCAAAACTCTTTTGAAACAACTGAATATTTTATAAACTGCAAAACTAGAAGAATTATTAAAATTTTAATTTAAGATACTTTTAATACTAATTTCTTAGATAAGGTTCTTTACCAGAAATCCATTGATCAAAAGATATATATACTTCTTCGCTTTTATTAACCCAAACTACTTCTTGTCCATCTTTATTCCTTGTTAATGTAACATAATGATACAATCCTAAATATTCAGTTCCCTTATACTTTTCAGATGTATCAGGAGCATTTTTAACTGGTAGTATAGCAACCCTCTGCTTTAGGGCATCAAAATATCCCAACTCCCAGGGCATCCACTTAGAATTAGAATAATTTTCAGTTATTGCATAAAAAAGACTCCTGCACTGTTTCATTCTTTGTCTTAATGTTTCTGCTGTTTCTTTTGTTACCTCTTTTCTGTTTAATTGCTTATCGACTACCCAGTCCACATACACAGAATATCCCAAATCCATCAAATCTTCCATTATGATTTCTATATATTTAGCATCTAGATAACTATGTGACAGGAATATATCAAAACTCTGAGTGCTATTGATTGATTTTTCAATAGACGCAAACTTATATATAGAGGCTGATTCAGTTAAACTTTTACTTTTCGCCCTCTTTTCTAAATCCAACAAGTTATAAAACATTGTATTTTCTCCCCTTTAGTTCATTAACAGACTATCTTCCTGCTTTCTGTGCTGCTTTTTCAATCCAACTTCCTAAATTTTCTCTGCCAGAATCATAGACCCAGTCATATGTAGGATATATTTCTGATAAATTTATCTTTCTACCATTTTGTTCAATAAAATAATTTTCAAAAGGACTTTTACCTTTTAAATCCGTATATCCAAATTGATCCTTAACATTATTAATATATATCCCAAACATCCCATTTCCTTTCTCATAACTCTTCTTTATCTCATAGTCCACATATTTCCTCTGTGAAGTTTCTTTTCCTATAAGGATTACTGTTACGCTTGTTCCCGAAAGTTGTTCATCTATCCATCTAGTAATTGCTGTTTCTCCCTTAAGTTTAACTTTTTCCCATTCCGCTTTATCTAGAAAACCTGATTTCTCCCCGATAAGCATTCCGCTATTTCTAATCTGCCCTGCTCTCCAAGCATCTCTTCCAAAATGAAAACTAAAAAAAGTTTTTCTCATGACTAAGCCTCCTTATTTAACTCTTTTACAATATTAATTACAGCCTGAATAATCTCTTTATAATCAATACCTTCCTGCCCTATTAATTCAAATTTGCTCTTTAAATGATTATGGTGTGGGTAGTAATCATCAAAATTGTTTACTACTTTATCCCACAACTCCTTACTTACATATCCAGTAGCCCCTATTGGTATAACTTTCACACCAGCATCAACTGCTCTATCAAACTCTTTTACTACACCATCTGCTGGTATAACTATCCCTTTATCAATCTTGTTTCCTAGAATAAAAATAGCAATACCGCATTCATTAACCAAGTTTTCTCTGTATTTTTTTTTAATCTCTTCATAGTCCTGGCCTATACTTGCATACTGCGGAAACGGCCTAAGCACAAGATGGTCGTCTAGATTCCTAGTATAGGTTTCATTTATACTATCAATAACTCCATTAATAACTGCACTACCAACACCCTTACCAAAACCAGTCACTATTTTGTATTCACATTTATTTAATGCTTTGCTTAACTCATACGGAAAATCTACTCCATTAATATTACTTAATTTAAAATCATCATAAACATCAGCACTACCAGAAATGAAAACATGACTCATTTTATATCTCTCTTCTATTGCTTTAAGTATTTCAGTTATATCCTCATATTCATCTACTAGTAATGGAGTAATATTATACCTTTTTAAATCTGCACACTTAAAATCTTGCTTGATACAATCATATTGAAAATCTCTATCTCCACATTCGCTATCCTCATAGGATTTTCTATTAACTTTTCTAAAGAAGCAATAATGCTTTCTTGAGTATCCATTGGTAAGAATTCTTACCTTACTCAAAATATACTCTAAATTTGGATCCTCGAAACCAAATCCTATAAATAAAAATGTTTTAGATACTAAATCACTTTTTAAATTAATAGTAAACAATTGATTTTTAACTTCATATAGTTCATAATCATCTTTAATTAATACTGCCTCTTCTGCATTATCTACGTCACCATGCATCTTGTAGACTATTGCATCTCTTTTTCTAATTATGGTTGTTAAATCAGAGGTTTTCCTTTTTACATCTGGATTTTTTCCAGATTCCTTTAATGAATTTTCAATTAAACTATCATAATTAGTAGTCCAAAATGTTTTTATTGGTAGCCTTGATAATATTCTATGGTTTTCATTTAGATTACCATTATTATTAAAACTATTTTTTATCAATTCCGCTAAAGGCTGCTTAGTATTGCTATCATTATAGATATATTGTGCTAATGTGACCATATCTGTTTCTCGTTCAACATCTAAACCTATTCTCTTGGCAGGATTTCTTAAAAGGCCTTTCCAATCAACATAACCTGATCCACTTGATAATCCTGCTCCTGCAAAAATTGCTATACTTTCATATCTCAGATACTGACTAAAATCACTTATAAAATTTTCTATTTCCCTGCTAAATCCCATATTTATTCCTCCAACCACTCATTCAATCTTTGTCTTGTTGTGTGTGAAGTGTTTACAAATAATTGCCCGTATGACTGAGTTATGTAACTATATATACCTAAGTATTCTTGTCCAATATAAATATCACTCTGCGTTGTAATATCCTCTACAGGAAGAACAGCAACTTTGTTCTTTACACCGTCAAAATACCCCAGTTCCCAAGGCATCCACTTAGAATTTGTAGCATTCTCAGTAGTTAAGTAAAATAAACAATTTGAAGATTTCATTCTTTCTTTTAATATTCTTGCTGTTTCTTTATTAACCTTGCTTCGATCTAATTGCTTGTCCTCTATCCAATCAACATATACCGAATATCTCATATCCTCTAATATCTTCTTTACACCTAAAACAATCTTTGCATCTTGATAACTATGAGACAGAAATATATCATAAGTCTTGTACTTATTAAATGTATTGCTACTTTCATTTAATATGCTTGATGGTGTTTTACTATAATATAAGTTTCTAATCTCAATATCTGCTCTATCTAGTACAGCCCTCTTTGAAAATAACGCCATAATCCTATTCCCCTCTATTTTTAAAATATTTACATAAAAAACATTTATTTCATCATACTTCTACATTTATTATATCATAAATTTTCCATTATCATAAAATTCAATTATAAATTTTATTCACTTTATTAGGATTAGTTCATATTAAAACAATTGCTAAAATACTCTGTTTCTTCCATAATATGCATCCTTCTTTATTGCCACTTTTTTAGCCTATCCTATTTTTTTATCTATCTAGCCTTTTAATCTTTTGCTCGTATTAAATAGCCAAGATTATTTTTATTTTACTATAGCCCTAAAAAATGAACTTAAATAAAAAAGTTAGTTGTATATATTTACAACTAACCATAGAAAACTCATTAAATATTCTAAATGTTAAACGAAAATTTGCACTGCGGATAATTACTACAATAAACAAATGGGCCAAACTTTCCATATTTCTGGATTAATTTTCCTTTGCAAAAAGGACACACTAACTCACTTACATTCTTCTCTGGAACTTCTAAATTAGAATAGCCAAATCCTGAACGTTCCATAATTTTTGCATATACATCTTTAATTTTGATATTTACTTTCAAGTAATGATACTTGCTAATTAAGGATATTACTTTGAGATCGTCAGAAATCCCCCATTCTCTAAGATGTTTTGCAACAAACTCTATTGAATTTTCATCTCCATTGGCTGCATACTTTATTTTATTTTTATAAGGCATATCTCCATCGCAATATCTGATCTTATTTTCTACAGGACTTTTATCAAATTGTATTTCTCTTATAGAATTGCTCTTTCTTGATTCTTCTAATTTCCTTTTAAAAGATTCCTCTTTAAGTCTTTTCTCTTCTTCCTTTTCCCAGTTTCTTAAATCTTCTTCATCTAAGCACTTTTTAGCATAGTGACTTGTAAATTCTTCATTTGCATTTTTATATTCATCAATAAAATTACATTCTATCTTTCCATTAGTATGTATTATTACATCACTTAGTTTATATGTTTTTGTATATAATTCTTCAAAGTCATTTCCAATCACATAAGGATCTGAATATCTCATATTTTTTGAAAATATTAGTTCAGCACGATTTACATCTAAGTAAACTGCAATTTTATCCAATTCGTTGAGCATTATCTGCTGAAAAAAAGTTACTTCAATTTGCTTCTCTTTTAATCGTATTTTTTCTTCATTACCACTAAGTAGCCAAAGAACATTAATATTTAACTTTTCATATTCTGCGTGTCTTTCTTGCCACTCCAATATATCCAATTCTGTTCGTTGATACTCTACTACTAATTTATCTCCATTATTAAATTCTATATATAGATCTGCTCTTCTCTTATTTTGAAATCTAAAATTTATTATAGGGCTTGTAATTGGGTACCTCTCTTTAAAATAATTATATAAAAGCATCTTCCCCCTCTTATGCTCTTCTGACTCTTTTAAAGCATCACTGCTAAAAGGACATCTATCATCTGTAGACTTGTGTGAAAAGTGAGGTACTTTTTTTCTCGGATCATTAACTCTTAATTGAACTTCTTTTCCGCATTCTTCGCAAATTAGCCTTCCAACTTTACCCGCTATTTTCCATTCCTTTTTAAGATCATAATTCAATGCATAATTTACATTAGTAACATCATAGGCACATATTTGTTTTCCATTATATAAACAAGTTTCCATTTTAACTCCGCTCCCCTGTAAAACTAATTTAGGCGATGTTTAAGAATTCTGTTGTTCTATAAGTTTGAGTAGAATCTTGAAATTTCTTTCTACACCTCTTTTATGATCTTTCCAAAGTTCATTCTGAGTATCAACATTGTAATTATGTTCACATATATCTGGCTGATATTCGACAACCTTATTATAGAAAAAACTTAGTTGTTTATCAGAAACAATATTAACTTTAAACCAATTCTCACCAAAACCAACTATTGTAGCATAATCTGAAATATACCAAATAAAAGCATTCCAATTAATATCAATTCTATTCTGCCACTTTAAAATTTTAGTTATAGTTAAGTTATTTATTCCACTTATAAACCCATGCCCTAATTTTTCATTAATCATACCTTGCCTCCTGTTACTGAAAAATCTAGTTTTGTGATAAAGAATTTATTTGTTGGTTTAACATACCATAACAGATTTAACAATTGTTTATATAAATTGTATGATAGAGATTAATAACTTCATCATCTTCATTAAACCTACTTAATTTAATACTTCCTTACATATTGATTACTTTCATCATAAAATTACTCTTTTGAGTTTATCAAATAAAATTATAAAACTTTTCCTTTAATATTCCTCAACATTCTTCTAAATCAACTTAACTTCTTCTTTTTACAAAAAGTTGAACTATACAATTAACTAGCCACATAATGAAAAATAGTAAGAATATCAGTCCACTTATGTTAATTTTAATTTCACCCGTCTTATATGTTAATAGACCAAGAACAATTAAAATTCCTTGAAAAACATTAAAAGCAATTGCATTAGATTCTTTTTCTATGTGACCTTCTCTTTCATCATATAGAACTCCATCTCGTTTTAATTTAATAATGCTACTACCAATATAAAAAACAAATGCTATGCATAACCCTATAACAAGATAAAATTTAGATTTTTCATTTGCTCCTAGTAGTGAAAATAAAGCATAAGATAATGCACCAATACCTAATACTATAACTGATAAAATCAATATTTTTTTAGAGTTACTCATTTTCCTAAACTTCATTTATTCTTCCTCCTCGAAAATAAAAACTTCTTCTATCGTTCTACTAAAAACCTTTGCAATTTTATGTGCTAACGGAAGTGAGGGATTATATCTTCCATTTTCTAATGAAATAACCGTTTGTCTAGAAACTTCCAATGCTTTTCCTAAATCAATTTGTGTTAGATCTAATTGTTCACGCAGTTCTTTTATCCTATTTTTCATTGTATCCTCCATTTATCTCATGATTGTAAAGGTTCCTTTACACCAATATTAACCTATTTGGTATTTTATGTCAAGGGTGCTTTACACCTTAAATTGTAAAAAGGTACTTATTTTTACTAAGTACCTTTTATAAATTGCGTTTTATTAACTCTTATATTTCTTCTTTATTCTCATGTAGAAATTCTTCATGCAGCGAAGCCTTTAGATATATCCTCCAAAACTTAGTTCATTCTCCTCTTATTCCCAGTTTTTGGCCCATTTCCCTTCTTTTAGTTATTTGCTTTGCTACTTTCGGCTATACAATAAACATATTCCTTCGTTCTAGGCAGCCTATTCATATTAGAAAACAGACTTTTTATGCCCAACTTTCGACCAATAAGACTTATAGTAGCCTTTTGCGGGGGCTTAAAGGATTTAAAATTCATCGGAAATTACCTCCTCTTTTTAAGCCGTATGTTGGTAGTTTCTAACTATGTATCAGCATACTAATCTTTGGTCTATTTTCTCTTCAATTCTTTTTCTTTGTTTTCTCGTTCTATTGCAATCCTTGAACTTATTGGGTTTGTCAGAAATATTTCTATTTATAATTATATTTAAAAATCCATGTGAAAGTCTATTATTTCCTAAGGTCTGGCCAGAAATTTAAGGGGGTTGAGCAGCAACCAGCGAGAGGCCCTTAGATGTTGGATGGCTGATTGATCTATTGTCATTTTGCTAGTGATAATTCAATTAAAATAAACAAGCCATGCACTTAATGAAGATAGTGACATGCATTAAGTGTATGGCTCGTTGAAAGGCTTTATTGATTTTGATTGAGATAATTTTACTTAATCACAATTAGATTTGAAATATTTTTATTAGTTACTATATTACTATATAATAATTTTCAAAAACCTTGTTTATTCTATAATTATAAACTTATTAAATAAATATACTATTTATTATTTCTTTGCCATCGTCTAACCTCAGGATACTTAGTTGGGGAGGTTCAATATATTGAATTTCTGTTTTTAAATTATTTATTTCATCAACCAACTTATCCAACTCTAAAGTATCATCTTTTTTATATATATCAAGTAATTTTAAAAACATAAATTCAGATAAAGCATGTTTTCCATCATAATGATACTGTATTCTCTTATCAACAAATATATAATAAATATCAGGTTCTCCTTTTCGATTTATTACTTCTTTATTATCTTCAAATATAAAATCAATATTTTTATCACTAAGTTTTATAAATGCTTCATGTTTTCCTAGTTGCTTTCTAAATATACCATTTACTGCACCTTCTATATTAACATAATTATCATACTTTAAATAAACATTCTCCTTCCATTTACATTCAATAATTAATATTGTATTGCTTAATGTATCATATAATCCAACATCTATATCACTTTGCATATCTTTACCAAGGTATTTAACCTTGTTTTCATGATAATCTCTATTAGATACACAAATAATGTTACTATACAATTTGCACTTATTACTTATTTTATCAACTACAGATTGCGAAACAGTTTTATCTCTTTCTACTATTTTTATACCCTCATCTTTCTTGTCGTAATGACCATTTACAATGGAGAATTGTAAATCATTTAAAATAAAAGAACTTGGTATAAAAAGTATTTTATTGCCTACATGAATTAGAGGGAATTCATTGAAACCACTTTCCAAATTAGGTTTCATAGAAAAATAATCAATACAATTTTTTACTGTATCATAATTAAATTTTGTATACTTGCTTATTTTCTTGATTAAATATTCGTAATCATACTCGATAATATATTTGTCCTCTATTTTTTTATGCTGGACATCGTAAAAACTACACTTATACTGGGTAACTTTACTCAAGTAATAAAGAAATGCGAAGATCCTTGATAGTTCGTTTTTAGAAGGAAATACATTACTTGAAAAACTCTTTCCTAACTTATCTACATCAATGATTACGTTATTTAAACATAATTCATAAAGTTTATCATCAATCATTGTATCAAGATATTTAATTTGATTTTCTAGTTCTTTTAGTTTCTTTAGACTAAAATTAATTATATTTTCCCTATAATCATATTTTTCAAGTAAATATTCATCAGTTTTGCTCTTTATTATACACTCTTCTTCCATTAATTTCTCATTGTCTTCACCATTAAAATATATATCTGATAATGAATATGCATCCATAATCCTAGGAACAAGAATTTTATATTTAGTGTCTTCGGTCTCTACAATCTGAACCTTATTAAGCCCACGTACCATTTTAACATTTTCATTATGGTAGTAATTCAAATATAATTTTTTCAAATCGAAAACATTATTTTTAAATATATCATATTGATCAAAATCAAATGTAAACTTGCCCTTAGTTAATCCCGCCACCCTTTCAAGCATTTTCTTTATTATCCATTCCATAGCATTTCTATCAAAGGCTGCTGCTCTATGTTTTTGAATATCTGGCCCAAAAAAACATTCTTCTATATGTGCCAAAGGGTAGTATATCAAGAATCCTATATTATCTCTATATTTATCAAAATATTCATCTAATTTTATGTTAATGATATCAGATACTTTTTTATATATTTTTTGCCTAATCTCATAATCTTCCTGTCTCTCTAGCGTTTCCATAATTACATCCCCTATACAAATTTTCCTAAATTATAACATATAATTCATTAAAATTACAATAAAACCATATTCATCCCATATAATTTGCAAGTACCATCATGAATATCAATCAATACAAATGAAAAAAGAAATTCTATTAAATTAGGATTTCTTTTTAATTAATTATAAAAGTGTTTTATTAATGAAAGTATTTATTTCTTGTAAAAATGTTTTAATCAACAATTTTATTAATTTAATTCTTTGCCCTTTTTTAGTAATATCTCAATTACTCCTTTAAAATCACTTCCCCTCTCATTATCTGGCTCAACTAAATAGTGGGGAATAATTGTTATAACAAGCATTTGAGGAATAACATTATACTCTACAACAACATATAGATAACTTTGTTACTATATTAATATTCCAGGTAACTTCACTTAGCCTAACAGAATAAGTTCTAGTTTTACTAATCGAGGATTTAACATTTAACTCGTCATTAACAGCACCATAAACCACAGTTTCTTGCTTATTATTTATATAAAAACCTCTTAAATTCTATCTGCTTCTATTGTAAGTCCACCTGTTGTCTCAAGCAATTTAGAGAGTTCTTATATTCTCTATTTTTTCCTGTCTTGATTCTATAAACGTTTCTATAATCCACACGATTATCTGACTCATTCCTCCATTATCGAAAATACCCCATTATGCATTCTGTCCAAAAGTTCATCTTCCTTTGATACTAAAGGGTCAACCCAATCTGCTTTATCTCTTATCCATTTTATATATGCTACTATTTTTTCTCTTTTTACTTCATCATTAATTTCATCTATTTTCTTATTTAAACTATCTGCAAACCCACGCATTTTTTGTGCCTTATCCCAATCAGAAACCTCACTTTCTAATTTAGATATCCTTTCTAATTCCTTCTTTCTCAACTCTTCAATCTGCCACTGCCTTTTTTCCTCTTCCCATCTTCTTTCAATTTCTCTGCGTGATATTTCTTCTAATATATCTAACCTATTAGATGTAACAAATAAATCATATATTATTTTATTTAATAGTTTCTCTAGTGGTTCCTTTTCTGAATCTCTATACTCTAAACATTTAGTCAATTCACTTCCATAGGAACTACTAACTGTAAATGTAAGCATAATAGATCCTATCCCTTCAGTAGCATCTCTGCCATTTCTTTTCTTTCTATTATTTTTTATATAATCTTCTTTTACTTCAAAATCATAATGATGTCTCCCTATTATAACAGTTGCGACATCTTTACCCACATAAGGTTCTACTAAAATATTCCCATCCAATTCTTCTACTTTCTTAAAGAATGCATCTAATATACGATATATCCTTTTTTTCTTATCATCAGATACATGGATTGGCAGGGCTGATTTAAAGTTTTTATATACTACTTCACTACTTGAGTATCTATTAAAAAGAAGACTTCTTTCTTTTAATTCCTTTTCCTTCTGCTTTCTCAACAACATCTCTTGCTGATGATTTAATATTAGTTGATGTGGACTTCTCAATTGACCTTTAACTACTACCTTAGCACATTTCTTATTTATAACCATTTTAGTTTCATCAGTAAGGAGGCTTAATTCTCCATCCGCTAACATATGTAATTTTTCATCAGTCAATTCATTAGCATTATACTTATAATTAATTATACTTTTACGAACAGTTCTTAAATACTTTCCAAATACTTTAGGTAATTCAGGTTTCTTGATTTCTTGTCCAGCCTTAACTTTTTCCCAATAACCCCGTGGTGGTAGTGGGATGTTCAATTTATTACATCTCTTTCTTAGGGTTGTATCTGATATACTATATCTCTTTGAAACAATTGATACTGGTTCTTCCCATATCTCATTATATAATTTTTCTCTTTCTTCAACAGTAAAGAATTTTTCCATTAATCAATTCACTTCCTCAAGATGCTTTTATAATCTAAATATATTTATACGGCTTTTAGACTAACCAATAATCAGTTTCATAAACATTAATATGCAGTATAATTAATATTTTAATTTAAATTCTATCTAACTATGTTCAATACTAATAAAGTCCTTCCGCCCCCACCCCTCCTAACCCTTGCAAGCACTACATCCATAATTTCCCAGGTA
>NZ_JBJHZY010000005.1:0-183699 GCF_045310525.1 Candidatus Clostridium radicumherbarum | reverse complement strand
CACGATGGTTAAGCTTCTCAGCGCCGATGGTACTGCTTGGGCGACTAAGTGGCAGAGTAGGACGTTGCTAGGTTAAAAACATTAAGTTTAAATACTTAATGTTTTTTTTATTTACACAAAAGTCGCCCATGGCATTACGACGGGGTAGCCTAACACGACGATTGCCATCGTCTAATCTACCCATTGAAGCCCATTTAGGGCTTCAATCTGCTTGGGCGACTAAGTAATAATTTTAGTACTATCTATACTAAACAAGACTTATCTTGGTGTTCTTTAATAGTTTCAAAAAATTCAGCTTTAATTTCTCTCAGCAGCTCCTGGTTTTCTAGTAGGTCAAGCCCTGTTATAGCAAGTGCAGTAGCTGCTTTCAATATTTTATCTTGAGCATATTCTGAAATTGTGGCTTTGGCAAATTCCGTTGTAGAAAATTTAATTGCACTATCATCTGTTATTGAGATGTAGGGATGTATACAGGGAACAAGATGACTGACGGTTCCAAGGCTTAGCCCGGCAAAGGTGTTTTTGGGTTCTAGAGTATCAATAATACCGGCTTCTTTAAGATTGTGAGCAAATATTCTTGAGAGAGCCTGGTTTGGTATAAGCTCGTCGTAAGGAAGCTCATCCATACATATCTCATAGTTAACATTCATTAAATCTGCTGTCACTTTAACTAGTTCCTTTATTTTCTTTTCAATTTCGCAAGCTTCGATCATTTTAGGCGTTCTTATATAAAATTTAATTTCAGATTCTTTTGACTGAATATGGCGAGAATCACCATTTTTAATTCTAATACCATCAATAGCACAATTTCTTTTAAAGCCAGTTTTCAATGTACTAATTGCATTTAAAGTAAAAATAGCAGCATCAGAGGAAGAGTATTCACCTTCTTTTAAATATGTAATAAACTCTTTGCTTAAATACTTTATTTTAATAGGCAGCTGAGCCATTGAGGTTCCTGTACCAGAATTCTCTATATCAGGGTGAGCCATTAGCACAACATCTATATCTGTAAAGGTTCCTTGCTTTGCCATTGTAATCTTTGACCCACTTACAAACTCCCCAGGGCAGCCTAATAATATTATAGTGCCGCTTTGAAATTTGTTAAGAACTTTAGTTAAACATAAGGCTGAACTTATAGACATGGCAGAAATTAAATTATGTCCTGTAATATGTCCAGATTTAGAAGCAGCATCATATTCACAAATGAAGCAGAGTTTTGGATGCCCACTGCCATATTCAGCATAAAATGCTGTAGGTATATCTAAGAAATTTTCCTTTACTTTAAAATCCTTACATCTTAATAATTCTAATATGTAATTATATGCTTTGTATTCACAAAAGCTTTCTTCTGGATTATCATATATATACTTAGAAAGAGTAAATATTTCCTCCTTTATTGTAGAAAGATAACTTATCATCTCCTGCTTCATAATTTTTAATTGCCTCCTGTACTTATCATTTATATATTAGTTTTAAGTATGTAATTTCTTATAAATTATTGTTTCCCGAAAATTAGTAATATATTTGAATAAAGTTTTAATATTTATGTGGACAAAATAAAAAGGGAAGACTCAATGAATAAAATATAGTATAAGAGGCAAAATTTAACTAATGGGTATTGATTAAAAAATATTATAGGGGGAAATTATGATTAGACAAGAATGTATAATATGTAGAAAGCCTCTAATTAGTGGTATAATGGTTAATGGTAAAAGAATTTGCAAATGCTGTGAGGATAGACTTATAAAGGCAGAGATGGAAACAGATTTTTATGAATATTATAAAGACTGCATAAAAAAAACAATAGTTAAAGTTACTCTAAGGGGAGAGGATATTAGGTGTCAAAGTTACCGCTTATAGAGGGTGTTTTAAGGTATGTGAGGGAGAATAACGTGTCCTTTTCTATGCCTGGACATAAGGGAGGAGAAGGCTTTTTAGGTATACCTGAAGTTGAAGAGTTTTTTAAAGATATAATTAAAGCTGATTTGACTGAAGTTGATGGATTAGATAACCTTCATAATCCTGAAGGTATTATAAAAGAATCACTAGATAAATTAAGTAAATTTTATAAGAGCAGGAAATCCTATTTTTTAGTAAATGGCAGTACAAGTGGAAATTTAGCAATGATTTTTTCATGTTTTGATGAAGGAGATAAGATTATAGTTGAAAGAAATTGCCATAGAAGTATTTTTAATGGTATTGTTCTTAGAAAATTGAGGCCTGTTTATATAAGAAATGAATTAATTAAAAAGTATAATGCTCCTATGTCCATTGATGTGGAGCATTTTCTTTGTTTAATAAATAATAATAAAGATGCCAAAGGGATAATACTAACTTATCCTAATTATTATGGCATTTGCACTGATCTACAGCTAATTGTTAATGAAGCTAAAAAGTATAATATGAAAGTATTAGTAGATTCAGCACATGGTGCCCATTTTGGAATATGCGAAGAACTTCCAGAAAGTGCTTTAACCATAGGTGCTGATATGGTAGTAATGAGCTCACATAAAACCTTACCAAGCTTTACACAAACAGCCTTTCTTCATGTAGGTAAAGACAGTGAGATTAATATAGTAAAGGTTGACTTTTATGTTAGTACATTTTTGAGTACAAGCCCCTCCTATATGCTTATGTGTTCTATGGATTATGGAAGGTATTTTTTAGAGGAGTATGGTAAAGAAGCTTATAAAGATTTAATTAAAAGAGCAAACAAATACAGAGGCCTTATTAACAAATTGAATTGGGTTCATGTATTGGAAGAGAAGGATATAATTAATGAAGCTAGATGTAAACCAAATTATCATATTCTAGACTTAAGCAGGTTTGTAATCAATGTTTATGAGGGTTTAAGTGCCCATAAGCTTTACAATTATTTAAGGAAAAATAAGATTCAAGCGGAAATGAGCGATGGTTCAAATGTAATACTCATATTTTCTCCATTTAATTATGAAGAAGATTTTAAAAGATTATATGAGGTATTAAGTAATTGCAACAAGGATGAAATACGAGAACATGTAGTAAGAGTAAGAGAAATTTATATTCCCAAAGCTAAGTTATTACCATATGAGGCCTCAGAGAAAAAACGGGTGGAATTAAGTATTGATAAAGCCCTAGGAAAGATTTGCGCCTTATCAGTAGTTCCATATCCGCCAGGAGTCCCTATTTTAAATCCTGGAGAGATTATAGATTATAACTGTATAAGTGTGATAAAATACTATTTAGAAAATGGAGTATCAATACTTGGTATAAATGATAATAAAATTACTGTAATAGATAGCTAATAAAATAGGAGAGTTTAAGAAATGAATAAAGGAATTTTTATAACAATTGAAGGTGGAGAAGGAACTGGAAAAACAACACAACTTAAACTTATTGAGGAGTATCTAAAAGGAGAAAAGTTTAAGTACATACTAACTAGAGAGCCTGGTGGGATTGATATTTCTGAACAAATCAGAAAAATAATATTAGACAGGAATAATACGGCTATGGATGCCAGGACTGAGGCACTGCTATACGCAGCATCTAGAAGACAGCACCTTATTGAAAGAGTTATACCTGCTCTTAAAGAGGATAAAATCGTAATATGTGATAGATTTATTGATTCATCATTAGCTTATCAAGGTTTTGCAAGAGGTTTAGGTATAGAGGAAGTGCTAAAAATAAATGAGTTTTCTATAGAAGGGCATATGCCTAATCTAACAATCTATTTAGATATTGAACCAAGTATTGGGCTAAACAGAATTAATAAAGATGCAGAAAGAGAAATAAATAGATTGGATTTAGAAAGAAATACCTTTCATGAAAAGGTTAGAGAAGGGTACCATATCCTTATTGAAAGATACCCAGATAGGATTAAGCAAGTTGATGCAAATCAGACTATTGAAAGGGTATTTGAGGATATAAAATTATATATAAATGATATATTAAAGCTAAATTCCAAATAATAAACATGGCCCTTATATTTAAGGGCCATGTTTATAAGTAAAGAGTTCTTTGGTTAATTAGTATGGTCTTCCACCATCCTTACAAGGATTGCAGCAGCTCAAATAGAAAAGAGCAATTATGAACAATATTCCATTGTCAATGCCTCCAAAGTCTTTATGGTCGTCAAAGTCTCTGTTTGAAAACTGCAGAAGTATTAATATAAGGATAATTAAAGTAGGTAATGAGGGTCTTTTTCCTCCAAAAATACCTTTGTTTTCACGTTCTCTGTGTTTTCTGCTCATTAAGAAGTTCCTCCTTTATCATATAATAGGTAAACAAATTTTATATTTTATCTTTAGCTCTTAATTTTAGTATATTCTTTATGTTTATTTTGGTGATTTGTATGAGGGTTTAAAATAATAATTTTAGTAGAAAATATAGGATAACAGATTAATTTTTGCTTAACACTTAAATAAATATTTACATATTTTCTATTGCAAACATATAGAAAAAGATGTAAATTATATATAATTAAATAAGTTCTTTAATTTAATTATTTAAAAGCAACATAGTAATGAATTATTGACATATATATTAAGAAATGCAAATTTAAAAAATAAGTAATAAAATGAGGAGGGCTATTATGAAACTTATAATTGCTATTGTCCAAGATGATGATGCAGGTGAACTTATAGATATTTTAACTGATACAGGTTTTAGAGTTACAAAACTAGCCACAACTGGAGGTTTTTTAAAAGCTGGAAACACTACTTTAATGATTGGTGTTGAGCTTGAAAAGGTTGATGAAGTTTTGAAGGTTATTGAAGATGTATGTAAAACAAGAGACCAAGTTATTACTTCACCTTCACCGGTAGCTGGTTCAACAGGGGTTTATGTACCTTATCCAATAGAAGTAGAAGTGGGTGGAGCAACAGTCTTTGTAGTTGATGTAGATAAATTTATAAAAATGTGAGAGATAAATATATAAATTAGACTAAAGTAGGCGGTATAATTGAGCTTTAATCATATAATAGGTCATGAGAGTATAAAAAAGCAAATGGTCACTTCTATAAGGATGGGCATGTTTTCTCATGCCCATCTTATTATAGGTGAAGATGGAATTGGTAAAAGTATATTGGCTCGCAACGTAGGACTTAGTATTTTAGGAAAAGAAGTCGATAGAGAATATGCAGATCTTAATGAATATAGAGTTCCAAGCAATAAGCAGTCCATGGGAATTAAAGATGTAACTGAGAAAATAATGGTTGAAATCTATAAGAAGCCTTATGAAGGAGATAAAAAAGTCATTATTATTTATGAGGCAGATAAGATGACAGTTGACGCACAAAATGCATTCTTAAAAACTATTGAAGAACCTCCTAAGGGAGTTTTTATTATTTTATTATGCGAAAATCTTCAAGCTATTCTTGAAACAATAAGATCCAGGTGTCAGATACATAAACTTGAGAGACTAAACTTTGCAGAAATGAAGTACTACTTAAATAACAGGTATCCAATGCTGAAGGATGAAGAAGTAAAAAGAATAATTGCGTTTAGCGATGGAATACCAGGCAGGGCAGATAGATTTATCGAAGATGAAGAATTTAAAGAAATTAGAAATTTAGCTATTAATTTATTAATAGATGTTAATAATAAGGATACAACAGAATTTTTAAAATATGAACAGCTGCTATTGAAGTATAAAAATAACTCACAGGAAGTACTAACATGGATTCTAGCCTATATAAGAGATGCTATGGTTTTTAAGGAAACGGGCAACAGTGAGTTAATTATAAGTCAAGATAAAATTGATAAAATAAAAGATATGACAGCTATGTTTTCTTTTAATAGATTAAATGATATTATATATATAGTAAATGAAACTAGGCAAAAGTTAGACAGAAATGTAAATCCTTCATTATCATATACAAATATGCTGCTTAAGTTTTTGGATACATAGTATAATTTAGTTTTGTCCGCGCAAGGAGGGCTTTATGATAAAGGTAGTTGGTATTCGTTTCAAAAAGGCAGGAAAGATATATTATTTTGATCCTGGTGATATAGATGTTCAAAAAAGTGATAATGTTATAGTAGAAACAGCCAGGGGTATCGAATTTGGAGAATGTGTTACTGGACCAAAATTAGTGAAGGAAGAAGATATAATATCTCCTCTTAAAAATGTTATAAGAAAAGCTACGGAAGATGATATAAAGAGCCATAATGAAAACAAAATCAAGGAAAAAGAAGCTTTTGAAATATGCATGCAGAAGATTTCAGAGCATAAGCTTGTAATGAAGTTAATAGACGTAGAATATACTTTTGACAATAACAAGGTCATATTTTACTTTACAGCAGATGGAAGGGTTGATTTTAGAGAACTGGTAAAAGACCTAGCTACTATATTTAGAACGAGAATTGAGTTAAGACAAATTGGAGTAAGAGATGAATCTAAAATGGTGGGAGGGCTTGGACCTTGTGGAAGACCATTATGCTGTTCAAGCTTCTTAGGGGATTTTGTACCTGTTTCTATTAAAATGGCAAAAGAACAAAATCTTTCATTAAATCCAACTAAAATATCTGGCATTTGTGGGAGACTTATGTGCTGTTTAAACTACGAGCAAGATACCTATGAAGAAACAAGAAAAAAGCTTCCTAGGGTTGGATCAATAGTTGAAACTGTGGATGGAAGAGGAGAAGTTGTTTTTAATAGCGTTATTAAAGAAATCATTAAAGTAAAGTTTAAGGCTAAAGATGGAGAAGAACTCATAAAGGAATATAATCTAGATCAGGTTACCTTAATATCAGGCAATTACGAAGGAACCATAGATGAAGAGGAAATTCAATTGGAAATTCAAGATGTAGATGCTGATGATAAAGAAATAAAAGAACTTTTTAAGGAAAACTAAGGAGAGAACAAACTTTATGAAATCTACAATTAAGATTGCCAATCTGAGAAGTTTATCGGATATTAATAATATTAGAGAGGCTATATCCAATAATGAAGGAGTTATAGCCTGTCAAATTAATAAAGAAAAATCCGAGGTAAACGTTGTTTATGATTCTCATCTTATAAATGAAGATAAACTTGTTCAATCCTTAGAAGACTTAGGCTATACCATTCTATAAAAAGCCTTGAAAATGTTTATAAAAGTGATAAAATAGAAATGGACAAACTATGTCTAATATTTTAGGAGGTGTTAGATTATGGCACATGTAATTAATGATTCATGCATAAGCTGTGGTGCTTGCGCTGCAGAATGTCCAGTTAGCTGTATAAGTGAAGGGGACAGCATATTTGTAATAGATGCTGATAGCTGCATTGACTGTGGAAATTGCGCTAATGTTTGCCCTGTTGGAGCACCAGTTCAAGAATAATTTTATTAAAAAAGATCGCATTCAATTTGCGATCTTTTTGTTTTGTAAAAATTTAATTAGAATGAATATATATAATTTATGTATTTTAATAATGAAACTAGTAAAGAAGGTTTATGAAGATATAAATATTGACTATAAATTACATAAAACTAAAGAATGTCTAATAATAAACGAATATTAAATTATGAAGGCATAATTTTGCTTTATTCGGCAATTTTTGTGGCAAGAGGGATGTAAGGAGGATGGAAAATTGACAGGGTATATTGCGATATTAGTAGGTTTTGCTTCTTTAATAATAGCATTTATTGGTGAAGGAGGAGTTATATCTGCACTTTTTCAATGGACTGCAGCATTGATAGTTTTTGGAGGAACAACTGGAGCAACAATGCTTGCCTTTCCTATTAGTCAATTAAAAAAATTAGGTAAAATATTAAAGGTAGCATTTTCAAATAACACTAAGGATCTGCCTGCCTTAATAATTTATTTTAAGGAATTGGCTTTTAAAACAAGAAAAAATGGTCTATTGAGTATTGAAGGTGAAATAACCGCTGATGATAAAATGGATCCATTTATTAAAAAAGGACTTCAAATGATAGTAGATGGTGTAGAACCACAATCAGTAAGAGAAATTCTAGAGCTTGAGGCAGATATGACAGCAGAGAGGCATAAAGCAGGCTATGCTGTTTTTGAAGCCGCTGGAGGAACTGCTCCTACAATGGGTATAGTTGGAACCGTATTAGGACTTGTACATGTTCTCGGTGGACTTGCCTCTAGTTCACCTGATAAGCTAGGTGAAAGTGTATCCTCAGCCTTCTTAGCAACACTATATGGTCTTTCAAGTGCCAATTTAATATTCTTACCAATTGGTGCTAGGCTTAAAAATATAGATAAACTTGAACAGGCTGAAAAAAATCTTATAATTGAAGCTGTTCTTCTAATTCAAGAAGGTGTTAATCCAAACACCTTAGCTGAAAAACTTAAAGGCTTTTTAAATAAACAAGAGCTTGTTACGTATGAGGCGCTGGACAAGAAGGTGGAGGCATGAGGAGACGGAAGAAGCACGAAGAAGGCCATGATAACTCTGAACGTTGGCTATTATCTTATGCAGACTTCATAACCTTATTGATGATATTTTTTGTAATATTATATTCTATGAGTAATCTAGACAATAAAAAGTATCAGCAGATAGCTGCCGGTTTTAATAAAGCAATGGGCGGTGGTGGAGCAACTCTTATTGGGAAAGATCAAGGTACAGCAATAGATACTAACAGTGCTCCTGTTGATACAAATTTAGTAAATACTGATGAGCAGGCAAAGCTTGAACAAGTCAAAAGCCTTGTTGATAAATATCTTAGCAGCAGCGGGCTTAGCGATAGTGTAACAACTACTATAGAAGAGAGAGGTCTTGTTTTAAGTTTTAAGGATAGCTTGTTTTTTGACAGTGGTAAATCTGAAATAAAAAGTGAACAAGCTAAAAAGCTTGTAGAAATAGGTAAGATATTAAATCAACCAATAATAAACAGCAGTTTTATAAGGGTGGAAGGGCATACGGATAATATTCCTATAAGCACCTATGAATATAAATCCAATTGGGATTTATCTGTTATTAGAGCAGCTAATGTGTCCCAATTATTAATTAATCAATCTGGTATAAGCCCAGAAAGGATTTCAGCAACTGGTTATGGGGAATATAGACCAAAGGCAAGTAATAATACAGAAGAAGGAAGAGCAAGTAATAGAAGAGTGGATATTCTTATAATGAACACTAAATTTAATGAAGTGGAAAAGAATAATTAAGCATCTAAAATAAAGCATTTTAGATGCTTTTTTAATTAAAGGTAAATAACTTTTTATAATTACTTGTTAATATAGAAATCAAAATATATAATAATATAATACTAGTAGCAATATACCTGGTGCTAGAACACCTTTGAAATATATAATATTTAAGAACAAATAGAAAGAGTGATTTCATGGAATATTTAAAAGATGACGAAACTTTAGACGATCTTCAACTGGGGGATATTTATGTCATACAAAAGAAGGAGTCATTTAGGTTTGGAGTAGATGCAGTTTTATTAGCTAACTTTGCCGTAGTAAAAAGAGACATGAAGGTTATAGACCTATGTAGTGGTACAGGAATAATCCCCTTTATTCTTGCTGGGAAAACAGAGGCATCTCATATTACAGGTATAGAAATACAAGAGGAAATGGCTGAAATGGCTATTAGATCAACTAAATATAATAAGCTTTCGGATAAAATAGAATTTATTAATGGTGACTTAAAGGATACAAAACTATTAAAAGAACTTTCAAGAGCGGATGTAGTGACAGTAAACCCACCTTATAAGCTAATGAATTCAGGTATTATTAATTCAAATGATAAAAATGCAATTGCGAGACATGAGATATGCTGTACACTTGAAGATGTAATAATTGCCTGCAGAATGCTGCTTAAGGATAATGGCAGAATGTATATGGTTCACAGACCAGAAAGACTTGCAGATATTCTTTGCACAATGAGAAAGTATAAGATAGAGCCTAAAACAATAAGAATGGTACATCCAAATACAAAGAAAGCACCTAACATTGTGCTTATTGAGGGACAAAGAGACGGAGGAGCATTTCTTAAGTGGGAGAAACCGCTATATATATATAAGGATGAAGGCGGATATTCAGAGGAAATAGAGAAAATTTATGGTAGAATTAGAGGTTAAAGTCCTAAATGGACTTTAACGGGTAGTTTACGAGCGAGAGCGAGTGGTCTTAAACTACCCAGTGGGCGTAGCCAAAGTCCTAAATGGACTTTAGCGGGTAGTCTACCGATGAGCAGTCGTAAGCTAGACTACCCAGTGTGACCAGTGAAAGGAGAAATTATGAGCGGAAAGTTATACTTAGTACCAACACCTATAGGTAATCTTGGGGATATAACTCTTAGAGCCTTAGAAGTTTTGAAAACAGTGGATATAATAGCAGCCGAGGATACCAGACAAAGTTTAAAATTATTAAATCACTTTGAAATAAAAAAAACCTTGATAAGCTATCATCAGCATAATGAACAAGAAAAAAGCAGCAACATTATAGATAAATTATTAGCAGGAGCGTCAATAGCCATAGTAACGGATGCAGGTACTCCTGGAATTTCTGATCCGGGCAGTATAATAGTTTCTAAATGCATAGAAAAGAATATAGAGTTTGAAGTCCTTCCAGGTGCAACAGCTATTACAACAGCGCTGGTATACTCAGGTTTAGATACAACTAAATTTTTGTTTAGAGGATTTCTTCCGAGAGAAAAAAAAGATAAAAAGCTAGTTATTGAAGACTTAAGAGATAGGAAAGAGACCTTAATATTTTACGAAGCCCCTCATAGGATTCTAGATACTCTTCAGTTTTTGGCTGAGTATTTTGGAGAAAGAAAAGTAGCTATTTGCAGAGAACTTACAAAGCTTCATGAACAGATATTAAGGTTTAGCATAAATGAAGCTGTAGAGTATTATAAATTGAATTCCCCCAGAGGCGAATACGTAATTGTTGTTGCAGGTAAGACAGATGTAGAAATTCTAGAGGAAGAAAAAGCAAAATGGGAAATGCTTTCAATAGAAGACCACATTAAAAAATACGTTAATGAGGGATTAAATAAGAAAGAAGCCATTAAAAAGGTAGCTAAGGATAGAAACATACCCAAGACAGATGTCTATAAATATTCTTTCAATATTGATTAATAAAAAGCATTTTACTTTAAAAAAATAAAACCCACAGGATAACCTGTGGGAGGGGATAGAGTGTATTTATGTTAAAAGTCGTTAGCAAGTAAATTATTTTTCAGTTTTTAATTCATGCATACAGTTTTTGCAAATATTTTTTCCTTTGTAGTTAATTACATCTCTAGCATCTCCGCAGAAGATACATGCTGGTTCATACTTCTTAAGAATGATTTGTTCTCCGTCAACGTAAATTTCTAAAGCATCTTTCTCAGCGATATCTAAAGTCCTTCTTAATTCGATTGGAATTACTATTCTTCCTAACTCATCTACTCTTCTTACTACACCTGTTGATTTCATAATCTTTCCTCCTAATAATTACAACATTCGACAACTTTATAAATAAATAATAACAAATATGACATAATAAGTCAAGGATTTATTTATAAAAAATTACAAATTTCTTACTAATTTCTATCTATAGCTAATATACTACCATATTATTGAAAAGTCAATATACAATTTTATATAATTCTACAAATTTTATCCCCATATATTTAAACTATAATACAGTAATATCAAGGGTTATACATATTTTTAGAATAAATATGAATTATTTAATAATTTATTTTATTGAAATAAAAATAGTAATAATATGGAATATTAAAAGGAATATGTCGAAATAACTTAAAAAAAAGATAGAAATTATTAGAAACATAATATGAATTAATAATGAGAATCCATATTATAGCATATAGTTTTACCATTAATGTTTTTATTATACACATTATGGGAATTATACTAATAGTAAAAATATATATATTTAAAATATGTAAAAATTAAACAATTTTATATTAAATAATATAGTAAAAAGGTAAAAAGATTATTTAAAAATTCAAAACTACATTTATTTTTGATAAATTCATTATTATGATATAATAAGTCTATTAGAAAAATTTATATGGAGGGATTAATTATGAAATTATTTATTGACACTGCCAATGTGGATGAAATCAAAAAGGCTGCTGCTCTTGGAGTTTTAGATGGAGTAACAACAAATCCATCTTTGATAGCAAGAGAAGGTAGAGACTTGAAAGAGGTAATTAATGAAATATGCAGTATTGTTGATGGGCCAATTAGTGCTGAAGGTATTAGCTTAAAATCAGAAGATATGATAAAAGAAGGCAAAGAATTATCAAAGCTTCATAAAAATATTGTTGTTAAAATACCTATGTGCGAAGAAGGACTGAAGGCAGTGAGTGCTCTTTCCAAAGATGGAATTAGAACAAATGTTACTTTAATATTTTCAGCACAGCAGGCTTTATTAGCTGCTAAAGCAGGAGCAAGTTTTGTTAGTCCATTTATGGGAAGACTTGATGATATAGGAAACGGCGGCATTCAAGTTGTTGAGGATATTGCAGCAATTTTTGATTACTATGGCTTTGAAACAGAAATTATTGCTGCCAGCATTAGAACACCTATGCATGTTCTAGACTGTGCGAAGGCTGGAGCTCATATTGCTACTGTTCCATATAAAGTTATAATGCAGATGATAAAACACCCATTAACTGATGCAGGCATCGAAAAATTCATAGAGGACTATAACAAAGTTTATAATAAGTAAATTAAGAATTACATATATTAACTATACAGTTTATATTGAACTAAAATTTCCCAATTATTGTTCAATATAAACTTATTTTTTATTAAAATATTTTACAAATAATGGACCACAGTAAAGTAAAAAGTTTAAAAATTGAAGGAGTTTATAGCTTCTTATTATAAAATTTTAATGTAAGAATTAACACCTTTATTGTGGACAATGTTAACAAAATAATCTTATGTTAATTTAAAGTTAATTATATCAAGCATTACTAGTTATCCACAAAATCTGTGCATAAAGTCAGTAAAACTGTGGATAACAATCAAATAATGTGAATAAAATTCGTATTTGAAATAAAATTGGTGAATTAATTCAGTTTTTAGAATAATTATTTTGTCGAATCTTTAATAACATCACTCTACTATAAAAAAGACACTGATATTTAGAAGAAAATCTCATTGTTATGAGGTCATCTAATATACAGTGTCTTTTTTACTCTTCGAAGTAAAATTCGTTTTTACAAATACTATAAAATGCTTTGGCGGTAGGAGTAAGAGCTCTCTTTGAACTTGTAATCATATATATGTATCTTTTTAGAGTTAAGTTAGAAACTCTGCTTATCTTTATGCTTCCTGAATTTATATAATCTTCACATACTCTTTTTGAAACAATAGAAATACCTAAGCCGCATTTTACTAATTGCAGCAAGGTATCAATGCTGTTTACTTCACATAGTATATTCATTTGCTCAATATCTAATCCTAAATCAAGAAGGGCCTTTTCGAAACTCTTTCTTGTGGCTGAATTTCGCTCTCTAAAAATAAATTTATAATCCAGTAATAAATCGATAGGTACAATATCAGGAATTTCTAAAGAGGGATTAGAAATAAGTACAAGTTCATCATCAGTAAGTTTATAACAGTTTATCCGTTCATCCTTAATATAGCTTCCAATTAGGCCTATTTCACAATTAAATTTAAGTATGTTTTCAATTATTTCTCCTGTTGGCTGTTCTGTTATATTAAAAGTTACCATAGGATATTTCAGTGAAAATTTTTCAATGAGCATAGGAACAATAGAATTACAAGGAGTACTGCTGGCAGACAATGAAAATCTACCAGAAATGTAACTTGAAGAGTCAGACAAGTGACATATAGCAGTGTTTCTAGTATTAATCAAATCCAGGGCATATTGCAAAAATGCTTCACCCTTTGCAGTAAGGGCAACTTCCTTAGAGGTTCTATCAAATAGCTGTGAGTTAAGTTCTTTTTCTAAAGCAGAAATTTGAGCACTAATGGCTGGTTGGGATAAGAAAATTATGCTTGCTGCCTTTGAAAAACTTTTATGTTTTGCAACACTAATAAAAGCCTCAATCTGTTTAAAATCCATAAAATGCTTCCTTTCTGTTAAATACTAATAATAATTAATTATAACAGTTTAGTCCCATAAAAGCATTAAGATATTATAACTAAGCAGATGGCTAAGTAAAGTCAGCATTTCCATCTAAAAATAATAATGCCAGCCATCATAATTACTACACCAATTATTTTAGTTGTTCCAAATACTATTTTTTCAGAGTCAAATAATCCTAGAGCATCTATTATAGCTGCTGCTGTAAGTTGAGCCACTAATATTATTGATATGGAGCAAGTAGGCCCTAAATTTTTAATACCCATCATAACTGTAAATATTATAACAACCCCAAGTAGTCCACCAAGCAAATATAACCTATTAACACCTTTTATATCTTTAAAGCTGCCGTTTCCGGCAATTAAAAATACTATTAAACATAAAATTAGACCAGTAGCTTGAACAAAGACATTTGTCTCCCAGGTTCCAATTTTATCAGAAAGCCTGGTATTAAATACCCCTTGAAGACTCATAGCCACACCAGCTATTATAGAAAAAATTACACCTAACATAAAAAGTCACCTTCTAACTATTATATTTTATTTTTATTAGTATCATTATCTTAGTTTGCACTTTTAAGATAAATTTATAATTATTAATAAAACTCAATATAATAATTAAGGTGACAAATAAATTTAACTATGCGCTGAAAACCTGGCTGTTAGCGTTTAAAATATCGTCTTCTGTGAAGCCCAAAAATAGACTTAAGCTTAAAAGGTCCTCTATAATAGTTATATAATGATCTTTAGATGAACATACCATAAAATCGTTCATATCCACAAATAGATTTAAAAAGTTTTCTGTAAGCTCATATTCAACTTCTTTAACTTCAAAATCAGTTTCGGTAAATCCTTTTTCCACTCCAATACTTAGAATAAGATATATCGCTTCTATATATTTTTCTAAGATTCTTTTTCTAGATTGTATTTTCCTAGAGGTCCAATAGTGAAAACATTTAGTTTCATTTGCTAATTCTCCAACTTTTACTTGCAGGGCTAAAAGCTTTTGATAAAGTAAAAGTTTGCCTTGTGTATCTATTTTAGATTGGATTTCTTCATCGAGTTTATTTTGATAATCATACAGCTTTTGTAAGTTCATATAAGAGCCTGCCTTTCCTTTTAAAAAATAGTATAACTATTATTTTAAGACACTTCCTATTGTACTAAATATCAATGAATTTTAAAAGTTCTGTAAACTTTTACAAAAAAATTTTTTTCTTTATTTTTTTAAAAATTCTAATAAATTGCTTTATTATGGAATTTTAAAAAAATTAAGGGATAAAAAGAGAAAGAACTCCAATTAAATTAAATTAGAGTTCTTTTCATAATTTATTTAGATTTTTGCTGCATATATTTTTTTGCTTGTTCTCTTTCATCAAGCAAATGATTAACTAAGTAATAAAATTCCCAGTTAATAGATGTGGGGGTTACAACAGCCAATATTGGTTTAATTGCTTTATTTTCACGTATTCTTCTCACTGATTTATCCAATTCCTCATCGGTAAAATTATTAAAAAGAATAATTTTCTCATCAGGCAAAACCTTATCATAGGTATCTAAAATAAGACCATTAATAATATCCTTTAGTTTCATGTTTGCCATATTGTTTTCAATAACCTTATACTTAGGAAGCTGAAGATCAATAAAGATCTTATGAAGTAAAGCTTTTTCTTCTTCATTGAAGCCATAAATAAGGGCCATCTTATTATTATTCATAATCTCTTCTCCTTCCATTATGGAATCAACTGTTAATATTTATCAGGTTCTCCGTATTCAATGCCAAAAGTATCTACAGATACTTCTTCCATTACTTGATCAGCAAGAGGCTTATCCCTAAAATCCCTCTTAACACCAACTATCTCCTTTGCTACTTCAATACCTTCTATTAATTTTCCAAAGGAAGCATACTGTCCATCAAGATGAGGTGCATCGGATGTCATGATGAAAAATTGACTTCCTGCTGAATTGGGGTCTGATGTCCTTGCCATAGATAAAACACCTGTTGAGTGTTTTAAGTCATTTTTAAATCTATTTGAAGTAAATTCTCCCTTTATTGAATAGCTAGGACCACCCATTCCAGTTCCCTGTGGGTCTCCTCCCTGTATCATAAATCCAGGGATAACTCTATGAAATATAACGCCATTATAGTATTTTTTATTAATTAAGCTAATAAAATTCTTAACGGTATTTGGTGCTACTTCAGGATAAAGCTCAGCTTTCATAATTTTACCTGTATTCATTTTAATTGTAACAATTGGATTTGACATATCTATCTCTCCTTATCTGCATATAGTTTCATCTAGTAGTTATTACCATAGTAATTATAATTATACAATACAATTCAAAAAATAAAAACCCTGCTTAAGTTAATTCGCAGGGCTATAATTACAATTCTTCAGTGGTATAATTCATAGATAGTTTCGCATTAAGTATTGGTGTATTAGTCTTTATTATAAGGCTGCCTCCTGGAATAATTATCACATAATGGTTAGTTAAAAGGTTTGAAGCACTAGTATTAGTAGACAGCTGCGTCATATGTGAAATATTATTATCTTCATATAAATGTTTAATTTCTAGATTATTATTTGAGGAACAACTAACATTATCAGTCATAAAAAGCTTTAGCTCAGTACACTCATAAGGCTTTAAATAAAGATTGCTTATTGTATATACTAAGCTGCTGTTTATGGGGTTATTAATTTCTACATATCTAAATGGTAAAGTTTCTTCAATATTTGAAGAAAATAAATTATCTGATTCCAAAAAGGTTCTATATAGAGTTAAAGGCTTTTCTCCAGTGAATTTTGCTAACCAAAAAACTTTCATTTTAATCACCTTATTTCTATTGTACTTTTATAATTCAATGTATTCTAAGGTGACAAAATATGTTCGCAAAGTAATTGATTAATAATAAAAGTATTTTTGCTGAAAAGATCATAAGTAAGTTTTAAGTTTAACTATTTAATAATTTATAAGAAAATTCGATTATCTTTTCACTGTTTAGGGAATTTAATATTTCAATTGTACCTTCCTTAGCTTGATTATTTAAAGCATTAATATTCTTAAGCTGCCTTTTTAATTGTTTTGAGGTTCCTATACTGCCATCAATTATAGTAGTGTCTTTACTAAGAATCTTCGATAATTCAGTCTTTATAAAAGGATAATGTGTACAACCTAATACAACAGAATCAACAGGACTATTTAAATAAGGTTTTAGTTTTTCTATTAGATATGAATTTACTTCTTCTCCATCAGTTTTTCCATTCTCTATTAATTCCGCAAGCCCTGCACAAGGTAGAGGTATTATTTCTGCGTCGTTTTTATAAGAATTCATTAAATTATTAAACTTTGTTTCACAAAGTGTCATTGGAGTGGCCATAATTATTATCTTACCTGAATTTTGATTTTCTACTGCAGGCTTAAGTGCTGGCTCAATACCTATAATAGGAATATCTTTATAATATGCTCTTAGATCATCTATAGCAGCGCTTGTTGCAGTATTGCATGCTATAACAACAGCCTTAACCCCTTTAGAAATTAAATATTCAACAGCAGCAAAGGTAAGTTTTTTAACTTCCTCAATTGATTTCACACCGTAGGGTGCATTTTTAGAATCACCGAAATATATGAAGTTCTCATGGGAAAGAAGCTTTCTTGCCTCTCTTAGAACGCTTATTCCGCCAACCCCAGAATCAAAGAAACCAATTGGTTTATTATTAAATTCTTTGTTTGTTTTCATGTTCTTCACCACCTGGGCTCATTATATTATAATCTACAGTAATTATACTCCAAAAAACAAAAGTTGTGTAATAAAAATATTTCTTAAAATTGAAGGAATGCATTCTTTAAAAATTTCAAAAGAATGAAATAAATAATTTTCAAACCTTCAATTTTTGTATTGACTCAAATACTTTACTATAATAAAATTGAGTTTAGAGTTTGTAATAATTATTCAAAATCAATGCAAACTTATAATAGACATGTCTGTAACTAAAGCACAATATGAACGTATAATGAAAGTATTAGAATTTAAAAATTAAAATTTTAGGGGGGCAATTATGTATAAGGATTTAGTTTATCTTGTACCTAAGAAAGAACATTCTAAAGAAAGTTTGGAAAAATTACTTGCAGATCACTCAGAAATTAAATTCGTATCATTGGTTGGTATAGATTTAGCTGGAAATGATACAGATGAAAAAATACCTGTAAAAGTCTTCTTAGACGATATTGACACTTTTCTAAATGGAGCAATTCAAACAGACGGCTCATCCGTAGTCCTCCCAGGTATAGCAAGCCTTAATAACGCAAAAGTTGATATAGTAGCAGATCTAGAAGTAAATTGGTATATAGACTACAACTATGAAAATATAGACATAGATACTAATAAGCCAGTTGGAACCCTAAGAATTCCAAGTTTCTTATTACATGAAGGAAAGGCTGTAGATTCAAGAAATATATTAAACAGCTCAATCAATTATGTTAAAAATACCATACTTAATCTATTTAAAAGCTATCCAGAATATTTAAAGGATTACGGTATTAAATATGATGATATAGAAGACATTGTGCCAACTTCAGCTACAGAACTTGAGTTTTGGGTAAAGACCCCAAATGAAAAGGCTGAAGTTGAAGAACTTTCAACTTCCCAGGTATTGCAGGAACAGTACTGGACTAGAACTAAGGGTGCAGTTCGTACTGCCTTGGAAGAAAGCTTACTTCTTATGGATAAGTACGGCTTAGAAGCAGAAATGGGGCATAAAGAAGTTGGTGGAGTTAAGGCAAAGATTGATGAGTCCGGCAATCTTACTCATATAATGGAGCAGCTTGAAATTGATTGGAAATATTCAACTTCACTTCAGGCAGCTGATAATGAACTTTTAGCTAGAACAATTGTAAAAGAAACCTTTAGAAGATACGGACTTGATGTTACCTTCCTCGCTAAGCCTATAGAGGGTGTTGCAGGTAGCGGTGAACACACTCATGTAGGCTTGGCTTTAAAATTAAAAAATGAGAAAAGGATAAACTTATTCACAGCAAATAAAAATCATTATTTAAGTACAATTGGGTATGCCTCTGTTATGGGGGTATTAAATAATTATGAAGTAATAAATCCTTTTGTATCAGCAACTAACGATTCATTTAGAAGACTTAAGCCAGGATTTGAAGCACCTGTATGTATAGTTACTTCCTTAGGTCACAGCATAGAAGTACCATCAAGAAACAGAACAATTTTAATGGGTCTTGTACGTGACATTGAAAACCCGCTTGCAACAAGGTTTGAGTTAAGAGCACCTAACCCTCACACAAATACTTATTTATGTCTAGCAGCTTTATACATGGCCATGATGGATGGAATAAGCTATGCTTTAAGCAATAGAAAAACTGAAGATGATCTTTTAGCAGAGCTTTCTAAAAAACCAGGTGAAGAAGCAACTTATTTACAAAAGGATAGAGCATATAGAACAGAAGAGGATGTATTTGAAGATTTTACTACTGAAAATAGAGAAAAATTCTTTGGAAAAGCTCCAGCCACTGTTTATGAAAATCTTGCTGCATTTAAAAAGTATCCAGAAAAGTTAAATTCACTTAAAGCAGGGGACGTTCTAAATGATAAACTAATTAACAGTTTTAGACTAGCTGTTATTAAGAGATGGCTTACAGAGATAACTGGCAGGATTATAGTGGATTATAGTGATGAAATAAGAGGATGCAAAATGCTTCATTCCATAGATAAGGCATTAGACCTTGATGTTTCAAATTGGATGGCTATAAATAATTTAAGATATAATATTATGAAGGATTCCTATACTCAGAAAAGCTTATTTACAAGAATTAAAGATGCAGTAGATGCTGCTGACTATGAGGAAGTTTCAATACTTCAAATAGAAATAGAAAATAAAATGAAAGAACTTAGAGACCTATATGCAGCTTATAAGAAAAATTTATTAGATATCTAAGAGCTTTGCCTAATTAATGATTAGCAATTAAAGTCCCCCCCCGGGGGCTTTTTTATTTAGATAAATTAGTTTAAATCACTAACTGATATTTCCTACTTGGAATCAATTTACTAGACTTAAACATATAATAATATATAGAAATATAATTAGTTTTAGGGGTTAGATTTATGGCATTTAAAGATAATTTGTTTAAAATAGGAAAATGCTTAGAGGATGGAGTCTCAAATGTTGCTTACAAATCAGAAAACCTTATAGAGATATCCAAACTTAATATGTCGGTATCTTCTAATGAGAAACATATTGACGAGATTTACTTAAAAATTGGGAAGAAGATATATAAGGAATATGCAGATGATAAAGTTAGCGACAGTAGTTTAATAGAAAAATGCAAAGAAATAGATTCAATAAATAAAGACATAGAAAGTATTAAAAAGAAGATATTAAAGCTTAAGAATAGGAAGTTGTGCAAGAAATGTGGAGCAGCAATGGAAAAGGAAGATGAGTTTTGCCCTAAATGTGGTAAACAGCAATAACCAAAGCATGACCCATAAGAGCCACGGGACGTTTCTCGTGGCTCTTATTTTGAGTTCATTAAAATGTTCTTAAAGGAAAGCTTTTTACCAGCATTTCTTTTTTATTATTTATAGGTTTCCATAGCTCAATTCTCTCAATTTTGGCAAGTCTATAAAAGCCATCTTTTTTAGCATCGCTGCAGGCAGCAACGTATTCTTTTCCTGTCCATTCTCTAATAGCATAATTAGAATTGGCCAGTGAAACATGTAAATCCCAATTCTCTATATTTTCTCTTACATTAAAACCATTAAGCTTTAATGTATCATTAATAGTTCTTGCTAAACGAATAATATATCCCTTATTTTCAATTTTTAAATTTACAGATTTATATGGTGGATCAAAGCATATAATGCCATTTGTTTCTACTTTAAAAGTCTTATATGGCTTTAATACATCGGAAAGCACCCTTGAAAGTTTATCCATATCAGGATCTTCTATTGTCTCTAAAGTTATATGAAGCATAGGAATGTTTTTGTATAATTTATATTTTTTGCAAATGCTCTTTTGAATCGTTTCCATAGCAGAGTAAGACTCTGTATCGAATAAAGCAACTAAATAGTATTTCATTTTTTCCCCCTTAACTAAGTAGAAGTTATAAAAATATTATACCATAATTATTCCAAGTATAATATGGCTTGTTTATTCTAATACTAAAATAGTATACAGCGTATGAATAGTGATTTGTATGATGTATACAATATTTAATTATTAGGAGGCAATTATGACAACAGTAAGTAATGGAAAGCAAAACAACAGTATAGGCTGTACAGTAAGTGAATGTAAATATCATTATCATCAAGATAACTATTGTACTTTGCAGCAGATTCAGGTAGTTAAACATGAAGCTAAAGCTAACACTGTACAATGTACTGATTGTGGAAGTTTTGTATTAAGTTAAAATTTAATTGTAGTAGTTGTAGAAGGTAGCTTTTACTAATAAATACTTGAGATAATTTGTTAAGTATTTTTAGTAATAAGCTGCCTTTTATTTTTTTATAATATGCAGGAAATTAATATTATAGAATTCTAATTAAGAATTTCTTAAGGATTTTTAATATAATATGATAGTATTTATAAATAAATTGCAAATTTACCATAGAAATTACACTTTATTTAATATATAATAGAATATTATATAATGGAAAATGTATGTTTTTAATATTTTGTGGAAGAATATACCTAATGTTAAAACTATGGTATAGTATTTATTTTATGATATAATGAGATTTGTAATTTAACGTGGAAAAATAGGATTTTAATTGATATAGCATTATGCAATAAAAAAATTAGTAAGGATGGGAACTGGCATGGATAAGCTTGTTATAAATGGTGGGAAAAAGTTGTTTGGAAAGATAGACATTAGCGGAGCAAAAAACGCTGCTGTAGCAATATTACCTGCAGCCATTATGGCCAGCAGTGGTGTTTCTGTAATAGACAACATACCAGAAATAGAAGATGTTCAATGTATAGAAAGAATTATAGAAAGTCTTAATTGTAAGATAAATAAAAGTAATAATTGTGCAACTATAGACAGCACAGCGATAAATAACGTTTTTGCTAATACTGATGATGTAAGAAGGATGAGAGCTTCTTACTATCTTATAGGTGCACTCTTAGGCAGATTTAAGGAAGCAAATGTAGATTTGCCAGGAGGATGTGCTATTGGGGTAAGACCTATAGATCAGCACATAAAAGGATTTGAGGCCTTAGGAGCTGTGGTTACAATAGAACATGGACTTATAAAGGCAAAAGCAGAAAAGCTTATAGGAGCAAATATATTTTTTGATGTAGTAAGTGTAGGTGCAACAATTAATGTTATGCTTGCTGCAACACTTGCAGAAGGGACAACAATACTTGAAAATGTAGCTAAAGAACCTCATGTAGTAGATGTAGCTAACTTTTTAAATTCTATGGGTGCTAATATTAAAGGCGCTGGTACAGATATAATTAGAATAGTTGGTGTAAAAGAATTAAAGGGCTGCAATTACAGCGTAATTCCAGATCAAATCGAAGCTGGGACATACATGATAGCAGCGGCTGCCTGTGGAGGCGAGGTCGTTGTTAGCAATGTTATACCAAAGCATCTTGAGTCAATAACAGCTAAGCTTATAGAAATGGGCGTTCATGTTATAGAAAATGAAGATTCAATACTTATAAAGTCAGATAGAAGATTAAAGGGTGTAAACATAAAAACACTACCTTACCCTGGATTTCCAACAGATGTTCAACAGCCAATGACAACCCTTTTAAGCATAGCTCAAGGGAGAAGCATTGTTAATGAGAGCGTATGGGAAAGCAGATTTAAATTTGTAGATGAGCTAAAAAAAATGGGAGCAAATGTAAAAGTTGAAGGCAGAACTGCCATTGTAGATGGAATAAATAAATTAACAGGCGCTGTAGTTAAGGCCACTGATTTAAGAGCTGGAGCTGCAATGATAATAGCTGGACTGGCAGCAGAAGGAACAACTGAAGTGACCTGTATTGATCATGTTGATAGGGGATATCCATACATTGAAGAAAAATTTAAAATGCTAGGTGCGGATATAAGAAGAATAAAGACAGAAGATTGTTAAAGGGTTATATATAGGGGGATTTTTATGATATTTTGTTCGTTATATAGTGGCAGCAGTGGAAACAGTATATATGTATCCTCCGGTGAGACAAAGGTGCTCATTGATGCCGGGTTACCAGGTAAAAATATAGAAAAAGCCTTAAAGGAAATAAATGAAAATGCTTCAGAATTAGATGCTATTTTTGTAACACATGAACATATTGATCATATTAAAGGTATAGGGGTATTATCAAGAAGATATGATATACCAATATATGCAAATGAACTTACCTGGAAAGCCATGAGTAGCTTAATTGGAAATATTAAAGAGCATAATATTATGGTTATGTCTAAAAATTATACAAGCATAAAAGATATGGATATAAAAAGTTTTCCAATATCTCATGATGCCGCAGCTGCACAAGGCTATGCATTATATCATAATAAGAAGAAAGTTGCCGTTGCTACAGACTTAGGTTATTACTCTGATGTGGTAAGAGAAAACATTGAAGATGCAGATGTACTTTTATTTGAAAGTAATCATGATATAGAGATGCTAAAATTTGGACCATATCCATATAATTTAAAAAGAAGAATATTAAGTGACGTAGGACATTTATCAAATGAGGACTGTGGGAAAGCTATTGCAGATATGATAGATGGCTACAAGAGAAAAAAAGTCATTTTAGGACATTTAAGCAAGACTAATAATTATCCTGAGCTTGCATATCAAACAGTAGTAAATATTTTAACTGCCAGAAAGATAAGCTTAAATAAAGATATTGGACTCACTGTAGCTAAGAGGGATATGCCAAGTAATTATGTTGAATTTTAGAGTGGGGTGAGAGCATGAAAAGGATACTTTCAGTATTCTTATTCAGTACTTTAGTTATTACTTCAATAGGATTTACTGGATGCGAAAAAAAGGATAAACTTAGCTCAAATAACAATGATAAAATACAAAGTATAGTATTGCCTAAAGAGAAAGATAATAGTATCAGCTTGGATTTATATTTTGATGGTTCTACTACTAAGGATAAAGCAGCTGTAGTTAAGGAAGAAAGGCTTATTAATAAAGAAGAGGTTATTGGCGAAATTATAATGCAGGAATTTTTAAAAGGTCCTTCCAACGTAAGTATGCTAAAGCCAGTTCTACCTAAGGAAACAAAACTTCTTAGTTTTTCAATTAAGGATAAAGTAGCTTATGTGAACTTAAGTAAAGAAGCTAATTTCAATATGACTCCAGTTAAGGAAGAGGCCTGTCTTAGAGGAATTTTAAATTCTTTGACTCAGCTTCCATCAGTGTCAAAGGTAAAAATACTAGTTGAAAACAAAGATATAGAAAGCCTAGGCGGAAATTACAATATATCTAAGCCCTTTGGGAAAGATGATATTGAAAATATATTGTTGAAAAAATAAAGAAAAATTATTATAATTGTAATAAAGTTACAATAAAAGATTTACAAAAGGAGAAATAAACATGAGCCTATATAAAGAATGGACAGATATGGTTGTAGAATATGTAAGAACTAAAGGAGAAGCCGCTTTCTGGAAGGAATATGGGGCAATTGAAAAAAGCATATATACAAAACTCTTAGCAAATCACAAAGAAATTGTAAAAGGTACAGTTAAAAACTTAGCAGAAGAATTCCAAACAACAAATATATTTTTCATGGGATTCTTAGATGGCATTAATGAAAGCTTAAAAGAAAGTATCGATTTAGAAAATATAGATGAAAACTCAGAAATAGAAATAAATATAGACTTTGAAAAGCTCTATTTCAATATGTTAGATGCAAAAGCAGACTATCTTTATGAATTACCACAATGGGAAGGAATTTTCGTAAAGGAAAAGAGAAAAGAAATCCAAGTAAAGTGGAGAGAAACTAAAACTATAGTTAATGAAAGTAAAGTAGGAAGAAATGACCCATGTCCTTGCGGCAGCGGAAAGAAATATAAAAAGTGCTGCGGTGCTAATGCATAATAATTAATTGTAACTTAAATGCCGACCTATTGATAAATATAGGCCGGCATTAATTTTATAGATAAAGGATTGAGACTAGGTATGAATATAACACTAATAACTGTTGGGAAAATAAAAGAAAAATATCTTAAGGATGCCATAAACGAATATTCAAAAAGGCTAAGCAGATATTGTAAATTAGAAATAATTGAACTTCAGGATGAGAAAACACCTGATAATGCCTCAGAAAAGGAAGAACTTCAGATAAAGGCAAAGGAAGGAGAGGCAATTTTAAAATGTATAAGGGATAGCATGTTTTTAGTTGCCCTAGCAATAGAAGGGAAAATGTTATCTTCAGAGGAGCTTGCAGAGTTTATTAAAGATGCAGGCATAAAAGGTAACAGCAGCATAGCATTTGTTATTGGTGGTTCCCTTGGACTCTCAAAGGAAGTTTTAAATAGAGCTGATTATAAATTATCTTTTTCAAAAATGACTTTTCCACATCAGTTAATGAGAGTAATCTTACTGGAACAGGTTTATAGGGGATTTAGAATTAATTACGGTGAACCGTACCATAAATAACGTAAGTATGAATTATGTGATATTAATTAAATTGCAATAAACTTTAAAAGGTTGAGGAAAAACTCAATCTTTTTTCATTCGCCCACTTTTCTTAAAAACTATGGGTTTTATTAAAAAATATGGTAAAATAAGATTATTTAATAAGTATTCCCACCAAAGTAAGGAGAAATTATGATAGCACCTATAATAACTTTTGCATTAACACTAATTGTAATCAGTATCGTATACTTAGACATTAATAAGAAGATACATTTACTAAATAAAATTTTTTTGCATGTGTATTTTATTTTTGCTCCTCATATTTTTTTGTTAGGTTACTTTTTTAGTGGACGTACTAAATTTGGACAAGATAAAGTTATATATAAATGGATTATTTTAGCTGAGGTGATTTTTTTCACTTTTTATATTTGGATAAAAGTAAATATAGTTCCATATGCCAGGAATCAAATTGTAAACATTAGATTAAGGGTAATGATAGGTGGAAGAAGTATTGTTTTATATGGATTGTATGCAGCATTTATTCAAATCATAATATATCAAATGGGAGTTACAACAATACAAAACCTCGCCATGCCTAAGAATATCTTAATAATTGACATTGTTATTATGACATTAAATATTATTATATTACTTACAAATGGTATGATACGAATTTTATGTACTTCAAGAAGATTAAATATAATGAAGCGACTTATAGTAGTTTTTGGGAGCCTTATTCCAATCATAAATGTGCTTATAATGCTATATGCTTGCTATATAGCAAAAATAGAATACGATCATGAGTGTTATAAAGTAATTAATAATAAAGCTCGTGTTGATTCAGAAGTATGTAAAACAAAATATCCACTCGTATTGGTTCATGGTGTTGGATTTAGAGATTTAAAATATATTAATTACTGGGGAAGGATACCTAAGGAATTAATTCGCAATGGAGCAACAGTTTATTACGGTAATCAAGAAGCTTGGGGGACAGTTGAGTATAATGCAAAGGACATTAAAAATAAAATTCTTGATATTATGAAAGAAACAGGATGTAAAAAGGTAAATATTATTGCGCATTCAAAGGGAGGACTAGATGCACGTTATATGATAAGTAAATTAGAAATGGGGGACTGCGTGGCATCACTAACCATGATGTCATCACCACATAGAGGATGTAAGTTTGTTGATATTGCTTGTAAACTTCCTGATAAAATTTACAAAGCTATTGCAAGATTTTTTGATAAATATTATAGGTTTCTAGGGGATAAAAATCCTGACTTTTATACTGCAAGCAGACAGTTTTCAACTAGTCATAGTAAAAAATTTAATGAAGAGGTAAGGGATGCTCAGCAAGTTTATTATCAAAGTTACTCATCGGTAGTAAAGAATATATTAAGTGATTATATAGTAGCCATACCTTATATTTTAGTAAGGTTAATGGAAGGTGAAAATGATGGCTTAGTATCTATTGAATCTGCTAAATGGGGTGAATTTAAAGGGGTATTGAAAAATAAACGAAGGCGAGGAATCTCTCATGGTGATATTATAGACTTAAGAAGAGATGATTATAAAGGGTTTGATGTAATAGAAAAATATGTGGAAATTGTAGAAGCACTTAAGAAAGAGGGTTATTAAGTACTTATTTTTGTAATATTATTAAAAATATCAGCTTATATAATTTGAAAATCTACTTTATGCCCTTTACGGTGAACCATATCATAAGTAGGGGAGATTTTTTGATAAACCTTTGTTTATCAATAGCAAAAAAGAAATTAAAGGAAAAAGTGAGAAATACGATAATAGTAGTAATTTTATCTATTAATAAAAAAATTCTTATTTAATAGGAGAATAGTTATGAATAATAGAAAAATGAAGATGTTATCATTAATGTTAGTTTTAACAATTTTAATTGTAAGCTTTAATTTCATGCCTGTTTTGGCAGCTACCACAGGCACAGATGCAAATGGCTTTACTTGGCAGTCTGATGATGGAGTAACATATTCTATAACAGGTTATAATGGTAGCGATACAAATATTACAATTCCTAGTTCCATAGATGGACATGCTGTTACGAGTATTGGGAATAATGCTTTTAATGGAAATAATGATATTAGATACCAGTCATTAACCAGTGTAACAATTCCAAATACTGTTACAAGTATAGGCGGTTTTGCATTTTATTATTGCTCCTCTCTTGTAAACATATCAATACCGGATAGTGTAACAAGCATAGGAGATAGTGCATTTGCATATTGTACTTCCATTACCAATATAAAACTTCCAGCTAACCTTAGTAGTATAGGGAATTCTACCTTTCAAGACTTAAAAGCATTAACTGGAATTACTATTCCAAATAGTGTTAAAAGTATTGGAAGTTATGCTTTTTTAGAGAACTTTTCTCTTACTAATATAACAATTCCAAATAGTGTAACCTACATTGGAGAAGGCGCCTTTAAGGACTGTAAGAATCTTAAAACTGCTGAAATGCCTGATAGTGTAATAAGTGTAGGAAACTATTTGTTTTATAATGATCAACTTTTATCAAATGTAAGACTACCAAATAATCTTACAAATACCGGAGATTCTATATTTTACAATAACTTCTCTCTTACAGGTGTTACTCTTCCAAGTAGTCTAACGAATATTGGAAACAGTGCATTTGAAAATTGTACAGCTCTTACAAATATAACAATTCCAAAGGGCGTGGTGAGAATTGGATATCGCGCTTTCGAAATGTGTAAAGTCCTCCAAAACGTAACAATTCCAAACACTGTTAAGATCATAGATTTTAATGCTTTTGCTCATAATTATGCATTTACAAATATAGTAATTCCAGATAGTGTTACAAGTATTGGAGATTACGCATTTTATTATTGTACTTCTTTAACTGAAATAACAATTCCGAAAAGCGTTACTAGTATTGGATTTTTAACATTCGACAGCGTTAATTCAAATTTTAAGATAAAGGGGTTTGAAGGTTCTTATGCTCAGGTATATGCAGGTAGTAACTCCATAACATTCGTAGAACTGCCTACAGCAAATTATACTGTATCATTTAACAGTGAAGGTGGAAGTGTTGTAGGAAGTGTACAAGCAGATAATGATACTTTAATAACAGCACCAATAGAACCTACAAAAGCAGGATATACCTTCGCTGGTTGGTATAAAGAGGCTGAATACGTAAATGCTTGGAACTTTGGAACAGATAAAGTAACAGCAGATATTACATTGTTTGCAAAATGGACAGCTGACCAGGTAATAGAACAGCCTACATCAAATTATACTGTAACATTTGACAGTGAAGGTGGAAGTTTTGTAGGAAGTGTACAAGCAGAAAACGATACTTTAATAACAGCGCCAACAGAACCTACAAAAGCAGGATATACCTTTGCTGGTTGGTATAAAGAGGCTGAATACGTAAATGCTTGGAACTTTGGAACAGATAAAGTAACAACAGATATTACATTGTATGCAAAATGGACAGCTGACCAGATAATAGAACAGCCTGCAATAAATTATACTGTAACATTTGACAGTGAAGGTGGAAGTGCTGTAGGAAGTGTACAAGCAGATAATGATACTTTAATAACAGCACCAATAGAACCAACAAAATCAGGATATACCTTCGCTGGCTGGTATAAAGAGGCTGAATGCTTAAATGCATGGAACTTTGGAACTGATAAAGTAACAACAAATGTAACATTGTATGCAAAATGGACAGCTAAGCCAGTAACGGGGGTAAATTTAAATAAAACTACCGTAAACTTAAAAATAGGTGAATCAACAAGCCTTGAAGAAACAGTAAATCCCACAGATGTACTAAATAAAGATGTGACTTGGTCAAGCAGCAATACATCTGTAGCTATAGTTGATAATACAGGAAAAGTATCAGCCATAGGAAAAGGCGCAGCTACAATAACTGTTAAGACTATTGAAGGTGGATACATTGCTAACTGCATTGTTAACGTAGTTGATAGAAATATAGAAGTTTTATCATTAATAGGAAGCAGCAGATATGATACAGCTGTCAAGTTAAGTCAAAGTCAATTTAGTACTACAGATACTATAATAATTGTAAATGGAGGAGCTATGGCAGATGGATTAGGGGCTACACCACTAGCTAAATACAAGAATGCTCCACTGCTACTGACAGAAACAAACTCTCTTACGGATTCAACTATAAATGAGATAAAGAGATTAAAAGCTAAGAAAGCTATTATAGTAGGGGGAACTGGTGTAGTTAGTGATAATGTAAAATTTGAGATTCAAGCTTTAGGATTAACTGTTGAAAGAATCAGTGGAAGTGATAGATATAGTACATCTTTAGAGGTTGCAAAATATATAGACAAGAATTGTTATAATGTAAGCAAAATAGTTATAAGCAATGGCTATGGTGAAGCTGATGCTTTATCCATTGCACCTGCTGCAGGTAGAGATAATATGCCTATAATATTGGTGGAAAAAGACAATATTTCAACAGCTACTTATAGCTGGCTAAGTTCAAAGAATATAGAGAATGCATACATTATAGGTGGCACTGGAGTAGTATCTAATAATGTACTTAATAGTATTGATGTAATTGTTTCCGGAGATATAAGAAATAACAGACTAGGTGGAAAAAATAGATTTGAAACAAACTCATTAGTTATAGATAAGTTTTATGGAAGCGTTATAGATAAGACTTATATAGCAAAGGGATATGAGCTTATAGATGCTTTATCAGCAGGATCAATTGCAGCAATTAATACTTCTCCAGTAGTACTGTCAGACAATGATTTAGATACGAGTCAAAAAGCAGTAATTGGTAAAAGATATGGTAATATTATAATAAGGACTGGTGGAGGGATTTCAAACACCGCTGTAGATTCATTAATACAATGTCTACAATAAAATAATATTTAAGTTTAAACTTGAAAATAAAGTGAATGTAGGAACACGTAAAAGGTATACAAAAATTCAAAAATAAAACGGGGAACCTCATTTATTAGTAGTTATGGAGAGTCTTACTACTAATAGATGAGGTTTTTAAACTATATTTACAATTAGATGTCCGTATTTGAAATATATTGTTGAAATTTATATTATTACAATTATTGAGAATTAATGGAATATTCAGTATAATTGTATTTAAAACAGCTTGACTTATATTATTTGGCTAGTTAGAGCCTCTACTATAGATTAGAAATCAACAAATTAGATAAAGGTTTGCTTTCTTTGTAGAAAATTATTATAAATTTATCTTGAGATTCTAATATTGTATAGCTTAGCAAGCTGAATGTAAATACAAGCTATGATATTACAAAGATGGAGGTGATTTTGCATAATATTAGACTTTTATCTCTAATACTGCTGATAAGAAACTAATGCTCGTGTAGGAAGTTTCTTAAATTAGGGGAGCTGAGAAGTGCGGTCTGTATCTGGACACTTGGGCCTCATGGAGCTAATAGTGTAACCTCCCCTCTTAAAAAACAAAATTATTTTAAGAGGAGAAAATTTTATGAACAAGAAAAAACTTATTTCAATTTTTACAGCCTTGGCAATGACCGCAAGTTTATATACACCTACCTTTGCTGCTAATGATAATCCACCACCACCAAATATTGAACTTGCTGCTTCTGAACAGAGTGGTAATGTTGTTAAGGCTGCTCAAGGAGCAACTGTGAATTTTTCTATCAAAGTGTCAATCCCAAGTGGTTATAATTTATCATCAACAGTAACGGTGAATACAAACTACCACATTACCAAATCAGGTACTCCTACGTCATCTGTACCTTCATCTGCTTTAACATTTAATACTAATACTGATACCACGCAAACTGTGGCTGCCACTGTAACTGTGGACAATGATGTACCTGTTGGAAATGTAGTTATTCCAATTACTGTAATAATTACTAATGCAAATCCCAATAGTGGTAAGGCTCAAATTGTTAATAATATAGTAGATATTTTTACTGTAAATGTCCAAGCAGGAGATACGACAGCGCCAGTAGTAACTATTTCAGCTCCAATAAACAATGGTTACTACAATGCAACAACATTACCAAATTCACCTATATATAGTGTTGATGAAGCAAATAAACACACTGAGGAAATTACTGGATGGGATACTACTGAAGGTACGCATACAGTTACCGTAACATCAACTGATGCCGCAGGTAATATAGGCAGTGCAAGTGCTATATATACAGTTGATAAAACTGCTCCAACAATATCAACTGCTATAGTTGATGGAGGAATTTATAATGCAGACACTCTGAAAGGTATAATTCAGAATGGTGGAGGAAAATACTATACTGTTCAAGATGCTAATCTTGACCCTAGCCAAGTATCTGCATCAGATTTAACTTATACAGAAGGGGATTATACAGCTACAATTACCGCTACAGATAAGGCTGGTAATTCTACAACCAAGAATATTAATTATACAATTGATAATACTGCACCATCTATATCCTTTAATTTTGATGATAATGGATTCTATAATTCTACATTTAAGGGTTTTAATCCATATTTTAATATTAAGGATGCACATCTTGACGAAAATTCTGTGAATGCACCTGCTCTTAATTTAGAAGAAGATAATCACAGTGTCACAGTGAGTGCGTCAGATTTAGCAGGAAACTCAAATAGTGCATCTGCTTCCTATACAGTGGATGATACTGCTCCAACTGTAACTATCAAACTGGACTCTGATAAGTTTTACAATAAAGCAGCCTTAGATACACTGGGAGATTACTACACAGCATATGATATCAATCTACTTAAAGTTGAGGCTTCTTCTTTGGAAAAGAGCACAGATGGTACACATTCAGCCACTGTAACTGCTGTAGACAAAGCAGGTAATATTACTATAAAGGCTAGCAGCTATACTGTAGACAATACTAAACCTGTAATTACATTTAATAAAGAGCTTGTAAATGGAGGGTTCTATAAATCAAGTGCATTAAAAGACATTAAGGATAGCTTCTTTACTGCAACAGATGCTCATTTAGATTTAAGTAGTGTTACTGTAGTGTCTTTAAATTTAACAGAAGGAACACATACGGTATCAGTATCAGCTAAAGACCTGGCAGGAAATGAGGAAACAAAAGATATTACTTACACTATCGATGACACCGCACCTGAAGTCAACTTTAATATTAAAGATGGAAGTTTCTTAACTACAAAGAGTTTAATTGAGCTTCTTGATGGAAAAAGCTATTATACTGCAACAGATAATATTGGAGTTGTAAGTCAAGTAGCAGACCAATTGCAAACTTCAGAGGGAAATTGGACATTAAGTGTAATAGCTAAGGATGCTGCAGGTAATGAAACTAAAAAAACTGTAACTTACACAGTAGATAATACACCTCCAGTTATTATTGCAAATTCCTTTGCTCATAAATACTATAAATCAACAGACCTACCGGAACTTGGTTTAACTGTTACTGACAATTTGGATTCAAATCCTAATTATAATACTCCTGAACTTTCAAGAGAAGCAGGGCTTCATAATTACACTATTACAGCAACAGATGCAGCTGGAAATAGCAGCGAAAAGGAAATCCAATATTTCATAGATGATACTAATCCAACTGTTACAATAAGTAATCCAGTAAATGGAATGTCCTATAAGTCAAATGAGTTGCCTGATTTAAAATACACAACAACTGATAATTCAGATTCTGGATTGGTCATAAAAGCTGATTCTTTAGATAAGACAGAAGGAATCCATACAATAACAGTTACTGCTACTGATGAAGCTGGAAACGTTGGAACAGCTAGTGTAACTTATACAGTTGATGATACACCTCCAGTTATTACTGGTGCACCAACTACTAGTCCAAATACTGCAAATTGGTACAATAGTGACGTAAAAGTTCATTTTACCGCTAGCGATGCTTTATCAGGAATTGCAAGTGTAACACCTGATCAGACAATATCAACTGAAGGTAGAAACAAGTCAGTAACAGGAACAGCAACTGATAAGGCTGGAAACAGTGCATCATATACTGTATCAGGAATAAACATAGACAAGACAGCACCTACTATAAATGTTGAAGATGGTGGTACCTACACACTTAATCAGGTTGTAGCATGGACTTCTTCTGATGAGTTATCAGGATTAGCTACACCATCCAGCGGAACAATTGATACAAGTAAAGTAGGCCTCAGAACTCAATTAATTATAGCTAGAGATAATGCAGGCAATACTATAGAAAAGACTATATCCTATACAGTTAAATATGCGTTTGGTGGAATACTTCAGCCAATTAATCCAAATGGTACTAGTTTATTTAAGCTAGGTAGTACAGTACCGGTGAAATTCCAATTGAAGGATGCTACTGGAAACTATGTTTCAACTGCAGCAGCTACATTATCAATTGCAAGAATGACCGATAGTGTTGCAGGGACTGATGAAGAGGTCGTTTCTACAAGTGCTGCAACTACTGGAAATGCATTTAGATATGATTCAACAGCTAATCAATATATATTTAATTTAAGCACTAAGAATTTAGAAAAAGGTACGTATAAATTAACTATTAACTTTGGTGGTTATACATCTGAACCAATACAAATAAGTCTCAAGTAATTAAATTAGAGATTTATTAAAGGCAATAGCATATAAAATAAAAAAAGCAGCCTCCAATTCACTGGTGGCTGCTTTTTTCCTATTTGAGTATTTAACTTTTGTGTTAATTAGAATCTCAATTTGTTTACCAATTGTCGTGAAGTCATTATATTTTTCTTGTGTTCATCTAATTTATCTGAAATTATACCTAAATATAATAAATCTGTTAAAATTAAAGACGAATTTCTTGATGAAACAGCGGCAAGTCTGAGATCCTTTTCTTGAGACGGTACATATAATACTAAATTTGAAAATTTCAATAGTGGACTTTTTATAAACTGTGTTATTGAAATTGTTGTTGCACCTTGATTTTTTGCCTGTTCCATTGCAATATTTATTTCTTTTGTGTTTCCGCTGTAGCTAACCGCAAGAGCAACATCCTCTTTAGAGATATAAGTTGTTGCTGCTAATTGCATATGGAAGTCGTTAAAAAACACTACATCAAAACCAACACGAGATAACTTTTGTGCTAAATCATAACAACAAATTCCAGAACTACCTAAACCGTATAAATAAATACGTCTGGCATTTTTCATAGCCTGAACTGCATCATTCAAGGTTTCAATTCTTAAAAGCTTGTATGTCTGATCTACAACAGAAGTATCAGATGACTTTGACTTTTTTACTATTGTCTTTAAAGAGTCGTTTTGACAAATTTTTTCGGAAAATAATGGAATTTCTTCGGTGTTATCCTTTGCAAGATCTATTTTTAATTCACTAAATCCGTTATATCCAAGTTTTTTTGAAAATCTTATAATTGCAGCTGGGGATGTATTTATTTTGGCAGCGATATCCTGAACAGAATCATACACTATTCCATTTACATTTTCTAAAATGTATTGTGAAATTTTTTCTTCAGTTTTTGTGAAATTATCACAGGATTTAATTTTATATAAACAGCTCATGAAATGACCTCACTTTAAGTTTCATTGATCAAAATTAATATGCCTATAATAATTGTACCAAATTTATTGATAAATTGCATAAGAATTAACCTTTTATTTTTCTAATAGCTTTTGAAATATTACCATTTTCTTTAGCTAAAATTTCACTGCAAACTTCTTTGCTATTCTTAGTTAAAACCATGCAAATTGCAACTTTAACATTATTATCACTTTCTAGTAAATATTTAGCGGCCTCATCTGTTGTACAATTTGAACTTTTAGCTATAATATTTATAGCTCGTGCCACTAATTTCTCATTTGTTGGTTGAACATCCACCATTAAATTGTGATAAACTTTACCTAACTTTACCATTAAAGAAGTAGAAATCATATTCAATATCATTTTTTGTGCAGTTCCAGCCTTCATTCTTGTACTGCCAGTTATAACTTCTGGCCCTGGTACAGCCTCAATTGATATATCAGCATGTTTACCAATTTCAGATGAATGTACACATGAAATAGTTCCAGTTAATGCACCAATTTCATGAGCATAATCAAGCCCACCAATTACGTAAGGGGTTCTACCGCTGGCAGCTAGTCCAATGACTACATCATTCTTATTTAGTTTAATATTTATTAAGTCCTCTTTGGCAAGTGAAGGTGAATCCTCAGCGCCCTCCTTAGCTTTTAAAAGTGCACTGAATCCACCAGCGATTAAACCTTGAACTAGACTAGGATCCACTCCAAAGGTTGGAGGACATTCGCTGGCATCTAAGACTCCAAGCCTACCACTAGTGCCAGCTCCCATATATATAATTCGACCTCCTAATAACATTCTTTCATAAGCAAGATCAACTAACCTTTCAATAAATGGAAGTACCTTTTCTACTGAATAAGCAACTTGTTTATCTTCATTATTAATTGTCTTTAGAATATCTTTAGTATCCATAATATCAATATTTACACTATTTTCATTAATTCTTTCTGTATCAAGAACATTTAAATCAACTTTCATTATAATCACTCCTTTGTAACTATATTATATAACTTTAAAATAAAATTTCAATATTATTTAAAATAATGTGTAATAAATCTTCAAAATAATTGTTGAATATTTGTCATATATTTTATTTTTATTAATAAACTTATTATTACAAGATACTTAAATAAATGGCTTAATTTTAATTGTGTAAACAAATACATAGAGCTAAAGTATAAATGGACTTTATATTTTATATTAACTTAATTTTGCTATAGCTTTAAAGTTCAGGGTTAAAAGAGAGATGAAATAATATTTTATCTATATAAACTATTTTTTGAAATATTATTGACATATAAATTGAACAAGCTATAATAAAGGTATACCAAATAAAAAATGCAAAGGTTATCAATAATAGTAGATAAGTAGCTTAGGAATTATTTTTAATAAGATTTTATTTCTACTATTATGATAGCGGAAAGGAGATATTATGGATTATAAAAGAATTGCTCAAGAAGTACTGAATTCTGTTGGTGGAAAGAGTAATGTTTCAGCTAATTTCACTTGCATGACAAGACTTAGAATCAGTCTTAAGGACACATCAAAGGTAAAGCTTGATGAAGTTAAGAAAATTGAAGGTGTATTAGGCGTAGTTGAATCTGATACACTACAAGTAGTTTTTGGACCAGGAAAGGTAAACAAAGTTGGAGCTGAATTTGCAGCACTTACAGGTATAGCACTTGGAACTTCTGATGAAGTAAATGCAGAAGATCTTGCTAGAGAAAATAAGGCGGCTAATAAGGCAAAACAAAACAATCCTGTTCAAGTTTTCTTAAGAAAAATCGCTAATATTTTCGTACCTTTATTACCAGGTATTATTGCAGCAGGTTTGATTAATGGTTTAACAAATGTTATAAATGTATCTACACATAACTCCATCAGTGGAATTTGGTGGTATGAATGTATAAGAACAATGGGATGGGCGCTATTTGCATACTTACCTATATTAGTTGGTATGAATGCAGCAAAGGAATTTAAAGGCTCACCAGTACTTGGAGCATTAGCAGGAGCTTTATCAATTGCAAATGTTGCTATGCCTCTTCTTTCTAAATACGGTGCAGGAAAATTACCAGTAAACCTTCCAATAACAAATGCAGTATTTAATCCAGCAGCAGGTGGATTATTAGCAGCTCTTATTGGTGGTATGTTCTTTGCATTAATAGAAAGACAAATTCGTAAAATTATGCCAGACATGCTTGATACCTTCTTTACACCATTACTAACAGTAATTATTGGTAGCTTGGTTGCATTACTAGTTCTTCAGCCAATTGGAGCAGGACTTACAAAAGGAATTTTCGGGTTATTAAGTTTCTTCTATAATAGCTTAGGAGTGGTTGGTGCATATGTATTATCTGCTGGGTTCTTACCACTAGTTGCAGTAGGATTACACCAAGCATTAACTCCAATACATGCAATGTTAAATGATCCAAATGGAGCTACAAAGGGAATAAACTATCTATTACCTATTCTTATGATGGCAGGTGGCGGACAGGTTGGTGCTGGTTTTGCATTATACCTTAAAACTAAGAATAAGAAATTAAAACAATTAACTAGAGACTCATTACCAGTTGGTATTTTAGGAATTGGTGAACCAATGATGTATGCAGTTACTCTTCCACTGGGAAAGCCATTTATTACTGCATGTTTAGGAGCAGGACTTGGCGGAATATTAGCACGTATATTTAATTTAGGAACTGTATCTCAAGGTGTATCAGGATTATTTGGATTATTAATAGTTCAACCAGGAAGTCAAATTTATTATATAATTGCTATGGTAGGAGCTTATATAGGTGGATTTGCATTAACTTATTTCTTTGGAGTTGATCATGATAGAATAGATGAGGTATATGGAAAATAGTTAGATTAACTTACGGAAAAAGGTGTTATTATGAATCAATTCGGAATATCACTATATCTTGGAACTGGATTTGGAAAAAATAAAGAAATAATTGAAAAGGCCCAAAGTAATAATGCTAAATATGCTTTTACCTCACTTCATATACCCGAAGAAAGCATAGAGGATTATGAAAAAGAGGTAAAAGCGTTATTAGATATTTGTAAAATAAACAATCTAAACTTAATTGTTGATGTAGGTCCAAGAACTTTGGGAAAGCTAGGCTTTAAAGACTTTAAGGAATTAAAGCAAACAAGTATAACTCATTTACGTTTAGATTATGGTTTTACCTATGAACAAATAATTGAGCTATCTAAAGACTTTAACATTGTATTCAATGCATCAACCCTTACAGAAGAGGATATAAAAGAATTAAAAAGACTTAATGGAGATTTTTCGAAATTTTTAGCGTGTCATAACTTCTATCCTAAGCCTTTAACTGGATTATCCTTAAAGAGGGTTTTGAAAATGAATCAAAGGCTAAAAAGTCTTGGAATAACTACAATGGCTTTTGTGGCAGGAAATAAAGAATTAAGAGGGCCACTTCATAGGGGTTTGCCTACAGTTGAAGAACATAGAAATGGTGATATACTATTTAATATTCTTCAATTAATAAAAGATTGTGAAACAGATATATGTATGATTGGTGATATAGACATTTCAGATGAAGACTGGAGAAAATTAAAAGAATTATCAGAAGGATATGTAGCTTTACATGCTGATATTAATGAAGAATATTCATTTGTGAAAGATACTATTCATCATGATAGACCAGATTCCAGTGAATATGTTATAAGGTCTCAGGAATCACGTGAGTTTAGTTCACAAGGAAAAATATTCAAAGCTGAATCTTTGAAAGAACGTAAAAAGGGTAGCATTTCCATAGGAAATTTTAATTATTTAAGATATTCAGGTGAACTAGAAATCGCAAGAATAGACCTTGAATCTGAGCCTAAAGTTAATATTATAGGTGAAGTTCATAATGAGGACATAAAGTATTTAGATTATATTACAGATGGTTTAGGCTTTAAATTAATATAGTTATATAAATAAGAAATCCATTCTTTTAATTAAGGATGGATTTCTTGTTTAAGACTTATATTAAGGTTATATAAAGCCTTAAATGATAGATTAATTTTAATAGCTGAAAGTTTGATGTATAATATAGTAAATATAATATTCAAGATAAATATTTATCTTGAAAAAATATAAAGAATTATTATGGGGTGTAGAGGTAGAAGTGAGAGTTAAAAAACAAATTACAAAATCAGGATTTATCTTATCATTAATAAGTTGGTCAATATTTATATTAGTATATTGGATTTCATTTTATGAAGCATATACCTTAAGTAGATTTGGAAGATTTAAGAATAATACAACTGTACTAATGGGATGTATGGTGTTTTTTTTGCTTTGGTTTATAATTCTAGTTATTAGAATTGTAAAAAAACCAGCAGCTGTAACTGAGCAAAATGAAGATGAATACAAGTTTTATTCACGCTGCAGGACTATATGGAATTTTGTAATTATACTAATTATAGTTATTATTACTTGCATTTATGGAGCAAAAATATATCATAATGCAATAAATTATAATGGAAAGCTATCATGGTACTTACATGATTTGAAGGATAAAAGAACTGTAGAGCTTGTTCATAACAATATATATGAAAGTGGTATAGAAGGCATATTTACAGATATCAATAAAAAAATTCAAATGCCTGAAAAATTATATATTTCAAGTAACTTTACCCTTAATTTTGATTCTAATGGAGCAATAACATCTTTTGATACTTTTCTTTACGGGAAGAATGATAAAGGTAAATTACAAAGCTATTTAATTAGCTATAACAGCAGTAAATCAAAAGATATAACTATTTATTTAAATGGGAATGTGAATGCAAATTATAGCAACGATAAACTTTTAGAACCTTTCATTAAGACAATGAAGGTTATTAAGCTTAAGGAAACTGTGAGCAATTGGACTAATGAAAAGTATGGTGTTCTTTATTCAGGTAAGCGGAGCTTTGGATACAACACTACAGGAATTGTTGATATCGATTCAAAGGGGAATGCAACTCCAGAGGTTAATGCCTATTCCGAGATAATAGGATATATTGTTTCTGTATATGTTCCAGGTAAAGAAAATAAAATTATTCCAGTTAGATACAATTTAATAGATAGCTTAAATAATAGTAAAGGTGTGGAGCCTGCACAGAGTAATAGCAATAGTTCTAATCAATATAAGAATAATGTTGATGAGTTTTATTTAACAAAGCAAGTAGGATTCCGATTAGAAGTAACGGGAGCTGCTTTAGGAAGCAGGGCTTATTCATTAACTGGTACAGTTGATGGGGGGCAGACCTTTAGCACAATAAATGAAGACCCTTTCTCAGGGATGCTTGGGTCTGCAGCTGGAATTACTTTTTTGAATGAAAAATTAGGATTTCTTTGCCTTTCTTACAGTGGTGGAATTAAGGGACAATTATTTCGGACAGAAGATGGAGGAAAATCCTATAAAAAAGTAAATTTTCCGGAAGTAAAAGCAGTATTAAGCAGTGGTGCGGAATATAATCCCTTCGATTTACCGGAAATGCCTTATGAGGAAGATGGAACCCTTAATATTCTTGTTGGACAAGGAGCAGATGGTGATTATAAGGGAGGCTGTAAAGCCTTGTATCAATCGACTGATAAGGGAATAACATGGAAATATGTAAAGGAAGTGAATAAATAAGTTAAGGTGGTGTTGAAAGTTACTTTTTAAGTAATCTTGCAGTACCACCTTTAAGTAATCCAGAAATAAATGGATTTTATATAATAATCACTAAATTACAATTCATCTGCCAATTTTCCTAAAAGTTTAGCAGTTGAATTCAGCTGTTCTATAGAAGAAGCCACATCCTGCAGAGCAACAGATTGTTTAGAGGAAACATCATCAGTATTGCCTACTTTATTATTAATTTTTTCAATAGAGGATGAAATGCTTTTAATAACATGATCTATTTTTCCTATATATTCATTAGAGGACTTGGATAATTTTCTAATTTCCTGCGCCACAATGTTAAAACCTTTACCGGAATCCCCTGCACGGGCTGCTTCTATAGAGGCATTTAAACCTAAAAGGTTTGTTTGAGTTGATATTCCCTTTATAAAACTTACTATATTATCTGTTTCATTAGCCATATCATTAGCAGTATTAGTTTCGTTTAGTATTTCGCTGTTCATGGCAGCCAACTCTTGAACGCTTGCAGAAATTTCATTTACTACTGACTCTATTTGTGATAATTCAGTAATTAACTCGTTAGTAATTCCAGTTACAGCTTTCTTTTTAGACAAGCTTTTTCCAATGGCTATGGAGCCAACAACAGCGTTTCCATCTTTTATAGGAATCATATAGGATTTGAAGGCAACTCCTAGGAAGTCCTCTGGAATAATTTTAATTTCATCTTTGCCTGATTCCATTGCATCTTTTACAAACTTTCCTGCTGCAGATCCCACTTGAATTTTGCCATCTATCTCTTTACTTCCTTGATAATATAATACTTTTTCTCTATCTGTCAGCATTATCTCAATGTCATTATCAAAAAAGATATTTATATAAGGAATGGCTGTATAAACACTTTTTAATACATCATTTGTTAAATCCTCTCTCAGCATTTTATATCCCCTTTTCAATAATTTAATATATTTATCGTGTTTTAGTAATGAAACTTAAATTGTTTGCTCTCCAGGATATATAACTCCCCATTCTTTCCTTAATGCATCCATTATCTGCATAACTTTTATAGATTCAGCATGAGGCATTTCATTACATTCCAATTTACCTTCTTTTATAGCTCTAATGGCAGCTCTCACCTCATATTCGTAGCCAGTAATCTGCTTTGGAGCTTCATAGCAGGCTAGTTCCTTACGATTAATATCATAAACCTTAATCCATTCATAATTATTAATATTCTCAGCAATAATAAAGCCTTTACTGCCGCTTATAATACCTTGACGATCTGTCAGCGACAGCATGGTACTTTGCAATACAGCCATTTTTCCATCCTTGTATACAAAAGTAATACTGTTTTGTGAATCTACACCTCTATCAGTTATAACTGCAGTTGAGGCAATGCTTTCAATATCACTTCCAAAGAACATTAGAGCAAAATTTATAGGGTACACTCCAAGGTCTAACAGGGCTCCTCCTGCTAAGGCAGGATCTACTAACCTTGGAACATGATTAATTACATAGCCAAGATTAGCCGTGAGCATACTAACCTTTCCTATAACCCCGCTTTCAATAATTTCATCTAAGGTTTGTCTAAGAGGCAGGTACCTAGTCCAGATTGCTTCAGTAAGAAGGAGATTCTTTTCTTTTGCAAGGTCAAACATTTCTATGGTCTGCTTTGCATTAATAGCAAAGGCTTTCTCACAAAGTACATGTTTTCCGTGGTTTAGACAGAGCTTTACATGTTCATAATGATGAGAATGAGGTGTTGCTACATATACGAGTTCCACCTCTGGATCTGACAGCATTTCCCCATAGGAACCATAGGCCTTAACAAAACCGAATTCCTTTGCAAAGTCTTCTGCCTTTCTAAAATCTCGAGAGGCTACAGCATAGCTTGTGACTTCTTCCATTTTATTTATTGTAGCTGCCATAGATCTTGCAATAGAACCAGCTCCTAAAATAGCCATTTTCATATAAATACTTCTCCCTTCAATGTTTTATTATTACTTATATTATAAATCTTTAGATTAGTTAAATAAATCTTGTGATGCTAAATTTTACATGAATTTTAAAAATAAGTTCGTAATATTGATAATGATAAATTACAAAAGGAAATTTTCTTATTAATAATGTTATAATAAAAGTATACTAGCTTAAAATAAATACAACTAAATAAGAAGATTTATTTAGTTCATAGTGATGAATTTTTAAGTAATAATAAGTATGCGGAAAGGATAAGAATATGAACTATAGTTTAGAAAATGCTCTTTTAAAAATTACCTTAAATGATCATGGTGCGGAGCTCCATAATATTAAGGGTAAAAAAGAAAACATAGAGTTTTTATGGAATGGTGACGAGGAGTATTGGAAGTATCATGCTCCAGTTTTATTTCCAATTGTGGGGAAAATGCTTAACAGTAAATATATTGTTGATGGAAATACCTATACCCTTCCTCAACATGGGCTTGCAAGAGTATCTGAATTTAAAAAGACCACTGAAACGGAGTCAAGTATAACCTTTAATCTGGATTATTCAGAGGAGACTTTAAAGGTATATCCATTTAGATTTTCTTTTGAAATAGAGTACACCTTAGACAATAATTCAATAATAATTAAATATAAAGTTATAAATAGAGATAATAAAAATATGCTATTTTCAATTGGTGCACATCCTGCTTTTATGTGTCCAATACTACCTAATGAGAGCTTAGAGGACTATTATTTTGAATTTAGTAAAAATGAAACTGCTTCAATTATGGAACTTTCAGAGCAGGGGTATTTTACTCACAAGGAATTTCCATATTTAAATGGTGAGAAAATAGTAGCTTTATCAAAAGAAGTATTTAAGAATGATGCCTTAGTTTTTCATAATTTAAATTCTCATATAATATATTTAAAAGCTAAGAATCATAATAAATTTGTAGAATTTGATTTCGAGAATTTTCCATATTTAGGTCTTTGGTCAAAACCAACTGGAGCACCCTTTGTATGTATAGAACCTTGGTTTGGTCATGCAGATTTTGAGGATTTCAATGGGGAATTAAAAGATAAGGAAGGCATAATTTCACTAGAGGAGAATAATGCCTTTACGTGTTGTTATAAAATTATAATCCATCAATAAAGAGAATTATCCTAGAGTCCTACATTTTGGAGGTTTACTATGAAGGAAAATGTAGTAATTGTATTGGCACCTGATTCATTTAAAGAAAGTATGACTGCAAAAGAAGCTTGTGAGGCCATGGAAAAAGGAATAAAAAAAGTAAATAAAAATATTACATGTGTCCATGTGCCAATGGCTGATGGGGGCGAGGGAACAATGCAGTCTCTTGTGGATGCTACTAATGGGAAGATATATACTGTAGAAGTGGTAGGGCCACTTGGGAATAATGTTGAAGCAACTTATGGTATCTTAGGTGATGGAGAAACGGGTATTTTAGAAATGGCAAGCGCTAGTGGAATACATTTAGTACCGAAGGAAAAGAGAAATCCATTAATAACTACCTCCTATGGAACGGGACAGCTTATAAAAGCATGTTTAGACCATGGAGTAAAAAAGCTATTAATAGGTATTGGAGGAAGTATAACCAATGATGGCGGAAGTGGTGTAGTTCAGGCATTAGGCGGAAAATTTATTGATCCAGAAGGAAATGAAATAGGTTTTGGCGGCGGAGAGCTTGGTAAAATTGCCAAAATCGATTTAAGTAACTTTGATAACAGATTAAAAGATGTAATTGTTGAAGTAGCTTGTGATGTGAATAATCCTCTTTGCGGAGAAGAGGGTGCGTCCAGGGTGTTTGGTCCTCAAAAGGGTGCCACTGAGGAAATGATAGAGGTTTTAGATAGAAATTTAAGGCATTATGCCTTTTTAATAAAAGCTGAAATGGGTAAAGATGTATTAGATGTACCAGGAGCAGGAGCTGCTGGTGGTCTAGGAGCAGGGCTTATGGCTTTTTTAAATGGAAAGCTTAAAAAAGGTATAGAAATGGTTATAGAGTACGCACAGCTTGAAGAAAAGATAAAATGTGCAGATATTGTTTGGACTGGAGAAGGAAGTATTGATTTTCAAACACAGTACGGAAAAACTCCAATAGGTGTTGCACAAGTTGCTAAAAAATACAATAAGCCAGTTATTGCTCTTGCAGGCAGAATTGGCGATGATGTAGAAGTTTTATATGATATGGGAATAGATTCAATCTTTTGTATTATGAAAGGTGTTTCCACATTAGATGAAGCACTTAAAAGTGGAAAAGAGAACATTGAGAATACTGCTGAGAATATTATTAGACTAATGTACTCAGTATAATATAAGTTTTATAAGAAAATCTCACAGGCAGGTATTGAGGTGTTTTTTTATAAGCCATTAACGATATGCTTAGTTATTTATAACTAAGCATATCGTTAATGGTTTATTTTTTTGGTCACAGTTTTTTATGAAAGTTATTTACACATCAATGGATATACTAGAATTTAGTAGATAATATAGTTATAATTAAATATAATGGCAGGAGTAAAATCTTACCTTAATTTTTTACATAGGAAGTGATGATATGAAACTTATATCTTGGAATGTAAATGGAATAAGAGCTGCTATGCAGAAGGGATTCTTAGATTATTTTAAAGAAGTAGATGCTGATATTTTTTGTATTCAAGAAACTAAGCTTCAAGCTGAGCAAATTAATCTTGAGCTAGAAGGTTATCATCAATATTGGAATTACGCTGAAAAAAAAGGGTATTCCGGTACTGCTATATTTAGTAAATTAAAGCCGCTTAATGTAAGTTATGGTCTTAATATTGAGGAGCATGATAAAGAAGGCAGAGTTATCACTCTTGAATTTCAGGACTTTTATATGATAACTGTGTATACTCCAAATTCTAAGGAGAAATTAGCAAGACTTGATTACAGAATGACTTGGGAGGACGCCTTTAGAAGCTACGTTATGGAGCTTGATAAGGTTAAGCCTGTAATTATTTGTGGAGACTTAAATGTTGCTCACAATGAAATAGATCTTAAAAATCCTAAGACTAACAGGCTAAATGCTGGATTCTCAGATGAGGAAAGAAGTAAATTTACTGAATTACTAGGCTCAGGCTTTATCGATACCTATCGCTATTTTTATCCGGAAAAAGAAGGAGCTTATTCCTGGTGGTCCTATAGATTTAGTGCTAGGGAAAAGAATGCAGGGTGGCGTATTGATTACTTCTGTGTTTCTAATATATTAAAAGATAAGCTTATAAATGCAGACATTCATGCCTCAGTACTGGGGTCGGATCACTGCCCAGTTGAACTTTCTATAGAAATATAAGCTAAAAGTTATCAACAATATATTGTGTATAATGTGAATAACAAGTACAAGATATTGATAGCAGGGGAGGCATCCTCTGCTTTTTATTTTAATAAAAAATGTGGCACAAGAAACGTTCTCATACCACATATCTATACCACACTAACTGATTATATCAAGTAATTCCTCGAAGCTGATATTATAAAAAGCGTTATCCAAATCAAGTTTTGATAAGGTTTCACCAATACTTTCCTTATTATAGCTTACGCCAATTAAGGCATTACATAGGGTAGAAATATCTATTAAGCCAAAGAAATCTCCATAGATGTTGCAGTTTTCAATAATTCCCTTATTTACATCCAGCTTAAATTCTATTTTTCCGCCTTTAAATCGTCCTGTTTTTGTTATATTAAACTTCGGTGAGGCCCCATAATTCCACTGCCAGCTTTCAAATTTTTCCCTAGCAATTTCCTCTATTCTAGTTAAATCCTCTTTAGTTAATTTATATTCCTTCTCTGAGCCATTCATAATACTTTTCACCATAAGCTTTTTGAAGCTTAATTCATCCATAGGCTCAGCTAAGTGATCAGAAATATTTGTTACCCTCTCACGAACAGATTTAATTCCCTTAGAAATAATTTTATAATCATCTACAGTTATACACCTAACCATTTGCTCGAAATCAGTATTGAAAAGCAGAGACCCGTGATGGAGGGTATAGCCATTACTCATACACTGAGCATTTCCCGAGAACTTCTTTCCTTCAATAACAAGATCATTTCTGCTGTTAAATTCAGCATGAACATCTATGTCATTTAAAGCCTTAAGTATTGGTTCAATATACTTTTCAAAATCTATCTGACTTGCAGAGCCCTTTGTTATAAAGCTGAACTGCCAGCCTCCCATATCTGTGTATATAGTTCCACCACCAGTTATTCTTCTTACTACATTTATCCCATGTTCTCTTACATAGCTTTCATTTATTTCCTCTAGAGTATTCTGATATTTTCCAAGCATCACCGTAGGTTCAGTTCTCCAAAATATAAATACACTGTCCTCTGGAAGCTGCTTTTCATAAATAAGGTAATATTCTAATGCAAAATTAAAATATGGATTTGTAGAATTGTTATCTATATAGAGCATCTTCCATCTCCTTCATAATTTAATGCCTCTTCTGCCCTATAGGAGCTTCTTACAAGAGGACTGCTTGCGATATATTTAAAGCCTTTTTCAATTCCTATTTTCCTGTATTCTTCAAATTTTTCAGGTGTAACATATTCCTTCAATTCAATATGATGCTTTGAGGGCTGTAGATACTGCCCAATTGTGAAAATATCACAGCCTGCCCTTAAACTGTCATCCATTAATTCATAGATTTCTTCATCTGTTTCTCCAAGGCCAACCATAATACCGGTTTTGGTATAGATGCTAGGTGCCTTGCTCTTTATATAACTGATAACCTTTAGAGACCTTTCATAATTAGCCTCAGGGCGAACCTTGCTATATAAGGATTTTACCGTCTCAATATTATGATTTATAACCTCTGGATTTGCCTTTATTATAATATCAAGGTTTTTAGCTTCTCCCTTAAGATCAGGAATAAGTACTTCAATAGTTGTATCAGGATTTAATTTTCTAACCTCATTTATAGTTTCAGCAAAGTGCTCAGCCCCGCCATCTGAGAGATCATCTCTTGTTACACTTGTAATAACAACATGCTTTAGCTTAAGCTCTTTCACGGCTTCAGCAAGATGCTTAGGCTCCATAGGGTCTACTGCCTGAGTGAAGCCCTTTGTCACATTGCAAAATCTGCAATGTCTTGTACAAACACTGCCTAAAATCATAAAGGTTGCAGTTCGATTTTTATAACACTCTCCTAGATTAGGGCAATTTGCTTCCTTACACACTGTATTTAATTTAAGATTTGCCATTAGGCTGCTTATCTCTTCCACAGCTTCCTTGTTATAATTCACCTTAAGCCAGCTAGGCTTCTTATCCATAGTTTTCCCCCTTATTAGTCCAAAACATTTAACAGCTAACTTTTTGCCTTTTAGCCTTCAATTACTGCAATTGTTTCTCCTACCTTTACTTCATCACCTTCTTCAAAGAAAGACTCCTTTAAAATCCCTTCTTCCATGGATTCAATTTCGCTTACAACCTTATCTGTTTCAACTTCAAAAATTATGTCACCTTTTTTTACTCTATCACCTATCTTAATATTCCAGCCTGCAAGAACTCCTTTTTCCATATTTTCACTCAGCTTTGGCATTTTAATTTCCTTTTTCATAATGTATACCTCCTAAATTTAGAAAAAGCATAGTGCTAATTCCTCTTTATTAATATTTTCAATGCTTTTAATAGCCTTAAATCTCTTTAATAGCACCTGATAATTATAGCAAGCACCCTGCAGAGCCTCCATAATATCAGTATTAGATATTTTGTTTACTGTAATTTCTGAGGATAGGATAATTCCCTTATCTACCTTTAATTTTACATAGATGTCCATATCTAAAAGCCTTGACTCTTTCTCATAGATAAACTTAGGCGAATTCCCGTAATTCCAAGCCCAAAGTACATATTTACTTTCTGCAAGTTCTCTTATTTCCACAAGTTCCTCATCTGTTAGATTAATCCTCTCAATGCCCTTTGGAAATAAAGCCTTAAGTAAAAGTTCTTCAAATTCCTCTATAGTCATGTTCTTATCCTTCATAAAGGACTTGATATTTGTAACTGGACTCTTTACTGATTTAACAGCTTTTGAAATTATTTTTCCCTCTGAGGGCTTTAAGATTTCATTAAGTCTAGATAAATCGCTGTTAAAAAGCAAGGTCCCATGATGAAGTATCCTACCACCTTTTATAGCCTCAGCACTTCCTGATATCTTTTTTTCTTCTATGGCAATATCGCAATCTCTTCTTTTTTCAGCTGGAATTCCAAGTGACCTTAAAGCTGAAATAACTGGATTTAAAAACTTATCATATTCTATAGATGGATCTTTTCCATGATGAGTTATGAAGGAGTAATTTAAGTTCCCAGTATCATGAAAAACCGTGCCGCCTCCGGTATTCCTTCTTGCCACCCGTACACCCATTTTTTCAGCTGTCAGTGTGTTGATCTCCTCATAGATATTCTGATGTTTTCCTAAAACTATACTGTTCTCATTTCTCCAAAGAAGTAAATAACTATCTTCTTTAAAGTTATTAAACACATATTCTTCAAGAGCAAGATTGAAGTAAACATCCTTATCTTTATTCTCTATATATTTCATTTTAAGTCTAACTCCTCTATTAAGAACATAATTTTTCCCCAAGGTACCACAAATTTAGTCCGTTTTTCTACAATTTTAAATTATCAAACAACATTATTATACATTATTTTTCATTAAATTGTTGAAATATTTATTCTTTTTCTTTTAATAAAAGTTCTGTCTTTAAGCATAGAAAATAGTAATGGCCCAGATAATAACTATCTGAGCCATTTAATTAGAAATTATTTGAATACTAAATTGAGGATATTGCCTCCTGCCACTTTGCTACACTATTAGCTAGCAATACTGCCTTCAAACTGACTGTTGTACAGGTTAGCATAGAAACCATTCTTTGCTAAGAGCTCTTCATGAGTACCTTGCTCAACAATGTCACCGTGATCCATTACAAGGATTAAATCTGCATCGCGGATTGTTGAAAGACGATGAGCTATAATAAAGCTGGTTCTATCTTTCATAAGGTTATTCATAGCCTTTTGAATTTGTACTTCTGTACGAGTATCAACTGAACTAGTAGCTTCGTCAAGTATTAATATCTTTGGATCAGCTAAAATTGCTCTTGCTATGGTAAGAAGCTGTTTTTGTCCCTGAGATACATTTGAAGCCTCTTCATTTAAAACCATGTTATAGCCATCTGGCAAGGTATGAACAAAGCCATCTACATGTGCTGCCCTAGCGGCTTGTTTTACTTCATCATCTGTAGCATTAAGTCTACCATATCTTATGTTTTCCATTATGCTTCCGTTGTAAAGCCATGTGTCTTGAAGCACCATACCAAACATGGAACGTAAATCATTACGTGAAAAGTCTCTTATATCGTGACCATCTACCATTATTGAACCACTGTTAACATCGTAGAAACGCATTAAGAGCTTAACCATAGTGGTTTTTCCTGCACCTGTAGGTCCAACAATAGCAACCCTTTGGCCTGGCTTAATTGTAGCAGAAAAATCATTAATTATGATCTTATCTGGGTTATATCCGAAATGAACATCCTTAAACTCAACACTGCCATTTACATGATCTAATTTAACAGGAGTTGAGGTTTCTGGAACTTCTTCTTCTTCAGCTAAGAATTCAAATACACGTTCAGCTGAAGCTGCTGTTTGTTGAAGAATATTAGATATATTTGCAATTTGTGAAATTGGCTGTGTAAAGGAACGAACATATTGAATGAAGGCTTGAATATCACCAACTTCAATAGATTTCTTTACAGCAAGCCAGCCTCCTAATATACATACTGCAACATAACCTAGATTGCCTACAAAGCCCATAAGAGGCATCATTATACTTGTAAGGAATTGAGATTTCCAAGCAACACCATAGAGTTTGTTATTGCCTTTATCAAATTCTTCGATACTCTTTTCTTCACCATTGAAGGCTTTCATTACTATATGGCCACCATACATCTCTTCAACATGACCGTTTAAATTTCCTAAGAAATCCTGCTGCTCTTTAAAATACTTTTGAGACTTATTAACAATAAACATAATTAGCATAAAGGATAAAGGTAGTATTGCAACTGCCACTAGTGTCATTATCCAGCTAATACTCAGCATCATGACTAAAACACCTATTACAGTTGTAACAGAAGTAATAATTTGACCTAAGCTTTGGTTAAGGGTCTGGCTTAAGGTATCTACATCGTTAGTAACACGGGACAATACTTCTCCGTGATTGGTACCGTCAAAATACTTAAGAGGCATACGATTTATTTTTTCTGAAATATCCTTTCTAAAACCATAGCTTACTTTCATAGATACGCTTGACATAATCCAACCTTGAATATAACTGAATAATGAGCTTATTACATAAAAGGCTATAAGTAATAGCATTATATTCTGGATATAGGTAAAATCTATTTCACCAGTTCCAGATATTTTAGCAATAACACCTTCAAACAATTTAGTAGTTGCCTTACCTAGAATTTTTGGGCCTACTATGGAGAAAACAGCACTGCCTATAGCAAATATAAGCACTATAAACATAGAAAATTTATAAACGCTTAGGTACTCAATAAGTTTTTTCATAGTACCCTTAAAATCTCTTGCCTTTTCACCCTTCATCATAGCCATTGGGCCACCGCCAGGACGACCTCCATGTCTTCCTTGAGGTCCATTTATTTTCGATTTGTTATTCTCACTCATGCCAATTCCTCCTTTGAAAGCTGTGATAAAGCAATTTCCTGATAAGTTTCACATGTTTTCATAAGTTCATTATGAGTACCTATTCCAACTATTTTACCTTCATCAAGTACTATTATCTGCTCAGCATTCTTAATGGTTGATATACGTTGCCCTACAATGAGAACTGTACTTGAGCCAGTTTCAGCTTTAAGTGCCTTTCTTAGCTTAGCATCAGTTTTAAAGTCAAGTGCTGAGAAACTGTCATCAAATATATAAATACTTGGTTTCTTTACAAGAGCACGAGCTATTGATAATCTCTGCTTTTGACCACCTGATACATTTGATCCGCCTTGTGAAATTTCACTATTAAAGCCTTCTGGCTTCTCATCAATAAATTCCATAGCTTGTGCAATTTCAGCAGCTTTTTTAATATCTTCTTCTGATGCATTTTCATCTGCATATTTTAAGTTGGACTCAATGGTTCCGCTAAACAATGAACCCTTTTGAGGTACATAGCCAATTTTATCTCTTAGGTCGTGTTGAGTAACTGTTCTTATATCTACTCCATCAATAAGGATTTCTCCATCAGTTACATCATAGAAACGTGGAATTAGATTAATAAGTGTAGTTTTACCTGAGCCTGTAGAACCTATAAAGGCAGTAGTTTCACCTGATTTAGTCTTGAAGCTTATATTCTTAATTACATCTTCCTCGGCACCAGGATATCTGAAGGATACATTGTTAAATTCCACAACGCCTTCTGATTTCTCAAACTTAACAGGTTTAATTGGATCTAGAATTGAAGGCTTTGTTTCTATAACCTCTGCAATTCTTTGACCTGAAACAGATGCTCTTGGAATCATAATGAACATAAAGGACATCATTAAGAAGGCAAATAGAATCTGCATAGCATACTGCATAAATGCCATCATATCACCAACCTGCATGCTGGAGTTTGCAATTTGATGTGCGCCTACCCATACAATAAGAAGGGTAACTCCGTTCATTATAAGCATCATGGCAGGGAACATTACTACCATTATTCTGTTTACAAATAAATTTGTGCTTGTAAGATCCTTATTAGCCTTATCAAATCTACCTTCTTCGAAACTCTCTGTGTTAAAGGCCCTAATAACCATCATTCCAGAAAGACTCTCACGAGTAACTAGATTTAATCTATCAACAAGCTTTTGAATAGCCTTGAATTTTGGAAGAGCTGCTGTAAATACACTTAATATTAGACCTAAAAGTACTACAACTGCTAAAGCTATTATCCAGGACATGGATTGGCTCTTATTTAAAGCCTTTAAAACGCCTCCTACACCTATGATTGGTGCATAAATTAACATTCTAATACCCATAACAATAAGTGTCTGAATCTGAGTAATATCATTTGTAGTTCTAGTTATAAGTGAAGCTGTTGAGAACTTATCAAACTCTGTATTTGAAAATCTTTCAACATTACTAAATACGGCTTTACGTAAGTTCCTTGATAATCCTGCAGCAGTTCTTGATGCAAGAAAGCCTACTATTATAACAGCAAGTGCACTTAGTAATGATAAACCAAGCATGTAAGCGCCTGTTTTAATTACATAATTGCTTTGGATTTTATCTGTATTCATTCCTAAAGCCTTATATTCATCCTTAAGCCCATTGGCAGCACCTTGAATAATCATTTTGTCACCTAAGGCAGTAAACTTCTTATCCATATCATCGGTTATTTTTGACTTTTGACTTTCAGGAAGCTTTGAAAATAATGCAAATAAATCAGTATTTGCAGGAAGCTTAGTTCCATTAAAATTAATTTCCCCGCCCTTGGCATCAGCCTTCATTTTGTCTATTCCTGAAACAGTTAGAATAGCTTTTCCGATTATTGGGTTCATTTTATCAATTTCTGATTGATTAACCTTATTAAGAACATAAATATCTTCATTTGCTAGAACAGGATACTTTTTAACATACTTATCATAATCTGTACTAGATTTATTAACCAAAGTATAATTGCTTAAAATTTCAGACTTATCATCTGAATTCATAAATATTTCTAGCTTATTCATCTCGCTTGCTCTAATTGCTTCTGGTACCGCATTTTCTATACCGCCCTGTTGTATGCCTATATTAACTATATTAGACATATAATCTGGCAGTGAAAGATCACACATAGCCTGAACAAATAACAGTACTATTGCGGCAAGAATGAGACCAATAAATGGTTTTAAATATTTTAATATTTTAGTCATTACTTTCCTCCTGGCATATTCTTATTCTTCTTCTCGTTCAATAACTTTTTCTAGTGTATCTAGACCTTTAAATATTACATTAAGTTCCTCAGGAGTGGCTTTATTAATCATGTTCTGAAACATCGTATTAATTTCCGCATGTTGATCTTTAAAGGTTTTTCTACATTTAGTAGTGACATCAACGTAAACTACTCTTCTATCTTCTTTACTTCTGATTCTTTCAACTAAGCTTTGGTTTTCAAGCCTATCCAGTATTCCTGATACAGTACTGTTAGATAATCCAAGAGTTTCGCTTAAATCGCTGACTTTCATCTTTCCGTGGTGGGTCAAAGTCCCTATAAGCATTCCTTGAGTACCTGTTAAGTTCATTTCCTTAAAGCAACCGCCCATCTTCTGCTTAAAAACATGCATCACTTTTTTTATTACTTTTATTACTCTAACACCTTCATTTACTTCTTCTGTGTCCAAATTTTATCACCTTCTTTAAATGTTTCGATTTAAAATTATTTGCATAAAAATATTTCGGATACAAAATATATTTTACTCAGTACTATACATTATGTCAATAACCCTTTTTTTAAATTCTTATGGATAAACGATTACAAATTTAAATTTTTTATTAACGAAATATTCTAGGGTATTTTTTGCAATAGCAAGTTTATCTATACTAAATTTCAACTACTTTTTAACAATAAGCCGCATAATTTATTAAAAAAAATAAATAAGAATAATGCTAGTAAAGAACCAGTTATTAAACAAGTTTATATATAATATTTTTAAAAATTAAGTCAAAATTTAGTAACTTAAAGCATAAAATAAAATGTATATCACAAATGCATATGAATTTGCAAAATCATTTTAAGCTTTTATAGAATCTGATTTTTTAAATTCAGAAATTGCAAGTTGTGAATAAATTTTAGGGGGATAATATGAATAAAAAAGTTACTGCCCTACTTGCTTCATTCGTTATGCTTGTATCCACTGCTACATCTTATGGCTCTTTCACAAAGGTTAATGCAAAAGAGCTTGATAAAAAAGGACAAATAATTTCTTCCATGCAAGAAAAAAGTTCAGGAAAATTAAAAATGGAAACAAGCGATAAAAACGGACACCAAATATTTATATCTGGCAGGTTAAGTGATAAAAGAATACCAAGTACAGATGAAGCAATGAAATTTGTAGAAGAAAATAAAGAACTATTGGATTTTAAAGGTAGTAAAAATGATCTAAAGGGAAAAAATATTTCTAAAGATGAGCTAGGGTATACTCATGTAAAGCTGTCACAGATATTAGATGGATATGAGATAAAGGATAGAGTAATTACTGTACACTTTGACAAAGATGGATATATAGTAAATTTCACTGGAAATATTGAAAATAAAGTTAATGTTGTTACAAAACTCGGAACAAAAAATATTACTTCTAAAGAAGCCATAGAAATCGCTAAAAATAAGATTGGGGTTACAGAACTTAGACAAGCGGCTTCTTTTGAAAAGGAAGTATTAATAAAGGAAGATAAAGCTTACCAGGTATATAAAATAAATATTCAGTATAATACTCCCGAAATAGGAAATTGGGATGTATATGTTGAAACTAGTTCTGGTGAAGTAGTAAAAGTGGATAATAACATTAGATATGATGGTGCAGTAACGGGAAGCGGAACAGCTGTTGATGGAACAGTTAAGGCCTTGAATCTTTACCAATCTGGTACCATTTATCAGTTAAAGGATGTTACTAAGCCAATGACAGGTCAGATTACATCCTATACAGCTAACAATGCACAGGTAGAGCCTGGAACACTGGCAACTAGTACTTCTACAACAATTAGCGATAAAGCTGAAGTTAGTGCTCATTATTATGCTGGAATGGTATATGATTTTTATAAGAATTTATTTAATAGAAATAGCATTAATAATAGTGGAATGAATATAATATCTACTGTTCATTATGGCTCAAAATACAATAATGCCTTTTGGGATGGAACTCAAATGGTATACGGCGATGGAGATGGCACTCAATTTACTTATTTAAGTGGTGATCTCGATGTAGTTGCCCACGAAATGACCCATGGAGTTGACAGTAGTACAGCAAACTTAAATTATCAAGACCAACCGGGTGCATTAAATGAATCATTATCAGATATTTTTGGAGTATTAATTGAAACTTATGATAAATATAATGTCAAAGGAGGAGGAACATGGACATTTAATACTGCAGATTGGGTAGTGGGAGATGATGTGTATACACCAGGTACTTCAGGAGATGCCCTTAGAAGTTTAGCCAATCCTGGGCTATATGGACAGCCTTCTACAATGAGTGGATATGTAAACACCACTTCTGATTATGGTGGTGTTCATACAAATAGTGGAATTCCTAATAAGGCAGCTTACTTAATAGCTCAATCTATTGGCTGCGATAAAACAGCTAGAATTTATTACAGAGCATTAACAAATTACTTTATATCTACTACTGATTTTTCAGGATCAAAGAGCGGACTTGTTCAGGCAGCAACTGATCTCTATGGTGCAAGTGGTGCAGAGGTTTCAGCCATTAATTCTGCTTATACCACAGTAGGGATAGGAAGTTCGGCGCAGGATACCTATGAACCTAACAATACTATTTCTCAAGCTTATGCTATTAATTTTGATCAAGTATATAATTCCTATATATTCTCAAGTTCGGATATAGATTATTATAAAGTAAGCCCGACATCAGCCGGAAGCATCACAGTTAACTTAACAAATCTTCCTGCAGATTATGATTTATATCTTGTTAATTCTTCAGGCACTGTGCTTGCACAATCAATAAATGGAGGTACAACTTCTGAAAGTTTAACCTATAGTAATTCTGCAGCTGGCACATACTATATAAAGGTAATAGGATACAATGGTGCCTACAGCACAACTCAAGCTTATAACTTAAAAGCTACGTTTTCGGGTAGTTCAGTGGACCCATATGAGCCAAATGATTCTACAAGTACAGCATATGCTATTATATCTGGAACAACCTATAATGCTTATATTTATTCAAGTACTGATGTGGATTATTATAAGATAAGCAAGACTACCTCAGGAACTATATCTATAAGCCTAACAAATCTTCCTGGAGATTATGATTTATATTTAAGAAATTCTTCTGGTACAATTGTGGCATATTCAGAAAATGCAGGTACAACCTCCGAATCAATAAGTTATAGTGCTAGTTCAGGAACTTACTATGTAGAAGTTGTAGGCTATAATGGGGCATACAGTAAAACAACAAAATATGCTTTAAAAGCAACTTTTTAACAAATAATATTTAACAAATCCTAAAATTAGATAATCCTAGGGAGTTAATCCTCTCTAGGATATTTTTTTATTTAATTAGTATAGCAAAAACAAGATAAAATAGACTGAAATCTATGCTAATCTTACTAAAATGTAAGTTAAACTCTTTTTATGTAAGCTAATAGATATGGAGTTAGAAACAATTGGATAATATAATTTACGTATAGAATAAGATACTAACTAAGGGGAGAAATTTATGGAAATATTGAGAACGGAAAATTTAAATAAAACTTATGGAAAAGGTGATAACAAGGTAGAGGCACTTAATAATATTAATATGTCTATAAACAAAGGAGAGTTTGTAGCTATAGTAGGTGCTTCAGGGTCTGGAAAGAGTACACTTCTACATTTATTAGGGGGTCTGGACAGACCGTCAGATGGAAAGGTTTTAATAGACGGAGAGAGTATTTACGATTATAAAGAAGAAAGACTTGCTATTTTTAGAAGAAGAAAAATAGGCTTTGTATTTCAGTTTTTTAACTTAATACCTGTACTTGATGTAGAAGAAAATATAGCCCTTCCTGCACTTCTGGATAATGATAAAGTGGATAAAAAATATTTAAATGAAATTATAAAATTATTAGGACTTGAAAATAGAAAAACTCACCTGCCTTCTGAGCTTTCGGGGGGCCAGCAGCAAAGGGTATCCATAGGAAGAGCGCTGCTTAATAAGCCGTCAATAATTTTAGCTGATGAACCTACGGGAAACCTAGACAGCAAAAATTCAAAGGAAGTAATAGAACTTTTAAAGCTAAGTGCTAAAAAATACAATCAAACTCTGCTGCTTATTACCCATGACATTAATTTAGCAGCCATGGCTGACAGAATAATTACTATTCAAGACGGGGAAATAGTTTCGGATAAATATCTAAAAAGCAAGCAGGCATAAAGCTTAATTATGTTTATGTGTTATTAAGAAATGCAGGGGTGGATAAAGATTGATTAATAGTTACAAACAAATAACAAATAAATATTTAAAGTCAAACAAAAAAAGAACAATATTAACTGTAGTAGGAGTAATTTTATCAGTGGCGTTAATATCTTCTATTGGACTGTTCTTTAATGGCCTTCAGCAAGCAGGAATAGATAACGCTAAGAAAAGTACGGGATCATATCATGCTGCCATTAGTAAGATAGATGAAAATATAGCTTCAAAGATTACTAACAATCCTAAGGTTTCAAGAAGCGGGCTTTATGAGGTTGGAAGCCCAATAAGACTTACAGATAAGTTATCTACTAATGTAATAATTGCTTCAGATAAGGCATTAGAGCTTCTTCCTTTAAGTCTTAAATCTGGAAGACTACCGGAGAATAATAAGGAAATAGCAGTTGAAAGATGGCTTCTTAGGTATATAGACAAGGATGCAAAACTTAACAGTAAAATTAAGATCAATAATAAGGAGTATATTTTAAGCGGAATTTTAGAGGACAATTCATTTACACAAATAGAAAGTACTGGGTTAGTTATTACAAAAGATAACAATTTAAGTATTAAAAATGCAACTCTGCTTATAGAAATAAATTCTAAAACTAATATTAAAGCTGCATTGAAAGAAATTGAGAGCCTGGTTAATAAGAATCAAATTCAGGAAAATAGTATGCTTCTTACAATGGAGGGAGCAGGAGATAATTCAACCAATAATTCAATAAATATGACCTTGGGTATTATTATATCCGTAGTTGTAATTGTAACCATTGCAGTGATATACAATGCTTTTCAAATAAGTGTAGTGGAAAGAATAAAGGAATTTGGACTTTTAAGGGCCATAGGTGCCACACCTAAGCAAATAAGAAATATTGTATTTAAGGAAGCTGCAATAATAGCTGGTTTTGGAATACCTATTGGACTCATTTTCGGAGTTATAGCTATTTATGGAATAAGCATTACTTTTAAATTAATTGGAGGAACCGCAGATAATTTTATAGTTCCTAATGTATCTTTAAAAATAATGCTGCTAAGTTTTGCAGTAGGACTATTATCTATTTATTTTTCAGCATTAATGCCTGCATTATTTGCTGGAAGGATTTCACCGCTTACAGCAATCAGCAGCAGAAATTCTATAAAGAAGGATAAAATTAAAAGAAGAAAAAGTATAATTATTAAAAGGCTCCTTGGCTTTGAAGGAGAATTAGCCATTAAAAACATTAAGAGAAACAGAAAAAGATATAGAATAACTGTATTTTCTATTGTTATAAGTGTAGTTTTATTTGTAACTTTCAAGTACTTTACGGATATAGCTCTAGTCATGAACGATTCTACTAATGAATCTACTAAAGTAAATTATTCTATATTACTTGGCAGCAGAGCTCAGGAAGCAAAGGAATCCATAGATAGTAATTTAATAAATAATATTAGAGAATTTAATTTTGTAGATAAAATATATAAGCGATATAATACCATACCCTTTGAAGCAGCTATTGATAAAGATAAAGAAGTAAAGGATATTAAGGAAATTGGAACAGTTTATAAGGATATAACTTATGAAGGGAAAGATAAATTTAAACTAGATGCTAATATAATGGTATATGATAAAGATGCTTTAGAGGCCTCTAAAAAGTACCTTCAATCAGGAAATATTGATATAGATAAAATTAATAATGAAAACGGGGTAATAGTTATTAATAAAAATCAGGTTTTTAACATAAAAACTAATAAATCCTATATTGGAGCAGTTACAGATATTAAGGTTGGAGATGAAATATTGCTGCAAAATACGGATAATTTGAGTAATGGTAAAGAACAGTTTGGAAGCGGTGAGGTTAAAAAGGTAAAGGTTATTGCTACACTTAAGGAGGAACCTTTTAATTTCAGTGGCAATTCTAGCGGTCTTAAAATAATTACTACTGAAGAGATGGCCCAAAAACTTGCAAAACCAAATTCTATTACTTTACAAGGTATTAATATTATTATCAAAGATATTAATAATGAAGCTAAAGCAACAAGTGAAATAGAGAATTTAATTAAAACTAATTCTTCATTACAGCTAATAAATTATATTGATATAAATAACAAATCAAAAACAAGTATATTGATGATTCAAATTTTACTTTATGGTTTTGTAGTTGTAGTATCTTTAATAGGTTGTGTTAACATAGTTAATACATTAACTACAAATATAATTTTAAGGAGAAGAGAATTTGCAACCCTAAAATCCATAGGTCTTACTCAAAGGGGACTAAGAAAGATGATTATTATTGAAGGAATGCTATATGGTTTTATGGGTTGTGTTTATGGATGCACAGCAGGGCTTGGACTTTCTTATTTATTATTTAAAAGTATGCATGGCATAAGGGAATTTAGCTATATGCCTCCCATTAAGGCTATGATAATTGCAGCTGCATTTGCCATTTTCATTGGATATCTATCAGTTTTATCTCCACTTAGAAGAGTCAATGAGGATAATTTAATAGACAGTATAAGAGAAGAATAAGAATATAACCTTACATCAAATATAATTATAAGATGTAAGGTTATTTAATTTAGTGCGTTAATTGTGTATTATTAAAAATATAAAGGATAAAAAGGGGTAAGATTATGAGCAGATTACTTTTAGTAGAGGATGATGAGGCTCTAGCAGCGGGTATAGAATTTACATTAAAGGATGAAGGGTATGATGTATCCAGAACTTCATCTTATAGAGGGGCTATAGAACTATTTGAAACAGAAAAACTTGATTTAATTATATTGGATGTCAATCTACCTGATGGCAATGGATATGATTTATGTAAGTATATAAGAGATAAAAGTGAGGTTCCAATAATATTTTTAACTGCACTTGATGAGGAAGTCAATGTGGTTCTAGGACTAGAAATAGGCGGTGATGATTATATTACAAAGCCCTTTAGAGTAAGAGAATTATTATCTAGAATTAAGGTACTGCTTAGAAGGAATTTTAAGGCTGCAGAGGTGGCAGTTAAGTTGATAAGCGGAGATATTACTCTTGATACTGGAACTGCAGCTGTTAAAAAAGGGAATAAAAACATTATGCTTACATCTCAGGAATATAAGCTCCTTTTAATTTTTATGAGTAAGCCTCAGACTCTTATGAAGAGAAATGAGATACTAAATAAGCTTACAGAAGGGGAAGAGGCATTTTTTGATGAAAATACCCTATCTGTCTATATTAAAAGAATAAGGAAAAAAATAGAAGATAATGATAAAGAACCTAAATACATCCTAACTCAAAGGGGACTTGGCTATATGTGGGCAATGGAGGTTAATGCAAGGTGAAAACATATTTTAACAATCCAGAATTAAAGATAAGCTCTACAGTTTTACTAGCAATAATAAGCTTATTTTTATTTACTTCAATGCTAATACAAAAGCTTAATTATGACAGCTTAAAGAACAGCTATGTAAATAGTATTGGTGCAATAGCTGTAAAAGTTATAGATAAAGATCCCAGCCTTGAAAAAGAGGTTATGCCCATTATTACCAAGGAAATATCAAAGGAAGAAGCTTTAGAGGGGAAGAACCTATTAGCCCAATATGGTTTAGATGGGGAAACAGGTTATAGTTTTTTTCCCTATATGAAGGAAACTCTAACTCGAAACAATTATTACATGGTGGTTATTTTTTTATGTTTAGCAATTACATTATTTATATTTAATTATTTTCAATATGGTTTTTTCTACGATAAAGTAAGAAAATTAACCTCAGCAGCTAAGAGGGTGGTAGAAGGAGAATATGATACATTCATAAGTGAAGACAAGGAAGGAGATCTATCAAAGCTATCCATAGCTTTTAACTCAATGAGGCAGGTAATTAGAAATAATATTAATGAACTTAAAAAAGAAAAACAATTCTTAGTGGATTTACTTTCTGATATATCCCATCAGCTGAAAACCCCTTTATCTTCTATGATTCTATATAATGATATAATGCTCACCAAGGAACTAACAGTGGAGCAAAGAAAAACTTTTTTATTAAATGATAAAAATGAGCTGGATAAAATGAACTGGCTTATTAAACAATTACTAAAACTTGCAAGACTTGACGCTAATGCAATAGAGTTTTCTAAAGAAAATATAAGCTTAAATGAAAGCTTATTGGAATCCATAGAAACTTTTGAAGATAGGGCTAAAAAAGAAAACATAAATATTAGTTTCCATGAAACTCAAGAAGTGATGTTTCAACATGACAGGCTGTGGCTTGTAGAGGCATTTAACAATATAATTAAAAATGCTATAGAACATACACCTAGCGGCGGTGAAATTAGAATAGAAATATGTGAAAATCCTGTATATAGACGAATAATAATTAAAGATAATGGAGAAGGAATAAAAGAAAAGGATTTACCGAATATATTTAAGAGGTTTTATAAGGTAAAAGGCTCTAAGAAAAGTGATTCAATTGGAATAGGGCTGGCCTTAGCTAAATCAATAATTGAAGCACATAATGGTTTAATAGAGGTTAGAAGCGAAATGGGAAAAGGGGCAGAATTTATTATTACCTTATTAAAGTATTAATAAACAATGTAAACATTTACCGAATGATTATATACAAATATTTTTTAAAGTTCGTAAAATATTAAAAAATGCTTGATTTGTGTAAAAATATAGTGTATTATTATGCTATCGGTTGAAAAATGCCGAACAATTAAATAATTTGGAATAAAAACGTACCCCCGTATATGCTTAGAGATATGGTTTAAGTGTTTCTACCAGACTGCCGTAAATTGTCTGACTATGGGTGTTTATAGGTATAGGTATTTCCTATTTATAAACTCCCTTAATTTATCTGGGGAGTTTTTCTTTTAAAATTATTTAAGGGCTGCAATTATTGCAGATTCAAAATAATCACTTTAGGAGGATACCCATGACAGAGAATGCATTAAACACATCAGTGCCAAAGACAAAACGAGGAATTTTAGAGAAAGTGTTCAAGCTTTCTGAAAACAACACAACTGTTAAAACAGAAATACTAGCTGGTTTAACAACCTTCATGACTATGGCCTACATTTTAATTGTTAACCCTCAGATTTTAAGCAACACTGGAATGCCAATAAAGGCAGTATTTACTGCTACAGCACTTGCTTCCTTTATAGGAACCTTAATTATGGCTCTAGTAGCAAATTATCCTTTCGGAATGGCCCCAGGTATGGGACTAAATGCCTTTTTTACTTTCACAATTTGTATTACAATGAAATTTTCTTGGAAAACTGCTTTAGCAGCATCATTTATTGAAGGACTTATATTTTTATTTTTAAATTTCTTTAAAGTTAGACAAGCAATTATAGATAGTGTTCCACAAACCTTAAAATATGCAATAAGTATTGGAATTGGATTCTTTATATCCTTTATTGGTCTTCAGGATGCAGGTATCATAGTAGCAAATCAGGCAACCTTAGTAGGTCTTGGTAAAATAACCAGTCCTACTGTATTACTAGCTTTTGCAGGAGTAGTTATTATAGCGGTTTTATACTACAAGAATGTTAAAGGTTCCTTTATAATAGGAATGCTTTCAGTGTATGTTTTAGGTATGATCTTTGGAGCTGCTAAGCTTCCTAGTGGAATAGTTTCAATGCCTCCATCAGTTAGCCCGGTATTTTTACAATTTGATTTTAAGAGCGCAATGGTTATAGGAATTATTCCAGTTATTATTACAATGCTTTTTATAGATATATTCGATAGTGTTGGTACGTTAATTGGACTAGCTTCAAAGGCTGGCTATCTTGATGAAAATGGTAATGTACAAAATGCTGATAAGGTTTTAACTGCAGATGCTATAGGTTCAACCATAGGTTCCTGTCTTGGAACATCAACACCAGTTGCCTTTATTGAATCAGCTGCAGGTATTGCTGAAGGGGGAAGAACTGGTCTTGCTGGATTAACTATTGCTGCCTTATTCTTACTATCACTTTTCTTCTCACCAATATTAACTGCAATACCAGGCTTTGCAACAGCACCAGTTTTAATTTTACTAGGACTTCTAATGATGGAGCCAATAACAAAGATTAATTTCTCAGACTTTACAGAAGGCTTACCAGTATTTTTAACCTTAATACTTACCCTTCTAACTTACTCCATAACTGATGGATTAGCCTTTGGCTTCATGTCCTATGTGCTTATAAAATTACTTACAGGAAAGCATAAGGAAATACCAAAGCCAATGTATGTTATAGCAATATTGTTTGTAGTAATGTTTGTAATCTAGAAAAATTAATAAAGAACCAGTGATTTATGGAAAGTAGTTAAGATTCTCTAAAGAAACATTTAAAAATGACTAATATTATTTACAGAGCAAAAAACTACACTCATTAATATAATGAGTGTAGTTTTTCCTTTTATTAATTTTATTCTATTGAAGGTATAACGAAAGACTAAATTCAAAAGTATTATCAGCACTTCCCATTTAGGCAATATAAAAACATCATATTCTACTGTTTTACATAAGTTGATAACAATAAATAATAAAGTGTATAATAACTATATTATTGAAATCACACAGAATATTTGTGAAAGAAGGTATTACTATGAAGAATTTACTTAAACCACTTGAATTAAATAGATTAACTTTAAAGAATAGGCTAGTTATGCCACCTATGGCTACTTCTAAGTCTAAAGAGGATGGAAAGGTGAGCCAGGCTCTATTAGATTATTATGAAGAAAAGTCTAAGGGTGGTTTTATTGGAATGATAATTATAGAGCATAGCTTTATAAGCCAAGATGGAAAAGCCAGCGCAGGTCAGCTTTCTATAGCTGAAGATTCAAATGCTCTAAATTTAAAAGAATTAGCAAGTGTTATTCACAGCAACGGATCAAAAGCTGTAATGCAGATAAACCATGCTGGAAGTGCTGCTAAGTCAGAAGTTACAGGCTGTGAGGTGGTTGGACCTTCAGCTGTTATGAATCCAAGACAAGGCAGTATGCCAAAAGAGCTTACTAAGAAAGATATTTCAGATATAGTTAATTCATTTAAAGAAGCTGCTAGGAGAGTTAAAGAAGCAGGCTTTGACGCTGTTGAAATTCATTCTGCACATGGATATCTTTTAGATCAATTTTTTTCTCCTCTGACTAATAAAAGAACAGACGAATATGGTGGAGATGTTAAGGGGCGTATAAGAATACATATTGAAGTTATTAAAGCAGTTCGTGAGGCAGTTGGCAGTGAGTTTCCTATATTATTAAGATTAGGTGCTTCAGACTATATGGAGGGCGGAGCAACTATAGAGGATAGTAAGCTTGCTGCAGTAGAATTTGAAAAGGCGAGTATTGACATTCTTGATATTTCAGGGGGATTTTGTGGATATATAGTACCAGGGGTTTCAGAGCAAGGATATTTTTCACCTCTTACAAAGGCAATTAAAGAAGTGGTATCTATTCCTGTAATTCTAACAGGTGGAATAACAGAGGCCTCAGCTGCTGAAAGTCTTCTTTCTGAAGGTAAGGCAGAGCTTATTGGAGTAGGAAGGGCTATTTTAAAAGATTCAAAGTGGGCTGAAAGAACTATGGAAAGTTAAAAATTATATAAGAAAAAGAGGATATTAAAGACGAGGAGATTTACTTATGAAAGATTATAGTATAATTACTGATTCCTGTTGTGATTTACCATATGAATATATAGAAAATAATAATATTTCCTACGTTAGCCTTACCTGTAACTTTAAAGGTAAAGAGTATATGGATGACTTCGGGAAAAGTTTGAGCTATAAGGAATTTTATGAAGGTATGATGGAAGGAGAGATACCTAAAACCTCTCAGCCTAGTCCGGAAGCTTTTTATAGGACCTTTGAGCAGATAGCAAGTCAAGGCAAGGATATTCTTTACATTTGTGTATCCTCTGGTTTAAGCGGCACTTATAATAGTGCTAATATTGCTAAAAATATGATAGAAGACAAGTTTATCGGAATAAAAATTGTAATAGTAGATGTATTAACTGCTTCTCTAGGGCAAGGATTAATGGTTATAAAAGCAATTGAGATGAAGAAAAATGGAGTAAGACTTGAAGAAATAGTAAGCTATATGGAGGCTGCTAAATTTAACTTAAATACCTATATAACCGTTGACGACCTTAACCATCTTAAAAGAGGCGGTAGGATTTCTACCGTAGCTGCTATGGTAGGCTTAGTTCTTCATATAAAGCCTATTCTTACTCTAAATAATGAGGGAAAGGTTATTGCAATTCTTAAAGTTAAGGGCAGAAAAAGTGCTATTAAAAAGCTTTCTGAATTTGTTGTTACTAAGATGGAAAACCCTGAAGAAGAAATAGTAACTATTTGCCATGGGGACGCTTATTTAGAAGCTGAGAAACTAAAGGAAGCAATTTTGAAAGAAGTGAAAGTGAAAGACGTTATTATAAACTATGTAGGACCAGTAGTGGGTACTTATGGTGGTCCAGGGGCACTAGCAGTATTCTTTGTTGGGAAGCATAGACAAAATCATATTGTTGATGTGAATATTTAGTTTTCGTACAAGTGGGGGAAGATATGGGATACAATATTAACATTTTAAAAAAAGAGGATTATAAAACAAGTAACTGGTCAGGGGGAAGAACTACTGAGCTATTAATATTCCCCCCTGAGACCTCCTATAGTGAAAGAAATTTTAAATGGAGATTAAGCTCTGCAACTGTAGAGGCAGAAAAATCAACCTTTACCAGCCTGCCTGGGATTTCAAGGATTATTTTGGTTTTGAAAGGTGAACTTTTACTTGAACATGAGGGACATCATAAAGTACTACTTAAGGGCTTTCAGCAGGATTGCTTTAAAGGTGATTGGGTTACAAACAGCTATGGAAAGGTAACAGATTTTAATCTTATGATGTCTGAGGGCTGTAAGGGCATTCTGGTGCCAATAACTATTGATGCAGGAAAGAATTTAAAATTAAAACTTGAAAATAAGGAAGCAGATTATTTAACAGAAGTTTTTTATTTAATAGAAGGTGAAATTCAAGTTTTTACCGAGAAAAGTACAACGTTTGTTCTTCTACAAGGTGATTCTATTTGCATAAATGCAGCACCTTTTGAAAAAGATATTTACTTAAATTTAACTAATAGTTTAAATAAAGAAGTAAAGCTGATTAGAAGCACTATATGTTACTGCTAATATTAAAAATTAAAATTAAGATGGGAGATTAAAAATGGTTCAGAACAACAGTGAAAACAAATATGAAACTGCTATATTTGCAGGTGGCTGCTTTTGGTGTATGGTTTCTCCTTTTGATGTGCTTGATGGAATTGTTGAAGTAAAATCAGGCTATACAGGTGGTCATATAGAAAATCCTACATATAAGGATGTTAAATCTCAAGCCTCAGGACATTATGAAGTTATAAGGGTAATTTATGATCCTAGGGTAATAGATTATGATAAGCTTCTTCAAGCCTATTGGAGACAAGTGGATCCAACTGACGATGGGGGACAATTTCAGGATAGAGGACCTTCCTATAGAACTGCCATTTTTTACACAACTGAAAATCAAAGAATAAAGGCAGAAGCATCTAAAAAAACAATAGACGAATCCAAAAGGTTCCCAGGGCCTATAGTAACTCCAATTCTTCCAACAGGTACCTTCTACGAAGCAGAGGAATATCATCAAGATTTCTATAAAAAGAGTCCCATAGAATATAAGGAAGACAGAAAAATCTCTGGAAGAGATGAATTCATACAAAAATACTGGGGCGAAGAATATTACGATATATATAATGATTTAGAGTAAGAATATTAGCCCCTAAATACACTGAATATTAAGAAAACGCGTAAGGAACTTAATTAAGCCCCTTACGCGTTTCTATCTTATTCCGTAAATGATAAGTTTAAAATCTCTTTAAAGCTTTGTCGTTTCTTTTATTGAAGCACCTTTATTAGCCTTTAAAAATCCAAAACCACCACTTTTAGAATATAAAACTGAAACAATAACAACTACAGCACAGATTGATAAAGTAGCTACCATACCGAAATCTGAGGCTTTATATTGTACAAGCACCGGAGCAGCCAATAGTGATACTAAATTCATTACCTTTATCATAGGATTTAAAGCAGGGCCAGCTGTATCCTTTAGTGGATCACCAACTGTGTCTCCTACAACTGCTGCTTTATGACAATCAGAGCCTTTTCCTCCATAAAGTCCGTCCTCAATGGTCTTTTTAGCATTATCCCAGGCACCGCCAGTATTTGACATAAATACAGCAAGAAACTGCCCTGAAACAATTACCCCTGCAAGGAAGCCTCCTAAGGATTCTACACCCAAAAGAATACCTACAATTATTGGAGAGAGGATTCCTATAAGTGCTAGACCAATAAGTTCCCTCTGAGCAGAAACAGTACAAATATCTACTGCGTTTTGATAATCAGGTTTAACTTTTCCTTCCATTAATCCTGGAATCCTAAACTGCCTTCTAACTTCTTCAACTATCATTGCTGCTGCACGAGTTACGGCATTAATAACAAGTGAAGAGAAAAGCCAAGGTATACATGCACCAATTAGTAAGCCTATGAAAACCTTTGGTTCTGAAACTCTAATTCCAGTTGAGATAAGCCTTAGCCCCTCATTAACATTAAGTTGAGCTTGAATCTTTGTTACATCAGTAAGGAAGGAGCCGAATAGTGAAAGAGCTGCTATAACAGCTGAACCAATAGCTACACCTTTAGTTATTGCTTTGGTTGTGTTTCCTGTAGCGTCTAAATGATCCATAACCTTTCTAGCATCCTTATCAAGGCCAACCAATTCACCTATTCCATTTGCATTATCAGAAATTGGCCCAAAGGAATCCATTGCAACATTGTTACCTGTAAGGGTCAACATACCTATGCCGGTCATGGCAACCCCATAAAGTACGTAGCTGACGCCCATGCCATTATAAATTAATATGGAGCTAAGGATTGTAACAGCAATAACTATAGTCTGCCATACAGCACTTTCAAAACCTGTAGCAAGACCTTTTAAAATTAAAGTAGCAGAGCCTGTTACAGAGGAAGAAGCTATTTCTTTTACTGGCTTATAATGAGTATCTGTAAAGTATTTTGTTACCTCATCTAGTATTATGGCAAGTAAAATACCTACTCCAACAGAGAAGAAAGCTTTCCATTCATGCATGTAAAAGTGAGCTAAGAAAGCAAAGGCTGTAAGACTAAATAGAGCTGACATATAAAAGCCTTTGTTTATGGAGCTCATGGCATTGCTGTTTTTTAGATCCTTAGAGCCCTTAACCAAGTAGGTACCTATAATAGAAGAAAGTACCCCTATACCCCTGACAAGAAGAGGGAAAACAATCCATTTTAAATCTCCATTATTTATTTTCATAAGAGATAGACCTAAAATTAATCCAGAAACAATAGTAACCTCATAGGATTCAAAAATATCAGCAGCCATTCCGGCACAATCGCCTACGTTATCACCAACAAGGTCTGCTATAACAGCAGCGTTTCTTGCATCATCTTCAGGAATACCAGCTTCGACCTTTCCTACTAAATCTGCTCCCACATCAGCAGCTTTTGTATAAATACCTCCGCCTACTCTCATAAATAGGGCAAGGAGTGTTCCCCCAAAACCAAAGCCAAGAAGAGCGTCTGGTGCAGATACGCCAAACACCATGAATATTAAAGTTCCGCCTAGAAGGCCAAGCCCATCAGTAAGCATTCCAGTAATAGTTCCAGTTCTATAGGCAATTTTAAGGGCTTCTCCAAAGCTTCTGGTGGAAGCAGAGGCAACACGAACGTTTCCCTCAACTGCCATTCTCATACCAAACTGTCCTACCATAAGTGAAAAGCAGGCTCCCATAATAAAGGCAATTGCACGGCCAAAGCCAATTATAACCTTTACAGAATCAGTTGATTTCCCTGCAAAGCGAGTCATAGCTTCCTCTGAAGGTGGAACTACGTAGACTGATAAAAATAAAACAAAGGTAAGTATAACTATTAAAGGAACTATAGTCTTTAGCTGACGTTTTAAATAAGCGTCAGCACCAAGCTTTATTGCTCCCCACACCTCTTGCATTTTAGTTGTGCCCTTGTCATGTTTAAGAATTTGGCTTCTTAACATTAAAGCGTACCCCAAGCCTAAAAATGCAATTAAAAGTACACACCATATGGCAACTATCTCAAAGGTAGTTGCATTTGTTAGGCTAAACATAAAAAACATCTCCTTTAAAAACAATAAAAAATTCTCACCCATTATATATTTATGCAAGGGAATATGATTTTCCTGCATTATTCTCAATATTTGTAATTTAATATATTAACTTTGTAAATTGTTACGAAAATAACAATTTTATTAAGAATTAGACTACTCTATAAATTATTTATGACTATATAAAATATAAAACGTATTACTAAATATAAAAATGTTAAAGGATGGGAAATGTTATGAAAATAACTCCAGTAAATAAATACAAAAATCCTAATTATCCTACTAGGAGAGCTGTATTAGAAAACCCCGAAATATTAAGACTTTTACCTAACAGGTGGAAAAATAATATTTATGCTGCTACTGCACTCTCTACTTTATTAATGATTACTTTAAGCGCTTGCGATAATACAGAAAAAGCTGTGAACAAAAATGGTACTTTAGAAAAAAAGGCTTTAGTTGCTCCCATATTTGAACATGGTAGTGGTAGAGGCAGCTTCGGATGTGATTCTGTTGCACCACCTTCTTTTATATCTGAGGAAGAAGCTTTTCAAGTAATTCAGGAAGAAGCTAAAAATTATGGTATTAGCTTTGATAAATCAGGTTTGCAACTAAAAAATATAAACCTGCCGTATACGAATTTATATCCAGAACCTAAAAATACAAATGGAAAAGCAATAGTATCTACGCATATGGGCAGCTTAAAGCTAGACGGCTTTGACGAAGCTAAGAAAATAGGCTTTGAGTTTGTATCTCAAATAGATTACAGGGAATGGCAAAAGAATCAAGGTATGTTTTCTACTGTGGAAACCTATGATTTTTTATCTGCTGCTAAGGTTCTTAGAGATGGAATAAATGAAAATCATGGAGATACTTCTGTGGGAGTTTTCTATAATCCAATGATAAGCCCGCAATATGGAGTGATTCTAAAGGATGTTGAAGCAAAGCTCAAGGCTGAAGAGGAACTTAAACAGCAGGTAAAGGATTTTTTTGAGTGGCTTAAGGCTCAAGGGATAATATAAAAATAAATATGATAGAAGGGAATATTATGCACTATACCTTGCATTTAACCAATGGCTGCAACATGAATTGCAGCTACTGCTATGTTAATCATGAAAATGTAAAGACAATGAGTACAGAAACTGCTAGAAAGGCAGTTGACATGTCTTCAAAAGGAAAAAATAAACCTGCAGGAATAGTATTTTTTGGTGGTGAACCACTGCTTTGTAAGGACTTGATTTATGACATAATAGAATACTGCAGGTGGAAGGAAAATAAGGGGGAGGGCTCTTTCTACTTTAAGATAACCACTAATGGTCTTCTTCTAGATAAAGCTTTTATGGAGCTATCTTTAAAGGAGGATATTTTTATTGCCTTAAGTCATGACGGAATAAAGGAAGCTCATGATAAACACAGAATTGATAGTCATGGTAATAAAACCTTTTCTATTCTTTCAGATAAAATTGAACTTTTACTTAGAGCAAGGCCCTATGCTCCTGTTATGATGGTAGTAAATCCAGACACAGTAAATTGTTTTTATAACTCAGTAATGTATCTCTATGAAAAAGGCTTTAGATATATAATAATTTCTTTAAATTATGAAGCTCATTGGACTGAGAAACACATGAGGGAACTAAAAAAACAATATGAAAGATTAGCAGAATTTTATATGGATAGAACTATGAAAGAGGATAAATTTTATTTAAGTCCTTTTGAAGTTAAAATCAGTTCATATATAAATGGTGATAATTATTGTCATGAACGCTGTGAATTAGGTAAAAAACAAATATCTGTGGCTCCTGATGGCTTCTTGTATCCCTGTGTTCAATTTGTAGGAGAAAAGGAATATTGTATAGGAAATGTGGACACGGGAATTATTCTGTCAAAACAAGCTAAGCTGTATGAATTAAATGAAGAAGAAAAAGAGAGCTGCAATGATTGTGCAATTAAAGAGCGCTGCAATCACTACTGCGGCTGTATGAATAAACAGGCAACAGGGAGTATTAATAAAGTATCACCTGTGCAGTGCAGTCATGAAAGATCTTTAATTCCTATAGCAGATAAACTTGCAGAAAGGCTTTATAAAAAAAGAAATGCTCTATTTATTCAAAAGCATTATAATGAAATGTTTCCAATGCTATCAATAATTGAAGATAAAACAGCTGTAAAATAGAAGTATCAATTTAAAATCAAAAGGAATTTCATATATTGCTAAAAAGGTTAAAAAGTGGTATTAATAAAAGGAACCAGAGTGAACTGACCCCAAAAAGTTAGACAAAATTTAACTAAGCTACTTTCGAGGACTGAAGCCTATATTGAACAGGGCTCAGTCCTTTTAATTTGAGTTTGATACGTTTATTATTATAGTAATCTATGTAAGCTACTAATTCATCGATGAATTGTTCTATGCTTTCAAATTCTTGTAGATATAGCAGCTCTGTCTTCAACAGGCCAAAGAAGTTCTCCATAACGGAGTTATCAAGACAGTTACCTTTACGTGACATGCTTTGTTTAATGCTTTTTTTCTCTAGCATTTTTTGATATTTCCGCATTTGATATTGCCACCCTTGATCTGAATGGAGTATCAGTTGTGTGTCATCTGGAATCTTCTCAAATGCTTTTTTAAGCATGTCAATTGTTTGATGGAAAGTAGGCCTTTCAGATAGGTTGTAGCTTACAATCTCTCCGTTGTACAGATCAAGTACTGGTGAAAGGTATAGTTTCCTCCCAAAGATAGAGAACTCGGTTACGTCAGTAACCCACTTCTCATTAGGTTTATCTGCTTTGAAATTACGCATTAACAAATTTGGTGCAATCTTACCAACTTCTCCTCGGTATGATTTATACTTCTTAATACGAACCATACATTTTAATCCCAACTGCTTCATTAGCCTTTGAACAGTTTTATGATTCACAATATATCCTCTATTGCGCAGTTCAAAAGTAATTCTTCGATAGCCATATCTGCCTTTGTTCTCTTGATAAATCTGAGTGATAGAGGACTTAACATCTTCATACTTATCAGGCTTCTCCATGCTTTTTATACGGTAGTAGAATGTGCTGCGAGCAATGCCTGCAAGCTCCAATAAATCAGCTAACTTATACTTATGCCTTAATTCGGTGACAACAACTACTTTGTCCTTTTCGCTGATTTTTCCCTGGCTTGAACTAAGGCATTCAATTTTTTTAGGTACTCATTCTCCATTCGAAGACGTTGAACCTCTGCAATCAAATCCTCATCTGTTGACCTATCAATGTTAGACTTTTTATCCTTATCTTTCTTCACTTTAGCTTTCCTCCCTCTGTTATTTCTGTACAGAGCTTCAGGACCCTCCTCACAGTATATGCGATCCCATATACCTACAGTTGTGTCATTTGGTATTCCAAAATGAGCTGCTCCTTGGAAAAATGACATATTATTCTTATGGATATATTCTACAACATGAACTTTAAAATCACCAGTATATGTTCCTGACTTCATAGAAAGTCCATCTGTCCCGAATTTCTCATAACGAGTTACCCATCTTAGAACTACAGTTTTTGCAGTGTGAAGCGATTTTGCGACAGTAAGTGGTGACATATCAAGTTCCAATACATCCTTTACTGCCCTCAATTTAATTTCTAATGAATATTTAATTTTGTTTGGCATAAAAAGTGCACCTCCAAATGTTATATGTGTCTAACATTTGGGGTGCACTTCAGAGCTGGTTCCTTTAAATTAATACTGTTAATAAATTTAAACAATAAATTATATTGCTAAAAATTTAATGCAAACAGGATTTGGAATTGAAACTCCTGAATTTACTTGAATAAGTTTGCCGGATAACTTATCTATTAAAAATGGAACTACGTTATTTGTATCTCTATTTGCAGCAATAAGAAATTTTCCCATTGGGTCAATATTGAAATCTCTTGGATGTTTTCCATCAGTGGATGTATGTGACACAAAAGTTAGCTTTCCAGTAGATGAGTCAATCTTAAAAACAGCTATGCTGTCATGGCCTCTATTAGATGCATATAGATATTTCCCGTCAAGTGATATATGAATTGCACTTCCAAGACTTTCTCCTTTAAAGTCAGAAGGTAGAGCAGAAATGTATTGAAGCTCTTTAAAGTCTCCCTTTATAGGATCATATTCTAATACTATAACTTCTGAACTTAACTCTGTAACAATATAGGCAAACTTGCCATTAGGATGAAAGTCCATATGTCTGGGACCGCAGCCAGGTTTTAAGACTACTTCCTTATGTTTTGATAAAATACCTTTATCTAAGGTGTAAATAACCAGCATATCTATACCCAAGTCTATTGTACATAGATACTTTTCATCAGGAGTTAAATTAGAAAAATGGATATGAGGCTTTTCTTGTCTTTCTCTATTTTGGCCACTGCCTTTATGAACGGCAGTAGATACAACTTTTTCTACTGATCCATCCTCCTTTATAGGATAAACCTCCTCAATGCCTCTATGATAATTTGCTGAAAATACATAGGTGTTATTAGAATTTAGGCTTACATGACAAGGGGAACTGCCTTTTGATACCTCATAGTTAAGCAGTTTGAGGCTCCTAGTATCTGAATCAATGGAGAAAGCTGCCACTCCACCGCTTTCACCCTTCTTTATTGTAGAATATAAGTGCCTATTGTCTTTATCAATGTTTAAATAGGTTGGATTACCTAATTCAGCTTCTAACTTGACATCATCTATTGCTCCAGTAATTAAGTCCAGCTGAAGGCTGTAAATTCCTCTTCCTTCACTAGTTGTATAGGTACCTATAAAGGCTTTAACTTTATTATTTTTTATACTCATGCTTTTTCTCCCTTTAAAAATTTTGCTTGGCAAAATTTATTAAATATATTGCTATGCAATATATTTATATTATATCCCATTTAAAAGAACAATATAGTTTATTAAGGCCATTAAATATATATAAAAACAGACATCTGGAGAAATTTCTCTAGATGTCTATTTTATTTCTTTAAAAGTTCCCTCTACTCATATACAAGTTTTATGAGTATGTACTAGTGCTGCTGCTTGCATTAGAGCTGGCATTAACTAAGCCGCTAGCATCAGTTAATGTCTGAGCAGAGCTAGTAGTTTGGTTAGAGTTTTGATTTAATGCTTCAAGTATGTAGCTATACATTTGGGACATATCATTCGTAGTATCTGGCATAATGCTTGTACTATTATCTGAATCCCCATCAGAGTTATCATAGCTATTACTATCTGTAGACTCCGCACTTGTAAGCATATTTTCCATGGATTGCAGCTGGAGTATTTGAGCTAATTTTTGAGGATCTACAGACAAAGAACCTAAACCGCTTATTGAGCTATTTTCGCCTGAAGATAATGAGCTGGCTGTTGAAGCGGTTCCTTGAGTATTTTGCAGCATTCCTTGAAGCAAAGATGCAAAGGAAGAAGTAGTATTATCAGTAGATAAAGCGACCTCATTACCAGTTAAACCTTGAAGCTGTCCTAATTGCAATAAACTAGATATAGAATTTACTTGCACTTTTTTCACTTCCTTCCGCAATAGTTTTTATAGAGTTTAGAAGCTTTCTAATTATAAGCTTCTTAAAAATTATAGTTTTCAATTATGGCAGTTTTGTGGCGAAAATTTAAATTTTTGTTAATAAATAATTAAACACTACCCAGAAATCATAAAATAACGCGGAAGGGTATTTCTAAAACCTCTCCGCGCCATTGGATTTTTCTTGATAGTATAAGTTAAAATACTCAGTTACATAAAGTGAAATATAATAAGATTGCATTCATTAATATAATAGCTGAAGTAATTATTATTCCAAGCAGCTTTACCCAAGGTTTATTAACAAAGTCACCCATTAAGTCCTTTCGCCCTGTAATAATAAGCATTGGTATTATAGCAACAGGAAGGGCAAAGCTTAAACATACTTGACTCAGCACTAAAGCCTTCATTGGGTTGACACCAAAGGCTATTATCAACATTCCTGGGAGCATAGTTAGAAGTCTTTTAAAATTTAAGGGCAGCTTTACATCCACAAAACCATCCATTACAGTTTCACCTGCCATTGCACCAACAGTTGATGAGGAAAAACCAGAGGCCAGAAGCGCTATTCCAAAGGCTCCGCTTGATAAGGAACCTAATAGAGGCTGAAGAGATTTATGGGCCTGTTCAATAGAGTCTACTACTAGTCCTTGAGAATTAAATACTGCTGCTGATACAATAACCATTGCTGCATTTACAATAAAAGCAATATTCATTGCAATTGCTATATCTATTTTTTCCATCTTAAGATGTCTTTTCTTTTCTTCTAAGCCATGATGAGTATTATTTCTATCTTGAACGAGCTGAGAATGAAGATATATTACATGAGGCATAACAGTAGCTCCAAGCATTCCTACAGCAATAAGAAGAGCTTGACTGTTAGGGAGTGAGGGAATAAGAGTATGAATTCCAACAGAAGCCCAATCTGGTTTAGCAAGAAAAAGCTCAATTGCGTAGGCAACACTTATAATCGCTACAAGTATTGATATGGTAACTTCTACAACTCTTTGACCATATTTCTGAAGATAAGTTATGGAGAAGGTTACAATTGCAGTAAGAATACCTGAAATAGGCAAAGGGATACCAAATAATAAGTAAAAGCCTAAGGCACCGCCTAAAAACTCCGCCATTGTAGTAGCCATGGCTGCAAGCTCAGCTATTATCCAAAAGCCCCAGTTAACTTTTCTTGAGAAAACTTTTCTGCACATTTCAGTCAAGTTAGCACTTGTAGCTATGCCAAGTTTCGCAGACATCATTTGCAGAAAAATTGCCATTAAGTTGCTCCAAAGAATTACCCATAAAAGGTTATATTTAAAAATGGAACCTCCACTAATATTAGTAGCAAAATTTCCAGGATCTATATAGGCCACACTTACAATAAATGCAGGACCAAGAAATTTTAACAGGGCTTTAAACTTACTGAAAACATTGGTGCTAGTTATGTTTGGTACACTTACTGTTAATGTATTTTCTGATTCTATGGCAAGCTCTTTATAATCTTTAGAAGAATTCATGTAAAACACCTCTTTATTAGCTTAAAATAAGAAAGTTATTAAGAGTTAAATAAATTAGCCATAACTAACTCTCTAATATAAGCTATGAAACAGTAAAAAGATGTGTTACAAATTTGTAATTTTTTAAACTAAATTAGCATATAATTTACTAACAAATTATCTGGTTTTGTTATTAAATAAAACTGTGAAATTAATAATATCTTATCCTAAAGTGGGTGAGCTTATGGACAATAATGATTTTTATACCTTTAGCGAGTATATGAAAAAAGAGGACAATGCTCTTACTGCATCTATGGAGGATTATTTGGAAATGATTTATAGACTTTCTTTAAGTAATGGCTTTACAAGAATTCATGAATTGTCAGACGCATTAAATGTACAACCACCTTCTGCTACAAAAATGGTTCAAAAATTAGCTGAACTGAGCTTATTAAAGTATGAAAAGTACGGAGTAATAATGCTTAAGGAAAATGGTAAAGTTATAGGAGAAGCACTTTTAAAAAGGCATAATATTATTGAAGAATTTTTTAGAATTATAGGTGTTCCTGAGGAAAATATTTTACAGGAAACGGAGAAAATGGAGCACACCATCTGTGATAAGACTGTAAACAGACTTAAGGATTACGTAAATTTCATAGAGGATAATCATGATGTGCTATTAAGATATAAACACTATATTGATGTAAAAAGTAAAAATTAAATATTATAGAAGTGGGTGCCGTAGATATAAGAGGCATCCATTTCTTTTGTGGTTCTAAAATAATCTCTTGGTGATATATTGAAAGTTTTTTTAAAAGCTCTTATAAAGCTTGAATAGTCACCAAAGCCGCAGTCTAAGTAAACCTCCATAATAGGCATACCTAATTTTATTAGATCGCTGGCTTTTATAAGCCTCTTTTGCTGTATATAGCTGTGGAGGGTATAGCCTGTATCAGCTTTAAATTTATGCATTAAGAAGTATTTACTGATATAAAATTTTGCTGCTAAACTTTTTATTGATAAGTCTTCCTTTAAATTTGAATTAATGTAGTCCAGAATGTCTGCAATTCTCCTATCATATTCAATATCATTAAAAGCAGTGTTTAGTTTTCTCCTAAGAAAAACCCTATTAATATAAACTATTAGCTGAAGAAATAATGAGTTTTTTAGAACTTCATTACCAAAATCCTGATCTTTAGTTGCAGCTTCTAAGTTGAAAAGAACTGGCTGCAAGCTTTTAATATTTTCAGCTGGCAAACGGAGCAAGCAGATTTTTTCCCTGGAAGCAAGCTCAAAGCAGGTCTGTAGATTTGAATTACCTTTATTATGAAACTCTAGAAAACTTGAATTTACCCATAATACTATTCTTTCATAGGGCACATACTCGCTGACTATTGGTTTGTGAACGTCATGGCTGTTTACAAATAGAATATCCCAAGGCTTTAGTTTATAGGCCTTTCCTTCAATCAGATAGGTTACATTTCCTGATATAAATATGATTATTTTATTAAAGTCATGGTAGTGGAATTCAAATTCCATATGTTTTTTATCTATTATATGAAAATATTCAAAGTCAGAATTAAGGTAGCCACTCTTAAGTTTTATTTTACTCATATCCATTTCCATAATAATACCTCATTCAAAATTATATTTAATTATAAAATAGAACATCTTTTGCAATATTACAAGCATATTTAACAATAAATATTGTAATATTATATGCTATACTAAATGTAAAGATAATAGATTGAGGTGGGAAAATGGAAATATTAAAAACTTATAAGACGTCAATTATTTTGCTTGGCTCTGTTATTATAGGCGGAATTTTAGGTGCCATTATAGGTCCTAAGGCATCTGTACTTGAACCCTTTGGTAATCTTTTTCTAAACTTAATGTTTACTATTATAGTACCTCTTGTATTTTTTAGTGTATCCTCAGCTATCGCTAATATGGTAAGTATGAAAAGATTAGGAAAGATTTTAGGCAGTGTTATTTTAGTGTTCACCTTAACGGCCTTATTTGCTGCTGTACTTGGAGTAATAGGAGCATTAATAACAGATCCTACAAAGGGTATAGATCATGGTACAATTCAAAAACTTATGACACAGGTAAGTGATTCTCAAAATGCAGAAAAAGTAGGAGCGCTTCAACAAATTGTAAACACCTTTACTGTTTCGGATTTTATAAATGTATTTTCTAGAAAAAATATGCTGCAGTTAATTGTGTTTTCACTATTATTTGGTGTTTCAACAGCCTTAGTGCGTGAAAAGGCTGAACCAGTTGCAAGATTCTTAAAGGCGGGTTCAGAGGTAATGATGAAAATGGTTAACATAATCATGTATTATGCCCCTATTGGACTTGGTTGTTACTTTGCTTCAGTAATAGGGCAGCTTGGAACACAGATTTTACAGGGTTATTTAAGAGTATTTATTTTATACCTAGTACTTTCTGTAATTTTATATTTTGGAATACTAACGTTTTATGCTTATTTAGCTGCTGGAAAAGATGGAGTTAAAGTCTACTGGAAAAACGTAATAACACCCTCCATAACTGCCTTAGCCACCTGCTCAAGTGCTGCATGTATTCCTGTAAATCTTAAGTACACAAAGAAAATGGGGGTTCCTGATGATATTTCAGAAACAGTAGTACCGCTAGGAGCAAATACTCATAAGGATGGCTCTGTAATTGGCGGGGTTATGAAAATAACCTTTTTATATGGACTATATGGAAAGGACATGCATAGCTTCAGCACTTTAGTTGGAATTATATTTGTAGCATATTTAGTAGGTGCTGTTATGGGTGCTATTCCAGGTGGTGGTATGATTGGAGAAATGCTAATAATAAGTGTTTATGGCTTCCCACCTGAGGTTCTGCCTATTATAGCTGTAATCAGCACTATAATCGATGCACCTGCTACACTTTTAAATTCTACTGGAAATGCAGTTTGTGCAATGCTGGTTACTAGAATTGTAGAAGGAAAGAACTGGCTTAAGGATAAGGTTATAAGCCTAGGTGAAATAGCTGCTGAGGAAAATTAATTTAAGATATTTTAAAGAACTAACTTCATAGCCTTGTTATGAATTAAGAATTAAAGGTTTTTTCCATGCGGGTGACACGGAAGCAGGGAAATCGCTGAGGGGTATTATAATATAAAGCCCTTCAGTGATTTTTGTGCTTTTATAAAATGATATGTATTATAAGGTAAAATTCAAATTATAGACTTTTGTGTGAACCATCACAATATGGAGGATTTTTAGTATGTTTACAAGCACATAGATACTCAGTACCATCCTTTTCAGCTGTAAATTCTAAAGGTTCAAAGGAGGTACCTACATGTGCCCCATTGCAAAATGGCTGATTAGAGCTTTTACCGCAGGTACACCAAAAATAAGTTTCACCCTTCTTAAGTTCTACTGCTATAGGAGATTTTTGTGATATTACAGATTTATCTATAGCTATCTCTTTAGAATATTCCTCTTTTATCTCATTATATTCAGTTTTTATCTTATCTGAAAATGCTGAATCTTGTTTTGCCACATTAATTAGATACATTAATATATTTCCTGGATAAACCACATCTTCTCTCAAATGTGTCCTTTCTAGGGATCTGCGGCTTAATGCTACAATGCAGTTCTCACTATGGCCTTCCTTACATTCCTTACACAATTTACAAACGCCTGCGATGCTCTTTGCAATTAAGTTTTCTTCATATATCTTCATGTCATTTTGTGGAATTAATTTGATACCATCTTCAATTATTTGTTGTCCATTATTTTTTGCAGCTTTTATAGCATTTGCAGCAAATCCTATATTACATCTTGATGGCACGCATTGGCTTGTACCATAAAATTTACATTCCTCACAAAGCTTTTTTAAATTTTCCTCTACTCTTTCATAATTATTCATTTTAAGACCCCCTTTTGTCTTCTATAAAATTATTTTATGTAATAAATTATACCACAATTTAGGCGGCATGGATGAAATGGTTGGTACGAAGTGTTTTTTAAATGGGAGCATGGCACTGGGTTGTTTATTGCGGCATTTTCAATATTGGATATTAGTAACTAGCTTTGCTATAATAATATTAAAATCTTATTTAGGGATTTTGGGGTGAATGAATATTGAAAAGTTTATTAGAAATATTTTTAGTTTTCTTCAAGATTGGAACTTTTACAATAGGTGGTGGATATGCAATGATTCCGCTTATTGAAAAGGAAGTAGTTGATAAAAAAGGCTGGATAGACAGGAAAGAATTTGTTGAGCTGCTTGCTCTTGGCCAATCTGCTCCAGGACCTATTACCGTTGACACAGCAGTATTTGTGGGCTATAAAATAGCTGGAATAATGGGTAGTATTGCTGCAGTATTAGGCAGTGTTCTAACAGCATTTATAGTAATTTTAATCTTTGCGATTTATTATATGGGAGTAAAAGATAGTACAATTGCTCAAAGGATTTTTTTAGGAATAAGACCAGCTGTGGTAGCCTTAATAGCAGTTCCGGTTTTTAGAATAGCTAAAAGCTCCAATCTAACTAAAAAGACAATTTTCATTCCTATATTTACAGTTATATTAATTGTACTTTTAAATGTAAATCCTATCTTTATAATTATAGCCTCGGCTATTGGAGGCTTATCCTATGGAATTATTAAAGAGAGGATAACAAAATGATGAATATATACATAAAGGTTTTATACGTATTCTTAAAAATTGGATTATTTAGTTTTGGAGGCGGAAATGCAATTCTTCCTCTTATAAGGCAGGAGGCAGTTACTAGTAATGGCTGGCTTACTTCAAGTGAATTTACTGATTTAGTTGCTGTTTCTCAAGCTACACCTGGTCCTATAGCAATTAATGGAGCTACCTATGTAGGCTATAAAGCAGGGGGAATCTTAGGAAGTATACTAGCAACTATAGGAGTTGTGCTTCCTACATTTATTATAATGCTTATATTTACAAAGTTTTTTCTTAAATTTAGAGATAATAAATATGTAAAATATATATTTATAGGGCTAATACCAGCCACAATTGGCTTAATGGCTGCAGCCCCTTTACTTGTATCATCGGGATCATTTATTGATTATAAAAGCCTAGTTATTTTTGCTATAGTAACCTTAGCATCATTAAAGTATAAAGCAGACCCGGTACTTTTAACCATAGCTGCAGGAATAACAGGCCTAATATTATATAAGTAGGCGGCAGGGACATACTACCACATCATATTGTATTCTAACTACTAAGGAGGATTGAATAATGTTTAAGAGTGTATCAAAATTAACAGTAAGATATGCAGAAACAGACCAAATGGGAGTAGTGCATCATTCAAATTATTATGTTTATTTCGAAGCTGCAAGAGAGGACTTTATTATGGGAGCAACTATAAAATATAAGGATATGGAAGATGCAGGGGTAATGATGCCTTTGGTGGAAACACAATGTAAGTATTACGAAGGTGCTAAATATGCAGATAACCTTATAGTGGAAACTACTATGGAGGAGCTAAGCCCCGTAAAGGTAACTCTTCAGTATAATGTAATTAGAGAAGCTGATGGCAAGCTATTAGCAAAGGGCAAGACAGTTCAAACCTTTGTAGATAAAAATACCTTTAAAATAGTAAATCTAAAGAAGAAGTATACTAACCTTTGGGAGAAACTTGAGAGCCTAAGTAATTAAATTGGATCCCTATATTTATCAATAATTATTTGTAAAATATTTACAAATAATTATTGATATTGTAAAATTAAATATATGAATTACAGCTTATAATAATATTTTTGCTAATTAGTAAAATGATTATTATGTAGTTCATAATTTTAATTTATAGGGGGTATAAAGGTGAAAAAAGCTATAGTATTTTTTTTAGCTTCAGCATTAGTACTTACAACAGGAAATTCAATGATTAAAATTTCAAATTCTAATACAGTATCTAGACAGAATACATCAAAAATTTCCTATCATGCAGTCACTATTCCAGATGATGTAATGCAGGATTTAAAAGCGAAAGGTATTAATATTAAAGATCATGTACCTACTAGCTTAAAAAATGGACCACATGCTGTTAATAGCGGAGCGGTATTAGGCACTGCTCCAATTGCTAATGAACAGAAGGCAATAGCATTATATCTAAAGTTTCCAGATAATGATCAGCCTCCAACTTCAGTAAAATATGACCATATGCCAGTAGCTCAGCTGCAAAACTTATTATTTGGTGATATTTATGACCCATACTCAATGGAAGAGTTCAGCATATATAAAACCTATAATGGAATTACAGCACCCACAGATAGAACATTAAAGAACTATTATAAAGGGATTTCTGATGGAAGGGTTAATGTAACTGGACAGGTTGTTGAGGTTACAATGCCTCATGGTTATTCCTACTATAAAATAGGACAAAATTATGGGCTAATTGGTGAGAACACCAACGGTGACTATACTATGTCGTTGATTTTTGAAGATGCTATTAAGGCTGCAGATGAATTAGTAGATTTTTCACAGTATGCAAAGAATGGAGTAGTTCCAAATGTTTTCTTAATTCATCAAGGTACAGGTTCGGAATTTAGTACAGATCCTACTGTGATATGGTCTCATAGCTGGGATTATGAAAGTGCCTATTATTATAATCGGTATGCATTAACTGGCAGGGAGGATGAAGAAGGTCTGCCAAAAGGACTTGAGGTAGACAATGTAATTGTTAATGATTATTCTATAGAACCAGAGGTAGGAGGAGATATGACTGGGTATCTAGGTACTCCCAGTGGACCATATCCGGCATATGTGGGTGTATATGCTCATGAATTCGGTCACGTTCTTGGCCTGCCAGATCAATATGACTATGGCTATGACTCAGAAGGAACTGGTGCATATACCCTAATGGCTAGTGGTTCTTGGACTAGATTCCCTAATGCTAAGCAGTATGCTGGAAATTCGCCAGTATATTTAGATGCATGGTCTCAAGTATTTTTAGGTTTAACTCATCCTATTACCCTTACTAGTGGATCAGGTAGCTTTACATTGAACTCAGTAGCTAATGGGGGTGGAGTTGTTAAATTAGTAGCACCAGACTCAAATGGTAGTGAATACTTCCTTGTGGAAAATAGACAGCAGATTGGCTTTGACAGCTCATTATCAAGATATGGAACAGGAATACATGGACTTGCAATATATCATATAGATGAAAATGTTTTATTAAGGAACTTTAATCGTCCAAATGAAGCAGCAAATTGGTTCCAGTCACGCAAGCAGGGGGTAAATGCAGATGCTGGTACAGGTGAGACTCACTATGGAATATCCATTTTGCAGGCTGATAATAAATGGGATCTTGAAAAGAATGTAAATGTAGCAGATAATGGAGACTTATATAAGACAGGACAATCTTTTACGCCAACCTCAGTACCTAACTCTGGCTCCTATTATTTTAATAATGGAAATGGAGCTTCAGCAAATTATACAGGAATTTATGTAAATAATATTGTTGAAAATAAGAACGGTTCCGTTACATTTAATGCTGGATTTAAAGTTAAATAAGATATATTTATTAAACTGCTGACATATATTTTGTCGGCAGTTTTGCTATTTAAGATTAAAGATTAAAAGCATTAGTACCAGCTAATATTGGACAGGTTATCTGTAAACGTTTATAATGATATAAGGAGATTTTAATAAAGTTTATATTTATGGGGGAAAAGTTATGGATCAAAGTATTTTCTTTGAGTTACTTAATAAAGAATTAGTTGTTGCCTTAGGCTGTACAGAGCCAATTGCTATTGCACTTGCGGCAGCTACAGCAAGAAAGTATGTTAAAGGGGAAAAAGTAATTGATCTTAAGGTATTTGCAAGCGGAAATGTTATTAAAAATGCAATGTCAGTAAACATCCCTGGCACCGGCAGCAGTGGAATAAATCTTGCTGCAGCCCTTGGTTCTCTGGCGAAGGATGCTGATAGAAGCCTTGAGGTTTTAAATGGGCTTACTAAAGAGGACATAGAAAATGCAAAGACTATGATTAAAGGCGGAACGGTATCAGTTAATGTAGCTGACTCATCTAAAAAGCTTTATATAGAAGTTATCGTTCATACTGAAGCATCAACAGCACGAGTTATTATTGAAGACAATCATACTAATATTTCTACTATTGAAGTTGATGGTGTGATTATAAAAAATATTAAAGATAACTTTACTATGAATGAAGCTCTACTTGATTTAAAAGCTGTAAATATAGATTCCATATGGAACTTTATTAATGAAGTAGAAACAGATAAATTGGATATAGTTAAAAAAAGTATAGAATTAAACAAAAAAATTGGGTTATATGGTCTTGAAAATTCCTTTGGACTACAGGTTGGAAAGACTATAGTTAATCAAATTAATAAAGGGCTTATATCAGATGATCTAACAAATTATGCCATGGCCCTTACCTCTGCAGGCTCTGATGCTAGAATGGCAGGCTGCAGCTTAAATGTTATGAGTAATTCAGGCAGCGGTAATCAAGGGATAACAGCTACGCTTCCTGTTGTTGCAGTATGGGAAAAACTTGATTACTCGGAGGAAAGGCTTATGAGAGCAGTAACTTTAAGCCATTTAGTAACCATATATATTAAGTCCAAATTTGGAAGACTATCAGCCCTCTGCGGAGCCACTATTGCAGCAACAGGAGCAAGCTGCGGCATAGTATACCTCTTAGGAGGAAAGGTAAAAGAAGTAAAATCAGCTATTCAAAATATGCTGGGAAATGTTACTGGAATGCTTTGTGATGGCGCAAAGGCAGGCTGTGCTTTAAAGGTTTCCACTTGTACTAATGCAGCAATGCAGTGCGCAATTTTAGCTAATCAAGGAATATCAATAGAAGCTACTGATGGAATTATAGAAAATGATCCTGAAGGAACTATTGATAATTTATGCAGACTTGGAAATCAAGGTACCTTGGAAGCTGATAAAATAATATTAGATATAATGCTTCATAAAAGCTGTTAAACAGCGGGGGGATACGTGGCACGGGGAGGTTTCTAATGGCACATTAAGTTTATATGTGCTATTAGAAACCTCCCCGCGGCTTATACATTATAGCTAGTTACTATTGTAAATGTCTTTGTTTAACTCATTCATATACTTGCTGGAAATTAAACCTGCTACCATAGCGTCACTAACGTTAAGAGCTGTTCTAGCCATATCAATCAGCGGCTCAATAGCTATTAGTAATCCTACCAAACCAACAGGAAGTCCCATAGCAGAAAGTACTGTTAATGCAGCAAAGGTTGCACCTCCGCCTACTCCAGCTATTCCAAATGAGCTAATTGCAGTTATTATAATAAGTTTTATTAAGAAGGCAGGAGCAAGTGGATTAATTCCTACTGTTGGAGCTATCATTACTGCAAGCATTGCAGGATAAATACCAGCACAGCCGTTTTGACCTATGCTTGTGCCTAAGGACGCAGAAAGATTAGCCTGGCCTTCTGGAACTCCCATTTTATTAATTAAGGTATCGACTGTAATAGGCAGGGTGCCAGCACTTGTCCTTGAAGTAAAAGCAAAGGTAAGGGCTGTGATGCTTTTTCTCATGTAAATAACCGGATTAATTCTATTTAGAGATAATATAAGCAAGTGAACTAAGAACATTACTATTATAGCTGCATAAGAGGCTAATACAAATTGAATCAGTCTTAATATTTCACTAAAGTTACTTGTGGAAACCATTTTAGTCATAAGGGCTAGAATTCCATATGGAGTAAGTTTTAAAATCATGGTTACGATTTTCATAACTACTGTATTAAGTGTATTAATAATTTTGGTAAAGAAAGCTGCGGTTTCTGCATTCTTTTTTCTTAAACTTAATGTAGCTATACCTAAAATCGCTGCAAAAAATACTACGGAAAGAGTAGCTGAGCTTCCCTGACCTGTCATAGAGTAAAATGGATTTGTGGGTACAATTTCAATAATTTGCTGCTCTATAGGTTTGGCTTTAAAGTCAGTTAAACTAGTTTCCATGTTCTTTTCAGCTGATAATTCACTTTGTCCCGCCGAAAGGCTGCCGGCATTTAATCCAAATATATTAGCAAAGCCGGCTCCAACAGCTGCAGAAATACCTGCTGTAATAACTAGAGTTGATATAATTAATATTGAAATTTTTCTAAGGTTTTTAGAATCTTTAAGATTAATAATTGCAGAGGTTATTGCTACAAAAATTAGTGGAATTACAATCATTTTAAGCAGTCTTACATAGCCCGAACTTATAACTGCAAACCAATCATTTGCGCCCTTAACTACAGGTGACTTTGTCCCTAATAAAAGTTGCAGTATTGCCCCGTAAATAATACCAGCAAGTAAGGCTGTAAGCACTCTAACCGTAAAAGAATAATGTTTTTTTTGCATTAAAAATAGTACATAGACAAGAGCAGCCATAATAATAATATTAAGGATAATTGCTAGTGTTTGATCCATGTAAACCTCCTAAAAAATATAAATATACTCATTAAAATATATTTAAAAAATTTTCTATTTATTCATGTAAGATTTGTAAGAAGATGTTTCTCACAGTTTATGTTATCTAAATGTGCTACGATATACGTCCCTTTACCACAAAAGAAACTTCCTTGCATTAATCTTCCTATAATATGGTATATATGGTAAAATATATATGAAACAATCCATAATATGATAAGAAGCTGGAGGTTTTATGAAAAGGCATGTATTTATATTAATACTAATTAGCACTTTATTACTTTCTGCTTGTAATACTGGAAAGAATAGTTCCATTAGTGTTAAAAATCCTCCCTCAACAAATGTTGAAGTGAAGGACAAGGTAGAGAAGCCTAATTTTACGAAAGATACTTTCCCCAGGGTGGATGGATCCACCGCAACTATACCACTATCCCAGGCAATTGCTTCAAATTTGCTTTCTATGACAAAAGAAGAAGCAGTAAACTTTATTAAGCATAATACAACCCATAATGCTTATGTAAACTTATTTGATAAAAAGGCGGATATAATTTTTGTAACTGAGCCATCTAAGGAAGAATTAAATATGGCTAAGGATGCTAAGGTAGAATTAGAAATTGTACCGGTTGTAAAGGAAGGTTTTGTATTTCTGGTAAACACTAGTAATCCAGTAAATTCACTTACCACAAAGCAGATACAAAATATTTATGGAGGGAAAATTAAAAGTTGGAAGGAAGTCGGTGGAGAAGCTAAAGATATCATTGCATATCAAAGGGAAGCAAATTCAGGAAGCCAAACTTTAATGGAGCAGCTAGTGATGAAGGGGAATAAGCTTGAAGATTCGCCTAAAACTATAGTTACCGGGATGGAAGGGCTTATTGAAAGTATTGCAAAATATGATAACTCCGAAAAGGCACTAGGCTATTCAGTATTTTATTATGCAAAGACTATGTATAACAAAGATACTATAAAACTTTTAGCCATTGATGGTATCGCTCCAGACAATAACAATATATCCTCTGGTAAGTATCCTTTTACAACAAGCTACTATGCCGTTTTAAGAAAATCTGAACCTAAGGGCTCTAACGCAAGAAAGCTTTTGGAGTGGCTTACTGGTGCAGATGGACAAAAACTAGCAGAAGCCACTGGTTATGTTCCTTTAGAAGCGAGGTAATTATAATGAAACGTATTATGGTTATCTTAATTGCTATATTTTTTTCTTTTTCACTGATAGGCTGTAATAAGGAACAGATAAGCGATTCTACAAAAAATAATTCATCTCCTAAAACAGAGCCGAGTAAAGATGTGATAAAACCATCATCTGCTGAAGAGGAAGGTATTACAGTTCCTAAGGAAACAAAGCTTGTGAAAAAGCCTAATAAAACCAAGTATTTATTGTTAAATGGTATTGAGATTAAGAGAGAGGAGAAGACAATAACAACTAAAAAAGGTGATTTGCAAATTTCATTTCCTACAATTTCTGGACTTAAGGATAAAGCCATTGAAGAGAACTTAAATAAGTCTATTGAAAAGGATATACAAAATGAGGTGAAAAACCTTGCAGATGAAAGAGATGAAATGTCATTTGCTTTATATCCAAATATAGAATTAAACGCAAACAACTTATTATCCATTAGCCTTCGGGACTTGTATTCAGCTCCTTTGTATGGCTTTCTTTATAGACTTACAGATGGGAAGAGATTATATTTAAAGGATATTTTTACGGTGGGGACTAATTACATTCCACTTATAAATCAAAAGGTAGTGGAAGGTATCCTTATGAAAGAAGGAGAAGAGGAAAATTATTTAAGTAAACCTTTTTCTACTATAAATCAGGATCAAAATTTTGTACTTTCAGAGGATGCTTTATATATAGTTTTTCATGCCAGGGAGGAAGGATTTTTAAGAAGAGATTCTGTAAGTATTCCATTATCAAAAATTGATGATTATATAGATGTACTTGATAGATATTCTGGCACTGAAAGAAAGACACAAGAAAAGCAGGATTTAATTATTAGAAAAAACAATATTTTTTTTACAAATAAATCAGAGATTACAAAGAAGACAAACGGAAATGTATGGACCTACTATCCCGAGATATCTGGGCTTAGAGACCCAGCTTTTGAAGAATTAATTAATAAGAATATAAAGAATTTAGCATTTGAAACAGCTAATAATAAATTTATGGATGGATTAGTTAAGATTAATGAACAGAGGTGTGATTATATTGCATTGATTCAAATGCAGGTCTGCTTCAATTATTATGGAGTTTTATGCATTAGAAGAGATGCAAGCGGCTTTGATGTATCAAAGGATTTTCAGCAGTTCAATAATATATACAGCTATGACTTAATAAAAAAGAAAGCTATAAATCCTAAGGAAATGATAAAAAATTATTTAGCAAAAAATAAAGATATGGAAGATATTTTTATTAAGGACATTAAAAATCAAATGAGGGATAGATATATTAATATAATTAAAGAAAGTAAAGACTTTATTGATTCAACTGTAGATTATTCCTTCATTATGGATAAAGCTCAAATATACTTTTGCAAATATTATAATGATGATGAAATGAGAATAATGGTGCATTTTAATGAAAATACACTTAAGGGTATTTCTTCTACTGTAGATCTTGAATTACCATTTAAGGATATAATAAAAGGGGCACCAGAAGACTTTTTCGGATGGTAAGGAAATAAAGGTAGGCTGATTGCCTACCTCTTTTACTTTAACAAAACATTCTTACTAGCTAAGCAAAAAGTATTAACTAGTAAGATGCGCCGCGAAAAACATCCCTTTGGCACATTATTATTTGCACACGGTAATGTATCTTATAAAAGTACCTTTAGCAATAATACATCTATCCACAACACTAAAGCCTGCTTCCTCAAAATAATGCTCCATATTTTCGAAGGTTATTAAAATAGCCTTATTAGCAATTCTTCTTGTAGATTTTATTATATCCAGCTGCTCCTTCAGGGTGACTGGAGTAAACACTCCATAGGGTAAATCTACTATAGCTACATCATATTTATCTTGTATCTCGTGCATGTTGCCATTAGTAATAACATCCTCATAGCCGAAGAAGTCAAGATTTCTCTTTGCATTATCAGCGATCATTGGGTTTAGCTCATAGCCCTTTATATTTAAACCCATAGATAATGCCTCAATAACAACAGTTCCTATGCCGCAGCAAGGATCAACAAGTCTTATGTTCATATTATTCCCCGAGGCTATGTTTACTAATGCTCTGGCAACTCTAACATTTAGAGCATTTGAATAACTATAGAGCTTGTGATTATGTTTATCCCAAGTATTTTTGTTATCTTCAAGCACGCCAAATATCCATTTACCATTAATATTCACCACACCAAAAACTATTTCAGGGTTATGAACGTCAGCTTCTCCATTTATATTGTAGCCAATGTTATATTCGATTTTTCGCCTTTGTTCATATGAAAGGCTATTCTCTTCAAAGTTAATATAACGGACTTTAAAATTTTCCGAGGAAAAGTTGTCCTCTAAAATTTGCTCAATTAATTCCTCTAAACTGCTGCAGGAATAAATAATAGAGATACACTGTTTTATAAAGGCACTTCTAGAAGGAATTACATAATGGAAAGAGAAAAAGTGCTTGTTTAAAGGAATAATATTAAAGAGATACTTCATCTCCATCATGCATAGTTCTTTTTCTGCAGCTGTGTAATTAATAATATAAAAGTATGAAAGTTCTGCAGCTTCTAAATTCTCACTTTTGTTCATGTTTACATCCCCAATACTGTGAAATAATATATAAATCTTAGTGTCTTATAAAGTCAAGTACTTCTTCTGAGCTAAAAAGTTCCTTTACTAAAGAGGTAAATTCCTTATACAACTTATATTCAGAAAGCTCACATAAGCTTTTTATAAGTTCTTCATAATACCATTTTTGATCACCAGCACCAGCATTGAATTTTTTCCAAAGCTCATTTCCAATTAAGTTATAATCTTTTACCATACTTCTAATATTGCTTAATTTATCAGCACAGGTTAAGAGCTTTATTTCTAAAGGTGCCATTGCAATAAAATTGATAGTGTGAGTCTTTCTAACTTTCCAGGAATCTATTTCTTCCTCAATACTAAGCCTTGTATTTGTTTCAAGTTTATAAGGCTCTGAAGCACCAACAACAAGATTCAAAACATGCCTGCCAAAATTTTGCGTAATATATTCTTTAGTTATATTTGTATCTTCTAGGGTATCGTGAAGTAAGCCTGCAGTAATTAAATCTTCTTCAGCACCATTTTCAATTAAAATAATGGCTACCTCAATTGGATGAATTACATAGGGTATTTCAGTACCTTTACGTTTTTGGTGACTGTGTGCCTGCCAGGCTGTTTGCAAAGCTAAGTTATTCATGAGTCCTCCAATATAAATTGTTAAAATTAAAGTAAAATTTATATAAGTATATTTTACAATTATAGAATTAAAAAATCTACATATAACTAATTCAATTGGTTGAAAATTCAAATATTAAATTAGACGGACTATCGATGAAGAATACTAAAAACATGGAATAAGTTTTTTTATTATACCATTAAATTATGAATGTAGGTAATGAAACTTGCATAATGCTATGTAATATTTGGATGCATTAATTTAAAAGATTTATAGGAGAAAATATGTTAAACGAAGATGAAAATAAAATTATAAAGGAAACAAAACGAGGCTTTGGTGAAGAGGATTATAGATGGTTTTCTGAGGAAGCAATGGAGAAACTTAAAAAAGCACAGGAGGAAATCCAGTGGCTGCTTAGTAGAGGTTATAAAAGTAGTTCCCTTATTGATTTCATTGGCGGGCATTATCAGTTTTCCTCCCGTCAGAGAACTGCTCTGCAGAGAGCAACAGCTTCAAGTAATCAGTGCAGAATAAGAAGTGAAAAACATATTGCTCTAGAAGCGTTAAAGGGTAATTATATTAACATTGATGGCTTTAATCTTATAATAACTCTTGAAGTTGCATTATCTGGCGGGCTACTAATACAAGGAAATGATGAAGTTATAAGAGATTTAGCTGGTTTACGAGGAACCTACAGGCTTATTGATAAAACAGATAATGCCATTATACTTATAAAACAAATACTAATGGAATTAGGAGTAAGAGGTGTAAAGTTTTTTCTTGATGCACCAGTTTCAAATTCAGGAAGACTTAAAACTAAGATTTTAGAAATACTCACTTCAAGCAATATTATTGTTGAAGTTGAGCTTGTACCTAATGCTGATGTAATCTTATCAAAATTAGAAGGAGTGGTTACAGCTGATTCTATAATTCTTGATGAATGTAAAAGTTGGGTTAACTTATCCAGAAGAATAATTGAGAAATATATAAAGAATGCATGGGTAGTTAAACTACAATAAATATAATATTTTTTTGATAACCTCTGTAGTACAGTGTATACTTAATGGTAGAATTATACATGAGGTGAGAGCATGAAAACTTTGAAAATAGCAATGTTCGGCTTTGGAAATGCAGGTAGAGCCTTTGCAAAGCTTTTAATAGAAAAACAGCAAGAGATTAGAATAAGCTATGGCTTTGATGTAGAGGTCGCTGCCATTACTACTTTAACAAAGGGCAATTTAATTGAAGATAGTGGAATTGACTTGAGAAAGGCATTAAGAGATATTGAGCTGACAGGGCACTTTGATAAAACGTGGAATGCCTATAGCAGTTGCAGCACAGAGGATATACTGTTAAAGGAAGACTACGATGTGCTTATGGAAATTACAACACTTAATATTTTTTCTGGGGAACCAGCAATTCATAATATTACTTCAGCACTTAATAGAAAAAAACATGTTATTACAGCAAACAAGGGACCAATAGCATGGAAATACAAAGAATTGAAGGAACTTTCAATAAAGCAGGGTGCGGCCTTTTTACATGAAACTACTGTAATGGATGGAACACCAATATTTAATTTAGTTGAAAATAACCTGCCTATGTGCAAGATTACTGGCTTAAAAGGCATATTAAATACCACAACTAACTTTGTTCTAGAGGAAATGGGCAAAGGTAATAGCTTTAATTATGCTATAGCAGAAGGGAAAAGAAAAGGATTTGTAGAAGCTGATCCAACTATGGATATTGATGGCTTTGATGCAGCGGCCAAGCTATCTGCCTTAATAAATACACTTATGGAGGGGGAGGTTACTCCCCTAAATATAAAAAGACAGGGAATACAAAATGTTACATCAGAAGATATAAAAAGAGCACAGGATGCTGGGAAGGTAATTAAACTTATTTGTGAGGCAAAATTTAAAAATGGAAAGATTATTGGAGAGGTTAGTCCAAAGGAAATAAAAAAGGATGAAATTTTTGCAGGAATAAGTGGTACTTCCTCAGTATTAACCATTGATACAGACTTAATGGGCAAGCTTACAGTTATTGAGCACGATCCTGAAATTGAACAAACAGGTTATGGTTTATTCAGCGATTTAATAAGGCTTATTAAGCTAATAATATAACATGTCAAAAATTTAAAATTGCCCTATGAAATATGTGTATAATAAGTTAAAATATTAACTATAGACTAAAATGTAATTTTTAAACCTAGGAGGATATGATGTTTAAGAAAGTACTTGCTATAATAATGAGTGTAATGTTAGTTGTTCCTATGGTGGCGTGTTCAAATAGTAGTAGCAGCACTAATAAAGATACTACCACTCCAGTAGAAAAACAAGCACTGAAGATGGATACTGTTATGGACTTAAAGGTATATGGCACAAATGCTAATGCAGCTATAGACGCAGCTTACAAAAGAATAGATGAAATAGAGCAAATGTCTAGTGCTAATATAGCAACAAGTGATGTGAGCCTTATAAATAAAGCATCAGGTAAGGATTATGTAAAGGTTCATCCTGAAATAATTAAAATGTTAAATACAGCGTTAAAATTTTCTAAATTAAGTGATGGAGCCTTTGATATATCTGTAGGTCCACTTATTAAACTTTGGGGTATAGGAACTTCCAGTGAAAGACTTCCTGCAGATTCAGAAATAAAGGCATTATTGCCACTTGTAGGTTATAAAAATATAAGCATAAATGAAAAGGACAGCAGCGTAAAGCTAATGAAGGAAGGTATGGCAATAGATCTTGGTGGTATAGCTAAAGGTTTTACTGCTGATGAAGTTATTAAGGTGTTTAAAAAGTACGGTATTAAAAATGCATTAATAAACCTAGGTGGAAGTTCTATTTATACAATGGGACAAAAGCCAGATGGTTCACTATGGTCAGTTGCTATTCAGCATCCTAGAAAGGATAAAAGTGAAGGATATTTAGGTATTATAAAACTTCCAGAATCAGCACTTTCTACTTCAGGTGATTATGAAAGATATTTTATAAAGGATGGTAAAAGATATCATCATATCTTAAATCCATTTACAGGATATCCTGCTGAAGCAGGCGTTATGAGTGATACCATTATTATAGACAGTACTACTCCAGATGCTAATATGCTTGCGGACACCCTTACAAAGGTAACCTTTGTACTAGGAGTAGAAAAAGGCATGAAAATCATAGATACCTTGCCTGGAGTTTCCGTCATGGCAGAAACTACAGATTTTAAAGTTTACAAATCAAAGTCTTGGAAGGCTGATGTTCAAAATTTAAGCTCTGATTTCACTATGGTGGATAAGGCTCAGTAAGTTAAATAAAAAGCCCTTTAATTCTTAAGGAATTAAAGGGCTTTTTTATGTCTAAAATTCAATAAACACTTTAAGTAGATATGTTGTTACACGGATGCAGCCCAATGGAACACAAGGATAGAATAATGTTAATCAAAAGAATATTATAGTATTTTAAAAATTTACTCAGTTATATAGCGTTACATTCTTACATATAAATTACTATAAGTAAGTTGTCCTAATTTTTGATTAAATGAAGAGGGGGAAAAGTAATGAAAAGATTTAAAACACGTAAGCTTGTTGCATTATCATTGGCTCTAGCACTAGCTATGTCAAGTGTGCTTTTAGGCTGCTCCAATAGCAGTGGGAAAAATGGCAAAGATGGTGATTTAGGAACTGGTAAAAGTGGAGGTACAAAAGAAATTGCTGTTATGGTACCCAGTGCGGATCATGGATGGACAGGCGCAGTCCTTACTTATGCACAGGATAGAGCAAAGGAATTAAATGCAGATGCTTCACTAAAGGATAAGTATACTGTTAAGGTCTATGCTGCAAAGGATGTAGAAAATCAAATTCAACAAGTAGATGATTTACTTGCTGATTCTGGGAAATTGGCTGGTATCGTTATTCTTCCATATGACAACGGCCTTCAAGCTACATTGGAGAAAATCGCAGCAGCAAAGGTTCCCTTTGTACAATATGATAGAGTTATCTCCAGCCCAGCTATTGATGCAAAGGTTGTTGCAAATGTAAAAGGTGATAATAAAGGTATTGGTTATGAAACTGCTAAGAGGTTTATTAAAAATGGTTTAAGCAAAAATGATTATGTATATGAAATGATTGGTGACAATTCTTCTGTACCAGAGTTAAGATCAAACGGTTTCAGAGCTTATCTTAAAGAGCAGGGTTGGACTGATGCTGAAATTAATGCTGTTGTTGTAAAATCTCCAGCTACTGGATGGAGCAGAGATAAAGGCAAAGAGCTTTTTGAATCTTGGTTTGCAAGTTCTCAATGTGATACTTCTAAGAAGTTATGGATTTATACACATGATGATGAAATTGCAATGGGTGTTTTGGAATCCTTAAATGGCTCTGCATTAGATGCAACAAAAAAAGCAGCATTCCTTGGACAATTAAAGACCTTATCAGCATCTTCAGGTCTTGCAGAAATGTATGCAGTATTAAAGGATACCCATAAAACGATTAAAAGGCCTACTAGCTATGATCTCTTCTCCGTAACTTATGATCCTGCAATGATTCAAGAAGCAATAAAAGTTATGGTTGATTACTTAGGAGGAGCAACTAATATTAAACAGGATTATGTAATTCCTGTAAGTGTTGTTGATAAAGATAATGTTAATAACTTTAAACCATTTGGAACCTATAGTGGAAAGTAATAAATCAAAAGGATGAATGACTATGAAGCATTTTGTCAGATATAAGAGCTCGTTCTGACAGATGCTTCATAGAAATTCTATTGCGAAGGAGAAATCATATGGAATTATTAAGAATGACTGATATGAGCAAATCCTTTTATGGTGTCATGGTGCTGGAAGGTGTATCCTTTGATGTAGAATTCGGCGAAGTTCATGCATTACTTGGTGAAAATGGAGCAGGTAAATCCACACTAATGAATTTACTTGCTGGTGTATATGAAAAGGACAGTGGAGTAATTAATTTTAATGGAAACAAGTTAAATAATGCTTCAATCAAAGATGTTGAAGATGCTGGTATAGCATTTGTTCATCAGGAACTAAATATAATTAATGATTTAAAGGTATTTGAGAATCTTTTTTTAGGAAAAGAGCTTACAACGATATATGGAAAATTAAAGAAGAAGGAAATGATTAAAGAAACAAGAAAGCTTATGCAGAATCTGGGTGTGGATATTAACCCAACGGTTCTAGCAGGGGATTTGGATACAAGTAAGAAACAGCTCTTGGAAATTGCAAAAGCGTTGTACACTGATGCTAAGTTAATTATTCTGGATGAACCAACTACAGCACTTAATACTGAGGAAATTGCAACTTTATTTAAAATCATTATGAGACTAAAAGATAAGGGTAAATCTTTTGTTTTTATCTCACATAAGATGCCTGAAATATTTCAAATAGCTGATAGATATACAATTCTCAGAAACGGACTGCTTATTAAAAGTGGAAATATTAAGGACACTACACCAGAAAAAGTGACCAAGCTAATGGTAGGAGAGAGCTATAATGCAGGCGAAATGTATGAGGAGAGGAAAATAGGGGACAATGTCCTAGAAATAAAAAATCTAACAGGAATAGGATTTTCAAACATCAGCTTTTCTATAAAAAAGGGTGAAATAGTGGGATTTACAGGGCTGCAAGGTGCAGGGTGCTCTGAAGTATTGCAGACAATTTTCGGAGTATTAAAAGCTGAGTATGGACACATATTTATTAATGGAAAGGAACTTCGATATAACAAAATTCGTAATGCTATGTTAAATCACATGGCAATGGTTCCTGCAAACAGAAAAGAAAATTCTATTATTCCTGATATGACATTGCTAGAAAATATATTTATCTCTGAACAAAGTATTCATTTCAAACAGCAGCATATTTTTAAAAATCAGCTTATTAAAAAATACCATGAATTTAAAAAACTGTTGAATATTAAAGCTCAAAACCCTAATGTCTATATTACTAGTTTATCTGGAGGTAATATGCAGAAGGCTGTTTTGGCTAGATGGTTAAATACAGAGTCAGACATAATACTTTTTGATAATCCTACTCAAGGAATCGATGTTGGTGCGAAAAGTGAGATTTATAAATTGATCTTAGATTTATCTAAGGCTGGTAAAAGCATTATAGTTAATACACTGGAAGTACCGGAAATTCATAAGATTGCTGACAGATGTATTGTATTTTATCATGGCAAAATAGCAGTGGAATTAAAGCACTCTGAGATTAATGAAGAAACTGTAATGCTCTATGCTACAAATGCCATCAATAAAAGTAATAACTAAGGAGGTAGGAAATGTCTGAAGAAAGCAAATTGTCTCAGAAATCCAAATCCAAATCAACTGCGAATTTAAATACTAATAGCATTTTTAAAGTTTTTTGGCAGAATTACAATTATATTATTATTTTTATAGTAATATTAATAGCATTTTTAATTGTTAACGGCAAAGAGACAACTTGGACTAGTATTACAAATATTTTATTGCATAGTGCAATATTAGGAACAATTGCACTTGGTATGGGACTTATTGTACTCACTGGAGATATTGATTTATCTGTAGGTTCCTCCTTTGTGTTAATAGGTGGAATTACTATTGTTTTTTATAATATTTCTGGCAGTATTTTTTTGACAGTTTTATGTGCTTGTTTACTTGGGGTTGTCTGTGGTTTTGTTAATGGCCTTTTGGTAGGTAAATTGAAGATGCCTTCGTTTATTGTTACACTTGCCACTATGTTAATATTTCGTTCTATTTCTCAGTATATGATGAATGAAATGGGTGAAACAAGATATAGGATTGATGCTGCCAAAGCTAGCTATAATAGCTTGTTTAGTTTTGGGAATGGGAGTGTTTTAACAATTTCTAATATAGCAATTGTTTTTTTAATAGCAGGAATAATAGTTATTTACCTAACTACCAGTATGAAGTTTGGCAAAAAAGTATATGCTATTGGAAGCAATGAGCGTGCGGCAAAATTAGCAGGAGTTAATGTAGATTGGACAAGAATACTTGTATTTATTATCTGCGGCCTTTTGGTAGGACTAGCTGCTTTCATAAAAATTGCAAAGGATACTTCATTTGATCCAGCAACTTCGGGAAAAAATTTCGAGTTATATGCTATTTCAGCAGTAGTAATTGGTGGAATTAGTATGGCTGGTGGAAAGGGAAGGATAACAGGTATTATTTTTGGTACCATGTCCTTTACGATTATTGATAAGATTATAACTGCTTTGGGCATGAATGCATTATTAAATGATTCAGTAAAAGGGATTATTTTACTAATTGCTGTAGGCTTGCAGATGATTAAAAGGCGTTCTAACACATAAAAATATTATACAAGGAGGGTTAAAATGGGAAGATTATTAACAATTATGACATGTCAGTGGGCTGATTTAGATATTGAAACAATGTGCAAAAAAGCAAAAGCTATGGGCTATGAAGGTCTCGAAATGGCCTGTTGGGGGAAGCACCTAGATCCCAAAAGAGCTGCAACAGATGATGCATATGTAAAAGAAATTTTAGATATACTGGACAAATATGGATTAAAGATGGAAGCATTAGCAACACATATAATAGGACAGTGTGTTGGCGATTATAACGATCCGCGTCTCAATAATTTTGCTCCACCAGAATTAGCAGACAAGCCACATGAAATTCGAAAATGGGCTATTGAGACTATGAAATATTGTGCAGTTGCCGCAAAAAGACTTAACTGTTCTGTTCTTACAGGCTTTACTGGTTCTCCAATATGGAAGTATATGTATTCATTCCCGCAAACTACAGAAGAGATGATTGAAGGCGGTTTTCAAGAAATATATGATCTATGGCTTCCGATTTTAGAAGTAATTAGAGAGAATGGAATTAAGTTTGCACTAGAAGTTCACCCTGGGGAAATAGCCTTTGATTATTATTCTACTAAGAGATTATTGGAAAAGTTTGCAGACAGGCCTGAATTTGGCATTAATTTTGATCCAAGTCATCTTATTTGGCAAGGCATTACCCCTCATCTCTTTTTGAGGGATTTTATAGATAGGGTATATCATGTTCATATGAAGGATGCAGCAGTTACCCTTGATGGGAAAGCTGGGCTACTTGGATCCCATATTGATTTTGGGGACTTAAGAAGAGGATGGAACTTTCGCTCTTTAGGGCATGGCGATGTAAATTTTGAAGAAATAATTCGCGTTCTAAATTCCTACAACTATCAGGGACCACTTTCAGTAGAGTGGGAAGACAGTGGAATGGAAAGGGAATATGGAGCAGCAGAAGCAGCAGTGTTCGTTAAAAAAATTGATTTTAAACCTTCAGATTTTAAGTTTGACAATGCAATTGCAAATTAAAAGGAGAGAAAAATGAAAAGGTTGAAATTACGTTATGGTATGGTGGGCGGCGACTTAAGTGCATTTATCGGAGGTGTACATAGACGCGCTATTGCTATAGAAGAAAGGGCAGTTTTAACTGCCGGTTGCTTTAGTTCCCATAAAAATAAGAACCAAGAATGTGCTGATTTCTATAATTTAGAAAATGATAGGGTATACAAGGATTTTAAGGAAATGGCAGAAAAGGAATCTTTAAGAGAAGATAAAATAGATTTTGTATCCATAGTAACACCTAATGAAACTCATTATGAAGTAGCAAAAACATTTCTAGAGCATGGTATCCATGTTGTATGTGAGAAACCCCTCTGCTTAACTAGAGAGCAAGCTTTGGAACTAGAGAAACTGGCAAAGGAGAAGAGCCTATTCTTTGCTGTTACCTACACCTATTCAGGATATGCCATGGTTAAACAGGCCAGAAAATTGGTTAAAGACGGATATATCGGCAAAGTAGTAAATATTAATGCCGAGTATTTGCAGGAGTGGCTCATTGATGAAATCGGTAGCGGCAATGAAAGTACAAAAAAGTTGTCTGTATGGCGTATGGATCCTAAGCTTTCAGGTATTTCTAATTGTGTAGGTGATATTGGAACACATATTGAGAACACAGTTGCCTATGTGACAGGACTGAAACCAGTAAAGGTAGCAGCAGTGCTTGATACTTATGGACAGGTATTGGATATGAACGCCAATATGCTTGTTGAGTTTGATAATGGAGCGCATGGAGTATTCAGCTGCTCTCAAGTATGTATAGGTCACGCCAATGGTCTGGTAATTCGTGTTTTTGGGACAGAGGGAGCCATTGAATGGAAGCAGGAAGACCCAAACTATCTTTTTGTGACAAAGAAAGGGCAGCCTATGCAGATTTTTAATAGAGGAATGGGATATATAAATGGGCGTGCTGCACTGATAAACCGCATACCATCAGGCCATCCAGAAGGGCTTATGATAGCATTTGCAAATATATATCAAGCAGTAATTCAAGCTATCTTAAAGAAAGAAAATGATGAGATGATATCAGAAGGTGATTTAGATTTTCCAAATGTAAGCGATGGCAGAGAAGGTGTAAATTTTATTCATGCAGTTGTGGAGAGCAATAACAAAAATTCTAAATGGGTAGAACTTTAGAAGACTATGGTTAAGGACAATTTATAAAGAGTAATAAAAATCAAATTGTATATTTTACCACCATTTAGGCAAAATTTATTATATATAAGCAGCTTAACTTAAATTTATAGGCATCAGAAAACTGGATATTTTTTCTTCATACTGTATAAGCTGCTTATATTCACCTAATAATGATTCGGAGTGGTAAATATGATAAAGAACAATTTGCTTAGGATACTTAAGTCAACGAGATTTAAATTTATTGTATGTGTTTTAGCAGCTTTTACAGCCTTATTTTCAATTTCCTTTAATATCGGTGAGAAGCTCTACGTAAGATCACATAGTGAAACTGATAAAACAGTGTTTGGAATAACTCAGGAACAGCCTTTAAATATTAATAGCGAGCTAATTATATATGATAATATGAAGAATATTGCCAGTGATATAATGAATGGAATAGCAAATAATGGAACTAATATTAAAATTAGCAAAGAGAAACTTGATTCTATTAGAGTCATTGTAAATAAAATGGGTTACAATGATAGAGAGTACATTTTTAACATATTAGATAGGTGGGAAAGTGGAAACTTTAATATGATAACTGATGAGCATAATTACTTTTATTTAAAATTAAAGCAATAAGGGTGAAGTTTATGTTCCTTATGTGGTAAGGAGAGTTTTCCTTTGCCACTTTTTTATTTAATAAGTATTAGTTTTGTTATTTAAAAACTAAAATATTAATATTCTTTAATATTTGTTCTAGTCATTAAACAATCTGCTATAATACTATTGTGTAAAGAATAAAAGTTTTATTAATATAGGGGGATAAAAGTATGAAAACTATACAATATTTTAATAAACCTATAACAGAAATTATTAAATCAAGAACATCAATTAGAACTTATGATCCAATAGCATTAAATGAGGAAGAAAAGCAGAATTTAAATAACTACATAAAAACTATAGATGCTCCTTTTAATGGGAATGTACGCTTTAAAATTGTTGATAATGCTGCTGCATTAAATAATAATATTAAGCTTGGTACTTATGGAGTAATAAAAGGTGCTTCAGCATTTATTGCTTCAGCAGTAAGCCCAGGAGAATTTAACTTAGAGGAGCTTGGTTATAAGCTTGAAAGAATTATTTTATATGCAGAATCACTTGGCCTTGGTACCTGCTGGCTGGGTGGTACTTTTAAAAAAGGTGAATTTTCTAAAGCTATGAATCTCGAGGAAGGTGAGATACTGCCTATTATTAGCCCTATTGGTTATAAGGCTGAAAGTAAAAGCATTGTTGAAAAACTTATGCGAAAGGTTGCGGGTTCCAGCAATAGAAAGAAGTGGGATGATATCTTCTTTGATGGTAGTTTTGATAAAAAGCTTACTCCTGAGGAAAGTGGGAGCTTTAATGATGCTTTAGAGATGCTAAGATTAGCACCATCAGCATCAAATAAGCAGCCTTGGAGATTAGTAAAGGATAAAAACATCTTTCATTTTTATCTTTATCATGCAAAGGGCTATTCAAATTCTTTAGGCTTTGATATGCAGAGAATAGATATGGGCATAGCAATGAGTCATTTTGATTTAGTTTTAAAGGAAGCTGGCATGATTGGTAAATATAAAGAGCTCCAGCCAAGCATAAATGAACCAAACGATAATTATGAATATATTATTAGCTGGGTTTTAGTATAAATCAGCAAAGTGTTGATATAATTAAATCAAATGAATTATAAAGCTAGCTATTATATGGAGAGGTTTTTGCTATGACTAAAAGAAGTTTTAAAGGCAGCGCAATTTTAAATCCAGTACCTGCGGTGCTTATAACTACTCAAAATAAAGCGGGAAAGACAAATGTATTTACCGTAGGCTGGATTGGAACTGCCTGCACCAGGCCGCCAATGATAACTGTTTCCATAAGACCTGAAAGATTGTCCTATGAATATATAAAAGAAACCATGGAATTTGTGGTTAATCTTCCTACCATATCCATGACAAAGCTTGTTGACTATTGTGGAGTTGTTTCAGGCAGGAAGCTAGACAAAATAGAAAAGTTAGGCTTAAAACTAGAAGCTTCAAAAAAAGTTGTAGTTCCTTCTTTAGAAACATGCCCAATAAATATAGAATGTAAAGTTAAAGATATTACTCCTTTAGGAAGTCATGATTTGTTTCTTGCAGAAGTTGTATCAGTTTCAGTTGATGAGGCTGTTATTGACAGCAAGGATAAAATTCATTTGGAAAAAGCTAATCTAATTGCCTATTCACATGGTGAGTATTTTGCCTTAAATAATAAACCTTTAGGAAAATTTGGATATTCTATTGCAAAGAAACATAAAAAAGTTAAATAAGCCAAAAAAGGAATAAAAAAATTACAGAAACTTTATTTATTAAGGTTTCTGTTTTTTTATTTTTGTCAACAATATTATTAGTATATTAAATAAATTTAGAAGGGAGGGTTTTTAATGGATAATAAAATAAATACATTGTGTAAAAGATCATTTACTTTCTTTGCAATAATTATATTTTCAGCATTACTAACAAAAAATGCTAATCTCATTGATCTTAAAGATACACTTAAAACTTCAGCTGCTAGTAGCACAGCCTTGAAAGCTAGTAAGGAAGAAACTCAAAAGCAAATTGGCTATATTTCTAGGGTATATGAGAGGGATGGGAAAAGGTTTTTAACCTTTGATGAGGTAAAGTTTCTTACAGGAGAGGAAGCTGTAGAAGCAGCTAAGAAAGATAGAAATGCTATATTTGAAAATGGTCAGTATTCAGTATTAGATGATTATTATATAGTAAATGAAAATAAAGGGCTCATAAATTATACAATAGATGACAGTGCTTCCCTAAGTTTATTAGGTTTTATGGTAAGTGATAATGGTGATGATATTACAAATAAAGTTGTGGATTACGATAGCTTTAAATTAGCAGTAAATAATAAAAATTATCCAAAACTATGTTATATTTATTTACAAGGAAATACAGTTAGAAAAGTTGAAAGTCAGTATGTTCCATAAATAAAATCACATAATATAAATTTTAAATAGCTATTTATTTAAAAAGTATTATATAATTATATTGACAGTGTTATTAAAAGAATATATAATGAACGTAGTTCATATGAATTATGAGGTGTTTAAGTTTGTCAAAGATAATTGATAATTTGCAGGAAATAATATTAAATAAGGCAAAGGAAATTTTAAGTAGGGAAGGCTATGCAAAGTTAAATATGAGAGCTATTGCAAAGTCCTGTGATATAGCCCTTGGTACTATTTACAATTACTATCCTACTAAAAAGGAACTAATTCTAGCAATGATGGTTGATTACTGGCAAGAATACTTTAAGGTAATTGAAGTTATAATTAATTCTGAAGAAGAATTCTATTTAAAGCTAAATAAGATGTTTTATGAGTTAAGTGGATTTATTAATAGATTTAAAACTGAATGGCTAAAGCCTGAACTTTATGAAAAGCCAGATTATGTTCAAGGCGGTATTGAAAAAGAATTTATTTATATGGAAAAGCTCATTACTGAAATTGAAACTCTGCTTTTAAAAGAGGAAGCCTGTAAGAATATTAAACTTAAGTTTGACGCAAAAGAAACTGCAAAGTTTATTTTAATGAATTTTGTAGCCATGAATCAAATGCCTTTTTTTCAATATCCTACTTTTGAGAAATTTATTAAGGAAATTTTAAAATAAATCATATCTTAAAAAGATATGATTTTAAAATAAATCCACATGAACATAGTTCATAAATACAATGAACAAGTGAAAATTAAGGAGGTTAAAGTCCTAAATGGACTTTAACGAGTAGTTTGCGAACGGGAGTGAGTGGTCTTAAACTACTCAGTGCTTCCGACTAAATTAAGGAGGAATTTATATGTTAGTTTATGCTGCTTCATCTATTACCTTAGCTCTTGTCTTTTATACAATTGGTGTTTGGAGTGAGAAAAGGCAGGGCAAATTAAAACTATGGCATGTTATAATCTTTTGGTGCGGACTTGTTTGTGATACACTAGGAACAACCTTAATGTTCAAAATAGCAAAAGATGGCTTTGACCTTAGCTTTCATGGAATTACAGGAATATCAGCCATAATACTTATGCTGTTCCATGTTTTATGGGCAACGGTTGTTTTACTTAAAAACGATGAAAAAATGAAGCTTGAATTTCATAAGTTCAGCATTATGGTTTGGATTATTTGGCTAATTCCTTTTATTTCTGGCGCTATTTTTGGAATGACACACTAATTAAAAATTATAGTTTGATTTTCTATTATAATCAACAAGACCTAACAATTTAAGAAATTGTTAGGTCTTGCTGTAATAAAATTAATATATTTTAATTTAATGAGGGGCTAGATAAAAAACTGTTTATTGGAATAACTGCATGATTTATAGTTCATATATGTTAACATAAATTCTATTATTGAGGCTGACTATTGGATGCTGGCGGAACAGCGTTTTTCTGATTATTGTTATTGCTATTATTGTTGTTGTTATTATTTTTGTTATTGTTAAAGGGTCTCATATTAAAATTACCATTAGGCATTTGTCTAAAAATACCCTTTCTATTCATCATAACTCTTCCATTATTATGTCTATCTATTTCTTTACCAGCTACGAGTCCTGCTCCAAAACAGATAATTCCCACTATAATAAGAGGTATAGCTCTTTTAAAAAAGGGACTGGAATTTTTGAATCTTTGCTTTAATATTGTGCGAATTTTTACCTTACTTACATCCTCCTGCTTAGGTTCATTAAGCTTACTACTATTGTTTTCAGTTTTTATTTCTGCATTACTACTGTTATTTTCTTTTTCTATTTCAGTTTTATCTATTGCTACATTATTAGAAACTTCTTTATTGATTTCCTCACCCATAAATTTCAACTCCTAAAACTTTTTACTTTATGCTACCATATTAAAATTATAATATTGCAATATGGTGACAACTTTATGAATAAATAATTAATAATAAAAAATATTTTAGGTTTAAAAATTCGTAGATATAGTATAATAATGGTATATTTTAACTTAGTAAGGGGGCAGCTATTTTGAAGTTGTTAAGATATTTACTTATTTTTATTCCTATAAGCATTCTTGGAGAATTTCTTCATTTTTCTTCTACCCTATTATTCATCTTTTCTGCATTAGCTATTGTTCCTCTGGCAGGACTAATGGGAGAAGCCACTGAAGAAATATCCTTTTACTCAGGGCCTAAAATCGGAGGCTTTTTGAATGCCACTTTTGGAAATGCCACGGAGCTTATAATATCTATTTTTGCACTGAAGGCAGGTCTTTTTGATGTAGTTAAGGCATCTATAGCAGGTTCGGTAATCGGAAATATATTGTTAGTTCTAGGGGCAAGTATGTTTATTGGTGGTATTCATCATAAGGTTCAAAAATTTAATAAAAAGGTTGTTGAAGTTAGCTCCAGCATGCTTTTATTTGCTGTTATAGGATTAAGTGTTCCAGCTATATTTACTCATACAGTGAATAAGGAACTCTTGAATACTAAATATGAATCACTTAGTGTCGCAGTTGCACTTGTAATGTTTGTAATATATTTATTAAGTCTTTACTTTTCATTTTTTACCCATAAGGACATATATTCTGTTGATCACGAGGAGGAAAGCAGAGCTTCCTGGTCTCTTAAAAGTGCAATTTTAGTATTAGTAATAGCCACAGTAATTATAGCAATTGAAAGTGAATTTTTAGTAAGTGCAGTAGAACCAATGACGAAAAGCATAGGCTTAAGTGAGTTCTTCGTAGGTATAATTTTAATTCCTATAATAGGGAATGCGGCTGAACACAGCACAGCCGTATTAATGGCACTTAAAAATAAAATGGACGTGGCAGTGGAAATTGCCATAGGCTCAAGCCTTCAAATAATATTATTTGTAGCTCCAGTACTTATATTCTTAAGCCTTCTATTTAAGCCTATGAGTATTATCTTTAATGAATTTGAGCTAATAGCATTAATTGTTTCAGTATTTATAGCAAATCGAGTAGCAAATGATGGAGAATCTAATTGGCTGGAAGGTATTCAGCTTTTAGCAGTTTATATTATTATTGCCATATCCTTTTTTGAAATATAAGATATAATTAATATACAATATCAATAGATGTATAATAAATTATTCTATATGTATTTAGCTAAGGAAGATTCTAATATAATATAACTTATGGACTTAAGACTAATTGATTATTGTATGATAGGGAGGAATGAAACAGATGATAAATATAAGATTTGGAGTAATCAAGGATAATTTAAAGCTTTTAAATTCAATTTTAGGTGAAGCAGTTAACTATGGAATTTGGTCAGTGTTTTATGGTGATGAGGAAATTTCAGCCTTAAAAAGCCTGAAAGGCAAAGTAGATGCTGCCTATGAGGAAAGTATTTCGGCAGATCAAGGAAGCTACCCCTTAGATCTTAACTTTAAAGAAGGTCAGATATTTAAAAAGGTTATTGTGTTTTACCTTACAAATAATTTCAAGAAACTAAGTAAAGAAGAATTTGAAACTATTACTGACTTTATACTATTTGTAGATGACAGCTTAGCTTTTGAATTAGAGGAAGTATAAAATGGCAGCCATATAACTCATTACTTATAAGTTATTGGCTGCCTTGTTTTTAGTATTTATTTACCTCGTGTTTGGTAGGAAGTATTTCAATCCAATAACCATCTGGATCATTTATAAAGTATAAACCCATTGGCTTATTTTCGTAGCAAATGCAGCCCATATTTTTATGTAGTTCATAAGCTGCATCAAAATCGTCAACTCGCAGAGCAAGATGGATTTCATTATCACCTAAATTATAAGGCTCAGTTCTGTCTCTAAGCCAAGTAAGTTCTAGCTTATGATTTGTGGCATTGTCTCCAAGAAAGGCAAGTTTAAAGCTTTTATCTGGCTGTTCATGGATCCTCACTACCTCAAAGCCTAGAGCTTTCTTATAGAAATTAATACTTTTTTCTAAGTCTAAAACATTTATGTTATTGTGGTCGAAATTAAACTTCATACAATATCCTCCTTAATTGCTTATTTTTTATAACAATTAATAACTCTTTATGCCTTATTTTTCTATAGATAACTTTAATTAATTGTTATACCACTTAAAAATTCTAATAATATTATTATAGCTTAATATTAATATTTTAGAAGGTAATATGTAATTTTTTCTATTTAATAAATTGAATTTTTCATGTAAGTATAATTTGCTTAAAGTATATATTATATAAAAAAAATTATATAATAATAGATATCAATACTAAATTTATAAGTTGAGGTGAATAAGATGAAGGTAAATTATTTATATAACAGCAGTTTTAAAATAGAAACCAAAAATCATGTTTTAATATTAGATTACTATAATGATTCAGTAGAAGGTATAGAAAGAAACAGCAGTAAAGGTGTAATTGGAAGAGAAGATTTAGAAACTAATAAGAAAGTACTAGTTTTTAGTTCTCATAGCCATGGAGATCATTTTAATAAGCTGATTTTTGCTTGGAATAAAATTAATCCTAATATTAAATATATCTTAAGCAGTGATATTAAAGCTGAGAATTCTGCTTTAGATATTACAAAAATTTCTACCTATGAAGAACTGCAAATAAATGATGTAAATATTAAAGCCTATGGTTCAACGGATATTGGAAATTCTTTTCTTGTTAAGGTGGATGGAATCACTATTTTCCATGCTGGAGACTTAAATTGGTGGGATTGGTATGATGAAAGTGATGAAGACAATAAAATTATGGAGAAAAGGTTTAAAGAGGAAGTTTACAAGTTAAAAGGAGAGAGAATTGATGCAGCCTTTTTCCCTGTTGATTCAAGGCTTAAAGGTAGTTTTGCCCTGGGACCGGATTATTTTATTAAGGAATTAGCTCCAAAAATATTTATACCAATGCACTTTAGAGAGGATTTTGCAATTACCAAGGAATATGCTGATAAGAATAGAGATTTAAAGACAAAGGTATTTGAAATAACCCATAGAGGAGAGGAATTTTCTATCCCTCTATCTTAATTATATCATAAATAGAATGTAAATTACAGACTGTTAATTTACGTCTTTTTTCAGTATACTTAATAAGCATTTATACTGGAATTACCCATTACAAGGGAGGCGTATGTATGAATATTAATGACTTTGAATGGAAACTTGAAAATGAATGGCTTCAGAAGGTTCTTCTAGAAGCCCAAAAGCAGCTAGATGAAAAAGTTTATTATAAAGACAGATTTAAAAAGGAAGGTATTGAAACACAAAGGGAGTTATGGCAGGAACTAGGCTCAGTTTCCATAACAAATGGAATGGAGCAGATTGTAGAATTCATGAGCTTCATTGATAGAATGAAAATGGAAAAGAGAAAACATGAAGTTACGAGAAGGTTCCAGGAAAAATATGAGAGAATAGTTCAGTCTCCTTATTTTGGAAGGATAGATTTTCTTGAAGGAGGAGAGGACAAAGCCGAGAAGTATTATATTGGCATCTCAAATCTTGTAGATGATAATCTTGATTTTCTTGTATATGACTGGCGAGCTCCAGCTTCTAGCATGTTTTATGATTATGAAATAGGAAAAGCAAGTTATAAATGTCCTGAAGGAACTATTGCTGGAGAACTTACCCTAAAGAGGCAGTACAAAATTAATAAGGGTAAAATTGAATACATGTTTGACAGCAACCTGAAGATAGATGATGAAATACTTCAGGAAATATTGGGCAAGAGTACAGACAGCAAGATGAAAGCTATAGTAACAACTATTCAGAGAGAACAGAATAAGGTAATTCGAAATGAAGAGTACAAAAATCTCATTGTTCAGGGACCTGCTGGAAGCGGGAAAACCTCTATTGCTCTTCATAGAATAGCTTATCTTCTTTATAAGCACCGAGAAAAAATAACTGCTGAAAATATAGTAATATTTTCACCTAATGAAATCTTCAATGATTATATATCTAATGTACTTCCGCAGCTTGGTGAAGACAACATTTACCAGACCACCTTTAAAGAATATATGCATAAAGCTTTAGGAGGTAGCCTAATTAAGGAAAGCTATACTGATTTAATGGAATATATACTAAGCTCAAGGAAGTCTGCAAACTATGAAAAGAGAATGATAAATATAAGATACAAATCTTCACTTGAATTTCTTACTAAGTTAAAGCATTATATAGCTTATGTAGACAAAAAGGACAGAGACTTCGTGGATATTATTTTTAAAGATAAAGTAATAATACCTGCAAAAGATCTTGAAGAGCTGTATTATAAAGATTATATAAATCTACCACTTAAAAGAAGGCTTAATAAACTAAGGGAAAGAATTTTATTTCTCCTTAAGCCCCATAAAAAAGAACGTGTAAAGGAAATCTATGAGGAGCTTTGGAATACTGGTTCTTATATAGAAGAGAGGGAAGTTACAGAGAAAAGTACAGCCTTAGTTAATGAAGAAATGAAGGATATTTATGATAAGATCAATAGTATGACAGAATTTAATTTAATGGATATTTATAAAAAGCTCTTTGAGAATCTTAAGCCTGAAATTAGAGACTACACTTTAGATAGCCTTAGAATACATTTGCTTAATTATGAAGACCAATCTCCCCTTTTATATCTAAAGGTAGCCCTAGGAGATCTTCCAAAAACATCAGAAATAAAATATGTCATAATTGACGAAGCTCAAGATTATACACCTCTGCAGTATGAGATTTTTCATCAGCTTTTTAAGGATGCTAGCATAACAATGCTTGGGGACCTAAACCAATCCATAAACCCTTTTATGAATGTAGGAGATTATAGTAATATTGAACATATATTTCCGGGGAATAATACCTGCATAATAAATCTTACAAAAAGCTACAGATCCACAATGGAAATTACTGAATTCTCAAGAAGGATTCTAAATAAGAAAGTTAGGTCTGAATATGTAGAAAGAAGCGGAGATAAGCCCTTAGTTCTTGGTTTTACTCAGGAAAATGTTATAAAGGAAAGAATTCTAAAAGATATAAAGATGTACAAGACGGAAGGCTATAAGTCCATTGGCATAATAACGAGAACAATTAAAGAAGCCAATGAGGTATTCTCCTTTTTAAAAGATAAGGAAGAGGTTAAATGTATAACCAAGGAGGATGACGAGTATATAAACGATACCCTTGTTATCCCATCATTCCTTGCTAAAGGTTTAGAGTTTGATATAGTGCTTATTTACAATGCAGGAAATGAAAATTACAGTTGTGAGGAGGAAAGACTTCTTTTCTATACAGCCTGCACTAGAGCACTTCATAAGCTGTGCGTGTATTATTCTGGTGAACTTACTCCGCTAATTAAATCAAGGTTGTGAAGATTTAACGCCATTTCGAAGTTATTAATTAATGAAGAGAAAGAAAATAGACACTGAACTGGCGGAAGACGCTGAGAACTCTGAAGGATTTTTATTACTTTTCAAAGTTATTAAAGATCTCTTCTGCATTCTCAGCGTTTTCTATTAATTTCAGAGTCTAAATTTTTTTCGAAGAAAAAGTTCCCTTAATTCATCATTGTATTTCCACAGTTACCTTCTTCATCTTTTGAGGAGTAAGGGGCTTATCTTGATCATCCCTTTTTATACTTACTATTTTGTCTACCTCTTCCATGCCTTTAGTAACCTTCCCAAAGGCAGCATAATCTCCATCTAACTGAGGTGTATCCTTTACCATAATGAAGAACTGAGAACCAGCGGTATCTGGTTTGTCAGTCCTAGCCATAGAAATAACCCCTCTAGTGTGCTTTAGCGGATTATTAAAGCCATTATTTGAAAATTCCCCGGGAATAGTATAACCAGGACCGCCTACACCAGTACCTTCAGGATCCCCACCTTGAATCATAAAGTCTGGAATAACTCTGTGAAAAATAAGCCCATCATAAAAACCTTTCTGAACTAGACTTACAAAGTTATCTACAGTTTTAGGAGCTGTGTCAGGATAAAGCTCTACATTAATCTTAGCTCCATCTTCCATTTCAATAGTAACTATAGGTTTTTTGCCGCTATATTTACTTTTATAAGCCGCAGCAGTACTGCTTTGATTATTAGTGGATGCATTCTTTTGGGCATCAGTAGTTTTATTTATAGAATTTCCACATCCACTTAAAGAAATTATAAAAACTAAGGCAATAGTTGACAATAATAATTTTCTTAATTTCATTTGATTTCCTCCTAGTAATGTCATTTAATTTGATAATTGACTTTTAAAAGTAGAATGTACATAACCAATGAGTTTCTTGAGATCCAGCAGTACATTTGCTTTTAATTTTTATTATATCTTTAAAGCTAACACTATTTAGTATGTTATCAAAACATAAATAATAATTCAATATATTATTAGAATAACCAATACACAGGAATATTAAGAAAACATAATAAATACTTATTACATACATAATCTGAAATAATAAGAGGAAATTTGAAATATATGGTGAATATATAAGCTATGCATTTTTATTAGGAGTCTAAAAATTATATGAGTGAATTAAGGACAAAATTTAAACTTACCTCAGACCTAAAGAAAATATTTGCACTTTCCTGGCCAGTAATGCTAGGAATGATTTTACAAAGTTTGCTTGGAACAGTTGATATGATATTTATATCTAGACTTGGAACCAATGAACTTGCTGCAGCCTCCTTGGGACTTACAACAATAAATGTGGTGTTTGTATTATCAACCTTAGTTTCAGCTGGTACTATCGCCCTTGTAACTAGAAGCTATGGGGAAGGGAATATGGATAAAGTAAGACTGTACAGCTCAGAATCTTTCCTGCTTTCAGCCATAATTGGAGGAGTGCTTAGCATTGTATGTTTTGCTTTTACAAAGCCTTTGATAATTATTTTGTATAAACCAGATGCTGCGATTTTAGAGCTATCCTATAATTATATTTCTATTTTATTTTTGGGTACCATCTTTGTGTTTTTAAATTCAGCCTTAAGAACTATAATGCAGGCCTTAGGAGATACAAGAACACCTCTTTATGTTTTTGGAGCCTCCAACATACTTAATATGGTACTAGCACCTCTTTTGATTTTTATTTTTAAACTAGGAATTAGGGGAGCGGCACTGGCAGCAGTTTTATCATCAATTTTTTCTTTTGTATCTATTAACTACTTTTTAATTAAAAAGCTTTATGAAGGCAGAATAAGCATATTTTTAAAAAGAATGAGGCTTGAAGTTAAAAGTAGTAAGAAAATATTTAAAATAGGAGGATGGGCTTGTCTTCAACAGCTTGCAAGACCATTAACAGGAATGCTTATGGTAAGGCTTGTGTATCAAGTAGGAGGAAAGGATGCATCGGCAGGTTTTGGTGCTGGAGGGAATGTATTTAACTATACCTTCATATTTCTTGTAGGACTTTCTACTGCAATAGCCATAATGGTTGGACAAAGTCTAGGAAGGGGAGATAAGGAGGCTTGTGATAATATAATAAGAGAAGGTATGAAGCTTGCAGTAATAAATATGCTGATATTCTCATTGCCTTATTTTATTTTTCCTGATTTGATGATGAAACTATTCACTAATGATATTAATGTTATAAGTGAAGGAGTTCACTATTTAAGAATAGTTTACCTTGGCGTGATTTTTGTTATTTTCCCAACTATATATGGTGGAGTATTTCAGGGGGCAGGGGATACCTTCCCGCCTATGATTTCATCTATTACTGCAAATGTTATTCTCAAGCTGCCCTTAGCATATTTACTTGCATTAGGTTTTAACATGGGCACAAACGGCGTATGGACCTCAATTGGATTGTCAGTGGTTATAGAAGCTGTAATAATAATTTTTTATTTCAATAAAGGTAAATGGAAGGAGAAAAAGATTTAAAATGCTTATACCTACGCAAAGTTCAAAAGCTATTATGGATTTCCTAAAAAAGGATTTGTTAATTAACTTAAATATTATTGGTATTATTGAAAATGAGCCTAATGTAAAGATATTTGTTGATAATGTGGAAAAACCTAAGGGCATAGTTGTGGATAAAGGTTATTTTCATTTTATATATTCTAAGGATAATGCTTTTCTTGAAGAAGTAATAGAAAGCTTTAATAAAGATGGATACTATGGATTTTCTGCCATTTATGAATCCATAGCTAATAAAATTAAGGAAAGATACAAGGTAATAGATTGGGATAACCCTTGTACACTTTACTATCTTCCAAAGGAAAATCTTGATTTAGGCAAGATAAAAAACGAAGTAAGGACTATTGATGTAAAGGATGCTGAAACTATTAATTACTATTATGAGTTTCAAGGGCCTGACAGCTTAGAAGAAATAAGAAAGGACATTATGCAAAGACCTTCCTCAGGGGTGTATAAAAATGGAGAACTGGTTTCTTGGGCGATTACCCATGATGACAATTCCTTAGGGATAATGTATACAAAGAAAGAGCATAGAAGAATGGGCTATGCTGAGGATGTTACAATAGATTTAGCAGCAAAACATATTATGCAGGGTAAAATACCCTTTCTACATATAATAGAAAGAAACAACATGTCTCCAGGGCTTGCTAAAAAGTGTGGCTTTGTTGAGTGCGGGAAGGTAGTTTGGTTTGGAATTAAGGTAGGAAATCCTAAAGAAAGTTAAAAAATGATGTGGCAGAAGAATATTTCTTCTGCCACATTTTTCTCTCATCAATATTATAAACTTGTTTCAATGCATAGGAGATATCCATTTTTTAAATAGGGTGGTACGAGAAACGTCCCCATGGCACACATGCCTTAAGTTTAGCTAGTAGTATTTGTCTTTCTCCATCCATCAACTAATTCTTCTAAAATTTTGTGAAGTACTTCTCCTATTTTGGAGTAGGCCTCATCATTAAGATTTGCTAGAGATATTCTTATGGACCATTCAGGTCCCTGGAAACCGCCTCCGCTGAGTAGTACAATTGAAGATTCCTCTGCTAAGCGATAAAGGATTTCAACGGGCTTATGATTATTATTAAGATACTTACTAAATTCTTCACCGTAATAGAATGAGGCCCATTCAAGGAGATCAAATTCTGTATAGTAAGCAGCATCATAAGGATCCTTTCTTAGATCAAGTCCTAGTCCTTTGAAAAGCAGCTCTTGCCTCCTTCTGCAAATTCCCTTTGTAAGCTCTTTATAAAGATTTTCTTTATCTAATAGTGCAAAGGCAGAAAAAAAGGCCATTTGAACTTGCTGAGGAGTAGAGAGTCCTGCTGTATGATTAAGTGCTACCTGTCTGCTGTCCGCAACTATCCTATCAATAAATGGAATATTTTCAGGATTCGTAGATATTCCGCTGTAGCGCTTTTTTAATTTTTCAGTCATTTCTTCTGATAGCTCTTTAATAAGTTTATCAAATATATTATTTTCATGAACAACAATTGTTCCAAGGCGCCAGCCTGTCACTCCAAAGTATTTTGAATAGGAATACACGCCAATAGTATTGTAGGGCAAATCAGCCATGAGAGAACGATAATTATCTACAAAGGTGCTGTATACATCATCTGAAATAACCATTAAATTAGGATTATGATTCTTTACGATATCTATTAGGTATTTAGCTGATTCAGGTTTTATAGCAACAGAAGGAGGATTACTTGGATTAACTGCAAACAGCGCCTTTATACCTTTATCTTTTAGTTTATCCAGCTCTGAATTAGGATATTGCCAAGTATGAGTGCCATCAGCTGTAAGCTCTGATGCCTTTATAATAACAACTTCAAAATTATATCGCGGAAGTAAGGGAATCTCGAGATAAGGAGTAAAAATAGGAACCATAAGTGCTATTTTTTCCCCCTTTTGAATGAGTTCATTGGCTATCATGGTGTCAAATATATAGCACATTGCTGCGGTTGCTCCTTCAACTGCAAATATATGAAAATCATCCTCAGCTAAGCTATTATAACGCAGCTCTTGAACAAGATATTCATGAACCACTTTTTCTATATGTATAAGCATTCTATCAGGCACTGGGTAATTATCTCCGATAATTCCATCACATAATTCATGGACCCAATTATCAGCGTTAAAGCCCAAGTTATTAATTCCATATTCTACTATGGATCTTAAAAGCTTTATTCCTGGAAAATCAGGATGCTCTTCTATATAATTAAAAAGCCTGTCACTTATCCCTTGTTTTTTTGGCATTCCGGCTAAATCACCATTTTGCCAGACTTTTTTTGTTTCTTCCACAGCAAATAAACCAAAGGTAAAAAAAGCTTCTCTAGGTGTTGAAGCTGTCCAATTTGGGTTTCCACGGCCTGCATCAAGCAGTGCATGAGCACTTTTTTTCTTTTGACCTTCAGCAAGACTAATTAACCTGTTTTTAAATTCAAAGGGACTTATTTTTCCATATATTTTTTCAATTTCTTTTCTTTGAACATTGTTTGCATCCATATGAGGTCACATCCTTAATAATATAGATAAAATTAGAATGTGTAAAATTTGAAAAGAATATGTAAGCATTTATAGAACAAAAAAACATGGATTAGTACAATATCACATTTTGCAGCAATATATTCGAGGTTATAGTTTTCATTATAATTTAATAACTATTGTAGTCATAAGATATTAAAAAAAATTAAAGGAAGTCAAAATGACTTCCTTTAAAAACTTAATGCCTTTTAAACTATTACAAAACATAGTCTAAAGATAAATTGCCAATAATTCTTAATTAAAAGCGCTATACAATTTTTAATGACAGCCAGAACAGCCGCTGCATCCACCCTCAATTTCAAGTAATGGTCTAAGAGTCATTCCTCTGCCTTCATTTTCTTCAGTTGATAAAATAGTTAGTAAGCCATATTCATCTATGATGGATGGTTTAACATAAAATGTAATGCCGTTTATTTCTTGGACTATATCATCTTCCTCCTTAACACCTTCAGCAATATTAAAGGAAGGACCGCTGCATGCTAAACCTGCAAATTCGATTCTTATTTTGTAATCATGTATGTCATTCTCATCTAAAAAAGTTTTAAACTCTTCTGAGGCTTCATTGCTTATTATAATTTTATCCATAATGCTTTACTCCTTTATAAATAAAGTTGTGAAAATAATTAATATTTGATAATTATTTTCATTTTATATATATTTATTATGCAATTTATTTTTAAAATTTGCAAGTATTATTTATATAATATAGTTCACTGACTTTTGATATAGTGATAAAATTAATATTGTTTAAATATGGATTTTGGGGGGTAAAAAATGATTTATAGAGAGTTTGGAAAAACAGGAATTAAGGTTTCTACCTTGGGTTTTGGAGCAATGAGACTTCCAATGGTAGAGATGGATGGTAAAAAAAATATTGATGAAGATAAGGCTATACCAGTAATTCATAGAGCCCTTGAGCTTGGTGTAAACTATGTGGATACTGCTCCTTATTACTGCGACGGACTAAGTGAAATAACAGTTGGAAAAGCCTTAAAGGGCTGCAGGGATAAGGTTTATTTATCAACTAAAAACCCAATTGAAGATGCCTCAGGAGAGCACTTTTTAGAAAGATTAGAAAAATCCTTAAAAAAATTGGACACCGATTATATAGATTTTTATCATATGTGGGGAATAAGCTTAAAGACATATGAGGAAAAAATAAATATGCCTGATGGTCCGCTGCAGGCTGCTTTAAAAGCTAAGGAACAGGGTTTAATAAAGCATTTATCCTTTTCCTTTCACGACAAACCAGAAAATATGATAAAGATAATTGATACAGGATATTTCGAGACTGTTTTATGTCAATATAATCTATTAGATAGAGCAAATGAAAAAGCTATTGAATATGCCCATGAAAAAGGCCTTGGAACTGCAATTATGGGTCCTGTTGGCGGTGGCAGGCTTGGTGCACCATCAGCAGTAATTCAAGAGATGCTTAAGGGTAAGACAAAGAGCACTGCAGAAATGGCACTAAGATTTGTTTTGGCTAACCAAAACGTATCTTTAGCCTTATCTGGAATGAGCACTATAGAAATGGTAGAAGAAAATGCAGCAGTAGCTTCTATACCAGGAGTGCTTACTTTAGAAGAATTAAAAAAGGTAGAAGAAATGCTGGAAGAAAATAAGAGGCTATCAGAATTGTATTGTACTGGCTGTAATTACTGCATGCCATGCCCGCAAGGATTAAACATTCCGCATATTTTTAAACTAATGAACTACAATAGAGTTTATGGGTTAAAGGACTATGCAAAAGAAGAATATAGCAAATTGAAGATTCAGGGTAATAAAACAGGTAATCCAGCTGATGCCTGCGTAGAGTGTGGAGCCTGTGAAGCTAAATGTCCTCAGCACCTTAAGATAATTAATCAGCTAAAAGAAACAAGTGCAGCACTTGATTGTTAATATAAAGCCTTAGCTAAATAATAATATGTTTAAGGGAGCAAGTTTACTAGAGCTGCTCCCTTAAATTAATGCAGTAAATACAAATGATAGGTGGAGTAGTAATATGGGAAATAATATAAAAATATTAAGACCTAAGCTTTCAAATAATTTATTATTAATGGATATATCACAGCAAGATATGGCAAAGGAAAGTTCATTTTCAGAAGGAATTGTTAAGGATTGTTACATTGGAAATTGTAAAGCTGAACGCGTTTCTTTTAAAGAAATATCATTTAAAAATGTTATATTCACAGAGGTATCCCTTCAAAATGCAGAGCTAATAGACCTTAGATTCGAAAACTGCGATTTATCAAATGTTGATTTTAGAGAGTCTACAATACATAGGGTGGAATTTATAAATTGTAAGCTTGTTGGTATTAATTTAAGCGATGCCACACTAAGAAATGTGATTTTTGAAGAGTGTAATGGACAGTATGCATTTTTAAAATTCTCAGATTGTAGGCAAGTTCTATTTATTAATTGTAAGCTGAGGTTTTCTGATTTTCAGGAAAGCAAGCTTGCTAAAGTTGAATTTAGAAATACGGATTTAATTCAATGTCAATTATCTGGGACTAAACTTAGTGGCATAGATTTATGCACTTGTGAGATTGACGGCTTGTCAGCAAGAATTGAGGATGTATATGGAGTTATTGTAACACCTGCCCAGGCTATTACTCTATCTACATTAATGGGTATAGTAATTAAAGTTTAGAATAATATAAAGAAATTACATGATAAGTAAAATATTTACACAATATAGATTGTATGATATATTCAAAGGAAATAAGAATTGGTGGTGAAAATATGTCTCATATTGTAGGAAAAGAGGCTTACAAAAGCCTAGAAGAGAGAATAAATCGATTTCCACAGGGAGCGCCTCCCTCTGAAACCTTATATAAAATACTGGGGCTTTTATTTTCAGAAAAAGAAGCGGCTCTTGTAGCACAGCTTCCCATAAAGCCTTTTACTGCAAAGACTGCAAGCAGGGTATGGAAAATGGATGAAGCTTCTGCAGAAAGAATGCTTCAGGAGCTTTCAAGCAGAGCCATACTTTTAGATATGGAACATAATGGAGTGTCAGAGTACGTGCTCCCTCCTCCAATGGCAGGTTTTTTTGAGTTTTCCATGATGAGAACAAGGCATGATATAGATCAAAAGCTCTTAGGTGAGCTATATTATCAATATTTAAATGTGGAAGAAGACTTTGTAAAGCAGCTTTTTCTAGGAACTGAAACCAGGCTTGGTAGAGTTTTCGTACAGGAAGAAGTGCTTTCAAATGAGAATAAAGTAGAAATACTAGATTTTGAAAGAGCTAGCCATATAATTAAGGAGGCCTCTCATATTGGAATAAGTACTTGCTACTGTCGGCATAAGATGTATCATGTAGGAAAGGCCTGTGATGCACCTTTAGATATATGCATGACCTTTAATGGAACGGCCTCATCACTTATAAAGCATAATTATGCTAGAAAAGTTGATGCATCTGAGGGCTTGGAGCTTTTACATAAGGCTTATGAACATAATTTAGTACAATGTGGTGAAAATGTAAGAGAAGATGTGAGTTTTATATGCAACTGCTGTGGCTGCTGCTGTGAGGCAATGCTTGCTGCTAAAAAATTTGGTATGCTGCATCCTGTTCAAACTACCGCATATATTCCTAAGGTAAACACAGAAAACTGTATTAATTGTGGAAGTTGTGTGAAAGCTTGTCCAATAAATGCAATTGAAAGCAAGGAAATAGAAAATGGACTTGGAGGAATGAAAAAGATTATAAAGATAAATGAGGATATATGCCTTGGCTGTGGAGTATGTGTAAGATCCTGCCATAAAAATAGTCTTTTTCTAGAAAGAAGACAGGGAAAAATTATAACTCCAGTAAATTCAGTACATAGGCTAGTACTTATGGCTATAGAAAAGGGAACTCTGCAAAATCTAATATTTGATAATCAAGCCTTTGGAAGTCATCGTGCTATGGCAGCTGTACTTTCTACTATATTAAAACTACCGCCAATAAAGCAGGCTATGGCTAGTAGGCAGATGAAGTCAGTTTATTTAGAAAGGCTCATAAGTAAGGTAATGGCAGAATAAATAGATATCGAGGCATAGTATAAGGGTTCTAAACTATGATATACTTGTTCTATGGCTATTTATAGAAATATTAGGGGGGGTTTATATAGAAAGGTACATTAATAGATTTAGAATCTTTATGTTTGTTTACTGGGGAATGGTGCTAAGCGTTACAGGTATGTATACTATGTATATTACTCAGCTTGGGTTTTCTAAGCAGGAAATAAGTATTATAGCTTCTATATATACCTTAGCTGCACTAATAGGACAGACTTTTATTGGCTATCTTGTAGATAAATTAAGAAGGACGAAAGCTGTAATGCTTATTACAATAAGTATGGGAGTATTGGTAGGTATAGCCATTAATTTTGCTAAGGTAAGCTGGCATTTTTATATATTGCTGTTTATCTGGGGATTCTTCGTGGTAGGTACAAATTCCATTTCAGAGGCATGGACATTAAATACTCTTAAAATCTATGGTAAGCAAAATAATTTTGGTAAAATAAGAGGCTTCGGGTCAATAGGTTACGGCTTTTCTGCTATTGTAATAGGCTTCTTATTAAGCAAGTTTGGCTGGCATATTTATAGCTGGTACATTACACTCATAGTAATCCTAACTCTGATATTAATACTTATGCTTAAAGACGTTAATCCAAATATTAATGAAGAAAAGGTTTTAAACGTAGAAGCTGTATCCTTTAAGGAAGCTTTAGGTGAGGTTTTTAAAATAAAGCCCATCCTTATTATGATTATTATAATGTTTATGTACACCTTTGTTATGAGGGGGATATACAGCTATCTAGGGATTCTTCTTTCTGACTATGGCGGCGGTCCATTGAGTCTGGGCCTTACTTATTTCTTTGATGCATCACCTGAGATAATTACCTTTTTCCTAACTGTCAGTCTGCTTAAGAAATATCATGGGAAAACATTAATATTTGCTGCCTTTTTACTTCAAATTATAAGGCTAACCGTAATTTTAATATTTAATAATGCCTTGGCTGTAATTGTTATGGGTATATTTTCAGGCTTTGCCTATGGCCTATCTGCAGCCTCTTATAAAACCTATATTTATGAGCTTGCACCAGCTAAATATAAGGCCAGCTGTATGAGTATTGCAGAATCTATAATTGGTCTTTCAGGAGTAATTGGCGTACCTATCTTTGGAATAATTATATCAAGATTTAATGCGAATACTGCAATATTATTTGGACTGATTATATATATAATTGTTGCAATTATCATGGTAAAGGATATAATAACTTCTAAGAAAACTTTTAATAAACAAAGTCGGATGGTGTAAATAAATGATAAAAAATGATTACTTAACTACAAAACTGAAGGAACTTTCAGAACTAATAACAAAGGTTTTAAAATCCAATGATAATAAGCAGCTAGAGGAAAGCAGGGAAATGGTTAACGAAGCTTTTAAAAGGCTTTTAGGCTTAAATTCGGAACTTGCAGAAAGCCTTTCCTATAAGGATTTAATGAAACTTGTAGGTGCTTATGAATCTGCAGAGGCCTTAAAGTTTGTAATTCTGGCTCAGCTTTTAAAGCTTGATGGGGACATGTATAAAGCTGAAGGTGAGGAAATAAAAAGCTTTAATATATATCTAAAGAGCCTTAATATTTATATTAAAGCAGTTCTGCTAGATAGTGACTGCTTAGAGCAGGGCGAGAAAATAATAGATGAAATTATTAATGAAGTAGAGGAATATGAGCTGCCAAAGGAAAGCAGCCTGCTTTTGCTTAACTACTATGAGCTTGTAAATAAATATGATAAGGCTGAGGATTTGCTCTTTGAACTACTTGAAGCCGGTGATAATGAGGAAGATATAGTAGAGAAGGGAATTGACTTCTATGAGAGGCTTTTAGAAAAAACTGAAGAAGCTTTAGAAAATGGAAATTTACCTTTAGATGAAGTCAAGGAAGGCATTGAAAGGCTAAAGGCTGAATGATTAATAATCATTCAGTACAGAATAAGGAATACGAGAGGGTTAAAATAAGGCAGGTACATTATGGATAAAAGCGTAAAAATTTTAGGAATAGATTTTTCTAATAGAAGCTTAAAAGAAACTGTTGAGCTTATTGATAAAAAACTTAGCGAAAATAAAGGTAAAACCTATCATATAATAACGGCCAATCCTGAAATTGCACTTGATATAGAAAAAGATGCAGAGCTTAAAAAGATATCACTTGATGCAGATTTAATAACTGCCGATGGTATAGGAATAATTTTAGCTTCGAAATTAAAAAGGGAACCACTGCCTGAAAGAGTGACAGGCTATGAATTGCTTTTAGAGCTTTTAAAGCTGGGAAATGAAAAGGGCTTATCTTTTTATTTCTTAGGTTCCTCTGAGGAAGTAAATAAGGTAGCCTCAGAAAAAATTATGGAAACCTATCCTAATATTAAGCTTATAGGAAGACATAATGGATATTTTAAGGGTGAGGAAGAATTAAAGATAGTAGAGGAAATAGAGGCTTTAAGACCAGATTTTCTAATAGTAGCACTTGGAGCTCCCTTTGCAGATAAATGGATCTATAAATATAAAGATAGACTTACCTCAAAAATTACACTTGGAGTTGGAGGAAGCCTTGATGTAATTTCCGGGAAGGTTAAACGTGCACCGGCTATTTGGCAAAAGCTCAACTTGGAATGGCTTTATCGCCTAATATCCAATCCTTCAAGATGGAAAAGACAATTGAAGCTGCCTGTTTTTGCAGCTAAGGCAATATCAGAGGCTATTAGGAAATAAATTATTTTTAAAATAAAAAATGAAAATTAGCGAAAATATATAAAAAATGTTACAGCCATCTGTTCATGAATGATTTTTATATATTTTCGCTTTTTTCATTGTATTTATATATTAAATTATTTGTTTTCAACTTTAAACCAATTAATGAATTCTTCAATTCCTTTTTCAATGGAGACCTTTGGAGCATAATTTATAAGGCTTTGAGCCTTGGAAATATCTGCAAAGGTATGAGGAACGTCTCCTGGCTGCATTAAGGTATAATCTATTAATGCCTTTTTTCCTAAGTTTTCTTCAATAAGGGTAACTAAATATTCAATATTAGTAGGATTTGAGTTTCCTAGATTAAAGATTTCAAAGCTGCAATTTAAGTTCATAGAACTTACAATACCATCTAGAATATCATCTATAAAAGTGTAGTCTCTGGAACTTGTACCATTACCGAATATGCTTATAGCTCTTCCTTCTGAAATCCTGCTTGTAAAGTTATATATTGCCATTTCAGGTCTTTGTCTTGGACCGTAAACTGTAAAAAACCTTAAACAGACTATAGGAATGTCATATAGATTATTAAAGGTTTTGCAGAATAGTTCTCCGGAAGCTTTAGCTGCGGCATAGGGAGAAATCTGTGATGCAATTGTGTCGGTTTCTTTAAAAGGTAAAAAATTGTGGCCATAAACTGAGGATGAGGAAGCAAATATAAACTTTTTAGTGTTATATTTTCTTGCGCACTCTAATAGGTTTACAGTACCTTTTATATCCACGTCAATATATTCAAGTGGATTATTTAGAGACCTTCTTACACCTGCTAGGGCAGCTAGGTGAATAATTATATCTACTCTATTAAGATTGAAAATAGAAGTTAAGAGGTTTTTGTCTTGAATGTCTCCATCAATAACCTTATAATTTTTATTTTCTAAAGCATTTTTTATATTTTTTATTTTTATTAAAGGACTATAGTAGTCATTAAAATTATCTAAGTTGATTACATTGTAACCAAGAACTAATAACTTTTCGCAAAGGTTTGAACCAATGAAGCCTGAGCCGCCAGTAACTAACACGGTTTTCATAATCGCCCAACTCCCTCATAAATGAACCCAAAGGCTTTTATTATGCTAGGGTCATAAACATTTCTAAGGTCAATAAAAATATGATTTTTAACAATTTTATTAAGCGTACTAAAATCAATATTTTTAAATTCTTCCCATTCTGTAATAAGAATTATTGCATCACTATTAATAGAAGCTGAGTATAAGTCACTGCAGTATTCAATATTAAGATTTGGATAGTCATGTTTTACATTTTCCATAGCCTGAGGATCATATACCTTAATAGATGCGTTTAGTTCCAGTAAAGTCTTAATTATTGGTATAGATGGGGCTTCCCTAATATCATCTGTTTCTGGTTTAAAGGAAAGGCCTAATATTGTAATATTTTTGTCTTCAATTAAACCTATGGTTTTCTTAATCTTATCAAGGATTATCTTTATTTGATTATGATTTACTTCTACTGCAGCCTTTACTATTTGAGGTATATAGCCAATTTGCTTACCTGTAGTTAGAAGTGCTCTAGTATCTTTTGGAAAGCAGCTTCCTCCATAGCCGGGTCCTGCATTTAAAAACTTAGATCCAATTCTGTTATCTAAACCCATAGCCTTAGCAACCACTGTAACGTCGGCACTGCAGAGCTCGCACATGTTAGCAATTTCATTAATAAAGCTTATTTTAGCTGCTAAGAAAGCATTAGAGGCATATTTTATTATTTCAGAAGTTTCAAGATTCGTTTCAATAAAGGGTATTCCACCTTTAATAAGTGGTTCATATATTTTTCTCATAATGGCAAGTGCATTTTTATTTTCCCCGCCAACTACTATTCTGTCAGGTTTTAAGAAATCTTCTATGGCAGTTCCTTCTCTTAAAAACTCAGGATTAGAAATCACATCATATTCAAGGTTAATATTTCTATTTATAAGAATATTTTTTATTAATAATTTAATTTCCTGACCAGTTTTAACGGGAACAGTACTTTTGGTTACTATAATTTTATAACTATTCATTAAGCTTGCAATTTCTGTTATTGCAGTAAATACGTATTTTAAATCAGCGGAATCATCTTCTTTTGTAGGTGTGCCAACCGCTATAAAAATTACATCTGCAAAATCTAACGCTTCCTTTATGAATGTGGTAAAACTTAGCCTATCATCTCTTGAATTATTAATAACTATTTTATCAAGGCCTGGTTCATAAATAGGAATAATACCTTTCGTTAATTTATCAATTTTATCTTCATCTGTATCCATACAAAGTACCTTCATACCAAGCTCCGCTAAGCATGCTCCTGTAACAAGCCCAACGTATCCAGTGCCTATTACCGAAATATTCATATAAAATCCCCTTTACTGCCATCTTCGCAGTCTCTTAATTTCTTTACTTTTGTACGCTGTTTATGGCATTTAGTACATTTAGGGCTACCTTATCCCAGCTGTGTCTTTCTTCAGCTAACCTTCTTCCTTTTTGGCCAATCTGCATAGCTATATCTGGGTTTTTTAGGAGATAATCGATATACTTTACAAACGCAAGGGGATTAGTATAATCATCAATTACATATCCGTTGCCAAGGCCGGAAACCACCTCAGCATTACCACCTCTGTTAGTAGTTATTATAGGGATTCCAGCAGCCATAGCTTCATAATGAACTCTTGCTAAGGGCTCTCTCCATTGTGAAGGACATACAAAAATATCGGCCATATTATAATGTGCATAAACCTCAGAGGGAGGGAGGAAGCCAGTAAATACTATAGGACCGGTTAATTCTTTGGAAATAGTGATTAAGGATTTTGTATAATCATCAACCTTGTTGCCGCCGAACCATTTGCTTCCAACAATAACTAAAGCAACTTTTGGATACTTGTTCATAATATCTTTCATAGCTTCAAGCAGAACGTGTACTCCCTTTTTCTCACTTAATCTTCCTACAAATAAAACTACCTTATAATTTTGAATATTATACTTCTTTTTAAGATTTGTCTTATTGGCAAGTCCTTCTTTAGACCAATTAGGCTTATACTTTTCTATATCTGCCCCTGAATAGATTACATTAAGTTTATCTTTGGCTTCAGGATATAAAGCTGATACCCCTCCTGCAATAAATTTGCTAACGTTATTTATATATTCTACAGTTTCAATACATTTTGCAGCGCTTGGGGGAGGTATTTTTTTAGGTTCAAACATTTCATTATGAAGGCTTAAGCTAATTTTAGTTTTAGGAAATCTTTCTCTAATGTCCAGTACCCATTTTGGTCTATTAAAAATTTGGATTAAATCATAAGAGCTATCCATGGCATTTATTACATTTGCAATAAATTCTGGTTGACTGCCTCCAGGAACCCTGATATATTTTACTCCATCCTTAACTTCTCTATCTGGGAGCTTAGTACTGCTTATACAAAACACTGTAATTTTGTGATGATCTTTTAAATAGGGTAGGATACCTTCAATATATATTTGAATTGCTCCACCATCAACAGGTGGAACTGGAAGTTTTTCAGTACAAATAAATGCTACGTTCAATGCTGTCACCACCCTTATAATAATTCCTTTAACAGCTTAAGTTTCGACTCTTCAAAAATAGCTATTCTTTCAATATCTGAGGCTTTTATAGGCTTTTCACTAATAAAAATATTTTTTACTAGACCATAAAAGCGGTGAGGAAATAGTAAATCAATATATAAAATTTCCTTTTCTTCAAGAGATAATGGATTAATCTCGGAGTACCAATCCACAATATCACTTAACATTTTACTTTGCCATTTCCCAAATGGTTCTTCATATTTGAATATTAATTTTCTTAAATCTCTCATTGGAAAATCTAAGGTGACACCATCCAAATCCAGTATTATAACACCGTTTTTACCAAGCAGTGCATTTCCTGTGCCATAATCCTGGTGGCAAAGCACCTGAGACTCATTGTTTGCTGATAATTCATTATAGTGAGAGGCTGCAATAAGCCTTTGAGCATTATCACTGAGAACTAACATAGAATCAACTGTTTGAATATAGGAGAAATAGGGGTTCGAGGACTTCCTATTATAAGCATCCTCCTTCCATTTTTTTAGCTTATTTCCCATGGACTCATATTGATTAGGCCATTTGTTTATTTTTGAAGAAATCCTATAAGATGCATCCGGAGTGTAGCCTTTAGAAGTCAGGTGAAAGGCTGCCAGGCCTTTAATGGCATAAGCTAAATCTGAGTTATTATTGAAGTTTAGTTCCCTTCCATCCATCCACTCATAAAGGACAAAAAGTTCATCGTTATACTGAAGAATAGCCTTTTTGTCTACTGTTAATAAAATACCTGGAACATTTCCTCCCTTTGATTTTATATAAATTTGAGCATTTACTGAAAAGGAGGCTTTGTCATAAGATTGCCTAAGCCTTTTAAGACATAGTAAGGAATTGTTATATTTGATCTTCCAAACGGTTTTTATGGTACCGCTTTGAATAATTGAAATATCATTAGAATTAATATTATAACTTTTTAATACTTCTTTTGCTAAATTAATAAGCTGACTAGAACTTTCATTTAAGCTATTAGCCAAATTTTATCCCTCCTTTGCTGTATTAATTGTGAACTACTTCTTCTATAATCATATTAAAATTATTTAATAATGGATCAATAGTTTTTTCGAAGGAATACATATCTTTGATTTTTTTAGTATAGCTTTCAATAGACCATTCCTTATCCCTTTGATAATAAAATTTGTTCATTGCTCCAAGGAATAGATGAGGAAACATTAAATCATATTTAACTACCTGCCACTCTTCCTTAGTTAGTGGATTTTTACTTTGATAATACTTTAATATCCTTGTAACAAGGGCTATATCCCATCTGCCATGTTTTTTTAGTATCTTATTTAGTATTTTTCTTATATCTCTTGCTGGTATTTCTAAGGTTAAAGAATCTGTGTCTAAAATATAGAATTTTGAAGAAGTCATAATTAAGTTTCCAGAAGCAAAATCTTGATGACAAAGTCCTCCAGTGTTTTTAATTTTATTAACCCAAGCAGCATATTCACCCATCTTTAAGCCCTCAATTGCTCTTTGACCTCTTTCATAAAAGTAAGGGAAATCACTTTTTACTAACTTGCCTATTTCATTACTTTGTGGCTTTATAAGTTCTTCTTTATAGAATTTATTCATGTCTTCAAGTTGATAATTGTATTCTTCAATCCAGGTACCGAGGTGGTCTTTTGGCTTTGTTCCCTCAAGGACCTTAAAACCTATAGATGCCCTATGAAAATTTGCAAGGCCTTCTACTATGGCTGCTAATTCCTTTGAATTATTATAATCTGGAGTTATGCCATCTACTGCGTCTGATAGTACAAAGCACACTCCATTGTATTTAACGTATTCATCACCATTTATCGTTTTATTAACTTGTGGTATATTTATGCCGTTACTTACAAGATAATTTACAGCAGATAGTATGAATTTTAAGGTAGCCTCTGAATTGGATATTTTTTTTAATACCTTTAAACCACTTGAGCTTTTAATAAACCAAACACCTTTTTTACCTTTATAGGAATTGTTTTTTATAGATAAAACCTGAATAGGATAAAACTTAAGAACTTCAGAAATAGGTTCCGAATTAATGTTCTCCAAATATAACCATCTCCTTTATAATCTAATAAAGGGGGAACAGCCCCCTTTAAAATATATTAATCGTCTTCTAAATTTTCTTCTGGGTTTGGTTTTTCCCATGAAATTTCAACAGAAAATGCGTCATCTTCTGGAGTTACCTTATATCTAACTTTTACTTCAAGCTCTAAATCGCCTGGAAGTAATACAGATTCTCCTTCAACCTTAAGTTTACCATTTAATAAATTAGTAAATAACTTATTTAAATCTTGTCCGACTTTTTGTGATGAAGTTGATATTAATTCACCATACTCATGTTTCATGTATATACGCCCCTTCCTATTTTCACTTGAACTTACTACTAAGTTCTGATATATAATATTAAGGCTGAATGATTTTTGCTACTGAATTTAGAAAAAAATGTGGCATGGGAACATTTCTCTTGCCGCAGTAATTTTACCACTGGCACTTTTTATGATAATTTATAATTTATAAAATATTGGTATTAAATTGCACAGTATTTTTCGCAATATTAAAAATGTATTGAAGTTTGCCAAAATTTAATGTAGAATATATTTGACTATAAAAAGAACATGAGGAATGTAAGGAGGGTAGATTATGGGAAATATAGTTGGTACTGCTAATTTTATTTTAAACAAACATTGGCAATACAGCAGCTCTGTTACAAAAAGCGCAAATTCAAGCTTCAACGGGAGAAGTGCGTCCATTTTTAGAGTAAGTACTAACTATTGTATAAATCCATGATTCTACATCTTTCAATTAGCTGTATTGATTATATATGAATTTTTATTGCTGATAGTTAAGATTTTTAGGACTCAAGGTTTATGCTTTGAGTCCTTTTAGTTTTTACTTTTTTAAAAATAATACACTTTCTTCCATAAGCCTTTTACTGTTTTTCTCTTTATTAAAGAGCTATAACAGAGGGCTTATTTTTAGTTAGGAAAAAGGAAAGTTAAAAATAGACAGTTGGTCATTAAAGCCCTAAATGGGCTTTAACGGGTTGTCTTCAACAACCCAGTGCTCCGACGAAGAATGAGGTGGAGAAATAATGATAGAATTAGCTTTAAATAAATTACAAAAGTACTACGGAGCCGCTAAGATTTTAGATGATATAACCTTTGAGGTGCTAAGCACTGAAAAAGTAGGCATCATTGGAAGTAACGGCTGTGGGAAAAGTACACTTTTAAAAATAATTACTGGCCTTGAAGGCTATGATAGTGGAATGTTGTCAATAAGAAGGGGATCAACCATAGGCTATCTGGATCAGCTTCCAATTTATCCAGATGAATTTAAGGTTATTGATGTATTAAATTCAGCCTTTGAAAAGGTGGATGCATTGCACAGTGAATTAGAAGTAATAGAAAATAAGCTTTCTAATGCAGATGAGGCCAATATGCAGAAATTACTTAATAAGCATTCTGAATTACAGACTCTCTATGAGAGTTTAGGCGGTTATGAAAAAGAAGAGAAGCTAAGCAAAGTTTGTATTGGCCTAAAGATAAATAATAATTTTAAGGAAAGATTATTTTCTGAGCTTAGCGGCGGAGAAAAAACTACAATAATCCTAGGGAAAATATTACTTCAGAAGGTTGATATATTACTCTTAGATGAGCCTTCAAATCATTTGGATTTAGATGCAATGGAGTGGCTGGAGTCCTATCTTAAAGAGTATAAAGGTGTGGTGATAATCGTATCACATGACAGATACTTCCTAGATAATGTAGTAACAAAAATAATAGAAATCGAGGATATGAAATCAATAGTCTATTCTGGTAATTATACCGCTTTTGTAAAGGAGAAGGAAAGGCAATTGCAGCTGCAGATGGAGGCATTCTTAAATCAGCAGAAAAAGATTAAAGCAATGGAAAACTCAATCTCTCAGCTAAGAGATTGGGGAAATAGAGGGGACAACGAAAAATTTTTTAAAAGAGCAACCAGCATGCAAAAGCTTCTGGATAAGCTTCAGAGAATAGATAAACCAAAGCTTGAAAGAGATAGCATTAGTATTAATGTCAATGCAGCAGGAAGAGCTGGAAATGATGTGGTTATTATTAAGGATTTATACAAGCGCTATGGTGAAAAAGTGCTTTTAAAAAATGCAGAACTGTTAATAAAGAATGGTGAAGCTATAGCATTAATTGGATCAAATGGATGTGGGAAGAGTACTTTAATCAAAATTTTGCTAGGTATTGATATGGCGGATTCTGGAACAGCGTCTCTAGGAAGTTCCATAAAATTAGGATATTTGCCTCAAAATATAAGCTTTCAAGATGAGAATAAGACTATATTAGAATGTTTTAGAGAAGCGAATGTTATAAGTGAAGGTAAAGCAAGAGAATATCTTGCAAAATATATGTTCTTTGGTGAATCAGTTTTTAAAAGGGTAGGAGCACTTTCAGGTGGTGAAAGAAGCAGATTAAAGCTAGCAATGCTTATGTATAATGAAGTTAACTTCTTAATTTTAGATGAGCCCACAAATCATTTAGATATTGACTCAAAGGAGGAATTAGAGGAATTTCTAAATAAATTTAAAGGTACGCTGCTGTTTGTATCTCATGATAGATATTTTATAAATAATACTGCAACCAGAGTAGTGGAATTACTACAAGGTTCTATTATTTCCTATTATGGTAATTATGAATACTATAAAGAAAAGTCTACGCAGCTTAAAAGTTCAGTAATTACTTTAACTAATAATTATGAAGCTGGAGCAAAAACTTCTAAAACAAAGAGAACAAAGCCGGCTAAACCAATGGAAAGATCTATGAATCATTGGCAAAAACAGAACCTAGAAGAGCAAATAGAAAAATTAGAGGTAAATTTAAATTCTTTAGAAGAACAAATCAGCAAATTTTCCTGTGATTATGAAAAATTAAACGCCTTATGCAGTGAAAAGCTAAAGCTGCAGGAGAAAATTGATAAATTGATGGAGGAATATATAGACTAATTAAGGCATAGAGCATGGTAACTATTTACAAATAATTTCGTATTTACTTTTATAAGCTAAAAAGGAATAACTTTAAGGAGGAAAATTATGAGTAAGGTTAAAGGAATAACAGCTTTATTGTTAGTTTCTGCAATTGCAGCAGCTTGTATAGGCTGTGGAATGAAAAAGGATAATTCAATAAAAAATGAATATACCATTAAGGCAAAAGAACTAGACAGTAATATAAAAGATATAAGTAATGCAAACAACAAAGTTGCCTTTAAATTTTTAAATTATGAACTGCAAGCCCATAAAAATACTAATATAGTTATTTCTCCATTAAGTTTAAATACTGTTTTAGCAATGACACAAAATGGAGCAGCAAATAAAACTAAGGAAGAAATTCTCTCTGCACTTGAGCTTAATGGTATTAATGATAGTATTATAAATGAAAACTATCAAAAGATTATTGCTAATTTTAATAGCTTAAAAAGCGTAAATGTTAATATGGCAGATTCTATTTGGATACAGAAGAATCTTAAGGTAAGAGATGACTTTAAGAGCATAGGCAGAGAAAATTATGAAGCAGAAATCTATAATGTAGATTTTAATAAAAGCACTACAGTAGATACCATAAATAAATGGGTGTCTGATAAAACTCAAGGAAAAATTAAGAAGCTTAATACAAATTTAGATGATGTCACTATGGTACTTATAAACACTATATACTTTAAAGGCAAGTGGGCTGAGTCCTTTATTGAAAAAAATACTACTAAGGAGACCTTTAATTTAAATGATGGTTCAAAGGTAAGTGTTGATATGATGAAGGGCATTCTTTCAGCAGATTATCTCAAGGGCAAGGATTTCTCAGCTGTAAGACTTCCTTATGAGGATAATAATTTTGGTTTTTATATTTTTCTGCCAGATAAGGGAAGCAGCACCGATAGGCTAATCCAGAGTATGACTTATGATAATTGGGAAAAGTGGACAAATGATTTCAAAAGAGTAGAAGCAAATATTAAGCTGCCAAAATTTAAAATTGAATATGAGGATGAGCTAAATAAAATGCTTCAAGGCTTTGGCATGGAAGATGCATTTAATGAAAGAGCGGATTTCTCAAAAATGACAGATAATAGTCAATATATTGACCTTGTAAAACAAAAATGTTATATCGATGTCAATGAGGCAGGCGCGGAGGCAGCTGCAGCAACTGAGGTTGTAATGAAGGCTGGGATGGTAACAAATCCCATTGCATTTACTGCAGATAAGCCATTTATATATGCAATAGCTGATAAGAAAACAGGGCTAATTATATTTATGGGTAAGGTAGAGAAACCTTAAATATTTATTATAATACACTATAGGATCCTGAGTTTCTTTAGCTTAACAATAATAATTGTCAAGTACAGTATAAGGAATACAAGGAGGAGAAAAATGAATAAATTCAAATCAATGGCAGCTTTCTTATTAGTTCCTGCTATTATATTAGCTTTTACTGGTTGTGGGATGAAAAAGTCTGGTACAATAAAAAATCAATATTCTATAAAGGCTAAGGAATTGGATAGTAACGTGGATAATATAAGCAATGCAAACAACAAAGGTGCCTTTAAATTTTTAAATTATGAACTGCAAACCCATAAAAATACTAATATAGTTATTTCTCCGTTAAGTTTAAATACTGTTTTAGCCATGACACAAAATGGAGCAGCAAATAAGACTAAGGAAGAAATTCTGTCTGCACTTGAGCTTAATGGTATTAATGACAGCACAATAAATGACAACTATAGAAAAGTTATTGCTCATTTCAATAGCTTAGATGCTGTTAATATTAATATGGCAAATTCTATTTGGATACAAAAGGGTATAAACGTGAGAGATGATTTCACAATTATAGGTAGAGAGAATTATGAAGCAGAAATCTATAATGTAGATTTTAATAAAAGCGCTGCAGTAAATGCCATAAATAAGTGGGTGTCAGATAAAACTTTCGGAAGAATTAAGAAGCTAAATACAAATTTAGATAATGTCACTATGGTTCTTATAAATACTATATATTTTAAAGGCAAGTGGGCAGAGCCATTCAAAGAAAAAGATACTACTAAGGAAGTCTTTAACTTAAGTGATGGTTCAAAGGTAAATGTTGATATGATGAAGGGGGTTCTTTCAGTAGATTATCTTAAGGCTAAGGATTTTTCAGCTGCAAGACTTTCTTATGATGATAATAGATTTGGTTTTTATATTTTTCTGCCAAACAAGGGCAACAGTACAGATAAGTTGATGCAGAGTATGACATATGATAATTGGAATAATTGGGAAAATGATTTTAAACATACAAAAGTAAATATTAATCTGCCTAAATTTAAAATTGAATATGAGGATGAGTTAAATCAAATGCTTCAAGGCTTTGGCATGAAAGACGCCTTTAGCTCTGAAAGTGCGGATTTCTCAAAAATTACAGATAAGGAAAAGCTGTATGTTAGATATGTAAAACAAAAATGCTATATGGATGTTAATGAGGCAGGCACTGAGGCAGCTGCTGCAACAGAGGTTGCAATGGACCAATTAGGGATTGAAGTTGATAAACCTATTGATTTTACTGTCGACAGACCTTTTATATATGCTGTTGCTGATAAGAAAACAGGGCTTATAATATTTATGGGGAAGGTTGAGAAACCTTAAATATTTATAATAATATACTATAGATAAATATATCCATTTAATTTAAAATAAGCTTATATCAAAATAATAAGTGCTAGAACAAAGGAGAACTCAAACATGAATAAACTAAAGTTAAGCGAAAGTGAAATTAAAAGGATAAAAAATAATAATTTTAAGGAGCCAGCTACAGAGCATGTCCATGGTGGAACCTATTTTGGTGAGAGAAAAGACGGAAAGATGGATGGAGAAGGAATTTACCTATATAAGGATGGTAGTAGATACGTTGGTCATTGGAAAGATGACAAAATGGATGGACAGGGAACTCATACCTGGATTAACGGTGAAAAATATATAGGCGAATGGAAAGATGATGAAAAGCATGGTTATGGTATTTATACTTGGCCAGATGGTGAAAAGTATGTAGGTCAATGGGAGAATGGTGAAAAGTGCGGTGAAGGTATATATACTTGGTCAGATGGTGACACCTATACGGGTCACTGGGAAAATGATTTAAGACATGGTGAAGGAATACATACTTGGAATGACGGAGAAAAATATATTGGTCAATGGCAGGATGATTATAGAGAAGGAAAAGGCATGTATATTTTTACAGATGGAGAAATTCAAGTGGGAAATTTTAAAGATAATCAATTCGTTAAATAATATGTCAGTATTTTCACCTAGATATTTCCGGTAAATAGACTATTGTGCATTAAACAGGCTGAACACAGGGAACACTGATGGCATCTATATAAATTACTTCAGTGTTCTCTTTTGTTTTTATTTTTTTAGCATAAAAGCCATTATTTAAAATCTTTTAGTTCTTCATATCTAAAGCAGCTGCTTAAATGATCATTAATAACTCCTGTAGCTTGAAGATGTGAATAAATTATTGTGCTTCCTAAGAATTTAAAACCTTTCTTTTTTAAGTCCAGGCTTACTTTATCAGAAAGCTCAGAAGTAGCAGGAACCTTACTAATATCCTCTATATGGTTAACCAAAGGTTTATTATTTACAAAGCTCCATATATATTTATCAAAGCTTCCAAACTCCTTTTGTATTTTGAGAAAAAGCTTTGCATTATTAATAGAGGCTTCTATTTTCTTTCTATTTCTAATGATTCCTTCATTTTGCATTAAGTCTTCAATTTTATTTTCATCGTACTCAGCAACCTTTGAAGGTTCAAAATTATCATAGGCAATCCTATAATTTTCTCTTTTCTTAAGAACTGTAAGCCAATTTAAACCTGCTTGAGCTGATTCTAAAACCAAAAATTCAAAGTGCTTTCTATCGTCATGTACTGGGACTCCCCATTCTTCATCATGATACTTTACATAAAGTTCATTAGTTCCGCACCAAGGACATCTATTCATACTTAACACCCCTTTAAAAAATAAAATACAGTATTTACTGCAAGGAGTCAATTGTAAATTTAAATATTTAAAACTCATCTGCTTTGAAAGTTATTTTCAAGTCAGATGAGTTTTAAAAAGTCAATCTTTCTAATTATTAGGCAGTCTTCTTTAATTGCTTAACTGGATGCCTTGTAAGATTTAAATTGCTATGTTTTCTTGAATAGGTGAAATAAATTATAGTTCCTACTGAAAGCCATGCTGCAAAGTAAACCCAAGTCATTAGAGACAGGTTATACATTAAGAATAAACAGCATAGTACTGCAAACATAGGAAGCACTGGTACCAAAGGAACGGTAAAGCCTCTTTTTATGTGAGGATGGGATTTTCTAAACACAATTACAGAAAGTGCAACAAGCATAAAGGTTCCTATGAGAATTATATTAGCCAAATCAGCAAGCTGTTTTAAATCAACTAAGCCTGTCATTAATGCACCAGCAATACCTACAACTAAAGTTGAAAGGGTTGGTACATTTGTGTTTTTATTTACTTTTGAAAAGGCCTTTGGTAAAAGTCCATCACGGCTTACTGAAAATAATATACGGGAAGCACCATAACTATAGGCAAGCATAACTGCTATTATTCCTATAACTGCACCTACAGAAATTATTGAAGCTGCCCAACCTTGATTAACGCTGCTAAGAGCAAAGGACATGGCATCTGCTACATTTAGCTTTGTATAGCTTGTTAAACCAGTTAAAACAAGGCAAACTACTATATAAATTAAGGTACAAGTAATTAGTGAAGAAACTATTCCCCTAGGAAGATTTTTTTGGGGATTTTTAACCTCTTCTGCAGAGGTAGAAACGGCATCAAAGCCAGTGAAGGCAAAGAATACTGAAGCTGCTCCAGCAAAAACGCCTTTAATTCCAAAGGGCATAAAAGGATGCCAGTTTTGAGCATTAATATGAAATACTCCAACAACTAAAAATAAAAATATAATTGCAAGTTTTATAATAACCATTAAGTTATTAATTTTTTTACTTTCTTTAGTTCCTTTTGATAATAGGAAGGTAACTAGTAAAACTACAAGTACTGCAGGAAGGTTTATTAGTCCTCCATTGCTTGGAATGTTTGTAAGCTTATAAGGTAGAATAATTCCAATACTTTTTAATAGGCCATTAAAGTAAGCAGCCCAGCCGCCAGCAACAGTAGCGGTGCTTAAGGTATATCCAATTATTAATGACCAGCCCACTAAATGAGCAACAATCTCTCCAAGAGAGGTATATATATATGCATATGCGCTTCCTGAGGAAGGTATTGAAGATGCAAATTCAGCATAACAAAGTGCTACTAATATACATACAATAGCTGACCCAATAAATGAAAATACAACAGCAGGACCTGCGTCCCTAGATGCCACTAGACCAGTAAGCACCATTACACCAGTACCTATAGTAGCACCAATACTCATTAGGGTTACATCAAAGGCACCTAAGGTCTTTTCAGCTGTATTTTTACTTTCTAAAATTGAAGCTACATCTTTTTTTCTAAAAATAGAATCCATATGTAGTTAACTCCTTTCAAAATGTCTTATGACTTATGTATATGGCTCACAAGCCATATACATATTAAGAAAAATACTTTACCTTGTCAAAGTGAAGAAAGGACAATTTACAGCAAATTGCTGCATTATTCTATGCATTACTATTAAAAACGCCGTTTTTCTTGCATATTAACTTTTAAAATGAATTAAAAATTTCAATTGTTTCGGATCAATTTCTTAAGTTCCAATTGGTATAGTTAAGTAATGCTACTCTTGAAACTTAATAATTAGTTATTTATAATAATCATAAAGTAGTAATTTTCACAATCGAGGAAAGGAAGAGTGGTTTCATGTGGAAGGAATTTAAGGAATTTGCCATGAAAGGCAATGTTGTTGATTTAGCTGTGGGTGTAATTATCGGTGGAGCTTTTGGAAAAATTGTTTCATCACTGGTTAGCGATATTATAATGCCAGTTATTGGACTAATTTTAGGAAATATTGACTATACAAATTTGTTTTTGCCTTTAGACGGAGGGCATTATAAAACTCTTGAAGCGGCCAAAGGTGCCGGAGCAGCTACTTTAAATTATGGAGTGTTTTTAAATAATGTTATTGACTTCTTAATAATTGCCTTTTCAATATTTATGGTAATAAAGCTAATAAATCGTTTTACTAAGAAGAAGGAAGAAGAACCAGCACCATCAAATACTAAGCTTTGCAAATACTGCTATAGTACTGTTCATGTGGATGCAACAAGATGTCCACACTGCACTTCTGAGCTTGAATAGTTTTATTAATTAAATAAGTAATATAAGGTATGCAATATAATAATTGCATACCTTTTTTATATCTAAAAAAAAATTTTGTAATGGTGCAATATTTTGAGAAATAAATAGATTGATGAAGCTAATTAATGCTAATTTGATTTGGTGTGCTGGGTATTAACAAATTCAAATTAATTGGAATTTGAAGAAATAACAATATATGGTACAATTATAAATAACATATAAATGGTTATTAAATACCATATTATAAGGTATAAAACAAAGGAATTTTTATACAATAAACATAATCAAAAAATAACCAAAATATGTTATACTAATATAGGGAGGTGAGGTAAAAAATGCTATTTATTTACTCAGTTATCTTTTTTGTGGGGGTAATTTATACTGTAGTCACTTTTTTGCTTGGTGGATTACTTGGTTTCGCTCACATAGACGGTCATATTGACACCCATATCGACACACATGTAGACACTAATATAGGGTTTCATCCACATATAGATGGTCATGTAGATGGTCATACAGGTTCTTCAGCTAATGTATTTCCTATAAAGCCAATAACAGTTATGTCTTTAATAACTGTATTTGGTGGTGTTGGAATGATCGGTACTTATTATGGCATCAATCCTGTATTATTATTTATTGTGGCTTTAACTCTAGGTTTATTGGTTTCTTTTCTACTTTATAAGTTTGTTGTACTTCCCCTTTATAAGGCTCAAAATACAAGTTCAGTTTCTGAGAAAAGCCTTATAGGCAAAGTTGCCAAAGTTATTTCTCCTATTATGGAAAACGGCTATGGAACTATAGCTTATGTTGTAAATGGAAGTAAATACAACGCGCCAGCACAGCATGTAGCTAAGAAATATGTAGCGCAAGGAGAAGAAGTAATAATTTTTGAAATTAAGAATAATGTGTTCTATATAGAACCATTAAATGATAAAAATTAAAAGGAGAGATTTAAATGCAAGTGTATATGATTGCGGGGATAATTGTTGGGGTACTAATACTTTTAATTCTAAGCCTTTTTTCCTTATGGAAAAGAGTGCCACAAGATAAGGCGTTAGTTATTACAGGACTTAAGAAAAGGGTTATAACAGGTGGTGGAGGATTTGTAGTGCCTCTACTTGAGAGGACAGATAAAATTTCCCTTGAAAACATGCAGATTGAAATTCGAATTGATGGAGCATTAACTGGACAGGGAGTTGGCATTACAGCTGATGGTGTTGCTGTTGTTAAAGTTAAGTCCGATACAGAATCGATTCTTTCTGCTGCAGAGCAGTTTAATACCTCAAATGGACTGCAGCATACTTTAGAAGTAATTGAACATACTACTAAAAACGTTCTTGAAGGAAAACTTCGTGAAATTGTCTCTAAAATGACTGTAGAGGAAATATATAAAGATAGAGAGAAATTCGCCTCTCATGTTCAAGAAGTTGCAGCTTTAGATTTAGCACAAATGGGTCTTGAACTAAAGGTATTAACTATTAAAGATATATCTGATAAGAACGGCTATTTAGAAGCTCTAGGTAAGCCAAGAATTGCTGCAGTTAAAAGAGATGCTTTAATAGCTGAAGCAGATGCAAACAAAGAAACAAAGATAAAAACAGCTGAAGCCTTCAGAGAGGGTGAAGCTGCAAAGCTTCTATCAGAAACTCAAATAGCAGAATCAGGTAAGGAAAAGGAATTAAAGGTTCAAGCTTATAGAAAAGAGCAAGAAATTGCAAAAGCTACTTCTGACCTTGCTTATGAAATTGAATCTAATAAGGTTAAAAAAGAAGTAACTGAAACCCAAATGCAGGTTGAAATTACAAGAAAGTTAAAAGAAAAGGAACTTGCAGATGCAACAGTTCAGGTAGAAATAACTAAGAAGGAAAAAGAGATTGAACTAGCTGAAAAAGAATCCCTTAGAAAAGAAAGAGAACTTGAAGCTACAGTTAGAAAGCAAGCTGAAGCTGATAAATTTAAACAAGTTCAAGTGGCTGATGCTGTAAAATATAAAGAAATTGCTGATGCAGAAGCTAGAGCAAAGTCTATTGAGCTTGAAGGAAAGGCAAAAGCTGACGCTTTAAGACTTCAAGGTATGGCTGAGGTAGATATTATAAGAGAAAAAGGTATAGCTGAAGCAGAAGCCATGACTAAAAAAGCTGAGGCATTTAAACTTTACAATGATGCTGCAATGACTCAAATGATTATAGAAAAGCTTCCAGATATAGCTAAAGCCGTAGCTGAACCATTATCCAAGACTGAAAAAATTGTAATTGTTGACAGTGGTAATGGAGAAGGCAAGGGGGCAGCAAAAGTAACGGGCTATGTCAGTGACATAATGTCACAGCTGCCTGAAACAGTAAAGGCACTTACTGGCGTTGATCTTATGGAGCTTCTAAGTAAAAAGACAGAAAATAAGGAAGAAATGTAAGAAGATTTAGACGGGTAACTCCCTAAGCTTACTGGAATGTTGAAGGATTATTATATAAGTCTTTAATTAATAATCCACTATGCAGATTCAGCTGCTTATGAGCCTAGCCCGTCTAATAGTTTTATGTAATTAACTTAATGATTCTCCTTTTATTTTCCAAGGAAATATAGTAAAATAAACATAAAATTTATTACTTTCTATGTATTAAAGGGGATATGCTATGAGACTCATGAATCTTTCAGAAATAATGGATAGATCTATTGATATATTAAGAAAAAATATAAAAAGCATAGCGCTATTTAGTTTTGGATATGCGGTGCTTACTTTTATAGGCATTATTTTAGCTAGTATTTTGGTTGCTATCTTTGCTGCTGTTATAGATAGAACTCAAAATATTGTATTAGAAGTTATAATTATTTCCTTCTTTATTCTGTTTCTTGCAGCCTTTCTATTAAGTAATGGCATAGGAATTATAAAAATATCAAGCAGCGAATTTACTAAGGAAAAAATTTATGCTCACACAGCAATTAAAGCTTCTTTCAAAAGTTTATTTAAGGTTTATGCCATAATAATAATTGGTACTATTGCATTGTTACCGGTACTTGCTGCTTTTGGAGGTCTGGGATATGTTTTAGCTAACTCCTTCAATATTAATAATGTTAACACTGATATGTTTATAGGAAAAGGAATTGTCATAGTAATTATATTTATATTATATGTTTTAGCTGCTATATTTGCAGTTTTAGCTGTTTTAAATTGGTTTTTATTTTCCCTGCATACCTTATCTATAGAAAATACTGGAGTTATTAGTTCTATAAAAAGGAGTTTCTATTTAGTAAGGAAAGACTACTTAAGAGTTCTTGGTGCTTCTATACTTTTCACTTTAACAGTAACTGTTTTAAGACTTTCTGTAGATTTAATTCTAGGAACTGCTTCAAGTATAATATATTTACTTTTAAAATTTTTTAGTATTAAACAGGATTACATTGGATTTTTAAGTATGATTTATAATTATGTTAGCTGGCCCTTAAGTATCATAGTATTAATGGTAATAACTCCTATTAATGTTATTATGCTTACTATGCTTTATTATAATCAAAGATTTAAGAAAGAGGGTTATGATTTAGAGCTTCGTTTAAGGGAAATAGAATTAAAGAATGAAAGGGAGCAAGTAAGTGAAACTAATTAGTTTAGTTATGCCATCTAAAAGCGAATTTGAAAAAGGTGTTTATAATATAGTGCAAAGCCCAAGCTACAGCCATCTTAGAAATGGTGCCTCTGATTTTATTAATAATGTCAAAGAGGGTTTAACAAAGTGGCTTACGGAGTTTTTAAATAAAATTTTTATTAATGTAGATAAGGCTTCAGTATATAGTGAAGAACTTTCCACTGTATTTATAATATTTGGCATTCTTATTATTGCAGCAATTATAATAGTTATAATTCTAAAAATAAATAAAACTTCGGAGAGAAAGAGAAAAGTAAAAGAAATACTTGGAGAAAAAATAAATGAAAATACTACTCCAAATAGCTTAAGAGAAAAGGCATTAAATTATTATGAAAATGGAGATGTTAGACAGGCACTTCGATATGACTTCATGTCACTGCTGCTTTTGATGCATAATAACAAGATAATTTATCTTGATGAAACAAAAACCAATGAAGAAATTTATAGTTTTTTAAGGAAAAATAATTTTAATATGTTGAAAAACTTTAAAGTTCTTATAGATAGCTTTAATTTGTCCTGGTACGGTAATAAGGAAATCCAGGTCGAAAGCTATAGAGTCTGGAACAGCAATATAAACTTAATATGGAATGAGGTGGTTAAGCATGAGAGTTAAGAAGGATTACCAATTAATAATTTTTCTTATATTAATTCCTATTTTTTTGTTTGGCGCCTTTTATATATCCAGCAGGATGGGAAATAATCTTCCACAGTTTTCTATAGAAAACAAATCAAATGAAGGCTGTAGTATCTTTTATGAGACTTTGAAGGATTTGAAGCTTCCAATTGATAGATCAATAAGTACTGTGGAAATACAGGATATTAACAGTATTCAAATTGTTGTTCCAGGAGGAAGCTTTGACATTAATAGTAGTAAGATAAAGAACTGGGTTTACAATGGAGGGGTGCTGGTGAGCCTATCTTCAGGAAATATACATATCCTTGATTATGGAGTTTTACCAAAAATAAAGGGAGGCACCAATATCTATAGCTACGGCAAAGGAACAATAATAGGGGCAGATATAAATGCTATAACTAACAAAACCCTTTTGAGTAACACCGATGGGGCTTATGAACTTTTATCTGAAATGGGCAGCTATAATAAGGCAAAAATATACTTTAATGAAAGTTACTTGTTCTCACAAAACAATAATATGAGTTTATGGGACTATATGCCTCTTTGGTCCAAATTTATAGTTTATCAGCTTATTATAGCTTTAGCTGCATTTTTTTATTATAAAGGAAAGCGCTTTGGGAGGCCATTACCCTTCTACGAAGAAGTTGAAAGATCAGAAAATGAATATTTATATTCTTCAGCTGCGCTGTACAGGCAGGCTAAAGGCTATGACTTAATACTTGAAAATTTCTATAAAAAGCTTCTAAAAGAGTTAAATTCAAATCATGAGAATTGGCTTAAGCTTTGGGAAAGTAAGTCTTTACCTTCTCTAAAGGAGGCAAGAAGATTTAAGGAATTCATGGACATTAATAAAAAAAGAAAGCCAAAGGAATATATTAAGGCAATTGCCATAGTAGAGCACTTAATTAATATTATAGAGCAGAGGAGAGAATCATATTGGAAAACCTTGAAAATAACAAAGTAAAAGATCTTATGGAGAAAATAAATACCGAGTTGAAAAAGGTAATTGTAGAACAGGATGAGCTTTTAGAGCAGGCTTTAATAAGTCTTATAAGTGGTGGTCATGTGCTTATAGAAGGAGTTCCAGGCCTAGCAAAAACCTTAATGGTTAGAGCATTATCAAAGACTCTTTCCCTTGATTTTAAAAGAGTTCAATTTACCCCAGACTTAATGCCTGCAGATTTAACAGGAACAAAGGTATTTAACATGCAGACAAGAGAATTTGAGTTAAAAAAAGGGCCTATTTTTACAAACTTCCTTTTGGCAGATGAAATAAATAGAACTCCGCCTAAAACTCAGGCAGGTCTTTTGGAGGCAATGGCTGAAAATACGGTTTCCATTGATGGAGAAATGCAGGAACTAGCAAGGCCTTATATGGTTTTTGCAACACAGAATCCTTTAGAATATGAAGGAACTTATCCTCTTCCAGAGGCATTAGTAGATAGATTTCTGATGAAAATAATAATAGACTATCCCTCTAATAAAGCTGAAAAGGAAGTTTTAAAAAGACACAATGAAGGTTTTTCCAGCATAGACTTAGATAATTGTGATTTAAGCACAGTATGCAGTGCAGGTGAAATATTGTACTGCAGAGAAGAAGTACAGAAGGTGATGGTGGAGGACTCTCTTATGGAATACATAATAAATATTGTGGCAGAGACAAGAAATAATCCAATTATTGATATTGGAAGTTCTCCAAGGGGTTCTATTGCACTGCTTCAATGTTCTAAAGCCTGTGCCGCTTATAATGGAAGAGATTATGTAATTCCTGAAGATATTAAAAGAATGGCATATCCTACCTTAAGGCATAGAGTAATTTTAAAGCCAGAAACAGAGCTTGAAGGGGTAAAGGTGGAACAGGTATTAACAGAGATATTATCAAAAATTAAAGTACCTAGATAGAGAAAGGGTGAAAATATTGAGCATTACCAAAAGATTTGTTTTCCTTTTAGCTTTAGGTATTGTGGTTTTAGCAGGTAGCCTTTTTATAGGAAATTCACTTACTATGTTTATTGTCTATAATTTGATTTGCTTTATTCTGCTATTAACTGATTACTTTATTTCTCCTAAAGAAACAGAAATTGAAGTAGCACGAGATGAAAATGATAAACTTTCTATATTTGAAAAGGAAGTTATAAGCTTTACAGTTTACAATAGAAGTGAATTTAGAATAAATATAGAGCTCATGGATGAAATACCGGAATTTCATTTTGAAACAGAGAATAAAATTATGAAGGGGAAAATAGCTCCTGCTAAAAAGGAGACTTTTCAGTATTTTGTAATTCCAACTAAAAGAGGTGCCTATGAGTTTAAATCAGTGCATATTAGGTATGATGGGAGGCTGAAGCTCTGCAAAAGGCAGTATAAAGTTCCTTTAAATAAAGAGTATAAGGTATACCCCAATTTAAAGAATTTAAGAAAGTATAGACTTAATTTAACTAATAATAGAAATCTTAGGCAAGGACAACGAAGCATTCAAATGCTTGGCAAGGGTTCCTCCTTTGAATCCTTAAGAGAATATGTAGTAGGAGATGAATACAGAAAGATCAACTGGAAAGCCACGGCAAGAGAAAATAAACCAATTGTAAACCAATATGAGCCAGAGAAAAATCAACATGTATATCTGTTTGTAGATACAGGAAGACCAATGAGCTACACTGTACACGGCTTAAGGAAACTAGATCTTGCAGTAAATACAGCCTTAGTGCTTTCTGACATAGTAAATCAAAATGGAGACCAATCGGCACTGCTGCTATTTAACACTGAGGTAAATAATATGATAGCTCCCGGAAAAGGAGCTGGACACAGAAATAGGATGATGGAGTCTTTATATCATATTGATTACACTAATGAAACCTCTAACTATGATGATGCCTTTTACTACTTTAAGAAGAAGGAAAGACATAGAAGTATAATTTTTATCTTCACAGATTTTGAAACCCTTGGGGAAGCTGAAAATATGCTAAGGGTTCTTCCTATTATAAGTAAAAATAATTTAGTAGTAATAATCCTAATAAAAAATGAATCCCTTGAAGAGATAGGTACTCAAAGGGTAAAAAATCAAAAACAAATGTTTGATAAAGGAGTTGCACTTGAACTTCTAGAGGAAAGAAAAAGGATAATCAGCCTTCTAAATAAAAGAGGAGTATTATGCGTAGAATGCCCCTCTGAAAAATTAGAACTAACCGTAATTAATAAATATATTCAGATTAAGAATAAAAGTTATATATAATAATTAGATTATGAGAAGACCGATATCATTTTTAAAATAAGTTTAAATTCAATTATTTTTCTTAACAACATAAGGAATTGAGAAGTAACAAATTAATATAAAAGCTGTTAGTCCAGCAAAAAGAAGCTTTGAGCCAGCTGAAATATCTAATGGTGTAAAGAAGCCTTCAATAATCCCTGCTAATATAAGCATTATAATAACACCCATAACTAGGGAAACGGATTTTTTAGCTCCGGCTATAAGGGAATGTTTTCTGGAATACTCTCCAGGTATGAGTATACTTCTTGCTATTATAAGTCCAGCTGCTCCAGAGATAAATATAGCAGTAAGCTCAAACACTCCATGAGGAAGAATAAGTGACCAGAAATTCTTTGGATCACCATATAAATAAATTAGTCCAGCCAAAGCTCCTAAGGTTGCTCCATTAAAAAATAGCACATAAATTGTTCCAATACCTAGGGTAATCCCAAAAACAAAGGCCCTGAGTGAAACAGAAATATTATTAAACATAATAGTGCTGGACATTAGAGGGTAATTCCATTGACCGCCTCCACCAGTTTGACCGCTTTTAACGCTGTCTACTATGCTTTGCTGGAGAAATAGTGCCGCGTTATTACTATTACCTAAAGTAAGCAGCATACTAATTACTAAACCTAGTGCAAAAAATCCCAGGGAGGCTAAAACATAGTATCTATATTTCTTAAGTAAGTTTGGAAATTCATAGCCTATATATTTTAAGAGTTCCATAGGAGAAAACTTTTCTACAGCATAAACTTGACTATGGCTTTTACTAATAAGTGAGTTTAAGTAAGTAACTATGCTGCTTTCAGCATAGTGAGTTCTAGCATAGGCTAAATGATGACTACACTCTCTAAAACAGCTTAAAAACTTTTTGATGTCACTTGAAGAAACAGCTTTTACACCTTTTTTATTTATTCTTGAAGAAAGGTCTTCAAGATCTTTCCATATATTTGAATTAGTTTTGATAAATTGTTCTTCTTTCAAATTTATCACCTCATAGTTATTTTATCAAATAGTGAGGTTATTGTATATAAATGGGAGGTAAACCGTGAAAAAAATTAAGATTACAACTCCTGAAAATATAGAAGTTGAATATACCTTAGCTGATGCAGGGTCTCGCTGCGCTGCTGCTGCCATTGATTTCTTAATTCAGGGAGTGTTTGTTTTACTTATACTTATAGCGATGTTTATAATATATTACTTTTCACCAGACTTTTGGGGAAAATATTATGGATGGATAGTAGGCATTTCTTTACTTCTTTATGGACTTATAACCTATGGCTACTTTATAGTTATGGAACTCGCCGGAAATGGACAGACAATAGGAAAGAAAGCACTTAAGTTGAGAACAATCAGAAACAATGGGCAGTCTATTACCTTAAAGCATTCAGCTATTAGGAATCTGTTTAAGGTTTTTATTGATATATTTGGAATAGGATTAATAATTATATTTTTTACTAGAGAACATAAAAGACTTGGAGATTATGCAGCCTCAACCATAGTAATATCTGAGGCAAGTGAGAAAGCGCCTGTTTCTCTAGATGATCTTAAAGACGCAAATCAAAATTTTAGCTATTATTTATCAGCTGAAGAACAGGAACTTTTAAGGGACTATTTTAAGAGAAAAAATGAAATGGATAACAATGACGGAATCAGGGAAAAACTAAGGCTTTATTTTAACAAAAAATTTGAAGCTGAAGGTGATTTTAGTGAATGGAAAGAATTTATTAATAAAATTTAAAGCTATAAATAAATACTAAATCTATAATTTTTACTAAGAAAGCCATAAACTATAATAATAGTACTACTAATAATTATAATTAGTAGTATTATTATAATAGATAAATTTACATCATTTGCTATATAATTGTATAATAATACAATAAAAATTTTATTACTAATGTATAATTTAAGGAGAAATATTTATGGTTTTTAATCTAAATGAATTTTTGGTTTCAGTTTCTTTTGCTTTAGATTTTATAGAAATGGATTTTCTAGGGGTTCCATCTAATCACGGAAAAAAGGTAGCTTATATAGCATTAAAGCTTTCAGAAAAACTTAATTTATCAAAGGAAGAAAGGTACGATCTTGTGTCTTTAAGTATATTGCATGATAATGGAATTGCTGAAGTGTATTCCAGAGAAGAATTAGTTTCTCATGGCATTGGAATACTCAGATTAAATGAAGATATTAAGGATCACTGCATAATTGGTGAAAATAATGCTAAGCCTTACCCATTTTTTACAGATACAACAAATGTAATAAGGTATCATCACGAAAAGTACGATGGGACAGGTTTCTTTAATATAAAAGGTGAGGATATACCTTTAATGTCTCAAATTATTTTCTTAGCTAACGATATTGAACATAAATTTAAAGGCACGGGTGCTGATTATAATATTAAAGAGGATATTGTAAATTATATAAGTTCTGAAAAAGGCAAGTCCTATTCTCCTAGAATTGCAGAAGCTTTTTTAGCCCTTTGTGAGGAAGAAAACTTTTGGGAAAATTTAAAAGATAAAAATATAAGGACTTACTTAAGAAATAATACACCTGCTTTTAGTAAAACACTAAGTTTAATGGAAATTAGGTGTATTACAAAGATTATGTCTAAAATCATAGACTCAAAATCTGAATTCACTGAAATTCATTCCAATGAGCTGTCGGAAAAGGTAGCCATAATGGCAGATTTCTATAGAGTACCTGAAGATGAGAAAGATAAGTTAATTATTGCGGCAGACTTACATGACATAGGGAAATTAGCTATATCAAATAAAATATTAGACAAGCCTGGTAAACTATCTAAAGATGAATTTGAAATTATGAAGGAACATGTAAGGTATACTAGGGCTGCATTAGAACAAATTTCTGGTTTTGAAGAGATTACTGAATGGGCTTCAAATCATCATGAAAAACTTAATGGAAGCGGATATCCATTCGGGAAAACTGAGAAGGATTTAGATTTCAATTCAAGACTTATGGCATGTCTTGATATTTATCAGGCATTAGTTGAAGAGAGGCCTTACAGAAAACCCCTTACCCACGAGGAAACTATGGCCATAATGATTAATATGCAGGAAGCTAATTTAATAGATAAAAACATAGTTAATGATATAAATACTGTAATGGCAGCCATATGACTTATTAGCACCTGCCGTATTTTAAATTAGCTGCAATATATCAAATATTTATATGAGCTTAATGCTGAATAAGAAGTTCTAAGTTTAAAATAAACCCAAAGCCAAGTTATATCGTTAATTCAAACGGTAAGCACTAAGGCTTTGGGTTTATTCAAGTCTTTATACTTCTTTTTTATTGGCTAATTTAGTAAAGAAGGTTAATACATAACCAAGAATTATTAGTAATACTGGACCGCCATAGTCCTTGCCTACAGCCATTATTGCATCCTTGGATGATTCAGCTCCAACAACATCTCCAAGTCCGGCACCAATGAAGCCTACAATTCCAAGTACTATAAGTAAAATAGAAACTGCAATTGCAAGGCTATTAGATTTGAACATTGTATAAGGAGCTTGATTTCCTTTTAACCTATAGGTTAAGTATGCAAAAGCAAGAATAATATAAGGAATAATAAGTGATAAAGAGGATAGATTAGTTAAGGTTTTAAATAGCCAATCTACTGAATTTAAACCTACTGCAGGTACTATAATCATTATAATAACTACAATACATTGAATCCATAAAGCATTTTTTAAAGTTCCATCTTCAGATTTCTTTGTAAGTACTTTTGGAAAGGTATTTTCAGGAACTTCAGAGAACATAGCCCTTATTGGTGACTCTATCCAAACAACATATGCTGCAATGGAGGTTAATGTTAAAATAGCCGCATATATCTGAACAAATATTTTACCATTTAATCCGAAGTTTTCAGCAAGTAGCTTATATACAACATAACTTGCATCCTTAAGTCCTGCCTTTTGAATTGCATCCGGTGAAGCTACTACACTAACAGCTATTGAACCTATAATGTATGCAGCAGCAACAAATAAAGTTGCTAAAATTACAGCCTTTGGAAATGTCTTTTTAGGATTGTCAACATCTTGTATGTAAGTTCCGGCAACTTCTGCGCCAGCAACCGCAAATAAAAGCCACGCGAAGGTTGAGATATAATCAACATTAAACTTAGGTATAACATTTTCAGCTGTAAAAGCAGTAGCAGATGGTTTACCTACTAATAATCCAACAATAGCAAATACTATAAAGATTATTGTTGCAGCTATAGTAAATTTTCCTCCAAAGTTGCTTAGCTTTGAAAATTTCTTTACCCCAGTTGTGGCAATAAAGGTTAAAAGTATTGCAAGACCAATACTTAAATAGGTTAACAACTGTGCATTTGCATCAGTGAACCTGTTTTCTCCAAAGATTGCCCAGGATACCATTACAGGTATTCTTGCAAAAACCATTTGTAGATAGAAAAGGTTAGCTATAAAATAGGACCAAGTTCCTATATAAGCCCAATTTGGACCTATACCAGCTTCTATCCAAGTATATATACCACCTTCTTTTTCATTATTTGCAGAAGCAAGCTCTGCTATAACACCGGATAAAGGTAAAAAGAATAATACCGATACAATAAGCCACGATGGTATGGCAGCAGGCCCTAATGCAACAGCATTTGTGGTAATGTTACCGAAGCCAAAGGTTGGAACAAAAATCAACATTACCAGAGGCCACAGTGCGATTTTTTTTGACATAATAAACCCTCCTAATTCCTAAGGTAATAAAGCTTTTAAAACTTCATGACCTTTAATATAAATATAAAGAATAATGTAAAAATTTTATGTTATAATTATATTCTACATTTTTCTATATTGCAATTGCGACAAAAGTCCTATTTTTATAATTAATTATAATTATACTAAAATTATACATAAATATAATGAAATATATTATGCATAAATTGACATGCTGCACTAACATAGTACCCATTATTTGAATTACCTGTTATCCGATATAATAATACAAATTGATTGCTCTTTTTTAGGCTATATGATATAAAGTAGTTAAAAATGCTTATATACAGAAAGGAACAAATATGAATTTTATAAGTGCAGAAAATATTAGTAAAAGCTACAGCGAAAAAAAGCTTATAATTAACATAAATTTTGGAATAAATGAAGGAGATAAGCTTGGACTTATTGGCGTTAATGGCACTGGAAAGTCTACATTATTAAAGGTAATAGCAGGACTTGAAGAGCCAGACTTAGGTAGGGTTATAAGAGCTAGTTCCATTAAAATAGAGTACTTAGCACAAAACCCCGTATTTGATCTTGAGGCAACTGTATTAGAACAGGTCTTTAAAAGCGATACAGCTATTATGAAGCTAATTAGGGAGTATGAAAGTGCTATAAATTCTAAAACAGCTTCAAATGAAAGAATAATTAAACTCACACAAGAAATGGATGCACTAAATGCATGGACCATAGAAAGTGAAGCTAAGACTATTTTAACCAAACTTGGCATTTCAGATTTTGATGATAAAATAGGCACGTTGTCTGGTGGACAAAAAAAGAGAGTGGCTATGGCAGCAGCCTTAATTAATCCATCAGATTTGCTCATTTTAGATGAGCCTACTAATCATCTTGATAATGAAAGCATAGATTGGCTTGAGCAGTTTCTAAATAAAAGAAAAGGCGCACTTTTAATGATTACCCATGATAGATATTTTTTAGATAGAGTAGTTAATAAAATAATAGAACTGGATAATGGGTGTTTGTATCAATATGAAGGAAACTACAGTAGTTTCCTAGAGAAAAAAATAGAAAGAGAAGACCTTGAAGCTGCTAATGAAAGTAAAAGAAAGAGCCTTTATAAAAAGGAACTGGCTTGGATGAGAAGAGGTGCCAAAGCCAGAACTACAAAACAAAAGGCAAGAATAGATCGTTTTGAAACCCTAAGCAAGGAGCTAGTAATTAATAATGAAGAAGCTATGGAAATATCCGTAGGTAGTAAGAGACTTGGGAAAAAGGTTATTGAAATTAATAATATTTCTAAATCCTTTGAGGGTAAATTACTAATAGAGAATTTCAGTTATATAGTTGTAAGAAATGATAGAGCTGGAATTGTAGGACCAAATGGTAGCGGCAAATCTACTCTTATTAATATAATAACAGGCAAGTTAAAGCCTGACAGCGGCAGCGTGGAAATAGGGGAAACTGTAAGAATAGGTGTGTATTCTCAGGAAACCTATCATATGGATGACAGTATAAGGGTTATTGAATATATTAAGGAAGGGGCTGAATTTATAGAGAATGCTGAAGGGTTTAAAATTACAGCCTCTCAGATGCTAGAAAGATTCCTGTTTCCAGGAGCTATTCAGTGGACTCCTATTGGGAAGCTTTCCGGAGGAGAAAAAAGAAGGCTTTATCTTTTAAGGGTGCTTATGGAGGCTCCAAATGTTTTACTTTTAGATGAGCCTACAAATGATTTAGATATTGAAACACTCAAGATTTTAGAGGATTACCTTGAAGATTTTCCTGGAGCTATTATTACAGTTTCCCATGATAGATATTTTCTTGATAAATTGGCTGAAAAAATATTTTATTTTGAAGGTAGTGGTAAGATTACTGAATATACAGGTAACTATTCTGATTTTGTGAGTGCTGCTCGGGAAGAAGAAAATACAATTAACAAAGCAAATGAAAAAGCTAAGGATAATGTGGATAAAAGTTACGCTGATGTGGATAAAAAAAAGGATAAACCTATCAAGTTTTCTTATAAGGAGCAGAAAGAATATGAGGAAATAGATTATGTTATTTCTGAGCTTGAAAGCAGTATTGAAAATATAGAAATGAGAATTAATGAGACTTCTTCAGACTATACACTACTTCAGGAGTTATTAACAGAAAAGAAGCTCTTAGAAAATAATCTTGAAGAAAAAATGGATAGGTGGGTTTATTTAAATGAATTAGCAGAAAAAATTGATGAGGCAAAGAAGAAATAATTAGATTCATCTCTTTTTAGAAAAGACGAAGGGCTAGGAAAACCTAGCCCTTTTAATGTTAATTTAGAATATAGACATTTACATACTTTACTGCCCAATTTACTGATTCTTGATAGGTATTAAAAAATACATCTATAGTATTTCCTATAATTGCTGAACCAGTATCAGCAGCTATTGCTAAGCCGTAGTTTTGAACGAAAAGCCTTGTACCATAAGGAATTACACTAGGGTCTACAGCAATGGTACTGTAGCCATCTTGATTTCTTACGGCTCTTCTACCTGTGGCAGTATAGCCAACACCGCCGTTTACAGAATAGGCTGTTGCTCTCATTTTCATTACTTTAGAATAAGGGATTGGATCCCCACCCCTTGAAACAGGCATAACTGGATATGTACCAAGAACAACAATTTTATCTTGAGGCTGTTTTGAAACAACTTCTTGCAAAACCTGCCTATTAACTTCTTTGCCATTTTCATATGTGACACTAGTAGTTGTAGTTTTCTCCCCTGTTTGTCCATTTTGCACAACTCTTTTTTGAGTATTTGCAAGACTGCGGTCTGTTTTAACTACTGTGGCATAGTTTATAGCAGAGGTATCTGTTAATACCTTGGTATCAACTCTTATTATTTCCAAGTTCATACCATCAGTTAATGCAGAAGCCTTATCAATACTAAGCTTATCTTGCTCTCTTAAAACTATTCCTTCATCTTTGAGCATAGAGTCAATATTATTCTCTGAAGATAATATGTCAATTGATTTACCATCAATAGCCACATTAACCTTTACTGCTCGCTTTATATTGATTATTTCGTTTTTGTAAACCTTTGAGTCTAAGGCAGCATCAATTTTATCTTTTGAACCTACCGTGATATTATTATCTGCCAAGGCCTTTACTACGGTTTTCTTAAAGGTAAGTATTTTTGTTTCCTTACCATTAATTACAACAGTAATGTTTTTTAAGTTTAAATATATAGTTGCACTAAGAAGCATAATTGTCAAAATTAACATTAAGTGTTTAAAGTATTTTTTGGCTGATACTTTAATAAAGAAATCTTTTAAAGTATTTATGATATTCGCCTCCTCATTTTAAATTACTAGTATAATAATCTAGACAAATTACTATACCCATAAAGTGGTAAATTCATGTAGATAATCATAACCATAAATTTGTGATTTGTCAAATTTGCAAGTTATCTCTCTTTAAAATTTCAAAAAAATGATTATAATTATATATGAATGCAAGCAAAAACATTCAACACACGCTGTAACATGGAGGAAAAATAATGAATTTAAAAAGCTTTTTAAAATATGTTGAAATACAGACGAAGGTTGCTAGTGTTATGCCTTTCATTCTAGGAACACTCTATGCTTTTTATAGATTTAATAGTTTTAAAGCTTCAACCTTTATTATTATGTTTATTTCACTAATTACCTTTGATATGACTACTACTGCAATAAATAATTATATAGATTTTAAGAAGGCAAATAAGAAAGAAGGTTATGGCTATGAGGAACATAATGCTTTAGTCAAAGACGGTATAAAGGAAAGCACTGCTGTAGCAATAATAATTATTTTGTTAGCTATTTCCATATGCTTTGGTATAATTCTTACAATAAAGACTAATACTGTGGTTCTTCTCATAGGAGTACTTTCTTTTTTTATTGGGATATTTTATACCTTTGGGCCGGTTCCGATATCACGAATGCCTTTGGGAGAAGCATTCTCAGGATTTTTTATGGGTTTTATTATTCTTTTTCTAGCAGTTTACATTCAAGTGTTTGATAAAAACATAGTTTCCATAGCCTATGCTAATAATATATTAAGTCTCAGTTTAAATATTATAGAAATTTTATTAATTTTTATTGTCTCTATACCAACAATAGGTGGTATAGCTAATATCATGCTTGCAAATAATATTTGTGATGTGGAAGATGATATAGTAAACAATCGGTTTACACTTCCGTATTACATAGGCAGGAAAAATGCACTTAATTTATTTGCATTTTTATATTATATAGGCTACGCGGCAATAATTATTAGCGTAATTTTAAAGGTACTTCCTGCTGCATCCTTGTTAGTAATTATTACTTTAATGCCTGTTTATAAAAATATTAAAATCTTTAGCAATAATCCTGTAAAAGGAGAGACCTTTGTATTTGCAGTAAAAAATCTTTTGATTATAAACTTATCTCATATTTTCATTTTAACAGTAACTATTATGTATAAGATATTTTAAAAAGTCCTTTTCTTTTTTAAATAACTGTAGTATAATAAAAGCTTGTGTGTTAATAAACAACATAATAGGATGGAACGCTTGGCGTTTGAAAGAAGGAAAATTAATGGAAGATATAAAATTTAGTAATTTAGGTTTAAGTGAAAAGGTACTTAAGAGTATAGATGATATGGGCTTTGAAGAGCCTTCAATGATACAGGCAGAAATAATACCAGTTCTACTTGAAGGGTTTGACGCAATAGGTCAGGCTCAAACAGGGACAGGAAAAACTCTTGCTTTTGGAGCTCCAATATTAAGCAAGTTTGAGAGAAGCGGAAAAATTAATACCATAGTACTTACTCCTACTAGAGAATTAGCAATTCAAGTTAATGATGAATTGGCAAGAATAGCAAAATATACCAGAGTTAAGCTTCTGCCAGTTTATGGTGGTCAGCCTATCGAAAGACAGATAAGAGCACTTAAAAACGGAATAGACATTGTAGTAGGTACTCCAGGTAGAGTTTTAGATCTACTAAGGAGAAACCTAATTGACTTAACAGAAATTAAATTTTTAGTCTTAGATGAAGCAGATGAAATGCTAAATATGGGCTTTATTGATGATATTGAGGAAATAATCAAAAACACCAATAGCGATCGACAAACTATGTTATTCTCTGCTACTATGCCTGATGAGATTAAGAAGCTTTCAAAGAGATACATGAAGGATGATAGAAAGCATATCTCCATAGTTAAAAATACTATGACTGTTTCAACAGTAAGTCAGTATTATTATGAAGTAAAACAAAAGGATAGATTTGAATCCTTCTGCAGAATACTTGATGTTGATGAGCCATCCTCTGCAATTATCTTCTGCAAAACTAAAAAAGGTGTGGATGAGCTAGTAGAAGCTATGCAGGCAAGAGGATACAGCGTTGAAGGTATGCACGGGGATATGAACCAAAATAACAGACTTAATACTTTAAGAAAGTTTAAGGAAGGCAATATTGAATTTTTAGTTGCAACAGATGTAGCAGCAAGAGGAATAGATGTAGAAAATGTTTCCCATGTAATAAACTATGATCTTCCTCAGGATATAGAATCCTATGTTCACAGAATAGGAAGGACAGGAAGAGCAAACAGAGAAGGTATTGCTTATTCCATAGTTACTCCAAGGGAATATATGACTTTAAAACAAATCGAAAAGGTCACCAAGAGTAAAATAAAAAGAAAAGAAATTCCTACTGTTGACGATATATTTCATGCAAAATTTAAAAATATATCCAGCAGAGTACAGGAAACTCTTGAAGGTGAAGAATATAAGAGATTTGCATCCTTAGCTGCCGAACTTGATGACGAATATAATTTAGTAGATGTTGCAGCAGCGCTTATGAATATACTTTACAACAAGGAAGTTAGCTATGATTATACTGAAAATGCTATAGGTACTGAAGCAAGTAATATAAGGCTATTCCTTACAGTTGGCAGAATTGATAATATTAATCCAAAGTCATTATTACAATTCTTTAAGGACATGGCTAATGTAGATAGAGAGGAAATAGGAAACATAGATATACTTGAAAAGTTTACCTTTGCAGATGTTTCTGAAAGAGTAGTAGATACTATAATTAAACAATGTACAGGTAAAAGACTTGGCGGCAGAAGGGTTAAAATTGAAGTTTCAAGGCCTAGAAAGTAATTCTTACAGCAATATGGGAAGCTAATTAAGCTTCCTTATTTTTTATTGGAGGGTATATGGACAAGCGAAGGAGAAATATTGTATTAGCTATTATGGTAGCAATGTTTTTAGCAGCCTTTGAGGGTACTGTTGTTACAACGGCAATGCCTACAATAGCAAAATCCCTGAAGGGCTTTGAATATATAAGCTGGATTTTTTCAGCATATCTCTTAACTTCCGCTATTTCAACGCCTATTTATGGCAAGCTTGCAGATTTGTATGGAAGAAAGCACACAATATGTGTTGGTATAACAATATTCATAGTTGGAAGTTCACTTTGCGGCTTATCGCAAAATATGTATGAACTTATAGCATTTAGGGCACTACAAGGGTTAGGGGCTGGAGCAATACTTACTCTTACTTATACCATTGTAGGAGATGTTTTTGCCTTAAGTGAAAGGGCAAGGATACAAGGATGGATAGGTACGGTTTGGGGTGTGTCAAGTTTAATTGGACCATTTATTGGCGGCTTTTTAATTGATTTTTTATCCTGGCATTGGATATTTTTTATAAATGTTCCTTTTGGAATATTATCTATAATTCTTATACAGAAAAATCTTAATGAAAATTTTGCGAAGTTAAAACATAAAATAGACATACTAGGCACACTTATGATGACTATAGCAATAATAAGTTTTCTATTTGGAGTATTAGAAAATTCCTCAAGCTTTTTCACATATGCATGTTTTGCGATTTCCATTGCAACATTGATAATCTTCTATTTTATAGAAAAGAAAGCTTCCGAGCCAATTATACCTTTAAGTATATTTAATATAAATACTTCAATTGTGAATTTAATAGCTTTTTTAGTATCAGGTATACTAATAGGAATCCAAGGCTATATGCCTATGTATATTCAAACTGTTTTAGGGTATAGGGCAACAATTTCAGGACTAACTATGGCTCCAATGTCTTTAGCTTGGTTTTTAACTGCCTTCATTTTATCAAAGGCAATACCAAAGTTTGGAGAGAAAATGGTGATTTTAGCAGCCACAGGAACATTGATTTTAAGCAGCATACTGCTGTCTACCTTAAATGTAAGCTCATCAATATATGTTCTTTCAATTTTCATGTTTATAATGGGATTTGGCTTTGGTGGGCTTTTCAATGCGGTTACCTTAATTGTTCAGTCTTCTGTGGGCTATAATATGAGAGGAGCTGCAGTAGCTGCTAATACATTAGTTAGAACTTTGGGACAGACCATTGCTGTAAGTATCTTTGGCAGTGTGTTAAATAATAAAATAGTAAATTATTTTTATCACCTTGGATTTATTAATGTTGATACAAACAACTTGTATTCTCCTGTAAATTTAAATAAGGGAATAACAACCATGCAAATAAAGACCGCAATTAATACTGGTATTCACAGCATTTTTGCTATAACCATTGTTATTTGTGCAGTTTGCTTGATATTAATCTTTATACTGCCCAAAAAATTTGAAGAAGTTCATTAATTAGTAAATAAGTTTTAAATTAACAGTATTTCCAGGGAAATAAGATAACTTAATAATTTCTCTGCTGTAAAAATATATGAGATTCAAATTCTTCTTATTGACTTTTAATTGGCGCTATGAAATATCTAGGAGAAATATTAAAAGATGATGGAGTAATTTGAGTTAAAAAAGAATATAATAGTTTTATAACCCTGTACTTACGTATGCAGGGTTATTTTATAATACAAATAGATTTTAAATAATAAATATTTGTAAATTTAACACTATTATATATTTTATAGTGGATAATTTATTAAAAACATTTATAATATAAGATAGCTTATTATTTTTTGAAAATCATTTTTGTGGTATTAATGGAGATGTGAATTATGAAATTATGTTCAATATGTAATAAAAATATAGCTACAATATTTACTTCAAAAATAAGTGAGGGAAAAACTGAAACCATTGGAGTTTGTTTACCTTGTGCTAAAAAAATGGGGCTTCCAGTTATAGATCAGTTAATGGCACAAACTGGAATGAGCCCAGAAGAAGTAGAAAATCTATCAGAGCAGATGAATGATATGCTTAAGGATGTTAACATGGATGACTTAAGTAATAATGATATGTTTATGAATTTAATGAATGGCTCTTTCCCAGAACCTATGAATATTGATAAGGAAGAAGGGAAAAAATCAGATTTAAGGGCTATGGATAAAGCAAAGGAAAAAGAGAAAGATGCAAAGAAAAAACCCAAGAGAAAATATCTTGACACCTATGGAACTAATCTAATTGACAAGGCACTAGAAAACAAAGTGGATAAGGTTATCGGAAGAAATAGAGAAATAGATAGGGTAATTCAAATTTTAAACAGAAGAACTAAGAATAACCCTATTTTAATAGGCGAACCAGGTGTTGGTAAAACTGCCATAGCTGAAGGGCTTGCAGTGAGAATTGCAGAAAAGGAAGTTCCTGCTAAGCTTTTTGATGCAGAGGTATATCTTCTTGATTTAACTGCTGTTGTTGCAGGTACCCAATTTAGAGGGCAGTTTGAAGGAAGAATGAAGTCCATTATAGATGAGGCTAAAGAAAATGGCAATATAATTTTAGTTATAGATGAAATTCATAATATTATAGGTGCTGGAGAAGCCCAAGGCGGTGCCATGAATGCTGCAAATATTTTAAAGCCTGCACTAGCCCGTGGAGAGATACAAGTTATTGGGGCTACTACTTTGGAGGAATACAGAAAGCATATTGAAAAGGATAGTGCTTTAGAGAGAAGGTTCCAGCCTGTAATTGTAGAAGAGCCCACTGTAGAAGACACTATAGAAATATTAAAGGGTATAAGACATTACTATGAAGAGTACCACATGGTGCATATATCCGATGAAGTTATTATAGCAGCTGCAAACCTTTCTGAAAGATATATTACTGATAGATATTTACCTGATAAAGCAATAGATGTTATAGATGAGGCCAGTTCCAGAGCAAATTTAAAGAACAAGGGACTTGTTGAACTTAAGGCTATTAAGGAAGAACTGCAGGCTGTGGTTGATAAAATAAATACTGCATCAACAAATAATGATTATGAGAAGGCTGCACAATATAAGGTTGAGGAATGCAGACTACAGGAGAAGGTTGCTAAGCTGGAAAAGGAATGCAGCGATGTATATTTAACTATAGAAGATATAGCTTATGTAATTGAAGCTTGGACGAAAATACCTGTTAAGAGCTTGACTGAAGAAGAAACAGAGAAACTAATACACCTGGAAAACAGGCTTCATAATAGAGTTATAGGTCAAAATGAAGCAATAACCAGCTTAGCTAGAACAATAAGAAGAAACAGGCTTGGCTTTAGAAAGAAGAAGAAACCATCCTCCTTTATATTTGTTGGTCCTACAGGGGTAGGTAAAACTGAACTTGCAAGGGCTCTAGCGGTTGAGCTCTTTGGAAATGAAGAAGCGTTAATTAGAATAGATATGTCTGAGTATATGGAGAAGCATACTGTGTCAAAGCTAATAGGAGCTCCTCCGGGATATGTTGGTTATGATGAAGGAGGACAGCTTACAGAAAAGGTTAGAAGAAAACCTTATTCTGTAATACTTATGGATGAAATAGAAAAAGCTCATCCAGATGTATTTAATATGCTGCTGCAAATTCTAGAGGATGGAAGACTTACAGATAGTCAAGGCAGAACTGTATATTTTGAAAACACAGTTATAATAATGACTTCAAATGCTGGAACTAACTTTAAAAATTCAGGTATTGGGTTTACACAGGATAATTATAATGCATTAGAAAATAAAGTAAGGGAAGCTTTAAAGGAGTTCTTTAGGCCTGAATTTTTAAATAGAGTAGATGATACCATTGTATTCAAAGCTCTTACAAAGGAAGAACTTCATAAGATTATTGACTTAATGCTTAATGAGGTAAAGGAAGAAGTAAGAGAAAAGCATATAACCTTAGAGGTTAAAGAAGAAGTAAAAGACTTCATATTAGATAAGGGTTATGATGAAAAGTATGGCGCAAGGCCGTTAAGAAGAACTATTCAAAAATATATAGAGGATGAAATTGCAGAGGACTATCTTCATAAGAAAATTCAAGATGGTTCAAAGGTAACAGCAGTATTAGAAGAAGGAAAGGTTGTTTTGCGTTAGAATTGAGGGATGAAATTGAGTAAGTTAACAGAAAAGGAAGATAAATTAAAACTTTATGGTTTTAACAATTTAACAAAAACTTTAAGCTTTAATATCTACGATATTTGTTATACAAAAACAGAAGAGGATAGAAAAAAATACATTGATTATATAGATGAGCAGTATAATTCAGAAAGACTTACTAAGATATTAACAGATGTAACTGAAACAATAGGAGCCAGCGTACTAAACATTGCAAAACAGGATTATGATCCACAAGGAGCCAGTGTAACTCTATTAATTTCCGAGGAAGAGGTACCCTTATATGTGTTAGATCCTTCTTGTAATAGAGGTATATTAACTCCAGCTAGGGAAAGTGTTGTAGCCCACTTAGATAAGAGCCATGTAACAGTGCACTCATATCCAGAAAGCCATCCTCAAAATGATATTAGTACCTTTAGAGTAGATATTGACGTTTCCACCTGTGGAACTATTTCTCCACTAAAGGCTTTAAATTATCTTATAGACAGCTTTGACTCAGATGTTATTACTATTGATTATAGAGTTAGGGGCTTTACTAGAGATATTCATGGCTATAAACATTTTATAGATCATGATATTACTTCTATACAAAATTTTATAGCAAGGGATACCATTGACAGATATAACCTTATAGATATGAATATTTATCAATCCAATATATTTCATACAAAGATGAGAGTAAAAGATATGGATCTGCCTAATTACCTTTTTGAAATAAAGGAAGAAGACTTAAGTGGTGAAGAAAGAGAAGAGATTGTTAAAAAGCTGGATAGAGAAATGACAGAAATATTTTTTGGTATCAATGTTCCCAATATGTAAAACAGATGACATCACAACTTTTATTTAATAGTTGTGGTGTCTTTTATTATGTAAATATTGTAATATATATCTATATATAAGAGAAATATTTCTATATGAAAGGGTGATTAAAATAATTAATAGCATAAAGTTAGAAATTATAGGCATATTAATATATTTATTACTATTCATAATACCAATTATTACATATTTGAAATTCAAGGAAAAAGTCAATCCAATAGCGGCGTTAAAACTTAGTAATAAACCTATAAGAAACATATTAAAAGCTGTTTTAATAAGCCTTGTATATATATTATTGCTTACTATAAAAAATGAGTTCACAGACAGAAAGCCAATTAATTTGAATATAGGGATAATGTGGGTGTCGGTGTTTTTAGTGGGTACTTTTGAAGAAATACCTTTTAGGGGCTTCCTGCTTCAAAAGCTTTGGAAGAAAATAAATTTCGTACAAGCCAATATTGTCACAACTTTATTATTTGTATTAATTCACATACCGGAGTGGATTTATTCTGGAGCAGATATAATTAAATCTTCCTTCACGGTTTCAATAGTGAGTCTTGTGCTTGGATATTTATTTAAGGAGTATGATTCCTTGTGGATACCAATAGTATGTCATTCCATATTTAACTTCACTACTTGGATCGGACTTAAATAGGTGATGTTATTGAAATTTTTCATAATTTTTATAAGGACTTTTAAATAATCTATAAGTAGCTGGTGTTATGAGAAGAGTTTCTATAAATACTGAAAATGTAATTAAATTCACATAAACACTATTATTTATGAACAAAGTTATGAAGTATAAAATTATTACTGCTAAACTTGAATATATTTTTAGCTTTAAACGAACTTTTTTGCTGGTGAGTGGTTTTGCTGCTGTGTCAGCAGGTGCAAATAATAATACAAGACAAAGACTTACTAAAAACAAAAATGCTATATTGAAGTTATTGAGAGTTAACTTAAGACTTAAATATACATTACCAAAAAATATTAGGAAATTTGATATAATACATTTTATACTTGAGGTAGCATGTATACCAGATGCAAAGCCTCTAATAAAACCAAAGCTAATTAATGCAATGAAGGTATACTTTGCTATTCCAATAAGGTATGCGGCTAAAAAGAGAATAATTAATTTTGTGATATTTGCCAGAATAGAATCTATACCATACTTTATTTGTTCTAATTCTGTATCAGACTTATTAAGAGAGCCTTTTATGAAATTCATTAAGTTTTTACTTATAATATCAGAAATATCCATATAAATACCATCCTAAAAATATTAATCTTAGTTGATTTTATAATGTCATATGTTGTAATTAAAGTCAAGAATTAATAGAATATTGGATTAATTTCAAATTAATGCTATAATATAAACAAATTATGTGTTAGAATTTGTTAAAATATGAGGTTGATTTAAATGCTTAGTATTATAATTTGTGAAGATAATGATATACAAAGAAAAGCCATTGAAGCTATCATAAATAAGAAAATACAAGATTCAAATTTGGATTTATTTATTAGCTTGTCAACTAATACCCCTGAAGTGGTAATTGAACATGTGGAAGCCTCTAGAGGAGTTACTTATATTTACTTTTTAGATGTTGAACTTGGTGAATCTATAAATGGTATTGAGCTTGCAAGAAAAATTAGAAGGTTTGATCCTAAAGGCTATATTGTATTTATCACTTCTCATTCAGAATTAACTTTATTAACTTTTCAATATAAAGTACAAGCTATGGATTATATAGTTAAATATGATTCAAAAGATATGCAGGAGAGAATAGCAGAGTGTATTGATGTTGCTTACAATGATTATAAAAATTATAAAATAACGGATGCAAATATGCTTCCTATTAACATAGGAAACAGAATCATTTACTTTAACATGGATGATATTTTATTTTTTGAAACAACTAATAAGGATCATAGAATAAGAATTCATACCTGTGAGGAACAGTTAGAATTCTACGGAACTTTAAAAGATATAGAAAAAATTGTATCAGATTATTATTATAAGCCCCATAGGTCTTATCTGGTAAATACAAAGAAAATAAAAAGTATAGATAAAGATAGGCTAATTATACATATGATTAATGGAGAAGAATGCTATATTGCTTCACGTTATTTGAGAGGACTGTTAAACCTATGTTCCATGTAGTTTTTATTATTCTGTATCCGCTTTTAATGGCGACTATAATAAGTGTAATTATTTTTAATACAATTTTTACAAGGCCCAGCAAAAAAAGTATATTTCTATTTACTATAACTAATTACATTCTTATAGGAATATTTCACTATTTAAATCAGGATAAATTATTATTCCCAATGATTGCTGTTGCTGCTTTTGTATATATTTATTTGGTAATAAGAAAGTTGTATTATTCAATTATTACAGCTATTATTTCTTGCTTAATTTTTATTATAAGTGACGCTGTAGCGGGAGTATTAACCATTTATATTTTAAACTTAAATTATGCTGCATTTGAAAAAAGTGAAAAGGCTTATTTTATTACCGCTGCAGTTATCGTTATAATGGCCTACCTTATAAGTAAGTTAGTTAAATTAATGAGTATCAAATTTCAAATGTATAATAATATATTAAGGGAATATGCAAAAGAGAACTTATTGCTTATTCTATATATTGTTATAGGGATATGTTCCATTTATGCAAACTTAATGATATACAAGCAATTAGCTCCAAATGTTAATAAATTAGTTTTGTTTTTGTATATACTCACTATTATTGCGTTTTTTACTATCGCAGTTGTATTAATTACAATAAGCAATAGAAATATTAAAAACAAGCTGGAAAATCAATTTAAAACTCAGGAATATGAGCAATTAAAAGATTATACAAATATGCTTGAGATTGTTTCAAATGATACTAGAAAGTTTAGACATGATTACTTAAATATACTTAAAACCTTAGGTGACTTTATAGAGGAAGAGGATGTAAAAGGGCTTAAGGAATTTTATAATAAGGAATTAATGCCTGGAAGCAATATAGTTATTGGTGAAAACAAAAATCTAAGTTTACTTCAAAATATAAGGATTATTCCACTAAAGGGACTAATTTCTTCAAAAATTATAGATGCTCAGTCTAATGGAATAAAGACAAGCATAGAAGTTGTTGATGTTATCGATTCACTTTCAATCGGTATTATTGATATTTGTAGAATCATGGGAATAATGTTGGATAATGCAATAGAAGCAACCCTCTGCTGTGAAATTAAAAAGGTAAACCTATCTATAGTACGAAATGATGATAATACTATAATAACCGTTATTAATACTTGTACAAGCAATACTCCACCAGTTCATAAGATTTATGAAAAGAACTTTTCTACAAAAGGTGAAGGAAGAGGAATGGGTTTAAAAATAGTTAAAGAAATAATAAATGAAAAATACAGCAATGTTTTGCTGAATACTAAAATTAAAGATGGTATATTTAAACAAGAAATTAATATTTTTCAACAAGAAAGAACGACAATGTAAAAATTGTCGTTCTTTCTTTATGCCTAATTATTTCTTATATAAGGATTCAGGCATTTTAGGTTCACCAAATAAAAGCACCCAGCACATAGACGTGGATGTTGATGCAATAAACATAGCTATTGCACAGATAATAAGAGAAAGCTGTTTTTTGAAATTTAATTTTTTCATAATTAGAGTTCCTCCTTTATTTTTATTTAGTAAGGCACGCAATATCTTATGTAATAATTTAAATATACCACAAAATTACAGATTTTTTTTATAATATGTCGTGAAATGCATAAAATACGTCGTGAAATGTTGAATAAGTTATTTCACGACTAAATATTGACATTTCACGACATTTAATTGAAAGTAAGTTTAAAGAGATGATAAACTATATTTATATTATCGTTAACCATTTTTTATGCAAATGAGGTGTTATAGTGGGTCAGGTTAGAATTTTAAAATTTGCATCAGTTTATTCTCTTATAATTTTCTTGTTTCAACTTGCTATTTTTGGAACATTTAATGTTTACCTTATAAAAGTTATGATAGTGGCTTTACTATTATGTTTAGTAGCCTGGTTGTTAGGAGATAAAACAAGCTAATAATTAATAAAACTATCGATTTAGATTTTTAAAAGCTATTAATGTGGAAAATATGAATGTTATTAACAAAACAATAAAAAAGATTATCCAGAGCTTTGACTCATAAATATGCTCAATTACTATTAATGATAATATGAAAAACAATAATAATCTAATCATGATACCGCGGAAGCCTTTTTCGTTCATAATGCACAGCTCCATTCTACAATTTAATTAAATTAAAGTAAAAGTTTCTATAATTCGACTATACTATGCACTATTATGAGAAACAATAGATATATCGTAAAATGGCCTTTTTTAGTCGTGAAATGTAGCAAGGGAAAATTTCCCCTTAAGAAAGTGTCAATTTTAATAATTTAGAGATATTCTTTTCTAATGCTAACAAGGTTCCCCCTTTCCATTAAAACAGGCTTAATAGCCCATATGGGTATAAGCCTGTTTTGTTTTGCTATATCGGGATCCTTAAACTTATTTTAGTTCCGTAATGAGGTCTGCTCTGTACCTCTACACTGCCCTTGTGTTTTAAGATAATCCATTTAGCTATTGATAATCCTAAACCGGTGCCACCAGATTCCTTGGTTCTTGATTTATCAGCTCTGTAAAATCTATCAAAAATGTGAGGCAGGTCCTCCTTTGAAATACCAATACCTGTGTCATCAATTTCTATAACTAGACTCCCGCCTTTAGAATATGAATTTAACTTAATATTTCCTCCTTCTGGAGTATATTTTATGCTGTTATCTATAAAAATCCGAAGTGCTTGTTTAAGCAGATTTTTGTCTGCAACTATTTTTAATTGCTCATTTTTTTCATTAATTATATTATGGGTACTATCAATCATTTTTGTTTCTTTAATGACCTCATCTATTACTTCTTTTACTTGAAATTCTGACATTTCTATCTTTTGGGTGTTTTTATCACTACGGGCAAGAAATAGGAGTTGTTCAATTAAATTCTTCATATTTTCAGCTTCAGACTTTATGGCAGTAACTGACTCATCAAGAACCGCCTTATCTTCCTTGCCCCACCTATCTAGAAGATTGGCATAGCCTTGGATTACAGCTATTGGTGTTCTAAGTTCATGGGAAGCATCAGAAACAAATCTGTTTTGTATTTCATAAGAGTCCTGCAATCTATCTAGCATTTGGTTAAAGGTTATTGCCAAATCCTTAAGCTCATCCTTTGAACCACTTATGTTTAATCTAGTATTCATATTCTGAAGTGATATATTTTTAACTGCATCAGTCATTTTTTTAACTGGGAGCAGTAATTTTTTACTCATTTTTGATCCAATCCCCAAAATAATCATAAGAAACAACAAATCAGTTGATAAAATCACCAAAACTATGATACCAATGTAATTATTAACCTCTATAGTATTCTTAGTAAATTCAATATATAATAAGCCCTGGTCCGTTCTTATATTGTCGGCATGTTTTTGAATAAAGTATATAAATCCTGAAACTACTGCTATATTTGATAACAGCAAAAAGAAGGAAAAGATGAAAGCATAGAAGGTAGTAATTTTAAAGCTAATTGAGAATCTCAGTTTATTTATAACATAGTTAAAAAGCTTGGGAACTGCCGCCAAAGTAAATTTTAATATCTTTAAAATTTCTGAAAAGAATAAATTTCGCTCTTTTAAGTTTTTATTTTTCTTTATCATTTTTTATCATATATCCCACCCCTCGAATGGTGTGAATAAACTTTTTATTATATTTATCATCAATCTTACTTCTTAAATATCTAATATAAACATCTACAACATTAGTATCGCCATAGTAATCAAAGTCCCAAACAGCCTCAAGTATTTTATCTCTAGTCAGCACTATATCTTTGTTTTCTATAAGATATTTTAATAGGTCAAATTCTTTTTTAGTTAAATCTATAATATTATTATCATAAGTTACAGTATAGTTTTCTAGATTAATACATAATTTTTCAAGTTCCATGGTTTTGGAATTAATGGGTTCAGTTTTTTTCTTTCTTAGCGCTGTTCTAATTCTGGCCAGAAGCTCTTCTATAGCAAAAGGTTTTGTCATATAATCATTTGCTCCTGTATCCAGCCCCATTACTTTATCCATAATATCATCTTTAGCAGTAAGCATTATGACAGGTACTTCTGAATTTTGCCTAAGCCTTCTTAATACCTCTATTCCATTAAGCGAAGGAAGCATAATATCAAGAATTATTAAATCAAAATTCCCTTCAAGGGCCCTGTTAAGTCCTTCTCTTCCATCATGGCATTGGGAAACTTCATAGCCTTCATATTGGAGCTCCAGCTCAATAAATCTGGCTATTTTTATTTCATCTTCAATTATAAGTATTTTTTGACTAGCCAAGCTCTACCACCACCTTAATCTATAAACATAACTTTAATTATGCAGCAAGAAAAAGAAGGACAAATCTACTAATTATCGCTGCATAAATTAAGTTTACATATTGCTAATTTATATTACAACTGTATTATAAAAAATATTTACTATAAATAAATAGGCACGAACTGCTTCGTGCCTATTTATTCAAAATTAATTATTACTTGAAGTACAGCTATCATCTTCAGTTAGTTTTCTTTTAGTAGAATCTACAGTGTCGGCCACCTTATTCAGTACCTCATTTACTTGAGTACAGTCTCCCTTAGGTCCTTGGAATTTTATTCTATGACCTGTTAATAAAACTATCAATAAAACAATAAGTGTAAAGTAAGGTGCAATAATAGTTATAATAACTGCTGGTGTAACTGGCATACTCAAGACAATATTTTCATGTTTCTTAATTATTAGCTTTGTTCTGTTTCCTTTTCTAATTATTTTTTTAACAGTTTCCCAAAAGGAGTTTTTTCTCTCAGTACTTTGCTGTGGGTTCACCATATTTTGCTTCTCTAAGTAAATAAGTGCCTCAACTAAATCGTCATTACATTTTTCTAATGCATCCTTTGCTGCTTCATAACTTACATTTGCTCTTTTCCTTAATTCATCAATTTTTTCTAAACTTACTGACATTATAATTTCCTCCTCCTAGTCGGAACACTGAGTAATTTAAGATCACTCGCTCCCGCTCGCAAATTACTCGTTAAAGTCCATTTAGGACTTTAACCTCCTAAAATTTTTATTTTATCTATAGTTTTATTATAGGCAAGATATATTAGTTAAGAATTAATGAATTATTAGAATTTCATTAGAAAAATTTGGCGAGCTTTAAATAGCATAGCAAAAAGTTATTTTTTAATCATGGAATACAATAAATAAACATAGTATAATATTGCTATAAAGTTAAAATTTGGTGAATGGAAGTTGTGTTGTTATCTAATTCATGTGGAGGTAATAATGAAGAATAAATTAGCATTTTTTTTATTCAGTATTTTATTTATATGTACAACCCTAATAAGTCCTAATTTTAAAGTAAAAGCTGATAATTCATCTTTATTGATTAATAGATATATTGTAAATGCCGAAGTGTTAAGTAATGGAGATATGAAGGTTGAAGAAAATGTGGACTTTACCTTTAATGGAAGCTTTAATGGAGTAACAAAGGAAATACTTTTTCCAGAAGGAACCTCTTTAGATAATTTAATTGTTAATGAAGGTGGAAAAAATTATAGAATGACAAGCTCAGCTGTTAAAGGCAGCAGCGATGTATATACATTGGAACCTAAATCAAGTGAGGCTATTATGCTTTGGATCTATGTGCCCTCTTCAAATATGGATAGAAGTTTTAAAATATCCTACAATATTAAAAATGCGGCAAAAAAATATAGTGATACTGGTGAGTTATATTGGAAGTTCATAGGAAATGAAAACAAGACACCTATCAGTGAAACCTCTATAAGTATAGAATTGCCAGCGGAAGCTAAAAAAGAAGACATAAAAGTTTTTGCTCATGGCCCTTTAACTGGGAATTCCTCAATTTTAGATAATAGAACAGTAAATTTAACTATAAATAACCTTCCTGAAGGAAGATATGTAGAGGCCAGATTACTGTTTCCTCCCCAATTAATTCCTGGTGCGAAAAGAGTATATGCAGAAGAAGCCTTAAATAAAATATTAAGCGAAGAGGCATTACTAGCTGACGAAGCCAATAAAGCACGGGAAGAGGCAAGAAATCAAGTGCATAATGGAAGCTATAACAACTTTCCTCTAAAACTGCCATATAAGGAGGAGGCTAATAATAGCCTTGGAGGTATTCTTGTATTTATTTTAATAGGTGGAGGTATTTCTTTATGGGTTTACTTAAAGAATAAATATGGAAGTGATCCTGCTCCGGATTTTGATGGTAAGTATTATAGAGAGCTGCCTGGAGATTATTCACCTGCGGTAATGAGTGTTCTTTACTATAACAGTGTAAGTAATAGAGATATAACAGCAACACTTATGAATCTAATAAGAAAAAAGTATTTAAAACTTGATGTCTTAAAAATACAAAAGAAAAAATTATTTGGGAAGAAAGAAGTAACTGACTATGTTGTTTATAGACTAAAAAGTCCTGATAATTCATTACTAGCGCATGAAGAATTTCTTATGGATTGGCTTTTAAATGATCTAGGAGATGGAAACAGCATAGCATTTAGCAGCATTAAAGAAGTAACAAGTAAGACCGGAGCTGCTATTGAATTTAGAAACAAATATAACATATGGTGTTCATTAGTTAAGGAGGATTCAGAAGCATATAATTTTTTTGAATATAGTGGGGTACTAAATTTTAGACATAGAAGTATATATGGCTCAAATCAATATGCAAGATGGAAGGCCTTTAAAAATTTTCTGCAGGATTTCAGCAATTTAAAGGATGCAGAGCCACCTTCCTTAGTTTTATGGGAACACTTTTTAGTTTATGCAATTTCTTTAGGTGTGGCACAAAGGGTACTAGAGCAGCTTACTATAGTTATCACTGAAGGTGAAATGTATCAATATGGATATGATTTAAATATGCTAACATTTTTATATTACTCTCACTTTACTAATGATGGAGGAAATATATTCAATCAAATTCAGGATATCACAACCACCTTTACAGATTTAACTGACTCAGCCATGGCTATAGCTAATTCTTCTAACTCCTCAGGATCTGGTGATGGAGGTGGCTTTACAGGAGGTGGCTTTGGTGGTGGAGACAGCGGCGGTTTCAGTGGCGGCGGAGACGGGGGCGGAGGTTTCGGAGGTTTTTAATAATCAAAGTTATTTACAAGGAGGAAGATTATGATTTATGTTGTTTTAGGCATTTTGGCATTATTGATATTATATATTATATCAGGCTATAACGGACTTATTAGCAGAAGAAATAAGGTAAAAGACTGCTGGTCTCAAATGGATATACAGCTAAAAAGAAGGTTTGACTTGATTCCAAACTTAGTTAACACTGTAAAAGGCTATACACAATATGAAGCAGAAACGCTTCAAAAGGTAGTAGAAGCGAGAAGTAAATTTATGAAGGCAAACTCACCAGAAGAAGCTATAAAGGCCAATGGAGAACTTACACAAGTGCTAAGTAGATTAGCTGTAGTGGTTGAAAGGTATCCAAATCTAAAAGCTAGTGAAAGTTATAAATCTTTGCAAAATCAGCTTATTGAAACAGAGAACAAAATAAGCTTTTCAAGACAGTTCTACAGTGATACGGTTATGAATTATAATAACTATGTACAGAGCTTCCCATCAAACATTATAGCTTCTATATTCAATTTCAAAGAAGAAAATTATTTTGAAACCTCAAAATCAGAAAGAGAAAATATAGAAGTAGAACTATAGTGAACTAACTAAGCTGACTCTGTTATAAAAATATTTATTTTTCTTTATAAAAAATATAATTTATGCTAATATTAAAACATTGGGATTATTTTGAAGCTATAAGAGGAGGCATTTATGCTATGGATAATAATGAAGAAGTTTCAATGCAAGATTTTATGGAAGCTCTAGGTGATTCTTTAAAGAGAATTAATAGTGGTGATGTAGTTAAAGGAACAGTCATTTCTGCTTCTGATGATGCAGTTTTTGTTAATATAGGCTACATGGCTGATGGAGTTATAAGTAGGGAAGAACTCTCCTATGACGAAGCAGTTAACCCAAAGGATATAGTAAAGCCTGGAGACGAAATATATGTTTATATACTTCAGGTAAACGACGGAGAAGGAAATGTGGCATTATCTAAAATAAAAGCAGAAGAACACAAGGTTTGGGATGAATTTGAGGAATCTCTTAATGAAGGAAAAACAATTGAAGTTAAGGTTAATGAAGTTGTTAAAGGTGGAGTTACTGCAAATATAAAAGGTGTAAGAGCCTTCATACCAGCATCACAGCTATCTTTAAAGTATGTTGATGATTTAAAGGATTTTGTAGGAAAGACCTTAACAGTTAGAGTAGTTGAACTTGATAGGGATAAGAAGAAAGTTGTACTTTCTAGAAAAGAAGCTCTAAAAGCAGAGGCTGAAGTTAAAAAGCAAGAAGTATGGGCTTCACTTAAAAAGGGAGAAAAGAGAACAGGAATAGTAACTAGACTTGCTAAATTTGGTGCTTTTGTGGACCTAGGAGGTATAGACGGACTTATACATATTTCAGATCTTTCTTGGAAAAGAGTTTTAGATCCAGCTGAAGTGGTTTCAGTAGGCGATAAGGTTGAAGTTTACGTTATTGACTTCGATAAATCTAAGGATAGAATTTCTCTAGGACTTAAAGAAGTTACAGAGGACCCATGGAATAAGGTCTCATCTATGTTTAAGGTAAATGACATAGTACAAGGAACTGTGGTTAGACTTACTGACTTTGGAGCTTTTGTAGAAATTGGAGAAGGAATAGATGGTCTTGTAAGGAACTCTGAAATAGCAGAAGAAAGAGTATCGAAGGCTTCAGCTGTTTTAAATGTAGGAGACAAGGTTAAGGTTAAGATTCTTGAAATAGATTCAAAAAATCAAAGACTTGGTTTAAGCATAAGAGAAGCAAAAAATAGCGCTGAAAGAGAAGAAATCAAGGATTTCTTAGGAGATAAATCAGAAGGATTAACATTAGGAGATCTTTTAAAGGATAAGTTTAAGAATTTTAAATTTGAAGAATAAAATATTATATTGGTTACTTATTTAGGTAATAAAAATGCGGGAGGGGAGCTTTAATATGAGCCCCTTTCCGCGTTTTCAGCTAGTGGCCAAGAAAAAACTTTAATTTAATGAGCAGGAATTCCCTCCTGTTCTCTAGTACCCCAAATCTCTCTTGAATATTCTCTAATTGTATTATCACTTGAAAAAGTACCTGAATGAGCAATATTCATTATACACATTTCATTCCACTTTGCTTTATCTCTATAAAGTCTATCTATCTTTTCCTGAGCTTTTACATAGGCGTCAAAGTCTTTTAACACGAAATATTCATCATTAAACATTAGCAGTGAATCATAAACATCTTTGAATTCTGAAGGAGAGGTTCCTAAGGAGCCGTTTATTAGCTGATTTAATATTTTATTTATCCTAGGGTCATTGTTATATATATCCCAGGAGGAGTAGCCGCCGTATTTGTTATAGCTTATAACTTCATTGGCCCTTAAGCCAAAAATGACAATGTTGTCCTCCCCAACTTCATCCTTCATTTCAACATTTGCACCATCTAAAGTTGCTACTGTTATAGCACCATTCATCATAAATTTCATATTTCCAGTTCCAGAGGCTTCTTTTGAGGCAGTAGAAATCTGTTCACTTACATCTGCACAGGGAATTACCTTTTCAGCTAGTGAAACGCTGTAGTTTTCTAAAAATATTACTTTAAGCTTATTATTAATACTTGGATCATTATTAACTAAATTTGCCACGCTGTTAATAAGCTTAATTATTTGTTTTGCTAAAGAGTAGCTTGGTGAAGCCTTTGCTCCTAAGAAAAAGGTTCTAGGAAGAAAATCTATATTCGGATTTTCCTTAAGGCTATTATATAAATACATAATATGAAGAAGGTTCAGTAGTTGTCTTTTATAGGCATGTAGCCTTTTAACCTGTACATCAAATATTGAGTTTGGATTAATTTTAATACCATATTTATTTTTCACTTCATCAGTAAACTCTATTTTATTAGTCATTTTCACTGCCGCAATTTTATTTTGAAGGGCTTTATCATTTCTATATTTTTCTAATTTAATTAATTCCTTAGGGGACTTAATCCATGCAGCTCCAATAGTATTTGTAATTAAGGAGCTTAAATTTGGATTGGCTTTCATAAGCCAGCGTCTGTGAGTTATTCCGTTAGTTTTATTGTTGAATTTTTCAGGATAAAAGTCATAAAAATTAGCAAGCTCTTGATGCTTTAATATTTCAGTGTGCAGATTGGCAACGCCATTTACAGAATGGCTGCCTACTATAGCTAAATGAGCCATTTTTACAAGTCCATCTTGGATTATTGACATGCTGTTTATTTTTCCCCACTGATTTGGATACTTTTGAGTTAAATCATCACAAAATCTTCTATTTATTTCTTCAATTATCATATAAATTCTTGGAAGGAGATTTTTAAACATATCAATAGGCCATTTCTCAAGAGCCTCGGACATAATTGTATGATTTGTATAAGCCATTGTATTTTTAGTTATATAAAAGGCTTCATCCCAAGGTAAGAGCTCGATGTCAACTAAAAGTCTCATAAGTTCTGCAACAGCAACAGAAGGATGTGTATCATTAATGTGAATTGCCACATGCTTATACAGCTCATTTATTGGGGAGCCAGATTTTTTATAATTTCTGATTATACTTTGAAGACCTGCGCTAACAAAGAAGTATTGCTGCTTTAACCTAAGCAAGCGTCCTTCAAATTTACTGTCATCAGGATATAAAATCTGTGAAATTGATTCAACGGAAGCCCTGTATTCTTCGGCTTTTACATATTCACCTCGGCTAAAGGTGGAAAAGTCAAATTCTTTTTCGCAAGGCTCTGCACTCCAAAGTCTTAAGGTATTTACCATATTATTATGAAAACCTACCACAGGAGTATCGTAGGGAACAGCACGAACCGGCTCGTAATTCTCATGAATGAAGGATAATCTGCCATTAATATATTCGGGTTTTATGCTTCCGCCAAAATGAACCTCCACAGCTCTATTTTCTTTTCTTATTTCCCACACATTACCTTCTCTTAGCCAATAATCAGGAATTTCCACCTGATATCCATTAACTATCTTTTGTTCAAAAAGACCGTGTTTATATCTAATACCACAGCCATGGCCTGGTACGCCAATAGAAGCCATAGAATCTAAGAAACAGGCAGCTAGTCTTCCGAGACCTCCATTACCAAGTCCTGCATCATGTTCTATTTCTTCAAGATCATTTAAATCTATACCAAGTTCCTTAAGACCATCCATGCAAATTTCTCTAATTCCTAGATTTAAAAGATTACTGCCTAAAAGCCTCCCAATTAGAAATTCCATAGAATAATAATAAACCTGCTTTTCCCCAGTTTTTAAATAATAGCTGTTTGTACTTACCCAATTTTCTGTAACATAGTCACGTACTAGGCCTCCTAGGGCAAAGTAATTGTGAAGCTTTGATGAATCTTCAATATTTTCTGCAAAAGTGTTCATTAACTTTCTCTTATAATCAGATTTAAATTTTTCTTTATTAAGCTTCATTAATTTCCTCCTCTAGCAATATTACGATATGAGAGTTATGTCGTAATCTACTTTTATAATAATTATGTTCTTCATATTTTATAAATTTTTCTTAAAATATTAGACAGCAAAACAATTGCTGTCTAAAAATTTGTGCATTAACTTTTACAATAGTGAGGTATATAAGTTTCTATACTCTATAGCTGATTTGCTCCAGCTGTTATCTTCCTGCATAGCATTTTTCACTAAATTATACCATACCTCTTTATTGTTGTAAAAGGCTAAAGCTTTTTTAATTGTAAAAAGCATTTCGTGTGCATTATAATTTGCAAAAGAAAAACCGTTCCCTTCATTAGTATATTCATTATAAGGCTTCACTGTGTCTTTTAAGCCTCCTGTTTCCCTAACAATAGGAAGACTTCCATATTTAAGGGCAATTAGCTGACCTATACCACAGGGCTCAAATAGTGATGGCATAAGAAACATATCAGAAGCTGCGTAAATTCTTTTAGCTAGTGTATTGTTAAAGGTAATATTTGCAGATAATTTATTTGGATATACATCTGCATAATACTTAAACATTTCCTCATATTTTTGTTCTCCATTGCCCAGCACTACTAATTGTAAATCAAGCTCTAGAAGCTCATCAATAACATGGGCAACAAGGTCAATACCCTTTTGGCCTGCAAGCCTTGTTACCATGCCTATTATAGGTGTATTTTCATTAACAGGCAGGTTCAATTTTTTTTGAAGCTCTATTTTATTTTTTGATTTTCCTTCTACATTTTCAAAGTTATAATTATTGAAAAGCTCTTTATCCTTTTCAGGATTATTAAGTTCAGTATCTATACCATTTACTATACCTAAAAGATCTCTGTCACGTACCTGCAGAAGACCATGAAGTCCTTCGCCATAAAAGGAAGTTTTTATTTCTTCAGCATAGGAATTGCTCACTGTGGTTATTTTATGGCAGAAATTAAGCCCGCCTTTCATAAAGGACACGCCATCATAATATTTAAGCTTTTCCTCCGTATAATAATCCTCACTAAGGCTTAATAAATCACCTAGAATATCCTTTGAGAATACTCCTTGATACTGTAGATTATGTATAGTAAAGATGGTTTTTATATTATCAAATCTAGGATTTTCCTTATAGTGTTCTTTCATAAGGGGAGGTATCATTCCCGTATGCCAGTCATTAAGATGAATAATATCTGGAGTAAAATCAATCATGTGATTAACTGCTTCTAATACTCCCCTGCAGAAATAAGCGAAGCGTTCTCCATCATCAAAGAAACCATAGGAAGCAGCTCTTTTAAAATAATATTCATTATCTAAAAAGTAAAAGGGAATACCATCATACTCCAGGTACTGAAGTCCACCATATTGATTTCTCCAGCCAACAGGCACGTTAAAGGTTGCTAAAGTAAGCATTTTACTTTTATATTCCTGTTTAATTTCGGAGAATTTAGGAATTATCACTCTTACATCTAAACCTAATTTTCGAAGTGCTTTTGGAAGTGCGTAAGCTACGTCACCAAGCCCCCCTGTTTTAATAAAAGGATGTGCTTCTGATGCAACAAATAATATTTTCATTAACTGTCCACCTCACATTTTTATTTAAATTTAGATTTTCTTTCTACAACTAAGGGAATTTCTATATCGCCTTTAAGCTCCTTACCTTCTTCTATAACAATTCCTTTATCTATAACTATATTAGTAAGCCTAGCGTGAGCTTTAATTTCACAATTTTGCATTATAATGCAATTTTCTATTTCTGCGTCTTTATGTATATTTACTCTTCTAAAAATAATACTATTTTTTACCTTTCCTTCAATTATACATCCATTTGCCACTAAAGAATTTTCTGCTTTTGAAGTTTCGGTGTATTTTGTAGGTGGTTCATCCTGAGTTTTGGTAAATATTGTTCCGTTCTCAGAGAATAGTTCACTGCTTATGCTAAGATCTAATAAATCCATATTGGTTTTATAATAGGCCTTTATTGTATTTATACAGCTGAGATAGCCATTAAATCTATAGGCTTTTACATCTAAATTACCCAATTTATCGTAAATAGCCTCCTTTATTGAATTATAATGGCCAGTTTTAATACATCTAAGCAGTAATTTTATTAAAACTTCCTTTTTCATTATAAACATATCCATAGATATATTGTTTTGGTCATCGGTGCCTATATTCTTACCTACGGTTAATACTTTATCTCCTTCAAGATTAAGAACATCACAGTTTATAAAGCTAGTTTCATCACTAAGAGCATTTTTATAGATTATAGTTACATCTGCTTCAGACTTTTCATGGAATGCTGCTGCGGACTTATAATCAATATTACATACCATATAGGAAGAAGATATGATTACGTACTTTTCTTTGCTTTTATAAAGATATTCTATATTATTTTTAAGGGTTTCTATTTCATTAATATATTTTCCTGAGTAGCTAAAGTTAAAAATAAATAGACCATTTATTTTCCTTGCAAGGTCCCAAGGCTTTCCCGAACCTAAGTGATCCATAAGTGAGCGGGTTTTGCCATCTGTAAATATTCCAATGTTGCTCATGCCTGAGCTTACTAAATTAGAAAGCACAAAATCTATAATTCTATATCTGCCTCCAAAGGGTATGGAGGCAAGAGCTCTGTTTTTAGTGAGTCTTCTTATGTTGTCTTCATCTTCATTTAATAATATAATACCCATGTAATCCTTAAGCAACTTAATTCACCTCCCTATTAAAGTTTTGAATCTGCATCAATTACTTGTCCTTCCCCTACAACCTCTATGAACTTACTATTACCTAAAATAGTGTTTTCCTCTATAATAACGTCACCGCCGATAATAGCCTTAGTAATTACTGAATTATCCTTTATCTTTGTATTAGACATAACCACTGAGTCAATTATTCTGCAGTTTTTGCCAACTGTTACGCCCGGGAAAATTACAGAATTTTTAACTTCACCAAATATCTTGCAGCCGTCTGTAATCAAGGAGTTACTAATAACTGCATTTTCACCTATAAACTGCGGCGGAAGTGAAGCATTCACTGAGTAAATTTTCCAGTTGTGGTTGTGGATATCTAATTCGTTGTTGTCGTCCAGCAAATCCATATTAGCCTGCCATAAGCTTTCAATAGTGCCTACATCCTTCCAATAGCCTTTAAAAGGATAGGCAAACATTCTTTTTTTAGCCTCAAGCATCTTTGGTATAATGTTTTTTCCAAAATCATTACTTGATGCCTTATCAGCTTCGTCTTTTATTAAAAATTGTCCTAAGGTTTCCCAGTTAAATATGTATATACCCATGGAGGCAAGATTACTTTTTGCCTTCTTAGGTTTTTCTTCAAATTCATATATTTCATAGCTTTCTTTTGTGTTCATGATTCCAAATCTATGGGTTTCCGCGTAAGGAACCTCCATAACAGCAATAGTAGCATCTGCATTATTTTCCTTATGAAAATCCAGCATATTAGAATAATCCATTTTATAAATGTGGTCACCAGAAAGAATAAGCACGTATTCAGGGTTGTAGTTATCTATAAAATTCATATTTTGATATATGGCATTTGCTGTGCCCTTATACCAGTCACCGCCAGTTTCTCTCATGTAAGGTGGAAGTATACTAACACCACCGTTATTTCTGTCAAGATCCCAAGGAGTGCCTATGCCTATATGAGAGTTAAGGACAAAAGGCTGATACTGGGTTAGAACACCAACGGTATCTATACCAGAGTTTGAACAGTTGCTTAGGGGAAAATCAATTATTCTGTATTTCCCTCCAAAGGGCACTGCTGGCTTTGCAATACCTTTGGTAAGAATACCTAATCTACTGCCTTGTCCTCCTGCAAGTATCATTGCTATCATTTCTTTCTTCTGCATTTTCTATGCTCCTTTCTAATTTATAATCATATAAAGGTTTTATGATAATGGTTGATAATGGAGGAATAGTAAGTTTTATGTGATAGGGTTCACTATGCCAATTATCTGGCCAAGGTCTTATGTATGCATCGTTTGTTTGACTTAAGCCACCATAGTAGTCCTTGTCACTATTAAATATTTCTTTATAATGGGTAAAAACAGGAGCCCCAACCTTGTAATTAACATAGGAAACAGGAGTAAAATTACAGATAATAATTAAAAAATCTTTTTTGTTAATGCCAAACCTCACAAATGAAATTATACTCTGATCCGCGTTTTGATGATCAATCCATTTAAATCCTTCATTATTATGATCTTTTTCCCAAAGTGAGGGTTCTTTGATATATAAAGAATTTAAGTCTTTAACATAGGTTTGAAGGGATTTATGCATTGGGTAATCTAAAAGAAGCCAATCAAGTGGCTCAGCAAATCTCCATTCTATAAATTGACCAAATTCTCCTCCCATAAATAGAAGCTTTTTTCCTGGATGGCACATCATATAGCCATAGAATAATCTTAGACTAGCAAACTTCGACCAATAGTCACCTGGCATTTTATCTAAAAGAGACTTTTTTCCATGTACAACTTCATCGTGAGAAAGGGGAAGTATAAAATTTTCGCTAAAGGCATACATAAGCGAGAAGGTTATTAAATTATGATGATACTTTCTATATATGGGATCCATCTGCATATACTTCAGCATGTCGTTCATCCAGCCCATATTCCATTTATAATTAAAGCCCAGTCCTCCTAAGTATACAGGTGCTGTAACTGCCGGGAAGGAGCTGGAGTCCTCGGCTATCATAAGTACATTAGGGAAATACTTAAAAATAGTTGAATTTAATTTTTTAAAAAAATCTATAGCTTCTAGGTTTTCGGTTCCTCCATATTTATTTATGAGGTTATTTTTTTCGCTTTTACCATAATTCATATAGAGCATATTTGCTACTGCATCTACCCTTATGCCATCTATATGGTATACATCAAACCAAAATAGAGCATTTGAAATTAGAAATTGCCTTACTTCCCTTTTACCTAAATCAAAATTTGCCGTACCCCAGTCATTTTCACCTAATAGAGGATTTTCGTATTCATATAGTGGTAAGCCATCAAAGTTATACAGACCATGGGCATCCTTACAGAAGTGCCCAGGAACCCAGTCTAGGATAACGCCGATGTTATTTTCGTGAAATTTATTTACAAAATACATAAAGTCCTCAGGTCTGCCATATCTGCTTGTAACTGAGAAGTAACCTGTACTTTGATATCCCCAGGAAGCATCTAAGGGATGTTCTGTAATAGGAAGCAACTCTATATGTGTATAACACATTTGAATAATATATTCCAAAAGTTTATCTGCAATTTCTCTGTAATTTATAAAACTATCATTTTTCTTTTTCCAAGAGCCTAAATGAAGTTCATAAATGTTTAATGGATGATTATAAATGGGATTCTCCCTTCTCTTAATAAGCCAGGGACTATCCACCCAGCTAAAGGAGGCCAAATCTGTAACTACTGAGGCAGTATTAGGCCTAAGCTCTGAACAATAGGCATAAGGGTCAGCTTTAAGCAGTTTTTTGCCTGATGCCGTGGTTATTTCATATTTATAAATCTCATTAGCCTTTATATATGGAACAAATAAGGTCCATATATTTAGATTCTTCTTCAGCTTCATTATATGCTGCATGCCGCACCAATTATTAAAACTTCCTACAACACTTACAGCTTTGGCATGGGGAGCCCATAAGGTAAACCTAACACCAGGAGTTCCATTTAATGTAGTTATATGACTACCAAAAAAATTATAAATTTTTAATTGTGGCATTTTATTTAAATTTACTTTAAGCTTTCTTCGTGATTTATTAAATTTCATAGATGTAACACCTCTGCCTTAGTTAAGATGACTATGAGAAAAGGCAGAACTAAATTTGTTCTGCCTTTTAAAATTTAAAGGCTTAAAATAATAATGCTGCAATTTTTGAATATTAATCCTTCAAATAAAATACAAATATTGTGAATGTTCTATAATTACAGTGTACATTTTTCTAAGTGGCTAGTCAATGAAATTACTATTTAAAATATGTTAATTTGTTATACTATATTATATACAAAGATTATTTATGAATTTTATTTAAGGATGGTGGATTTATGAGACTACTTATAACTAACGACGATGGAATAAATGCAGAGGGAATATATATTTTAGCAAAGGAATTAGAAAAAAATCATGAAGTTACAATTATAGCTCCAGACAATCAAAGAAGTGCCTGTGGACATTCAATAACCTTGACAAGGCCGCTCATCTTAAAAGAAGTAAAGCTTAGTAATCTTAATTCAAAGGCCTATAGTTTAGATGGTACTCCAGCAGATTGTGTAAAGTTTGCATTAGATAAACTTCTAAAGGGCAAAATTGATATGGTTGTTTCAGGTGTAAATAAGGGTGTTAATCTAGGTACAGATGTTATATACTCAGGTACAGTATCAGCGGCAATAGAAGCTGCAGTATACAATGTTCCTTCCATAGCAATTTCTTCTGAATTTATAGGTGATAAGGAAAACTATGACGTAGCTGCAAAAACCGTAGAAAGTGTACTTGTGAATTTAAAAGATAAAGCTGTTAAGGATGATGTGGTTTTAAATATTAATATTCCGATGATTCCGGAGGATAAAATAAAAGGCATAAAGGTATGCAAAATAGGCAGCAGGACTTATAATAATGTATATTTGGAAAGAGAGAACAGCGAAGGGCAAGTAACTTATGAAATTGTTGGAGATATAAAAGAAGGCTCAGAAAAAGATACAGATGTTTATTATTTCAAAGAAGGCTATATAACTTTGACACCCCTTCATTATGATCTAACTAACTTTAAAATTTTAAAAACCGTAGAAGAATGGTTTTAGAAAAATTTTTGTAATACTGGAATAATGTATTTAGCTATTAGGATATAATAAACATGATAAAAACCTAAATAATTTCTCTTTTTTCACTTTACATTTTACATATAATTTGGTAAGATATAATAAAAATTAAGAGATAATAATTATTTGAGGAGGAGTAAAATATGAAAAAATATGTATGTTTAGCTTGTGGATATATATATGATCCAGAGTTAGGTGATCCAGATAACGGAGTTAATCCAGGAACTTCATGGGAGAATGTTCCTGAAGATTGGCTTTGCCCACTTTGTGGTGTAGGTAAGGATCAATTTGAAGAAGCATAAGAAACTCTAAGCAATCTCAATTGAGATTGCTTTTATTTTTTTATATTTAAAATTTTTCTTAGAATTTTTTAATAAAAATAAATGGGTATAAACTATTTGTTTTTATATAAGATCATTTATTATAGAAAGGAAAAAATATTTATGTTAGATACTTTAAGCTATATAGGTGAGAAATTTAATGATGCAGGAGTCTTATGGGCGACAGGAGCGTCTATGGTTTTAAATCATTATGGATTAGTAGATAAGCCTAACGATATAGATATATTAGTAGATATTAATGATATCAAAAGAGCTGACGAAATATTAAAGGAGCTTGGCAGTAAAAAGCCTTTGGAAAAGGGTGAATCAGCCTTATATTCCACGAAATATTTTTATGAATATATAGTAAATGGCATAGATGTGGACATTATGGCTGGCTTTGCAATTAATTTTGATGAAGGCACTTATGAATATAGCTTTGATAAGGAAGCTGTCACAAATGCAAAGAAAACTAATGGAGTAGAAATACCACTAACATCTTTAGAAGATTGGTATGTTTTATATCAGCTTATGCCCAATAGAGAAAAAAAGGTTAGTATAATTGAAGAATATCTACTAGTAAACGGAATTAAAGAACCTCATCTTATTAATAGAGCACTATCTAAAGAACTTCCAAATAATATTAGAGAAAGAATAGAATTATTAATAAGCTCTCAAAAGATGTAATTACACAATTAATTAATGTGAACTTTTCTTATTTTCAGTAATTGTATGGATACCCTACCTAGTGTATCCATACATGAAATATAAAGATATTATTAGTTTTTTTAAGAAATCTAAACATAATTAATTAAATTAACTATTTCTGCATCTTCTTATAAGTAAATGTGTGATATTATAAATAACGTCGCAAAAATAAATCGACAAACAAATTTAATTTTATACTGCAAAGTTTAATCAACTTAAAGTTACTTGTAAAAAAAGTATTGACAGGGTAAAAATTAAATGATAAGATATAAAAGCTGTCAGACGACGGCAAAACAAATTGGTCTTTGAAAATTAAACAGATATATAACAAGGTA
>NZ_JBJHZY010000004.1:0-366473 GCF_045310525.1 Candidatus Clostridium radicumherbarum | reverse complement strand
ACGATGGTTAAGCTTCTCAGCGCCGATGGTACTGCTTGGGCGACTAAGTGGCAGAGTAGGACGTTGCTAGGTTAAATGCCTAAATGGCATTTAAAAGGTATTCCGTGGTAGCTCAATGGCGGAGCATTCGGCTGTTAACCGAAGGGTTGGAGGTTCGAGTCCTCTCCACGGAGCCATTTTTATTTTTTGAAAAAATAAATAAAAGAACAAAATGAAAAACAATATGAAGTTCGCGTCCCTTACCAGGTCGCCATTTTTATTTTTTGAAAAAATACATAATTTGAAGAGAAAAGCAATTAAGGATTTGCCAAAAGCAAGTTCTTTTGTTTTTTAGTGACAAATTTCCTACATGACACGTTAGTTTTTAATTCTTCAAAATATAAAATTTTATTTGAATATACTGTATTTTCTTTGTCACTTGTGCAAAAATATGCTATTATTAATTTTAATGGAGCAAAATTTGTAATTTTTAACTATTCGTTTTTAACGTATTGGGGGAATAATAATGTTTTTTGCCAAAAAAGAAAATAAAATTGAGTTAAAAGAAAAAGAGATATCCATGGATCTAAGTACTGACAAACAGTTAAAAAATGTAAACAAACAGCTATATCAAGGATTAATAACAAAAAGGGTTTCAAATGAAGCAGAAGAAGCCCTAGATGTTACCGCCATGCTTCTTAAAGCGGTTGAAGATATAAATATGGAAATGGAAAAACACAGTGAGCATATTTTGAAAACTGTGGATGTGTCTTCAGAAGTTGGTGCGTTCTCTGAAGAAGTTAGTGCTGGCGTAGATGAAACTATGAAGGTTATCGAAGATACACTAAATAAAGCTAAAATCGGACAAGACTCAGTTAATGATGTAATAAATAGTATAGAGACAGTTCAAAGTACTGTAGAAAATATGAAAAGCACGATACTTGATCTAACAGAGAAATCTAATAAGATTAAAGGTATTTTGGATACTATTAAGGGAATTGCTAAAACAACACATCTGCTTTCTTTAAACGCTAATATTGAGGCAGCAAGGGCAGGAGACGCAGGTAGAGGATTTGCTGTAGTTGCCGGTGAGGTTAAAAAGTTAGCAGATAATAGTTCAAATTCGGCTGATGAAATTGATAGCATAATTACTGAAATATCAAAAGTAACTGAGCAGACCTTAAATATAATAGACAAGGGGACACAAAAAGTAATTGAGAGTACTTCTATTGCAGAAAATGCAGGACAATCAATAAACCACATGATGGAATCTGCTGAAAGGACGAAGGCCATTTCTGCACAAATTAGTGATGCTGTAAAACAACAGGTAGATAAAAATCAATATTTAATTTCTGTCATAGATGAGATGGTTCAAGTTTCAGAAAAGGTGAAAGCTTTTAATGAAAATATAGCTGTTGGAGCAGATAGACAAAAGGCATCACTGAGAAACCTAAAAGAGACAATTAATAACTTAGAAAGTTTATCAGATACAAAACAAAATGATGGAATACTAATTAAAACTAATTTTGTAATGAGTGCTGCAGCAGTAAAAACCTTCGACCCTGCAATGTGTACAGAAATAAATGATTCCAATATACTAACGCCAATAAACTTAGGATTAGTTCAATTTGGCCCTGGTACTGAAGTAATAAGTGCAATTGCGAAAAATTGGCATGTTGAAAGTGATAATGTAACATGGAATTTTAGTTTAAGAAAGAATATGAAATTTCATAATGGAAGAAATATTATAGCACAGGATGTTAAGAAAACTTTTGAAAGAATTTTAAGCAAGGAATTGAATTCACCTAATAGATGGTTTTTATCAATGATTAAAGGGGCAGATGATTTCTTTAAAGGAAGATCTAAAGAGGTAGTTGGAATAATTGTGACTTCAGATTACAGTATAAAAATAATTTTAGATTATCCTTATAGTTCATTTATTAATAATTTAGCACATTGCTCTTGTGTTATATTACCAAAGGAGGAATTTAGCAATTTATCTTCTAAGCCAACTGGAGCAGGACCTTATAAATTTATTAGTTATAATATTGGAAGTAAAGAAATTGTAATGGAGAAATTCAAGGATTATGCTTTAGGTGAGGCACTAATTGATAATATTAAAATTGTGTGTGACATTGAAGATAGCTTTGAAAAATTTGAGAATGGTGAACTCGATTATCTTGCTGTCAATGCTGCTAATGCTGAAAAAGTCAAGATGAAAAACTATAATATAGTAACTTCCCAATGTATTGGTGTAAGATTTTTAGCATTTAATTATAGAAGCAATAATCCTATTGTAAATAATAAACACAGTAGACAAGCTATTAGTTATTGTATAGACAAAGATAGAATCGCACTTGAAGCACAAAGTGGATTTGAAACAGTACTGCATGGAGCATTTCCAACCAGTGTTTTATCAAATCCAAAATTAGTTACATACACCAGAAATCTCAATAAGGCAAAGGAACTTATGAGAAAAGGTGGAATAAACTCTGGAAGTTTAACCCTCCAAATAGCAAACAGTGGAGGAAATGCAGGTTTTCATAAGAAATTAGCAAAGATTTTAAAAGAAAATTTAAAGGAAATTAATATAGAACTTAAAATTTTAGAAGTAAGTGGAGCTGATTACTATTCGGAAGAAACCTTTAGGAAAAGTGATATTTTCACCTATGGCTGGCTAGGTGATTCAGGAACAGCAGATAATTTCATTGAACCGTTAATTGATATAAATAATTCTTCTAATAGGAGTAAATATAATAATCCTGAATTAATGGAGCTTGTAGAAATGGCAAAGAAGACTAGAAATCCATATAAGTATAGGGAATTTTTATGTAGGGTGGATAATATTATTATTGAGGATGCAGCTTGGGTACCACTCTGCAATATATGTGTTTCATATACTTATGGAGAAAATATAAAAGGCCTAAAAGTACATCCGTTAAATTTGATAAATTTTTCTGATATTTGGAGAGAATAAAACAATAAAAATACACTCAAAAGCAATATTGAGTGTATTTTTATTGTTTTTTAATGGTATTTCCATCTGAAATGAGTATTACTGTACCAACAATATCTGTTCTATAAATAGTACTTCTCCTGTTTTTCAATTCTGAGATAGTTCCTTTATTAGGATGTCCAAATTGATTTCCTCTTCCGCAGCTTATTACAGCAATTTTTGGTTTTACTTTGTCTAAAAATTCTTTCGAGGAGGAGGTAGAGCTTCCGTGATGTCCAATCTTTATTACATCACTTGAAATATCAGCATTAGAATTGATTATTTCGTCTTCACTAAGCTTCTGGGCATCACCCATAAAAAGAAATTTATTATTTATGTAAGTTAATTTAATAACAGCTGAGTAGTTATTAATATCATCATATTCACTATTGTTAGGTGCAAGCATTTCGCAGATAGTATTTGCTCCTAAATTTATTTTCACTCCTGCTTTAGCTGTTTTAATTTTTGTATCTTTAAGTGCAGTAATCATATTCTCAAATACATTTGTATTTGAGAGTTTCTTGGGGGCAAAGAATTCTCCGATGGTAAATTTTTTAATTACTGTACTCATTCCGCCAATATGATCTTCATGTGGATGTGTGGCTATTACATAATCAAGCTTGTGAACACCTTGTTTCTTTAAATAAGAAACCAGCTTATCCTTTGAATCAATACTTCCGGCGTCTATAAGGAGATTTTTACCGTTTACCTGGACTAAAATACTATCAGCCTGACCTACATCTATATAATGGACTATTAGTTTATCCTTGTAAATAGGATTAACCTTAGACACAGCAGAGTATGAAATTAAATATATAGTAAGAGAAATAAATAGAAAAGGAATAAATACATAAATTATTATAGGCTTTAAAAATTTTTTCAAAAGACTCAACCTTTCAACATAGATGGAAAACACAACTATTATTTACATATAATACCTTATAAATAAAATTATACTATATAGTATCATATATATTATGCTATTGCAATGAAGGCTTGTACTAAGTATAATATCTATGGAATAACTTTATTTATTTATTAGAAAACTGAAACTTTTTAATTATGAGATAAATATTTGTTTTATTAAAATATATTATTATTGATTATAAATATAGGAGGAAGCCTTATGCCATACTTATGGATATTTTATGGTGTTTATTTTATTATAAAATTATTTATTAAAAGAGGAAAATTTGAGTTTTTAAAAAGAAAAATGACTCAGGAAGAAATAGATGATTATGCATATAGGGAAGTTAAGTCTCTTGCAAAAGAATTAGTTGATATAACTGGATCAAGTGTTAATGTTATTGGAGAAGAAAATATTCCTGAAGGAGCCTGTGTCTTCGTGGGAAACCATCAGGCAAATTATGATATTTTAGCTATGCTTGCCTATATAAATAAGCCTATAGGGTTTATTGCTAAGAAAGAGCTTGAAAAACTTATTGGGGTAAATTATTGGATGAAACAAATCCACTGTGTTTTTATGGATAGGGATGATCCAAGAGATTCTGTTAAGTCCATTTTAGATGGAGTTTCAAATTTAAAAAAAGGATATTCTATGGTTATATATCCAGAAGGAACTAGAAGTAAAGGTCCTACCATGCAGGAATTTAAAAAAGGCGCGATGAAGCTTGCTACAAAATCAGGATCACAAATTGTACCAGTTACAATTAATGGTACTTATGATATTTTTGAGGGACAAAAGGGCAAGAGGGTTAAAGCAAGTAATGTAAATATAATATTATCTGAACCTATTTATACAAAAGATATGACTAAGGAAGAACAAAATAATCTTTCTGAAACTATTAAAGTTATAATTGCTGTGAACTTAAAGAAAATAAATGCATAGGAAAAAGCTGTGAGAATTTATAGGTAAAATTTTTCACAGCTTTTTTAATCAGGTTTACTTTTCAGGTTTAAGAAATTTATCAATTATTTTTTCTGCCATTTTCTTTTGGGCATTAGCGGAGCTAATTAGCATTAAGATGGTTAGAATTACTTCAATAGTTTCTCCATTTTCAGATTCAATATTTGCTGCTTCTTCACTAACTAATTGAAGCTTATTCTTAAACCAAGAATTAAATTCTTCACGTTGAAGCTTGTTAATATGTAAAAACACATTATAGATTTCATCTAAAGAAACATTTTCTTTATCTAAAGATAGATTTTTTATTATTGGACTCAATATAAGATTTAAATCGTTTAATGATAATATTTGCTTTAAGCTATAAATTAAGGATAATAGCACCACTTGATCTTTTGAATACTTTTTTCCTTTAATAGGCAGTAATAATTTTGCTTTAGCATAATTATTAATCATTGTTTTTGTCAGAATCTTTTCATCAGCATCTCTTTTTAATGGACTTAGTTTATCGTCAAAGAAAGTAGTAACTTGATCCATGTATAAATCTACGCATGGAATATCTGATAGTTTTATATCTTCAAAATTAGAAATTTCATCAATAAGTTCTATAAGCTGTTCTTTTATTGGTTTCATAATAAACTACCTCAAATTTTTATTTTTATATATATTATAAATATTAATTTTTATAATAACAAGCATTACCTAGATAATGAATATGTTATATAAAACATACACAAAATAAGATATGAAAAATAAAATTTGCAATTTTTCTGTCAAGTATTGATTTTTTTCCGTTTTTGTGTTGAAATTAAAGAGATGAATAAAGGAAAGGATGGTAATTATGAATAGTAATGTTTTAAAAGATTTGAAACCCTTTGATGTATTTAAATATTTTGAGGAGATTACCCAAATTCCAAGAGGTTCTGGTAATGAAAAAGGCATTAGTGATTATTTAGTAGCTTTTGCAAAGGAAAATAATTTAGAGGTTATTCAGGATGAAGCTTTAAACGTTATCATAAAAAAACCTGGTACATTAGGATATGAAAATGCTCCTACTGTTATTTTACAAGGTCACATGGACATGGTAAATGAAAAAAATCAAGACACTGTCCATGATTTTGATAATGATCCTTTAAAATTAAGAATTGAAGGAGATATGGTTTATGCTACTGGAACTACACTTGGTGCAGATAATGGTGTTGCTGTAGCTTTTGCCATGGCTGTGCTTGCTTCAAAAGATATAGCTCATCCTCCTATAGAAGTACTAGTAACCACTGCAGAAGAAACTGGTATGGACGGTGCTGTAGCATTAAATCCTGATCATATTAAAGGAAGAACCTTAATTAATATTGATTCAGAAGAAGAAGGAAAACTTTTAGTTAGCTGTTCTGGAGGAGTAAGATCAACAACTACTCTTAAAGTAGATTGGGTTTCTATGGCTGCAGATTCTGTTACTTGTGCAGTAAGAGTTAGAGGCCTTAAGGGCGGACATTCAGGCATGGAGATACATAAGGGAAGAGGAAACTCAAACAAGATAATGGGTCGCTTCTTAAGTGATCTAAAATCAGTTGTTTGCTATGATATATGCGCCTTAAATGGTGGTTCAAAGAGCAATGCTATACCAAGAGAAGCTGATGTAACATTAGCTGTGAAGGAAAATGAAATTGAGAAAATCAAAGAAAAAGTTACTTCTTGGAATACAATTTTAAAGAATGAATTTAAAACTTCTGACCCTGGAGTTAATATTGAAGTGGAAGTTATTCCAAATAGATATGATAAAATGTTCTCTAAAGATACTTCAGAAAAAGCTGTTGAACTTTTAGTACTTATACCAAACGGTATTCAGACAATGAGCATGGATATAGCAGGATTGGTTCAAAGCTCATCAAATCTTGGCGTAGTTACTACAACAGCAAATGAAATTAACTATGATAGTGCAGTAAGAAGCTCAGTTAAGAGCTTAAAGGCTGATATTGTAAATCAATCTAGAATGGTATCAAATTTAATCGGTGCTGACTTTAATACACAAGCTGATTATCCTGATTGGGAATATGATCCAAACTCAAAAATAAGAAAAGTATTTGAAGATGTTTATAAGAAATTAAATGGTAAAGAACCAGAAATAGTTGCTATTCATGCTGGTGTTGAATGTGGATTATTTAAAGAAAAGTTTGGCGAAATAGATATGATATCCTTTGGCCCAGACCTTTTTGATGTTCATACACCAAATGAACATTTTAATATAGGTTCAATTGAAAGATCCTGGGACTACTTACTTGCAGTATTGAAAGAACTTAAGTAAATTTTAAAGCCTCGTGAATATTATTTTTCACGAGGCTTTTTTATAATGCTAAGTAACTTAGAATATTTACGCTACAAGAAGTCAGCAGGTTAATACTTGACTTTTAATGTTATAATAATATACAAGAAACTAACAAATGGAGAAAATTATGAAGGATAAATCAGGATTATTTAAATTTAAGAATTATTTTAATAATGAGCATAAACCACAGCTTACGGCATTAGATTTCATTAAATATATTGGACCAGGACTTATAGTTACTGTTGGTTTTATTGATCCAGGAAATTGGGCCTCCAATGTATCTGCAGGGTCTGATTATGGATACAGGCTTTTATGGATGGTTACTCTTTCTACAATAATGCTCATTTTACTACAGCATAATGCTGCTCATTTAGGTATAGCTACAGGGCTTTGTCTTTCAGAGGCTGCAACTATTTATTTAGACAAAAGAATATCAAAACCAGTATTAATTTCTGCAGTAATCGCATCAATTTCTACAGCTATGGCTGAAGTTTTAGGAGCTGCAATAGCACTTAATATGATTTTTAGAATTCCAATTAAAATAGGAGCAATTTTAAGTACAATTATTGTTATGTGGATGCTTTATGCAAATTCTTATAAGAAATTAGAAAAGTGGATTATTGGATTTGTATCCATTATAGGACTATCTTTTATTTTTGAGCTTACCTTGGTTCATATACCTTGGAAGGAAGCTTTGGTAGGATGGGTTACACCAAGCTTTCCCCAAAATTCACTTCCAATTATTATGAGCGTACTCGGTGCTGTTGTTATGCCTCATAACCTCTTTCTGCATTCAGAAATAATACAAAGCAGACAATGGAATTTAAAGGATGAGCAAATAATAAAAAGACAATTAAAATATGAATTTGCAGACACCCTTTTTTCAATGATAATAGGCTGGGCAATAAATAGTGCTATGATTATTGTGGCAGCAGCTACCTTCTTCTCTTATGGGATGCATGTCACAGCTTTAGACCAGGCACAAAATATGCTTAGGCCATTACTTGGAAGCACGGCTTCTATAATTTTTGCATTAGCACTCATGTTTGCAGGGCTTTCTTCAAGCGTAACTGCAGGTATGTCAGGAGGTTCAATATTTGCTGGTCTTTATGGTGAACCCTATGATATTAAGGATAATCATACAAAATTAGGTGTAGCAATAACTTTACTAGCAGCAGTTATTGTAATTTTCTTTGTAAAAGATCCATTTAATGGGCTTGTACTTTCACAGATGCTATTAAGTATTCAATTGCCATTTACAATATTTTTGCAGATATATTTAACCTCATCAAAAAAAGTAATGGGAAGATACGTAAACGGCAGATTAGACACAATAAGCTTATGGATAATAGGTGTAATTGTAACTTTATTAAATATTGCTCTACTTATAAGTTATTTATAATTAGTAAGCAAGTACAAAATTTGGTTATAATTAATATAGTTTTATGCTAAAATATATTATAAGAGAATGTATCATAATTATGAATATGCTTATTTTTTATTTTTATTAAATCTTAAGGGGGAATTTTTTTAATGGAATCGGACAGTATTTTGCTTCAATTGTTTCTAATATTTATCTTGGTGGTTATTAATGCATTTTTCTCAGCAACTGAGATGGCAGTGGTTTCCTTAAATAAAAACAAGATAAATTATATGGCAAGTGACGGAGACAAGAGAGCAAAGCTGCTAGTTAGACTTCTTAAAGAACCAAATAAGTTTTTGGCAACAATTCAAGTGGGTATTACCTTTGCTGGATTTCTAGCAAGTGCTTCAGCGGCAGTTAGTATTTCAAAAAATATATCTATTTTTATAAAGAGAATTAATATTGCTTTTATTTCTCATGCAAGTGATGAAATCTCATTGATAATAGTAACTCTTGTACTTTCCTTCATTACTCTTGTTTTAGGAGAACTATTGCCAAAACGCATAGCACTCCAAAATTCTGAAAAAATTGCGTTATTTGTAGCAAGACCTATTATAATTATTTCAAAACTTTTCATTCCATTTGTGAAGATTCTTACCCTATCTACTAACTTTTTCAGCAGGGTCTTAAATTTAGATAATGAATCAAATGAGGAAAAGGTAACTGAAGAAGAAATAAGAATGATGATAGATGTGGGAGAAGAAAACGGGGTTTTAAATGAAACTGAAAAAGAGATGATTGATGGTATTTTAGAATTTGACAATACTTTAGCTAAGGAGATAATGACTCCAAGAACTAACGTTTTTTCAATAAATATAAAGACTCCTATAACTGCACTTATGGATTCAATTTTAGAAGAACAGTATTCTAGAATACCGGTTTATGAGGATGAAACAGATAATATAATAGGTATTCTATTTATGAAGGATCTGTTCAGTGCAATGAATAAAAAAGAATTAGAGAAAATAGATATTAAGGAGATTCTAAGACCTGCATACTTTGTTCCAGAAACAAAAAATATTGATATATTGTTTAGAGAACTCCAAATGAGTAAGAACCATATAGCCATATTAATAGATGAATATGGAGGATTCTCAGGTATAGTTACTATAGAAGACTTAATTGAAGAAGTAATGGGGAATATATTTGATGAGTATGATGAGGATTATGAATCTAGTGAATATATTAAAAAAGTTGACAACTCAACCTACATGGTAAGTGGTTTAGTTGGCATTGATGAAATAAATGAAAGGCTAGAATTAAATCTGCCATCAGAACATTTTGATACAGTAGGAGGCTTTGTAATCGACCTTATTGGGAGCATACCAAAGGAAGATGAGGAACACATTGTAGAATATGAAAATTTAACCTTCAGAGTTGAAAAGATAGATGAAAAGAGAATTGAATTAATAAAACTTTGTATAGAGTAAAGGGAGCTTTTGGAAAGCTTCCTTTTTTTTTAGTATTGTCGACAACATATATTAATAATTTTTTGGAAAACTATTATCTATATAAAATTATTGAAAATAATTTGGCTTCTTAAAATAAGAGGAGTGATGCTGGTGGTATTAGGAAGAGTCAAAAAATTTATTTTAGTTATTGCTGTCTGTTTTATTTTTATTATATTAATTCAATTTATTAATAAATATAAAGCCTTAGCTGATGAAGGTTTTACAAAGGCGGATGCTTCTAAGGCAATAGAGCAAATATATGAGCATAGAAATAAGGCACTAATAAACGGAGATTTAGAATTCATTGAGTCAATATATGATAGAAATACCTTATATGGTACATGGGCTTATGAACATGAAATTAAAAAATCAAAATACATCACAAATTGGAGTGAAAAACAAGGAGTAAAATTTCTTGAAATAAATCCAAAAGTAATAATTAAAAAAATAACAGGAAAGGGATATAATTTTTCAGCTTATCTCCTTTGTTCAACTGAATACAAATATAGTTACGAAAATGAAAGTAATATTATTAATAGCTTTAAGATTGGAACATCTCATGTTATCAATTTAACAAATAAAAATAATAATTGGAAGATTTCAAAAGAATGGTATAAGGACCCTTTTGCTGATTCATTAAATATTAACAGCCTTAAAGCAGATGACATAAAACAATTTATTTTAAACAATGGTATTAGAGATTTTGGAGGCTTAAATAAAAGGAGAGTAGATGTTATAGATTATGCTGAAAAGTATTGCGGAGCAGCAAGCGAAGAAAGATATGGCTTTAAATATAATAATAAATATAGAGACTTTAATTCTTTAGGGGGAGATTGTGCTAATTTCGCATCTCAGATGTTATTTGAGGGTGGGAAATTCAAGAAAAATGGTGCTTGGAATTATGAAAGGGGCACAGGTTCAAGGGCCTGGCTTAATGCAGATGGCTTTAAAAGTTACATGCTTTACAGCGGAAGAGCCTCACTTATAGCTTATGGAAGTTATGAAAAGGTGGTTAAAGCATCCTATAAACTTCTGCCAGGGGATTTTATTGCTTATGAAAAAAAGGGCGATATTACACATATTTCAGTTGTAACAGGTGCTGATTCCAAAGGATATTCCTTAGTAAGCTGCCATAATACAGATAGAAACAAAGTGCCTTGGGACTTAGGTTGGAGCGATAAAAACATAAAATTTTGGCTGGTAAGAGTACATTATTAGGAGGATTTTCAAAATGATAAGCAGCATTAAAAAGAGCTTTAGCTTTTGTCTAATAATAATTTTGTTTTTGAATTTAAAGATTCCTATTAAAGCCTTAGGAGATAAAAATAATATTGTCATTAAGCAGGATCTATTATGTTTGACACTTGCCTACCCTGAGTACATTACTGGTTTTGAAGTAAAAGAAAATGGGATAATCTATATAAATATGAAATCAGGAAAAAAGATATTATATGATGATAAAAAAACAAAGTCAATTGAAGAAAAAATTAACAATGCTGATTTGCAAGATACTTTGGAACAACTCTATCCATTAGATTTTCCCACTGGGCTAATGGAAAAGAATTATGATCCTGGAAGGTTTAGAAATTATGAGCTTCTCAAAGAAGTTTATGGAAGTACAAAAAGCTCAGTTGAAGCTAATCTTAAAAAAGCCAATATTGGTTATGCTTTTCTACAATTTAATGGAAATAATAATGCAGCAAAGGAATTAAGTGCTGCTGTACGGGAAGCTCAGTCATTGGGAAAGGACAATATAAGAAGAGCACTATATCCAACATGCGGCACCTTTAATTATAGAAATATAGCTGGAACAAATAGGCTAAGTCCACATGCCTTTGGAATTGCAATAGACCTTGCCAGCAGCAAGTACGATTACTGGAAATGGGCATCTATCAAGGAGGGTGAAAAAAGACTTTTAACCTATCCAAAGGAATTAGTAAGTATTTTTGAAAATCATAATTTTATTTGGGGTGGTAAATGGAATCATTTCGATATTCTTCATTTTGAATATAGGCCCGAAGTTATTTTAAAGGCAAGATATTTCAGTAAGAATATTGGGGATAATGATGTTTGGTACAAGGGAATTCCTTTAGATAATTTACGGATTAAAGAAGTAATTGAAAATATAAATAAGGTACTATAACAAATAGATTGTTAATTTATTAATTAAATTGACACAATATTCCTAATAGTATATATTTAAATTATAAATATTAAAAATTTAATATTAATATATCAGATGATATTAGCGGGAGATATCTATCAGAGATAGCCGAAGAAGAAATAAACTAATTGCCGATTGGTTTAGAAGCTTTCAGGCAAAACAACCGTTAATGGATGGAACTCTGGAAAGTTCAGAAATGGCACCGAAGAAGAAAAATACTCTTAGGGTATTAAAACTTTCAGGTAAATATACAGAGAGATATGAAGGCTTGCAGCATTGCTTTGCCATCATATCTCTTTTTATTTTAATTAATAAAGCAAATAAATACATAATTGAAGGGAGAATGCGTTATGGAAAACCTTAAAAAAACAGCGCTGTATAATGCACATGAAAAGTATGGAGGAAAACTAATAGAGTTTGCCGGCTGGTGTCTTCCAGTTCAATATGAAGGGATTATTGAGGAACATGAAGCAGTAAGAAACAAAGCTGGTTTATTTGATGTATCTCATATGGGAGAGGTTGAAGTAAAAGGAAAAGAAGCCTTTGACTTTGTTCAAAATCTAGTAACTAATGATATAAGTGTTTTAAATGAAAATCAAGTTATTTACTCCTTTATGTGCTATGAGAATGGCGGTGTAGTTGATGACCTATTAGTTTACAAGTTTAACAATGAAAACTACCTACTAGTAGTAAATGCTAGTAACGTAGATAAAGATTATGAATGGATGCTTCAAAATAAAGGCAAGTTTCAGGTAGAAATTATAAATGTTTCAAATGAAGTTTCTGAAGTTGCGCTGCAGGGTCCTAAGGCTCAAGAAATACTTCAAAATTTAACAACTGAAAACTTAGATGATATAAAGTTTTTCTATTGTAAAAAAGATGTATCAATAGCAGGTATTAAATGCTTAGTTTCAAGAACAGGATATACTGGTGAGGATGGATTCGAAATATATACAGAGAATAAAAATATAGAAACTATTTGGGAAAGTCTTCTTGAGACTGGAAAGGTTTACGGGCTGGTACCAGCGGGGCTTGGCTGCAGAGACACCTTAAGATTCGAAGCAACACTGCCACTATATGGTAATGAAATTACAAAAGATATTACACCACTTGAAGCAGGCCTGGGCTTTTTTGTTAAGTTAAACAAAGAAAACTTCATAGGTAAAGAGGCTTTAGCTAAACAAAAGGAAGAAGGGCTTAAGAGAAAGCTGGTTGGGTTCGAAATGAAGGACAGAGGAATTCCAAGACATGGCTATGAAGTTTTTGCTGAAGGAAAAAATATTGGATTTGTGACTACTGGGTATTTTTCACCAACTTTGAAGAAAAATATTGGACTTGCGCTTATTGAATCAAATTACACAGAATTAGGAACTGAAATAAATGTACAAGTAAGAAATAAATCATTAAAGGCAGAAGTTATAAGCAAGAAGTTTTATACAAAAAATTACAAAAAATAAAGGCCGTTAAAGTCCTAGATGGACTACACCGTGCCGCATAAACTAGTAAGTATTAATAATGAGGAGGAAATTAAAATGAAAGTATTAAAAGAATTATTGTACACAAAGGAACATGAATGGGTAAGAGTTGAAGGAGAAAAGGCTTATATCGGAATTACAGATTTTGCTCAGCATGCATTAGGAAGCATCGTTTATGTGGAATTACCAGAAGTAGACAGTGAAATTAGTGAAGGTGACACCTTTGGAACAATTGAGTCAGTTAAAGCAGCTTCAGATGTATTTATGCCAATTGACGGGAAAATACTTGAAGTAAACGAAGCAATTGTAGACAATCCAGAATTAGTGAATGAAGATGCTTTTGAAAATTGGATGGTATGTGCTGAAATATTAAATAATAGTCAACTTCAAGGACTTATGAATGCTGATTCCTATGAAAAATTATGTAATGAGGAGGCTTAATAATGTTTCCATATATACCTAACAGTAGTTTAGATGAGGAAAAGATGCTTGACAGCTTAGGTATGAACTCATTAGAAGATCTTTTTAAGGATATTCCAGAAGATTTAAGATTAAAAAGAAAACTTAATCTAAATGAGCCCATGTCTGAGCTTGAGGTTAGTAAAAAAGTTAAGGCACTTGCAAGTAAAAATCTTGACAGTGAGGACTTAGTATGCTTTTTAGGTGCTGGTTCCTACGATCATTATATTCCATCAGTTGTTAAGCACATTACTTCAAGATCAGAGTTTTATACTGCATATACACCTTATCAGCCGGAGATAAGCCAGGGTACCCTTCAGGCTATTTTTGAATATCAGACTATGATTGCCGAATTAACTGGAATGGACGTAGCAAATGCATCTATGTATGATGGAGCAACTGCCTGCGCAGAAGCTGCAATGATGGCCTCAGAAAATACAAAACGTAAAACAGTATTAGTATCTAAAGCCGTACATCCTGAAATTAGAAAAGTATTAAAAACCTATATGAGATTTCATGGTGATGAGCTAGTAGAAATAGAAACAAAAGATGGGGAAACTGATATTGAAAGTCTTAAAGCTAATTTAAACAATAATTCTGCAGCTGTTATAGTCCAAAATCCTAATTTCTTTGGAGTAATAGAAGACTTAACAGAAGTGGAAAAAGTAACTCATGGAAATAAATCCTTACTAATAATGAATGTAGATCCAATTTCACTTTCAGTATTAAAGACTCCTGGAGAAATTGGTGCAGATATTGTTGTAGGAGATGGGCAAGCATTAGGAAATCCAATGAATTTTGGAGGACCATATCTAGGCTTTATGGCAACTACTACGAAACAAATGAGAAAAATGCCTGGTAGAATAGTTGGTGAAACAGAAGATATAGACGGTAAGAGAGCCTTTGTGCTTACACTGCAGGCAAGAGAACAGCATATAAGAAGAGAAAAAGCTACTTCAAATATCTGCTCTAATCAATCCTTAAATGCCTTAGCTGCAGCTGTTTATCTTTCAGTTATGGGAAAAGAGGGCTTAAGAGAAGTTGCAGAAACAAGCATGAAGAAAGCACACTATGCCTATAATGAATTAATTAAAACAGGTAGATATAAGAAAGCCTTTAATAAGCCATTTTTCAAGGAATTTGCTATAACAGGAACTGCAAATCCAGAGGTTCTAAATGATAAACTTCTAGGTGAGGGTATTCTTGGCGGATATTCACTTGATAAGGATTATGAGGAGTTAAAAAATTCTATTTTATTATGTGTAACTGAAAAGAGAACAAAAGAAGAAATAGATATGCTGGTTAATTTAATGGTAAATGTAGATGAAGATAAGGAGGGTAAGAGGTAAGCATGAAAGAGTATACTAAACTTATATTTGAAGTTTCAAAGAAAGGCAGAAAGGCCTATTCTCTTCCAAAATGCGATGTACCTGACTCTAATTTGGAAGAACTAGTTCCAAAGAATCTCCTTAGAGAAAAAGAATATATATTACCTGAGGTAAGTGAAGTAGATGTTATAAGGCATTATACCTTATTATCTAATAAAAATTATGGTGTGGATTCAGGTTTTTATCCACTTGGTTCCTGCACTATGAAGTATAATCCTAAAATAAATGAAGATATGGCTTCAAATCCTCACTTTACCGAGGTTCATCCTTATCAAGCTGAAAATACAGTGCAAGGTAATCTTGAACTTATGTATGATCTTAGTAAAATGCTAGGTGAAATTGTTGGTATGGATGGGTTCACTCTTCAGCCAGCAGCAGGTGCTCATGGAGAGCTAACGGGGCTTATGATAATTAAAGCTTATCATGAGGCTAGGGGAGACTATGCTAGGAAAAAGATAATAGTACCTGATTCAGCCCATGGAACTAATCCTGCCAGTGCTTCAGTAGCTAATTTTGAAGTAGTTGAAATAAAATCTGATGAAAAAGGAGCAGTGGATTTAGAAAACTTAAAAGCAGTTTTAGGAAACGATATAGCTGGTTTAATGCTTACAAATCCAAGCACATTAGGTCTATTTGAAGAAAATATAAGTGAAATAGCAAAACTTGTTCATGAAGCTGGCGGACTGCTATATTATGATGGAGCAAACACTAATGCTATTATGGGAATAACAAGACCTGGAGATATGGGCTTTGATGTAGTACATTTAAACCTTCATAAGACCTTTTCAACTCCCCATGGAGGCGGTGGTCCTGGAAGCGGTCCTGTAGGAGTAAAGAAAGAACTTATTCCTTTTCTTCCAACTCCTGTAATAGAAAAGCAGGATAATAAATTTGTTTTAAACTATGATAAGCCACTGTCTATAGGAAGAGTAAAGGGTTTTTATGGAAATTTTGGCATTTTAGTTAGAGCATATACCTATATATTAACTATGGGAAATGATGGCCTTAAAAAGGCAAGTGAAATGGCAGTTTTAAATGCAAATTATACCAAGGAAAAACTTAAGGACTATTATATGACTCTTGATAAAGTATGTAAGCATGAGTGTGTACTCGGAGGACTTAAGATACAAGAAAATGGTGTTACAACCTTAGATGTTGCAAAGAGGCTTATAGATTACGGTTATCATCCACCTACAATTTATTTCCCTCTAATAGTTGATAGCGCACTAATGATAGAACCAACTGAAACTGAAAGCCTTGAAACCTTAGACGGATTCGTGGATGCAATGATTGCTATAGCTAAGGAGGCTAAAGAAAAGCCAGAGCTTCTTAAAGAAGCTCCACACAACACTGTTGTAAGGAGATTAGATGAAGTAAAGGCCGCAAGAACTCCAATTTTAAGATGGAAGGTATAACTATGGAAAAAGATATTGTCGTAATAGGTGGAGGTCCTGGAGGATATGTAGCTGCCATTAGAGCAGCTCAGCTTGGTGCAAAGGTTTGTTTAATTGAGATGGATAAACTAGGTGGTACATGCCTCAATAGAGGCTGTATACCTACTAAAGCACTTTATAGAAATGCTGAGCTTTTAAATACTTTAAAGCACATAGATGAATTTGGCATTAATGTAGAAGCCTTAACTGTAGATGTTGCTAAAATACATCTTAGAAAACAAGGGGTAATTGATCAATTGGTTGGCGGAGTAGACCAGCTTTTAAAGGCGAATAATGTGTTAGTTTTAAATGGCAAGGCAGAGTTTAAACATAAAAATACTATTAAAGTTTACTTAAAAGATAAAAGCACCGAAGAAATAACTGCAAAAAATATAATAATTGCAACAGGTTCAGCACCTTCCATCCCTCCAATTGAAGGTGCTGATAGTGAAGGAATATATACAAGTGAAAATATTTTAAATTTTGAAAGCATACCTAAAACTCTAGCTATTATAGGCGGAGGAGTAATAGGTATGGAAATTGCTTGTATATTTAATTCCCTAGGTACCAAAGTTACAGTTCTTGAATTTTTGCCTAATATCATTGCCCAAGTTGATGGGGATATTACAAAACGACTTACCGTTTCATTAAAGAAAAAAGGAATAGAGATAAATACAGGAACTAAAGTAAATAAAATTGAAAGACAAGAAGATGGCTATGTGGTTTTTGGTGAAGGTAAAAAGGGAGAAATTAAAGTGGAAGCTGAAAAACTGCTTATTTCTGCTGGAAGATCACCAATGACTCAGGGCCTAAATTTAGAAGCAGTAGGAGTAGATTTTGATAGAAAAGGCATTAAAGTTGATTCTAATTATGAAACAAATGTGAAAGGAATATATGCCATTGGAGACGTAAATGGGAAAGTAATGCTTGCCCATGCAGCCTCACATCAAGGTATGTTTGCAGCAGAAAAGATCTTAGGCTTTTCTGAAGAAGTGCCAAGTGATATAATACCTAGCTGCATTTTCGTCTTTCCTGAAATAGCAACTGTAGGCATTACCGAGGAAGAAGCAAAGGCTAAGGGGCTTACATACAAAACAAGTAAATTTATGTTTGGAGCAAATGGAAAAGCTCTTGCTTTAGGTGAAGGTGAAGGTTTTGTTAAAGTCATAGCTAGTGAGGATAAAATCATTGGAGTTCATATAATGGGACCACATGCCTCTGATATTATTCATGAAGGTACCTTAGCAATTGCAAATAATATCAGTTTAAAGGAAATTAAAAGCACAGTGCATGCTCATCCAACTCTTTCAGAGGCGTTTTTAGAGGCTGCAATGGGGATAAATGGCGAAGCAATACATTTAATGCCAATGAAAAAGTAAGAATTAAATTTAATTTGTTATTTTTATAAAATTAAAGGAATAATAAGTGGTGAAAATTACGAATATTGTGGTAAAATAGCATTACGGGGGTGAAAGTAATGAATCTAGATAATGTTAAAAAAGTTGACCTAGAGATATTTAATGTAATTGAAAGTGAAATGGACAGACAGGAAAATAAGATAGAACTTATTGCATCTGAAAACTTTACCAGCAGTGCTGTAATGGAAGCTATGGGTTCACCGCTTACTAATAAGTATGCCGAAGGATATCCAGGAAAGAGATATTATGGCGGCTGTGAGTGTGTAGATGTAGCTGAAAATATAGCAAGAGATAGAATGTGCAAGCTTTTTGAAGCTGAACATGCCAACGTGCAGCCTCATTCTGGCTCACAGGCTAACATGGGAGTATATATGTCTGTACTTGAACCTGGTGATAAGGTGCTTGGAATGAACTTATCACATGGTGGACATTTAACCCATGGAAGTCCAGTTAATTTTTCAGGAAAGCTTTATAAATTTATTTCCTACGGAGTAAATGAGCAGGGTGTAATAGATTATGAAGAATTAAGAAGAATTGCACTTGAGGAAAAGCCTAAAATGATAGTTTCTGGTGCAAGTGCTTATGCAAGAATAATCGATTTTAAAACTATAAGAGAAATCTGTGATGAAATTGGTGCATACATGATGGTAGATATGTCACATATAGCAGGTCTTATAGCTGCTGGAGTACATCCAAGTCCAGTACCCTATGCTGATTTTGTAACAACTACAACTCACAAAACTTTAAGAGGACCAAGAGGTGGAGCAATACTATGCAAGGAAGAGTATGCAAAGGCAGTAGATAAAGCTATATTCCCTGGAATTCAAGGCGGACCTCTAATGCACGTTATTGCAGCAAAAGCAGTTTGTTTTAAAGAGGCTATGTCTGATGAGTTTAAAGCTTATCAAAAGAAAGTTGTAGAAAATGCACATACCTTAGCTGAAGCTTTAACTTCTAGAGGCTTTAAGCTGGTTTCTGGAGGAACAGATAACCATTTAATGCTTGTAGACCTTAGAAATAAAGGGGTAACTGGTAAAGAGGCAGAGCATCTATTAGATGAAGTAGGAATAACTGTAAATAAGAACACTGTACCTTTTGAAATACAAAGTCCATTTGTTACTAGTGGAATAAGAATTGGTACTCCTGCAACTACAACAAGGGGTTTTGGAAAAGAGGAAATGGTAGAAATCGCAGACATAATTTCTTGGAGTATAGATAACAAGGATGGGGATTTAACACCAGCTAAAAATAAAGTTAAAGCTTTATGTGAAAAGTTTCCATTATACTAATTTATAACTATTATTTATAAAAAAGCTACCATTTGTAAAATGATAGCTTTTTTATATACTATTGTTTGAATGTTGATCAATTTGAAGTAGGATAGTGATATGCTATAATAATATATCAGGAACATATGAAAACGAGGTATAAAACTTATGATAGACGAAAATAAAATAAAAGAAGCAGTTAAAATGATAATTGAAGCAATAGGAGAGGACTCAAAAAGGGAAGGGCTACTGGATACTCCAGATAGAATAGCAAGAATGTACTCAGAAATATTTTCGGGGCTTAATGAGAGTGCAGACACTCATTTATCAAAGACCTTTACTGTAGAACAAAATAATATAATAGTTGAGAAGGATATACCTTTTTATTCTATGTGTGAACATCACTTTCTACCCTTCTATGGTAAGGTGCATATAGCATATATACCAAATGGAAAGGTAGCTGGACTAAGTAAGCTTGCTAGAACTGTTGACGTATATGCTAAAAGACCTCAGCTTCAAGAGAAAATGACAGCTGAAATTGCCGATGCCTTATATGAACATTTAGATGCTTCAGGAGTACTTGTTATTATTGAAGCAGAGCATCTTTGTATGAATATGAGAGGTATTAAAAAGCCAGGAAGTAAAACAAAAACTCTCTCTATTAGGGGATGTTTTGAAAAAGATCAAAGCTTAAAGGAAGATGCTTTTGAACTACTTAGAAGTTAAGGAGGTTAAAGTCCTAAATGGACTTTAACGGGCAGTTTGCGAGTGGAACGAGCAATCTTAAACTGCCCAGTGTTTCCGACTAAAAGGAGGAAAAAAATATGAACAAAGATATGTATATTGGAAATAAACTTTTTAATCTAGGAAAACAAACCTATATAATGGGCATATTAAATGTCACTCCAGATTCTTTTTCTGATGGAGGTAAGTTTCTTAATTTTGAAAAAGCCATAAATCACGCTAAGGAAATGGTAAAAGAGGGAGCAGATATTATTGATATAGGTGGAGAGTCTACAAGGCCTAATCATGTACCTGTTGGGGAAGAAGAGGAAATAAAAAGAGTGATTCCTATAATTAAGGCTTTAAGTAAGGAAATAGACGTTCCTATATCTGTAGATACTTATAAGGCTAAGGTGGCAGAATGTTCTATATTAGAAGGAGCTGCGCTAATCAACGATGTATGGGGCTTCAAAAAGGATAAGGAAATGGCTAAAATTGCAGCGAAGTATAATGTTGCTTGCTGTTTAATGCATAATAGAGAAAATAATAATTATAATGATTTAATGTCGGATATGATAATGGATTTAAAGGAAAGCATAAATCTTGCCCTATCTAACGGGGTAAAAGAGGATAAAATCATTGTTGATCCAGGTATAGGTTTTGCAAAAAATTATGAGCAAAACCTTGAAGTCATGAATAAACTTGAAATGCTTAGTATTCTAGGTTATCCTGTACTTCTTGCTACTTCTAAAAAATCAATGATTGGAAATGCTCTTAATTTGCCTCCAGAAGAAAGAGGAGAAGGTACACTTGCCACAACAGTTATAGGAATAATGAAAAATTGTGATTTTGTTAGAGTTCATAATATAAAAGAAAATAAAAGGGTTTGCAGGATGACCGATGCAATTATTAGAAAATAGTAAAGTAAGCAGGTGAGTATATGGATAAGATACATATAAAGGATCTTGAGGTTTATGCCTTTCATGGTGTTAATAAAGAAGAAAAAAACATGGGACAAAGATTTTTAATTTCCCTTGAGCTTTCTCTTAATTTAAGAGAGGCTGGGTTAAGTGATGATTTAAATAAAACAGTAAATTATGCAGAACTCTGCGTTAACATAGAGAAAGAATTTACAAAAAAGAAATTTGATCTAATTGAAGCTGCTGCAGAGGCATTAGCTAATTATATTTTATTAAATTATACATCAGTAAATAGTGTTAAAATATTACTTAAAAAGCCTTGGGCTCCTATTGGAAAACCTATAGATTATGCTGCAGTAGAAATTGAAAGAGGCTGGCACAAGGTATATATTGCCTTAGGAACTAATATGGGAAATAAAGAGAAAAACATAAATGAAGCGCTTGAAAAATTAAACAGTAATAAATGTAAGGTTATAAAAATATCAAACATGTACACAACCAAGCCAGTAGGATATACTGAACAAGAGGATTTCTTAAATTGCTGTGCTGAATTAAAGACCTTGCTGACACCAAATGAACTTATTAATTTATTACTTGGCATAGAACAGGATTTAAAAAGAGTAAGAACAATAAAGTGGGGACCAAGAACAATTGATTTAGACGTTTTACTTTATGATAATATAATTACTTCTACTGAAGAAATAATTATACCACATCCTAGAATGCATGAAAGGCTTTTTGTTCTAAAACCTTTAAGCGACATAGCTCCTTATTTAATTCATCCAATTATAAATAAAAGAATAATAGACATTGAGATGGAAGTATCCCAAATTCAAAGTTTATAGGAAGTTTAAATTAGCTAAACATTATTGTAATAGAAGTAGTTAATATTTTACCTGAATTATACAAATAAGATTATTGGAGTTAACTCCTTATTCAGATTATTCTGAACAAGGAGTTTTATCATTATATGTAACAATATGTAAAATATTATGCTGGAAAAATAAAAAAATCACAATAGTTAGACAAAAATATATATAAAAATTATAAAATTTCCAAAATTCATGTATACTTTTTCATTTTTTATTGATATAATGGAATTGTTAATATTTCGAGTAATTAGTAGTTCATTGTTAGTTTGACTATTAACAATCAACACCACAATTTTGCTTAAATTAACAATTATTAGTGGACAAGCTAATAAGACAATTTAATTCTACGGAATATTGTTAACGTAAATAAGGAGGGGTCTTAATTGAACAAAAAGTTAAAATCAATTAGCTGTATATTAGCAGCAACCTGTACATTCCTTGTAGTAGAAAACACTATTAAAGTTGGGCCACTAGCTGTAGACGTAGTTTCAGCTGCTACTGGAGAAGCAACTACCACTACACCAACAACAACAACTTCTACAAGCAAAACAACTACAACTTCAGTTTCAACTTCCTCAGGTTACTTAACACGTTTACTTCTTGTAGGTTCAAGTGGAAGTGATGTTAAGAATCTTCAAACAGCTCTTAATAGTAATGGAGCTAAGCTTACAGTAGATGGTTTCTTTGGACCACTTACTAAAACAGCAGTAATGAACTATCAAAAAGCTCAAGGACTTGTAGTTGATGGAATAGTGGGACCAAAAACTATGGCAGTATTAGTTCCACGTTCTACAATACCAACATCTATAGTTAAGACAGGCTCATCAAGTGCTGATGTTAAGTATTTACAAACTAACCTTAATAAACTTGGGTACAAGCTATCTGTTGATGGAATCTTTGGAAAGCTTACTGCTGCTGCTGTTAAGGACTTCCAAAAGGCAAATGGCCTTGCTGTAGATGGAATAGCTGGTCCAAATACATTTGGAAAGTTATATGATAAAGTTAATGCTCCTGCAGTAACTACACCAACAACTCCAACAACTCCAACAACTCCAACAACACCAGTAGATACAGTAACATCTGCTTCACAAGTAAATGATGAAGCTACTTTTATAAAGAATGTTACTTCAACTACTAGCATGTATATGCAAATAGTTAATAAAGATTTGACTTTCACAAGTGATATTTTAGTTGTACCTGGAACTAAGGCAGCTACTGCTACTACAACACAATCTTATAGCCGTTCAATAGCACCAGCTGCAGAAGTGAAAGATAGTGCTGGGAATACTATTATAACAAAGAGATATATACTTACTGTACCAAACTTAGTTTTTGTTGGAGACAATCAAAAGATTGAGTATGGTATTGTTAAAGGCGATATTTATGTAAATGGTAATAAATTTACACTTAAAGATGCAAGAATTGACGGAAACGTTTATTTTGCAACTCAAGCACAAATGGATGCTTTTGTAAAAGATTCAGCGACTACAATAAATGGACAAGTTGCTGTAAAAGCATATGTACCAGGGGTAATACCAGTTTCACCAAAAGTTGATGCTGTTGCAAGTGCATCACAAGTAAGTGATGAAGCTACTTTTGTAAATAATATAACTAATCCAGCAACTAGCTATATGCAAATTGTAAATAAATCTTTAACTTTCACAAAGGATATTACAGTTGTAAGTGGAACAAAACCAGCTTCAACTAATTCTACTACAGGCGTTGTTACTCCAGCTGCACCTAACCGCTCAATAGCACCATGTGCAGAAGCAAAAGATAGCACTGGAAAAACTATAGTTACAAAGAAATTCATAATTACTGTTCCTAATTTAGTATTCAGCGGACAGAATGAAAAAATTGAGTATGGTATTGTAAAGGGTAATGTTTATGTTCAAAATACTGGATTTAAACTTACTGATACAGTCATCGATGGAAATCTATACTTTGCAACTCAAGCTTTAAAGGATGCTTACATAAGCTCAAAGGATGCTACAACTGTAGTAAATGGAGTAATTGAAGTTAAGGCATATTAATATATTGATGTATTAGAAAAATCCAAATAATTTACTTATAGATTATATTTATATTAAATAATCTACAAGATTTAATGAAAATAACCAATGTGTATATTGTATATATTACACATTGGTTATTTTTTTATTGCTTTAGAAAAATTTTATTAGATTTTAATATTTTCTAAGAATTAGTTTTGGGGTAATTTATGCACAATGTTAATAATAATGTAAAAATAATACAAATAATCGGTAAAATATTATAAATATTCTAAATTTACTGTGTACTTTTACTAGTTTTATTGATATAATCAAATTGTAAATATTTCGGTAAATTAACAATCTACTGTTAGTTTGACTATTAACAATCAATTGATAATATGTACAAGCTAATACAGATCTTAGTTCGCAGAAATATTATATATAATAATAAATTCAATATGGAGGGGATTATATTGAACAAAAGGCTAAAATCAATATGCTGTGCTCTAGCTGCAACTATGACCCTAGTAGTTCTTCAAAATACTGTAAGGCTTGGGTCATTCGGAGTAGATGTTGTTTCTGCAGCTACAGGAACAACAACTGGCTCAACAACAACATCATCTTCAACTTCAAGTGGTTCTACAACATACTACTCAAATGGGTATCGTATGCTTAAAATGGGATCATCAGGCAGCGACGTTAAGAATCTTCAAACAGTACTTAATAATAATGGTGCTAAACTTACTGTTGATGGTTTTTTTGGTAAACTGACCAAAGCAGCAGTTATGGACTATCAAAAGGCAAAGGGACTTGTAGTTGATGGTATTGTAGGCCCAAAAACTTATGCAGTATTAGTTCCTAGTTCAGCTGTACCTACCTCAATAGTAAAGAATGGTTCAGTTAACAATGATGTTAAGTATTTGCAGACAAATCTTAATAAACTAGGGTACAAGCTTTCTGTTGATGGTATCTTTGGAAAACTTACTTTAGCTGCTGTTAAGGACTTCCAAAAGGCAAATGGTCTTGTGGTTGATGGAATAGCTGGACCAAAGACATTCGCTAAATTATATGAAAAGACTGGAACATCAACAACTCCAACTACACCAACAACTCCAACTACACCAACACCTCCAACTGATACAGTAGCATCGGCTTCAGTAACAGATAATGCGGCTGTTTTCGAAAAATCAATAGGTACAGCTGGTAAATGGATTGTTTGTAGTACCAAGGATTTAACTTTTGACCATCCTATCGTAGTAGATGGAAACTTTACAAATGGAAAAGTAGGGACTAATGGCTTAAAAACAATTCAACGTAAGATAGGTCTTTATACTCAGAAACTGAATGCTGATGGATCAACTGCTAAGGATGAGAATGGTAAAAACATAACAGATAAGAGATTTACATTGACTGCACCAAAAATAACAATATTGAGTATGAATGCTAGCATTGAACAAGGAACCATTAAGGGTGATATCTATGTATCTGCTCAAAACTTCCAATTAAAAGGAGCTACGGTTCAAGGAAATGTATTCTTTACTAATAAAGGTGCACAAGCTACATTTAACAAGAATGATAGTACAATAACAGGTATGCAGTCGTTATTGCAGTTGCCAGAGACAGTGGATGCATACGCATCAGCTTCAAAGGTAATGGATAATAATGCTTTCGAAACCGCTATAAGCAGTTCTGGTAAATGGATAATAGCTACTCTTAATAACTTAAAGTTTGATCATGAGATTGTTTTAGACGGAGATTTAAAGAAAGCAGCTACTGATACTGCTCCACAACGTAAACTAGCAATTTACGCTCACGATTTAGCTGACTCTAAGAAAACTACTGGTAGATTTATTTTACAAGCACCAAAATTAACTATTAAGAGCGCTAATGCTAACATTACTAAGGGAATGTTCAAGGGCGATTTATATGTTACAGTTCCAAACTTCAAGTTAGTTGATGCAATAGTTGATGGTAATGTATACTTTACTACACAACAAGCTAAAGATACATTCCAGCCAGACGCTACAAGTATCATAACTGGAGTTCAAGAATTAAAGGCACCAGTTGACGCAGTTACAGGTGCTTCACAAGTTAACGACGAAGCTACTTTTGAAAAGGCTATAGGCGACTACAATAGCAGCTTTATGCTAATTGTAAATAAGGATCTTACATTTACAAAGGATCTGAGAGTTGTAAGTGGAACTAGTAAGGGTCTTCCAAACCGTTCAATTGCACCTTGTGTAGAAGGAGCAGATAATAAAGTTACTAAGCAATATACAATTACAGTTCCAAACTTAATACTAAGCGGCGCGAATGAAAAAGTCGAGTACGGTATTGTTAAGGGAAATGTATATGTACAAAATACTGGATTTACTCTACCAGGTGCAACAATCGACGGAAATCTTTATTTTGCAACTCAAGCATTATTGGATGAATACAATAAACTTGATGCTACTAACAAAGGTACAGTTACTGGAGGAGCACCTACTGTAAAGGCATATCAATAACGACTTAATGGAGTAACAAGTGCAAACTTAACAAGTAAAAATGGCTATCTTTCTTCAATTCTCGAAGCTGCAAAAGCTGCTTAATAGTAAGCAGAGTAAAGGAGAAACCTCAACATAAAAATGTTGATAAAGTCTAATATACCCTAACTTTAAGGGTTCTTAAAATTATAAAAACACCTTATATATTGTATTAATAATGCAATATATAAGGTGTTTTTTATTTAGTAATATTAAATTAGTAACTTCCTAATTATATAAAGATGTGAATAATTGATAAGCTTCATTAATATATTTGAAATGGAGGCAAAATCTTATATATTAATTAATGGAGATGGTAATTTGGCTTATTATAGCTATTATACAAAAGCCTACAAAGGTCATATAGCTTACACTCCAGAATTAGGGAAATATAGTATTCTAGAAAATGGGTATATAGTTGTAGAAGGGACTAAAGTAAAAGGAGTTTACAAGTCACTACCAAAGGAATATGAGTATATAGAAGTTGAAAACTACGGAAATAGACTGATTATACCAGGGTTTATTGACTTGCATCTGCATGGGTCACAGCTTGCCAATAGAGGCTTAGGCCTTGATTTAGAATTAATGAAATGGCTGAATGCTCATACCTTTAAAGAAGAGGCAAGGATAAAAGATTTGAGATATGCTGAAACAATATATAATGAAACGGCTAAATTATTATTAAAGAATGGAACTACAAGGGCAGTTATATATGGAACCCTGCATAGAGAATCCACAGAATTATTGATGAATATTGTTAATAAATATGGGCTTGGAGCCTATGTTGGGAAGGTAAGCCAGGATAAGAATTCTCCTGATTACTTAACTGAAAATGCAGTAGATGCAATAAAAGAAGAAGAAGTATTTTTAAGGGATACAATAAATAGATATAAATTAGTAAAACCAATCATTACACCTAGGTTTGTACCTGCTTGCTCTTTAGAGCTTTTGAAAGCTCTAGGTATAATGGCACAAAAGTATAAGGTGCCTGTCCAATCTCATTTAGATGAAGATTTATCTGAAATTGATTTTGTAAAGGAAGAATATCCTCAATTTAAAAACTATGCTTCAATTTATGATTATGATGGACTTCTAGGACAAAAGCCAACAATTATGGCTCATTGTGTCTATTTAAGTGATGATGAAATAAGGCTTTTAGCAAAAAATAAAGTTTATGTAGCACATTGCCCTACATCAAACTTTAATCTTTCAGGCAGCACTGCCCCAATTAAAAAATTAATAGGTAAAGGTATACCAGTAGGCCTTGGAACGGATATTGCAGCTGGGCATAATATTTCTATACTAAAGGTTATGCTGCAGGCAATTCAAGCTTCTAAGGTAGTTTATTCTCGGACACATGATGAAAAGGATAAGCTTACATCACCAGAAGCATTTTACTTAGCTACTAAAGGCGGTGGAAGCTTTTTTGGAAAGGTAGGAAGCTTTGAAGAAGGCTATGATTTTGATGCTCTTGTAATAGATGATAGTAATTTAGTATATGTAAAGCCCTTATCTATTGAAGAAAGAATTGACAGATTTATTTATATTGGAGATGATAGAAATATAATTAAAAGATTTGTGGCTGGAAGGGCGGTGTAATAATAAAGAGAAGTTTCTTTTAAAGAACTTCTCTTTACTTATAAAATAAATTTTTAAGCTAATATATTAGGAAACTCAATAGTAAAGGTTGTGCCTTCACTTAAAGTGCTCTCTACAAAGATTTTTCCATCATGAGCTTCTACAAAGGCTTTAGTTATTGAGAGACCTATGCCAGCACCTCCAGTATTTTTGTCCCTAGACAAATCCGTTCTATAAAAGCGTTCAAATATGAAAGGCAGATCCTTTTCAGGTATGCCAATACCGTTGTCAATAACTTTAATTATTATCTTTTGTTTTTCTTGTCTTAAGATTACTTTTGCTTCACCCTTTGGTTCTAAATACTTATAGGAATTTGAAAGCAAATTGTTCATTATTTGCTTAAATTTATCCTTGTCAATTAATACATTAATTTCAGGTTCTATTTTCCGTGATAAAACATAATTTTCTTTATCAAAAAGTGGTTTAAAGGTATCCAAAATCTTTTCTAGTTCAATAGAAAGATTAAGCTTACTTTTGTTTAAATTTAGATTTGTTTCATCAAGCTTTGCAAGATTCTTTAGATTATCTACCATTTTTGTAAGTCTATCAATTTCATCATAAAAAGTTTCTAATCTCTCGGTAGTAGGTTCCCAAACTCCATCAATAAAGGCTTCAACATGAGTTTTTAAAGTGGTCAAGGGAGTCCTTAATTCATGAGCCATATCTGAAGTTAGCCTTTTTCTAAGCATCTCCTGACTATTTAAGGTTTCTGCCAAAAAATTTATGGAATTTGAAAGTTCATCTATTTCTTTAGTATTTGAATTAATATCTGATCTAACCTGTAGATTACCATGTCTTATTTTGTTTGCAGCTTCTGTAATTTTAACAAGTGGCTTTGAAAGTTGACTTGAAATAATTATACTAATAATGAGACCAAAAATTAAGGCAGCAATTGCAGATACAAAAAAGGAATGATTTAAAGTGCTTAAAAATGTAACAGAACCTGAGGTTAAATATGAAGTGCCAAAATAGCCAATTATAATATTTCCTATGTTTTTGTTATTTGACACCAATGGATACTTATTTTCTGTATACTCACCTAGATTTGCCATAGGAAAGTTACTCATCATGGAACCCATCATATTGTTCATCATCTGATTTTGCCTTAAATAAGAATTACCTGAGGAATAAATGGTATTATTATTTGAATCTTTTACTTCTATATATAATTCCTGCAGTTCGGCATATCTTTGTATCTCATCAGTATTAACCTTAGAAAGATTAGCTTCACCTGTATATAATTCATCCACAATTTTTACAGCATTATTTACTTTAGCATTATGTTCATCTATTAGATAAGTTTGAAACTTCTTACCAACTGTATAATTGGATATAAGGCTTGCCAATATAATTGAGCCTAAAACGGCAATAAGAAAACCAAAGGAAATTTTTTTTCTTAAAGAAATCTTCATTTTTACCTCACAAATTTTTTTTGGGTTTGATAAAATTATTAATATTTTCTACTTAGAATTACAATTATTTAATTGTTATGACCAGAAGAGTTTAATGTGAATTTATAACCTGCTCCATAAACTGTTGTAATATATTTTGGCGCCTTTGGGTTATCTTCGATCTTTTGGCGTATATTCTTAATATATGTATCCACAGTTCTATCAAAACCTTCATAATCAGTTCCAAAAGCTTTTTCTACCAATTGTTCTCTAGAAAAAACTTGACCTGGATTTGTTAATAATATTTTTAATACCTTAAATTCATTTGCTGTTAAGCTAATAGCTTCGCCTTGTTTTTTAACAAGCATTTTTTTAATTTCAATTTCTAAATCTCCATCATTAAAGCTTAAAATATCAGCAAGTGGAGAAATATCTCTGTAGGATCTTCTAAGCAAGGCACGAACCCTTACTACAAGTTCACGAACACTAAAAGGCTTAGTTAAATAATCATCAGCACCAATAGAAATTCCTTCAATTTTATCATCCTCCTCAGCCTTTGCTGTCAGCATGATAATGGGAACGGTTGATATAGATCTTATAATACTGCATACCTTTTCGCCAGATATCTTTGGGAGCATCAAATCTAAAACTATAAGATGAACAGTTTCATTATTAAATATATGAAGAGCTGCTTCACCATCCATTGCCGATAAGACTTCAAAGCCTTCTTTTTCAAGATAGGCCTTAACTACATCCAAAATATTTTGTTCATCATCAACTACTAATATTTTAATGTTATTATTCATACTTCACCTCAAATAATATAAATAGTAGTAAATTTATTATAGTTTATAAATTTATAAAAAACTAGGGTACAATAACCCTAGTTTTTCTTTGATAATATGGTTTTCTTTTTTAAATACTCTTCTTCATTTATTTCGCCTTTAGCAAATTTCTCATCAAGAATTCTCATTGAGTTGTTATTAAAATTATGATGCCTTTTATATAGCTTTACTGCAAGGATTATTACTCCTATAAATATCAATAATCTAAAGCCCATATTTATAAGATACCATCCAATTCCAAGTGAGCCTGAAGCACCATATCCATAAGGACCGTAACCAGCAAAGCCGCCAAAACCTCTGCAAAACATAAAAATTACCTCCAAATAATAAATTTTGTTTTCTATATGATTAATTATATAAGTAAACTGTGGAGGAATTATGAAGAAATAATAGAAAATAAAAAGTTTAAATTAATCTTTAATTAGTTATACTTATCTGTAACAAAATTCTTAATGAGTTCATAAGATGTTAGGGAGCAAAATATTTCTTGAAATTATATTTCAAGGAAATATAACAATAGTTTGAGGGGTAAAAGTGGAAAATTTAATTAGTAATCCAGGAAACACAAATTTTTGGATTCAAAATGTTATCAGAGTGCAAGATGCCATTATTCAAAGAATTTTCGTAGATAACAGAGGAATAGGATATGTAACAATATCATTTAGGATTATGAATCAATTTAACATGGTTTCCACTAGTATTGTTACTTTGATAGTTGGTCCAACTACAATAATTCTAGATCAATATGATCAAGTCTTTCCATTTTGGAATTTGAAAGTAGGTATGATAGTAAATGCTGATTTTTCATCAAAAATGACAAGAAGTATACCACCACAGTCACAAGCATTTAGAATAATTGTTAGTCATAAAAATTGGCCTTATTATGTTAAGGTAGACAGGGTAATGGAGGTTGATGTTAAAAATAGATATCTTTATACAGGTAACAAAAATGATATATATAGCCAAACACGTTTTGTGGTAACTAAATCAGCAATTATTACGGATAGAAGGGGAAATAGAATAACCTTAGGTGATATAAGACCAGGTCAGACTGTGAGAATAGAACATGCAATCTTTCAGACGGACAGCATTCCACCACAAACTACAGCGTTTAGTGTTCATGTGTTATAAACTCAATAGATATACCGACTGAGGTTGAATTTTTACCTCAGTTGTTTTTTTTATTTTAAGATAGTCTCCTTATTTGTTACCAGCACACCATGGGGGTTGACTTTACAAAAAGCCTATGGTATTATAATGAAAATTTCTTTAAAACCAGCCCTGCGAGACTGGAAAGGATAGAAAATACTGGTATTTAACGTACTCCTATGCCTTCCTGATGTCAGGAAGGCATTATTTATTATCAGAATAAAATTACTTAAATAATTCATGATAATCATACCTTTAATGATAGGCCTGAGGGTCTAAAAGGAGGAATTTAAATGTTAATAGGAAATACATGATAAAAATAATATAAAATATGCAGAAATTGAAAAATGGACAAGGGTATTGGAGACTTGATATCAGAAGCAGCCTATGTAAACCAGAAGCAGGGCAATAAAAAAATGAAGCCAGATTACTTTAAGTTGGTCCTGTGAGACCAGAAAGGACAATTTATGAAAGCAAAACTTGTTTTAGAAAATGGAATTACATTTGAAGGAAATATGTTTGGATATATGGGAGAAAGTGTGGGAGAGGTCGTTTTCAATACAGGAATGACAGGGTACCAGGAAGTGCTGACTGACCCCTCTTATTATGGTCAGATAGTCACCATGACTTACCCTCTCATAGGAAACTATGGGATAAATCTTGACGACATGGAATCCAGGTTCACAAAAGTGAAGGGATTCATAGTGAGGGAGAACTGCTTAAGGTCCAGCAATTTTAGATCAGAACTGGAACTTGAAGACTATTTGAAGCAAAATAGGGTAACCGGTCTAGAAGGAATAGACACAAGGGCACTGACCAAGGTGTTAAGAAACAACGGTACCATGAAGGGAATAATCACAACCTTTGATATGCCCTCTGAGGAAATTAAATATAAGCTGGAGGCTTTTTCAAATAAGGATGCCATAGAAAATGTTACTGTTAAAGAAAAGTACTCTATAGGAAACGGGGAAAAACACATAGCCATCATTGATTTTGGGATAAAGCAAAACATTATAAACTCATTCCTGAATAGAAATTGTTCTGTCACAGTCTTTCCGGCAGATACTGGGTATGAAGACATTCTGATGGAAGACCCCGACATGATATTTTTGTCCAACGGGCCTGGAGACCCGGAGGATTTAACAACAGCAATAGAAAATATAAGAAAACTTATAGGGAAAAAGCCCATAGTAGGAATATGCCTGGGGCATCAACTGCTAGCCTTGGCACTAGGGGGGAAGACCGCTAAACTCAAGTTTGGACATAGGGGCTGTAACCATCCTGTCAAGGATATTGAGGAGAACAGAGTTCATATAACATCCCAAAACCATGGATATTATGTTAATGTACTGCCTAATGACATGAAAATAACCCATGTAAATGTAAATGACGGTACCATTGAGGGGATGAGGCATAAAAGCTTACCTATATTCTCAGTTCAGTTCCACCCTGAAGCATGTCCGGGTCCTAAGGACAGCGGCTATATATTTGATAGATTTTTAGAATATGCAGGAGGTACATCATATGGCGCTTAATAAAGATATAAAAAAAGTTCTGGTTATAGGTTCTGGCCCTATAATAATAGGACAAGCAGCGGAATTTGATTACTCCGGGACCCAGGCCTGCCAGGCACTGAGGGAAGAAGGCATAGAGGTTGTATTGGTAAACAGCAATCCTGCCACCATAATGACAGATAGTGAAGTTGCCAATAAGGTATATATGGAACCTTTGACTGTAGATTTTATTGAAAAGGTAATTATAAAAGAAAGGCCAGACAGCCTTCTTGCAGGCATGGGCGGCCAGACTGGGCTCAATATGGCGGTGGAGCTTTATGATAACGGCATACTCAAAAAATATGGTATAAAAGTGATAGGCACCCCTATTGAATCCATAAAAAAAGGCGAAGACAGGGAACTTTTCAGAGAGGAAATGAAGAAGATTGGTCAGCCCTGCATAGAAAGCGAAATAGTCACCAGTATTGAAGAGGGAAAGGCTTTTGCAGAAAAAATAGGCTACCCTGTCATAGTGAGGCCCGCATATACCCTGGGAGGGACCGGTGGCGGGATAGCCGGTAATGAGGATGAGCTCCAGGAGATTTTATCCTCAGGGTTGCAGCTAAGCTCCATTGCTCAAGCTCTGGTGGAAAAGAGTGTTAAGGGCTGGAAGGAAATAGAGTATGAGGTAATGAGGGACGCTTATAGCAGCTGTATCACAGTATGTAATATGGAAAACATCGACCCAGTAGGTATACACACCGGGGATAGCATAGTAGTGGCGCCCAGCCAAACTCTTTCGGACAAGGAATACCAGATGCTTAGGAGCGCATCCATAGACATCATAAATGCCATTGGAATAGAAGGCGGCTGTAATGTCCAGTTTGCTCTAAATCCATATTCATTTCAATATGCTGTCATAGAAATAAATCCCAGAGTCAGCCGTTCATCGGCACTGGCATCTAAGGCAACAGGTTACCCTATAGCCAAGGTGGCGGCCAAAATAGCGCTGGGATATGGGTTGGATGAAATAAAAAATACAGTTACACAAAAAACATATGCATGTTTTGAACCTTCACTGGACTATGTGGTGGTCAAAATACCCAAGTGGCCCTTTGATAAATTCCGTGATGGGGACAGGAAGCTGGGTACAAAGATGATGGCCACAGGGGAGGTAATGTCGATCGGCAGCAATTTTGAGGCTGCATTTTTAAAGGCAATACATTCCTTGGAGGTTAAAAGGAATTCCCTGGTGGATGAAAAGTTCAAACTATTAAGTATGGACGAGTTAAAGGTCAGGGTTATGACTCCCGATGATGAAAGGATTTATGCACTGGCTGAGATAATAAGAAGAGGATATAAGACGGAACGGGTAGCAGAAATCACCGGGGTGGACAGATTCTTTATAGAAAAGCTTAAGTGGATAGTCGATGAGGAGACAAAGCTGGGTAGCAGCAAGATAGGCGATATCAGCAAGGAGAAACTGCTCATGTTAAAAAGAAAAGGCTTTTCCGATAAGGGGATAGCAGACTTACTTGGTATCAGCCCAGATGATATATACAATCTTAGAAATATATGGGGGGTACAGCCTTCCTATAAAATGGTGGACACCTGTGGAGGGGAGTTTGAAGCATTTTCCCCATACTATTATTCCACATATGAAACTTATGATGAGGTTGAGGTTTCTGATAGAAAAAAGGTACTTGTAATAGGCTCGGGCCCCATAAGAATCGGACAAGGAATTGAGTTTGACTATGCATCCGTTCACTGTGTCAAGGCACTAAGAAGGCTGGATATAGAAACCATAATAGTCAACAATAATCCCGAAACAGTAAGCACCGATTTTGACATATCTGATAAACTGTATTTTGAACCCCTTACCGAAGAGAATGTGTTAAACGTTGTGGAAAAGGAGAAACCTAAGGGGGTTATCCTCCAGTTTGGTGGTCAGACAGCCATAAAGCTGGCAAATTTCCTGAAGTCAAAGAATATACCTACATTGGGTACAACCGCTGACCAGATAGATATGGCAGAAGACAGGGAAAAATTTGATGCCCTCCTGGAGAAACTCAATATTCCAAGGCCAAAAGGGAAAGCTATTTGGAATATTGAGGAAGGAATAACCGGGGCTTACGAACTTGGTTATCCTGTGCTTGTAAGACCGTCCTATGTACTCGGAGGACAGGGGATGGAGATAACATACGATGAAAGGGAGCTGAGGCATTATCTTGAGAATGCCTTTGAGAATGACAGCAAGAATCCGATACTAGTTGACAAATACCTGATGGGAAGGGAAATCGAAGTTGATGCTATTTCAGATGGGGGAAACGTGCTTATACCTGGAATTATGGAGCATCTTGACAGGGCAGGGATTCATTCAGGGGACAGCATAACCATGTACCCCAGTCAAAACATAAACCCTGAGATAAAATCAAAAATATTGAAGTATACCAAAGCCATTGCCCTGGATATTGGAATTAAGGGAATGATAAATATACAATTTGTTGAACATGATAACGAGCTGTATATAATAGAAGTAAATCCTAGGGCTTCCCGGACTGTGCCATATATAAGCAAAGTAAGCGGAGTGCCAATAGTTGAAATAGCAACAAGGGTTATGCTGGGCGAAAAACTGGTTAATATAGGCTATGGCATTGATATATATAAAGAACCTGAGCTAATCTCCATAAAGGTGCCGGTATTCTCAACTCAAAAACTTCCCAATGTGGAAGTATCCTTAGGGCCAGAGATGCGCTCCACAGGCGAGGTGCTGGGAGTCGGGAAAACCCTGGAGGAGTCGTTGTACAAGGGTTTTGCCGCAGCAGGCATGTGCATTGATAATAAGAAAGGGGTCATACTGGCAACCATAAATGACCATGATAAGGAAGAGTTTTTGCCAATTGCTAGGAAGATATATGATGCAGGATATAAATTTTTGGCAACAAAAAATACTTCAAGGTTTTTAAATGATAATGGCATAGAAGCTAATGAGGTAAGAAAGCTCAGAGAGGAGCATCCTAATATAATGGATGTAATAAAGAATAGGGAAGTTGATCTGGTAGTAAACACCCCCACGAAGGTAAATGACTCCACACGGGACGGCTTTCATATAAGAAGAGCAGCGGTAGAGAGAAATATTCAGGTAATCACATCTCTTGATACCTTTAAGGCGCTGGTAGATGTCAGGGTAGAAGGTATAGAGCTTGGGAAGATCAATGTATACAATCTGGTGATGTAATAAATAAAAGGCATTCAGCTCTAGTCGTGCATAAAAATCTTTAATAAAGCCTTTACTGAAAAGAAGCTGGGTTCAGACATGAACCCAGCTTCTAGTTTTAAAAAGGAAATTTAGTTAACCTCAGCACTATGCTGTTAATACTATGTATTATAGCAATTAAAAGGAGTAATGTATGGTTAATGGTATACCAATTTATGTAAATCAAGATTTGGTATTGGACTTGACAGCATTAATGTTTGGCGGATTTGAAGAAAGTAGAGATGTTAGGAATCGTGGCATGATAGAAGATATAGTTCTTAATACAAATTCTTCTAATATAGTATTAACTGTAGATTTAAATGATTTTTCAAATAAAAATGCTTACGTATATGATTTAGCACATTCAGAATTAAGGGTTCTGGGAAAGGTTTCAAGAATTGTAGATGAAAATAATTATTTTGATTTACTAAGAAAAACGGCTACAAGCGATTACTATAATAGATTCCTGGAATCTTTAGCCCCTTACTTAGAGGTACTGAATATTAATGGGATATTGGTGCCAGATGAATTTACTACGAAGGTAAATGGACCAGGGCTTATTGTTATACCTATTGCCATATATGTTTAGAATGACAAGCAAGCTGGTTCTTTTTGCTACATTACTTTTGTATTAAAGTTATTTTTTAATCACAAACTATAAGGAAATCTATTAAGAGGATGTGATAAGTTGGTAACTGAAAATAAACATAAAACAACAAATAAATTGATTAATGAGAAATCACCATACTTACTTCAACATGCCCATAACCCAGTAGATTGGTATCCATGGGGAGCAGAAGCGTTTTCTAGGGCGGTTTCAGAAGATAAACCAATATTTCTTTCCATAGGTTATTCTACTTGTCATTGGTGCCACGTAATGGAAAGGGAATCCTTTGAGGATGATGAAGTTGCAGAAGTTCTGAACAAATATTTTATTTCAATAAAAGTAGATAAGGAAGAAAGACCTGACATCGACAGTATATATATGTCAGTATGTCAGGCTTTAACTGGAAGCGGCGGCTGGCCTATGACAATTCTTATGACTTCAGATAAAAAACCTTTTTATGCTGGTACATACTTTCCTAAAATAAGTAAGTACGGACGCCCAGGACTTATGGATGTATTATATTCTGTAGAAGAGGCGTGGAGAACTAGAAAAGAGGATTTAATTAACTCCAGTAAAACTATAGTTGATGCTGTTTCTAAATCAGAATATATAAGTAATAAAGAAAAGCTTAGCGAAGATACCCTAAAGAAGGGCTATAAAGAGCAAAGAAATAATTTTGATCCTACATTTGGTGGTTTTGGAAATTCACCAAAGTTTCCGATTCCTCATAATCTTTTATTTTTACTTAGATACAACTACAGCTTTAGTGATAAAGAGTCACTAGAAATAGTTGAGAAAACCTTAGAAAGTATGTATAAGGGTGGCATATTTGACCATATTGGCTTTGGCTTTTCAAGATACTCAGTTGACAGAAAATGGCTAGTACCACATTTTGAAAAGATGCTTTATGATAATGCGCTTCTTGCTTTGGGTTATACAGAGGCTTTTCATGCTACAAAAAAGGAATTTTATAAAGAAGCAGCAGATAAAATATTTACCTATATATTAAGAGATATGACTTCACCTGAAGGTGGATTTTTTTCTGCAGAGGATGCAGATTCAGAGGGCATTGAAGGGAAGTTTTATCTGTGGGATTATAAAGAAGTAATTAATATTTTAGGGGACGAGGATGGAAGTCTTTTTTGCAAGTATTATGATATTACCTTAGATGGCAATTTTGAAAAGAAAAACATACCTAATTTGATTTCAATGGATTTACATGAAATTGAAGATGATAAAATATTAAAAAGTAAACTTGAAAATCTAAGAGCCAAATTGTTTGAAGAAAGAGAAAAGAGGATTCATCCCCATAAAGATGATAAAATTCTTACTTCCTGGAATGGACTAATGATTGCTGCACTTTCATATGGAGGCAGGGTTTTAAAAAATAATAACTATATTGATGCTGCCAGAAGTGCAGTTAAATTTATATTTAAAAATTTAGTAAGAGAAGATAGTCGGCTTCTGGCTAGATATAGAGATGGAGAGGCAGCACATCTAGGGTATTTAGAGGATTATGCATTTTTGATTTGGGGACTAATTGAGCTATATGAAAGTACATTTGAAACTGAATATTTAAGTAAGGCACTAGAGCTCAATAGTGAAATGTTAATACTATTTTCTGATGAGAAGGGTGGATTCTACTTATACGGAGCTGATTCAGAGGAATTAATTATAAGACCAAAGGAAATATATGATGGTGCACTACCATCTGGAAATTCTGCAGCAGCTTATAATCTTATAAGGCTAGCAAGAATTACTGGGGACAGCACATTAGAAGAAGAAGCACAAAAGGTATTTGACACTTTTGCAGGAACTATCTCGAATAATCCAAGCAACTATTCATTAGCTCTAATAGCTTGTATCTTTAACTTTAAAGATACAAAGGAAATTGTTATAGCTGGAGATAAAAAAGACCCTGATACGCAAAAGTATATGGAAATTATTAATGAAAAATATTTACCTTTATCTACATTAATATTAAATAATAAAAATGAAAACACATTAGAAAAATTTAAATCCTTAAATGATAAACAAATGCTTGGAAATAAATCAACAGTATATATCTGTCAGAATTTTACCTGCGGTATACCTATAAATGATGAGAATGGGCTTAGGGATGCGCTTAATGGAAGTACTTAATATTTTAAAGAGTGCGCATAAATAAACTTTTAAATGTTGGTTACGAATATTATAATATAAAGCAAATTTAAAACAAGTAAATAAGAGACTTTAAGTTTGGTTAAAGAACCTTACTTAAAAAGTCTCTTGTTCTTTCACTTTTAGGTGAATTAAATATTTCTATTGGTTTTCCTTCTTCTACTATATAACCGTCATCCATAAAAATTACCCTATCACTAACTTCTTTTGCAAAGCCAATTTCATGGGTAACAACAACCATAGTCATGCCTTCAGCAGCTAAATCCTTCATAACTTGCAGTACTTCACCAACCATCTCAGGGTCTAAAGCTGAGGTAGGTTCATCAAATAACATAATTTGGGGTTCCATTGCTAAAGCCCTAGCTATAGCTACCCTTTGCTTTTGCCCTCCTGATAATTTATTTGGGAATTCCTTAGCTTTATCCTTTAAACCTACTTTTTCTAATAGCTTAAGTGCCTTTTCTTCAGCGGTTTTTTTGTTGAATTTTCTTAAAGTAATAGGGGCAAGAGTAATATTTTCTAAAACGGTAAGATGGGGAAATAAATTAAAGGCTTGAAATACCATGCCTAATTTTTCTCTTAACTTATTTGCATTTAGCTTCTTATCATATAAATCCTGATTCTTAACTATAACATTTCCACCATCAAGTTCTTCCAATCTGTTTAAGCATCTAAGCATAGTGCTTTTTCCTGAACCAGATGGGCCTATTAAACATAGTACTTCGCTTTGTTCAACATGAAAATTAATACCTTTTAAAACTTCTACTCCAGCAAAATTTTTCTTTACATCTTTAACTTCAATAATACTCATATTCTAACCTTCCTTTCTATATATCTTGAAGTATAACTTATTATTGTAATAATAATGAGATAAAAGGCACCAACTATTGTCCAAATTTGAAAGGCCTTATAGGTAGAGGCAACTATAATTTCACCGCTTTGAGTTAGTTCTCTTATTCCAATTACAGTTAAAAGAGAGGTATCTTTTAAAGAGATTATAAATTGATTTATGATTGCTGGTATCATATTTCTTATAGCCTGTGGAAGAATAACCTTTTGCATAGCCTGCCTGTAGGATAAACCAAGGCTTCTGGAGGCTTCAAACTGACCTTTATCTACAGCTAATATTCCTCCTCTAAAAATTTCTGACATATATGCTCCTGCATTTGCTCCGATGGTAACAATTCCGGCAGTAATAGCAGACATTTTTAAGGCAAAGGCGCTTGGAAGGCCAAAATATATAAAGAAGGCTTGAACAATAAGGGGAGTACCCCTTATTATATCAATATAAATAGTTGCAATAAGTCTTAATATTTTAGAGGTACTAATTGACATAAGACCAAATAATAAACCTAATGTAGTTGCTAAACAAATTGATGTGGCAGTAATCTTTAATGTTACTGCTAAGCCTGAAAATAAACTGGGTAGACTATCTTTTAAAAGTAATATTAAATCCAAGTTGTATCAGCTCCTTAAAACCCATGAAATTATTTTTTAATATACTTAGCCACAATTTTATCGTATTCACCGCTTGCTTTAAGCTTTTTTAGACCATCATTAAACTTTGATAATAATTCTTTATTTTCACCTTTCTTTACTGCAAAGCCATAATCACTTTTTGTTACTTTCTCTAATAGAGCTAAACCTGAATTTGGATCAGAGGAAATCATATAAGCAACCACAGGGTAATCCTCAAAACATACATCTGCATTGCCATTTTTAACTTCTTGAAACATAGAAGGAGTATCATTAAAATATTTTATAACAGCACTAAACTTATTTGTATTATCTTCAGCATATTTTGCACCTGCGGTACCTTTTTTTACAGAGAAGGTTTTTCCTTTTAAATCCTCCAGGGTTTTTATTTGAGAATTTCCTGCTTTTATAACAGCCGATAATCCAGATTCAAAATATGCATCCGAAAAATCTAAAGCTTTTTTCCTTTCCTCAGTAATACTCATTCCTGCAATAGCCCCATCTATTTGATTTGCTTGAAGAGCGGGTATGATACCCTTAAAATCCATTGCAGATAATTCGTAATTAAAACCTTCTAATTTGGAAATAGCAGCCAACAAATCAATATCTATACCTGTGTATTTTCCATCTTTCTGAAATTCAAAGGGTGCATAAGTTGCATCGGTGGCGATAATATACTTTTTGGCAGTCTTTGTGGAATTACTATTTACAGTAGAGGTAGCCTGTCCACAACCACCTAGTAAGGATAGCGTAACTATTGATAAAATAACCATTGATAAGTTTTTTTTCATTTTAAACAGCCCCTTTCAAAATAAGGAATAGATTATCCATAGACTTTATACTATCAGAGAAAAATGCAAGTGTCAATATGAATAATTGCAAAAATCAATCAAATCAAAATTTTAAATGGAAAAGAATCGTTTCGGAAAATAATATCAATTAAAGGTTTTTTATAGGAGATTGAGAAATGTATATTGACAGCAATAAATTAAAATAGTATAATGTAGTGTAAATATTTATAATTAAATTCTATGATGAGAAAAGTACTTTTTTAGATTTCTTAAAGAGAGCAGGGCATTGGTGGAAGCTTTGCAGAATATGAAAAAGGAAGAGAGCCTCTAAGAAGCTGCCTGAAGTTTAATTTATGTGTAGGGCAAGCCGCTAATTGCGTTAAGATTTCGAGTGGATATAAGTTATTTATATCAACTAGAGTGGTACCACGGAAATGTCATACCCGTCTCTATATTTTTAGAGACGGGTTTTTTTACATACAAAAATAAGAATGGAGAGGATTTTATGGACTACAAAAAATTAGTAGCAGAGAAAATAAAAGAGCAGGTTGATTTAGACCTAAGTACAATAGAAAAATTAATAGAGCTTCCTCCAAGACCTGAAATGGGGGATTATGCTTTTCCATGTTTTCAGCTTTCAAAAACTATGAGAAAAGCTCCTCATATGATTGCAGAGGAACTTAAAAATAAGATAGACAAAGATGGTTTTGAAAAGATAGAGAGCCAGGGACCTTACTTAAATTTCTTTATGGATAAAGCTGCCTTTGTAAAGCAAACAATTGGAGAGGCGCTTAAAGAAAATGAAGATTACGGCTCTTCAAAAATTGGGGAAGGAAAAAATGTAATTGTTGAATATTCTTCTCCTAATATAGCAAAGAATTTTCATATAGGTCACCTTAGTACTACTGTTATAGGAAATTCCTTATATAGAATTCTGAATTTTGAAGGCTATAATTCCATTGGAATAAATCATCTAGGAGATTGGGGAACTCAATATGGAAGGCTAATAACAGCTTATCATAGATGGGTAGATGAAGAAGCACTTCATACTAATGCTATTCGTGAACTAGAAAGACTTTATGTTAAGTTCTATGAGGAAGCTGAAAAGGATCCTTCTCTAGAAGATGTAGCTAGAAAGCATTTTAAAAATCTTGAAGATGGCTGCGTAGAAGAAGTTACTTTATGGAATGAATTTAAAGAGCTTAGTTTAAAAGAATTTAATAGAGTATATGAAATGCTAAATGTTCATTTTGACTCCTATGCTGGTGAAAGCTTTTACAGTGACAAAATGGATGCTGTTGTAGATGAGTTGCAGGAAAAGGGCTTATTAGTAGAAAGCAATGGTGCCAAGGTAGTAATGCTGGATAAGTACAACATGCCGCCTTGTATTATTAAAAAATCTGATGGAGCTACTATATATGCTACTAGAGATTTAGCTGCAGCCATGTACAGGAAGAAAACCTATGACTTTTATAAAAATATCTATGTAGTAGGAAACTCACAGGCCCTGCATTTTAAGCAGGTGTTTACAACTATTAAGTTAATGGGACATGATTGGGCAGATGATTGTAAACATGTTGGCTTCGGACTTGTAAAGTTCTCAGAAGGTAAATTTTCTACTAGAAGCGGAAATGCAATATACTTAGAAGAATTACTTAATGAGTCAGTTGTAAAGGCCCTTGAGGTTATAAATGAGAAAAATCCAAATTTAGAAAACAAAGAAGAAGTTGCCAAGAAAATAGGTATAGGTTCTATCATATTTACCTATTTAAAGAACAACAAGGAGAAGGACATCATATTTGATTGGAAGGAAATGCTTAACTTCGAAGGTGAAACTGGTCCTTATGTACAATATACCTATGCTAGGGGCAGGAGTATTATGAGAAAAGCTGTAGATATTACTGCTGAGGCAGACTACAGTAAAATGACTTCTGCTGAAGAATTTGAATTAGCTAAGGAGATATCAAGATTCCAGGATGCTATTCTACTCGCAATTGATAAACTTGAGCCATCAATTATAACAAGACATGTTATTGAAATTGCAAAAGCCTTTAATAAATTTTATAATTCTCACAGCATTTTAAATGCAGAGGATGCCGGACTTAAGAAAGCAAGATTAAATTTAGTTGAAGCTACCTGCCAAGTAATTAAAAACGGTTTATGGTTAATCGGACTTGATGTAGTAGAAAAGATGTAATATAAGCTCCATAGAGTAAAACTAATAACTCTATGGAGTTTCCTATTTAAAAAAGTACTATTTTAGTATATAATCTTTTTGTAGCTTAAGAAAGTAATTGGAGGAAGTAATGTATATTAGAGAGTACACAGATAAAATAAAAATTGAAGCAGATATCATTGAAAAATATAATATGCATAATATTGCATATTTTGATATTGAAACAACAGGTTTTGAAAAGGATAAGGACTATATAATACTTATATCATTAGGATATTATAATGAAAAAGGTCAATTTAGTATTAAACAATATTTCGCTGAAGAACTTATTGATGAAGTAGAAATTTTATATGCCTTCGCTAAGGATATAGTTAAGTTTAATAGATGGTGTTCCTATAATGGGGTCGCTTTTGATGAGCCCTTCATAGCTAAGAGAATGGAAAAAAATAATATTCACTGCAGTCTTCCAATTGAACATATAGACTTATATAGAATAATTAGACCTTATTATAAACAATTAGGTATGGAAAGGTGCAACCTTAAAACGGTTGAAAAATATTTAGGGGTTAACAGGGAAGATCAAATAGATGGCGGAATGAGTGTTGAACTATATTATAAATATTTAGAAACTAAAGAAGACGAGTTAAAAGATATTATAATGCTGCACAATTATGAAGATGTATTAAATTTACCTTTAATCTTTAAAATTATTTATAAAGTTGAAAATAGCAGCTCTATAATTAGAGAAGACAGCATAACTGAGAAACAGCTAAAGTTTTTAAAAAGCTTGATTAAAAAGAATAATATTGAAGTATCTTTTGAAGTAGAAAGAGTGTCAAAAAAAGCAGCTTCTAAAATAATAGATGCCATTTTAAAAGGTAATATAAATAGCAGTGAAATAAGCAATATGGTAAGCAGCAGCTATTAAAAGAAAAAAAGTAGGGAATCCTACTTTTTTTCTTTATGCATCATATATTTTGGACAGCTCTTTGAACAGCTGCCGCAGTTACATTCTCCTGAGGTGCTCTTTTTTAAGTTTTTATAGAAAATGGAAACTGCAATAGCTATTATTAGTACTGTAAAAATTATTTCAACTGTCATAAGATCACACTCCCTTTATATTATTTCTTTAGCAATTTATATTTTTGCTTCTTACTCGAATTTATTAAATCAAATTATATTAATTTAACAATAATATTCCCGAGATTATAAACAAGAAAAGATACTATCCAAGCTAATACCAGCTGGTAAGTTACAGAAAATGCTGCCATTTTACCGCCGTATTCCTTTTTCATAGTTGCAATTAAAGATATACATGGTGTATAAAGTAAAACAAAAACTAAGAAGCTGTAAGCTGAAAGTGGTGTAAACACAGTTGGTAGAACTGAAGATAAGTTATTACCATATATTACACCCATGGTACCTACAACAACTTCTTTTGCCATAATACCTGCAATTAATGCCACGGAATTTTGCCATGAGGCAAAGCCTAAAGGTATAAATAGAGGACTTACGGCCTTACCTATATAAGATAAGAAGCTATTGTTGATATCTGTAAATCCATTAAAATTAAAATTGGACAAAAGCCATACAATAATAGATATGGAAAAAATAATTGTTCCGGCTTTCTTTAAGAAGCCTTTACCTTTTTCCCATGTATGCATTATTAAGCCTTTTGCTTCGGGAAGCTTGTATTCAGGAAGCTCTATAATAAATGGCTCATCATCTTTTTTGAAGATAGTATTTTTAAATAATATACCTATTATAAAGGCTATTATGACCCCTAGCGCATAAAGAGATGCAACCACCAGGGATTCACGACCTTTAAAGAAGGCTGCAGCAAAAACCAAGTAAACTGGCAATCTTGCGTTACAAGACATTAGCGGTACAAGTAGTGCTGCTAGCTTTCTATCTTTTTCGCTTTCAAGTGTTCTAGCAGACATAACTCCTGGCACGGAACAACCAAAGCCTATAATGAGAGGTATAAATGCCTTGCCTGAAAGCCCCATTTTTCTTATTATTCTATCCATAATAAAAGCTACTCTTGCCATGTAACCGCTGTCTTCTAAAAAGGAAATACAAAAGAATAGTATCATAATAACAGGCAGAAACACTATTACTGAACCTACACCGCCTATTATTCCATCAATAATTAATGATTTAAACCAGCCGCTGCTGCCCTTTAAGAGAGTTTCCACTGCTGGAACAAAATAGTTATTTAATAAGGTTTGCAAAAAATCAGCTAGAGGCTTTCCAGCCCAAGTAAATGTAACTTGAAATATAAAAAATAAAATAATTGCTAAAATAGGATAAGCTAAATATTTATTTATTAATACTTTATCGATTTTTTCAGTTGTAGTAAGCTCTCCACTTTTCCTATATCTAATACAGTCCCTTAATACATTTTCTATATAAGTATAGGTTTCTTTTTCGTTTTGAAATTGATAATTATTATCAATAGGAAGACTTAAAAAATCAGAACTTTTTAGAAGTTCCTTCAACTTATTTATGCCTTTTCCTTTAGAAGCTATAATTGGTATAATTGTAACACCGAGTCCTTTTGCAAGTTTATCAAAATCAATATCAATTCCTTTAGCTTCAGCAGCATCAAGCATATTTAATACTAAAACAATAGGTATGTTAAATTCTTTAAGCTGCATTGTAAGATATAAGTTTCTATTTAAACTAGAGGCATCAACTATGTTTATGATTAAATCTACATTTCCATTTTGCAAAAATTCCTTAGAAACCTTTTCTTCATTTGAGTAGGTGTCCATTGCGTATATTCCGGGTAAGTCTACAATCTTAATGTCCTTCTCTAAATAACCCTCTTTCTTTTCTACTGTAACACCAGCCCAATTTCCTACATGTTGATTTGAACCAGTTAGAAAATTAAATAGAGTGGTTTTACCTACATTTGGGTTTCCGAGTAATGCAGCAATTTTCATAGGTCAGCCTCCTTTATTTTATGCTAGTTATTACAATGTTTCTTGCATCCTTTTTTCTAATAGCTAAGTCAAACCCTCTGAAATTTATTAATATGGGATCCCCTAGAGGAGCTGCAGCCTTTACTAATACTTCAGTCCCTTCAATTGCTCCTAATGCAAGTAATCTTTTTGCTAGTTTCTCGTCACCAATAATATTGCTTACATAAGCTTTCTCGCCAGGTCTTAAATCGTAAATGCTCATTATTACCACCTCATACTGAAAATCATTCTCAAATAAATAATAACATGCTGTATTATTACTGTCAATAGTTTTGTTCGATTAGTCAATTAAAAAGTATTGTTTTGCAGAAGTTGGATTTTTAAAACTATAAATAATATTATAATTGTTTAAAAATTTACAAGATTTAAACTAAACTGTGAATTTAATTTAATTTGGTATGTCATAAATAAAATTAATAAGTAATTATTATCAATTAGCATAGAAAAACGAAGAGAATGATACAGAAAATTAAACTGTTATAGTTTAAATAGAAAAAATGGCTTAAAAACAGATAAATTTACTATTGATACAGATAGAAATATACTATATAATAGTGAATGTAAAAAGAGAAAGTAAGGAGTGAAGTTTATGTTTAAACAATGGGAAGGTTTTATTGAAGGAAATTGGATGAATGAAATAGATGTCAGAAATTTCATTCAACAAAATTATACAGTTTATGATGGTGATAAAAATTTCTTGGCTGGAATTACAGATAAAACAAAGAAGATTTGGGATGAATGCAGCAAACTTATATTAGAAGAAACAAAAAAAGGAATCCTAGATGTTGATACTGAAAATGTATCAGGTATAGATGCCTTTGCACCAGGATATATTGATAGAGAAAATGAAGTTATAGTTGGACTGCAAACAGATGCTCCTTTAAAGAGAATTACAAATCCATGGGGCGGAATTAGAATGGCAGAACAATCCCTTGAATCCTATGGATACAAGATTAGTAATGAAATGCACGAAATATTTACAAAATATAGAAAGACTCATAATCAAGGAGTATTTGATGCTTATACAGAAGAAATAAGAGCTGCCAGATCAGCTGCTGTTCTTACTGGTCTTCCAGATGCTTATGGTAGAGGAAGAATAATAGGCGACTATAGAAGAATAGCTCTATATGGTATGGATTTCTTAATTGAAGAAAAGAAAAAAGATCTAAAGAATCTTAAAGGCGATATGCTTGATGAATTAGTAAGATTAAGAGAAGAACTTAATGAGCAAATAAGAGCCTTAGGAAAAATAAAGAACATGGCAGCTTCTTATGGAGTTGATATATCACAGCCAGCTACTAATGCAAAGGAAGCAGTACAAGCAGTATACTTTGGATATCTTGCAGCAATAAAAGAAAATAACGGTGCTGCAATGTCACTTGGAAGAACAAGTACATTCTTAGATATATACATTGATAGAGATTTACAAGCAGGTTTAATAACTGAAGCAGAAGCACAAGAAATTATTGATCAATTTATAATCAAATTAAGACTTGCTAGACATTTAAGAACACCAGAATACAACGATCTATTTGCTGGAGATCCTACTTGGGTTACTGAATCAATCGGTGGTGTTGGTGAAGATGGAAGACCATTAGTAACTAAGAACTCATACAGATATTTACACACACTAATCAACCTAGGAACAGCTCCTGAACCAAACATGACAGTACTTTGGTCACAAAACTTACCAGAGAACTTTAAGAAATTCTGTGCTGATATGTCTATATTAACTGACTCAATTCAATATGAAAATGATGACGTTATGAGACCTATCTATGGAGATGACTATGCAATTGCTTGCTGTGTATCTGCAATGAAAGTTGGAAAGCAGATGCAATTCTTCGGAGCGAGATGCAACCTAGCTAAATCATTACTTCTAGCAATCAATGGTGGAGTAGATGAAAAGAAAGGTATTGTTGTTGTTCCAGGAATTGAACCAATAACAGATGAAGTATTAGATTATGATAAGGTATTAGCTAACTACTTCAAAGTATTAGAATATGTAAGCAAAGTTTACGTTGATGCAATGAATATAATTCACTTCATGCATGATAAATATGCTTATGAAGCATCACAAATGGCATTACATGATACAAAGGTTGGAAGACTAATGGCATTTGGTATAGCAGGATTCTCAGTTGCAGCAGATTCCTTAAGTGCTATAAAATACGCAAAAGTTAAGCCTATTAGAGAAAATGGAATAACTGTTGACTTTGAAGTTGAAGGAGAATTCCCTAAATACGGAAATGACGATGACAGAGTTGATAGTATTGCTGTAGCATTAGCTGAAAGATTCTCAAATGAACTTAAGAAACACCCGCTTTATAGAGATGCTCAGCATACATTATCAGTTTTAACTATAACTTCAAACGTTGTTTACGGTAAGAAGACAGGTTCCACACCTGATGGAAGAAAAGCCGGAGAAGCATTTGCACCAGGAGCTAACCCAATGCATGGCAGAGATTTAGAAGGAGCTCTTGCATCACTTAATTCAGTAGCTAAGGTTCCATATTCATGCTGCCAGGACGGGGTATCCAATACCTTCTCTATACTTCCAGACGCATTAGGAAAGGATTCAGAATCCAGAATCAATAACCTAGTAGCAGTTATGGACGGATACTTTGGACAAAATGCTCACCACTTAAACGTAAATGTATTAAATAGAGAAACATTAATGGATGCAATGGAACACCCAGAAAAGTATCCAACATTAACAATAAGAGTTTCTGGATACGCAGTTAACTTTAATAGATTAACAAAAGCTCAGCAAAAGGAAGTTATAAGCAGAACATTCCATGAAAAAATGTAAGTAAATTATACTTTGTAAAAATTTGAAGGAGGGGATTCCATGATTAAAGGTAGAGTACACTCAATAGAAAGTATGGGTTTGGTGGATGGTCCTGGAGTTAGAACTGTAGTTTTTCTACAAGGCTGTAAGCTTAGATGCGCTTATTGCCATAATCCTGACACATGGGCAAGAGATGGTGGAACTGAAATGACACCAGAAGAACTAATGAAAAAGATACTTCGCTATAAGCCTTACTTTGAAAGATCTGGTGGTGGAGTTACCTTTTCAGGAGGAGATCCTCTTCTTCAGCCTGAATTTTTACTAGAAATGCTAAAGCTCTGCAAGGAAAATAATATTCATACCACCTTAGATACAGCTGGTTATGGCTTTGGAGAATATGAAGAAATATTGAAATACACTGATTTAGTTTTACTTGATATAAAGCATGTAGATGATATAGGCTATAAAAATCTTACTGGAAGAAGTAAGCAAGGACTTAATCAATTTCTTGCAGCTTTAGAAAAGACTGATGTTAAGATATGGATTAGACATGTAGTTGTGCCAGGCATTACTGATTCTGAGGAACATATGAAAAAATTGCAGGAAATCATTAAAGAAATTAATAATGTAGAAAAAGTAGAATTGCTGCCGTACCATACACTAGGTGTAACGAAGTATGAAAAGTTAGGCATCTCTTATAGACTCTCCGGTGTAGAAGCTATGGATAAAGATGATACAAAGCAATTTGAGGCAAAAATTAATAGAAATATAAAAACTGCATAAATTATTTTTAAAAGTTGCAAATGGCTATTGACTTTCAATTTTAAAGGTACTATAATATAAACAATAAATGAATGATTTGACATTGTAAAATGTTAAATTGCTAAAGTGGAAAAACTTAATATGGACTTATCTAGAGAGGTGGAGGGACTGGCCCTATGAAGCCCGGCAACCGGTATTATTTATAATACAATGGTGCCAATTCCTGCAGTATTCTTTTGAATACTGATAGATGAGCGAAACAGACAGGTTTATTAAAACCCGAGGTTTCCTCGGGTTTTATTTTTTTATATCAGTTTAGAATAATAATCAATAACTACTGAGATTATTTATTAATTATAGGGATAGGAGAGTCGTATGATAGAGATAAGTGAAGTTTCAAAGAGCTTTTCAAAGGTTAAAGTTCTTAATAACATTAGTTTAAAAATTGAAGAAGGTGATATATTCGGTATAGTTGGCCACAGTGGTGCAGGTAAATCAACACTACTAAGATGTTTAAATGGTCTAGAAAAATATGATTCTGGCAGCATTAACATAATGGATAAAGAAGTAGGAAAATTATCTGTTAAAAAGCTTAGAATATTTAGAAAAGAATTAGGAATGATTTTTCAAAACTTTAATCTTTTAAATAGAAGAAATGTTTATGAAAACATAGCACTACCACTTCAAATGTGGGGATACAAAAAAGAGGATATAAAAAAAAGAGTAAATGAATTATTGAAAATGGTGGGTATAGAAGAAAAAGCATTTAGCTATCCAAAGGAATTAAGTGGAGGTCAAAAGCAAAGGGTTGCTATTGCCAGGGCATTAGCACTGCAGCCTAAAATACTTTTATGCGATGAAGCTACTTCAGCGCTAGATCCAAGGACAACAAAATCCATTCTTGAGCTTTTAAGAGATATAAATAAAAAGCTTAATATAACAATAGTTATAGTTACTCATCAAATGGAAGTAATTAAAGAGGTATGTGAAAAGGTTGCACTTATGGAAGGAGGTGAAATAAAGGGAATAGGCGGTGTGGAGGAATTATTTTTAAGGCCAACTAAGGAACTAAAGGATTTAATGGGAGAAGAAGAAATACTTCCAGCAGAAGGTGTTAATATAAAAATTTTCTTTCCTAAAGATTTGAGTCAGCAAAGTATTATAACTTCTATGGCAAGAGAGCTAGATATTGATTTTTCAATTGTTTGGGGCAAATTAGAAAAATTTAGAGAGAACGTGCTGGGAAGCCTAGTAGTTAATGTACATGAGCAAGACAAAGAGAAGATTTTAAAATTTCTAGAAAAGAAAGGAATAAGCTGGGAGGTTGTTTACAATGAACATTAGTGATTTATTTTTACAAATACTGCTGCCTGGGGTATGGGACACTTTATATATGGTTATTTTATCAACTGTTTTTGCTGTTATTATTGGCTTCTTTCCCGCCATAATTATTGTCATAACTGATGAAAAAGGCTTAAGGCCTAACACCATAATCAATAAGGTATTAGATTTTATAATCAATCTATTACGATCTTTTCCTTTTATAATACTTATGATAGCTATTTTTCCTTTTACTAAGTTTGTAGTTGGTACCACTATTGGTAAAAATGCAGCCATTGTACCGCTTACTGTTGGAGCCGCTCCATTTGCAGCTAGAGTTATAGAATCGGCATTTAAGGAAGTGGATTCTGGAATAATAGAAGCAGCAAAAGCTTTTGGAGCAAGTACTTCACAAATAATTTTTAAGGTGATGCTGAAGGAGGCTCTACCTTCAATTGTGCTAGGTATAACTCTTACGGTAATAAGTGTTATAGGCTATTCAGCAATGGCAGGAACCATTGGAGCTGGAGGTCTTGGAGATATTGCTGTAAGGTATGGATATCAAAGGTTTAAAACAGACATAATGATTTACACTGTTATAATACTGATGATAATAGTTCAGTTATTGCAGAGCTTAGGAAATTATGCCTATAAAAAATTAAGTCATTAAAATTATTCATTAATAAGGGGGTTTTATATATGAAAAAGACAATAAGTTTAATATTAAGTGCAGTTTTATTAGTTGGATTAGCAGGATGTAATGCAAAAAAAGATGCAGCTGCAACTGCTCCAAAGGATGATAAAAAAGTAATAACAGTAGGGGCAACTCCTGTACCTCATGAAGAAATTCTTCAAGTTATAAAACCAATATTAGAAAAAAAGGGTTATACCTTGAATATAAAAGAGTTTACAGATTATGTTGAACCAAATATAGCTCTTAATGATGGAGAAATAGATGCAAACTTCTTTCAACATATTCCTTATTTAACAAAGATGAATGAAGATAAGAAACTTAATCTTGACTATACTGTAAAGGTCCATATTGAGCCTATGGGAGTTTATTCAAGGAAGGTTAAAAGCATAAAGGACTTAAAGGCAGGTGCTACAATTGCTGTTCCTAACGATCCTACAAATGAGGCTAGAGCTTTAAGGGTGTTAGAAAGTGCAGGCCTTTTTAAATTAAAGAGCGGCGACCTAGTTACTGCAATAGATATTACAGAGAATCCTAATAAGTATAAAATTAAAGAACTTGAAGCTGCTCAGCTGCCAAGAACTTTAGATGATGTAGATGCTGCAGTTATTAATACAAATTATGCATTAGAAGCAAAGCTGAATCCAACTAAGGATGCTTTAGTATTAGAAGATAAAAGTTCACCTTATGCAAATGTTTTAGCAGTGAGAAAGCAAGACAAAGATAAACCATACATCAAAGCACTTTCTGAGGCTTTAAATTCTCCTGAAGTTAAAAAATTTATTGAAGATAAATATAAAGGCAGCATAATTCCAGCTTTCTAATATAAATAATAGAGCTTAGGCACCTAAAATAAGCCAGATGACACTTCTGATTTATTTTAAGTGTCTATTCTTTTTATAAAAATATAGCATTATAATTGTAAATGTAATATTATAATAATAAAGGTTTAGGTGGAGGAAGGTATGGATAAAAATGTTGGAGCATTTTTTGATATTGACGGCACACTTTATAGAGAAGGACTTATAGCAGAAATCTTTAAGAAATTAGTTAAGTATGAAATAATTGGCCCAGAAAGATGGGTAAATGAGGTTAGACCAGAATATCAAAGATGGGATAAGAGACAGGGAAACTATGATAATTACCTTCTTAAAATGGCTGATATTTATATAGAAGCAATTAAAGGACTTCATAAGTCTCAGGTGGAATTTATAGCTAAAAAAGTTGTAAGCCAAAAGGGAGATAGAGTATATACTTTTACTAGAGACAGAATTAAATGGCATAAGCAGCAGGGACATATTTTAATCACAATCTCAGGAAGCCCAATAGAACTAGTGAAAGAAATGGCACTAAAGCACGGCTTTGATGACTTTAAGGGTGCAGTATATGAAATGGATAGTGAAGATAAATATACTGGTAGTGTAATTCCAATGTGGGATAGTAAAAGTAAAAAAGAGTCCATTAATTACTTTACAGAGAAATACAATTTAGATTTAAGTCAAAGTTTTGCTTATGGGGATACCTCAGGTGATTTTTCCATGTTTGAAATGGTAGCTTATCCTGTTTGTGTTAATCCAACTAGAGAGCTAATAAAGAAGGTTCAGGATTCAGAAGAAATTAGTAAAAAGGCATTAATTGCAGTAGAAAGAAAAGATGTAGTATACAGATTAACATCAGATATGATTCACATTTGTTAAGAAAGAGTGATATTAGTGATAACTAGAAAAAAAGTAATTGAAGCTTCTAAATTCAGTGATGAATTTTCTTTAGCATATGAAAACAATAAAGATATTTATAAAGATGCGTTATTTTTTGACTTAGAACATTATGTTTATAAGAAACCAATTTGTATAGGTGTTTTTGGCTGTGCCTTTTATAATGAAGATGATAAAACTCTAATTGTAACTCAATATATGATTGAAAATAAAAAAGAAGCAAAGGAAATATTACTGCTGGCAGAAAAATATTTTAATGCTATGCAGGAAATTTACAACAAAAAATATTTAATTACTTTTTCAGGTAATAATGATTACACTATGATAAATTATCTGTTTAAACAAAATAAAATTAATATTGATTTACAGGAAAAATATATTGGAATAGATCTGCAAAAAGAATATGAAAAAATTAAAAAAAGTTCTATAGGTCTTAAGAATCTTGAAAAGGAATTTGGTATAAATAGAGATAGTGAGCTAATTAGCGGTTCTAATTTAGCAAAGACTATTTGCAAAATTATAAAAGATGATGATTATATGAATAGAATGCCAAAAGAAAAGAAAGAAAAAATACTATCCTATAATGAACAAGATGTTGTGAGTCTTTTTCATATGTGTATTAATTGGGATAATATTATTAAAATTGAAGAAGAAGAAATTGGTAAGGCTGTGGAATAATATTTTCCTAGCCTTATTTTTATAATGGTAATAAAAAATATTTGCTCAAGCATAAATTAAATAAGAAACTTTATATTAAGGATAATTATATGGCATAGTTAAAATATTATGATATAATAGAGAAAATATTTATAATAGGGGAAGTATACAATCTTATTTGGGGGGATAGAGTAATGCTTAATTTAAAAAATGATATTGCAATAGCTGCAGGTAATATGGCTGCGCCTTTAGTACTAAAAAATGTAAAAATAGTAAATGTGTTTAGCCAAACGATTGAAGAAAATGATATAGCAATTAATGGTGATAAAATAGTTGGTATTGGCAAATATAATGGAACTAATGAAATAGATTGCAGTGGACTTTATGCTGCACCAGGATTTATTGATGCTCATGTTCACATAGAATCTTCAATGGTAACACCTGAGGTATTTTCTCACCTTTTAATCAGGAAAGGAGTAACTACAGCAGTTGTAGACCCACATGAAATTGCAAACGCCTTAGGCAAAAAAGGCATAGATTTTATGCTGGAAAACAGTAAAAAAAGTGTTATGGATTTGTTTTTTATGCTTCCTTCCTGCGTACCTTGCACTAAATTTGAGGATTCTGGCGCAGTACTTTTAGCCGAGGATTTAAAAAGTTATATAAATGAGGAAAAAGTTCTGGGCCTTGGTGAGGTTATGGATTCTCCAGCAGTAATAAACGGTGATACTGAAATGCTAAAAAAGCTTGAGGCTTTTGAAAATAAGCTTATTGATGGTCACTGCCCAGGTATTAATGAGAAGTGGCTTAATGCCTATCTTTGCTCCCATATAAAAACAGATCATGAAAGTTCAACTTATGAAGAGGCATTAGTAAAGGTACAAAGAGGAATGTATGTTATGCTGAGGGAGGGTTCTGCTACAAGAAACCTTAAGGATCTTTTACCTGGTGTAAATAACAATAACTATAGCAGATTTTTATTCTGTACTGACGACAGGCATATTCATGATTTAATTGAAGAGGGTACCATAGATAATTCAATAAGGCTGGCTATTGAAGAAGGTTTAGATCCAATTAAGGCATATACCATTGCCTCCTATAATGCAGCACAGTGTTATGGCTTAAGAGATAGAGGAGCAATTGCACCAGGCTATAAAGCAGATTTAGTTATTTTTGAAGATTTAAATAAACTTAAAATTAAAAGTGTTTTAAAACAAGGGAAAATATATGATGAAGATATAACCTATTCTACCTATAATCTTGGCTCTTCTGTTAATCTTAATAGTGTAACTTCAGAAGATTTTAAAATAAAGTTAAGGGGAGAATATGTAAATACCATAAAGCTAGTTCCTCATTCTGTGGAAACTAGAATAGGTAAAAGAAAAGTAAGGGATGAAAATGGTATTGTAAAAGCAATAGAATGTGATGAATATTTAAAAATTGCAGTATTCGAGAGACATAAAAATACTGGGAAAAAAGCAGTTGGATTTATAGAAGGCTTTGGACTTAAAAATTGTACTATAGCTCAGAGCATTGCCCATGATTCACATAATATTATTGTAATAGGAGATAATGATGAAGATATGGCACTTGCAGTGAATACTATTATAAAGCTGCAGGGTGGAACCGTAATTGTGTCTAAGGGGGAAGTGCTTGGGGAATTAAGTCTTCCTATTGGAGGTCTTATAACTTCAGATGACCCTTATATTGTAGCAGGAAAAGTTAAGAGCATGTCTAAAATTGCAAGGGAGCATGGTGTAAAAGGAGATTTTGATCCTTTCCTTACTTTAGGCTTTATGTCACTTCCTGTTATTCCTGATATAAAAATTACTACAAGGGGTATTTTTAATTATGAAAAATTTGACTTTGTAGATATTTTTACTGAAGTATAATTTAAGGTGATTAAAAATGTTTATAAGAGGAATAATTCTTGGAGCAGGTAAAGCAAGCAGAATGGGCTATAATAAACTAGCTATTAAAATAGAAAACAGTACAATTGTGCAAAGGGTAATTGAGAATGCTAAGGCATCTAAACTAGATGAACTTGTGTTTATAACTGGTAAATATGATATTTTTACAGATATTATAAAGTTTCAAAATGAAGAATATGAAACAGGTATGAGCACTTCTATTATAAAGGGGCTTCAAGGCTTTAAGGGAGAGGCTGTTATGATACTTCTCGGGGATATGCCTTTTGTAAGCAGTGATATAATAAATATACTTTATGACGGTTTCATAAAGAGTAATAAAAACATAGTAGTGCCTGTAAATGAAAGTAAAAGAGGAAATCCAGTTATTATTGGCAAAAAATATTTTAAAGACCTATTAAATAACGAAGGAGACAAAGGAGCAAGAGATATAATAAAGAATAATCCTGAAGATGTTTTACAGATTGAAATTGAAGATAGAGGTATTTTTATAGACATTGATGATGAAAATGCTGTAGGAAAGTTTTTATAATATGAAAGTGCCATTATGCAAAATTAATTTTACATAAAGGCACATTTTTTTATTAATATGCTCTACCCCAGTAAACTAGCTTTTTAGCTGGTTTTCCGCAGCAAACACAAGTATCTGCTACACTTTCCTGCTCAAAAGGCATACATCTTGAAGTAGCTCCTGCTGCTTCTTTAATAGAATCTTCACAAGCTCTGTCACCGCACCACATAGCCTTAACAAAGCCAAGCTTACTGTCTAATATTTTATTAAACTCTTCCATATTAGCTGCGATGCTTGTTTTTGTGATTTGTGCAGTCCTTGCTTTTTCTAATAGGGATCTTTGAATATCCTCTAATATCTCTGGGACTTTAGATTCTAATTCCTCTAATGAAACTACTATTTTTTCACGATTATCTCTTCTAACTAAAACAGCTTGATTATTTTCAATATCCTTTGGACCAATTTCAAGACGCAGAGGAATTCCCTTCATTTCATATTCACTGAATTTCCAACCTGGCATTTTATCACTGTTATCCATTTTAACTCTTGCAACCTTTGATAATGTATCCTTAATTTCTGCAGCCTTTTCAAGCACTCCTGCTTTATGCTGTGCAATAGGGATAATCATTAATTGTGTTGGAGCAATTTTTGGTGGTAGTACAAGGCCGCTATCATCTCCATGAACCATTATTAGTGCACCAATTAGTCTAGTAGTCATACCCCAAGAGGTTTGATGTACATATTGAAGCTTACCATTCTTATCGGCATATTGAATATTAAAGGCCTTTGCAAAACCATCACCAAAGTTATGTGAAGTTCCACACTGAAGTGCTTTTCCATCATGCATTAAGCTTTCAATGGTATAAGTAGCCTCAGCACCTGCAAATTTTTCCTTGTCAGTTTTTCGACCTTTAACAACAGGTATAGCTAAATATTCTTCGCATAGTCTAGCATATACATTTAACATTTTTATAGTTTCTTCTTGAGCTTCCTCAGCTGTAGCATGAGCTGTATGACCTTCCTGCCATAGGAATTCAGTTGTACGAAGGAAAGGACGTGTGGTTTTTTCCCATCTGACAACTGAACACCATTGATTGTATAGCTTTGGTAAGTCTTTGTAAGATTGAATTATTTTAGAATAGTGGTCACAAAACAGTGTTTCAGAAGTTGGACGTACACATAATCTTTCTGTTAATTCCTGATTCCCTCCATGAGTTACCCAAGCTACTTCTGGAGCAAAGCCTTCAACATGGTCAGCTTCTTTTTGAAGAAGGGATTCTGGAATAAACATTGGCATATATACATTCTCGTGACCAGTTTCCTTAAACATAGCATCTAAATTTTTTTGTATGTTTTCCCATATTGCATAGCCATAAGGCCTTATAACCATACAGCCTCTTACGCTTGCATAGTCAACTAATTCAGCTTTTTTTACAACATCTGTATACCATTGAGCAAAATCTTCATCCATTGGAGTAATTGCTTCAACTAATTTTTTCTCTTTTTCTTTACTCATAATCTTCCTCCTGAATTTTTATATAATAAAAGCCTCCAATCCCTAAAAAGGGACCGAGGCTAATTTTCGGCGGTACCACCCTAATTGATGCATAAGCATCCTCTTAAGTCTATTTATCGGCAGAAAGCCGCTGCATTTTATTAAGTGCAGAACTCAAAGGCGGGTTCAAAATTTATCTTTAGAAACCTTCCACCTACGGCTTCCTCTCTGTAAAAGATATTATCTTTACTATTCCTTATCATAGTTTATTTATTAAATTATCCCTACATTAAAACAATAATAGTGCAAAAGTTTATTTGTGTCAACAATTTTTTAAAGTAAATAGTTATTAATGATTATTATTCTTCATCACATTCGCATTCACCTGTATATTCTAAGGCAACTCCCATATTGACTCCAATATATGGACCACAGTTATCCTCAGCTGGAGTTATACAATAATAGGCGTAACTCCAATCTACACATGATTCATTATTCGCGCAGGGTTTAGGACAGCAAGTATGAGATATAACCTTATTTATGGGAACTGTGCTTAAGCAGCAAATATGGGAATGTGTTGTAGAGCAAAAACCACTTATGGGACGAATAGGAAGACTTATAGAAAAATTGACCTCCCCAACTGCAATAATTTCATATCCTGCTACTATTTCACATTGCTTTGGATGCTCGCATTCACAAGCTGGTAGAGTTACTTTTTGTATAATGGGATTTTTGATGCAAGACAACCCTGCCAAATTAAAACACATTTCAGGTATACAATCAGTTAGTATAAATCCTCTTGGTGCTTGCATATGACAGCAAGTTGTAATTATCTTTTTACATTCAGAATCAGCCCTATGAACATCATCTTCATCCATTGGCAAACCTGATTTATCAAAATAATATGTCTTCCCGTATTGAAAGTTATTTTCATTAATGTTATCTTTATCATCAGATGCCTTAATATCTATCCAAGATTGAAAATTATTTTTATTAGTATTATCTTTATGATCATTAGTCGTAATATCTATCCAAGATTGAAAGTTATCTTCATTAGTGTTATCTTTATGATCATTAGTCGTAATATCTATCCATGATTGAAAGTTATTTTCATCAGTCTTATTTTTATCATCATTTATCGTAATATCTATCCAAGATTGAAAGTTGTTTTCATTAGTTTTATCTTTATCATCAATTCTTATAATCTCTATGCCTTCCTTATCTAATTTATTCTCTATACTAAAGCTTTGAGCATGTATATCATTAGAAGGAACCTCACATTCATCTATGGGCAAGCTTACTTTATCAAAATTAAATATATTTCCATACTGAATATTGTTTCCATCAGTATTATTTTTAGCAGCATTAGTCATAATCACTTTACCCTCCTTATCTAGTTTATTCTTTTTACGCAGCAAGTTTTGTTTATATATTTCATTATTCATGGCAATTGATAAGATATAATATAGTGCACTAGCAAATGGAACATTGCGCCTTTGAATAAGAAAATAATCTGCTACCAAACAGAGAATAAGGCTTTCAGTGTCCAGGCGGACTTTCTGCATATTATAAAAATTGTCTTTTTTAATATTTTTATTATCCATATGTTTCCTCTGAAACAAAACCTGCTAACTTTACAGCATATTCAATTGGGCGCTTATTACATCTAGCAATAATTTCACTGTTACCCAGGCGTTTTAAACTTACTTTTAAAGGCTTTCCATTTACTTCAATAAGCCAAATCTTTTTATTCATATCAACTGCCATATCCAAGCCTAATTCAATGCAATCTCCAAATTGATTCTCTAAGGATAAACATATTTCTCTTCCAAGATTAACTATATTCTGATACAAACCATTTGGTCTTGTAAGATTTTCATCAAACACTTCCTTTAATATAGTCTCAAAATCTTCAACTGCTCCTCCACTTCTAGGACTTGTGATTATGCTTCCTTTTTCTGCAATACGTCCTGCTGCACCACTTAATTGCCAAACACCCTGAAAATCCTTTTGAAATAACACTCGAAAATCAAAAGTATTCCCTCTGAAGATAGCCTTGTTAATCTCTTGTTGTATAATATAGCCATCTCCCTTTTCCCAGTATTGGCTTATTAAAATTTCTAAATTCCTAAGACTCTTTAAGCTTACTGTATGATTTGCTTCTGAAGTTCTGTAATCAATTTTATATTCTTGATTTTGAGTTTTACTAACCCTAAAAATTCCCTTTCCTTTACTTAGAGAATCTGGCTTCAAGTATAGACTTGGGTATAACTTGAGAAAACTTTCTAAATCATTATAATTCTTATATTTTATTGTTGTTGGAATAATAGAAAATAGTTTGGAATTTTTTTCAATAGCTTTTATAGTCTCCCATTTTGCAAGCTTAGCCATTGGATTTAGAATTTTACAAATACCTTCTAATCTTTTTCTGAGCTCAATGCTTTCAACGCGGCAGTTATTCTCTACATTGCGGTCATATATTATTAAAGGCAGTGGTAAGGTTTGAACAATCCATCTTGACTTCTCTCTTATTAATCCTTGAACAAGCTTTTTATTCCAATCAATATTCTCAAGAGAAAAAAAGCAGCTTAATCCATTTAAGCATTTACATGCCGCATTAATCTGTGTATATTCAGTTACACTTTTCCCGCTAGTCAAAAGTTTAATTTTCTCTTGATTAATAAAGATTCCAATGTATGGCCCAATTTGTAAGTGTTCATCATCTATCTTCTTTATTTGTAAAACAGTATCTTGCTTTAGATATAGTTGACTTTCTATGTCTTTAGATAAATATAATTTGTAAGAATTCATTTTATTGCTATCTACAATAACTTTTTTAAGATAAACACTAGCTGTGCCTAGTACAAAAATGATATATTCCGTAGAACCATTTAAGCCAAAGTAATCCAATTGCTCATTTGTCAGATAACAGGTTCCCTTATCCTCTAAATCTACATAATTTACGGTAACCTTGTCGGCCAAGCTGTTGTTCACCTCCAAAAAACCATTATTAATCAACTTATTTATGATAATTGCATTATAATTCAATATATGTAATTAATTTTAAAAGTGTTAATTTTATACACATAATTTATAAGCCTCAGAATAATATAAAATTCTGAGGCTTTGCTTTTAGGCTGTTATTTACTAATCATAAATATAATTTAAAGATTGTTCTATTAATTGACTTGTGCGACCGTATCAGCTGATTTAAAGCCGGTGAGGTAAATTGCATACTCAACAGGTCTGTTATAAGCCCGATTAATAATTTGAGGGTCATTCAACCACTTCAAACTTACTTTTAAAGGTTTTCCATTCACCTCAATAATCCAAATTTTAGAATCCATATCAATAGTCATATCTAATCCCAGCTCTACGCAATCTCCAAATTCCCGGTCTATGGTTTGTGCAACCTCTCTTCCTATTTTTATTACCCTTTCATACAGTCCGCCTTTTGTAGAGATATCCTCGTTAAAAACTTCTTTCAAAATTGTTGAAAATTGTTCAACGCTTCCGCCACTACGGGGGCTGGTGATAACACTTCCCTCTGCACCCATTCTTACAGATATTCCTGTAGGTTCCCAAGTTCCTTTCCAATTCTTTTGATATAGAAGCCTAAAGTCAAAGGGAACATTCTTATAAGCAGCCTTATGGATTTCTTTCTGAATAATATATCCTCCGCCTTTAATTGAATAATCCATGATTAGGTCCTTCAAATTATCAAGATTATCTAAACATTTGACAACATTAACATTGTTATCAGCATCTCTATACTCAACTATATAACTGCTGCCTTCACCAGGGCTTATGCGGAAAACACCCTTTCCCTTATATAGTAAATCTGGTTTAAAATAGACACTGTGAAATTTATTAAGCATTCTCTTTATATCATCATTCTGTTTGAACAATACTGTTTCAGGTATAGATTCAATTAATGCTGAATTTTTATTTAAGGCTGTTATAGTTTCCCACTTCCCAAGTTTAGGTATTCTGTTAATAATACTATATCCATTTCCTAATCTCTGCCTAAGCTCTGTGGAATGCTTGTGGGCATAGTCGCCAAAACACCGGTCATAGATTACTTTAGGTAGCGGTATAATGCAGCTTTTCCACTTCAAATCCTCAAATATCAAAGCTTTTATCTGTTTGCTGTTCCAATCAATATCTCCGATAGAGAAAAAGCAGCACATTCCATTCAAATTTTTACTTACAGAAAAGAGTTGTTCATAAACTGAGTCTGTACTTCCATTAATCAGGTTAGCAACTTTCTTTGTACTGATAAAGACTCCAATTAACGGTCCTATTTCTAAATGGTTTTTATCCAATTTTCTAAATTGTATTGATGTACCTTCTCGTATACCTATAATCCTTTTCAAGTCCTTTGAAAAACATAGCTTATTAGGATTGAAATTGTTATTGTCAGAGATAATCTTGTTTAACTTAAGCTTTGAAGAACCAATGGTTAGAAAAAGCGGAGAAGATAAGTCTTCCAATGTAAAGAATTTTAATTGTTCATTTGTTAAGAAACAAGAGTAATTATCTAAGGATTCCAAATAGGATATCTTAACATAGTTATCCACTATTATTTACACCTCCAAAAAGCCATATAATAACTAAGAAATCTTTTTATAAGGAAATGATATCTCCCCAACAGACGCTTTTGGGAAGATTTGAGTTAGAAAATTCAAACAATATTTAGATTTTCATTAACCAGTATATGCTGTTAAAACATAAAGTGACAACAATGTAGGCTAATAGTTTAAGCACCATAACATTTAATCGGAATATAATGTAATAGACTCTGAATGAAACTGTAAGATAATTTTAGTTTTGTGAGGTGACATTAATGGATATCCAAGTTAAGGAGATGGTACAGGTTGTTAATTATAATACTTGTATACTTCCAGTAGATATATTTAACGCATTTAACTTATCCCCAGAAATAATGTATAATGTTCATTTTGGACAACTCAATCAATATGCTTATATATTACCGGGCAAGACTGAAGAAAACTGTATGTTTTTTTCAAAGATTGTATTTAAAGATCTTACCTTGGTTGAAGATATAACATTAAATATCAAAAATATTGATAAAGATATTTATTTGGGACCTGTAGTTGGGATATTCGTGACACAGGTATTCTTTAATAAAATTTCAGAAGGGAATCGACATTTTTATTCCGAACAGCATATCCGCGGAGGATTTGCTGAGAATTGTTTTGTATATTATTTTTCTTTGGAAAATATCAATTGGGCACAGAAAAAAATTTATGGCTATACCATTCTACCATCAACAGGGAAGGGAAAAAAGTTATGGATGCCTATGCCGGATATTCTGTATGACAGGGCTGTAGGTCACAGTGCGGAGGAAAGGCCTAAGGCCAATCAAATTAGAAAGCAATTTAGAAATGGGTATCATATCCAGTGTATAAACAATAGAAATAGTCTTGGAAAGTGGCAGCTATATAAAGCTTTATCAAAGCATCCGCAAGTAAAAAAGTACATTCCGGAAACAAAACGTTACACAAGTTCTAAGGATGCTGTTCTCATGCTCAAGCAATATGGATTTATATTCTTAAAATCTTTTTATGGGTCTTGCGGTAAAGAAGTTCTATCAATAGAAAAAGAAGATAATGAATTTAAGCTGAATTTCTATGATAATGGGTTAAAGATTATGTTATTTGATGATATAGCTAAGGTTGAAGATTTTATTAACAATTTCATCCAGGGAAAAAGGTTTATTGTACAGCAGGGGGTAAGATTATTGGACTTTAAGGGAAGAAAATTTGATATACGGATGTTGCTGCAAAAGGATGAGAATGGATTTTGGAGATCCAATTTAAACGCCTGCAGGATAGCAAAGGAGAAACTGAATATAACAAATATATCTGCTGGTGGTGAACTTGCCACTTATGAAGAAATTTATCCAAGTCTTTCTGTTAATGAGGGAAAAGTGCCAAGTAGAGATGAACTGGTTGATGCTGCAGTAAGCCTGGCAATTTATATTGAAAAGGAATTTGGAACACACGGAGAAATAGGAATGGATATGGCCATAGATGTATATGGTAATATATGGTTTATCGAAGCCAATGCAAGGCCTGATAAATTCTTGAATCCAACCATCGTAGATGCTTTTGGAGGATCCTGGCTTAAATCGCTAAATAGTGGATATACAGATCCAGAAGTAATTTTCCCTCATGCTACATCGATTTTTAAGTATGCGAAATTCTTGTTTGAAAAGAGTTTATAATTGGATTTATGGTTGGATTGGAGGTGTATAAAATGATTCCAAATGGTTTCTCCTTTGAAGAGGTTTCGAAGGCTATTAGAGGCAAGATTGTAACTTGGAATAATGATAAAATTGTAAAAAACTTCGCAAATAGAATGAGTAGGGTTAGTGAAGGATCACTATATTTTATGTATGAAGACTGGGGAGATGAAGATGCTCTAATAAATGAATTGAATAACCTGAAAGCTATAGGAATTGTTGTGACCAGAAATCAAAACCTTGCTATTGAGAAGTGGTCACATGCGGGACTTGGAATAATTAGTGTGTTAGTACTGGATTCTGCATATTTCAATATGGCAAGGCTCTATAGAACACAAATTGATATTCCTATAATACAGGTTATAGGGAGCTCTGGTAAAACTACAACCAAGGACATGATAGGTGCTATTCTTCAGTATAGTATGCCTACGTTGGTTGGCTATGCCAATTTAAATTCCACCTCAGCCATAGTTGCACAGATTACAGGTATAAAAGATTTTCACGAAGCAGCTGTAGTTGAGGCCGCTATGAAAAGAAGGGGGGTTATGAGCAGATCTAGCAGTATTACAAGACCATATATTGGAGTTGTGACAGGCATCAATAGATCGCATTATGCAAGGATGGGGTCCATTGATGAAATTATTGAAGCAAAGGCTGAGATGCTGGAATATCTGTCAGAGGATGGTTACTTGATTATTAATGGCTCAGATGAAAATTGCAGTAGATTTCCTGTGGAAAGATTCAAGGGTAGGGTATTAACCTTTGGCTTTTCAGAAGAATGTGATATATGGGCTTCAGATATAAATTCAAAAAATTTTACTACAACCTTCAAAGCCCACTTCAATGATGGGATATTGGATTGCACTATAAATACCGTCGGAAGATATAATGTATCAAATGCACTTGCTGCCATCATGGTTGGGCTGAAGATGGGTATTTCGACCGAAGATATAGCAAAGGGGCTGCTTAATTTCAAACCCTTTTCATCAAGAATGGAAATACTGAAAGGGATTAAAGACACCATTATTATAAATGATAATTATAATGCAAACCCCGATAGTACCAGGATGCTTTTGAATGAAATACCATACTTTACTGAGGGTCGTCCTGTTATACTAGCCATGGGAGACATGGAAAATCCTGATGATGATATAAGTGATTATGCTCGGAAGGTTCACTATGAAATTGGTAAGCAAATTGGAAGGTTAAATCCTCAATATCTATTTGCGGTAGGAAAATGGGCTGAAGAATATTTGAATGGTGCAGTTGAAGAGGGAATGGACAGAAATAAAATCTATTACTTTAAGACCATTGAAGGCGTTAGAGAGACACTGTTAAATAATATAATACCAGGCAGTATTATCATATTTAAAGCTTCGGCGACATATGTTGATCTAAGAAAGCTTATACCGATGCTTAGGCAATAAGGAGAGAAGCTTATGGAAAATAAAATAGATTTAAGAAAGAAGTATAATAGAACATTAGTAGTAGATATAGATAGTGTACTGGCAATTGAGGATAGGAATACCCCGCTAATAGATAGGATGGTTATTAATGATGCGGTAGAGGCTATTAGGATGCTAAAGCAGAAGGGTTTTAAAATAATACTATATACCTCACGATTTAATTTTCAAAAGGACGAAACTATTGAATGGCTTAATAAAAATAATATTGAGTTTGACAGAATTGTATTTGGTAAGCCTCGAGGCTTTCTTTATATAGATGATAGGGGATATAGATTTAAAGGTTGGAAAAAGTTTTTTGAGGATGTTGAGTTGTAGATTTACAGCCTTTTTATATTTTTTTTTCTCTACTAATCAGGTTTTGCTTATATGTTTGATCATTAATAGAGTTATAATAAAAATGACCTATAAATCTACGAAAGACTTATAGGTCATTTTTTATTATAACTCGTCTTCATTCAGCAAGCTTTTGAAATCTTGTGTAGGATGATTTGGATAATCAAAAATTTTTCCTTCCCAGGTTCTTATCTTTATATAGTCTTTTCCTCTTGATATCAAATATTCAGGTAAAACTGGGGTTTTTCCATTGCCATTTGGTGCATTAATAATATAAGCAGGTATAGCCATACCTGAAGTATATCCCCTTAGATACTCCATTATTTCAATTCCATCATCTACTGAAGTATTAAAATGAGTTGTTCCCACAACATTTTTGGCATGAAATATATAATAAGGTCGTACCCTGCATTTTAAAAGTTCTTGGTTTAAAAGCCGCATTACATATTTATCGTTATTTATACCATTTAGCAGTACAGCTTGATTGCCTAATGGTATGCCAATGGCAGAAAGCTTGTCGCAGGCTTCCTTTGCCTCTCTAGTTATTTCAAGAGGATGATTAAACTGAGTGTTAATGTATAATGGCACGTATTTTTTTAATATGTTTATAAGATCTGTTGTAATTCTTTGAGGCATAGTTACAAGAACTCTAGTACCTATTCTCACATAATCTACTGTACTTATTTGATATAATTCTCCAAGTAACCAATCCAGCATTTGATCAGATAGCATTAATGGGTCACCACCAGTAATCAAAACATCTCGAATTTCAGGATTACTTTTGATGTAATCAATAGACTCTTCCAAAGATACCCTGCACTGGTGTCTGTCTACAGTACCAATATTTCTTCTTCTTTGACAGTGTCTGCAAAAAGATGGACACACATTAGTTACATTAATAATTAGCCTATCAGGATATCTTCTAGTTACAGCACCTGCAGGATTGGTATACTCTTCAGCCATTGGGTCTTCGCATCCCCCTTCATTTAGCTCTAAGAGTGAAGGAATTGATTGCAGCTTTACTGGATTTAGCATATCTTCATCAATTAATGATGCATAATATGGAGAAATACCCCATCTATATTTACTTTGAACCTTTATTATGTTTTTTAGTTCAGTTTCACTTAATTTAATTATTTTAGCTAAAAGTTCTACACTGCTTATTCTATTCCTTACCTGCCACTTCCAATCATTCCAGTCAGCTTCTGAGGCATTTAGTAAAGTTAGTATCCTTTTTTTTGATTCCAATATCTTACCTTCTTGAATGGTTGACCTTCCACTTGGAATTTTATCCTTTATCATTGTGTAGTCATTTATTTTATCTTTTAGTTCTTCAGCTCGCTTAAGAGCAATTTTCCTTTTATAATTCTCATCATCCATATCCCAGCCTCCTCTAAAAAGCCTTATTAAAAATAATTTCAAGTTATCATACATAAATATCTACTATTTATATTATTACTTCTACATAATATTGGAACTAATTTATATGAAAATAAAAAATCTAAATTTAATTATTAAATTGATAATTATTAAAGTAAAACTTACTTCTATGTATACCTGAAAGTAAGAAAACTTATGAATGAAATAATATTTCTTCATGTTCATTTCTTAATTGCAAAAAATTCAATATTTCCATATAATTAGATTAACTTTATAATAATAGGGGTGATTAGATGTTTAAAGAAATGCGAAAGAATAATAGACAAATCGGTACTGAAGATATAGAAAAAATACTAGAAAGTGGAGAATATGGGGTTTTAGCAACCATTGGAGAAAATGGTTATCCATATGCAACTCCGCTAAGTTTTGTTTATTATAAAGAAGCAATTTACTTTCATTGTGCGATAGAAGGTAATAAATTAGATAATATAAAAGCTAATGAAAAAGTCTCCTTTTGTGTTGTTGGAAAAACAAAAGTTCTGCCGGATATGTTCAGTACTGAATATGAAAGTGTTATAATCTTCGGAAGGGCATTTTTAGCAAAGAATGATGAAAAGAAAGAAGCACTTATTGCTATTGCCCAAAAATATTCTCCGGATTTTATGGCTGAAGGGCTTCAATATATTGATAGGGCCATAGATTCAACCTGCATCGTTAAGATTGAAATAGACAAAATAACTGGAAAAGCAAGAAGATAAGCAAAATTAATGGCCCATATGAGTTATTACTTATACAATAAAATGGCATGCATATGATTTTATTACTCATTTGCAACAAATAAGTAATAAGTCATATGCATGCCATTTAAATTCTAAAATTATTAAAGGCTTTTAAGTTTTTCAATTCCAAATTTAATTCTCTTTATTGACTCTTCTTTGCCAAGTATTTCAGCAAGTTCGAAGGCACCTCCTGGAGTAAAGGCCTTGCCTGAAAGAGCAGTTCTTATAGGCCAAAGCATAACACCGTTTTTAATACCCATTTCTTCAATAAGTTTAAATACGCTTTCATGAATAGTATCAAAATCAAAGGAGTCCAAGCCTTCTAATAAAGGAAGTACCCTTTCAAGACTCTCCAAGGAATTTTCAGTATTAGTTTTCATTTTCTTATGGAAATATAATTCTGAAGAATACTCTGGAAGAGCATCAAAGAAATCAATTTGTTCTGGTATTTCTCCCAAAACTTCAATTCTTGTGTGTAATAAATTACTTATCTTTATTAAATCTATAGATGGATTTTTTATTACTAATTTATAGTAAGGCACAGCCATTTCATGGAATTCTTCTAGAGATAGTTTTTTAATATATTCTCCATTCATCCATCTAAGTTTAACTGGATCAAAAATAGCTGGTGCTTTATTTATTTGTTTAAAATCAAAACTTTCAACAAGTTCTTCTAAAGTAAAGAGCTCCTGAGTAGTACCTGGATTCCAGCCTAGAAGAGCAATATAATTCATTACTGCATCCTTTAAGTAACCCTTAGCTATTAAATCTTCAAAGGAGGCATCTCCATTTCTCTTGCTTAACTTTTGATGAGCATCCTTCATTATTGGAGGACAATGTACGTAAATAGGAACCTCCCAGCCAAAGCCTTCATATAGTCGATTATATTTTGGGGAGGAAGATAGATATTCACTGCCTCTAACTACATGGGTTATTCCCATTAAGTGATCGTCTACAACATTTGCAAAATTATAGGTAGGATAGCCATCAGATTTTATTAATACCATATCTTCTAGTTCTGAATTGTCAACAGAAATAGCTCCGTATATTACATCATCAAAGGTTGTTGTCCCATCAGTTGGATTATTTTGTCTTATTACATAAGGTATACCCTCAACTAATTTTTGCTCAATTTCCTCTTTGCTTAAATGAAGACAATGTTTATCATATCTAAATGGTCTTTTTAAGGCTTCAGAATTGGCTTTTAACATATCAAGTCTTTCTTTTGAACAGAAGCAGTAGTAAGCTTCACCTTTTTCAACAAGTTTTTTAGCATATTCTAAATATAAAGATTTTCTTTCGCTTTGAACATAAGGACCTACTGGACCACCTATATCTGGACCTTCATCATGAATTAATCCTGTCATTTTCATGGTGTTATATATTACATCAACGGCTCCTTCTACATATCTTTCTTGGTCAGTATCCTCAATTCTAAGTATAAAGTTACCATTTTCATGTTTTGCAATTAAATAAGCGTATAAGGCTGTTCTAAGATTTCCAACGTGCATGTAGCCAGTTGGACTAGGTGCATATCTTGTTCTAATCTTACTGTTACTCATAATTTTCACTCCTCAATTAATTCATTAGATTATAATTAATATTTAACCAATAATGTCACAAATTTAAGATGACAATCACATGGTATAAACAAGTAGTAGTTGTAACTAATAATTTTTAATGGGTAATCACCTAAAGTATGCCCATATAAAATAAAAACCTCTCATAAAAGAGAGGATTAAGGTCACTAAAATCCTCTTTTTATCATATAATAAGGTAATTTTTATGTCAAGTTATAGTAAATATTATTTTAATAGGTATTGATTAATGAAGGAAGGTAATATATAATGTAATCAAACGATAATAATTATCAATTAATAATATATATCAAGATATGTAATATTTAAAGGAGATGAATTAAATTGAAATATAACATTTTAATAGGCGGCTCTGCTGGGCAGGGTATGGATACTATTAGTGCAATATTTGAAAGAATATTAAAGAAAAGCGGTTATTATTTTCATTCATCAAAGGACTATATGTCAAGAGTTCGTGGAGGGCATAATTTTATACAAATTAGATTTGGAGATGAAGTAATAAATTCACATTTTCCTGTTTTAAATGTAATTGTAGCATTAGATAAAAATACTATTGACTATCATATTGATAGGCTTGACTCTATGGGGATAATTATTTGCGACGATACAATTAAAATAGAAGATGGAAGACTATTAACTGTGCCTATGAAAAAAATTGCACAAGAAGCAGGAAATCCAAAGGTATTTGGCACAGCAGCTGTTGGTGCTCTCGCAGAGCTTTTTGGTATAGAGTTTAATAATATTGAAAGTTTATTTAGTAAAAAGTGGGACGAAAAAATAGTAGAGGCAAATATAAAAGCCTTTCAAATGGGTAAAGAAGCCTCTAAAAAACATTTTCAACTTCCTAAAGGCCACGAGGATAAGCATATTATGATAAATGGGAATGAAGCTATAGCTCTTGGAGCATTGGCAGGGGGCCTAGATTTTTATTCAGCTTATCCAATGACACCTGCCACTAGCATAATGACCTATCTATCTAAGAAGCAAACTGAGGCTGGTATAATTGTGGAACAAGTAGAAGATGAAATTTCCGCTATAAATATGGCCCTTGGTGCCTCCTATGCAGGAGCACGTGCTGCAACAGGAAGTTCAGGAGGTGGAGTTTCACTAATGGTAGAAGCTATCGGGCTTTCAAGTATCACTGAAACACCTCTCTTACTAATTGATTCACAAAGACCTGGACCAGCAACTGGTCTCCCAACTAGGACAGAACAAAGTGATCTAAGCTTTTTATTAACTGCCTCTCATGGAGAAGGACCTAGAATGGTTTTAGCAGTAAGAAATGTAAAGGATGCTTTTTATAGTACTGCAAGGGCATTAAATTTGGCTGAAAAATATCAAATGCCTGTAATATTACTAACAGATCAATATTTAGCAGACACAGTAACAGTTACAGAGGAATTTGATTTTAATAAAATTGAAATTGAAAGGTATATTTCAGGAAGTGAGGCTCTGGAGGAGAATGGGAGTTATAAGAGATACAAAATAACTGAAACTGGAATATCTCCAAGGATAATTCCTGGGAAATATGAAAGTGCAGTGGTTCTAGTAGACAGTGATGAACACACTGAAGACAGCCAAATAACTGAAAGTGCAGAAGTCCGTATTTCTCAAATGGATAAAAGAATGAAAAAGCTTCAGCTATTAAAAGAGGAACTTTCGGAGCCAGAGTATTTTGGAGCAGAAGCCCCAGAAATTTTACTTCTAGGCTGGGGATCAATGTATGGACCCATTAAGGAAGCAGTTTCTATGTTATTAAATGAAAATATTTCTGTAGGTACCTTGGTATTTGGAGATTTATATCCACTTCCAACTAAGCTTTTAGAAAAGTATTCAGCTTCAGCTAAGGAAATTATAAATGTAGAACAGAATTTCAATGGGCAGTTGGCAAAACTTATTAGAATGGAAACTGGAATAGGAACAACAGGCAGTATTTTAAAATATGACGGAAGACAATTAAGCTCACATGACATTTATTTAAAGGTTAAGGGAGGGATATAATATGTTAGATTTGAATCTATTTGAAACTCAAGAGGAGTGTGCATGGTGCCCGGGCTGCGGAGATTTCGCCATATTAGCTGCGTTAAAGCAGGCCTTAGCTGAATTAGATATTAAGCCTCATGAAATTGTAATGTCTTCAGGAATAGGTCAGGCAGCTAAAACTCCTCATTATATAAATGTAAATGGCTTTAACGGACTACATGGAAGAGCAGTGCCTCCAGCTGTTGGAATTAAGCTTGCAAACAAAGATTTGAAAGTAATTATTAATTCTGGTGATGGAGACTCTTACGGTGAAGGTGGAAATCATCTGCTTCACAATATAAGAAAAAACATTGATATAACACATTTTGTCCATGATAATCAAATATATGGCCTTACAAAAGGTCAAGGCTCACCAACAACAGATAAGGGACAAAAAACTTCAATGCAGCTTGATGGTACAATGATTGATGCCTTTAGACCTCTTGCTTTTGCTATAACTGCTGGTGCAACATTTGTAGCTAGAAGCTTCTCAGGAGATAAGGAACACCTGGTAAGTATTATGAAGCAAGCAATTCTTCATAAGGGATACTCCTTGGTAGATATATTACAGCCTTGTGTAACCTTTAATCATGTGAATACTTTTAAATGGTATAAAGAAAACACCTATAAACTTGGAGTAGACTATGATCCTACAAATAAAGGAGAAAGCTTAAAAAAGGCAATGGAATGGGATAATGGCATACCTCTTGGGATAATATATAAGGAAGAAAGAGATGAATATACTGATACCCTTTCCTATATTACTAAAGAAAAGCCTTTGATTAACAGAAAATGGGAGCCTCAATATGCTAGAAAGTTTATGAAAGATTTCATGTAGATAATAAAAAGCAGACCGGTTTGAACTGGTTTGCTTTTTTACTGTATCTTTAAATGTTTACGGAATGCTATAATATAATAAAAGTAAGGTAAGATCCTAAATGGGCGTACATGGTAGTTTGGAAATAATAAACTACCCACTGGTGACCACAGAAAGGGGAATAGAATGACAAATAATTTTAAGTTTATTCATGCTGCAGATATACATTTAGGCAGTAATCTTCATATAAGACAAAATTTAAATAAAGATTTAGTGAAAATAGTAGATAACGCAGTGTATGACTCCCTTGAAAGAATTTTTAATATTGCTGCTGCGGAAAAGGTTAATTTTATTTTGCTTAGCGGAGACATATATGATAGAGATTCCAGATCAATTAAGGCCAATAGTTTTTTTGTAAAGCAGTGCTTGAAGCTTAAGGATGAAAATATTGATGTTTTCATCATTGGTGGTAATCATGATCCTGTTAAGGAGAACAGTGAATATTTTAAACTTCCCTCTAATGTACATATTTTTAGTGCTGAAAAAGCAGAAATATTTGAATTAAAGGATAATAAGCAAAATGTTTATTGCAAAGTAATAGGTCAATCCTATAGGGATACCTCAGATAGCAGAAAAATATTTGAGAATTATAAGTTATCAAAGGACAATATATTTACTATTGCAATGCTTCATACACAGCTTGATAAGTCAAATAACTATATACCTTGTACATTTACGGATTTAAAAGCTATTGAAAATATTGATTATTGGGCTTTAGGTCATATTCATAAACCTCAAGTGATTAATGGACAGGCACCATATGCAATTTATCCAGGAATACCACAGGGCAGAGATTCTGGGGAAGAAGGTATAGGGGGAGCTGTGCTTATAGAGGCAGCAGATAATAATATTAATGCAATAAAATTCATAAAAACCTCACCAATTATATGGGAAAATATGAATATTAATATAAAGAATTTTAATGTAAAAAATTTAAGTGATTTGGAGAATGTCATTATTAATAATTTAGAAGACCTTACAAACTCAGAGAAAGATAAGCTTTCTGGTATAGATTGCCTGTACCTTGAAAGGTGGAGCTTAACTAAGGGATATATAATTAACTTAAACATAGAGGGAAGAGGAGAAATATACGAACATATTAATGAAAAAGAAGAAGAGGCAGAGGAAGCTTTAATAGAAAATCTTAATATTAAATTATTAAAGAAAAATCCCTTCATTTATGTAAACTCCATTGAATTTTATGTAGGAAAACCTATTGAAGCTTATGAAGAGCTGCTAAATGATAATGAAATGATAAAATCAATTAACTTAGTTTCCAATAAATGTCTTGAGGATGAAGCATTTAAAGATCCATTATCAAAGAAGCTTGGAGCCATTTGGGAGGAATCGAAGGATAAAGAGGATTTGAATATAAAGAAGCTTCAATTAGATGAAGAGACTTATAAAGCTATAATTTCTCGGGCTAAGCAGCTAATAATAGACCTTTTGCTTGAAAGAGGAGAAGAGTAATGAAAATAAATAGACTATACATAGGTGATTTAGGCATATATAGAAATGCCTTAATGGAAGATATATCTTCTAAAATAGTTGTTATTGGAGGACTAAATCGTTCAGGAAAAACCACTTTACTAGATATCTTAAGAAATATGCCTTTTGGATTTCCTAAGAATTTAAGGCCTTCCTCAGTCGAATACTATTTGGAATGTGATTTAGAGAATGAAAATGAGGAAAAACTTTCATTAAGAATTAATGGGTTAAAGGAGCCTCAAATAAGCTTTAAAAATGAAAGCAGGAAATATACAGGTAAATTATATGGAGATATTGATAAATTTACTTATAGTCAATTATATACCATTACCTTAGATGAGCTTAAAAGACTTAACAATAAAAATGATGAAGAAAAACTTCAGGCGGTTTTACTAGGAGCAGGAATAAGTGATATAGTTCATGTACCTAAATTAATTGATGATATAAGAAAAGATAAAGAAAAAATAGGCGGTAAAAATGGAAACCCGAAAGCAAAGCTATTTAAACCCTATTATGAAAAACTTCTTTCTGGTGTTAATAATAGGGATGAGGCGTTGGAACAGGTGGATATATTTACAGCTAAAGAGGCAGAAGAAGCTAAGTTAAATCAAGATATAATTCTAAAAATAGATGAAATAGATATTTTAAAGGACCATGTATTAGTTTTTGAATTGTTAGATAATAACTATGACGACTACATTATCTTAAATAAATTAAATAATGAGCTTGAAATATTAGGTGAAAAGAACTTTGATTTTGACTTTTATAGTTTACCAGCTATAGAAAGTGCAGAGTCATTGTATGAGGAGTATTGCGAAGTTTATAACTCATATAATAAAGTACTAGTAAACGATAATGTTATTGCTAAAGATGAAAATTCAAGTATTGAGTTACTTAAATTTGAAGACAAAATAAGATTTTATGTAAAAAATATTTCTGGTCTTAAGCAGAAACTTATTGAGCAGTCAGCATTAGATAAGGACTCTGAAACGTTAAAAGAATCAGTCTTAAAAGGTATGGAAACTTTAAATTTCAACCCTAATAAAGGTTATGACCAAATTTTAGATATTGAAAGTGATTTAATAAAGGAAGATAAACTAGTTAGCTTAACTGAAGAAATAAGATACGTTAAGGAACATAGATATTCAAGTAATGAGGAGTTAGAGGCTGAAAGAGAGCAAATTGAGACCTTGAGAAAAGAACTGAAGGCTTTAAAAAATAATGAATTTGCTTCTTCTTTTAAAAGCTATTTATTTACATCTTTTGGTATATTGTTTGCTGGAATACTAATTTATTTTGTTAATAAGGCTATAGCTTACGGGTTCTTCATAACAGGTATTACATCTGCTGTCTTATATTTTTTTATAAAACAAGGTAATTTAAATCAAGTAAACAGTAATATAATAAATCTTAAGCTACAATTAAAAGCAGCTGAAAGCAAAGAAGCTGTATATATTCAAAAGCTTAAAAATATTAATATAAAAGAAGCTGATTTAAAGAATAGTTATAAAGTGTATAAAGAGAAGCTTATGATAAAAGAAGATATAACCGAACAAGGCGTACTTCAATATTTTAAGGAGATAAAAGAGTTAAAGCACAATATCAGAAATTTAATTAATTTAAAGGAAAAAATAGAAAAAAACAATGATACCATTAATATAGAACTTAAAGGAATGGATGCCCTTGTTAATAAATTTATTAAGCTTGAAGAAACTAATAGGGGCAATATTTTAACCTCTTGTGAGGAGATTTTTAATTGTCTTGAAATCCTTGATAAGGAACTGGAAAAAGCAAAACTGCTAGTAAATGCAAAGGATAAACTATTAATTTCAGAAGCAAAGCTTAATGAAAAATTACGACTTAAGGAATATAATAAACCAATAGATTTTCTAGTACCAAAGCTTTTAGAGCAGTATAAGGTTTTTAATGCCCTAAATGAACTCAAGGGTAAGCTTCAAGTTATTAAAAAAAATATTACAAAGAATTTAAGCAGTGAGAGAATTTGTAGTGCTTTTAAAACAGTTGGAAAACTTTATAATATTGATAAAGCTGAAACAATAGAGTATTTTTATAGTATGCTTAATATTTACCCTGTAAAAGCGGAAATTCAAAATGAACTAGAAATTTCAGAAAATAAGCTAAAGGAAGCAAATAACAAATTAGAAGATTTAAAAGAAGAGATGCAGATGGTTAAATTCGAGCTAGATAGCCTATCTACTTCAAGCAAATTACAGGAAGCCCAAGTTTTAATTGATGAAGGTCGTTTAAGCCTCAAACCCTTGGCTGTTAAATATTCAGTGTTAAGTGCAGCAGAATATATTTTAGAAACAGTCCAAAATGAATTTTTAGATAATGCAAAGCATAAACTTTTAAATGGTGCAGGTGAAATATTTAGTAAAATTACAAGCGGAGAGTATAAAGCTGTATTACCTGGTGATAATTTACTACAGACTGATTTTAAAACAGTAGAAGCACAAGGAAAAGTGGAAGAAAGCACCTCAATGTTAAGCAGAGGAACGGCAGAACAGCTTTTCCTATCTGTAAGGCTTAATAGGATTAAAGCTATTAAAGAAAAATTGCCTATAATTTTTGATGATCCCTTTGTAAATTTTGATGATTCACATGTTCAAAATACTCTTAAGCTTATTACTGAACTATCAGAAAATAATCAAATATTTATTTTGACTTGTCATGGAGAGGTAATTAAGCATATAGAAGCTATTAAAAATGAGGTTCAATATTGGAAATTGAATAAAGGCAAATTTGAGCTTTCAAATAGCGATGAATTAATAGACCACTTGACAAAAATATGAATACAGGAGACATAACAATCGATAACTGTTGTGTGCGGGAAAGGAATACAGGAGGAAAATTATGAAGCTTAATCCCATATCTTTTATAATCATTTTGGCATTTATATATCCTGTGTTAAAAGGATTTTTGTATAAATTTTCATCACTAAATATAAAAAGAGATATCCATGAAGTAGGCAGTAATATTGCATTTATTATTTCCTTATTTGCTGGGATATATTTGTGTAAAACTACCTTTATAGAACACAAAGGAGTAATATATCAGCAAATGGTAAAGCTAATCCCCATTGACTTTTTCAATTATGTAGACAGTAATAATATAATATACTTTGTAGTATTAATTCCAGTAATTATTTTTATTATTTATAAAATTATTATCTACTTTATAGATATAATAAATAAAATAGCTTTTTATCCTATAGTAGATTTACTGGAAAGATTCATGGAAAATAAAAGTAATCTTTTTAAAAGATTTAGTGGAGCTGTTTTTCAGCTTCCAAGGGCAATAGTATATGGATTACTTATAACATTTTTGCTTAATATGTTTTCTATGTTCAATATATCAGGCAAGTTTAATAACTATCTGGAAACTTCAAAGCCATATAATTATCTCTGCAAGGAAGTAGTTATACCAGCTACTAATTCGGCTGTAGCAAAGCAGCTTCCTAATGTATTAAATAATTCCTTTAAGGTTGTTATTAAAGATGCATCACAGCAAGATAAAGTTAATAATTCTATACAAAATATTAACAATAGGAAGGTAATAATTTATTATAATGGAGTTACTTTAGATGAAGGTGTTAGGTCTAACAGTAATATAGATAGTTTTGCAAGAGAACTTGGAAGTAAGAGCACTTCAAGTAAAGGTAAGGCTAAAATATTGTATAACTGGATAGGTAGCAATATAAACTATGATGACGAAAAGGCTGTGCAAGTTCTTAACAATGATTATAATATTAAATCTGGTGCTATTCCAACTTTTCAAAGTAGAAAAGGCATTTGTTTTGATTATGCCAGTCTTTATGTAGCTATGGCAAGAGCTAATGGGCTTAAAGTAAGGCTGCTTACTGGGGAAGGTTTTAATGGAGTTAGCTGGGTAAGCCATGCATGGAATCAGGTTTATCTTCCAGAAGAAAGCAGATGGATAAATGTAGACTCAACCTTTTATAAGGGTGGGAATTATTTCGACAGCAAACGCTTCGAACGGGATCATAGGAATGCTAACATTGCTGGTGAATGGTGATACAGGTATAAGAAAGACCTTAGTTAAAGTGCTAAGGTCTTTTATAGTTTTTAATTATTAAATTTATTGCTTTTTCACAATCACTATCTTCATTATCAATTGCCCAGGCTGCATTAAAATAAATTAAAGCTTTTTTATTATCATTTAACATTGCAAAGCAATAGCCAAGATTAAAGAAATACTTACTATCTCTTCTTCTTAAGATAGCAGTTTTTAGTAGTGGTATTGCTTTTTCATACTGCTTTAATTTAATAAAGCAAACAGCAGTATTATATAAGGAGGCTGCTTCATTTTCCTTAGTTTTGATTGCCTTTTTGTACATGGAAATGGCTTTTAAATAATCTTTTGTATTGTATAGACCATTTGCTTTTTCAAAGTAATTCATATGTTTCCTCCCATTATTTTAAATGATTTAAGAGTAAAATTTATCTATAGGATATTTTTATTAATGTATATTTTATAATTAAGTAAAATATTCCATTAAAAATAATATCCAAAATATTGGGAGATATACATATTATTTAATAAAAAGTATAAAATAAAAAGGAATTTTAAGATTTATGTAGAATATTGTAATTAAGTGTTTTGTCTATTTTTCCTATTATTAATTTTGAGAAAATAGGAGCGTTTATTACACGAATTTCATAAAATTATACTGAATTTTATTGTTATTGTAATAGTTCTCTAGCAATGATTTCAATGGCAATTTATGCCTCAATACGTTTACATTAATCAAAATGGTCAGTTTTAGCACTTAATTAAAATTGCTAAATACATCATAGAGTATATAATATTTTCTATGAAATGTGGTGATAACTAATTGTTTAAAGAAGTGTCTGATATGTTAAAAAAGGTGTTTTTTTTTGATATATTTTTTGCAATAATTTTAACTCCGATAGTACAGCTTGTTTTTAAGGCAAAAGCTTATTTTTTTTTATTAGGCCTATTTATTGCAGCTATTAATTTTCTTATATCTAGTATAGTAACTAGAAGTAATTTGTTAAAATTATCGAATAAATACAGTGCTCTTGGCAGTATAAGTAATTTTGTAAGAGTGATTATTATTTGTATTGTAGGAATAATTATCTACGATAATAATGTTAATAATATCATTACATATATGTTGGGATTTACTTCACATTTTTTAGCTTTAATTTTATATGGCTTTGTTAATTTATTAGGTGAAAGGAAGTGATTTTGTGGGGGAATTAAAACCATTGTTTGATGTATCATTGTTTGGAAAAACCTTTGGCTTTTCTCCAAATATAATAATACAATGGATTATTATGCTTTTATTAATTTTGGCAAGCATTTTTCTAACAAGGGGCTTAAAAAGAATACCAGGTAAAAAACAATCTGCATTAGAAGCTATTGTTGTATCCCTTAATAATTTTGTTAAGGATACCATGGGACCTGGATATGTAGAATTTGCACCATATGTTGGTTCATTAATTTTATTCCTACTTGTAATGAACTTAACAGGACTTTTAGGATTTACACCTCCAACTGTAGACTATAGTGTTGCCCTAGGAATGGCATTAACCTCGTTTTGTGTAATTCAAGTATACACAATTAGAAAAGTTGGATTGCTGCATTACTTTTTAGGCTATGGAAAGCCTATGGCTTTTATGTTACCAATGAATATATTGGAAAGAGTTTTGCTTCCAGTTTCTCTTAGTCTCCGTCTATTTGGTAATATGACTGCTGCTGCTACAATCATGGAAATTATATATAAGTCTTTAGGGCATGTAAACTGGTTTGCTCAAATAGGAATACCTGTTTTTGCTCATATGTATTTTGACATTTTTGATGGAGCAGTACAGATGGTAGTATTTATGATGCTTACTATTATAAATTTAAAAATTATAGCAGAGCATTAATATTTAATGTGAATATCCTGTCTTCCATTTCTTTGAATAGATTTAATTTAAATTATTTAAGAAACTAAAGCAGGATTATATAAATATCAAAACAAAAAGAAACTAAATTTTATCTTTTAAGGAGGAATTTTATTATGACAAGTGCAGGAATTATGGCTTTAGCTGCAGGCATTGCAGTATTCGTAGGTATTGGAGCTGGAATAGGAACAGGACTTTCAACAGGAAAGGCTGTAGAGGCTATTTCTAGACAACCAGAGGCTAGTGGTAAGATAACAGCAACCCTACTAGTTGGTAATGCTTTCGCAGAAGCTACAGCTGTTTATGGTTTACTAGTTGCTATAATGATATTAGGTAAAATAACTGGCTAGTTTATTTAATAGTGTCTTAGGCACTATAAAAATTTGACCCTAAAGGGGGGAAGCAAAACCCATGGATATAAATTGGTTAACAGTCTTAGCCACATTTATTAATTTCATCATATTGGTATTTATTTTAAAGCACTTTCTCTTTAAGCCAGTAACTACTGTTATATCAACTAGAGAAAATGAAATTAAGGAAAAAATAGATATAACTGAAGAAAACCAAAGAAAAGCTGAAGCTTTGAGACTAGAAAATGAAGAGAAGCTTAAAGCTGCTAAAGAAGAAGGTAAAACAATAGTAGAAGACTTGAAAAATAAAGCCGAAAAGTTATCTGATGAAATTGTAGCCAAGGCTAAAGAAGATGCTGAATCCCTGCTTAATAAGGCGAGAAAGGATTCTGAAAGAGAAAAAGAAAAGGCAGAAGAAGAAATTAAGACTCAAGCTATTGATTTAGCTATTTTATTATCTTCAAAGGCCTTAGATACAGCTATTGATGAAAAAGAACATAGAAGGTTAATAAAGGATTTCATTGCTAAGGTAGGTATTTAATATGTATGAATATTTAGATAGACGATATGCACTTGCCTTATATGAAGTAGCTGAGGAAAGAGCTAAAACTGAAGAGTTTATTAAGGATCTAGGTGATATATTAAATATTATTAATGGAAATGAAGAACTTTTAGAATTAATCAAACATCCTAAACTGAGTACTACAAAGAAAAAGGAATTATTTGAAAACATATTTAGGGGTAAGACCGATGAAGAAGTTTTATCATTTTTGTTATTACTTATTGAAAAAAACAGGCTTCTAAATCTTAAGGGTATTATAGAAGAATTAAAGAAAATTCACTTAGAAAGAAATCAAACTTTATTGGCTCTTGTTAAAACTGTAGTTCCGCTTCTTGCTGATGAGAAAAATGACCTTATTAGAAAACTTGAATTAAAATATAACAAAAAAATAATTTTAAATGAAGAATTGGATAAGGACATAATTGGTGGAGTATATGTTAGAGTCGGAAACGATGTAATTGATGGGACTATAAAATCAAAGTTTGAGGATATTAGAAAAATGACCCTTAAAACGGAATAGAGGTGAAATAATGAATATTCGACCTGAAGAAATTACGTCTATTATTAAACAGCAAATAGAAAAATACGAAAACAAGCTAGAGACTGTAGATTCAGGTACTGTAATCCAAGTAGGAGACGGAATTGCCAGAATATATGGATTAGATGAATGTATGGAAGGTGAACTTCTAGAATTCTCTACTGGTATTTTTGGCATGGCTCTTAACTTAGAGCAGGACAATGTAGGTGCCGTTTTACTTGGAAGTGAAGCAGGCATTAAAGAGGGAGATGTAGTTAAAAGAACTGGTAATGTCGTTGAAGTTCCAGTTGGTGAAGAACTTCTTGGAAGAGTAGTAAATGCATTAGGCATTCCTATAGATGGTAAAGGCTCAATAAAAGAAGCTGAATATAGGCCCATAGAAATTATTGCTCCAAGAGTAATTGAAAGACAAGGAGTAAAAGAACCTCTTCAAACAGGTATAAAAGCTATAGACTCAATGATTCCAATAGGAAAGGGACAAAGAGAGCTTATTATAGGTGACAGACAGACAGGAAAGACAGCTCTAGCTATTGATACAATTATTAATCAAAAGGGAAAAGACGTTATATGTATATATGTAGCTATAGGCCAAAAACAGTCTACAGTTGCTCATATTTATAATACCTTAAGTGAAATGGGAGCAATGGATTATACAATTATAGTATCTTCCACTGCTGCAGAAAGTGCACCACTTCAATACCTTTCACCTTATGCAGGCTGCAGTATGGGTGAATATTTTATGCATAAAGGAAAGCATGTACTTATGGTATATGATGATCTTTCCAAGCATGCAGTTGCCTATAGAGCAATGGCTCTATTACTTCGTAGACCACCAGGAAGAGAAGCATACCCTGGAGACGTTTTTTACTTACACTCAAGGCTTTTAGAAAGAGCTGCAAAGCTTTCTAATAAATTAGGTGGAGGCTCAATTACTGCACTGCCTATAATTGAAACTCTAGCTGGAGACGTAACAGCTTATATTCCAACCAATGTTATATCTATAACAGATGGACAGATATTCTTAGAGGCAGATATGTTCTTTGCAGGACAAAGACCAGCTGTTAATGCAGGTATATCCGTTTCCAGAGTTGGTGGTAGTGCGCAAATTAAAGCTATGAAGCAGGTTACAGGTAGTTTAAGATTGGACCTTGCACAATATAGAGAATTAGCTGCATTTTCACAATTTGGATCTGATCTTGATAAAGAAGCAAAAAGAAGACTTGAAAAAGGTAAGAGAATAACTGAAATATTAAAGCAAGATCAATATGAACCAATGCCAGTTGAAAAGCAAGTTATGATTTTATTTGCAGCTACAAATGACTTCCTAATGGATATACCAGTAGAAAAAATAAAATTATTTGAAAAGAGTTTCTTAGAATTTATGGATACACATCATAGAGATGTTGGTCAGCTCATAGCTGAAAAGAAAGAGTTAAACGATGAAATTAAAAATGCTCTTTCAGGGGCAATTAAAGAATTCAAAGATGTGTTTTCTAAAGAGGAAGCATAGCCGCTGAAGGAGGTGTAAGGTGTGGCAGGTTCAGGACTTGTAGGTATAAAAAGAAGAATTAAATCCGTAACAAGTACAAGAAAGATTACAAATGCCATGGGACTTGTTGCCACTGCTAAATTAAGAAAAACTAAACAGTCTCTTGAATTTAATGATATGTTTAGAGAGCATTTTAGTAAAATTCTTAATGAAGTTCTTGACAATAATGAAGTAGAGAATGTTTATATAAATGGAAATAATATAAATAAGAAGCTCTATATAGTACTTACTTCTGATTCTGGCCTTTGTGGCTCCTATAATGTTAATATCCTAAATAAAGCAGCTGAAGAAATATCAAAGGACAGAGAAAACTCATTAATAATGGCAGTTGGAGAAAAGGGTGTTGCTTATTTCAATAGATTAAACTATGAAGTAAGAGCTAAATTTATTAACTTGCCTGATGTTCCAACTACCAAGGAAGCAAAGACTATTGGAAATGCTGCGGTTGAAATGTATACAAAAGGGGAAGTTGGAGAAATCAATGTTATTTATATGAAATTTCATGCCCAAAATAGCCAAGAAATAGTTGTAGAAAGACTTCTTCCTTTAAAGGAAAGAGCCTATGATTTTAATAATACTAATTTTGGGAAATACATGAAGTTTGAACCTGATATTGATTTACTTATTAATAATATTTTTCCCATGTATATCAGAGAAAAAATGCTTAGCTATTTAATACATTCAAAAACTAGTGAGCAGGCAATACGTATGATGGCTATGGATGGAGCAACAAAGAATGCAAATGAACTTCTTGATAAATTGAAGCTGCAGTATAATAGAATGAGACAAGGTGCAATCACTCAGGAAATTTCAGAAATTGTTGGCGGAGCAGAAGCACAAAAATAAAATTAGAATACAGGAGCGTAACGATTAATAATCGTTACGTGAAGGTAAAAGTCCTAAATGGACTTTTACGGGTAACCTAGCCGCTGGAAGCGGCGAGTACAGGTTACCCAGTACAGAGAAATACAGTATGACAAATACAGGAGGGTATCTGATGTCTAATAACGTTGGTAAAGTTATTTCGGTTATAGGACCAGTAGTAGACATTAAATTTGATTCAGAAAATCTTCCTAGCATATATAATGCAGTAGAAATAAAGCTGCCTCATGATGAAACCTTAGTAGTAGAAGTTGAACAGCACGTTGGTGATGATATAGTTAGAACCATTGCCATGGATGCTACCGAAGGTTTAAAAAGAGGGATGGAAGCTTATGATACTGGTAAACCAGTATTAGTTCCTGTAGGTAAAGAATGTCTAGGAAGACTATTTAATGTACTTGGGAAAACTATAGATGAAGGCGAAGAGGTAAAAACTGATCTATTATATCCTATTCATAGACCAGCACCTTCTTTTGAAGAACAATCCGTTTCACCTGAAATGTTTGAAACAGGTATAAAGGTTATAGATCTTATTGCTCCTTATCAAAGGGGAGGTAAAATAGGACTTTTCGGTGGTGCTGGAGTAGGAAAAACAGTACTTATTCAAGAACTAATAAACAATATAGCTAAGCAGCATGGTGGAATATCTGTATTCACAGGTGTTGGTGAAAGAACAAGAGAAGGTAATGACCTATATTATGAAATGAAAGAGTCTGGTGTTATTGAAAAGACAGCACTGGTATTTGGACAAATGAATGAGCCACCAGGAGCTAGAATGAGAGTTGCACTGACTGGGCTTACAATGGCAGAATACTTTAGAGACCAAGGTCAGGATGTACTTCTATTTATAGATAATATATTTAGATTTACACAGGCAGGATCAGAGGTTTCAGCTCTACTAGGTAGAATACCAAGTGCCGTTGGTTATCAGCCAACCTTAGCAACAGAAATGGGAGCACTCCAAGAGAGAATTACCTCAACAAAACGAGGGTCTATTACATCTGTTCAGGCTGTGTATGTTCCTGCTGATGACTTAACAGACCCAGCGCCAGCAACTACTTTTGCCCACTTAGATGCAACTACAGTTTTATCAAGAGCTATAGTTGAACTTGGAATATATCCAGCGGTTGATCCACTTGATTCAAGCTCAAGAATACTTGATCCTAGAATTGTAGGGGAAGAACATTATAAAGTAGCAAATGATGTTAAACACATACTTGAAAAATACAAAGAGCTCCAGGATATAATAGCAATTTTAGGTGTAGACGAATTATCTGATGAGGATAAATTAGTTGTTTCAAGAGCAAGAAAGATTCAGAGATTTCTTTCACAGCCATTTACAGTTGGAGAACAGTTTACAGGTATTCCAGGAAAGTTTGTAACTGTAAAAGAAACTGTTAGAGGCTTTAAAGAAATTATAGAAGGTAAGCATGATGATTTACCAGAGTCTGCATTCCTGTTTGTAGGTACCATTGATGAGGCAGTTGAAAGAGCAAAGACTATGATGAATAAGTAGAAGGGGAGATTTAAATGGCTGATACTATAAAGTTAAATATAATCACTCCTGAAAGAAAGGCCTATGAAGGTGAAGTGATTGACCTCACCACAGAAAATGATATAGGACGCCTTGAAATACTCCCAAACCACGTTCCTATGGTTACTTCAATTGTTCCAACGGTTACAACCTTTACTACAGTTGATGGAAAAAAATTAAAGTTATTCACTTCTACAGGAGTTTTAAAAATTGAAAAAAATGAACTTGATTTACTTTCTGAAGATGTGGAATGGCCGCAGGAAATTGATGTACAAAGAGCTGAAGAAGCAAAAAAGAAAGCAGAACAACTGCTACGGGAAAAAGAAAATATCGATTATAAAAGAGCGGAATTAAAGCTGAAAAGAGCTTTAGCTAGATTAAGAACAAAAGACTAAAATGAATCCAAATGGCGCTGTAATGTCATTTGGATTTTTTTAAAGTTGAATATTTTACTTTTAGGTTATATAATTATAATATATTTTAGAACATTATTATAGGAAAAATTCCATATAATAGTGGTGATACACTTTGCTTTTGGGGGGGAGGGTTAATAGCTTACGAGCTATTTTATATATGAATAACTTATTACACATTGGCTTAGATGTTGGGTCAACTACAGTAAAAATTGTAGTTATAGATAGTAATGATAAATTACTGTTTAGTAAATATCAAAGACATTTTTCTGATATTAAACAAACAATAATAGATTTAATAAATGAAGCTTATTTAGCTTTTCAAAATAAAAATATCACTTTAACAATAACAGGTTCTGGTGGGCTATCTGTTGCTAAGTGGCTATCTGTACCTTTTATTCAAGAAGTAATATCAGCAACTAAAACCATTGAAAGATTTATTCCTAGTACAGATGTTGCAATAGAACTCGGCGGAGAAGATGCTAAAATTACTTACTTTGACGGTGGTATAGATCAGAGAATGAATGGAACCTGCGCTGGTGGTACTGGAGCATTTATTGATCAGATGGCATCACTGCTACAAACTGATGCCACAGGTCTTAATGAGCTTTCTAAAAACTATAAGGTAATATATCCTATAGCTGCTCGCTGCGGAGTATTTGCAAAAACAGATATACAGCCGCTAATTAATGAAGGTGCAGCAAAGGAAGATGTAGCAGCCTCAGTATTTCAAGCTGTGGTTAATCAAACGGTAAGTGGACTTGCCTGTGGAAAGCCAATAAGAGGTAATGTAGCATTTTTAGGCGGACCCCTTTATTTTTTATCCGAGCTTAGAAAAAGGTTTATAGAAACCTTAAACTTAAGTCCCCAGCAGGTAATTTTCCCTGAGAATTCTCAGCTTTTTGTTGCTATAGGTGCTGCTTTAGCATCAAAAAACAATGAGATTTATGAATTTAGAGTATTAGCTTCTAAGCTATCAACACTTAGAGAAAAAACTTCTCATGAAATACAAAGGCTGGAGCCCTTATTTAAAGACTCAGAGGAATATGATGAATTTAAAACAAGACATGGGAAAAATAATGTGAAAAGAGCTTCCTTAGAAAATTATAGTGGAAACTGCTTTCTAGGTGTAGATGCAGGTTCTACTACAACAAAGGCTGCTTTAATTGATGAAGATGGCGCACTTCTTTATACCTACTATGGCAGTAATGAGGGAAGTCCTCTAAAAAGCAGCATAAAGATATTAAAGGACTTATATGGAAAACTTCCGGGAAATGTTAGAATAATTAATTCTTGCGTAACGGGTTATGGTGAAGCACTTCTAAAATCAGCTTTAAAAATTGACATTGGTGAAATAGAAACTATTGCTCACTATAAAGCTGCAGAATTCTTTCTTCCTGGAGTAGACTTCATATTAGATATTGGTGGGCAAGATATGAAGTGTTTAAGAATAAAAAATGGAGTAATTGACAGTATACTTTTAAATGAAGCTTGTTCATCTGGCTGTGGTTCCTTCATTGAAACCTTTGCCCATTCCTTAAATATGAGTGTTCAGGAATTTGCAAGTTCTGCTATAGGCGGAGAAAGTCCTGTAGACTTAGGTTCAAGGTGTACTGTTTTCATGAATTCAAGGGTAAAGCAAGCTCAAAAGGAAGGAGCTACTGTTGGAGATATCTCGGCTGGATTATCCTATTCTGTCATTAAGAATGCCTTGCTTAAGGTAATAAAAATTCGTGATCCAAAAGAAATGGGTAAAAAGATAATTGTCCAAGGTGGAACCTTTTATAATGATGCTGTACTTAGAAGTTTTGAATTAATTTCTGAAAGGGAAGCAATAAGGCCAGATATTGCAGGATTAATGGGAGCCTTTGGAGCAGCTATTATAGCTAAAGAAAGATATACAGAAGGCAGCGAAACGACTTTACTAAATTTAGAAGGTATAAATAGCTTTAAAACAGAAGTTACTATGAGGCGATGCGGATTATGTACTAATAACTGCTTACTAACCATAAATAATTTTAGTAATGGAGACAGCTTCATATCAGGAAATAGATGCGAAAGACCACTAGGTTTAAGCAATAAGAAAGAAAAGCTGCCTAATTTATATGATTATAAATACAATAGGATTTTTAATTACAAACCATTAAAAAAAGAAGATGCAGCTAGAGGTACTGTAGGGATACCTAGAGTATTAAATATATATGAGAATTATCCATTTTGGTTTACTTTTTTTAATGAACTAAAATTCAGGGTTGAATTATCTCCAAGGTCCTCTAAGGCTATTTATGAATTAGGAATTGAAACAATTCCATCTGAGTCAGCCTGCTACCCAGCAAAGATAAGTCATGGACATATTATGAGTTTAATAAATAAAGGTGTTAAATTCATATTTTATCCATGTATACCATTTGAAAGAAAAGAGCATACAGAAGCAGATAATAATTATAATTGTCCTATAGTCACTTCTTATTCAGAGGTTATAAGGACAAATATGGATATATTAAAGGAAGAAAATATTACTTTCATGAATCCTTTTTTAGCACTTGATAATAAAGAAAAATTAAAAAAGAGGCTTTTTGAAGAACTAAGAATATTTAATATACCAAAGAATGAAATAAATATTTCCGTAGATAAAGCATGGCTTGAACAGGAAAAGTCTAGAGAAGATATTAGAAATAAAGGTGAGGAAGTAGTTAATTACCTCAAAAAATCAGGGAAAAAAGGTATTGTTCTAGCAGGGCGACCTTATCATATTGATCCTGAAATCCATCATGGCATTCCAAATTTAATAACGGAGTTTGGTATGGCTGTGCTTACAGAGGACTCTGTTGATCATTTAGCTGTAAGAGAAGATCCTTTAAGGGTTGTGGATCAATGGGTATACCACTCAAGACTTTATTCAGCTGCTAATTTTATAAGTAAACAGGATAATTTAGATCTTATTCAATTAAATTCCTTTGGTTGTGGTTTAGATGCAGTAACAACAGATCAAGTACAGGAAATACTGAACAAGACTGGTAAAATATATACGGTTCTTAAAATAGATGAAGGAAATAACCTTGGCGCAGCAAGAATTCGTATACGTTCATTAAAGGCAGCTATAGAGGAAAGAGATAGAAACGGTGTTGCAGCTAAAAATAATGAGATTAAGGAACCTAAAGTTATATTTACAGAAAAAATGAGGGAAGAATATACTATTCTGGCTCCTCAAATGTCCCCAATACATTTTCAATTCTTAGAAGTTGCCTTTAAGGCTTCAGGCTATAATTTGAAAGTGCTGCCTTCTGTTGATACAAAGGCTGTTGATGAGGGATTAAAATATGTAAATAATGATGCTTGTTATCCATCTATAATTGTTGTAGGACAGATAATCGAAGCTATTAAATCCGGAAACTATGATACAAACAAGCTAGCAGTAATTATATCGCAAACCGGGGGAGGCTGCAGGGCAACAAATTATATAGGCTTCCTGAGAAAAGCCTTAAAGGATGCTGGCTACGCAAATATACCAGTTATATCTTTAAATGCTTTAGGTATGGAGAAAAATCCAGGCTTTAGCTTAACTCCAGGCTTACTAAATAAAGCAATGATGTCTGTAGTGTATGGAGACCTGTTTATGAGGGTGCTTTTAAAAGTACGACCCTATGAAAAAGTTAAAGGATGTGCAAATTTTCTTTATGAAAAGCTAGTAGAGGACTGTAAAACTTCAATAATAACAGGCAGCTTTTCAGGTTTTAAAAACAACATTAATAAAATCGTAGACGAATTTGATAAACTTCCTATTTTACCAATATCAAAACCTAAGGTTGGGTTAGTAGGCGAGATACTTGTTAAATTTCATCCAACTGCAAACAATAATGTTATAGACGTTGTTGAAGCAGAAGGGGCAGAAGCAGTTATGCCTGATTTATTGGATTTTCTACTTTACTGTGCCTATGATGCAAACTTCAAGTATAAATTTTTGTCTGGTACAAAAAAGAAAATGATTTTCAGCAATGCTGCTATTACAGCTATGGAGTTATACAGAAAAGAAATGAAGAAGGCTCTTAGGAAAAGTAAAAGATTTCACGCACCCAGCACCATTAAAGAACTTGCTGAAGGGGCAAAGCCAATTTTATCTTTAGGAAATCAAACTGGAGAAGGCTGGTTTTTAACTGCAGAAATGGTAGAGCTTATAGAAAGCGGTGTAAAAAATATTATTTGCATGCAGCCATTTGCCTGCCTTCCAAATCATGTTACAGGCAAAGGCATGATAAAAGCACTTAAAAGCAGATTTGAAGGTGCAAACATAACAGCAATAGATTATGATCCTGGTGCTAGTGAGGTAAATCAATTAAATAGAATTAAGCTTATGATGTCTGTAGCCTTTAAAAACTTAGAAGCTGAAGAAAGTATGAAAGCTTTACAAGAAGCAGCAAGTGATGAAAAGGTAAATTTCAATGATAATGATTTTGAAGGACAAATGAATTCTATTTAATAAATGCCATTTGATCCACATAAAAAATTAAACACTAAAGTAGCGGAAATCAAAGATTTCCGCTTTTTTAGTGTCTAAGTTTCATTATATTAGTTTTTAGATAATATCCTTAAAAAGTTACAGATATAGTAAAATAAATTTATAAATAATCGAACTTTTTTATATATTTAAACATCTAACTCATATAACATTTAAATCTTTTTATTTAATTATTAGAATTGCGGTGAAATAGGGGTGTGAAATGTTTGAAGGAATTTGGGAAAAGGAGAAGATAGAAGAAGCTGAGTTTATAGAACTTCTAGATATGCGTATAACCATACTATATAAAATAGCCTTTAGCTATTTTAAAGATGAAAATGATGCTTCCGATGCTGTACAGGATACAGTAATTATTGCCTATAAAAATTATTATAAATTAAAGGATAGGAATAAATATATCGTATGCTACCTTTCTAGTGGAGAAGAAGTTAGTTTTAAGGTAAACGACATGAAAAATATGAAATCTCTTTGTAAGGTAATTACTATAAATAAGGATTTTCAAAAGGACGGAGAAAAAATCAGGGTAAGAACCTTCACTAAAGGTGTTACCTATGGAAATTTATACATTGTTTCAGATTTAGGATTTTATGAAAGTGAGGTTTCTATATTTATAGACGGAAAAGAATATAAAAATCTACCTGCATCGGCTGCAGGCGGTGAGGAAAATTATAACACACCTCCAATAGGAGATAATAAGACATATGTGAAGATTAAAGTTAAGAATACAGGTAAGGAATATAAAGTTGATATCCAATAATTTTCACATATGTGTTGACAGAATTGAAAACAATGGTATATTATATTAATAATAAAATTTAAAAAATATAAGCTTTGATAAAGAGGAGTAAAGATTAAAGAGTATTTAGAGAAGAAGGTTCAGCGGCTGTAAGACCTTCCATACGAATTATCTTGAAGGTAGCTTTGGAGCTTCTTTACTGAAATTAGTAGGTAAGGACGGTTATTCTAAATCGTTAAATATTAAAGAGCCTATAGAAGTTTTGTAGGAATAAAGGTGGTACCGCGAGTATGTCTTCGTCCTTTTGTGGATGAAGACTTTTTTATTTGTAAAATAATATATTAGGAGATGATTAAATGGAAGAATTAAAAAATATTTCAACAACCTATGATCCAAAGGAATTTGAGGAAAGAATTTATAAGACTTGGGAGGAAAAAGGCTATTTCACCCCAGAGGTGGATAAATCTAAGAAGCCTTACACAATAGTTATGCCACCTCCAAATATAACTGGAAAGCTTCATCTAGGCCATGCACTAGATAATACCCTTCAGGACTTTTTAATTAGAGTTAAAAGAATGCAGGGCTTCAGTGCACTTTGGCTTCCTGGTGAGGATCACGCTAGTATTGCAACAGAAGTTAAGGTTGAAAACGAGCTTTTAAAACAAGGACTTATTAAAAAGGAAATGGGTAGAGAAGCCTTTCTAGAAAAGGTTTGGGATTGGACTCACGAATACAGAGAGAGAATTAGAGAGCAGCTTAGAAAGCTAGGTACCTCTGCAGATTTTACTAGAGAAGCCTTTACCATGGATGAAAATTTAAACCAGGCTGTAAGAACAGTTTTTGTAAAGCTATATAATGAAGGACTTATATACCAAGGAAATAGAATCACTAATTGGTGCCCAAAATGTAAAACTGCACTTTCAGACGCTGAAATAGAATACAGTGAACAAAATGGTCATTTCTGGCATATAAAATATCCAATCGTAGGGACAAATGATTTTATAGAAATTGCAACTACTAGGCCTGAAACTATGCTTGGTGATACTGCAGTTGCTGTAAATCCAAAGGATGAAAGATATACAAATTTAGTTGGTAAAACCTTAAGGCTGCCACTAGTAAATAGAGAAATTCCAATAATTGCAGATGATTATGTAGATTTAGAATTTGGAACTGGTGCAGTTAAAATCACACCTGCCCATGATCCTAATGATTACCTTGTAGGGAAGAGACACAATTTAGAAGAACTTAGAATAATGAATGATGATGGAACAATTAATCATTTAGGTGGAAAATACGCGGGGCTTGATAGATATGAAGCAAGAAAAGCAATAGTTAAGGATCTAGAGGCACAGGGCTATCTTGTTAAGATAAAGGAACATGTTCACAATGTAGGCTGTCATGATAGATGCGGAACAACCGTAGAGCCAATTATATCAAGGCAGTGGTATGTTAAAATGGAGAGCCTAGCTAAGCCTGCTATTGAAGTTGTTAAGGAGAAGAAAATAAAATTTGTACCAGAAAGATTTGAGAAGATCTATTATAATTGGATGGAGAATATTCAAGATTGGTGTATTTCAAGACAGCTTTGGTGGGGCCACAGAATTCCTGTTTGGTATTGCAAGGACTGCAACGAAGTTATTGTTTCTATTGATGCACCTACGGCTTGTACAAAGTGTAATAGCACTAATTTAGAACAGGATAGAGATGTACTTGATACTTGGTTCAGTTCAGCACTTTGGCCATTTTCAACCTTAGGATGGCCTAATGAAACAGAGGATTTAAAATATTTTTATCCTACAAGTACTCTTGTAACAGGATATGATATTATATTCTTCTGGGTTGCTAGAATGATTTTCTCAGGACTTCATAATATGAAGGATATACCATTTGATACTGTATTTATTCATGGTATTATAAGAGATTCAGAAGGAAGAAAAATGTCCAAATCCCTAGGAAATGGGGTGGATCCATTAGATATTATAGATCAATATGGTGCTGATGCGCTAAGATTTATGCTTATTACAGGAAACGCTCCTGGTAATGACATTCGCTTCCAAATTGAAAAAGTAGAGGCGGCTAGAAATTTTGCTAATAAGATTTGGAATGCTTCCAGATTTGTTATGATGAATCTTAATAAAAATATTATGGATAAGTACAAGGATGATAAAAACTACACCCTTGCAGATAAATGGATTTTATCAAGATTAAATACAGTTGTAAAAGAAATTACCGAAAATGTTGATAAATTTGAGATTGGAATTGCTTCACAAAAAATATATGATTTTATATGGAATGAATTATGTGATTGGTATATAGAACTTGTAAAGCCAGTACTTTATGGTGAAGATGAAAGACAAAAGGGTATAGCCTTTAATGTTCTTTATAAGGTTTTAACAACAAGTCTTCAGCTGCTTCATCCTATAATGCCTTTTATTACCGAGGAAATTTATACTCATTTAGCAGTAGAATATGAATCTATAACTATATCTAAGTGGCCTGAATATAATGAAGCTTTATATAATAAGGAGGCTGAAAATTATATGAGCTACATTATTGACTCAATAAGAGGTATTAGAAATGTAAGAGCAGAAATGAATGTGCCTCCTTCAAGAAAAGCTAAGCTTTTAGCCTTCGTTTCTGAAGAGGCTAAGCCAGCCTTTAAAGCTGGGACTATATATTTTGAAAAGCTTGCTTCAGCTTCTGAACTTAATATTATAGCTTCTAAAAATGAGGTTCCAGAAAATGCTGTTTCCGTTGTTACTACTTCTGCTGAAATATTCATTCCTTTACTGGACTTAGTTGACAAGGATAAGGAATTAGAAAGATTAAACAAAGAAAAGACTAAGTTAATAGGTGAAATTGACAGGGTAGAGAAAAAGCTAAAAAATGAGAAGTTTACAAGTAAAGCACCAAAAGAAGTAGTAGAGGAAGAAAGAGTTAAAGGTGAAAAATACATGGAAATGCTTAAAGCTGTTGAACAAAGAATTAATAGCTTCACAAATTAATTTTAAACAAAATTTTATGGCCTTTAATTGTGTTTAATTACTAAGGGGGAAGCATATGAATTACGTAGAGGCAATGGATTATATTAAAAGTACTGCTAAATTTGGTAGTAATTATGGTCTTTCAAGAACAGAAAAAATATTAGAACTTTTAGGAAATCCTCATAAAAAGCTTAAATGCATCCACATTGCTGGTACAAATGGTAAAGGCTCAACAACAGCTATGCTTACCGAAATATTAAAAGAAGCAGGCTACAGGGTAGGCATGTATACCTCGCCTTATTTAGAAGAATTCGAAGAGAGAATTCAAATAAACGGAAGCAATATTCCAAAGGAAGATTTAAGTTCTGTTATTACTGAAGTTTCAGAGGTAGTTCAAAAGGTAATTGCGCTAGGCTTTGAGAACCCGACGGAATTTGAAATTATCACCTGTGCCATGCTTTTGTACTTTTACAATGAAAAGATAGATTATGCAGTAATTGAAGTTGGTCTAGGAGGAAGGTTAGATTCAACAAATGTAATAAAGCCTATATTAAGTATTATTACCTCCATAAGCTACGATCATATGAAAATACTTGGGGATACCTTAGGTGAAATTGCCTTTGAAAAGGCCGGCATCATAAAAGAGGGAGTTCCCCTAGTACTATATCCACAAGAAGCAGAAAGTTTTGTTGTTATTAACAAAATTTGCAAAGACAGAAACAGCAGGTTAATTGAAGTTCCTAAGTATTCCGTTTCCTTAAATAAGATTAATAAAGTAGTTAATAGTGAGGTTCAAGACATAGTTATAAAAACAAGTTCCAATATATATAATATAGAGCTTTCACTGCTTGGAAAACCACAGCTGCTTAACTGTTCAGTAGTAATCTTTGCTGTAGAAGAACTTATTAAACAGAATATAATTATAAAAAAGGAACATATACTTGAAGCATTGAAGAAGGTAAAATGGCCTGGAAGATTAGAAATTCTTAGTAAGGATCCTTTAGTTGTAATAGATGGAGCTCATAATATTGATGGTATAATAAATTTAAAAGAAAGTATTGAAACCTACTTTAGCTATAAGGATATAGTGCTAATACTTGGAATTTTAGCTGATAAACAGGTTGATTCTATGCTTAAAGTTATAACACCTAAGGCAGCAAAAATAATTGCAGTCACCCCTCATTCAGATAGAGCAGAGCTTGCCTGTGATTTAGCAGAAAGTATAGCTGAAATAAATCCAGTAGTAGAATATGCTGAGGACTATAAGGAAGCTTATAAAAAAGCTTTAACTTACTGCAGTAAGGATACCTTGCTGCTTATATCAGGATCACTTTATATGATAGGTGATATGAGAAAGATAATAAAAAATAGTTAACAATTAAGGTGGATTAGGTTTAGACCCGCTGAATAGTACAATTCAGCCTTCTAAGTCCTAGTCCATCTTTTTTATTAACAGTTTTGTTTAGTCTACATATTATATATTAGTGAAATGGAGGTGATTATCTTGAGCAATTTATATATTTGCAACACTTCTACTGATACAATTTCCAAAATAAATTTAGTGGATTTTAAGGAGGAAGGACAAATTCCTTTAAGACTAAGAAGCCAAAATAAAATTGGGCCACATGGAATATGTTTTTACGAAGATAATCTTCTAATAGCAAATAGTTTTGGAAATAGTTTGTCCATTATTAGCATTGATGAGGAAGAGGAAATAGAGAATTATTTTATTGGTATGCACTGTAATGATGTTGAAGTATATGAACATAATGCCTATATTGTTTGTGGTGAGTTAAATAATATAATTGTTTTTAATTTAATGATGAAAAAAATAATAGAAGAGATACCTTGCGGAAGTTATCCTCATAGCATTTATATAAATAAATACAATGCATTAGCAGTTGTAGCAAATATGCACAGTGACAGCATTACTATTTTTGATTGCTTAAATAGGGATAATATACATCAGCTTCCTGTTTCTGAATATCCCACTAAGGCAATTTTTAGTGAAGATGGACAATATATTTTTGTATGTGAAAGTAAATTAGGTTTAAAGTCATATGGAACTCTTAGAATTATTGACATAGATTCATTAAAAACTGTTGCAAAAATTAAGCTAGGTAATTCTCCTGTAGATATTTGTGCAAGTCAAAATTATTGTTATGTCTCAAATTTTGGTGACGGGACAGTAAGTATATTAGATATAAATAAGTTAAAAGTAATAAAAAAAATAAGGGTGGGAGGTATGCCAAGAGGAATTATAGTAAATGGAAACCATATTTATGTTGGAGACAACTATAATAATTTACTTGTAAAAGTAGATATTGAGAAGGGAAATAAAAAGGTCATTTCCATAGGTGGTGAACCTACAGGAATGACACTAATTTAGTCCATTAGAAAATGTAATATTTTTTCATACATTTCTGAAGAAGAATTTTTCCACTTTTTACACAATTCTTGAGCCTGCTTATTTGTAGATACATTAATTTTAAGGTCCATGAGTACCTTATTATTTTCTTTTGTAATTAAATTAACTATATAATTATCCTTATTTTCTATTGTATATTCAGCAGAAACGGTAATTTCTTTTTTAATATTATCTAAATGCTTGTCTAAATAAGCATCTAAAACCTGAGCCTTATTTTTCGAAAGTCGATTTTCAAACATAGTTAATACCCTACTGCCCTTTTCCGTGATTAGTAATCTATGCTTTTTATCTTCTGCTATATATTCTAAAAAACCGGAGGTCAATAGCTCAGAAATATATTGATGAAGGGTAAAATAATTAATAAAGTTGTTCTCAAGTACTATTTGCGTAATTTGATTATTAGATATAGGAAGTTTTATTCTATTAAATATATAAAGTAGCAGAAGCTTGTTTTCTGCTAAATCTGTTGTATCACCAAACATAATTTTCCTCCATTTTTCATGAACTAAAGTTCTTTTAAAATATATCAAAAATATTATATCATAAAAAGCATTTAAATATATGGGTGATTTTTGTTTTTATCTGCTCTTAAATATGTATTTTTCACTAATTAACAATAAGCATATTAATTTACTTATAGAATAAAATTATAAAGTAAAGAAATATGAAAGAGGGATAGTAATGAAGATTCCACATTTTAACAATAAAATATATAAAAGAGCAAGCCTGTTATTTTTATTGATATTTATAAGTTCCATGATTTCCATTGGAGTTAATTACAAAAGTATAGGTGTTTTTAAATTTTTATATAGGGAACTTCCAATTTATAATGTAGATACAAAGGATAAAAAAATTGCATTAACCTTTGATGTTAGCTGGGGAGATGATAATACTCCGAAGCTTTTAGATATTTTAGACAAATATAATATTAAAGCTACTTTTTTTATAGTAGGGGCATGGATTGATGATAATGAAGCCTTAGTAAAGGATATGGTAAAAAGGGGACATGAATTAGGAAATCACACTAATAAACATCCAGACATTAATAAAATCTCCAATGAAAAACTCATTCAAGAAATTATGACCTGCGATGCAAAAATATCATCAATTACTGGTGAGGGTACTAAGCTATTTAGATTTCCAGAAGGTACATACAATGACAATGCTATAAAAACAGTTAAAGCTACTGGTCATTTTCCAATTCAATGGGACGTAGACAGTATTGATTGGAGAGAAAATGGTGCAGACGTAGAATATAATAGGGTTATAAAAAGAACAAATCCAGGCTCCATACTTTTGTTTCATAACAATGCAAAGTATACTCCAGAAAATTTACCAAAAATTATAGAAAAATTGAAAAGTGAGGGCTATGAATTTGTAAAAGTTTCAGAATTGATTTATAAGGATAATTATTATCTAGATACTGCTGGAAAGCAAATATTAAAATAACAGTTATTGAAATATATTTATAAAATGTATTATAATGGAATATATTATATTATAAATATAAATTAATCTTAATTAGAAAATATATGAAAGAACTAATTAATATTATTAAAAGAAGTTATATTTTGTATTTATTTTGAATATTTATATTCTGTGTAGGCAATAAAACTAAGGGAAAGAGGGGTAATGATGGACAATTTAATGTTAAACAATAAGATTTATCTTGAAGGAAAAATATTATCTGACCTTCAATTTAGCCATGAAATGTATGGGGAGGGCTTTTATAATTTCAATCTTGAGGTTCCAAGATTAAGTGATGCAAAGGATATATTGTGCATTACTGTCTCTGAAAGACTTATAGGAGGAATGGAACTTAAAGAGGGCAGTGAAGTTATTGTTGAAGGGCAATTACGTTCCTATAATAAATTCGTAGACGGAGCAAATAGGCTAATACTTTCTGTTTTTGCAAGAAATGTGGAATTTTGCATTGAAAGAAGTAAGAATCCAAATCAGATATTTCTAGATGGATATATATGCAAACAACCTGTATATAGAACTACTCCCTTTGGAAGAGAGATAGCAGATATGCTTTTAGCTGTTAATCGCTCTTATAATAAGTCCGATTACATACCAACTATTGCATGGGGCAGAAATTCAAGATTTTGTCAAAGCCTCGTAGTAGGTGATAATTTAAGAGTATGGGGAAGACTTCAAAGCAGAGAATATGAGAAAAAGGTAACCGAAACTGAAACCATTAAAAAAATAGCTTATGAGGTTTCTATTTCTAAAATGGAACGTGTTAATAAGGAATCCGGAGCCATAGAGAGCTCGGATGATGAAAGCCTCATTGAGGAAGCTTAGGAATAATTAATTTATTATAGAAAATAGCAGAGAAAATTCTCTCTGCTATTTTCTTAAGTCGTCTAATATTTGAGTTTTTCCTTTTGTTTTGTCATCTACAACTTTTATTATTTTAGCTGGTGTGCCGGCAACAACTACTCCGGCTGGTACATCTTCTACTACTACTGATCCAGCAGCAACTACTGAACCTTTTCCAATTTTAACTCCCTCAAGGATAACTGAGTTTGCACCTATTAAAACATCATCTCCTATTTCACAAGGATCCTTGCTAGGTGGTTCTAATACTCCAGCCACCACTGCTCCAGCACCAAGATGAACTCTATTACCAATTTTTCCTCTGGCGCCAACAACAGCATTCATGTCGATCATGGCTCCCTCGCCAATTTCAGCTCCAATATTTACTACAGCCCCCATCATAATAACAGCACTTTTTCCTATTACCACCTTGTCTCTTATAATAGCACCTGGTTCTATTCTGGCATCAATATTGAGAAGATCCATTAAAGGAATAGCTGAATTACGCCTATCATACTCAATTTTAAATTTATTTATTTTTTCTTTGTTTTTCATTAAGAAATCTGAAGCCTCATGACTTTCTCCAAAGAAAACATAAAAGTTTCCATCTCCATATACATCTAAGCCCCCAAAATCAGAGTTTTTCAGGTTGCCGTCTACATACACCTTTACTGGAGTAGTTTTCTTAGCTTCTTTTATGTATCTAGCTATTTCATAGGGATCTGTCAAATTATATTCCATAGTTTACCTCCTAGTAATATTCCATTTGTTAGACAATATATAATAAATTATAATAAAAAATAACAAGAAATTAAAGGGGGATTTTATTAAATCATGAATATAATGTATAATTAATATGTTATAAGTAATAATTAAGGTTATTAAGAAAACACAAATTTAAAAGATTATGTAAATCTATTAGAGGTATATTTAATAGTAATTAATACGTGTTACTAGCAGAATAAGAAATACAGGAGGATTAAGTTTGGAGAATATAAAAGATGAAAATAGAATTTTTTCAGAGAATGTAAGAAAGATTGAAATTTCAGGTATTAGGAAGTTTTATAATAAAGTAGTTGAAGTCCCAGAGGCATTATCTCTTACCTTAGGTCAGCCTGATTTTAATGTACCACTGAAAATCAAGGAAGCTATGATAAAAGCTATTTTAGAAAATAAAACAGCCTATACATCAAATGCTGGAATAATTGAGCTTAGAGAAAAGCTTTCAGAGTTTCTAAGAAGTTTTGAAATTAACTTTAAGCCGGAGGAAATCTGCTTAACTATCGGAGGAAGTGAAGGACTATTATCTGTTTTTACTGCATTTATAAATAGAGAAGATAAAGTTCTAATACCATCTCCTGCATATCCTGCCTACGAAAGCTGCATTAAATTACTTGGGGGACAGGTAATTGAATATAGCTTAAATGAAGATTTTTCTATTAATTTTCAAGATTTAGAAGAGAAACTTCAAAAAGAGCAGCCAAAGCTTATGGTTGTATCCTATCCTTCAAATCCAACTGGAGCAATACTCACAAAAGAAGATAGAAATAAACTTTATGAGCTTTTAATTAATAAGGATACTATAATAGTTACAGATGAAATATATAGTTCCCTCTGCTTTGAAGAAAATTATTATTCTATTTCTCAATTTAAGGAGCTTAAATCAAAAATTGTTTTGGTAAGCGGCTTTTCCAAAATGTTCAGCATGACCGGACTTCGACTTGGATACGTATGTACTCAAAAGAAGTTTATGGATGAGATAATGAAGGTTCATCAGTATAATGTGTCCTGTGCACCATCCATAGTTCAGTGGGGAGCCTATGAGGGTCTTATTTCTTGTCTAGAGGATGTAGAAAATATGAAAAATGAATTTAAAAGAAGAAGAGATTATGTTTATGAAAGACTTTTAGCTATGGGATTTAATACTACTAAACCCCAGGGTGCTTTTTATATTTTTCCATCTATAAAGAAATATAATTTAAGCAGTGAAGAATTTTGCGAAAGGTTACTAAGAGAAGGTAAACTTGCAGCTGTACCTGGCTCTGCTTTTGGCAGCAGGGGAGAAGGCTATATAAGAATCTCATATAGCTACAGCATGGATGTATTAAAGGAAGCACTAGATAGATTAGAAAATTGGTTAAAAGAAGCATTTTAATGAAGTAAGGTCTGCAGCAAAATAATATGCTGCAGACCTTAATATTACTTTTATAAAATTATATGGAATTTTCGAGCATATTATCCATAGAATAAAGACCTGGTGATTTATAGCCCATAAACTCACAGGCTTTTAGGGCTCCAACTGCAAATACATCCCTTGATACTGCAGTATGCTTAATTTCTAAGGTTTCGCCTTGACCTGCAAATATTACTTCATGTTCACCTACAATACTACCGCCGCGAACTGCATGAATGCCTATATCCTTATGCTCCCTTTTGCTTATGCCTTCTCTTCCAAATTTAAAGATAGTTTCTTCTGATATGGCATCTTTAATTGTATTTGCAAGTAATAATGCGGTGCCGCTAGGGGAGTCAACCTTTTGATTGTGGTGTTTTTCAATTATTTCTATGTCATAATCCTTGTATAAAAGAGCACTAACCTTCTTTAAAATATTATTAATAATATTTACTCCAAGTGACATATTTGCTGAGCGAAAAATAGCGATTTCACTGCTCATTTCTTTTATTTTTAATAATTGAGCTTCAGTGTATCCAGTTGTACAAAGAACTAAAGAGACCTTGTTTGCTTTTGCATAGTTTAAAAGATCATCTAGTGATTCTGGTCTGGAAAAGTCCAAAACAACATCAATTTTTTCCTTGCAATCAGAAATGTTATTATAAACAGGATAATCCATAGCTTCCTTAATTCTATCAACACCAGCTGCTATTTTAAGTCCCTCAAAGTTTTTTGAAAGTGCAGTGACTGTTTTGCCCATTTTTCCTAAGCAGCCATTTAATAAAACTGTAACCATTTAATCAACTCCAATTAAATAATAAATTTAAAAATCAAAATAAATTCTTGCATGTAGTAAGAAATTTTAATTATTTATTTTAACTTTCAATCTCTATTCCGTAAGCATTTAATTCTCTCTTTAGAACTTCAAGATTACTATCCACCATTTCACACAAAGGCAGTCTTAAATTACCAACCTTCATTCCCATAAGATTCAATGCTGTTTTAACAGGTATAGGGTTTGTTTCAATGAAAAGAGCATCATTTAAAGCTAAGGTATCAAATTGAATCTTTAAAGCCTTTTCATGATTTCCCTTTAGATACTCCATACACATATTATGCATATCTTTAGGAATTACATTGGCAAGTACTGAAATTACGCCAATACCTCCAACTGACATAATTGGAATTGTTTGATCATCATTACCGGAATATATATCTATTTTATCACCACATATGGCCTTCATCTTAGTTATTTGGCTGATGTTTCCGCTTGCTTCTTTTATTGCAGCAATATTTTTTATATCTGAAAGCTTAAGTAAGGTTTTAGGTTCCATGTTCATTCCAGTTCTTGAGGGTACATTGTAGATGATAATAGGGGTTTCTACACTATTTGCTATAGCCTTAAAGTGTTCAACTAAGCCCTTTTGAGTAGTTTTATTGTAATATGGAGTAATTATGAGGAGACCATCAACACCTATGCTTTCAGCCCATTTACTCATATTAATTGAAGCCTCTGTATTATTTGTTCCTGTACCTGCAATTACTGGAATTCTTTTATTAACCTTATCTACTGTAAATTTAATAGTTGACTTTCTTTCAGCTTCACTCATAGTTGAAGCTTCTCCAGTAGTTCCGCAGACGATTATTGCATCAGTACCATTTTCAATTTGCCACTCAATAAGCTGTTCTAATTTTTCAAAATCTACACCTGTTTCTGTGAAAGGAGTTATAATAGCTACACCGCAGCCTTTGAAAATACTCATTTTAATTCCTCCTATAATATAATTTTAAATTAAAACTTAAGTTAAGCTTTTCAATACTTTAATTTACTAAATTATTTTAATTTTATTTATTTGTCGTCATTTATTATGCATTCTGCAATTTGTACTGCATTTGATGCTGCACCTTTTCGAATGTTATCGGCTACAACCCATAGATTAAGACCATTTTCAAGGCTAAAATCCCTTCTGATTCTTCCTACATAGACTTCATCATGTCCAGCAGCATCAATTGGCATAGGATAAACTAAATTTTTCACATCATCTTTTAAGATAATTCCTTTAGAATTACTATAAAGCTGAAAAATATCCTTAATATCAAAGTTTTCATTTAGCTCAACATTAATACTTTCACTATGGCCATAATAAACTGGAACTCTAACCGTTGTAGCTGTGATTTTTAATTTATCATCATGAAGAATTTTTATTGTTTCATTAATCATCTTCATTTCTTCCTTTGTATAGCCGTTTTCCATAAAAACATCAATATGAGGAAGAACATTTCCAGCAATTGCATAAGGAAACTTTTTAGGATCTGTACCCTTAAAGCCTTCTTCTAAATCCTTATAGCCAGACATACCGGCACCTGACACAGCTTGATAAGTAGAATATACTATTCTATTAATGCCATATTTATCATAAAGGGGTTTAAGTGCAACTACAGCCTGTATTGTTGAGCAATTTGGGTTTGCTATTATACCTTTGTGCCACTTAATATCTTCAGGGTTAACCTCGGGTACAACCAGAGGAACCTCTGGATTCATCCTCCAAGCACTGCTGTTATCAATTACAACAGCATTATACTTTGCAAAAATTGGGGCAAATTGAAGGCTTATATCTCCTCCAGCAGAAAATAGTGCGAAATCAATGCTTTTATTTTTTATATTTTCTTCCTTAAGCTCCTCAACTGTTATATCAATCCCCTTAAAGGCTATTTGTAAGCCAGCTGACTTTTTAGAAGCATAGAAATAAATTTTATCTATTGGAAAGTTTCTTTCCTCTAATACTTCAATAAATTTTCTTCCAACCATACCAGTGGCTCCAACTACTGCTACATTATATTTCATATTAAAACCTCCTTGTATTCCTTATTCTGCACTAAACAATTATTAATTGTTTAGCTCATATAAAAATCTATACTATATTATATAATTAATATTTATAAAATTATATACTTTTTTATTAAAAAGAGAATTTATTAAGGTAATTAATAAATTAATAAAAAATAGCACTAATTTATAAAAAAACATATGAGATTTGAATTTATACATTCATGTATCAGAAAATTAAAAATTAATATTCGAAATAGTTATTAAAATAACAAGGCAATATGTACATTGACAAGCTTTATTAATTTATGCTACTATGGAAAAAATGAAAAAACGAAAAAATCTATATTCAATAGTTCAACTATTTTGTCTTTATTTGTTGATTTATGTAGATAAAATTAATTGACTACATGGTTTAAAAAGAAAAATAATTTTAAAAATAGAGAAAAAAATAAATTTTCAGCAAATTAAAGCAGGAATTTTTAATTTTAGGTTGAATATATTATATAGGTTAATTGAGTTTATTATTTTTTGATGTAATAAGTAGAAATACTTATTATGATAGATACTATAAAAGGGGGAATTAATAAATGAAAAGTAAAAAAGTATTAGCAGCAGTAATAACAGCTGCTCTACTAGCAACTTCTTTGTTAGCAGGCTGTGGAAACAAGCCAGCGCCAACTCCAACACCAGCTGCAGACAAAAAAGATGCAGATCAAACATTAAACGTTCTAGGGTATGATTTTAAGACTCTTGACCCAGCACTAGCAAGTGATACTGAAACTTTTACAACCTACACTGCAGTTTATGAAGCTCTTACTAGAGAAGTCATGAAAGATGGTAAGGTTACAACTGAGCTTGCTGGAGCAGAAAAGATTGATACTAATGCTGATAAAACAGTTTACACTTTCCATTTAAGAAAGGATGCAAAATGGTCAGACGGAGTTCCAGTAACTGCAAAAGACTATGTATTTAACTGGAAGAGACAAGCTGATCCTAAAAATGGTGCTGACTATATGACTTTCTTAGCTGAAATCGGTATTAAAGGTGCTGATGAGCTCTTAGATGCAGTAAATAAGAACCAAACTGATAAATATCAAAGCTTATTAGATAATCTTGGACTAAAAGCAGTAGACGATTATACCTTTGAAGTTACTTTAAAGGCTCCTACAGCTTACTTTGAAAGTGCAATTGCCTTTAAAGGCTTAGTTCCTGGAAGAGAAGATATTGCTAAGAAATTAGGAGACAAATACGGTTCAGATTATACAACTATGGTTTATAACGGACCATTTGTAATTTCTAGCTACCAACCAAATTCAAAAATAGTTTACACTAAAAATGATAAATATTGGGATGCAAAAGATATATATTTAAAAACTGTTAATGCTCCAATAGTTACAGAACCAGCAACTATGGTTAAAATGCTTCAAGGAAAAGAATTAGACCTTCTAACTACAAATATAGTAGGTGATGACCTGGCTAATTTAAAGAAGGCTGCTGATTCAGGTGAATATACTTATCAATCAGGCTATGATACATCTGCTTTCTTCTTATATGTAAATGTAGGAAAGACTAAGAACTTTACTCCTAGCCCAGCTCTAAAGAGCCAAAAGGTTAGAGAAGCATTATCTCTTGGCTTAAACAGACAAGAATTCTTAGATGTTGTTTACAAGAGAAACTTCCCATCTAATGGTATAGTTCCAAATGGAATTATGGCAGGAGACAAGGATTATAGAAAAGATGTTGCAGAACCATTAAAGGCTCTTAAGGATGATCCAAAGGCATTAATGACTGCAGGATTAAAAGAAGTTGGAATTACTGATCCTAATACTGTTACTTTAACTCTACTTTTAGGTAAGTCTTCAGCTACTACAAAAGCTATAGGTGACTACCTACAAAAGACTTATAAAGATGAGTTTGGAATAAATGTTAAACAAGTATTTAATGTTGACTCACCAACTTACTTTAAAGACAGAACAGATGGAAAATTTGACTTATGTGCAGGCGGTTGGGGTGCAGACTATAACGATGTTCATTCCTTCTTTGCTGTATTCTTAAGCAATAGCGGTAATAACAATGGTGGCTACAATAACCCTGACTATGATAAATTAGTAAAAGAAGCTGGAGCATCTACAGATTCAGCAAAGAGAGAAGCTAACTACAAACAAGCTGAAGATTTATTAATTGCAAAAGATGCTGCTGTTATTCCAACTTACTACAGAGATATAAACGCATTTATTCATACTTATGTTAAAGGCCTTTATATTCAAAAGTTTGGTGGATACTATGACTTTACAAGAGCTTATATTTCCGGAAAATAGTAAATAACTAATTATACATCAACAGGGCAACTGCCCTGTTGATATTCATGCTCTAAGGCGGGGGGAAGAATATGGCTAAATATATATTGAAAAGAATAGGACTTATGATAGTAACTTTATGGGTAGTAGCTACTTTGACTTTTATTCTTATAAATAGCATCCCAGGTGATCCTATTATGACAAAGGCAAGAGTACTGCCAGAAGCTACTCAAAAGATTATAAGAGCAAAATACAATCTTGATAAGCCACTTTATGTTCAATATGGCATTTATATTAAAAATTTATTAACTGGCAATATGGGTGAATCCATAATATATCCAGGAAGAACTGTTAATAGTCTACTAAAGGCTGAGTTTCCAGTAACCTTAAGACTTGGCTTACAAGCTATTTCATTTGGACTCATAGTTGGTCTACTTTTAGGTATAGTTGCAGCCTTAAAGAGAAATTCATGGATTGATTACTTAGTTATTTTAATTGCAATATTAGGGGTGTCTATTCCAGCCTTTGTACTGGCCCTCTTATTTCAACTTGGTTTCGGTGGAAAATACGGGCTGCCAACTGTAGGATGGGGCGCTCATACCTACTTCTTTACAGCCTTTAAATATACATTAATGCCATCCTTAGCACTAAGCTTTGGTAGCATTGCGAGCTTTGCAAGATATTCAAAGTCTTCAATACTAGATGTAGTAAATCAAGATTATATTCTAACAGCTAAAGCAAAAGGGGTATCACAAATACCTTTAACCATAAAGCATATTTTAAAAAATGCATTAGTTCCTGTTATTTCCGTGCTTGGACCTAGAGTTGCTTATGTTCTAATGGGTTCCATAGTAATAGAACAAATATTTGCCATACCAGGAATAGGAAGAGAACTTGTAAATTCAATAAGTAACAGAGATTATACTGTTATTATGTCCCTTACAGTTTTCTTTGCTTTCATTTACATCGTAGCTCAATTATTGGCGGATATTGCCTATGTTATAGTGGATCCAAAAATGAAATTGACAGATTCTAAGGAGTAGAGGTGAAACTTATGTTACTAGATAAAAGCAAGTTTGAAATACTAGGAGCTTTTGATGCAGACGCAGAAAAAATAAACAGACCAGCAATAACCTTTTGGAAGGATGCTTGGAGAAGGTTAAAAAAGAATCCTGTTGCTATGGTATCACTTGGATTTTTAATATTAGTAATTTTTGCTTGTGTATTTGGACCTTATTTAGCTCCTCACAAGTTTGATGTTCAAGATTATAAGCTATTAGACAAGGCACCTTTTGGTAATTACTGGTTTGGAACTGATAATGTAGGAAGAGACCTATTTGCAAGAACCTTAATTGGAGGCAGAGTTTCTCTTATTATAGGATTTGTAGGTACAGCAGTTGAAATAGTAATTGGCTGCCTTTATGGTGGTATAAGCGGCTACTTTGGCGGAATAGCTGATACAATAATGATGAGAATTCTTGAAGTATTTGCTACTATACCATATTTAATAGTTGTTATATTATTACTTATTGTTTTGCCTCCTGGTATCGGAACCTTAATACTTGCATTAGTTATTACCGGCTGGATGACAATAGCTCGTCTTATAAGAGGACAAGTTATGCAGCTAAAGAATTCAGAATATGTTATGGCTGCTAAAGCCCTTGGTGCAAGTCCTACTAGAATTATTTCAAAACATTTAATACCAAATACAATTGGTGTAATTATAGTATATGTATCTATGGATGTACCAGGATATATATTCGACGAAGCCTATTTAAGCTTCTTAGGCTTAGGTATTCAACCTCCAAACACAAGCTGGGGTGCATTGGTATTTGCAGGGCAGGGAGCTATGACAAATCATCCACATGAGCTTATTTTCCCTGCTGTAGCAATAAGTTTAACTATTCTCGCATTTAATTTACTAGGTGATGGTTTAAGAGACGCACTAGATCCAAAGCTTCGTCAGTAAGGAGGAAAGAAAATGGACAAAATATTAGAGGTTAAAAACCTTAGGGTTTCATATCATACTTATGCAGGAGAAGTTCAATCAGTAAGAGGTGTAGATTTTTTCTTAAACAAAGGTGAGACTCTGGCTATAGTTGGAGAATCAGGCTGTGGAAAATCAGTTACATCCAAGTCTCTTATGAGACTAATACAAACACCTCCTGGAGAAATTAAGGAAGGTTCAGAAATACTATTTAATGGACAAGATATTTTAAAAATGGATGAAAATGCCTTAAGAGAACTTAGAGGATTAGATATTAGCATGATTTTCCAAGATCCAATGACTTCCTTAAATCCTACCATGACTGTAGGAGATCAAATAGCAGAATCTTTAATAATACACAGAGGATTGTCAAAGGCAGAAGCCTTTGATGAAGCTGTTAAAATGCTAAAGCTTGTTAATATTCCAAATGCTGACAAAAGAGCAAAACAGTATCCTCATGAATTTTCAGGCGGCATGAGACAAAGGGCAATGATAGCCATAGCTCTAGCCTGCAATCCTAAAATATTAATAGCAGATGAACCTACAACAGCTCTAGATGTAACTATACAAGCACAAATCATGGATCTTATTAAAGATCTTCAAGATAAGCTTGGCTCTGCTGTAATTCTTATTACACATGATCTTGGCGTTGTAGCAGATTTTGCAGATAAAATTCAAGTAATGTATTCGGGTTTAATTATAGAAAGAGGAACTGTGGAGGAATTATTTTACAACCCACAGCACCCATATACTTGGGCATTATTAAGAGCTGTTCCAAGACTATCAACTGAACACAAGGATACACTATATGCAATAAAAGGTACACCTCCTGACTTATTAAATCCACCTGTTGGATGTCCTTTTGCAGCAAGATGTGATCATGCTATGGCAATTTGTAAGGAAGCTATGCCAGAAACTACTGTACTTTCCCCAACCCACTCAGTTAATTGCTGGTTGCAGCATCCATATGCACCAAAAGTAGCTAAGCCAGACGGTATTGGAGGTTCAGCAAATGAGTCAAAATAAGGAAAACAAAGCTTTAATAGAAGTTAAAAATTTAAAGAAATATTTTAAAGTAGGGCCTAACGCTATACTTAAGGCCGTAGATGATGTTAGCTTTACTATTAATAAAGGAGAAACTCTTGGACTGGTAGGAGAATCAGGCTGTGGTAAAACTACCTGCGGAAGAACAGTTATGGGCTTATATCCTGCTACATCTGGAGAAGTTTTATTCGATGGAGTGGATATTCATAACTCAAATTCTAAGCAGAAGAAAGAGTTTACTAGAAAAGCACAAATAATATTCCAAGACCCATATGCATCCTTGAATCCTAGAATGACAGTTGGAGATATTATTGCTGAAGGAATAGAAATACATGGCTTATATACAGGTCAAGAAAAAGTTGATAAAGTATATCAATTACTTGAACTTGTTGGATTAAATAAGGAGCATGCTTCCAGATTTCCTCATGAATTCTCTGGCGGACAAAGACAGAGAATAGGAATAGCTAGAGCACTTGCTATAGAACCAGAATTTATAGTTTGTGACGAGCCTATATCTGCACTAGATGTATCTATACAAGCTCAGGTTGTAAACTTACTTATAAAGCTTCAAAGGGAACTTGGTCTTACCTATCTGTTTATAGCTCATGACCTTTCAATGGTTAAGCATATATCAGATAGAGTAGGAGTTATGTATTTAGGTACTATGGTGGAGCTTGCCAGCAGCCATGATTTATATTCAAAACCGCTTCATCCTTATACTCAAGCTTTACTTTCTGCTATTCCAATTCCAGATCCAGAAACTGAAAAGAATAGAAAGAGAATAATGCTTGAAGGTGAAGTACCAAGTCCTATAAATCCAAAGCCCGGTTGTAGATTTGCTGCAAGATGCAGATATGCAAAACCAATTTGCAGCGAAGTAACACCAGAATTTAAAGAAGTAGAAAAAGAACATTTTGTTGCATGTCATTTATTTTAAAAAGAGGGAGTTAGCTCCCTCTTTTAAATTTTGTTATATTTTATGTATATTGCTCTCCTTATAAGTTAAAAATAGAAAATAGAAACTTAGGGAGGGGTATATAATGGGTAAAACGCCTTTAAAAAAAGTTATAAAAGCTAAACTAAAATCCAATAGGGAGCTTACAGAGATAGAAAGACTTAGAGAAGAAATAAAATATGAAATTGCTGAGGAACTAGGGCTTCGAGAAAAGGTAGATAGGCTCGGCTGGAGCGGACTTACTGCTGAAGAAACAGGAAGAATTGGGGGAATTATGACTAAAAGAAAGAAGGATATGAAGCTCCCCAAGAATAAGGAAATAATAATGAAAAATGGTTATGCAGACTTTAGATTGGAAGAAAATGGGAAATAATATTGACTTAGTTGCTAAAAATATATATTATTAGCCTTAGAAATATTGCTAAGATGGGGGGAATATTATGAGCCAATATAAAGACTTAGCACATATTTATGATGAACTTATAAATTGTGATGTTGATTATAAAGCTTGGGCTGATAAAATTTTAACTTTATGTTCAAGTCTAAATGTTGAGAAAAAAGATTATTTAGATTTGGCTTGCGGAACAGGAAATATGACAGAACAAATTTCTAAGAAATTTAGTGCCACCTGGGCTGTGGATTTATCAAGTTCCATGCTTACAGAGGCTGAAAGTAAACTAAGAGCTCATGGTATTAAAGCTAAATTTATATGTCAAGATATTTGTAATTTAAATCTAAACCAAAAATTTGATTTAATAACATGCTGTTTAGATGCCACCAATTATATTTTAGATGAATTAGATTTAGAAGCATATTTTACAAGTGTCTTTAAGCATCTAAAAGATAATGGCATATTTATCTTTGATATTAATTCTTATTATAAACTCACAAACATTTTGGCTAATAATGTATTTACTTTTGACGATGATAATGTAGTGTATGTATGGGACAACTACCTTGAAAATGATATAGTTGATATGAAGCTCACTTTTTTTGTAAAGGAAGAGGAAAACTATAAAAGATTCGATGAAGAGCATACGGAAAGGGCTTATAAGGAAATTGATATAGAAAAAATTATTAAGAAGGCTGGCTTTGTCATTAAAGGAAAACTAAATAATTATGAAGAAATTCCAATTTATGAAAAATGTGAAAGAATAGCATATATTCTAGCTAAATAAACAAAGCAAAGGAGATATTTTTGTGTCAGATAAATTAATAAGAGCTACTGCTCAAGATGGAGCAATAAGAATAGTTGGAGCAATAACTACAGACTTGGTTAATGAAGCAGTTAAAATGCACAATTGTGCTGCTACAGCTGCTGCTGCCTTAGGAAGAATGCTAACAGCTGGAAGCCTTATGGGAGCAATGCTTAAATCCGAGGACGAGAGTTTAACCTTACAGATTTCTGGAGGTGGTGAAGCCAAGGGTGTTGTAGTAACAGCCTACTCAAATGCCTCAGTTAAAGGTTACATTGGTAATCCAGAAGTGGATTTACCAGCAAATAGTAAAGGTAAGCTAGATGTAGGCGGAGCAATTGGTAAAAATGGGAACTTGCTTGTTATAAGAGATATGGGACTAAAAGAGCCTTATGTAGGCCAAGTTCCAATTTATACTGGCGAAATAGGAGACGATTTAGCATATTATTTCACAGCCTCAGAACAGACACCTTCAGCTGTTGGACTTGGAGTACTTGTAAACACAGATCTAAGTATAAAGGCAGCTGGGGGATTTATTATTCAAATGATGCCTGGAGCTAGCGAACTTGTAGCTGACTTAATAACCTATAGGCTCGAAGAAATACCCTCAATTACTGAATTAATAGAAAAGGGTTTGACAATTGAAGAAATTCTTGAGTTTATTTTTGAAGATATGAATTTAAATATTCTAGACAGCCTTGAGCCAAAATTTAAATGTGATTGTTCTAGGGAAAGGGTTGAAAAGGCTTTAATAAGTATTGGAAGGAAGGACTTAGAAGAAATATATAATGAAGGGAAGGAAGAGGAAATTACCTGCCATTTCTGCAATACCTCTTATGTATTTTCTAATGATGATATAGGAGAATTACTAAATAAATTAAATAGTTAATAAGTATAGGGTAACAAAGTTGTTATAAAGTGGTGTATAAATTGTGGAAAAAGTTATTGACAATTGTTTAATACCAATATATAATTGTAAATGTGTCAAATAACTTTGTGGGCGCATAGCTCAGCTGGGAGAGCATCTGCCTTACAAGCAGAGGGTCACAGGTTCGAGCCCTGTTGTGCCCACCACAAAGTCAATTAAATACGGCCCAGTGGCTCAGTTGGTTAGAGTGCCGGCCTGTCACGCCGGAGGTCGAGGGTTCGAGCCCCTTCTGGGTCGCCAACTTAATTTAATATGGCCAGATAGCTCAGTCGGTAGAGGTCAAAGGTCTAAATGACGTTTGACGGGTAATATAGCCGATGGCAATCGGCTGATTCATATTACCCAGTGCTGCTAAACTATAATATTGTTCTTTTTTTTGCAGCGGAAACAAAATTTAATATGGCCAGATAGCTCAGTCGGTAGAGCAGAGGACTGAAAATCCTCGTGTCCCTGGTTCGATTCCTGGTCTGGCCACCATATAATATGCGGAAGTGACTCAATGGTAGAGTGTCACCTTGCCAAGGTGAAGGTCGCGGGTTCGAGTCCCGTCTTCCGCTCCATATGGCGCTATAGCCAAGTGGTAAGGCAGAGGTCTGCAAAACCTCTATTCTCCAGTTCAAATCTGGATGGCGCCTCCAAAAAAGACTTTAGAAATTTAATTTCTAAAGTCTTTTTTGTATTAAATATGATGAATCTTCGCTAATTTTAATTAAAAGTTTCCGTTCATCTTTATTTATTGTTAATTATTAATTACAAAAATGCTTCCTCTATCAAAAAGTTTATCTTTACTTAAAAAAATAGGTTCTACTTTATGCTTTTTTAAAAATCCCTTTACTTCATATCCATAGAGATAATTATCTAAATGGCCATAAAAGGCTAATAAGCCATCTTCTAATAATCCGCAGCAGCCACCAATGAAACCATAATTTAAGCCTGGTAGAATTATATCTCCTGGTGGAAGGAGCAAAACATCAATGTTTTCTTCACTTAAGGATTTTGCAATGCCTTTATCACCTGTCATTACAGCACTGCTGCTAATAATAGCAGTTGAACATTTTGTATAACCTTGAGAGACTGATTTTACTTTTTTGGAACTTATATTTTGCAGTAATGCATTATCAGTATATTTAAGGTTGTGAAGAAATAAATTCTTTAAATTTAGGGCGTTTAAAATTATATCTAAAGGATATTTTGAATTAAGACTATTACTTGAATAAAGTATTTTATATTTATAATTCTCTAATTTCTTTACAAAATTTATGTCCATTTCTTTATGCACAATAATAGTATTCTCATTTACTATATTTAATAACATATCTGGATGTCCGCATACAGCCTTATAAAGCCTTTTAAAAGGAGGTACAGTTAAGACTTCTAATTTTAAAGCTTTTAAATTTTCTTTTTCATCTTCATCAATTCTATAATCCACTAAGACAGCTTTCATTCTAACACCTACATTCTTAATAGTTAATTATACAATACAATCTTTTTATTATTTTATCAAGAAAGTACAAATTAACTTTTTTTGTCGATAATTGCATTATTTATTTTGCATATACATTTTTCTAAAACACATACTATTTTAAGAAAGGAGTGTGAGTGATGCTACTTTTAACTGTTGTATATGAAAATGGCAATGAGGATATAATTGATGAAGTTAATGCAATGAAAAAATATTTTCGCGATAGGAATATTATTATTGGTTTTTCTGAAAGTCTAGAGTTCAATACCCACTTCTTAAAAATATTTTGTGAAGATTCTTCAGTAAATAAAAGATTTTTGGATATATTTAATCTTTATATGTCTAACATTTTATATAATATGGTTATTAGTGAATATTATAAAAAAAATATGCAGGGATTTCTTACGGATACATATTTCTTTTTAAAATATGATGAGATTAAGGAGATCAAAAGATTAAGTTTAGAGGCCTTTAAGAGCGAAGGTGCAATACTAAATGAATATATGGTGTATTTTAGAAATAGAAAAAACTCAATTATGCAAAAGATAATAGAATGCATTGCAGAAAATAAAGAAATTAATATTAAAGGTTTTATTACTTTTAGGATGAAAGAGCTTTTAGGGGATTTAGAAAGTATTATAGATAAAGTAGTTGAGAGCTATATGGTAGAAAGGGAGTATAATGAATTTATAAATCTTTTAAAGTATTTTGTTGAGCTGCAAGATAGTAAAATAGATAAGGTCAATATTTTGATACAAAAGGATGGCAGCTATAGCATTCTAGATGAGGCTGGAAATAATATAATGGACAGCTTGTTTAGCGACTTGTCTGATGTTAAGTACAGTGCTACAGTTAATATTGAAGATATGCTGCTTAGTGGACTAATAACTAATGCACCTAAAAAAATAATAATTCATGGTGACGAAAATTGTACTAATAAAGAAGTTTTAGATACAATAAAGAAGGTTTTTGAAAATAGGGCTATAATTTGTAATGGTTGTAACATGTGCAAGAAAATGAAGCAAGGCATTAAATTGTTTAAGAATTAATTATTTTTATTGACAATGTGTAAAATACAGTGTAGAATATTCTATGTTAAGAAGAAACAGCCGTTTCTCACCTTTCAGCATTGCTAGATAGGTTATGATAGTTTTTCGGATTAGAACTATTAAGGGACGGCCACTGCCGTCCTTTTTTATATTGATATAAAATGTGTTGACGGATATATATTACCTTTTAGGAGGTGAAAGTTATAAGTAAAGATTTTCTTATTAATGAGGAAATTAGAGAAAAAGAAGTAAGACTTATTGGCAGTGATAACAGTCAATTAGGTGTTATTCCTACAAAGGAAGCTTTGAGGATGGCAGAAGAAAAAGAACTAGACTTAGTTCTAATTGCTCCTACCGCAGCTCCACCTGTTTGCAAAATAATGGATGTTGGCAAGTTCGTATATGAGCAGCAAAAGAAGGATAAAGAAGCAAAGAAGAAGCAAAAGATTGTTAATATTAAAGAAGTTAGATTAAGTCCTAACATAGAAGATCATGATATTTCAATTAAAGCTAACAATGCTAGAAAATTCTTATTAGATGGAGATAAAGTAAAAGTTACAATTAGATTTAGGGGTAGAGAAGTCGAATATTCTCATATAGGCTTTGGAATACTTCAATCTTTCTCAAACAGATTAGATGAGGTTTGCATAGTAGAAAAAGCATCTAAACTGGAAGGTAAGAATATGATAATGATTTTAGCTCCTAAAAGAGCATAACTGAGAGGAGGAATTTTATTATGCCAAAAATGAAGACACATAGAGGTGCAGCAAAGAGATTCAAGAAAACAGGTTCAGGTAAGCTTAAGAGAGCTAACGCTTTTAAGAGCCATATATTAACTAAGAAGAGCTCAAAGAGAAAGAGAAATCTTAGAAAAACTAGCTACGTAGCAGTTGCACAAGAAAAAGCAATGAAGAAATTATTACCATATCTATAATATGAGGTTCTTAAAGGAGGTTAATTAAATGGCAAGAGTTAAAAGGGCTGTAAACGCTCGTAAATATCATAAGAAAATATTAAAGCTAGCGAAGGGCTACTATGGTGGAAAAAGCAAATTATTTAAAACTGCGAATGAAACAGTTGTAAGAGCTTTAAGAAATGCATACGTAGGCAGAAAACTTAAGAAGAGAGATTTCAGAAAGCTTTGGATAGCAAGAATAAATGCTGCTACTAGAATGAATGGTCTTTCCTATTCAAGATTTATGAATGGTATAAAGCTTGCAGGAATTGATATAAATAGAAAAATGCTTTCAGAAATAGCTATTAATGATCCAAAGGCTTTTGGAGAATTAGTTGATGTAGCTAAGAAGCAAATAAACGCTTAATAAAAATGCAGCTTAAGGCTGCATTTTTTTATTAGAAGTAGGTGAAAGTTATTGGAGCTAATTCAAAGTAAAGATAATATTATAATTAAAGAGGCAAAGAAGCTGAAGGAAAAAAGATACAGAACCCTAAATTCTAAATTTTTAGTAGAAGGCTTTAGGTTTACAGAAGAAGCTTTAAAATCTACTTTTAAAGTTTCAGAAATTTTTATAAATGAAAATAACTTAAATAAGTGGAAAGAATATAAGCTAGAAGGCTTAATAAAAAGTTATACAAAAATATACATAGTTAAGGAAACTGTTTTTAAGCAGCTTTCTGATACTGAAAACCCTCAAGGCATAATTGCAGTTGTAGATAAAATTAAAGTGCCTGTAGAAAAAAAAGATGGAATTTATCTTTTAGCTGATAAAATTCAAGATCCCGGAAACTTAGGAACCATAATTAGAAGTGCACATGCTGCAGGGTCCTTAGGTGTTATAGTTACAAAAGGTACTGTGGATATATATAATGAAAAAACCTTAAGATCTACTATGGGTTCTATTTTTAACATACCAGTTATTGAAGATGAGAATTTAGAATTTACTAAAGCACTAAAAGATAATGGTTTTAAACTTTTAGTAAGTTCTTTAGAAGACTCTGTTGACTTTTATAATGTTAACTTAAAGAAAAATTTAATAATAGCTGTAGGTAATGAAGGCAGCGGTATTAGTGAAGAAATTTATGATATTGGCGACATAAAGGTTAAAATTCCTATGCCTGGTGGTGCCGAATCTTTAAATGCAGCAGTTGCAGCTTCCATTATGTTATTTGAAGCAGTAAGACAGAAGTTGACATTTAATATTAAGTAAATTATAATAAAAAAATAAGTTTATATTAAACTGTGAGAAAGAGAGTAAATATAAAAAATTTTTTCAGGGAGAAAAGGTCAAAGACTGAAAGCCTTTTTATAAGTTTTTATGTTGAAGTTCGCTTTTGAGTTCTGACTGTGAAATAAAGTAGCTGTCAGTGGGTAGAACCATTAAATTTATCTAAGAGGACATTTATTGTCAATTAGGGTGGTAACGCGGAATATATCCGTCCCTTTTTTGGGACGGATTTTTTTATGTACAAAATTCGAAAGGAGATAATGATTATGAAAGAAAAACTTGAAGCTATTATGCAGAATGGCCTAAAGGAGTTAAAGGAAGCTGCTAGTAAGGTTGAAATTGAAAATATTCGAGTTAAATATCTAGGAAAAAAGGGAGAACTTACTCAAATACTGAGAGGTATGGGTGGGCTATCTCAAGAAGAAAGACCAATAATAGGTAAAATGGTTAACGAAGTGAAGGAGGCTCTTGAAAGCTTTATAGAAGAGACTTCCCAAAATATTAAAAATAAGGAAAAGGAACTTAAACTTCAAAGAGAGGTTATTGATATTTCAATGCCAGGAAGAAAACAAGAATTAGGAAAGAGACATCCTCTTGTTCAAACTATAGATAATATACAGGATATATTCTTATCTATGGGATTTTCAGTAATTGAGGGACCAGAGGTAGAGCTTGACTATTACAACTTTGAAGCACTTAACATTCCTAAAAACCACCCAGCAAGAGGAGAACAGGATACCTTTTATATAAATGATAATATAGTTCTTAGGACCCAAACTTCACCACTTCAAATAAGAGCTATGGAAAAGCAAAAACCTCCTATTAAGGTTATAGCACCTGGAAAAGTTTATCGTTCTGATGCAGTAGATGCCTCACATTCGCCAATTTTCTATCAGATGGAAGGCTTGGTGGTAGATAAGGGTATCACCTTCGCAGATTTAAAGGGAACCCTGGATTTATTTGCTAAGAAGATGTTTGGAGAAAAGGTAGTTACTAAATTCAGACCACATCATTTTCCTTTTACAGAGCCTTCAGCAGAAATGGATGCAACTTGCTTTATGTGCGGAGGAGATGGCTGTAAGCTATGCAAAGGCAGCGGTTGGATAGAAATCCTAGGCTGTGGTATGGTACATCCTCAGGTACTTAAGAATTGTGGCATTGATCCTGAAGTATACAGCGGCTTTGCATTTGGACTTGGGATAGATAGAATGGTAATGCTTAAATATGGAATAGAAGATATAAGACTTCTTTATGAAAGCGACGTTAGATTTTTAAAACAATTTTAATTATTAGGAGGTTAAAGTCCTAAATGGACTTTAACGGGCAGTTTGCGAGTGGCAACGAGTAATTTTAAACTGCCCAGTGTTCGGACTAAAAGGAGGAAAATAAATATGAAGGTACCATATAAATGGCTAAAAGATTATGTAAATGTTAATATATCACCTAAAGAACTAGCTGATAAGCTTACTCTTTCAGGCTCTAATGTTGAAGAGGTAATAACTTCAGGAGATGAAATACAGAATGTAGTTACTGGAAAGCTTTTAAAGATTGAGCCTCATCCAGATGCTGAAAAATTAGTAATTTGCCAGCTGGATGTAGCTTCAGGTGAAGAGCTTCAAATAGTTACTGGAGCAGATAACATGAAGGTAGGAGACATAGTTCCTGTTGCCCTTCATGGCTCATCACTTCCCAGTGGCGTGAAAATTAAAAAAGGTAAGCTTAGAGGTATTGTTTCAAATGGAATGATGTGTTCTGAAGAGGAACTAGGTATAGCAGGGGAAGAGCAGGTTCATGGGCTTATGATACTTCCTGCAGATACACCAGTTGGAAAAGATATAAAGGAAGTTCTTGGCTTAGATAATGCAGTTATTGATTTTGAAATAACTTCAAATAGAGCTGATTGCTTTAGTATTATAGGAATGGCAAGAGAAACTGCGGCCACCTTAGGACTAAAATATAATATGCCAGAAACTAGCTCTAAAGCAAGCTGCAGTGAAAATATAGCTAGTAGTATTAAGGTAGAAGTTAGAGATACTGAATTATGCAAAAGGTATATGGCTAGAGGCGTTAAAGATATTAAAATAGAACCTTCACCAGCTTGGATGCAGGAAAGGCTTATGGAAGCAGGAGTAAGACCAATAAATAATATAGTAGATATAACAAACTTTGTTATGATGGAACTAGGTCAGCCAATGCATGCCTTTGATAGAAGAGAAATTACATCAAATAGTATTATTGTAGAAAGAGCAGATGAAAATGAAAAGTTTGTAACTCTAGATGGTGCAGAAAGAACTCTTAATACTAATGTACTTAATATTAAAGATGGTAATAAAACTATAGGCCTTGCAGGTATTATGGGAGGACTTAATTCTGAAGTTAAGGACGACACAACAGAAATTATTTTTGAAAGTGCTACCTTTGATGGAACTAATATTAGAATTAGCTCTCAAAACCTAGGACTAAGGACAGAAGCATCCTCAAAATTTGAAAAAGACTTAGATCCAAATCTTGCTGAACTTGCCATAAATAGAGCCTGCAGCTTAGTAGAGGAGCTAAAGGCCGGTCATGTTATGGAAGGAACTATAGATATTTATCCTAAGCCTTTAAAAGAAAAGCAGCTACAAGTTAGTGTTAATTGGGTAAATAAGTTCTTAGGAACAGAAATAGCTGCAGAGAATATGAAGGAATACCTTGATAGACTAGAGCTTTTCACAGAGTTAAAGGAAGGAAACCTTATAATAACTGTTCCTACCTTTAGAGGAGATATAAATATTAAAGAAGATGTTGCAGAGGAAATTGCTAGAATATATGGCTATGATAATATTCCTACAACAATTATGAGCAGCCCTTCCCTACATGGTGGTAAAAATAAAAAGCAAAAATTAGAGGATAAGATTATAGAAAGCTTAACAGCCAGCGGCTTAAATCAAGCTATAAGCTATTCTTTTGTAAGTCCTAAGGTCTTCGATAAGGTATTAATACCAGAGGATTCTAGTTTAAGAAAGGCAGTAACTATTAAAAATCCTTTAGGTGAGGATTTTAGCATAATGAGAACAACAACTCTACCAACTATGATGGAGGCTTTAGCTAGAAATTATAGTAGAAGTAATGAGGAGGCTAAGCTCTTTGAAATTGGAAAGATTTATATACCAAATGAAGATGCTTCAAAGCTTCCTGAAGAAACAAATATCATTACTGTAGGAATGTATGGCAAAGTTGATTATTTTGATTTAAAAGGAATTGTTGAAAATGTTTTAAGTACTGTAGGAATTACAAATGTTTCTTTTAACAGAGAAAGCAGTAATGAGAGCTTTCATCCTGGAAAGACAGCTTCAATTAATAGCAAAAAAGATAATTTGGGTATTTTAGGTGAGATACATCCTGACGTATGCGATAATTACGGTATTGATGAAAATACTTATGTGGCTGTACTAAATCTAGATATGCTTGTTAAACTCTCAAGTGATGTTATTAAATATACTTCCTTACCAAAGTATCCAGCAGTAACTAGAGATCTAGCTGTGCTTGTTGATGATAGCATATTAGTACAGCAGATAGAGGATATTATAAGAAAGCAGGGTTCAAGCTTACTAGATAGCATTAAGCTGTTTGATGTATACAAGGGCAGCCAAATACCTGAGGGAAAGAAAAGTGTTGCTTATGCCTTAAGCTATAGAGCTGAAAATAAAACACTTACAGATGCAGAAGTAAATAAGACACATGATAAAATAATTCGTTCACTAGAACATCAATTAGGTGCAGAACTTAGATAATCATAAGAAACTTCCAGACTTTTATTCTGGAAGTTTTTTTATAAACAAAATTTTAAATTTCATTAACAATTCACATTTTTATGGATAAATTAGTTAAATATATGTTTTCTACTTAAAAAAAGTATGCTAAAATAAACATAATTAAATGAAAAATTAAGAAGGTGAATCCATGAATGTGATTACCGTTAATATAAATGGTATGGAATACAATTTAAGAGGGGAAGAAAACGAAGAGTATTTACATAAGGTTGCAAGACAAGTGGACAAGAAGTTAAAACATCTATTAAGCAGTAATCCAAAACTTAGTTTATCTTCTGCGGCAGTGCTTACTGCATTAAACTCTGTTGATGATATGTTAAAATGTGACCAGGCTTATAGTGAGGTTGAAGAAGAAATACAGAAGCTTAATGCAGCTGTTAAAAGTAAAACTGAAGAATCAGAGGCTCTTAGAAAGCAATTAAAGTATTTAGAAGATTATAATTCCGAACTTCAGTCAAAACTAAAAAATATGGATAATCAAGATTTTTTAAAAGAAAAGCAGAGAGTAATTGAGAAATTAAATAAGGAGCTAAACATAACAGAAGAAAATGCGAAAAATTATTTAAATGAAAGAAATACTCTTAAATTAGAAAATAAGGAATTAAAGTTTCAACTTCAATCCTATAAATATAAAACAATGGACCTACAAAATAAATTAATTGAAAAGGGTATAGAACTTACAAAGGTTAAGAAAACAAGGTTTCCTATTGCATCATCTGATTAATTTGGAAATTTAATTAACATTATTTAATAATATAAAAGTAGAAAAATAATTTTAGAATAATTTATTTCTAATATTTGTATGATGAATGACAGCTGCATTTTGCGGCTGTTTTTTTATTTTAAAAAATAAAAACGTGATATTATATCTAATTTCAGCATAGTTATATTTTAAAGGAGATAGACACTGAGATTAAGGAGGATGAATTTACAATGAAGGTTTTACTTTGCATTCGAGGAGACTATATAAAAAGTTTTGCAGGGGATTCCAAAGTAATGCTGATGACTCTAAAATATTTAAGAAAATTAGGTGCCGACGTTGACATAAATGATGGAGATATTTCTGACTATTCTAGTTATGATGTTGTACATCTTTTTAATCTTACAAGAATGGGGGAAACCTATAAATATTATAAGCAGGCACATAGACAAAAGAAGAATATTGTTATTACCCCTATATATTGGAATTTAAATAAATATTATAGTTTTATAAATAATATTGAAAACATAAAACTATGGGATAAATGTAAGCCCTATAGAGAGGAAATTCTCAAAGGCTGCAAGGTAATATATCCAAATAGTGAATTAGAAAGGAAACTATTAGCTCAGGATTTTAATATAAATTTATCCTGCAATATTCTTTACCATGGAGCTGAAGTTGAACATGAGGAAACTCCATTATATAATTTAAAAGATAGATATAATTTAAGTAATTATGCACTTTGCATTGCAAGGATAACACCACAAAAAAATCAGCTTGGTTTAGCCAAAGCCTGTAGTAAATTAGGAGTTAACTTGGTTCTTATTGGAAACATTAATGATAATTCATATTTTAGAGAATGTATGGCTTATAAAAATGTAACCTATCTTGGTTTTATGGATAGATATAATATTTATAATGCCTATAGATTTTCGAAACTGCATGTTCTGCCAGGTTTTTGCGAAACCCCAGGACTATCTTCTCTTGAAGCAGCAGCCAGCGGCAGTAATATTGTTTCAACCATTGAGGGAAGTGCAAAAGAATATTTTAAGGATATGGCAGACTATATAAATCCCTATGATGAGGAAACTATAATTGCCGCTTTAGAAAGAGGCCTTAATAAAAGAAAAAACAATGAACTTAAAGATTATGTTTTAAAAAATTATAACTGGAATAAATATGCTGAAGAATTATATCTAAGTTATGAGAGTCTTTTATTATGAATTCTTAATGAGGATTAGGAGTTATTTCTTAATCCTCTTTTATTTTTGTTTAAATAAATTCTTAAAAGGTTAATATAAGATTTGAAAATATTTCTTTATAAATTTGTAATCTATTGTATAATAAGGGTTAGGACATTTTAGGAGAGATGATTATGAAAAAAATTGAACTACTTGCTCCAGCAGGAAGCTTCGAAAGTTTATATGCAGCAGTACAAAGTGGTGCAAATGCAGTTTATTTAGGTGGAAACAAGTTTTCTGCAAGAGCCTATGCCTCTAATTTTGATGATGAGAATATGATTAATGCAGTAAACTATTGTCATTTATATGGTGTTAAAATATATATTACAATAAATACACTTTTAAAAGAAAATGAGATAAAGGAAGCTTTAGAATATACAAACTTTTTATATAAGATTGGCGTTGATGCATTAATAATTCAAGATACTGGTCTTGCTTATTTGGTTAAAACAAATTTTCCAGATTTTCAAATTCACGCCTCTACCCAAATGACTGTTCATAATGGAGAAGGTGCTCTCTTTTTAAAAAGTTTAGGTTTTCAAAGGATTGTGCTATCTAGAGAACTTTCTCTTGAGGAAATAAGCCGTATTTCAAAGGATTTAAAGGTAGAAACAGAAATTTTCATTCATGGTGCTTTGTGCATATGCTATTCAGGGCAGTGTCTAATGAGCAGCATAATTGGTGGAAGAAGCGGAAATAGGGGAAGATGTGCACAGCCCTGCAGACTTCCATATACTCTAATAGATACTACTTCCCAAAAAGAAAAGTCGGCTTATTTATTAAGCCCTAAGGATATGTGTACTTTAGAGGATACGAAAAGGATAATAGAAAGCGGTACTTCTTCATTAAAAATAGAAGGAAGAATGAAAAGACCTGAATATGTGGCCGGAGTAGTGGATGTATATAGAAGGGCTATAGATGGTGTATATGAGGGAAAGGAGTTTGGCTTTGCTGAGGAGAAAAAGAAGCTTTTAAAGCTATTTAATAGAGAAGGTCTTTCAAAGGCCTATCTCTTTGGTAATACTGGTAAGGACATGATGGCTTTTAACTTTCCTAAGAATACTGGAATTATGCTTGGCAAGGCGGTAAAAGGAGCTTTAGTGGAGCTAAATGAAGCTTTAGCAAAAGGCGATGGTATAAGAATTGGTAATGATGGCTTTATTACTTCAAAAATTTATAAAGATGGCAAGGAAGTGCAGGAAGCAAGCTCTGGGGATTACGTTAAGATATTGCCTTTAAATTATAAAACAGGGGATATTTTATATAAAACCTCTGATATTTCCTTACTAAAGGAATTGGAAGGCTCCTATAATAACAAATTCAATAGAAAAATTTATTTACCCTTAAAGGTTGACTTTAAAATTGGTGAATCCTTTAAAATAAAAACAATTTATAACAATAATGAGTTTGTTCAAATTGGAGAAAAAGTTCAAGCAGCTCAAAAGAAGCCTTTAGATAAAGAAAAACTTAAAGATAATCTTAGTAAAAGTGGGGAAACGCCTTTTAAGTTTAAAGACATAGACTTTGATTACCTTGAAGAGGGCTTCATGCCTATTTCAGAAATAAATGCTGTTAGAAGAGGCCTCACAGATCAATTAGAAGATTATATAAAAAAAGGCCAGAATAGAAGAACTCCTTTGAGTTTAGAATATCCAAATTTTAATAAGCCAAATAGAAATATACCAGAGAATTTAATGGTAATCTATAGTTATGAGCAGCTTAAGGCCTTTAAGGATAGCGAAATTAATTGTGCATTAGCAGTTGACGTCTTTCAGAGACAGAGACCTGTAAATTTTGAGGAGGTAAAAAAGCTAAATATAGAAAATTTATATTTGAAGGTGCCTAATATTATAAAAGGTGAATTTGATTATATCTACAAAACTATTGAAAGCCATCTTCCTGAAATTAAGGGAATTGTCACAGCCAATTTAGGAATTATTAATTGCTTCGGTCATAAGACCACTATACTAGGTGATTATAAATTAAACATATTTAATGGATTTTCACTTAAGTTTTTTGAAAATTATATTGCTGGAACGGCCTTAAGTGTAGAGCTAAATAAAAAGGAAATTGAAGCTTTATTAAATAAGGTTTCAATACCGGTTCAAATTAAAATTTATGGAAAAGAAGAGTTAATGGTAAGTGAATATTGTCCTGTTGGAAGTAATTTCGGAGGTAAAAGTGAAGAAGTAACCTGCAAGGAATGTTGTGAGACAGGGAATTATATTTTAAAGGATAGAAAAAATACAAATTTTATTTTAAAAACAGATAAATTTTGCAGAAGTCATATTTATAATGGTGTGGCAACTAATTTAATTCCATATATTAAGGAGCTTAAAGCAAATGGAGCTGCATCCTTTAGAATGGACTTTATTGATGAAAACTACGAAGAAACCTTAAAAGTTTTACAAGCGGTTAAAGCTGAAAAATGGACGGAAGAATATGTAAACTTTACAAGGGGTCATTACAAAAGGGGAGTTGAGTAATTTGAATGAGAAAGCATTGAAAGTGCTGGAATACTATAAAATTATAGATATTATCAAGAACTATACACAAACAGCTGCTGCAAAGGATATATTAGACTGCTTAAAGCCATATGACAATTTATATGAGGTACGAGAGCATCTTGAGGAAACCCGGGAGGCCCTAGAGTTATTTATGAAAAAGGGAAGACCTCCCTTCGAAGGCCTTTATGATATAAGAGATGGAATTAGCAGGGCTGAAAAGGGCTCTGTCTTAATGGCAGGACAGCTACTTAAAATAGCTAATATGTTAAGATGTGCAAGGAGATTTAAGGAATATGTAGCTAGAAGAGAAGAGGAAGAAAGCTTCAGAGTAATTGAAGACATCTGTCAGGGCTTAATTCCTATTAAAAAGCTAGAAGATGAGATTTTATTTGCTATTGTGTCCGAAGATGAAATATCAGATAAAGCAAGCACAACTCTTTATAATATTAGAAGAGCTCTTAAAGATAAAAATGCCTCCATAAAGGACAAAATTAATTCCCTTATAAGGACTAATTCCAAGTATCTTCAGGACAATCTTTACACTATACGTGGTGAGCGATATGTTCTTCCTGTAAAGTCAGAGCATAAAGGTTCAGTACCAGGTCTTGTACATGATCAAAGTTCTACAGGTTCTACACTATTTATTGAACCTATGAGTCTAGTTAATATAAATAATGAAATTAAAGAACTAATGCTTAAGGAAAAAGCGGAAGTAGAAAGGATATTAGCTGAACTTTCAGGAAAGGTTTATGACAGCATAGTTGCAATAAAAAATAACTCTAATATTATATGGGAACTAGACTTTATATTTGCAAAGGCTAGTTTTGCAAGTGAATATAACTGCACATGTCCAGCAGTAAATAATAATGGAGTAATAGACATTATTGAGGCAAGGCATCCCTTAATTGCTGCAGAAAAAGTTGTACCTATAAGTGTATATTTAGGCAGAGAATTTACTTCATTAGTTGTTACTGGACCAAACACTGGAGGCAAAACTGTTACTTTAAAAACAGTTGGACTACTTCAACTTATGGCTTTAAGCGGTATTATGATTCCTTCTAGGGAAAATTCCACCATTAGTTTCTTTAATGAGGTATTTGCAGACATAGGAGATGAACAGTCTATAGAGCAAAGTCTATCAACCTTTTCTTCTCACATGACCAACATCGTTAGTATTATAGAAAAAGCCGATAATAAATCACTTGCTCTTTTTGATGAACTTGGAGCAGGAACAGATCCTACAGAAGGTGCAGCACTTGCAATATCAATATTAGAAAACCTAAGGAGAAGAGGAACAAGGATAGTTGCAACTACACATTATAGTGAATTAAAGGGTTATGCCTTAAAAACCACAGATGTAGAAAATGCCTCTGTAGAATTTGATGTGGAGACCCTAAGACCCACTTATAGGCTGCTTATTGGAGTTCCTGGAAAATCAAATGCCTTTGAAATATCTAGAAGATTAGGTCTTCCAGATTATATTATTAGTGAGGCAAGAGAAAAAATCTCTACAGATACTCTTAAATTTGAAGAGCTTATACAAAGTCTTCAGGAGAAGAGTATTAAAGCAGAAAGCGACGCAAGAAAGGCAGAGGGCTTAAAGCTTGAAGCAGAAAAGCTTAAGGATAAATATGAGGAGAAGCTGTTTAATTTTCAAAAAACAAGAGAAAATGCAGTTATAAATGCTCAAAGAGAAGCAAAGAGAGTTGTAAAAGAGGCAAAGGAAGAGGCTGATGCAATTCTTAAGAATATGAGAGAACTTGAAAAGTTAGGCTATTCCTCTGAAGCAAGACAAAAACTTGAAGAGGAAAGAAGAAGATTAAAGGAGAGGGCAGAAAAGGTAGAAAGCAATCTTAACTCTTCTCAAAATGAAGAAGGCGAAGGACTTAATTCGGTAAAAGAAGGACAGGAAGTTTTTTTACCATCTCTTAATCAAAAGGTAATTGTGCTCACTAAACCCGATAACAAAGGCGAGGTACAGGTTCAAGCTGGTATAATGAAAATTAGTGTTAAATTAAAGGATTTAAGAGCATCAAAACTTTCTAAGGAAGAGAAAAGAGAAATTAAAAAGAGAGAAGTAAGCTTAAATCTAAAGGCAGTAGCCTCCTCCTTGGATTTAAGAGGCCTTGATTCAGAAGAAGCAACTTATAATACTGATTTGTATTTAGATGATGCTTATAGAGCTGGACTAAGAGAGGTTACCATAGTCCATGGAAAGGGCACTGGAGTACTAAGGCAAGCTATAAACGATATGCTAAAAAGGCATCCTCATGTAAAAAGCTATAGGCTTGGAAACTATGGTGAAGGAGGTACAGGGGTTACTATGGTGGAATTAAAATGATACTTGTAAGTGCATGTTTATGTGGTATGAATACAAGATATGATGGTGAAAATAATTCAAATGAAAAGGTAAAGGAGCTATTAAAAGCAGGGAAAGCTATAGCTGTTTGCCCAGAGCAGTTAGGTGGTTTATGCACCCCGAGACCACCACATGAAATTTCCGGAGGTAATGGTGAAAAAGTTCTTTATGGCAATGCTAGGGTATTATCAAAAGATGGAATTGATGGAACTAGTTATTTCATAAAGGGTGCAGAAGAAACTCTAAAAATTGCCTTAGAATTTGGTGTGACTTCTGCAATACTAAAAGCAAAAAGTCCTTCTTGCGGCTTTGGAAAAATTTATGATGGGAGCTTTTCAAAAAATCTTATTGATGGAAATGGGGTAACTGCTGAACTTTTAAAAAGAAATGGAATTAAAGTTTATACTGAGTATGATATAGATAATGATAAGCTATTAGAGGAGTTGGCAAATTAAAAGTACTGAAGCAGCGAAAGAGGTATAAAATTACCTACTTTCGCGGCTTATTTTTTTCTATAAACTTAATGAAAAGTTTTACTTGTCTGTTTTTTGTTTCTTTGCATATTCAATAGCTATCCTAATTTGGCTTTTTATGAAATATAACTTTCATTTGCAATAAGGATGTTGACAAAAAAAATTCATGTATTATACTAAAATTATGAATATAAGCAATATTATAAATACTAGACGGAGGTAAAAGTCCTAAATGGACTTTTACGGGTAACTTGCGAGGTAAAAGTTCTAAATGAACTTTTACGGGTAACTTGTGAGCGAAAGCGAACATCTTAAGTTACCCAGTGCCTATAAGGCAGTGAGCACTATTAAGTTACCCAGTGTTTCGAGTGGAGGAGAATAATCATGTTCAAAAATTTTCAAGAATTAAAACAGTACATTGAAAACAACAGTATTAAAATTGTAGATTTTAAAGTTATAACTTTACCAGGAAGATGGAATCACCTGTCTATTCCTTCAGAAAGACTTACTGAGAAAACGTTTACTGATGGAATAGGTTTCGACGGGTCTAGTTACGGTTATTCATCTATAGAAAACTCTGATATGTGTTTTATACCAGATATGACAACAGCTTTTATTGATCCATACTGCAAAATACCTACTTTAAGTATGATAGCAAATATTCATACCATAGGGAAAAATGCAGGAAGATTCAGCGGAGATCCAAGATATATTGCTGAGAAGGCTTCTTCATACCTTAAAAATTTAGGTATAGCCGATGAATATATAATAGGACCAGAATTTGAGTTTTATATTTTTGATCATATTAATTATGAAACTAAAAATCATCATCAGGAAGTATATATTGATGCTAAACAGGCTCCTTGGAACTCAAACTCAAAAGAAGATAATTTAGGTTATAAAGCTCCATTCCAAAAATCTTATCATCTTGGACTTCCCTACGATTTGAATAATGATTTAAGAAGTGAAATGACCTTGAAACTAGAGGAAATGGGGGTACCTGTAAAATATCATCATCATGAAGTAGGTTCAGCTGGTCAACTTGAGATAGAAGTGGAACTTGGCGAAATGCTAAAAATGGCAGATGCCACAATGATGGCAAAGTATGTAATAAAAAATGAGGCAGTAGCACATGGAAGAACAGCTACCTTTATGCCAAAACCACTATTTGGCGAAGCAGGTAGTGGAATGCATGTTCATATGCTTCTGAATAAGAATGGCAAAAACCTATTCTATAGTGAAGATGGATATTCAAATATGAGTGAGGAAGCTCTATATTTCATAGGTGGAATACTAAAGCATTCAAAAGCTCTTCTTGGCTTTACTAATCCTTCAACAAACTCATATAAAAGATTGGTACCAGGCTTTGAGGCACCAGTTTCAATATGCTTTGCTACGGGAAATAGAAGCTCTGTAATAAGAATACCTGGATATGTTAAAGAGCCATCAAAAAGAAGGTTTGAATTTAGACCTTCTGATGCTACTGCTAATCCTTATCTAGCATATTCAGCACTTTTAATGGCTGGTATTGATGGTATTATAAATAAAATAGATCCAACAAAGGAAGGCTTTGGTCCCTTCGATATTAATGTATTTGATATGCCTGAGGAGGAGAGAAATAAAATTGAGGCCCTTCCAAAATCACTTGATGAAGCATTAGATGCGTTAAAAAAGGATCATGAATTTTTATTAAGAGACAATGTTTTTGATGAGCATTTTATTAACAACTGGATAAACTTTAAATATAAAAGAGAGGTAATGAAGGTAATACCAGTACCATCACCAATAGAATTCGAACTATATTATGATCTATAGAAATATTTGTGGGGGGTTTTTATGTTAAAAGGGCTTGGGGAATTATTTGAACTTGCAAAAACAAAGGAGAAAAAGACAATTTCTGTTGCAGCAGCACAAGATAAGGAAGTACTAGAAGCTGTCACTGAAGCTGTAAGTAAAGGAATAGTACATGCCATACTTGTAGGTGATGAAGAAAAAATCAGAAGAATTGCAAATAGGGAAAATTATAACCTAGAAGAAGTGGAAATTATTAATGAAAAAGATATAAAAATGGCTGCTGCAATTGCAGTTAAGCTGGTCTCAGATGGTAAGGCACAGTTTATTATGAAAGGAATGCTTGGAACTGCAGATTTATTAAAAGCAGTTTTAAACAAAGAGGCAAATCTTAAAAAAGAAGAATTATTGTCTCATGTTATGGTATATGAAGCAGACAATTATCATAAGCTTATTATGCTTACAGACGGTGGTATGGTGCCTTACCCTGAGCTTAAAGAAAAGATACAGATAATTAATAATGCAGTAAAACTTTGTAATGCTTTAGGAATTGAAAATCCAAAAGTTGCACCAATCTGTGCTGTGGAAGTGGTAAACCCATCTATGCAGGCAACTATAGATGCATCTGTGCTTTCACAAATGAATAAAAGAGGGCAGATAAAAGGCTGCATAATTGATGGTCCATTAGGACTTGATAATGCTATTTCAAGGGAAGCTGCTATTCATAAGGGAATAGTTAGTGAGGTAGCTGGAGATGCAGATATATTACTTGTACCAAATATAGAAAGCGGTAATTTTTTAGGGAAGGCACTAACCTATTTTGCTAAGGCAGAGAATGCAGGTGTAATTATAGGTGCAAAATGCCCTGTGGTACTAGTTTCAAGAGCAGACAGCTCAAAATCAAAGCTGTATTCAATAGCATTAGGTTCAATTTTATCTGATTAATTAAAGAGGGGGTTTATTTATGAAGGTCATAATGACTGGTAATGAAGCAATGGCTAGGGGAGCCTATGAAGCTGGATGTACTATAGCTTCAGCTTATCCAGGTACACCAAGCACAGAAATACTTGAAAATTTTGCAACCTATGAAGGCGTTTATGCTGAATGGGCACCAAATGAAAAGGTTGCCTTTGAGGTTGCTGCAGGAGCATCAATAGGGGGAGCTAGAAGCATAACTACTATGAAACATGTAGGCCTTAATGTAGCTGCAGATCCATTGTTTACGATGGCTTATGAAGGAGTTAATGGTGGATTTGTTGTAGTTACGGCAGATGATCCAGGTATGCATTCCTCACAAAATGAACAGGATAATAGGTTATATGCACCTCATGCAAAGGTTGCAATGCTTGAACCTTCTGATTCACAGGAATGTAAGGACTTTATGAAAATAGCCTTTGAAATAAGTGAAAAGTTTGATACACTAGTGCTTTTTAGAAGCACAACAAGAATATCTCATTCCAAAACTATAGTTGAATTAGGGGAAAAAGTAGAAACTGTAATTAAGCCTTATACAAAAAACACAGAAAAATACATTATGATTCCCGCTAATGCAAGAAAGAAACATTATGAAGTCGAGGATAGACTTGAAGCACTTAGAGAGTATTCAAACACATCAGATTTAAATAGAGTAGAGCTTGGAAATAAAAAAATAGGGATTGTAACTAGTGGCATATCCTACCAATATGCAAAGGAAGTATTTGGGGAAGATGCTTCATATTTAAAAATTGGTATGAGTTATCCGCTGCCAGATAAGATTATTGATGACTTCGCTAAAAAAGTAGATAAGCTATATGTTATTGAGGAAAATGAACCATATCTTGAAAATGCAATAAAGGTAATGGGAATAAACTGTATAGGTAAAGACCTCATACCAATCTGTGGGGAATTAAATCCAGATATTATTAGAAAAAATATCTTAGGTGAGGAATCAAAAGCTTTTTTTAATACAGATATTATGCCTCCATCAAGGCCTCCAGTACTTTGTCCAGGCTGCCCTCATAGGGGAATATTTTATGCTGTATCAAAATATAAGGATATTATTTCAACTAGTGATATAGGCTGCTATACACTTGGTATGATGCCGCCATTAAATGTTGCTGACACTGTTATTTGTATGGGAGCTTCTATATCAGGAGGTATCGGTATACAAAGGGCTAATTTAATGGCAGACAGAAGTAATAAAATATTTGCCTTTTTAGGTGATTCTACTTTCTTCCATTCTGGTATTACAGGGCTTATTAATTCAGTTTATAACAATAGTCCAATAGTAACAGTTATACTTGATAACAGAATAACTGGCATGACAGGACATCAAGAAAATCCGGGAACAGGCAGAACTCTTCAGGGAAAACCCGCACCAGAAGTGGATCTAGAAGCAATAGTGCTTGCCTGTGGTATTAAAAAAGAAAATATAAAAATAGTAGATCCATATATACTAAAGGATACAGAAAATGCTGTTAAGGAGGCATATAACAGCAGTGAGCCTTATGTAATTATTACTAAACAGCCTTGTGCACTAATAAAAGAGGTTCAAAAGAAAAGGTCAAATTTAAAATGTATCATTGACCCTGAAAAATGTAAGCGCTGTAAAGCTTGCTTAAGAACAGGGTGCCCAGCACTCTCCTTTAAAAATAACGTTGTAAGTATAGACAAAAATATGTGTAATGGCTGTGAACTGTGCAAACAAGTATGCATGTTTGGTGCTATTGAAAAGGTGGGTGAGTAAAATGAAGGATGTTAAAAGTATTTTGTTTGTTGGTGTAGGCGGGCAAGGCACAATTCTTGCTTCTAAACTGCTTTCTGAGGGGCTTATGAAATCTGGACTTGATGTAAAAATGTCAGAAGTTCATGGTATGGCACAAAGAGGGGGAAGTGTTACTACTCAAGTCAGATTCGGTTCAAGAGTATATTCACCCTTAATTGAAAAGGGAAAGGCTGATGTAATAGTAGCATTTGAGAAAAGTGAAGCTGCAAGGTATATTGACTACTTAAAAAAAGATGGGCATTTAATAGTTAACGATTATGAAATCCACCCTGTTACTGTCTTAATAGGAAAGGATAAATATCCAGAGAATTTAAACGAAAGATTAAAGGCAGCAGTTTACAATACAATTATTGTAGATGCAGCAAAAATAGCAGAAGAATTAGGTAATATTAAAGCACAGAATGTAGTGCTATTAGGGGCTGTAATAAAGGCGATGAAGTTAGATAATATAAACTGGAAGGATGCTATTGAAAGAGTTATTCCTCCAAAAGCAATAGAGCTTAATTTAAGAGCACTTACCGCAGGTATGGAAGCATAAAAGAATGGACTATTTTAAAATAGTCCTTTTTTATTAGTTTCAGAAAGAAAAATTCTCTGTTATAATATTTTATGTAAACAAAACTAATTTATTGACACTTAGGAGTGAGTTGCGATGCTTGGTTATAATGAAGTTGATAAAGTGAATGCGGAAATAAGCCCATACTTAAAGCCTGCTGAAGGATGCAAGATTTCAGGGGCTATAGAAGTTAATGCTAAATTATATAAAGAAGTTATTTTCTATAAAAATAGTTTCTTTAAGTTTAATAAAGAGGTTAAAGGATACTTATACTTTGATGATGAAAATAATTTAGTTACAGATAAAACTATCATATCAGAACTAGCTAAACTCTGTTTTTTTTATGAAATGTTTTTTAGCGAGGATAAAACAGAAGGAATATTAGCTACACTAAAGACTAAAGCTGACTTAACAAGGGATAATGAGAAGGTTAAACAAATTTCTGATGGTCTAGATTTTCTATTAACCCAAAAGGTTTATGCTGCTGAGAGAGTAAAGAGTATTTTTATAAAAAATTATAATTTAGATGAAAAAAGTAATTCTATACTAGAGGAATTATCAAGCAATATTAAAACCTTAAGTGATCAAGATTCAATCTTTAACGTTGAACTTTTTAATAAATTATACCCATATTATGAAGAGGTGTTAAAGATAAACTTTGAAAAAGTTTTAAATGTAGCTTCCATTGGAGATTGTATAGAAGAAGTTAGGAAAGAAGCTGAAAAAATTAGAAAAAAATGGGGCGTTAGGGCAATGAAAAATATGGTTGGTAAGCTTATAAAGATTAGTGATGAGCTTTCCTACTTTAAAAGATTAATTTCGATATATAGAAGTGTTTTACAAATGAACAGCAGCCAATATTTAAAGTATTTAAATAATACAAATAAAGATAAAATTGAAAAAAGGATATCTTTAATAAGAGGATAATAAAAAGCTGAGCATAAAAAATGCTCAGCTTTAAGTTTATTCTACATTAATATAAACAGCATCTTCAGGTTTAACAACATTAATATATTCAACCTTTGGATCTTCAGTTCCTTGAACGTATAATCCAGCTGCTTTTAGCTTTTCAATGTAATCAATAATTTCTACTGTTATTTTCTCACCAGGGCATAGTACTGGGATTCCAGGTGGATAAGCCAATAAGAACTCACCGCTTATCATGCCAATACTTTCACTTAATGCCGTTGAACTTTTTACACTGTTAAAGGCCTCTCTAGGTCTTTGAATTTGTTCTGGAATTGGTGGTATATCAATGAAATCAGATTTTCTATCACCTTTTCCAAAGTATTCACTGCTTATTTCCCGAAGTGCCTCTAGAAGCTTATCTATATTTTCCTTTGTATCACCAAAAGAACCTACAGCTAGAGCATTGTATAAATCTGAAAGCTCCATTTGAATATGGTATTTATTAGATAATATCATATCTAAATCGTAACCTGTTATGCCTAAATCACGACAGGTTACAGTTATTTTAGTAGGATCAAAGGCAAAAGCTCCTGGCTTTCCTAAAACTTCTTCACCAAAACAGTAGAGGCCAGGTATTTTATTTATTTCATTTCTTGCATAATTGCATAAATCAATAGTTCTATCTAAAAGTTCTTTACCATGTAAAGCAATCTGCCTTCTTGCACAATCTAAGGAAGCCATTAGTACATAGGAAGGAGATGTAGTTTGTAAAAGGTTAAGTACCTGCTGAACTCTATTTTTATCTATTCTTTTAGAATTAACTTGAAGCAAAGAACATTGAGTCATAGCTCCAATAATTTTATGTGTGCTTTGAGCGCAGATATCAGCTCCTGCTTCGATGGCAGACATAGGTAATTTTTCATTAAAACCAAGGTGTGGACCATGAGCTTCGTCTACAATTAGAGGAATATCATAACTGTGAACGATGTCAGCTATCTTTTCAATATCTGTTGCAACTCCATAATAAGTCGGATTAATAATCAAAACCGCTTTTGCATCTTTGTTGCTTTCTAATGTCTTTTTAACAGTTTCAGGGCTTACACCATGTGCTATACCAACTGTTTTATCTAGTTCTGGCTGCATATAAACAGGAATTGCTCCGCTTAAAATAATTCCAGCTGTAACTGATTTGTGAACATTTCTTGGTATAATTATTTTATCACCATCACTTACCACAGACATAATCATGGCTTGTATTGCACCTGATGTACCATGCATAGAAAAGAAGGAAGCTTCAGTACCATAGGCATCTGCTGCTAATTCCTGTGCTTTTTTAATAGGACCTGTTGGGTGATGCAGGCTGTCAACTAATTTAAAAACAGTAACGTCAATTTTTAAAGGATTTTCTCCAATAAAATTTTTGAATTCCTCATCCATTCCATTACCTTTCTTGTGGCCAGGAACGTGAAAAGGAATTGTTTTCCTATTTACATACTCCATAAGAGCGTCAAAAAGTGGTGTTTGATTTTGATCTAACTTATACACCGCGCATAAGCACCTTCTTTCAATAATATGTCTGTATGCCTTGAGGCATCAAAGGTCTACCTGGTTTTCTTAAAACCAATATTATTATAAAGTATATGATTTTCAAATGCAATATGCAATACGATTTTTTATAATATTATTCAATAAATATTACTATTTCCATAATAATCTTCTATATTCTCTAATGTATATTAATTTTAGCAATGGCAATAATAGAAAAAGTAGGAAGCTAAGCTTAATACTTTAAAGGAATACAGGAGTGATAAATATGGAAATGCTAAATGCAAATTCTAGAGAAAAAAGAACATCTCATGAAGCAAGGAAGGTAAGAAGAAGCGGTAAGGTGCCTGGAATACTTTATGGGAATCATATTAACAATATGCTATTTGAAATTGGTGAGTTAGAGCTTACAAAGGAATTATCTAAAAATGGTGAGCATGGAATTGTAAATATCAAGATTGATGGCAAAGATCATATGGCGCTTATTAAAGAAGTCCAAAAGGATCCTGTTAGTCGTAAGTTTATACATATAGATTTAGAGGAACTATCAAAGGATACAGTTGTAGTTGCAGATGTTCCCCTTGTTTTTGTGGGAGATAGTCAAATAACTCGTAATGGTGCAATCTTACATAAGGAGAAAAATAAGATTAAAGTTCAGTGTAAAGGCGGCAACCTCCCTAAATCAATTAGCGTGGATGTTTCAAATTTAAATTTTGGAGAAACCTATAGAATTGCTAATATTGAATTCTCAAAGGAAATAACATTGATGGAGGATCCCAATACTGTTATTGCAGCTATAACAGATGCAAATACTGATACTATAGTAAATGATACTCCACAGGAAGTTAATAGTATAGAACTTTAGGTGAAATTTTTGCTTCAGATGGAGTAGCGTCTCCACCTGAAGTTTTAATATCTATCTTAAGGCTAACTAGTTCATTAGTTAAATTTTAAGCTTATTTACTTTAAAGGGGTAATATAAAGTAAGAATACCATATTGTAGACTTACTTTATATTACTCTTTTTTAATGTATAATGTTTCAAAAAAGTAAGCCGTAGTTAATGATGAAAAAATTTATAATAGGTTTAAAAAATAAAGTATATTATAGCCAAAAAGTTCAAGATACAAAAATATAGTCTATTTCCTAAATTTTATAGTATAATATAGATGTTGTTCAAGCGTAAATAAGTAAATGAAACAATACTTACTTACATTCGAGAGGCACAATGTTTAATAATCATTGTGTGCATGGTTTGGAATACAGGAGGGAGTTTATGGATTATAGACAGAAATATGAATTATGGATTAGTTCAAAAAAAGTTGATACTAAAACTAAAGAAGAATTAATGAATATAACTGATGAAAAGGAATTGGAAGATAGATTTTATAAAGAATTAGAATTTGGTACTGGCGGCTTAAGAGGAATCATAGCTGCTGGAAGTAATAGAATGAATGTTTATACTGTTGGTAAGGCAACTCAAGGTCTAGCACATTATTTACTAAATATGTACAAGAATGATATTTCTGTAAGTATAGCTTATGACTGTAGAATTATGTCCAAAGAGTTTGCTGAGACTGCAGCATTGGTACTTTGCGGTAATGGTATAAAAGTAAACCTCTTTGACGCTTTAAGGCCTACACCTATGTTATCCTATGCTGTAAGGTTATTAAAGTCAAAGGCAGGTATTGTTATAACAGCTTCTCATAATCCGAAAATTTATAATGGCTATAAGGTTTATGGAGAAGATGGTGGACAGGTAACTGATGAAGCTGCAAAGGAAATATTAAATTATATAAATGAAGTAGATAACTTCAATAAGATTAGAAGTATTTCTATGGAAGAGGCAGTAAAGAGGGGATATCTTAATATTATCGGTGAAGAAGTTGATAAAAGCTATTTTGAAAGAGTAAAAGGTCTTACATTAAGGAGTGAATTAGTTAAAGCTAGAGCAAAGGATTTAAAAATAATTTATACTCCTATTCATGGTAGTGGTAATATACCTGTAAGACGAGTTCTAAAGGAACTTGGCTATGAAAATGTATTTGTAGTTAAGGAGCAGGAAACGCCAGATGGAACCTTCCCAACTGCAGCCTATCCAAATCCTGAAGAACCTAAGGTTTTTGAATTAGCTCTTAAAATGGCAGAGAAAATAAAGCCCGATATTATATTTGGTACTGATCCTGACTGCGATAGAATAGGAGTTGTAGTTAAGGACAATAATGGAGAATATAGGGTTTTATCAGGTAATCAAACTGGAGTATTATTATCAAATTATATCTTGAATTCACTAAAAGAAAAGGATAAGCTTTCAAAGGACGGAGCAATTATTAAAACTATTGTAACTTCAGAACTTGCTGCTAGAATATCTGAAAACTATGGAGTGGAAATAATAGATGTATTGACTGGTTTTAAATATATAGGGGAAAAGATAAAAGATTTTGAAGAAACCAATACAAAAGACTTTATTTTCGGTTTTGAAGAAAGCTTTGGGTATTTAGCAGGTGATTTTGTTAGGGACAAGGATGCAGTTATAGCCTCAACTCTAATCAGTGAAATGGCACTTTTTTATAAAACTAAAAATATGAGTTTATATGACGCTTTAATTGAATTATATAACAAGTATGGATATTATAAAGAAAGCTTGATTTCTATTGAACTTAAAGGCAAGGAAGGACAAGAAAAAATAGAAAAAGCTCTTGAATTTTTAAGACATTCTATGAAGTCAAGAGTTAATGGTACAAAAATTATAAAGAAAATGGATTATAGATTAAGTATTGAAAAAGATTTGATAAGTATTAAGGAAAATATTATTAATCTACCTAAATCTAATGTACTTAAGTTTATTTTAGAGGATAATTCCTGGTTTGTAGTAAGACCTTCAGGTACTGAACCTAAAATGAAGATATATCTTTCTTGTATAGGGCAGAGTGAAGAGGATGCAGAGAAAAAGCTAGATGAATTCAAAAATAGTATTATTGAGATAGTAAATCTTGCATGCAGTAAATAATAATAGTAAAGAGGTAAATTTATGGAGTCATATTTTTCAGAGAGATTATCTTCTGTTTTATTTTTAGAAATTAACAAGAATAAGCTCATGACATTATTTAATGTTTTTTTAGAAGAAAATGCATATATGCCTATAAAGTCCAGTAAGCTTATTGCTGATATTAAATCAGGAAATAATTTAAACGAAATTTCAATTAATAATTTTTTAGAAGGTATGTTCTACGTATTGGGCATAGATGAAAAATTTAAATATAATCATATTTATTTAGATATGATTGTAAATTTTAATGGTGCAATTTCTTACATTAAAAATTTAGTTTTTAATGAAATTAATAAAGAAAACTATGAAGATGCCTATATTTTTATAAAAGGCTTAGTGAATGTTGAAAAGAATGAGGAAAATTATGAAAAGCTTATTTTCTTAGCAGAAATATTAAGAGAAAAAGATAAAGATTTTACAAATGAAGAATTGTCTATAATTACAAAAGCAAAGGAAATAGAAAATTTCTCTATTCCATATTTATATGAAGCTTTAATTAATAAGGATAATGGAGATTATGAAGCTGCTTTACTTTCAATAACAACTTATATTTCTAAAGGCGGCATAAAAACCTCTGAAATAATTGAGCTTATGCATTCTTTAAAAAGTATTGTGAATTATGAAGAAGGAAAGAGCATTTTATATGAAGATCCAGACAAAGCTTTAAAGCTTCTTATACCTCTATTAGAGGAGTATAGTGATAATGCTGCCCTATTTTTTAATATAGCAGTAGGTTACAGAATACTAGAAAATTACGAAAAGGCCATATACTACTTAAATGAAGCTCTAGAAATAGACGATGCCTTAGTAGAAGTAGTAAATGAATTAGGAATTAATTATGCATCTTTAGGTGACTTTGATAAAGCTATTTTATATTTAAGAAAAGCTTTTGAAGCAACAAAGTCAGTTGAGATATGTACTAATCTTATTATGTGCTATATGGATGCAGGAGATTTAAAGCAAGCCAAAAACCATTTGGAAATTGCAAAGAAACTTGACAGCAAGGATGAAATAGTTGTAAAACTTGCTGCCCTATTAGAAAAATAATTATGTATAAACATATATTAATAAATTAAGAATTATACAATAGTTATTTGTAATTTTAGCTTTATTAGAATATAATTTGTTTGAATCACTTATTTTGAAGGGAGAACTGTATATGAAAGTTAAAAAGGCTATTATACCAGCCGCTGGTCTAGGTACAAGATTCTTACCAGCTACAAAAGCACAGCCTAAAGAAATGCTGCCAATTGTAGATAAACCAACAATACAGTACATAATTGAGGAAGCAGTTGCATCAGGTATTGAAGAAATACTAATAATAACTGGAAGAAATAAAAGAGCTATAGAGGATCACTTTGATAAATCTGTAGAATTAGAGCAAGAATTAGAAACTCATAATAAGCAGGAATTGCTTACTATGGTTAGAGATATATCAAATATGGTAAATATATATTATATAAGGCAAAAGGAGCCTAAAGGCCTTGGTCATGCTATAAGCTGTGCCAAAACCTTTGTAGGTAAAGAACCATTTGCCGTAATGCTTGGTGATGATGTAGTAGATAGTAAAACACCTTGCCTAAAACAATTAATTGATTGTTTTAACGAATATAAAACAACTATACTAGGAGTTCAGGAAGTACCGGCTGAAGATGTTTCAAAATATGGAATAGTTAAGGGAATGCATATTGAAGACAGGGTGTATAAGGTTAAGGATCTAATTGAAAAGCCCAAACCAGAGGAAGCACCTTCAAATATAGCTATTTTAGGCAGGTATATAATAACACCTCAGATTTTTGATATTCTTGAAAACACTGTTCCTGGTAAAGGAGGAGAAATTCAACTGACAGACGCATTAAAAGTGCTTATTCAAAGTGAGGCAATGTATGCCTATAATTTTGAAGGCAGAAGATATGATGTAGGGGATAAACTAGGATTCTTAGAAGCTACAGTTGAATTTGCCCTTAAGAGAGAAGAATTAAGAGAGCCATTTATGGAGTATTTACTCACTATTAAAGAAAATCCTAATTTTAAAGAGCTATATAACGAATTTAAATAAATTTCTTAAAATATTTTTTTGTTATTTAATACCTATTCAAATTAGGACAGTTAATTATCAAAACTGTCCTAATTTTACGCATTATTTTGCTCACATATCTAAATAGCAGAAAAACGTTGAATATTTTTTGAAATGTTGTAAAATGGTTTATGTAGTGCTGTTATCTTATTGTTAATTTAGGAAGTGATAAAGTGAAGAATCAAAAAACTTTCGTTTTCATTGATATATTACTAGTTGTATTTTCTCTTTATGCGGCGTTACTTTTAAAGTTTGATTTTAATATACCAAATGAATATTTATCTTTTTTTAAGCTGAGTATTATACCTTTGTTAGTTTTAACGATAATATTTAATTCGATTTTTAATTTGTATAAACATATTTGGAAATATGCATCAGTTGAAGAATTAATTTCTATAATTTACTCAATTTCATTAACTAGCATTGGTTTCGTAGTTTATAGTTATTTTATTAACTATAAATTATTAGAAAATCAATATTTTAGATTTCCATTTACAGTGCATATAATATTTTGGATACTAAGTACTATTCTTTTAGGAGGAACTAGATTTGCCTTCAGGGTAAGCGAAGGTCTGCAAAGGAATACAATAAAGGAAGAGAAGTTAGTTAGATTATTAATTATTGGTGCAGGAGATGCAGGGGCTATGCTTATAAAGGAAATTAAGAAGCATAGTGAGCTAAATTACGATATTATAGGTATAATAGATGATGATAATTCAAAAATTGGCAAGAATATTAATGGAATAAAGGTCTTAGGAAATAGGAGCAAAATTGTTAATACCTGCAAAGAATATGATGTGGATGAAATTATACTTTCAATACCATCAGCTGACTATCAAACTCAAAGAGAAATATTAAAGATATGCAAAAATACTAAATGCAAGTTAAAAACCGTTCCTGGAATATATGAAATATTGGATGAGAAAGTAAGCATGAACAAAATTAGAGATGTTAAAATAGAGGATTTACTGGGTAGGGAACCTGTTAAACTAAATAATGAAAATATTAATAAATATATTATGAATAAAACAGTTCTGGTAACTGGAGGAGGGGGCTCTATAGGCTCGGAACTTTGCAGACAAATTGCAAGATTTAATCCTAAACAGTTATTAATACTTGATATCTACGAAAATAATGCTTATGAACTTCAGATGGAATTAAATTATATATATCCTAAGCTAAATATGAAGGTAATCATTGCTTCTGTGAGAGATTTTGAAAGGCTTAAATCTATATTTAATACATATAAGCCTGATGTTGTATTTCATGCTGCTGCTCACAAGCATGTTCCCTTAATGGAGGATAATCCGCAAGAAGTAGTAAAAAATAATATATTAGGTACCTATAATGTTGCAAAATGCAGTGATTTATTTAGCGTTAAGAAATTTGTTTTGATAAGCACAGATAAAGCAGTAAATCCTACCAATATAATGGGTGCTTCAAAGAGATTTTGCGAAATAATTATTCAAGCTTTAAGCAAGGTCAGTAAAACAGAGTATGTTGCCGTTAGGTTTGGAAATGTTCTTGGAAGTAATGGAAGTGTTATACCTCTCTTTAAAAAACAGATTGAACATGGTGGTCCAGTGACAGTTACACATCCTGAGATTACAAGGTTTTTTATGACTATTCCTGAAGCTGCTCAGCTTGTAATTCAAGCTGGTTCTATAGCTAAAGGTGGAGAAATATTTGTATTAGATATGGGGGAACCTGTAAAGATTGCTGATTTAGCTAGAGATTTAATAAGTCTAAGTGGACTTCAGCCAGACAAGGATATAAAAATAGAATATTCAGGTTTAAGACCTGGAGAAAAGCTATATGAAGAACTGTTAATGGATGAAGTTGCATTAACCTCAACGGAACATAAAAAAATATTCGTAGAAAAGCCTGCTGATTATGATATTGATTATTTAAATAATTCCATTGAAGAATTCAAAGATGTAATTTATAAAGATGACGAAGATGTATATAAATTAATGGAGAAAAAAGTACCAACCTTTAACAGGCAAAAGCAATAAATTATTTAATTGAATAAAACAAAGGTTAAGGAGGATTTTAAAAAATGACTAAATTAAAAGAAGATTTGATTTTAAAATTAAAAAATAAAACTGCTAAACTTGGGGTAGTTGGATTAGGATACGTTGGTCTACCACTTGCAGTGGAAAAGGCTAAAGCAGGTTATGAAGTTATTGGCTTTGATGTTCAAGACAGCAAAGTACAAATGGTAAATGACGGCGTTAACTATATTGGAGATATTGTTGATGAAGATTTAAAGAAATTAGTTGAAGGGAGCAGACTTAAGGCTACTACTGATTTTAGCTTTGTTGCTGATGTAGATGCAGTATCAATATGTGTTCCTACACCACTTGATAAATATAAGCAACCTGATTTATCCTATGTGGTAAATTCTTCTAGAAGTGTTGCAAAATATATGCATAGGGGACTTTTAGTTGTTCTTGAAAGTACAACTTATCCAGGTACCACTGAAGAGGTATTAAAACCAATCTTAGAAGAAAGTGGACTTAAATGTGGTGAAGATTTCTTCTTAGCATTCTCACCAGAAAGAGTAGATCCAGGTAACAAAGAATATAAAACTAAAAATACTCCTAAGGTTGTAGGAGGATGCACTCCTGAGTGTACTGAAGTTGCTGCAATGCTTTATAGAAGCGTTTTAGAAAGTGATGTTATGGAGGTATCTTCTCCAGCTATTGCAGAAATGGAAAAGATATTAGAAAATACCTTTAGAAATATTAATATTGCCTTAGCAAATGAGATGGCAATTCTTTGCAAAAAAATGGGTATTGATGTTTGGGAAGTTATTGAAGCTGCCAAAACAAAGCCTTATGGTTTCATGCCATTTTATCCAGGTCCAGGACTTGGTGGGCATTGCATACCACTAGATCCATTTTATTTATCCTGGAAGGCTAGAGAGTATGATTATCATACTAAATTGATAGAAACTTCAGGTGAAATTAATGACTATATGCCTGAGTTTGTAATGGAAACTGCTATGAAGCTTTTAAATACTCACAAAAAGTCTTTAAATGGCGCTACAGTTTTATTACTTGGTGTTGCTTATAAAAATGACATTGATGATTTAAGAGAATCACCAGCTTTAAAGGTTATAGAACATCTAGAGAAGAATGGTGCAAATGTTATATATAATGATCCATATATTCCAAAATTCAAGCATAACAAAAAGGAATATGTTTCAGTAAATTTACAAGAAAATTTAGAAACAGCTGATATAGTCATTATAACTACAAATCACAGCTGCTATGATTATCAAGAAGTTGTGAATAAAGCTAAACTTTTATATGATACTAGAAATGCTACAAAGAATGTGGTAGAAAACAGAGAAAAAATACACAAACTTTAATTTTTGTTTGGGTATATTAAAAGATAATAATTTATTAATAGGTAGACATAATTATTTTTTATAATGTCTACCTATACTTTTGATAACTCATAGTTAATACATGTGTATATTAGTTTATTTATGAAAGTGAGCCCACATATTATGAAAGTATTAATAATATCACATATGTATCCTTCCACATTTAATGAAATGTCGGGAATATTTGTTCATCAACAAGTGAAAGCTTTAATTAAGCAGGGATGTGAAGTAAAGGTAATTTCGCCTATACCGCTATCAGTTTTCCCCATGAACATAATGAGCAGTAGATGGAAAAAATATTCTATGGTACCAAAATTTCAGCTTAGAGATAATGTGGAAATATATTATCCAAGATATGTAGAATTCCCTAAAGGAATGTTTATGGAATACTCAGGATATTTTATGTACTTAGGCATTAAAGATACTATAAAAGAGATTTATAATAATTTTAAGTTTGATATTATACAATCTCATGTTGCGTTACCTGATGGTTATGCAAGTATTTTAGTAAGTAAAAGATATAACATACCGCAAGTGGTAACGGTACATGGCCAAGATTTACAGTATACTATTTTTAAAAATGAGAAATGCAAAAAGAAATTATTTAAAACTTTTAATTTCGTAGACAAAATTATAACTGTAAGTAATAAATTAAAAGAAGTAGTTAAAACTGAGAATTTTTACAATAAAATGACGGTTATTAATAATGGTGTTGATTTAGATGAAATTAATGAGATAAGAAAAGAAATCAATACGTATAAAAATAATAGCGAATTTAGAATCGTAAGTGCATCCAATTTGATTAAAACTAAGGGAATCGATTTAAATATAAAAGCAGTCTCAATATTGCTTAAGAAGTACCCTGGTATTAAATATTACATAATAGGTGACGGTGAGGAAAAAAACAACTTACAGGAATTAGTTAATTCCTTAAATTTAAACAAGAACATTTTTTTCTTGGGGAAGTTAGAACACAAAGAAGTAATAAAATATATGTTTAATGCTAATATTTTTAGTATGCCTAGCTGGCAAGAAGGCTTTGGTATGGTATATATTGAAGCTATGGCTTGCGGCAAACCTGTTATAGGTGTACAAGGGGAAGGCATACAGGATGCAATAATAGATAAAGAAAATGGGTTGCTTGTTAACCCACAAAATATAGAAAGCTTAGTTCAAGCTATAGATTTTTTAATTTCTAATCCGGATAAAGCTGATTATATTGGAAAAAATGCTAAAGAAAGTGTAATTAATAATTTTACCTGGGATATAAATGCTAAAAAGACAGTTGAAATCTATGAACACATTTCAAAGGCTAGTGGAGGTAAAATAATATGAGAATATGCCATATATCAACAGTTCATCCTTTATTAGATGATAGAATTTTTTATAAAGAGTGCACTACTTTAGCTGAAAGCGGATTTGAGGTATTTTATGTTGTAACTCATGATAAAAGAGAAACAATAAATGGAGTGAATATTATTCCATTATCAAAAAATGAAAATAGATTTCATAGAATATTTTTTAAAGGATGGGAAGCTCTAAAGAAAGCCTTGGATATAAATGCAGACATTTATCACTTTCATGATCCAGAGCTGCTATTTATTGGTTCAATTTTAAAATTAAAAGGTAAAAAAGTTGTGTATGATGTACATGAAGATGTACCACTTCAAATCTTGAATAAAGAATGGCTAGGTAATATTTTTGTTAGAAAGATGATCTCTAAGATTTTTAATTTTATAGAGAAAAATTTAGCAAAAAAATATGACGGAATTGTAACAGTAACTACAGATATAGTGGATAAATTCTACATGAATAAAAACGTAATTTTACTCAGAAATTTTCCTGTACTAGCTATTATTGAAAAGGCTGAGGAAGCTAAAATGGAGAAAGAGAAGCCAATTTTAATTTATGCTGGAGGACTAACAAAAATAAGAGGTATAAAAGAACTTATACAGACTGTAGGCCTCTTAAATGGAAAGGCTGAACTATGGCTTCTTGGAAAATGGGAAAGCGGTGAGTTTGAAAAGGAATGTAGAGAAATTGAGGGATGGAAATATTCAAAATATCTAGGTCTAATACCAATGGAAAATGTATACTCCTATATGAAAATAGCAGATATTGGTATGTGTACCCTGCATCCTACTCAGAATCATTTAACTAGCTGGCCTGTAAAGGCATTTGAATATATGGCTTGTGAAATTCCAATTGTTATGTCTAATTTTACCTACTGGATGAGCGAATTTAAGGAAAGTGCTGTATTTGCCGATCCTAAATCTGCAGATGACATTGAAAGGGTTGTTAATGAATTATTGCAAAATAAGGATCTGAGCGATAAAATTGTAAAATCAAATAAAGCTTTAGTTAAAGAAAAGTTTTCTTGGGAAGCTGAAAGCAAAATGTTAACACAATTGTATGAAAAAGTTCACAATAAAAATTGACTATTTAAAATAATAAAAGGTATAATTAAGGGGTTAATTTGTAGAAACAAAATTAAACCTGTAATTGGAGCGTAATTATGTTAAAAGAGGCTGACATAAGATTTTTGAAAGAGGATGAATTTGTGGCTTGGGATGAGTTTGTGGAAAATTCTCCACAAGGATCAATATTTAGTAAGAGTTACTGGCTAAAAGCTGTTTCAGATGAATTTAAAATATTAGTATGTAGGCAAAATAATAAAATAATTGGTGGAATTGCTTTACCTAGTATATATGGTAAGTTCTATAGAAATCCGAAATTGACTCAAAAGCTTGGGATTATACTTAATGCAGATAAGGGCTCCAAGTATTGCAATAGTATTTCTAAACAAATGGACATAATAGAGGCCTTGATTAAGAATCTGCCTAAATTTAAATTATTTGATTATAGCTTTAGTAAAAACTTTACTAATTTTCTACCTTTACTTTGGAATAAATTTAAGGTTAACATAAAATACACATATTTAATTGAGGATTTAACAGATTTAGATAAAGTTTATAGTGGATTTGATAATGATTTGAAATATGAAATCAAAAAAGCTATAAAAAATAATATTAGCATTATAGAAAATAATTCAATTGATGAATTTTATGAAATAAATAAAAAAACATTTGAAAGACAAAATATAGAAATACCTTATAGTTTAGAATTCTTAACAAAGCTTGATAAAATTATGGATGAGAAAAAAAGCAGAAAAATACTTTTTGCTAAAGATGAATCTAATAAGCTGATAGCGGCAGTGTATTTGATATATGATAGAAATTGTACCTATTACTTAATGGGTGGGGCAGATCCAGAATATAGAAACACTGGAGTGCAGAAATTACTAATTTGGGAAGCAATTAAATTTGCATCAAAAGTATCAAAAACCTTTGATTTTGAAGGCTCAATGATACAAAATATCGAAAAAGGATTTAGAGAGTTTGGTGGAACTCAAACAATTATTCATAATGTTTATAGAAGTGATATAATCACAGAAATGTTTTTCTACGTGGCAAAAAAAAATAGAGAATTAATAAGGAAAGTATTTAAGGTGTAGAAAAGTGATAAACTTAGTGATAGATAAAAATCTGAAGGATAAAAGAAAAATAATATATACTTTTTATTATTTGGTAGAAAATATATTTGATGAAGTCCAAGTTTCCTATGATTTTATAGAAGATGCTATTAACATTTATTATGGTGCTAATATTCAAGCAAGAAATGGAATAATAATACCAGTTCTAAAAGAAAGTGAACCTAAAAGGCTTTATTTACATAATTATGAGGAGGATACTTTTGCAAGTTTTGAGGAAAAATGCGAAATTCCTTTTATAAAGAAAGATAATGTCATTTTTTTTAACTATGACATATTTTTAAGCTCGATTTATTTTATTAGTTGTGAAGAAGAATATGTATGCATGAAAAGAGATAGAATTAATCGATTTTTAGCAGAGTTCAGTGAAAAGAAGGATTCAATAAAAACACCATTCTTTGATATAAATTCTGCCATTTTATATAAAGCACTTATAAAACTTAATCCAAATTTGACTTTAAAAAGAAATGGCTTTGAAATATATCTTACACATGATATTGATAATGCAGATAGTAGAAATCGATATGTTTTTTTGCATAATTTTAAGAACCTGATTTCAAAAAAGAATAAGCCATTTTTTATGAAATTTACTACTCTTCTGCAGGAATGTTTATTTAATAGATATAAAAACATTTTAAAATATATGGAACTTGAGAGTAGTTATGGCGCAAAATCAGAATTCTATTTTATTCAAGGAAAAAAACATAGATATGGGAGCAGATATAAACTAAGTAAAGTAAGGTCAGAGCTTGAAAAAATAAAGGAAAGCAAGGATTTTATCATTGGGCTTCACACTAATTTCTTTTCCTATGATGACAAAGATAAAATAAGAGAAGAAATAAACGCAATCGAAAAATATGCTGATGTTAAAATTTTAAGCTGCAGAAATCATTACTTGAGATTTAAGGTGCCTGAAACCTGGGATATACTAAAGAATTCTGGGTTAAAATTTGATACTACATTAGGCTATGCAGATAGTAATGGCTTTAGAGCTGGTACTACAAAAGCATTTTTACCTTATAATCTTAAAAATAATGAAGTAATTAATATTTATGAAATTCCTCTTTCTATAATGGATGTATCTATTATGGAGAAACCAATGACTTCAGAAGAAAAGTGGAATGAAATTAAATATATAATAGATCAAGTCAAAAGAAACAGAGGAACATCCTCAGTTCTTTGGCATGAAGATGTATACAATTATAGAAATTATAGAGATGTGTATGAAAAAATGCTAAATTATATAAAAGCAAATGAAGGCGAATTTGTAAATTATAAAGATTTAGAAAATCGATTAAAAAAACAGAAAGAAGAATTATATAGACTTTTCAACTCTGTAGAGTAACTATGCGTGGGGGAAACTATGGCTAAAATAAGTACTAAAAATTTGGCGAAATACAGCGCCATGATTTCATTGATTCTTATCTTAAGCAAGGTCGTTGGCTTTGTTCGAGAAATGCTTGTTGCAACTCAATTTGGGGCAAGTAGGGAATCAGATATTTTTAAAACTGCAACAAGGATACCTAACTTGTTTTACAGCGTTGTTGCCGCAGCACTTTTAACAAGTTTTATTCCTATTTTTTCATCCTTTAAGAATGATGAAAAAAAAGCGAACTTATTTTTTAATAATATCTTTAATGTACTATTTTTATTATGTGCAATTTTATCAATTATAGGAATGGTATTTACTCCACAGATTACAAAGCTTTTTGTTTCAGGCTTTAATAATGCAGATTTTATAAGAACATATAATATGACACGGATTTCAATGCCTTCAATCATTTTTTTAGCTTTAAGCGGTTTGCAGCAGGGATATCTTAATTCATATGGAATTTTTCTGCAGCCTGCATTAACTAGTATTATATCCTCTATTATTATGATAATAGGTATGATGTTTGTAGGTAAGTTTGGTATTGCAGCAGCAGTTATAGGATTTTTTTTAGGAGCAGTTGCTCAAGTTATTTTTCAATTACCTTTTATGAAAAACTATAAATTTAAATTTTATATAAATTTTCATGATGAAAATGTAAAAAAAATGCTTTTATTATCTGTTCCAATTATTATCAGCAGTGCAGTATCGCAGGTTAATGTAATAGTTGATAGTACCTTTGCATCAAACTTAGCTCGCGGCAGCATGTCAATTATTGATTATGCTAGCAAAGTTAGCACTATTATAAATCAAGTTTTTATAGTTTCAATTACTACAATATTTTATCCTATGTTAACTGAAAAGTATGCTTTAGGCAGTAAAGAGGATTTTAAGGATTTAATCATAAAATCTTTAAATATAGTTGTTATAATAGCTATACCTTTAATTATAGGTATGATAATACTTAGCACCCCACTTGTTAGGTTGTTGCTGCAGCATGGCAAATTTAATAGCAGTGATACTGTAGTAACAGCATTATGTTTAAGGGTATTAGCCCTTGGAACCTTAGGTTATTCCCTTATAGACATATTAGGGAAGGTGTTTTTCTCCGTTAAGGATACAGTAACACCTATGATAAATGGAATTATTACTGTAGGCTTAAATATATTATTTATTGTTATTTTGGTACCTAGAATGGGAATAAGCGGGTTGTCTACTGCTACAACTACATCAGCTAGTATAATTGCAACTGTAATGATATTTGAATTAAAATATAAGTTAAAGGATTTAAGATTTAATGCCTTTATTAAAGTACTTTTAAAAGCTTTAATAGCTGGAGGAATAATGGGTGCCATTGTTGGTTTAACCTATAAATATTTAGGGGTATTATTTAATAATGAAGGTAGCCTTGTATTGGCTATTAAGATAACTATTGAGGCAATTATAGGAATTGCTGTATATATTGCAGCGTTGTATATCCTAAAGGTAAAGGAACTGGAATCGCTCATAGCTTTAAGAAAGAGAAAGTAGTATATTTTTTAAAATAAAGGAGTGCTTATTAAATGAAAAAGTTAAGATTTGCAATAATTGGTTGTGGAAGAATATCTTATAAACATGTTGAAGCTTTACTAAGAAATAGAGAGAGTGCTACACTCGTGGCAGTATGTGATGTTGTTAAGGCTAATGCTGAAACAAGAAAAAACGAATATGAGAAGGCTAATGTAGAAAATCAAGTTAAAGTATATGAAGATTACAAAAAGATGCTTGAAGAGGAACAAATTGATATTGTTACTATTGCTACTGAAAGTGGATATCATCCAGAAATTGCTATTTATTGTATGGAAAAGGGTAAGCATGTAATCTGCGAAAAACCAATGGCATTATCTATAGAAGACGCAGATAAAATGATTGAAACCTCAAGAAAATATAATGTAAAACTTGCTGTATGTCATCAGAATAGATTTAATTTACCTGTGGAGCAACTTAGAGGAGCTATAGAAGAAAATAGATTTGGAAAACTTATAAATGGTACTGCGAGAATTCTTTGGAATAGAAATATGAGTTATTATACACAGGCTCCTTGGAGAGGTACGTGGGAATTAGATGGCGGTACCCTTATGAATCAGTGTATACATAATATTGATTTACTTCAATGGATGCTTGGCGGAGAAATAGATACAGTCTATTCTCAGTGCGATACATATTTAAGAGACATTGAAGGAGAGGACTTTGGAGCAATAATAATAAGATTTAGAAATGGAGCTATAGGAATTGTAGAAGGAAGTGCTTGCGTTTATCCCAAAAACTTAGAAGAGACCTTAAGTATATTTGGTGAAAGTGGAACAGTCTGCATTGGAGGACTCGCAGTTAATAAAATCGAAACTTGGAGATTCGCGGATGGTAGAGACAATGAAGAAGAAATTATAAAGGCCCAGGATGTTGATCCTGACACTGTTTATGGTTATGGTCATTCTCCTTTATTTGCAGATGTTATAAATGCAGTAAATAATAATACCGAACCTTTAATTAATGGAGAGGAAGGTAAAAAAGCTATGTCTATAATATTGGCAGCTTATAAATCAAGATTAACAGGACTTCCTGTAAAGTTTCCACTTGAAAAGTTCTCTTCTATAGAAATGAAACAAGTAAGAAGTAAATAAATCTTGACTCATATACATTTTGATTATTTTATAATAAATTAAGTTGACATTAGGTATTTTGCATAAAAGTTTAAGAGTTTCTGTTATTAAGGAGTGAAGCAAATGAATTATATATCTGATAATGCCATATTAGGAGAAAATATTAAATTCGGACATTTTACGGTTATTCATGACAATGTAAAGATTGGAGATAATTGTATTATAGGCAGTGGAGTTATAATACATGAAAATTCTGTGATAGGAAACAATGTAAGAATAGATGATAATACAATTATAGGAAAGCTTCCAATGAGATCTGTAAACAGCATTTTTAAAAATGATGAAAAGCTTAACCCTGCCCTAATCGGAGATGACTGCTTAATAGGTGCTGGAGTAATTATATATGCTGGCTGTGAAATAGGTATCAAAACTTTGGTTGCTGACCTTTCTACAGTAAGGGAAAATGTAAAAATTGGTGAGAAAAATATAATTGGAAGAGGTGCAGCTATAGAGAACTTTACAAACATAGGCAATAATTGCAAAATAGAAACAAATGCTTATATTACTGCATACTCAACCATAGAAAATAATGTATTTATTGCTCCAGGAGTTGTTACATCAAATGATAATTTCGCCGCTCGCTCAAAAGAAAGATATAATCATTTTAAAGGGGTAACAGTTAAAACAGGTGGCAGAATTGGAGCACAAGCTACTATACTACCCGGAAGGATTATTGAAAATGATGGTTTTGTGGCAGCTGGCAGTGTTGTTACTAGAGATGTTAATGCTGAAAAGATAGTAGCTGGTAATCCTGCTAAGGAATTAAGAAATGTACCAGAAGATCAACTATTAAAAAACCAATAGCAGTGGAGGCAACATATGAAAAAGAATCTGTCAAAATATGTACCATACCTAATTGTTGTAGTTCTTCTTTTAACTGTTTCTATTTTCTTAAAAATAAAAATTACAAATGATGAAAAAATCAAAGCAGTAATTCCTGATGAAATGAAGAATAAGCAGATAGTAACTATTTGGATTAGAGATGGCGCAGACAGCAAGACTAGAGAATATCAAGTGGATAAATTTAATAAAGCTAATAAGGATATTTATATAGATCTTAAGGTGTATAATACTAACGATTATTTTAACTATCTAAGAATGGCTTTAGCTTCAGACAAAAAAGTTGATATATTTCAGTATGGATATTATGAATTATTAAAAAATTCTAATCTATTAAATATTGACGATTTAGGATTAGACAAGTCTTTGATTAACAGAGATAATTTATTAAATTTTGAAGGTAAGCCATATGGCGTAAAGGTCTTAGGTAATGACGTTAAATTAATATGGAATAAGGATATTTTTAAGGAAGCAGGTCTTGATCCTAATAAGCCTCCTAAAACATGGGATGATTTAATTAAGTATTCACAATTAATTAAGGAAAAGTGTCCCGGTATAGTTCCATTTGAATTTCCAGCCTCAACTTGGGGTGAGCTAAAATCTTCAATAGGTGAAATTGCAGCAAATCAAGGTCCTATTTATACGACCTTTTGGAATTACAAGGATGGGAAATATGATTTTTCCTACGCCAAAGATATATTATCAAAATTTAATTATATTTATAATAATGGACTAACTATAAACAGCTTGGATAAAAATTCTACCGAAGATGTAAGAAAAGACTTCTATGAGAAAAAAACAGCTATGACTATAAGTACATATGAAGATAAAACCTATTATACGAATATAGTACCATTGAACTTTTCTACTGGTGTAGATAATTTACCTAAATTAAAACTAAGCGATACAGAAAACTACTTTTATACAGAAAATTATTCCGCTTTAGTAGTAAATAAAAATATTACTAATAAAGAGGCTGTTAAAAAAGTTTATGAATGGCTTCTCAGTGAAGATGTAAACAATGAATTATATAAAACTGGCATTGTACTGCCATCGAATTTTAATAATAAAGGAACTTCAGGTGGCTTGTATGGTGAATATAATAATGCAAGCAACTTTTCACATGAGACTCTAGATCCAACTAATTATACTAATTACAACCCAGAAATGACAAGGAAATTACTTGTAGATGCAATTGAAGGAAAAGAAAAAATAGATGATGTAATCAATACCTTAAATTCAAATTATGCAGGCTATGTTAACTTTATAGAAAAGGCTGATGGGCTGGACTTTAACAAATATAAAATTAACAAATAGTCCACTAAATGAAGAAATCAAGCAATATGGAAGGTGCAGGGCATGAATTTAAAATTTTTTAACAGAAAGCAATATATATTGTTTTCAATTTTTGGGATAATTTCTGTGGTATTAAGTTTATTATTTTTCAAAGAATTAGGAATAAAAGATGCTGGTATGTTTTTCCTAGCAACCTGGTTACTTCTAATAGAGATTTATCTAATAAAGTTTGATATAAAATTATCCATATTACTTTTCATAATATCTTTTCCAATAATGGCTACTGCTAGAAAAATATGTTACTTTGATTTTTTATTTTTCAAAGTAACATATGAAACAATTTTTATTACAATATTGTTTTCTTGTAATATTAAAAAGGTGAATTCTTTATTTAAGGAATATACAAAGGACAAAAAGAGTAAAGCATTTAAATTTGTAATGCTTTTAGTTACTTTAGTTATTTTTGCTTATAACAGTTCTATATTTTCTATTAATGTATACAGCAGCATAACTGAAATTTTTATTTCAATAATTATACCAATTATGTTTATGTTCACTGTAATAGCTAATTTTGAAAAAGATGATATTAAAAAGATTGCGTATGCTTTAATAATTAGTATTAGCTTTAGCTGTCTCTACGGTTTTCTACAAATATTTTTATATCATATACCACTTAATGCAATAAGCAGCAATAGGGAATATTTAACTTTTGGTTATCACAATATTAATATCTTTGCATGTATTCTAATGATGATAATGCCATATTTACTACAGGCTATACTTTATGAAAAGAAGACTAAAAGAGAGAAGACATTTTTAAGTTTTGCACTAGTTGTAAGCATGATAGCATTATTCTTAACTTATACAAGAGGGGCTTGGCTTGCATTTTTACTTGTAATATTTTTAATTTTACTTAGTAAAAAATATAGAAAATTTATATATGGTTTAGGCATAATATTTATTGTCATTGCAAAACCATTAATTTCGTTTATATTAAGTAGAGGAACAAGTACTAGTATTTTAACTGACGAATCAGCAATAGCCAGAGTACAGTCTATTTTTACAAGCATTAGAATTATGATGGATTATCCATTTGGAACTGGCGCAGCAACATATGCTGATATGTATAAAAGGTATTTAGATGCAGGTTATATGCTTATGCCAGAGGGGTTAAGGAGCAGCATCCATGTTGCAACCTATGCTTTAGAAAATGCACATAATCTATGGTTACAAATTGGAGTAGAATTTGGTATTATATGTTTAGTAGTTTATTTATTAATTTTTATAAATAGGGTTCACGCTACTTTAAAAAATTATTCTATAAATAGGGCAAGTTTTATCTCCTTAACAATGTTTTTAGTTTTTACTATACTTACAGGATTTGAATTTAATCACAAAGGTGTAATTACTAATAATCTAATTTTATGGTTAGTCTTTGCTATGATTGAAATTAGTAATAATAATTATATATACAAAAATAATGCTTAGCATGAAAATTGTGATTATAAATTTGCTGAATTATTAAGGAGTGAAAAATGAATAAGTTAATTAATAATGGCAAAGTCACTATAGTTATACCCTGCAGAAATGAAGAGAAGTATATAGCTAATTGCTTAGATTCCTTTATAAATCAATCTTATCCTAAGGAATTACTTGAGGTTTTCGTCTGTGATGGAATGTCTACAGATGGAACAAGGGATATAGTTAATACCTATCAAGCTAATTATAATAATATAAAATTATTAGATAATTTTGGATTAACAGCACCAAAGGCAATGAATCTTGGTATAAGCCAAAGTAATTCGGAATATATTATTATTTTCGGTGCCCATGCAAATGCACATGTTGATTTTGTTAAAAACAATATTGAGGTATTAAGAGATAAAACTATAGGCTGTGCTGGCGGGTTATTAGAGACAATTAATAACAGTGATAAAGGAAAGGCTATTGCATATGCTATGAGCTCTCCCTTTGGAGTAGGCAATGCACTTTTTAGATATGCAAATAAAGAAACATATGTGGATACAGTTGCTTTTGGTGCATATAGAAGAGAAGTTTTAGAAGAAATTGGGTATTTCGATGATGAGTTGGTAAGAAATCAAGATGACGAGCTAAATTTTAGAGTTATTAAAGCAGGATATAAAATACTCTTGTCACCAAAAATTAAATCTAGATATTATAGCAGAGCTTCCTTGAGCAAGTTATGGAAGCAGTATTATCAATATGGCTTTTGGAAGGTAAGAGTAATGCAAAAACACGGAAGGACGGCAGCTCTTAGACATCTTGTTCCTATGATATTTACTATTGTTAATGTTCTAGGGTTTCTATTAAGCTTTTTCAGTAAAAATATTTTATATCTTTGGATTACAGAATTAATAATATATTTTATATGCAATATTATATGTGCAGCAAAAGCGTCAAAAAAGGAGTATAAACTAATCAAATACATAAGTACTGCCTTTCTCATTTTACATTTAAGCTATGGAGTGGGATTTATAAATGGCTTATTTAATTTTTATGTATTAAAATCAAAGAAGGTAATTGAAAAAAACACAAAGACCTCAAGATAATTTATTCTCACAAAATATGAACAAACTGTAAACATTATATCATTTGTTCATAAATTATTATCTAAATGAACATCTAACTGTCATATAAACTTTTTATAATTTATCTGTAAGTCATTGTTCATTTGATAAGAATTTGTTAAAGCTTTAAGGAAGTAAGTTCATAAGGAATTTACAATTAAGGCTTATAAAATGATATGGTTGGTGAGAATAAATGAAAATTTGTATGTTAACTTCAGGGCACAATGTCTATGACAGCAGGATATATTATAAAGAAATACTATCCTTAAAAAAGTATTATAATGAAATTTATTTGATTGCACCTGGTGAAAGAAATTTCACTACCAGGGATGGAATTAAAGTTTTATCTTTTAAAAAGAGAAAATACTGGTTCGATAGAATTAGACCTATGAAAGATATGCTTGAATTAGCTAAGGGTATACAAGCAGATGTATATCATGCTCATGAACCCGATTCACTAGGAGTAGCTATAAAGTTAAAAGAAAAAACTGGGGCAAAAATAATTTACGATTCCCATGAATATTATCCTGAAAGTTTTTCTGAGCATTTTCCAGTAGGCAAAAAACTAGCTGAGAAATGTATATATAATTATGAAAAACATTTAGCTGAGAAAGCAGATTGTGTAATTACTGTTAATAATTTATTAGTAAATAAATTTAAAAGATATAGTAAGAATGTAGTACTTTTGCCTAATTATCCAGTTTTTTCTGAGAAAGTTAGGAAAAAAGTATTTAACAAAATACCAACTTTTGTTTACGTTGGAGGTCTAAGTGAAGAAAGAGGAATATTGAATATATTAAAAAGTATTAAACTAGTAAATGGAAATTATAAATATATTTTTGTAGGACAATTTTGGAGCGAAGAATTTAAGAATAAAGTGTTTGCTTATATTAATAAGAATTTACGTAATAAAGATATAATTTTTACTGGAAAAATACCACACCCTGAGGTGGCAAAATATTTAGAAGATGCCTCAGCAGGTTTTGTATTACTTAGGTCTACAAATTGGAGATATGTTAATTCTGAGCCTATTAAATTATTTGAGTATATGCAAAATAGAGTACCAGTAATTGCTAGTGATTTTCCTATGATGCGTGCTATTGTTAATGAGTCTAACTGTGGTGTATTAGTTAATCCAGAGGACACTCATTCCATTGCTAGAGCAATAGAAAATATAGCTAATAACTCTCAGGATTTATTAGAAATTGGTCAAAATGGGTATAGAAGTGCAAAGAAAAAGTATAACTGGAAGATTTTAGAACCGGCATTTATAAATATGTACAAAGACATTAATGACGAAGAATACGCAAAATCAAATTAACATAATAATATAAATTAAAAATTCAATGAAGAAAATGATTAATTCTAAAAAGCTTACGATACTGCTAAGGCGGTTAACTATTAATATTATTGATTTCACAAGATTGGAGTTTTCTTATGGATAAATTGAGAAAAGTGTTTATTTATATTTTATATCTTTACGTTATAGCATTACCTTTATTACCTAGTAAATTTAAATTTAAGGGGATTCCACTTGATGGTGACAGCATATTAGCACTGTTAATATTGCTTTACTTACTGAAAATTTTAATTGATAGAGAAAGCAGAACAAGATTCATTAATGGATTAAGAAACTTTTTTAAAGATTATCTCAACATTTTTATCTTTTTGTGGATTGCAATGATGTATGTTTCTGTACTTTATGCTAAGGATAAAACTTTAGCTTTAAGCGAAACCATAAGATTTACAACCTATGCAGTGCTCTTTTATATTATCAAATATGATATTACTGAAAAGAAAGTATTGGATAACATATTGAAATTATATATATTTGTATCAATGCTTATTGGTACTATAGGAATTATTGAATCCTTTGAAGGATTTGGAATTAGTTCCTCAAGTGCCACTAGATTTATTAATTTAATTAGAGTATCCTCCACTTTAGAAAATGCCAATAATTTAGGAGTATTTTTCATTTTAATTTTCTTCCCTTTATTAGTATTGTTTATTAAGGAAAATAACAAGCTGAAAAAAAGTATGTATTTTTTATTTACTTTAATATCAGTGTTTAATATAATTATTTCTGGATCAAGAAATGCTATTTTAGCATTAATTATCGGAATCCTTTTATTAATAATTATGTATAACTACAAGATTATCTATATTTTATTAGCGGGCACAGGCATATCATTACTTGTACCTCAAACTTTTAATATAATAAAGGCTTTAGGAAGTAAATTTCAAGATCCAGGCAGAATAAAGCTTTGGGAAATAGCACTATACATAATAAAGGATCATCCAATTCTAGGAGTAGGCAACGGAAATTATAGAACTTATTATCCGATGTACACTAAGTATGTAAAGAACATTGAATATTATGCTCGTGATAATTTTCATCCACATAGCATTTTCCTAAAAGCACAAAGTGAACTTGGAATTTTTGGGCTGTTTTCCTTAGTAGGTATGCTTATATCATCAGTTGCAAAAATTATTAAGTTCTCTTCTAAGGTTGAAGATAAATTTTACAAATATTTTTATAAAGGCTTTACTGCATCTATAATAGCATTTATCTTTATGAATTCTATTGATAACTTCTTTTCAGCACCTAAAGTTATAGCATTTTTTTGGATTCTTTTAGCAGCTGCGGAATCATATCAATATAATATTAAAAATGGATATTTAAAATATTAGTTATGAATTATAATTAAAAGCGATACTTAAGAAGGAGAACTATATGGAAGATATTTCAGTAAATATAGATGTAAAAAAGGATATAATAAATAAAGGCTTCAAGTTTGCTGTCAAGAGAGTAATTGATTTTATACTTTCAATCATTGGTATTATTTTATTATCTCCTGTATATTTAGCTATAATAATTGCCATAAAGCTGGATTCTAAAGGTCCTGTAATTTTTAAACAAACTAGAATAGGCAAAGATGAAGTTCCATTTACTATATATAAATTTAGAACTATGATTGTCAATGCTGAAAGTAAAAGATCTTTGGAAATAGATCCTGAGAATATAGAGAATTTCGTGTTTCAAAGTAAAACTGATGATAGAATTACAAAGGTTGGCAGCTTTTTAAGAGAAAGCAGCTTAGATGAAATACCTCAGCTATTTAATGTATTAGTAGGTAATATGAGTTTGGTAGGTCCAAGACCTGAAATTCCAGATGTAGTTAAACTATACCCTGAAAGCTATAGGCAAAGACTATTAGTTAAACCTGGTATTACTGGCCTAGCTCAAGTAAGTGGAAGGGGAGAAATAGAACTAGGAAGAACAGTATTTTATGATTTATCTTATATTAAGGATTTTTCCTTGCTCTATGATTTTAAAATAATATTTAAGACTTTTAAAAATGTTTTAAAGAAAGAAGGAGCATTTTAATAGGTAGGGTATCCCTGCTTTATTTTTTAGGAGATGATTAAAATTAAGGTTTTACACCTAATTTCTGGTAATGACTATGGTGGAGGGGCAGCTTATGTGCTAAATATTTGCAAAGCACCAAGTAATATGTTTGAAAATTGTCTATGTTGTATTGGAGATGGACCACTTTATGAAATTTCTAAAGAAAGTGGAATTGAAACTGTAAAATTAAGTATGAAGGCCATTATTAAAGGCGGACTTTTAAGTTTAATAGAATCCAATTCAATTGATTTAATTAATTTTCATGGTGCAAAAGCAAATTTTTTATATTATTTTATAAAAAAAAGTATATCAATACCTGCTGCAGTAACTGTTCATAGTGATTACAGGTATGATTTTATCAATAGTAAAATAAAGCAGCTCTTTTTTACACCCTTAAGTACTTTAGGTTTAAAAAGCTTTAATAACTATGTTTGTGTATCTAATTATATTTTAAAGCTGCTTATTAATAATAACTTTAAAGGAAATAAAGTTATTATTGAAAATGGTGTTGATATAAATAAGTATAGATTATCTATAAATTCTGATGAAGTGAAAAAGAAATATAAAATTGGAAATAATGATTTTATATTTGTAATGGTAGCTCGAATGCATCCAATAAAAAATCATAGCTCACTTCTTAAGGCCTTAAAAAAACTTAAATTAGAGTTTTGTAATGTTAAACTTATGCTTATTGGTGATGGTTCACTACTTGAGCAATTAAAAGATGTGACGGTAAAGGAAAATCTGCAAGATGCTGTTATTTTTACGGGTTTTCAAAATAATAGCTTGGACTATTTAAATGCAGGCGACATTAGTATATTACCTTCCTTTAGTGAAGGAGGGTCGCCGCCACTAGTAGTTCTTGAAAGCGGCATAGTTAATAAGCCTGTAATATGTTCTAACATTGGGGATATAAGTGATATAATAAATGAAAACATGGGATACTTAATTGACCCCAATTCAATAGAGGATATTTATAATAAAATGAAGGAAGCTTATCTTAATAAAGATGAGCTCTCTAAAATGGGAAAAGAATTAAATAAAATAGTAATTAACAATTATTCCATAGAAAAGTTTTGGCATAAGTATTATAATTTTTATGATGAGTTATTAAAAAGTAATTACAAAAACAATAGATAAACTGGAGTAGGAAAATGCAAAGCAATAAGCTAGTTAAGAATTCTATAATCATCATGGGTTTAATTATTATTGGAAAAATATTGGCATTTGTTAGAGATGCTTTAATAGCTGCAAAATTTGGAGTAAGTTATGCAACTGACATATACATGTTTTCTTTAGGAATAGTATATCTTTTAACCACTATTAGTTATGGATTAACTACTTCCTTTATTCCAATACATACAGAATTTATTGAAGGTAAATCAAGAGAAGAAGCTAATAAGTTTTCTAATAATGTATTAAATGTCTCTATGATTTTTACCGCAATTTTAATATTTATTGGTACAATTTGTGCCTATTATATAGTATATCTTTTTGCTCCTGGTTTCAAAAGTAATATCATTATTTTTAATACTTCAGTAGATGTCACAAGAATAATGCTTATATCCTTGATATTTATGAGCATACAAAGTGTTGTTACTGGAGTGTTGCAGGCACATAATCAATTTTACGAGCCATCAGCTATGGCTTTGTTTTCAAACATAGTATTTATAACCTATTTAGTTTTTTTGGCAGGCAAATATGGTATAATTGGCTTTGCCTTTGCAACTGTGGTGGGTTTTTTTGTTCAACTTGTTATAAACCTGCCTAAGTACAGAAAACTAGGATACAGATATAAACCCTTTGTAAATCTCAAGGATCCAGCTTTAAGAAAACTATTTATTTTAATGATTCCGGTAATTATAAGTACTTCTACCGCACAATTAAGCCTTTTCATTAATAGGTTTTTTGCAACTACCATATACGAAGGCGCAGTTTCAGCTTTAGATTTTTCAAATAAACTAAACTCCCTTGTTTATGAGGTGTTTGCAGTTGCGATTTCAACTGTTATATATCCAGTGCTCTCTTCCTTTGCACTTCAAGATAGCAAGAAAGAATACAAGCGATCTTTACTAAAGGCATTAAATATAATTGCCCTAATAATGATACCAGCTGCAGTCGCTATGGCAGTTCTGAGAGTTCCAATAATAAGCGTTATTTTTAAAAGAGGTGCCTTCGGTGAAAAAGCTGTTGCATTAACTGCTTCTGCATTCTTATTTTATTCTCCTGCTATGATAGCTTATGGTTTAAGGGATGTTTTAAATAAGGCATTTTATTCTATTCAGGATACAAAAACGCCTATGTATAACAGTTTATTTGGTGTATTACTAAATATAATTTTAAATATTCTTTTAGTAAAAAATATGAAGGTTGCTGGATTAACTCTTTCGTCCACTGTTTCTGCAATAATAACTACTATTATTTTGATAGTTAGCTTAAATAAAAAGATGAAGGGTATTGGAATAAAGAATATGCTTATATCTTTTGCTAAAATTACTATAGCTTCCTTAATTATGGGAGTCTGTATCTTCTTAGTTAATAATTCTATTTTGCAAAAGATAGGAAGCAGTTTTAAAGGAAGTATAATATCACTGCTTGTTTGTTTTGCAGCTGGATTAATTATTTACTTAATTTCTATATATTTATTTGGTATAGAAGAATATGCCTATATATTAAATACCTTTAAAAGAAAATTAAAGAAACACTAAAGTGAAGCCTATTTACGGTTAAGTTATAATATAGTGTTTAAGATATTTTCATACATTATGTTATAACAAGCCGATTTATAATAAATTACTTGGAGGTAATATTATGGAGTTAAATAAAAAGGTTACTCAACTTAAGCAAAATTTAATTAAGGATACACAAAAAATCCTTATGGTTAAAAGCGTACAAGAAGAGGCAAAGCCAGGCATGCCCTTTGGTGAGGGAGTAAATAATGCTCTTTTATCTATGCTTAAAATTGGCGAAGGCATGGGATTTAAAACTAAAAACTTAGATGGTTATATTGGATATATTGAATGGGGTCAAGGCGAGGAAATAGTAGCAGCACTTGGTCATTTAGATGTAGTTCCTGAGGGGGATGGATGGTCCTATCCACCTTATTCAGCAGAAATTCACGATGGAAGAATATATGCAAGAGGTGCTTTAGATGATAAAGGACCTACTATGGCAGCTTTATATGGTATGTATGCACTTAAGGAAGCTGGTTACAAGCCAAAGAAGAGAATAAGAATAATACTTGGCACCAACGAAGAGACTGGAAGCGCAGATGTAGAGTATTATTTAAAAAATGATGAAAAACCAAGCATTGGCTTTACTCCTGATGCGGATTTTCCAATTATTTATGCTGAAAAAGGATTGACTGTTTTTAACATAAATAAGAAATTAAATGCAAAAGATAATAGCATAATTGCTTATATGAGAGGCGGTAAAAGGGCTAATATGGTACCTGACTACTGCGAAGTTGGTATTAATACAAGTGATTCTAAAGAATTAATAAGTAAAATAGAAGCATATGGAAAAAAGAAAAATTTTGATTTTAAATATGAGGTAAAAGATGAAACAGTTATATTAAAATCAATAGGGCTCTCTGGTCATGGAAGTACGCCTGAGGTTGGTAAGAATGCAATAATGCAGGCAATATTATTCTTAAATGATGAGAATATATGCTCAGGAGAAATCCAAGAAACCTTTAAATTCTTAGCTGAAAAAATAGGTCTGGAAACTAAAGGGGAAAGCTTTGGTGTATGTCTTCAAGACGAAGTTTCCGGGTTCTTAAGCTTTAATGTTGGAACTATAGACATAGATTTAGAAAACATTACTCTATCTCTTAATTTAAGGTATCCAGTCACAAAAACCTTAGAAGACATGATGAATCCTTTTAATGAAACTTTGAAACCTTCAGGTTTTGAGATAGGTGAATTTGAGCATCAAGAACCACTTTATTTCTCCAAAGATCATAAATTAATTAAAATCTTATCTAAGGTATATGAAGAGCAAACTGGAGAAAAGGCAGAACTTTTAGCTATAGGAGGAGGAACCTATGCTAAAGAAATGCCTAATATGGTAGCATTTGGACCAATATTCCCCGGGAAACCAGATCTAGATCATCAACCAAATGAATATATAGAAATTGATGATTTAGTCAAAATGACACAAATATATGCTCAAGCAATTAAAGAATTAGCTGAAAACTAATTTAAGGGAATAAATGAAATGTACTCAATGTGATAGACACTAAAATACTTATCACATTGAGTACATTTTTTATATATAAATAGATTTTTTAAAATAAAATGCATAAAAATGCGAAAAACAGCAAAAAAATATTAACATAACAGCATAAAAGTGATATAATATTTCTTGTAGATATTTTCCACTGACAATGGAAAGGAGTTATTATATGTTTGCTGAAGAACGCAGAGAAAAAATATTAACTAAGGTTAAATCAACTGGAAGAGTATTTGTAAAGGATTTGGCTGAAGAATTTGATGTTTCAATCGATACCATAAGGAGAGACCTTAAGATTATAGAAGATGAAGGTCTTATCAAAAAGACTCATGGTGGTGCAATATCAGTTTCCAAGGTAAGAAGATTACCTATCGACGAGAAAATTAGGTATGGTGAAGGAACTGAACATCAAAATTCAGTTGCAAAACTTGCAGCAAGCTTTATTGAGGAAGGTGATACTGTATATATTGGCGGGGCCAGTATACACTATATTTTATTAAAGTATCTTCCATTAGATAAAGTATATACAGTAGTTACAAATTCTTTAAAGGTTGCAGAAAAACTTAAAAGCTACAGCAACATAGAAACTTATATTGTTTGCGGTAAAATAAAACATGAAGAAGGTATTGTAGATGCCTTAGCAACGGAATTTGTAAAAAATTTAAGAATTGATGTATCTTTTTTAACAGGAGGGGGTCTATCCTCGAAACATGGGTTAAGCAGTTCTACTCCTGAAGGAGCTATTTTTCAGAGAACAGTAGCAGAGGTATCAAGCAAAAAGATTTGTCTAATTAATTTTGATAAGATTGGTAATGAATTTTTTTCAAAAACATTAGATATAAAGGACTTAGATCTTATAGTTACAGATTGGGAAGCCTCTGAACAAGAAATCGAAAAGATAAGGAAACTTGGAGTTAAGGTTATTGTAGCAGAAGAAGTTAAATAATTTTATTAATAAAGGAGACTATGTATGAAAGTTAATTTTTATACCTCTCAAAGGGAATACCATGAAAAAAAAGCTGAGTTTGATAATGCTATTCAGTCAGTAATTGAAAAGGGTAATTTTATCCTTGGAAATACAGTTAGTGATTTTGAAAAAGCTGTTCAGGATTATACTGGTGCAAAATATGCAATAGGTGTTGCCTCAGGTACAGATGCTCTTGTAATTGCATCTGACATTCTTGGTTTTAGTAATGGAAAGGAAGTAATTACATCACCATTTACTTTCTTAGCGTCCACCTCCTGCATTACAAAACATAATGGAAAACCTGTATTTGTTGATATTGATGAAGAAACCTTCGGCATTGACGTTAGTAAAATTGAAGAAAAAATAAATGATAATACTGCAGGTATTCTTCCTATACATTTATTTGATCAAATGACTGATATGGATAAGATAATGAACCTTTCAAAGAAGTATGATTTCAAGGTTCTAGAAGATGCTGCAGAAGCTTTTGGGATGCAGTGGAAAGGTAATAGTAATGAATATAAGCATTCTGGATGCATTGGAGACTTTGGAGTTTATTCCTTCTTCCCTACTAAGACCTTAGGTGGCTACGGAGATGGCGGAATGATAGTAACTAATGATGAGAACTTAGCGAGCCTAGCTAAAAGCTATAGAGTTCATGGAGCCGCAAAGAAATATCATTATGATCATATAGGATATAATTCAAGACTAGATTCCATTCAGGCAGCAGTTTTATCAGTAAAGTTAAAATACATAGACAATGCTATAAAGAAAAGAGAAGATGCTGCAAATTTATATATAGAAAGATTAAAAGATTGTGATTTTGTAAGACTTCCAAAGGTAAAAGGAAGTCAAAAACAAGTTTACTACGTATTTAATATACTAGTTGAAAATAGAGATGGTCTTGCAGAGTATTTAAAGAAAAATGAAGTGGGTTACAGCATTTATTATCCAATGCCACTTCATATGCAAAAATGTTTTGAATATCTTGGTTATAAGAAAGGGGATTTCCCTGTAGCTGAGAGAGTGTCTGAGCAAATTATTGCACTTCCAATATACCCAGAAATAACAACTGAAGAAATAGATTTTGTAACTGAGACTATTAAAAAATTCTATGCAAAATAATATTTATTGAAAGGAAGGCTCATCATGCAAAATAAGGTAATACCATTTTCACCACCAGACATAACACAAGCAGAAATAGATGCTGTAGTCGAAGTTATGAAGTCAGGTTGGATAACATCAGGTCCTAAGACAGCAAAGTTCGAAGATAATATTGCAAAGTATTGTGGCACAAACCATGCAGTGGCACTAAATAGTAATTCTGCGGGCCTGGAATTAATATTAAAAATACTTAATTTAGGTGGTAAGGATGAAATTATTACAACACCTTATACCTATGCTGCTACCTCTAATGCTGTATTACATAGAGGAATTAAACCAAAATTTGTAGATGTTAAGAAAGACAGCTTTTTAATAGATGAACAAAAGATTTATGATGCTATAACTCCTAATACAAAGGCTATAATGACAGTAGATTTTGCTGGAGTTCCAGTAGATTACGATGCAGTAAGAGCCGTACTTAGAGCTAAGAAAAGAGAAGACATAGTTCTTATATCTGATTCAGCACATTCCTTTGGAGCTAAATATAAGGGAGAGAAGGTTGGAGGTCAAATGGACTTTCATGTATTTTCTTTCCATGCAGTTAAAAATCTTACTACTGCAGAAGGCGGTTGTGTGACATTTAATGATAATAACTTCTTAGGCCGTGAGAATTTATATAAGGAACTAAAATATACCTCACTACAAGGTCAAACAAAAGACGCACTATCAAAGATGAAAGCTGGAGCATGGAAATATGATATTTTAACAGATGGATTAAAGTGTAATATGACTGATATAATGTCTGCCATAGGAATTGTGCAGCTTGAAAGATTTGATGACATGCTTGTAAAGAGAAAAAACATTTTTGAGTTATATAATAAAATACTTGGAGAAAAGGAGTGGGCTGTTCTTCCATTCAAAGCTTACAATGGAACAGAAACCTGCTATCATCTATATCCATTAAGAATTAAGGGCTTTACAGAAGAAAAGAGAGACTTATTAATAGAAAAAATGGGAGAAATAGATATAGCAACAAATGTTCATTTTATGCCACTACCTATGTTTACAGCTTACAAAAACTTAGGCTATAAAGTAGAAGATTATCCAAACGCTTATGAGCAGTACAAAAATGAAATATCCTTACCGCTATACTCACTGCTTACACTTGAAGATGCAGAGTATGTAGCAACAAAATTAGTTGAATTTGTAAAAAAAATAAATGGTTAATTAGATTACTATAAGTCATAGTCAAAATATTTGATTATGGCTTATTTTTTTATACTAAAAAGATAAAGCTAGTTATTTGGGGCTTTTATAAGCGTATTATCATGCTAAAATACTAATTGATAAAATAAATTCAGACAATTCTAATGCAAAAATTTGAAGGTAATTTAAAAGAAATGCAGAATATTAGTAATAGTAAGAAAATTAATTTTATTGGTGGGTGAAGAATATGGGGAAAGTTATTATTGATGGTAATAGTCTTACACTTGATGACATTGTAAATGTAGCTTATAAGGGCTATGAGGTTAATTTAAGCAGTGAGGCAAAAGAACGAGTTATTGAATCTAGAAAAATTGTTGATGACATAGTGGAAAACAGCAAGGTAGTTTATGGAATAACAACTGGTTTTGGCAAGTTTTCAGATGTTACTATAACTCATGAAGATTGTAAAACTCTTCAAAGAAATTTAATTATATCCCATGCCTGCGGTTATGGCAGCTTATTTCCAAGGGAAATAGTCAGGACAATAATGCTGCTACGCGCGAATGCCCTTTCTAAAGGCTACTCAGGAATAAGACTTGAAACTTTAGAAACATTAATTGAAATGCTTAATAAAAAAGTGCATCCATGTATTCCTGAAAAAGGCTCACTTGGTGCTTCGGGGGATTTAGCACCACTATCACATATGGTACTACCTATGCTTTATGAAGGTGAAGCTGAATATAATGGGGAAATTTTATCTGGAAAGGCTGCAATGGAAAAGGCAAACATAAATTTAGTTCAGCTTACTGCTAAGGAAGGCCTGGCACTTATAAATGGAACCCAGGTTATGACTGCTGTTGGAAGCATTGCATTAATTGAAAGTATAAAATTAATAAAAGCAAGTGATTTAACAGCTGCTCTTACTATGGAAGCATTAAGAGGTATAGAAAATGCATTTTACCCTCAAATACATACCATTAGGCCTCATAAGGGTCAAATGGTTACTGCTAATAATATTCTAAAGCTTATAAATGGAAGTAGTCTTATAACAAAACAAGGAGAATTAAGGGTACAGGATGCCTATACCTTAAGATGTGTACCTCAAGTACATGGTGCTAGCAAGGATGCCTTAAATTATGTTAAGGAAAAAGTTGAAATTGAAATAAATTCTGCTACTGATAATCCTATAGTAACTACAGAAGGAGACGTAATTTCAGGAGGTAATTTCCATGGACAACCTATGGCATTGGCCTTTGATTTTTTAGGCATTGCAGTTGCTGAACTTGCTAATATCTCCGAAAGAAGGCTTGAAAGATTAATAAATTACCAGTTAAATGATTTACCTGCTTTTTTAGTTAAAAAGGGAGGGTTAAATTCAGGCTTTATGATAACACAATATGCTGCTGCATCCTTGGTTTCAGAGAATAAAGTATTAGCACATCCAGCTTCTGTGGATTCTATACCTTCTTCAGCAAATCAAGAGGATCATGTGAGCATGGGCACAATTGCAGCTAGAAAATGCTTAACAATTGCTCAAAATGTTAAAAGAGTATTAGCTACTGAACTTATGGCAGCTTGTCAGGCTATTGATTTTAGAGAAAACTTTAAACTTGGAAGTGGAACTAATGAGGCCTATAAAAAGGTAAGAGAAAAAATAGCCTTTATCGAAGAGGACAAGGTTATGTACAAAGAACTAGATAAATGTACCGAACTTATTAATGATGGCTCATTATTAGATGCAGTTGAAAAAGTTGTTAATATAGAATTTTAGAATATGGGAGTGATATATATGAAAAGGACAATTACAGCACCAAGAGGAACAGAGCTAAGCTGCAAGGGATGGCAGCAAGAAGCTATACTTAGAATGTTAATGAACAACTTAGACCCTGCAAATGCAGAAGACCCAGATAATCTTATAGTTTATGGAGGTACCGGAAGAGCAGCTAGAAATTGGGAATGTTTTGATGCCTTAGTTAAGACTCTAAGGGAATTAGAAGATGATGAGACAATGCTTGTTCAATCTGGTAAGCCTGTTGGAGTGTTTAAGTCTCATAAGGATGCCCCAAGAGCAATAATAGCTAATTCCAATTTAGTACCACATTGGGCAAATTGGGAGTATTTCAGAGAGCTTGAGAGACAAGGACTTACTATGTATGGACAAATGACAGCAGGTAGCTGGATTTACATAGGCACACAAGGTATATTACAAGGGACTTATGAAACATTGGCAGCAATAGCCCACAAAAAATACAGCGACAGCTTAAAAGGTACTATAACCTTAACTGGCGGTCTTGGAGGAATGAGCGGAGCTCAGCCACTTGCTGTAACCATGAATGAAGGAGTGGCCATCTGCGTTGAAGTAGATAGAAATAGAATCCAACGAAGGCTAGATACCAGATATGTTGACATTATGACTGACAGCGTAGAAGAGGCTGTTAAGATGGCATTAGAGGCAAAGGAGCAAGGGAGAGCATTATCAATAGCTCTACTTGGAAATTGCAGCGATGTATATCCAAAGCTTATTGAAATGAATTTTCAGCCTGATATAGTTACAGATCAAACTTCTGCCCATGATACCTTAGGAGGCTATGTTCCAGGTGGAATGAGCTTTGAAGAGGCACTTAAACTTAGAAAAGAAAATCCAGAAGAATATATAGCAAAAGCAAGAAAGAGCATAGCAGTTCATGTTAAGTGCATGCTTGAATTTAAAAATAAGGGTGCTGAAGTTTTTGATTACGGTAATAACATAAGACAAGTTGCTCTAGAAGAAGGAGTAAAGAATGCCTTTGATTTTCCAGGTTTTGTGCCCGCTTATATAAGACCGCTGTTCTGTGAAGGAAAAGGGCCTTTCAGATGGGCTGCATTATCAGGAGATCCAGAAGATATATATGCAACAGACAGAAAAGTTCTAGAACTTTTCCCAGAAGATAAGCACTTGGCTAGATGGATTAATATGGCTGAGGAAAGAATAGAATTCCAAGGACTTCCTTCAAGAATATGCTGGCTTGGTTATGGTGAGAGAGCTAAGTTTGGCTTAGCAATAAATGAAATGGTAAGAAGCGGCGAGATAAAGGCTCCAGTAGTTATTGGAAGAGATCATTTAGATTGTGGATCAGTTGCTTCCCCAAATAGAGAAACAGAAGGAATGAGGGATGGTTCTGATGCCATTTCTGACTGGGCACTATTAAACTTTGCAATTAATGCTGTTGGCGGTGCTACCTGGGTATCCTTCCATCACGGCGGTGGAGTAGGAATAGGCTATTCACAGCATGCTGGTCAAGTAATTGTTGCTGATGGAAGTAAAGAGGCAGAAGAAAGAATAAGAAGAGTATTAACCACAGATCCTGGAATGGGTGTATTAAGACATGCAGATGCAGGTTACGAAGAGGCAATAAATTTTGTAAATGAACATAAGGATATAAAAATACCAATGCTTAAAAAATAATTAAAGATATCCAGCTTCAAAGCTTAAGTTTCTGTATTAAACTAGTAAAATTGATTATGAAGCTGGATTTCTATTACCGAAAGGATGGCAAAAATGAGCAAGATTGTTGAGTGTATTCCTAATTTTAGCGAAGGAAGAAATAAAGAAGTTATCGAAAAAATTGTAGATACCTTAAGAGGAAAAGAGGGAGTTAAGCTTTTAGACTATTCCTCAGATAGTGATCACAATAGAACGGTAGTTACTGTAATAGGAGAACCAAAAGCCCTTCAAAATGCTATAATAGACATGGCTTCAAGAGTTTATGAATTTATAGATATGACTAAGCATGAGGGTGGTCATCCTAGAATGGGAGCATTAGATGTAGTTCCCTTTGTACCAGTAAGTGAAGTAACTATGGAAGAATGCATTGCTATTGCAAATAAAGTTGGGGAAGAAATAGCAAATAGATTTAATATACCAGTTTATTTATATGAAGATGCTGCAGGTTCTTCAGATAGACAAAACCTAGCAAATGTAAGAAAAGGTCAATACGAAGGCTTTTTTGAAAAGATAAAAAAGGCGGAATGGAAGCCTGATTTCGGCCCAGCAGAAGTTAACGTCAAAGGGGGCTGCGCTGCTGTAGGTGCAAGAGTTCCATTAGTAGCCTTTAATGTAAATTTAGCTACAGATAAAATAGAAATTGCTGATAGTATAGCTAAAATTGTAAGACATATTGGTGGGGGACTAAGATACGTTAAGGCCATGGGTGTTAAGCTGGAGGATAGAAATATAGTTCAAGTTTCTATGAATTTAGTAAATTACGAAAAAACTGCCGTATATAGAGCCTTTGAAATGGTTAAGATGGAAGCTAAAAGATACGGGGTATCAGTTGTGGGAAGTGAAATTATAGGTCTTGTACCTATGGCAGCACTAATAAATACAGCAGAGTATTATTTACAGGTGGAAAATTTCTCAATGGCGCAAATACTCGAAAAGAGAGTATGGGAGTAATTCTTCAATTTAATAATTAGGTGGTGATTGCTTGGCAACGATAATTAAAAATATTGATTGCTTGGTTACTTGCAGAGGAAGCTTTAAAAAAACTAAAGAGGAATTAAGAAATGCAGGATTAATTGAAAACGGCTATGTAGTTATTGAAGATGAACTTATTAAAGAAATAGGCAGCGGAGATGGGTATTTAAGCATTATTAAACCAGAAGATACCATAATAGATGGATCAGGGAAAACTGTAACTCCAGGTTTAGTTGACAGCCATACTCATGTGGTTTACGGTGGTTCAAGAGAAAAGGAGCTTCCTCTAAAGCTAAATAAAGTAAGCTATATTGAAATCTTAAATAATGGCGGCGGGATTTTAAGTACTGTTAGAAAAACTAGAGAGCTTTCCTTAGAGGAACTTACTGACGTAACTATGAAAAGACTTAATTTAATGCTAACACATGGAACTACTACCATTGAGAGCAAATCTGGATATGGCTTAAACCTTATGGATGAAGTGAAGATGTTAGAAGTTAATAAAGCCTTAAATGAAAGACATCCAATTGATATAGTATCTACCTACTTAGGTGCTCATGCAGTTCCAGAGGAATTTAAAGCAAATAGGGAGGCTTATATTAAGCTAATAATTGATGAAGTTATTCCTTATGTAAGCAGTAAAAGATTAGCAGAGTTTATTGACTGTTTTTGTGAGGAAGGGGTATTCACAGTAGAGGAAAGTAGAGAAATATTAAAGGCAGGCATAAAAAATGGACTTAGAGTTAAACTTCATGCAGACGAAATCGAACCAATTGGAGGAGCAGAGCTTGCTGCGGAACTTAAGGCAGCATCTGCAGAGCATTTAGTAGGGGCATCAGAGAATGGCATGAAGGCAATGGCAGGCAGTGGTACTGTTGCTGTACTTCTTCCGGCTACCTCCTTTTATCTTATGTTAAATAAGTTTGCTGATGCGAGGAAAATGATAGAAATTGGGGTGCCAATTGCACTTGCAACAGATTGTAACCCAGGTACCTCACCAACTGAATCACTCCAAGCTATAATGACCTTTGCATGTTTTGGAATGAGACTTTTACCAGAGGAAATAATAAATGCAATGACTATAAATGCTGCTTGTGCCATTGACAGAGAAAAGGAAATAGGAAGTCTTGAGGTAGGAAAAAAAGCAGATATGGTAATCTTTAATAGCAAAAGTTTAAACTATTTAATTTATCATTTTGGACTCAATGCTGTACAAACAGTTATAAAAAATGGTAAAGTAGTTGTAAATGAAGGAAAAATTATAGAAGGATGTGTTTAAATATGCTTCAAAGTTTAACAGTAAAAGGTTTTGCAGATGAACTAGCCTCTAATTCTCCAGCACCTGGAGGTGGGAGTGCAGCAGCTCTTGCAGCTTCCTTAGGCAGTGCACTTTGTTCTATGGTTTTTAATTTAACCATAGGAAAAAAGGTCTATAATGAATATGATGAAGATAAGAAGAACCTAATAAACAGTAGTTTAGAGGAAGTTAAAGCTCAGAAGGATAAATTCCTTATGTTTATGGAAAAGGATGCAGAAGAATTTTTAGTGTTAATGGATGCCTTTAAGCTCCCTAAAAACACTGAAGAAGAGAAGGAATATAGGCTAAAAAAAATAAATGAAGGTTATGTAAAAGCACTTGAAATACCCTTTGAGGTAGCTAAAAAGGCATTTGATATCTATAAGTATGTTGAAATTGCTGCAGCCTATGGGAATAAAAATGCCATATCTGATGCAGGTGTAGCAGCACTTCTATTACAAACTGCCATAGAAAGTGCTGTATTAAATGTTAAAATAAACTTATCTTCAGTTAAGGATGAAAGCTATAAGGCAGAGGTAGCTCATAAATGCAATAGCCTTATAAAAGAAGGACTTATAAGAAAAGAAAAAATAATGGAAGTAGTAAATTCAAAGCTATAAATTAATGTAAAAAGCTGCAATATCTAAAAATGTTACATGAGCTAATCGCTGTGAACTCATGTAACATTTTTTATTTCTTTACTAATTGCCATTTACTTCATAGGTTACAAGGACCAATTTTAGCTAAAGGATAGAATAGCTAAGGTAGCTCATTTAAGGTTTTAAATTCAAAGCCCTTTGCTTTCCATTCCTTTAGAATAGAATCCATAATAGTGGCATTTGTTTTGGAAACAGCATGTAAAAGGAAGATACCGCCATTATGAGTTCTTTCCATAATTATTTTTCTTGCAGCTTCTATTGATGGCTGATTATCTGGAAGCCAATCCTTATAGGCAAAACTCCAAAATATAGATTTGTAACCTAAGGCTTGAGTGTAATATAATGATAATTCACTATATTTACCCATTGGAGGTCTGAAAAACTTTGGCATTTTTGTTCCAGTTACTTCTTCAAAGGCCATTTCACAAATAGTAAATTCCTTTTCAAATTTAGCTTTATCTTTAATGGCACTTTGGGCCATAGAAGGGTGAGTAGTAGAGTGGTTGCAAACTAAGTGCCCTTCAGTAGTCATTCTTTTAATTAAATCCTGATTCCTCTTTATATAGTCTGTGGTAACAAAAAATGCAGCCTTTACATCATTGGCTTTTAAGGAATCAAGTATCTTAGCTGAATAACCATTTTCATAGCCTTCATCAAAGGTTAAGTATATTATCTTTTTTGAGGTATCGCCAAGATAATACCCTGAATATTTTTTTAATAGTTCTAATACATCAGGTGGTTCTCCAGAAGGTGAACCATCTTTTTTAGGCTGAAAAAACCAATTTCTCTCTGTTGTGTTAAGCTTTAAATCATCTACAACTACTCTCTTTTCAAAATAACTATTTAAATTCTTATTCATATGATTGTTCATTGAATTCTTATCTAAATCATCAACTTGAAGGTTCTCTTTAAAACTTTCCAGCTTATAAGCTTTATTTTCATTGGCTTTTGAAAAGATATCTTTAATATTATTATTAATTGGAAAGATGTTTAAGGATAGTGGAAAAGCTAGTGATAAGCATATGGCTTTTTTTAGCATATTTACTTTTGGCTATGAAAATCGCAGTAAAACATAACCTCTCCTCTCTTTTAGATTTTTTCCTCCGATTTTTTTCTATCTTAAGTAATTTGATTATGTTATACTTTTTGTATTGCATATAAATATTTTGGAGATACGCTAATGTCTAATGATTTTATTAAAATAATTAATGATTTATTCAGCCTTATTAATGAGCCTATAAATATTATTTACAAACTTGAAGCAATTAATAATTGCAAAAAACAATTAAATATTGGTAAAATAGAACGCTTTGGAGATTACTATTTTAGCCATCACCAGGATAAAAAGGAAAAAGGTTTAGTCTATACTCCAGAAGTCATAGCTAAATATATTATAGAAAATACAATAAAAGCAGAAAATATTATTAAAAATCCCTTCTTAAAGATATTAGACCCAGCCTGCGGGTGCGGTAATATTATTATTCCTTGTTTCAAATATTTAAGGGCAATCTACTTAGAAAATTTAGATGAAATTAATAACAAAAATAATCTAAAATTAAGTGAAGCTAGTATTAATATGCACATTATTAGTAATAATTTATTTGGCTTTGATATTGATCCTTTTGCATTAAAAATACTAAATTTAGATTTACTTGTTGAATGTGAATTTATAAGCAGCAATAATTTTAATATAAATGATTTTTTAGTAGATGAGTTGCAGGAGAGTTATGACATTATAATTGGTAATCCACCTTACATAGGGCAAAAGTCTATTAATAAAGACTACTCACTAAAATTAAAAAATTTGTATTATGAGATTTACAAGGACAAAGGTGATGTTTCCTATTGTTTTTTTGGTGCGGCCATAGAAAAGCTTAAAAGTTTAGGAAAACTTTCCTTTATTACCTCAAGGTATTTTCTAGAATCTCCAAGTGGTGAAAATTTAAGATTATATCTTAAGGAAATCTGTTCAATAGAAAAAATTGTGGATTTTTATGGTGTTAGACCTTTTAAAAATACTGGTGTTGATCCGGTTATTATTTTTATTACTAAAGAAGGAAAAAATAATGAAGTCCAGGTAATAAAGCCAATAGTAAAAAAACAAGACTTATTTTACTCAGGTTTTCTAGAAAATAAAAGCAAAAATTATAATACTTTTTATATAAAGAAAAGTGAATTAAAAAATACCAGCTGGATACTTAGAAATGAATCAGAAAGAAATATAATAAAAAAAATAGAAGAAACTTGTGATACAAGTTTAGGCAATATATGTGACAGCTATCAAGGAATAATAACAGGCTGCGATAAAGCCTTTATAATTGAGGAGAAGAATATAAAGGAAGAAGCTCTAGAAACAGATATTATAAGACCTTGGATTAAAAGTTCCTCTATAGAAAAAAATCTAGTAAAGAAAACTGGAAAGTTTATAATTTACTCAGATTTAATACAGGACGAAGAAAAATGCAAAAATTCTATTAATCACATTTTACCCTTTAAAGAAAGACTTATGAAAAGAAGAGAGTGTATGAAAGGTTTACGAAGCTGGTATCAGCTTCAATGGGGGAGAACTCAAAGTATATTTGAGGGAGAGAAAATAGTTTTCCCATATAAATCAAGTAATAATAGATTTGCCTTTGACACAGGCAGTTATTTTAGTGCAGATATTTATTGCCTTGTTCTAAAAAAGAATAATGGTTACAGCTATGAAGATATTCTAAAGCTGTTAAATAGTAAGCTCTATGAATATTATTTTAAAACCTTTGCTAAAAAGCTAGGTGAAGATTTATATGATTATTATCCAAATAATTTAATGAAACTTAGAATACCAAACAAGCAAAGCATAAAGGTCGATACGGATGAGTATCTTTACTCACTTTTTCATATAACAGAGGAAGAGCAAAGAATTATTAATGAATATGTAAGTTATTAGTTAAATAGTATTAAAAAATAAATATTAATATTAAAAATAGCTACAATAAATAAAATATGTTACATGATCATAAAGCATCAGCTCATGTAACATATTTTATATCTTGGAGCTTTTATTATTTGCTTTTTATATCTTTTTCAAAGGTACCAAATTTCACTGCATTTCCGTGCTGCACTAAGGTTTTGCCCTTACATAATACATAATCCAAGGATAAATCAGGATTCATAATTAATAAATCGGCCTGTTTTTCTACATCGATTGTTCCTAAATAATCAAGCTTTAATATTCTAGATGGATTTTTAGTCAAGGGATATAGAGCTTTTTCTATAGGCAGATTATAAACTTGAACCATTTTCCTAAACTCTACAAAATTAGTTTCAATTGAGCCTACAGAAATATCTGTAAGCTTTCCATTTTCATCAAAGATTGGCATGCTGCCATTGCTGTCTGAACTCATTGTTATGTTCTCTAATGGACACCCTTTGTCAAGAAGATATTTTAGACCATAGGAGGCATCAGAAGGTATTGGATCGGACTCAGTTCTTGTAATTCCGGAAGTTAAATCTATGTGTCCACCCATTTTCAAATATTTAATTGCCTGATGTAATAGATTCATGTTTCTGTTTATGTGAGTAGGCAAAATATTTTTAGCTAAAATAGGAGATTCTTTTATTATATCAAATAGAATATTAATTCCTTCTCTATCATCCCCAACGTGAAGCTGTAATACGCCGCATTTATTTGATAATAAACCTGCTACCCTGCATTCAAGTGCCAGTCTTTCTATATCCTTTTCCATGGGCTTACTACCTCTGTGATCAGAGATTGCAACTTCACCAACTCCAATAATTTTATCAATTAAAATAATGTCGTCTCTAGAGGTATCAGTAATAGTTCTTGTAGGAAACTGATAGCATCCAGTCCAAGATAGGGCATTGATTCCTTCTTCCTCTAGGGCTCTTGCCTTTGCTAAGAGACTGTTTAGAGAACGTGTTGTTCCATCTGTTCCTAAAAGGCCAATTACAGTTGTAACTCCTGTAGTAGTTATTTGAGATAATTGTATTTCTGGAGTTCTGGTAGTGTAGCCACCTTCACCTCCACCGCCTGTGATATGGACATGTAAATCTATAAAACCAGGAGTAACTATTTGATTTGAGGCATCTATTACTTCAACCTCATAGAACCCCTTAGGCGGCAAAGGAATATCATCATCAATTTTAGCTATTTTGTCATTGCAAATTAATATGTCCTTTACTCCTAAATAATCTGGAGCATAAACAATACCTTTTTTTATTAGCTTTATCATGAAAATCACTCCCTGCACAGCTTTGCTGAATTAAGATTTATAATTTATTATTAATTAAATTCTTTATATAGTTTGGTAAAACAAAAGCCGCTTTATGTATATCTCCATTATAATATTTGGTATTCACGTCAAAAATTTTTTCTATATTTGGATTTGCGGGATCATATTTTTTAGAGCCAATAGTAAAACTCCAATATCCTCCAGGATAAGTTGGAATTGCTGCCATGAAAAGCTTTGTTATAGGAAATACTTCTTTCGCATCTTTAAATACTTTTTTGACTACTTCTGGTAAATAAAAGGGTGTTTCAGTTTGAGCGATAAATATACCGTCATCAGTTAAGCATTCTGAAATTTCTTTATAGAAGCTTCCACCAAAAAGACCTTCTGCAGCTCCAAAGGGGTCAGTAGAATCAACAATAATTACATCAAATTCGTTTTTATGTTCATGAACATACTTTATGCCATCTCCAACAAAGACCTCACATCTTGGATTTTCAAGTTCACAGCTAATTTCAGGTAAATACTTTTTACACTCTTCTATAACACATTTATCAATTTCACAAAGCACTGCTTTTTCCACAGATGGGTGCTTCATTATTTCTCTAATAACGCCGCCGTCTCCACCACCTACAACTAATACATTCTTTGGATTAGAATGTGTAAATAGTGGAATGTGAGTTATCATTTCATGATATACAAATTCGTCATTAATGGTTGTTTGAACAATTCCATCTAAAAGCAGCATACGGCCAAAGGCGTATGTATCCACAATGGCAAGATCTTGAAATTCTGTTTGCTTTCTAACTAAAGTTTCTTTTATTTTATAGGTCATAGCAGCATCAGCAATTTGTTCTTCTTTTATCCACATTTCCATGTCAAAATCCTCCTAAAATCATATAATTTGCATACTGATTATTATAACAATGATTCTTAATTGGGGCAATAGCTATAAAACTCCAAGGACTGTTAATACATATAAAGAAAGTTATTGATTAAGTAAAATGTAAAATTACTGTATATTATAAATATAAAATGGGAATAATAAAAATGTTTATTTATGTTTTAAAAAAAGAAGGAAAATTATGTAATTTATAGAATATAATATATGTCTATATTAATTTAAATTTAAAATAATATCAGATATTTATAATATTTAAAGCATTAAAAATTAGAAACTTTTTAATTTATAATATAAAAGTTAAATATCATTTCTAAATTTATTATAGGGGGGGATAAGGATGTACTTAAAGTTTCAAAAAGAAGAAGAGAAACTCGTAGTTTTTATGATGGGAGAGTTAGATCATCATAGTGCAGAAGAAGTAAGAAGTAAAATAGATGATAGACTTGATAGAGAATCAATTGCTAAACTTATTTTGGACTTTAAAGATGTAAGCTTTATGGATAGCTCAGGAATTGGAGTTGTTATAGGCAGATACAAAAAAATGACAGCTAAAAATGGGAAAATATGTATAGCAAATGTTAATAATTCAGTTAAAAGAGTTTTTGATCTATCAGGCATGTTTAAAATTATAAAAGTTTACGAAAATTTAGAACAAGCACTTAAGAGTATTTAATGAGGGGGGATAAAAATGTACGATAATATTGTTAAAATTGAATTTTTAAGCAAATCACAAAATGAAGGCTTTGCCAGAGTAGCTGTTGCAGCATTTGTATCTCAGTTAGATCCCACTATTGAAGAATTAACTGACGTTAAAACAGCTGTATCTGAAGCAGTTACAAATTCTATAATTCATGGCTATGGTAATGGCAATGGAATTATTAAAATTGAAGCCATGATTGAGGAAACTACCTTAACAATAAAAATAAATGATGAAGGTGTTGGAATAGAAAATATTGAGCTTGCTATGCAGCCGCTGTATACGTCAAGGCCAGACCTTGAAAGATCAGGAATGGGCTTTACAGTGATGGAAACTTTTATGGATAGTCTTGAAGTTAAATCAGAAAAGGGGAAGGGAACTCAGATTATTATGAAGAAAGTTTTCAAGAGTTTAAGTTAGGTGAAGGCTATGGATGATGGAATTCTTAAGAAACAGGAATATAATTATGATGATAACTTAGAACTTATAAAACTGGCTAGAGAAGGAGATAAAAATGCCTTAGATAAAGTTATTCAGTATAATCTCCCTCTGGTATCAGCCATTAGCAAAAAATTCTTAAATAGAGGCTATGAATATGAAGATATATTTCAAATAGGGTCTATGGGACTAGTTAAGGCTGTTAACAACTTTGATAGTAAATTCAACGTGAAGTTTTCAACCTATGCCGTTCCTATGATTATGGGTGAAATAAAAAGATTCCTTAGGGATGATGGTATAATCAAGGTAAGTAGAAGTGTAAAAAATGTAGCGAGAAAACTTCATTATGATAAAGAAGCCTTAACAAAAAAGTTAGATAGGGATCCAACTTTAGAAGAACTATCTGAGTATTCAGGGATAAATTCTGAAGAAATAGTTTATGCATTAGAGTCAGCAAATAATATGCAGTATCTTTATGATACAATACATCAGGACGATGCTTCACCAGTACTTTTAATTGATAAGTTAAGTGAAGATTATGAGGAAGACACAGATATTGTAGATAAAATAGCCTTAAAAGATGCCCTGATTAATCTAGATAATAAAGCAAGACAAATAATAGTACTTAGATATTTTAAGGACAAAACACAAGTTCAAGTAGCTAAAATGCTTGGTATCAGCCAAGTTCAAGTATCTAGAATAGAAAAAAAAGTATTAAAATTGATGAAAGATAGACTTAGTGGATAGGATGTATTTTATATTCCTATTCATTTTGTTTTTTGAAATATATTGTCTTGAATAACATAAATAATATTACATAAAATACTTTTGTGAATTATATTTTTATGAATAAGGATGTGACTGGATGGCTAATAAAGAAGAGGTTTTAAAGCAAAGATTTAAAGATATATCACAAGAAGTGAAGCCTAAATCTCATTTATTAAGAAATTGTATTAGAGCCTTTTTGGTAGGGGGAATATTATGTGATATTGGCCAATTTTTTAGCAGCTATTTTACTAGAATAGGAATGCCTAAAGATAATGTTTCAATTTTAGTTTCTATTGTTATGGTTTTTTTAGGAGCTCTTTTAACTGGCATAGGATTCTATAATAAAATTGCTGCCTTTGGGGGAGCAGGTAGCCTAGTACCTATTACTGGTTTTGCAAACTCAATTGTAGCACCAGCTATGGAATTTAAAAAGGAAGGTTTTATATTCGGTGTAGGCGCGAAAATGTTTGTAATAGCAGGGCCGGTTTTAGTTTATGGCATAGGTTCTTCAGTAATAGTAGGCATAATTTATTATATAGTAAGTAGGTGAGCTTTGCTTGAATAAAAAGGTTGGTAAACAAACAGTTAGATTAGATAGTAAACCCAAAATTATTTCCACTTTTAGTGTAGTGGGACCGAAAGAAGGAAATGGGCCTCTAAGTGAATACTTTGATGTTATTCTTGAAGATGACTTAAATAAGGAAGATACCTATGAAAAGGCTGAAAGCAGTATTTTATATATGGCAATTAAAGAAAGTATAAAAAAGGCGAATTTAAGTGATAATGACATAGATTATTTATTTGCAGGAGATTTATTAAACCAATTAACTTCATCTACGTTTGCAGCAAAGGATATGGATATACCTTTTTTAGGACTTTATGGTGCATGTTCTACCATGACAGAGTCATTAGCTATAGCAGCTATGATATTAGACGGTGGATTTGCAAACCATGTAATTGCTGCTACTTCCTCACACTATTCTTCTGCTGAAAGGCAATTTCGATTTCCATTAGAATATGGCAGTCAGAAAGCTCCTACCGCTCAATGGACCGTAACTGGAGCAGGTTCTATGGTACTTGGGACAGAAGGAAATTTTCCATATATAACATATACGACTATAGGAAAAGTTAAGGATTATGGAGTTAATGATGTAAATAATATGGGTGAGGCTATGGCCCCTGCAGCAGTCAATACTATTTCACAGCACTTTATGGATACGGGCAGAACTCCTGATTATTATGATTTAATTGTAACTGGAGATCTTGGAATAGTAGGGAAGAGAATAACTAAGGAGCTTATTATGGAATATGGGTATGATATAAGCAGCAATTACATAGACTGCGGCGATGAAATATTTAATCATGAAAAACAATTAACAAATGCAGGAGGAAGTGGTTGTGGGTGCTCTGCGGTAGTTGATTGTGGATATATTTATAAAAATTTACTTAGTGGGAAGCTTAAAAAAGTGCTTCTTATTTCTACCGGAGCGCTTTTAAGTTCAACTTCCTGTCAGCAGGGACTTACTATCCCTGGCATTGCACATGCAGTAGCCATTGAATCTTAAAACTGTGGCAGCATAAAGGAGGTCTAGGTTTAAGAATGGAATTTTTAAATGCATTTGTAGTCGGAGGAATAATTTGTGTTATTGCACAAATTTTAATAGATAAAACAAAATTTACTCCTGCAAGAATACTAGTAAGCTTCGTAACCTTAGGGGTAATTTTAGGGGCCTTAGGTATTTATGAACCTATTGTAAAATTAGGTAAGGCAGGAGCAACTGTACCTCTGCCTGGTTTTGGATACGCCCTTGCTAAAGGAGTAATGAAAGAAGTAGACTCTTTAGGACTTCTTGGAGCCTTTACAGGTGGCATAAAAGGAACTGCTGGTGGAATTACTGCAGCTATTATTTTTGGCTATTTAATGGCATTATTATTTAACTCTAAAACTAAAGAATAATATTATGAAAAATAAAAAACAAGAAGTAAATTTATATCTTACTTCTTGTTTTTTTATTATATTAATTTTTTGTAGTATTAGTATTCCCACCTGTATTTGCTGGAACTGTTCCATCTGTAGTGCCTGTTCCAGTACCAGGATTGGTACCATCAGGTGTACCTGGTAATGTTCCTGTATTATTTCCTTCTGTAGGAGGAGTGGTAGGAACTACTGGCGGTGTATCATCAAGTTCTGTTGGAAGAACATAAGGCTGATCCTGCAGGGAAGCCGAAGGAGTATAATCTCTTTTTATAAATATTCTGGTTTCTAATAAATCCTTCGGAGTATTTTGTGTTGCAATCTTACCATTCGCCTTATTAATGTCAGCTTGAACATGTATTGTGCACAATGTAGTTGGCTGTGTTCCATCTATAAACATTTCTCGAGTAACTTGGCTGCCTCTTGGATCCTTAGAACATAAATCCGTTGGAGAGCTGCCTGAATCTCTGCAGATTGATGCAGTTACTATTCCACCAGGCATTTGAATATCTTTTACTGCCAGGCTTTTATGAGCCTCAGCCATGATTTTCCCCCAAAGTGATGCTGATGTAGAACTAGTTATACCACTATTAAAGGTTCTAGGAGTATCGCTTCCAATCCAAACTGCACCTGAATAATAAGGAGTCAAGCCACTGAACCAAAAGTCTTTTTTATCTCCAGATGTACCTGTTTTACCTGCTGCAGGCATAGAACTAAACCTTGCAGCTGGGCCAGTACCACCAGCACTTGTTGGTCCCTTAAGCATATCATACATTATATAGGCTGCTTGAGGAGATAAAACTTTTTTATTAACTAATTTACTTTCCAGTATTGTAACACCTCTTCTATCAACAACCTTTGTGTACATTTTAGGTTCAGTATACATTCCATTATTTCCAAAGGTACCAAATGCAGCTGCCATAGTAAGTGTATTGGCACCATGGTGCAGCTGACCTAGAGAAAGTGCAGATAAACTTGTTTTATCATCATTATCGAAGGTTAAACCAAATTTTTCACCATAGGCAACACCAGTTTTAAGACCGATATTATATTCTTCCTTAATAGCTACTAAATTGATAGAGCTCTTAATTGCTTCTCTAATTGTTACATATCCCCTGAAAAATCCTGTTTCATAGTTTCTTGGATTCCATGGCTTGCCGTTTTGAGGCCATTGTTTTCCTATATCTGTTGATAAAGGGGAATCCTCTACTACCGTACCTGCAGTTGCCATCTTTGTATCAATGGCAGGCCCATATACTGTAAGGGGCTTTATACTTGATCCTGTAGGCCTTAGGAATTCTTGTGAACCATTAAAAGCTGCTCTATTATACGAACGAGCAGGCTGAGTGCCTCTTCCACCAATTATGGCCTTCACTTCACCAGTATGATAATCCATTATTACTGCTGATGCTTGAGGCTGGACTACATTTGTATTTTCAGGAGTGTAGTTAGTTCCATAATTTTTGTTATCATCTAATATTTTTTGGGCTGCATTTTGAAGGTTCATATCCATAGTTGTATAAATTTTCAGTCCTCCATACATAAGAAGGCTGTTTACTTCATCATCACTATAATTATATTGAGCTTTCAAATCTTTTTTTACTTGTTCAATTGCAGGAAGTGAAAACCACTCATAATTTAGTCTATTCATATTTTTTATAGAAGCTTGATTAAACTCAAGGGCTTTTACACTTAAACCATTTACTGCCTGATCGTATTGGCTTTTACTTATATAATTATTTTTATTCATAGCAGCTAATACCATTTTTGTTCTATTTAAGTATTTACTAGGATCTTTTTTTGCTGAATCCAAAAAGGCGTTATAAATACCAGGTGCTTGTGGAACACCTGCTATATATGCAGCTTGAATTAAACTTAAGTCTTTTGCATGTTTGCTAAAGTAATACTGTGAAGCTGCTTCAACACCATGAACAGTACTGCCAAAGGGGATTGTATTCATATAAGCTTCTAAAATCTGCTCTTTACTTAATTTCTTTTCTAGCTGAAGAGCTAAATACATTTCCTGAATTTTTCTTTGAGCAGAAACAGCATTGGTTAACATAGTATTTTTTATTAATTGCTGAGTTATAGTAGAGGCTCCTTGAACCCCACTTTTTCCGCTGAGTTTATTTTTAATATCTATGTATATTACTCCCATAATTCTTTGAGGGTCAACACCTTTATGGTTATAGAAGCGTTCATCCTCTATACTTACAAAGGCATGTTGTAAGTCTTTGCTTACTTCATTAATATTTACAACATCTCTTTTCTCATTTGTAGCAACATCGTCCATGTAGTTATTATCTTTATCATAAATTTTTGAGGGCTCTTTTAAGGTCAAAATCTGATCCACGTTTAAGGCTGGAGCTGTATTAATTATGGCAAGTCCTATTCCTGCACCAGCTACAATAGCTAAAATAATTACTGCTAATATAGATAAAAAAACATTCCTTAAAATCTTTTTACTCTTTTTCTTCTTTTTTATTTTTTCAGAGTTCTTTTCTTCATTCATATGTTAATCCTCCTTGAATGCTTGTATAAGGAAAGAGAACTTTTAAATATTATATCATATAAAGCTTTAATAATAAAATATTAATTGTAAAATATGTCATTTGTGTTATTAGGTATTTTAATAATTGCTTGTCCTAATCTTAAAACTTACAATTATCACATATTATTAAAAAAGCTATTAATTTATGACTACATTACAAATATTGACAAATAATAAAATTTTATTCAAAAATCATATTTATTAAAGCTTAACATAATATTAAGTATACCTTATAATCACAAAGTTTTATTAATAGCAATGAGGTGATAATATTAAAAGAAAAACAAAAATAAAGCTCATTTTAAGCTTTATTGCTGTAATAACTATCTTTAATTTATTTATTTATATAGTAGATAAGGCAATATCACCAGCAATTATAGCGGTGGCTAATGCAGAAATAAGATCTAAGTCCATGGAAATTATTTATACTTCAATAATTAATGAATATTCCAAGCAATTTAATTATAATGATATTATTCATGTAGAAAAAGATGGGGAAGGGAATATAACCTTATTAAAAGCAGATACCTTAAAATTAAATAAAATTGCATGTGATGTTGCCTTAGACTCTCAAAAACAACTCAAGCTGCTTGGTAACACCGGTGTTAAACTGCCCCTTGGGTATATACTCCAAAACAACTTGTTAGCTAAGTTTGGGCCTAAAATTACTGTTTTCATGAATCCTATTGGATATATAGAAACAAAATACGAATCTGAATTTGAAAGTGCAGGCATAAATCAGACTAGACATAAAATCTATGTAAAGGTTCAAGCTAAACTCCGAGTTGTGATTCCACTTAAAAAAGAAGATATTGATGTTGTGAGTGAAGTTCCTATATCTGAAACCATTATTGTTGGCAAGATACCTAATACCTCAATTAACATGGGCCTGGACGGTGCTGGTTTTAAATTAAACAGCAGGTAAATTTAATATTGTAAGGAACACAAAATATGCTGCAGGAGTACATGGCTTTTAATTAAACCTAGTCACCTGCAGCATATTTTATATTTTTTAGCAACCTTCATTTTAATTAGTAAAATTAGTCTTCCCAATTAAATACATAAGGTATATTTCTGTAATAATCCCCATAGTTAAGGCCATAGCCTACAACAAATAAATCAGGTATTTCAAAACAGCAATAATCAGGCTTTACATCTACTTTTCTTCTCTCTGGTTTATCAAGAAGCACACATGACTTTACGCTGTTTGCGCCTAAAGATTTTACATGTTCCATTACAAATTGCATAGTGATTCCAGTATCAACTATGTCATCTACTACTAAAACATCACAGCCTTCAATATTATCTGGTATATCATTTACTACACATACTGAGCCAGAGCTTTGTTCATTATGGCCATAACTTGAAGTTGTCATGAAACCTATTTTTGCTTTAACAGTAATATTTCTTACTAAGTCAGCTGTATATATAAAGCTTCCGCGTAGTAAGGAAAGCACATATAAGTTTTTACCCTCATAGTCTTTAGAAATTTCAAGGCCAAGTTCAGCGATTCTTTTTTCGATTTGTTCCTTAGTTATTAATACATTTACCTTTTTGTTCTCCATTGTAACCCTCCACACCATAGATATTTACAATATTGCTTTAATAGTATAAAATTATATGAAAGTTGTCAAGTATATATAAATAATAAAAAAATATAAATGGAGTTGTTATAATGATATTTGGGAATATAGATGGAATAAGAAATACTATATTAGATAAATTAGAGGAAATCTACGATTATATAATTCCAAGGGAGGAAATCTTTACTCTTGAACTAGTATCAACAATAAGTAATATTACAAGTTTAATAAACAAAGAAATAAGTGTTGCTATAGATAGAAAAGGTAAGGTAATCAGTGTAGCTATAGGAGACAGTACTACTGTTGAGGTACCCATTATTGACATTAAATACAAAAAGCTTTCTGGAGTAAGGGTAGTACATACTCATCCCAATGGACCATCCTTGCTTTCTGCCCTTGATTTATCAGCTCTTACAAAATTAAAGCTGGACTGTATTGCTGCATTATCTGTGAAAGAGGGCATAGCTAATGATACAACCTTAGGCTTTTGTACTATAGAAAATGATCTACTTAAAGCCGAAACAACTGGAGCAATAGATATTGAGGAAGCTGTAAACTTTAATTTTTTAGATAAGGTATACTTTGTAGAAAATGAACTTAAAAATAATCACATAATAGAAGAGGATGGAGAAAAGGCAATATTGGTAGGCATCGAAAGTGAAGAAAGCTTAGAGGAGCTTAAGGAACTTGCCAAAGCCTGCGAGGTGGAAGTTGTTTACAAGGTGCTTCAAAAGAGAAGTAAAATAGATTCTGCCTTTTATATTGGTAAAGGGAAGGTAGAGGAAATTTCAATGCTGAGGCAGGCTTTAAAAGCAAATGTTATTATTTTTGATGATGAATTAGATGCCTCCCAAGTAAGAAATTTAGAAGAGTACACCGGAGCTAAAGTTATCGATAGAACTACCCTTATTCTAGAGATATTTGCAAGAAGGGCTAAAAGTAGAGAAGCAAAGATACAAGTAGAACTAGCACAGTTAAAATACAGAGCTGCAAGGCTGTCGGGCCTCGGCACCGTACTTTCTAGAACTGGTGGTGGCATAGGAACAAAAGGACCTGGTGAAAAGAAACTAGAAACGGACAGAAGGCACATAAAAGAAAGAATATATGATTTATACCGTGAACTTGAAAAGATAAAGAAACATAGAGAAACTCAAAGGGAGAAGAGGAACGAAATACCTAAGGTCTCTTTAGTAGGCTATACTAATGCAGGAAAATCTACCTTAAGAAATAAACTATGTGAAATTGCCATGCCAAAGGATGGCCCCATTAAAGAAAAGGTATTTGAAGCAGATATGCTTTTTGCAACCTTGGATATAACCACAAGAGCAGTAATACTGCCAGATAGCAGGCTTATAACACTTACTGATACTGTTGGTTTTGTTCGAAAACTACCACATGATTTAGTAGAAGCCTTTAAATCAACCTTAGAAGAGGTAATTTATTCTGATTTGCTGCTTCATGTAGTTGATGGTTCTTCTAAGAACTCAATAGAGCAGATTGAAGCTGTTGAAGTAGTACTTGAGGAACTTGGCGTTAAAGATAAGCCAACTTTAGTTTTAATAAATAAAATAGATAAAGCTGATGAAGAAAATATAATTAAATTAGAAGAAGCTTTAAAAACCGAAAAACAAATTAAAATTTCTGCTAAGCAGGGTATTAATTTAGATTTATTATTAAAGGAAGTAGAAGGATTACTCCCATACACATTAATTACTGCAGACTACTTGATTCCATATACTAAGCAGGAGATGACAGCCTTTCTTCATAGAAATGCTAAGATTTTAAAAGAAGAGTTCAGAGATAATGGAACCTATATTTCTGCCAAAGTTGATGATGAGGTTTATAATAAGTGTAAAAATTTCATGTTATAAAATATCCTTATTTTTCTGTATTTACTGTATAAAGATTAATTTAACTAGATTACTGTCATTTCTGCTCTATTATTGTATAATTTTTGAAAGCCTTTATTGAATTTATGCAAGTAAAGTATTGTTTTTATGCTAATTTGTATTATAATTAATATATGTTTGTTTTGACTAGGGGGAGGGTATTTTATGGAAAGAACGATTTTACAGTATCAAAAGGCTTTCAATAGTATTATAGATAGATTAAAGGGAAACGAAGCTGTACTTGCTGCAATGGTGTTTGGAAGTATGGTTACTGGAGACTTATGGGATGAATCCGATATTGATCTATTTGTAATACTAGATAAGAAAATAAATAATATAAAAAATATTTATACTGAAGAAAAGCAAGTGCCTGTACACATTAAGCTTATGAGTAAAAGTAAATTTTTACAGCTTTATGAGGAAGATCTAAGAGGCGGGTTTATGCTTAGAATGTTTGCTTCTTCAAGACTAGTATTTTCTAAGGATATGGATATTACCCAAAAATACGACAGTGGAAGATATTATCCTGATTTAGATAGAGAAAGATGGAATATGGTGTATCTTGGGAAGGTATTGAAGAACATAGATTTATGTAACAAATACCTATACAACGATGGAATTTATACTGCCTATGGAGCAGCTGTGAAGTGCGTTGAAAATTATGCTAAGCTTTATGTTAACTATTCCGGTTATATGATTAGTAAAGATGCTATTGCCATGGCAATGAACTTAAATGATGATTTTAGAAACTGCGTAGATGGCTTATTTTTTAATAAAAATGATACTATAACAGCCATTGAAAGTACTTTGAAATTTATCGAAGATGCAGTGGATGAGACTATTAGAAATACAGCCTCCATATTATTAAATTATATGAGAGGGAAGGATAGCTTTTTAAGTACAGAAGATATTAAAAACGACAAGTTGTTTGAAAGCTATGATATAGCTATTGAAGATATATTAAACAAGCTTTGGGAAAGAAATATGATTAAAAAAGACAATAGAGATTATAAAACAGATGACGGTAAAGTATTGTTTAAGGAAAATGTTTATTTTATCTAATATTATATGTATAATGTTTATATACAGCTACTAGTATAATTTATTATTCTAGTAGCTTAATTATTATATAGGTGATGTAATGGAAAAGTATTTAACAAAATTAAACAATGAAGATATGCCTAAATATATACAAATTGCAAAACACATTAAAAAACTAATAGATACTAATATTATCGAGGATGGTGAAAAGCTTCCATCTATTCGTAAGTTATCGAAGTTTTTGCAGGTAAACAATGATACAATAATAAATGTATATAATAGGCTTGAGGCAGAGGGATATGCAGTGCAGAGAATTGGCAGCGGAACCTATGCTAAAAAGCGTGAATATACGAAAAGTTTTAAAAAAGATTATTCAGATATTTTCAAGAAACTGTCTTTAGAAGAGCTAAAAGCGTACGTTGACTTTACTGGTGAAAATGCCTGCAGCGACTTTTTTCCAGTAGACTCTTTTAAAGCAGTATTAAATGAGGTATTAGATAGAGATGGAGCAGAAGCCTTAGCTAATCAAGAAGCTTTAGGCTACTATGGATTAAGAGCTAGTATCAACAAATATTTCTGGAATAATGAAATTGACCTAGAGAATATACTTATAGTTTCAGGGGCCCAACAAGGGATAGATATTATTTCTAAATCCTTGGTGAATGTAAATGATAATGTTATTGTGGAAAAACCAACCTACAGCGGTGCACTATCAGTTTTTAGGGGGAGAAGAGCAAATATTTTTGAAGTACCATTAGAGGAAGATGGAATAAATTTAGAGGTATTTAAAGAAATCTTAAAGAAAAATAAAATTAAAATATTTTATTTAATGAGTTATTTTCAAAATCCAACAGGTTTTTCCTACAGTCTTGAAAAGAAACAGGAGATACTTAAGCTTGCTTTAGAATATGATTTTTATATAATTGAAGATGATTACTTGTCTGAGCTTATTTACGATACAAACATAAAATATGAGAGCTTTAAAGCCCTAGATATAAATGACAGAGTTATATATATTAAAAGTTTTTCCAAAATATTTCTGCCGGGAATTAGAATTGGATATTTAATATCTCCAGAAAAATTTAAAGATGTAATACAAAATTCAAAAATAGATACTGATATTTCAACATCTAGCTTAATGCAAAGAGCTCTGCAGCTATATATTGAAAAAGGCTTTTGGAAAAGTCATATAAATAATTTAAATATAATTTATAAAGAAAAATATGTCTTTATGGAAGAAAAACTAACAGAAATATTAGGTGATTTAATAAATTTTAAAGCACCAGGTGGTGGACTTAACTTCTATATAAGCTTATCAGATAAGGTTAGAATAGATAGTATTACTTTATTTTACAGGTGCAAGGAGAAGAAGTTACTTTTAACTCCAGCTTTTATGTTCTATAAGCATTACAAAGATGGAGATTATTACTTCAGATTAGGTTTTTCAAAGGTTAGTAATGCAGATATAATTACAGGCTTAAATATTATAAAAGAAATTATTAAAAGTGAGTGATTTTTTTGGATAAAGGTCTTATAAAAATCGACTGGAAGAATATAGATAATTTAAATGAAAGTGAAATAACTTATTTTTTATCCTTAGAAGGTAAAAGTATAGCTGCTATAGAAAAAATAAGAGGCTTAAGTAGGGAAGAAGTTCAAAAACAACTAATAGAAGGAAAAATTAAATATAGATTTTTAGCAAACAGCAAAGATGAAACAGAACTCTTTAAAAGCTTATGTAATGCAGGCAAGACAGATAAGCTTTCAGTTTTAAGTTCAATGAGCAGCGAAAATAAAGAAAAACTTATTTTATATATCAAAAATGAATTTGCTAATATGACCTCAAAAAATAAGGAATATGCCCTATGGATAGCTGGGGAATTAAAAGCTCAGGAAATAATAGAAATTCCAATAAAGTCAATAGTTCATAAACATGTAAATATAAGAAGAATGGCAGTATCTGCTCTTGGAAAAATAGGAGACAAAGCATCAGAAACTGCATTAATTAGAGCTTTGGATGATGAAAATACACAAGTTGTACTTTATGCTGTAAAAGCTTTAAAAAAGCTAAGAAGTGAAAAAGCAATTGAGAAAATGAAGGAAATTAAAGAAAGAAATAATAAGGATTATATTATTAGAGCTGCCAAGGAATATCTAGAGGAAATAGAGGCGAAATAAATGAGTTATCTTACGATTAATAATGAAGCCAAAAGTGAATTTGAAGAAAAAAAGTCTATATTCATTGGCAATGCTAAGAGAATATATAGCGAAGAGGAAGCTAGAAGCTTTATTAATAAAATCAAAGGAGAAAATAAAGAGGCTGCCCATAATGTATTTGCCTATGTTATAGGTGAAAATATGGGAATTCAAAGATATAGCGATGATGGAGAACCACAGGGTACAGCTGGAGTACCTGTTTTAGAGGTTATAAAGAAAAATGGCTTAACTGATGTCGTTATTGTTGTAACTAGGTATTTCGGCGGTGTGCTGTTAGGAGCTGGCGGGCTTGTTAGAGCCTATTCAAAAGGGGCAAGCTCAGCTATTAAGGAAGCAGGAATAGTAGAAAAAATAAAGGGAGCTGCCTTATATGTCAATTTTGATTATGACCTTTTAGGAAAAGTTCAGTACATGTTTGGTCAAAATAATTGGTATATTGAGGAGATTCTGTACTCTGAAAAAGTCAAAGTAAAATATTTTTGTGAGGCAGAGAATCTGGAATTAATTAAAAGTAAAATAATTGAGGCTTGCTCAGGAAGGGTAACCTTTGAGATCGAAAGTGAAAAATTTTATTTTAAATTAGAGAACAGGCTTTATGAAGAACAATAACGATAAAGTTGTATCCTTTAATGATTTTATGCTATAATAATTTGTGCGTAAATTTTCATAAATTAATTACATATACGGGTTTTGTTAGGAGGAGATTTTTTATGTCAGGACATTCAAAGTGGCATAATATACAAGCAAAAAAAGGTAAGGCAGACGCTAAAAGAGGAAAGATATTTACTAAAATAGGAAAAGAGCTTATAATGGCTGCTAAAAACGGCGGCTCAAATCCAGATATAAATAATAAGCTTAGAGATGTTATTGCAAAGGCAAAGGCAAATAATATGCCTCAAGATACAATCAATAGAGCAGTTAAAAAAGGTGCTGGAGAAGCAGATGGAGCAAACTACGAAGAAATAGTTTATGAAGGATATGGACCAGCCGGAGTAGCTGTTATAGTAAATGTGTTAACTGACAATAAAAATCGTTCTGCAGGAAATGTAAGACACGCATTTACAAAGCATGGGGGAAACATGGGTTCAGCAGGCTGTGTATCATTCATGTTCCAGAAGAAGGGACAGCTAATAATAGAAAGAACTGATGAACTTGATGAAGATGAACTAATGATGATGGCTCTAGATGCTGGAGCAGAAGATTTTGCTTCAGAAGAGGAAGTATTTATCATTACAACAGAACCAGAAGAATATGGAACTGTTAGAGAAGCTTTAGAAGCTAATAATTTAGAATTCTTAGAAGCAGATATTAAAATGATACCTGATACCTTTACTGCTGTTGATGAAGAAACTGCAGCAAAGATACAAAAGATGCTGGATGCACTTGAAGATGATGATGATGTTCAAGATGTATATCATAACGCAGAGTTCCCAGAGGGCTTTGAGGAGTGAGGGTTTAAGTGATTAGGCTGTGATGACATACCTGTTTTTTATGGTTTGATTACGATATATAACACTTTCATATGTGAATAAAATTCACATGTGGAGGTGTTTTTATTTTACTATTGAATGACGTAATTACATTTTAGTAACTTTAAAGTTTTTAGTAAAAGCACCAAGATAATTTATAGTATTATAAAAAGAGTTAAAGCTCTTTTTGGGCAGGATTTTAATTGAAAGAATAGAATATAAATATATTAATCGTAATTGTATGTTAGAAAAGATGCGAAAAGGAGAAAGATAATATGAAATCAGAAATAGAAATCGGCAAAGAAATTCAACAAAAATTAGAAACAAAATCAATTCTAGATAAAATAGCAACTACTTTCTTTGGTTTATTTTCTGTAAATGAAGGAGGCAAAGTGGATTTAAGTGCTATAAATCAGCTGTTTATACCTGAAGGGCTAATTATTAAGAGTATTGATTCTACACTCGAAATTTACAACCTTCAGCAATTTATAGAACCTCGTGAAAGAATGTTAAATGAGGGTATATTGATTAATTTCAAAGAAGAAGAATTATTCGAAAAAACAGAAATATTTGGTAATATTGCTCACCGTTTCAGTCTTTATAAAAAATCAGGAATTATGTCAGGTAAAGCATTTGAAACTAAAGGAATGAAAACAATACAATTTATTAAAACACCAAATGGATGGAAAATTAGCTCATTAGCTTGGGATGACGAAAGAGAAGGCTTATTTATTCCAAATGAGTATAGTATCCACTCTGGAAAATAAAGAATTATATATGAAGTTTTTTTATGCAATTCAAAAACATAGTTCCCATTTCTAAAATTTATCATATAATATTCCGAGGAAATTCCCAATACAAAACATATTAAATATGATTGGAGATGTTTACATGGGTAGAAGAAGTAGTAGCTCAAGATGCTGTTGTACGCAAGATGTATGTTGTGGTGGAAATGGCTTTGGTGGAAATGGCTTTGGTGGATCCTGGATAATTTTTATAATTATTATTCTTATATTTTTTAGCGGAAATAATAGAAGAGGTACTTGTTGTTAGAAAAAAGAAGCCTAGGTTTATCCCTAGGCCTTTTTATGAAAAAGTATAAAAGCATTTACAATTATGGAATAATAAAAATTACCAATTTAGGCATAAATAATATATTTTGAGAAAAAATAAACCTTAGTTTAATAAATTAAATAACTGCTATTAACGAAAGAAGGTTTAAAAATGCGAAATACTTTTACGAAATGCGAGAGAGATGTAACCATTATGAAGGTATTCTTAAGAAATAATGAGGACAATAAAAAACACCACAAATATTCAATTGACATAGAATGCGTAGATATATTTCTAAATGATTTTATGAAAAAACAAATAGAAAAACTCTGCTCTATAATTTTATGTTCAGCACCTGAAATCCAAATTTATAGGTATATGAAAGAAGAAACCGCTATAATAGAATTTACTGCCAGCCATAAAATGAAAAATAAATTTAAAGTAACTGCAGGTACTGTGTTTAAAGATTATATCAACAATATAAAGGACTTTAATAGCACTATTGATATTATTAGTAAGTCAATTGTTGAAAAAATTGTATATATTTTTACTGCTTACTCCTTAGAAAGTTATTAATTTAATAAAACAAATTATTTTAATAAAACTCAGAAATTACTTAACAAAACCTTTGGAAAATAGCGAAAAATGTTTTAAACACAAGAATTATGTTGAAAAAACTAAATACCTATGTTAACATAGGAAATGTATTTAATTGAATATTACATCCATATAATCTTGAAAATATGGTTCAAGAGTTTCTACTAAAAGACCGTTAATCTTTAGGCTATGGGTGAATCCATAAGAATTTATTAAGTTTTATGACTTTTTTATTTCCTCTGCCGGGTTTGCCACTAGCCCTGTAGAGGATTTTTTATTTAGTTGTACAATATTTCAACTTAGAGGAGAGAGCATAAGGTATGTCTAAATCGAAGGAAACCAATCAGCAAAAATCATTTTTGGAATCATTTTTTAAATTAAAAGAAAACAATACAAATGTTAAAACAGAAATAATAGCCGGTATAACTACATTTATTACTATGGCCTACATAATTTTTGTTAATCCAAATATATTAAAATTTGCAGGGATGAATGCACCAGGTATAAAGGGTGATGGAGCTGCTGCCTTTACCGCACTTAATGATCCTGTTGTAGCCTCTGTATTTGCCGCAACTTGTATAGCAGCTGCCATAGGTACTTTAGTTATGGGTTTATATGCTAATTTGCCCTTTGCACAAGCACCTGGTATGGGACTTAATGCATTTTTTACTTACAGTGTGTGCTTAACTTTAAAATACACTTGGCAGCAAGCTTTAGCCGCTGTGTTTATTTCTGGTGTATTATTTATAATAATAACTGTTACCTCCATAAGAGAAAAAATAGTAGATGCTCTACCCCACAATTTAAAGCTTGCAATTTCAGGTGGAATTGGACTGTTTATTGCATTAATAGGCCTTAAAAGCGGTGGACTTATAGTAGCAAGTCCTGAAACCTTAGTTCAATTTGGTGATTTTACAAAGCCTGGGGCAATACTTACAATAATTGGCATTGCTATTACCGGAATTTTGATGGCCAGAAATGTTAAAGGTTCTATATTAATAGGCATAATACTTACAACTGCTTTAGGAATACCTTTTGGACTAACGCATTTAGCTGGAGTAAAAATAGTAAGTACTCCACCTTCACTTGCACCTACCTTTATGCATCTTGATTTTAAGGGATTGCTTTCTAACAGCGGCTTAGGTGCTGCAGGAATAGTTGGTGCCATTACGAGTTTAGTAATGGTTGTAATAACCTTTAGTTTAGTTGACTTATTTGATACAATAGGAACTCTAGTAGGTACTGCTCAAAAGGCAAATATGCTGGATTCAGATGGAAGAGTTAAAAATATGCATAAGGCTCTCCTTTCAGATGCAGTTGCAACTACTGCAGGTTCAATTCTAGGTACGAGTACTATTGTAACTTATGTAGAATCTACTTCAGGAATATCTGAAGGCGGAAGAACAGGGCTTACTTCACTAACAGTAGGTATACTATTTATACTTTCAATATTCTTTAGTGGTCTTGTTGGAATAGTGCCTGCTGAAGCAACTGCTCCAGCGCTAGTTATTGTAGGTGTACTTATGATGGGTGCAGTTACAAAGATAAACTTTGACGATTTTACAGAAGCTCTTCCTGCTTTCTTTACAATAGCAATTATGCCTTTTAGCTATAGTATAGCTAATGGTATTGCAGCAGGAATAATATTTTATCCTATTGTTAAAATTGCCACTAATAAGCAAAAGGAAGTTCATCCAATTGTTTATATTCTAGCACTATTATTCATATTAAGATTTATATTACTGCCACATTAATAAAAGCAAAAATGCGCCGCTGAGATCTTTCTCTTGGCGTATTTTTTTAAGCTAAACTTAAGTAAGCTATTAAATGGGCTTGTATTTGCATTAATTAAATTATCATAATATAATTAATGGGTAAAATGTGAAAGGGGATGTAAGCATGATAAAAGCAGTATTATTTGATCTTGATGGTACGCTTATTGATACCAATAACCTTGTAATTGAATCCTTTAAACATACTTTTAAGGAGGAACTTAATATTGATGTACCTGAAAGTGAAATTGTAATGTATTTTGGGGAACCCTTAATTGATACCCTAGCAAGATATGATAAAGAAAATGCTCATTTATTGCTTAATACATATATAAAATATAATGAATCTATTCATGATGATACTGCTAAAGAAGTAGTCGACGCAAAAGAAACTCTTTCAGAACTAAAGGCATTAGGAATAAAAGTTGGAGTGGTGACATCTAAAAGAAAATTAATAGCTGAAAGAGGATTAAAGCTATTTAATCTATTTGATAAAATGGATGTAATTATTACTCCGGAGGATACCTCAAAGCATAAGCCAGAGGCGGAACCAGTGTTAAAAGCCTGTGAATTGCTAAAGGTACAGCCAAATGAGGCCTTAATGATAGGGGACAGTCACTATGATATACTTTGCGGCAAAAATGCCGGGGCTAAAACCTGCTTAGTAAAATATACTGTGTTACCCATAGATAAAATTATGAGTTATAATCCAGAATATGCTGTTGATAGCATAAAGGAAGTAATTAATATAGTCAGAGAAGAGAACTTTAGGTAGAAAATTGCCTAAGGTTTTTTTATTAAATTTCTCATTAAAGAAGGAAATTGTCTGAAAATATAGAATATATTATACAATGCAGTATTTAAATTTATGAGAGGTTTTTTTGCTGTAATTATGCTTTGAAAGGGTGTATTAAAATGAACAAACTTTATTATTGTAATGATTGTAAAAGGGTTATAAATAGTGAGGAAAACTGCAATTACTGTAATAGTAATTTAGTTTATGAGCTTGTAGATGGGGCACCTGTTAATGTAATTGGGACAAAGCTTAAAGGGAAGGTATTAAAGATTAAAGAAAACACTGTTAGATTATTAATAAAAGATGAAGGAAATAACAGATTAATAAAAGATTATGAAGGGGATAAATTAAGAAAAATAATATAAAAAAGTATAAATATATAATTATGCATTGAAGATAAGGATTACTAAATTACATAGATAAAATTAAATAGTTTTTATAGGGGGCATCTTTACTATTGGTTAAGCTGCCCCCTTGTAATTTATGAAACTTTTTATTTTACAAACATTTGATATAGCATTTTTACTGCAACTCCTAAAGACATGGTTACAAATATAGGCTTAATAAGCTTGGCTCCTTTAGTTAATGCAAGTACTGTACCTATTCTTGCTCCAAAAATCATAAATATAGCAACAGGGATACCTAACATATAATTTATTTGTCCATTTATAGCAAATAACAAAAGTGAAGTAATGTTGCTTATGAAATTTAAAAACTTTCCATTTCCACTTGCCTTAACAAAATCAAATCCATATATATTAATAAGTCCGAAGATCAAAAAGGAGCCTGTCCCAGGTCCGAAGAAACCATCATAAAAACCTAGTGAAAGTGCCAAAAGCATTCCTAACATAATGGTTTTTTTTGTTATTGCCACAAATTTATCTTCCAAACCAATGGTTTTTGAAAAAATACTATATACACCAACACACAGCACTAAAACTAAAACTAGAGTAGAAAGAAAATTTTGATCTACCTTTAATACTGAGGTTACTCCTAAAACTGCACCTACAAAGGTTAATGGTGCTAAGTATTTCATTATCTCAAAATTAATTTTACCGGAACGTGCAAATTTCACAGAACTTGTGAAAGAAGCAGCAGTAGATGAAAATTTGTTCGTCCCAAGTGCTAGATGCGCAGGAACCCCAGCTAATAAATAGGCAGGAACACTAATTAAACCACCACCACCTGCAATGGAGTCTACTAAAGCTGCCAAAAATCCTAATGGACATAGTATTAAAAGCTTAATTAAAAAATCATGGTTTAACGAAAGATTATAAAGCATATTTACACCTGCCTGAAATTAATAATTTCCCTAAATATTTTAACATGTTTTACTAAAGTAGTCTAATTTAATTTATAAAATTAATGAATTAAAAGACATTCTACTTAATATGAAAAAAATCAGTAAAAATGGCATCAAAATGAGTTATTACTTATTGTAGCAATAAATAATAACTCATTTTGATGCCATTAAATTAATTAATACTGTCTTTATATTTCTTAATTAAGTTATGCTTAAGAATATCATCAGAATATTCAAGCTGCATTTGGGCATTGTCTTTTTTTGCTTTTAGATTATCATCCTCAGCTGAGGGCGCACCAGTTTTTATATTATAGTAAGTATTAGTAGGAGAATAATAATAGATATTTCCGTCAGTAAAGGAGCCATTTCTAAAAATTACAGTTTCATCCTTTGAATTAAATAAGTCTTTGCCCAATGTATCTCCGCTTTTTAGAGAAAATAAATTTTTAAGGGTTGGGTAAACATCCATATCGCCAGCAAATTTATTATAGGTACCTGCATTTTTATCCTCAGGGAAATGAATCATCATTGGAACCTTTTGAAGCATAGACCACTGCAAATCGTTCATATCCTTAATATTCATAAAGTCAGCTAATTCCTGCTCATTTTCCTTAGGAATTGCATTATGATCTCCATATAAAACAACTATAGAATCCTTTAGTATTCCTTCTTTATCTAAGGTGTCTAGAAAATCTCCAAGAGCCTTGTCAGTATAATGTATTCCTCGAATATAATTACCAATCAAGGTGTTATTGTATTTGCCTACATTAAAATCCCCATAACCCGCTTGGTCATCAAAAGGAAAATGGCTGCTTAAGGTGATTAAAAAAGCATAATAAGGACTCTGCATTGCCTTAAGTTTATCTACAGATTGCCTTAAAAAGGATTCGTCACTAAGTCCAAGTCCAACCTTAGAATCTATATTATAATCTTTATCACTGTAAAAGTTATCAAAACCTTCTGCATTGTACATGACATTTCTATTCCAAAAGGTGCTTTTAAAGCCATGGAGAGCAGCAGTACTATAACCTTCAGCTTTAAAAGAGGTTCCAAGGGAATTAAATTCATTTCCAGCATACATGTAATAGGCAGCACCTGAAGAAGATGGGTACAGGGAATTATTGGTCATAAACTCTGCATCAGAGGTTCCGCCTGAAGAAATCTGATAGAAGAAGTTATTAAAATAAGCACTTTTCTTAATCCATTTATTAAGATTTGGCGTAATTTCCTGACCTTCAATCTTCTGATTTATTACAAATTGCTGCAGTGCCTCAACTTGAATCATAATAAGGTTCTTTCCCTTAGCAGTACCTGACAACTTGTTAGTTTGTACAGTGGAATTACTTTCAATAAAGGTTTTAATAGCTGTTTCCTTTTCTTGTGGCAAGGCTGAATGCCTATCAATTGTATTTGAAAATTGGTTATATATATCTATGCCGTGAGCATCCAGTATTCCTAGGTCAGTCGCTATATATATTCTATTAAACATTGTTGTAATAAGCCGTGGTTGTTCAACAGATAATTTATAAATATAAATTGAGTTTATGGCTCCTCCTGCAATAAGCAAAATTACAAAGGAACATAATCTAAGTCTAAGTTTTGTTTCATTAAAGCCTTTACCTAGATTTAATTCTTTAATAACAAAGAACAAAATTATATCGGCTATATATAATAAATCACTAAGTTTAAATAAACTAGCAACACTGGACTTAACTGTTCCAAGCATTAGACCATTTCTAAGCACGGATATGGTAGGAATATCTTTGAAATACCTGAAATAATTAATATCACAAATTAAAATTAAGCTTATAAAAATATCCAAGATTAAAATTGCCTTAATTCTGCTTCTCTTCTTAAAGAGTAAAAGAAAACTTATTAGAATCAATACTGAAGATGCTATTGGAATAATAATGGTTTGATATTTAAAGTAATTTTCTTGAATATGTCTGCCATATAACAACACTTTTATAGTTAAGGTAATAAAAAATAAAATAATATCTAAATTATTTATAAGAATGTTTTTAGCTTTTTTCATAAAAACGTTCCTCCATGTTTGTATTCTGCAGGGTGAAATCACTAATATTTTTCATTTGATAGATATTAATAAAACTTACAACCCAAACTTCTCGCAGTTTAAAGTATAGGACTTATTTATGACAATACTGGTACAAAAGTGTTAATAAACTGTTACAAATTATAGTGCAAAAATATTAATAATTCAGAATTATATTATAGGTATATCTAATTCGTTAGCATATTATTCAAGATGCATTTACTCATAAAAATAAAAGATTTTATTTACTTTATAAAGCTGATATTGCATAATATTAATGTTATGAAATTAATGTGACATTTGAAATTACTTTGGAGGTATTTTATGAAAACAGGCAAGGAATATGAGCTTAATATAGATAGTACAGAGTTTCCAGGGATGGGAATTGCTAATTTAGAAAACAAAAAAGTCTATGTAAAAAATGCACTTCCAGGACAAAAAATTAAAGGAAGAATAAGCAAAGTAAAATCAGTCTATGCTGAAGCAAAGGTTGTAGAAATCCTGGAAGATGTTGATTATAAAATCCCAGTAAATTGTCCTCATTATGATGACTGCGGTGGCTGCACTCATCAAGAAGTGCCTTATGAAAAGCAATTAGCACTTAAAAGTAAGCAGGTACTGGAGCTTCTAGATGCTGGTGAAATAAAAGACTTTGAATTTCTTGGAATAGAAAAAAGCCCTGAAGAATTTAACTACAGAAATAAAATGGAGTTCACCTTTGGAGATTATGAAAAGGGTGGAGAGCTTACTTTAGGGATGCATTTAAAGGGTAGAAGCTTTGGAATAGTAACAGTTGATAACTGTCTAATTGTTGACACGGATTTTAGAAAAATATTATCTGCTGTTTTAAATTATTTTAGAGAAAAAAAACTCTCTTATTACAAAGTAATAAAGCATGAAGGATATTTAAGAAATTTGGTAATAAGAAAAGCAAAAAATACAGGAGAAATATTAATTAACTTAGTCACAACCTCACAGTTAGATTTCGACCTTACCGAATTTACAGAAAAGCTTAAAGCCATAAAATACGAAGGAAAACTTACAGGTATAATTCACTTCATTAATGATTCTCTTTCTGATATGGTTGCTTTTGATAGTCTAGAAGTGCTTTATGGTAGAGACTACATAATAGAAGAAATTTTAGGATTAAAATTCAAAATTAGCCCAATGTCCTTCTTCCAAACAAATTCTAGGGGAGCAGAAAAGCTATACAGCTTAGTTAAAAACTTTATGGGCAATGCAGATTCTAAAACTGTTTTTGACCTTTACTGTGGTACTGGAACTATAGGCCAAATCGTAGCCCCAAATGCTAAAAAGGTCATTGGTATAGAATTAATCGAAGAAGCAGTAATAGCTGCAAATGAAAATGCTAAATTAAATGGCCTAAATAACTGTAATTTCATTGCAGGAGATGTGGCTAAGGTAATTCAAACCATAAAGGAAAAGCCAGATATAATTATTTTAGACCCGCCAAGACCGGGAGTTCATCCAACAGCCTTAAAATATGTTATTGATTTTAAGGCTCCGGAAATTATCTATGTATCTTGCAACCCTAAGAGTTTAGTTAATGATTTAAAGTTATTGACTGAGGAAGGGTATAAGGTTGAAAAGGTGGTATTGATGGATTTATTTCCACATACTCCGCATGTGGAATCAATAGTACTGTTACAACGAAAAAACAACTAGAAGTGGTTCCATTGCAGTATATTTGAAAGATAACTTAGAATTTAGGCGTGAGAGCAATGACTTTCACGTCTTTTCTTATAAGTAAAATATATATGGTCACCCATTTAATATAAATACGAGAGAATTGCCATATGAAAAAGGTCAGAAAGCAATGGAGGTATGTCTTTTATATACCTCCATTAAACTCTTTCATCATTTACATCAAATCAGTTTCAAAATTTATGAATCATGGAACAATTTGAAAGATAGTACCTTGGTTAAAATCGGTCACATTCATAGAGCCATAAACCCCTAAATATAGTCTGGTTTGATTCAAATTCGTTCCCAAACTAGTATAATAAGCTGATTGAGATCCAAAATTATAGTCGGTTTCAATAACACTAAAATCATTTAGTTTACAATCTGTTCTTGCCCTGGTATAAGCTAAAACCCCTCTAACAGGAGGCTTTGATCCTTCATTTCGGGCAAAATCGGTAAACACAACGCTTCCAGTTAAATCGGGAATTTCATTTCCCATATATGGTTGGACTCCTGTAAGTGCAGTTGCTCCAAATTTATCTGGCCTAGGATCTTTATGAAAATAGCTGATTAGAGGGGGAATACGATGGGTTGAAGTTTTTACTGCATCATTGTAATAAGCAAGTGTTTCCTCATCCAAAGCTTTATATGCAGAGCAGTCCCTTATAATGGTCGTAGGAAAAGCACCTTCCCACCCTCGCCAGCCAAAGTTAATAAATCCTTCTTGGTCAGGTTCGGATTTCATTAAAGAAGCTTGAATAAGCTGAGTAACCGGTATTGGCTTATAATGAACGAATGAAAAAATTGACTCTACTAGATCCTGTCCCACAATTCCTACGTACTTGATATACTGGTTATAAAATCTTTGAAATGAAATACCAGGTATATTTCGAACTCCTTTGGCAATTACAGAAAGCGCTTCATGAATAGGAACAGGTAGTTCATTAAAACGTGTGACAACTGGTGGATTATTGATAAATGTACTCTTAGCTACATCAATTTCAATTATTTTACCGGCGATTTCCATATCATTCTGACTTGAATTAAATGGATCATAGCCTGAGCCACCATCTCCGGTTGTTAAAACAAGTTTTCCTGTCTCAGGTGAAAAGTTTAAGCTATTGACACCATTATGATTAAAAAATGGTCTTCTTAAATTAAGTAATGTTCTGCGTTTTTGATGTTGGCCATTAGACTCAAAAATCCATTCTTCAATTGTATCAATATGATCATATCGAATTTCTCTATTTATCCACTTTTGGTTTAAGGTCCTAGGGTCACAGGGGTTAGGCTTAAAAAATTCAGGAAGACCTTGTCTTGAAACTTCTGAACTAGGAAGAGCACCTGGACCTTGTGTTCCAGCTACTGAATAATGTAGATAAAACAGACCATTATAATTAAATTGAGGATGAAACGCCAGCCCTATGAGTCCACGTTCATCATATTTACCACCAGAAAAACCTAGTTTTAAGATTCGCGGGCGTATATCTAAGAAAGTTCTTACAACTCCATTTCCAATGTAAAAAATCTCTCCTACCTGGGTCGCAATAAATAATCTTTCCATTGAGTCGCCCGGAAGTATAGCTGTTTTCAAAACAGTTGGCATATTTATCTTACTAACAATGGGCCGTAAACTAACTTTAACTTTTACCAACTAACTTTACACTCCTTCATATTCTTTTCTTTTAAATGAATATGATTAGAACTGTTCTATTAGTACTACTTGGCTTTATAACTAAGGTAATAATACTTATCTTGAGGCAATAGAAATGCCCTCTCCAAAATGTTGATAAAGTTGAATAAAAATTAAATGATGTTATGGATGCGAGGGCCTGAATATGTATTAGGGACAGAGAAACGTACTAATTAAACTTTTCAAATATTAGCATTGCAAACTTGAGCAATTTAAAGTAAATATCATATATTAGTAGTAATAAAGAAAGTATGCGTAGAAGGAGAAGTTACTTTGAATAGCTCGTTATTAAATTTACTTAGGAGTGGAGGATATATATTATATGCTAAGCATGGGGAGGCGACAGTTGGAGAGGATCAGCCTAATTTAAATTTTCGTTACTGTAATACCCAAAGAAATCTTTCTGAAGTTGGAAGAAGGCAGGCGATTTACTATGGAGAAATATTTCAGATGCTGGGGATTCCAGTTAGTTATCCTATTATAACCAGCCCCTTTTGCAGAGCCATAGAAACGGGCCAATTAGCTTTTGGTAGAGCCAATGCTCAAATTGATCCATTTCTTTTTCAAATCTATAGTCTAAGTGGAAATTTGTCTAGTGTAGAACAGAAAAGAATATTAGACTTTCTTCAATCTCAATTAGAAATCAAACCCCTTCAAGGAAGTAATAAGGTAATTATTTCCCACAGTTTTCCACAGGGAATTGGTTTGGGTCAAATTCCAGATATGGGAACGGTAGTTATAAATCCGTTGGGACGAGATAAAGGGTATAAAATCATCACTAAATTGTCTCTAGAAGATTTAGCGAATTTATCAAGGTAATTTAAAGAGGGTATAAGTAAAGGAGTTTATTTTAATAAGTATATTTTATAAGTTATATTGAAATGATTGATAAAAAATAAGCCCATATGCTGGACGAGAAATCCAACATATGGGCATTATGAATTCTGCTTATATGAAATGTTTCTAAATACTATTATTAAACCAACTGTTTTCTTTTATTGAAGAAACCCTTATAGGACAAATAGCATGCTATAAAAGAAGATATTGAGGTAGTTGAAAGCAGCATAAAGGTTACCATTATCTGATATTTAATTGCTTCAACTGGTGAAGTGCCTGCAAGTATAAGACCTGTCATCATACCGGGCAGTGATACAATACCCAATGTCTTTGCAGAATCAATTGTTGGCAGCATGCCAGTCTTTATAGAATTCCTGATTATCTCAATAGAAGAGGGTAAAATATCTGCACCAAGGGAAAGCTTTGTTTCAACTTCTTCTCTTTTATTTTTAAAATCCGAACTTAATTGCCTGTAACAAAGTCCCAAAGCCACCATCGAATTACTAATAATCATACCACTAACAGGGATAATTTGATATGGCTCATATTTTATTGCACCGGAAAATACAAGAATAGCTAGTGTTGCTATAGTTCCTACAGCTATTGATATAAATGATATAGACAATCCATTCTTAATACCCTTTCCTCTTTTGGCGGCGTTATATGCGGCATTAAAAGACATAAATAATAACAGCAAGGTCGTAAAAATTGGGCTTTTAAAGCCAAATATATAATTAAGCAAATATCCTACAATAACTAATTGTACTATAGCCCTTATTACACTAATTACAATTTCCTTCTCTAATTTTAATTTTTGAAAATATGAAAAAAGTAATGATACCAGTACTAGTGATGAAGAAATTAAAAGTGATGAAGTATTCATTAAATTACTACCGCCACTCATCTTAGCACCTCCAATGAGTTAATTTCGCCAGCTTCAATAGTTAGTAATTTGTGTGCATTTCTTTTACTTTGCTCAGGATTATGAGTTACCCAAATGATGGTTGTACCATTCTGGCTTAATGATTTCATTACATTTTCAACTATTAAGGTATTATCAACATCCAGTGCAGATGTCACTTCGTCCAAAAGTAATATTTCGGGCATAAACAATAATGTCCTTATAAGTGCAATCCTCTGTTTTTCGCCTCCAGATAGATTTTTAATGTCCTTTTTCAAATATTCTTTATCAAGGTTAAATTGGCAAAAAAGTTCTTCTGCTCTTTTTAAATCTACTTTAATATTTCTTAAGTGGTATGGAAATGAAACATTGTCCATAACAGTTTCGCCAAAAAGATATGGGGTTTGAAAGCAGTATGCAATATCCTTCCTAAGATCCATAGGATTATGTTCCATAATAGACTTGTTTTTATATAGTATTGTTCCTTCAGTTGCACTTATCAGGTGACAGCAAAGTTTAAGAAATGTGCTCTTACCACTTCCTGACGGTCCCACAACGGAGATATAATCTCCTTGATTAATTGAAATTGTTATATCTTTTAGTATAGTTTTATTATCATTAATAAAAAATGTATTTTGGAATTCTAATAAGGGCATAATGCTCACTCCAATCTATAAATATCATTTAAATGAATAAATTATTCTTTTTCATATTAAATTAAAGGTATAGAAAATTAAAAAAGTTATCTGACATAATGGTTAATAACTTATAAAGAATCCCTTTCTTGACTGTAGTATGTTCAACTGATAAAATATTATGATAATAGCTAATATCGATAACGGTACGCGATATTGATGTTAGATACTATAAAAAAGGATATCATAGGAGGAATTTAAATGCAAGAGCAAATTATGAGAAAGCTATTTTTAGGATTTATTCATATTCACATATTACATCATGCTAAAAAAGAACCTTTCTATGGTTCATGGATGATAGAAGAGCTTAGCGAACATGGATACGAAATTAGTTCAGGCACATTATATCCTATACTTCACAATTTAGAAAAAAATGGTGTTTTAAAAGTTGAAGATAGAAATGTAGAGGGAAAGATAAGGAAGTATTATTCCATTACTAAATTGGGCGAAGAGATATTTAATGAGGCCAGAGCAAAAGCCTATGAATTATTTATAGAGATAAAAGAGTAAGAAGATTTCCGTACCAGCGTCGGAGGATGCCAAGGCTGTCATTGGGGATACGCCTTAAGCAATACGAGGCAGCGTTAGTTTAATGTATAAACATTTTACTCAAAAACAATAAATAATTTTATGCACATTTATATATTAATCTTTATATTATAATATTACGATATTACGATATATCAGCATACTGTTTTAAATAATAATTGGTTGATGACACATGTAATATAACTTGTTAAAAATATTAAAAATTGGAGGGTAAGAAATGGATATATTAAATGGATTTATTTCAGAAACAGATAATAACTCTAAGAATGTTATATTTGTGATACTTATTCTTGTTTTTGTTTTGGGATTTGGAAAAAATACAGGATTTAATTTATTTAATAACAGCGATGTAAGGGGCAGTGCGCCTCATCACAAACATAGAAGAAACTCATGTAATAGTCAGGGTGGATGAAGTTTATGATATTGATCCAATGGTATTGGATTTGTAATTGCAAGGAATAGAAGATAAGTACATTAGTATATTGAAGTGTGTTTTATTACCCTCAGACTAAAAAGTTTGGGGGAATTTTCATTCCTCCCACTTCTATTATATCATATGAAATTTTTAAATTACAGACTTATAATTTACGCTTATTATGTGTATTATAGGAGCAGATATTACTTCATAGAGAATTGCTTCACCCAAAAAGAGGAAGGAGTATGAGTATGAATTCATATGTGCTTAACTTTCAGGAAATTGACAAAACAAAACTTTCCATGGTGGGGGGGAAAGGCGCCAACCTAGGGGAATTATCTAAGATTCGAGAAATCGTAGTACCGGACGGTTTTTGCGTTACCACAGAAGCATATAAAAAGATAATTGGAAATAATCAGGAACTTAATGGTTTATTAGATGAATTATCTCAGGTAAGAGTAGAAGATAGAGAAGAAGTTGGTGAAATTAGTGAGAAAATCCGTCTACTCATCGAAAGAATATTTATTTCTGAGGATATAGCAGAAGAAATCACTGGTAATCTCACAAAGTTTGGTGAAAAAGATGCCTATGCCGTGCGTTCCAGCGCAACTGAAGAAGATTTACCGACAGCCTCCTTTGCCGGCCAGCAGGATACGTATTTGAACATAATCGGAAGGGATGCAATCCTAAAGCATATCAGTAAGTGCTGGGCATCGCTATTTACCGAGAGGGCAGTAACTTACCGCATTCAAAAGGGTTTCGACCACCGTAAAGTCCAATTATCTGTGGTTGTTCAGAAGATGGTCTTTCCAGAGGTGTCAGGAATTTTGTTTACTGCAGATCCCGTCACTTCTAATAGGAAGGTGTTATCCATTGATGCCAGCTTCGGACTTGGTGAGGCTTTGGTCTCCGGACTGGTGAATGCTGATAACTATAAAGTGCGTAACGGCAAGGTTGATCATAAGAAGATATCCACCAAGAAACTGGCTATTTATGCCTTAAAGAAAGGCGGTACGAAAGCACAGGAGGTTGAGCCTGAGATGCAGAATAGGCAAGTGCTGAGGTCTGAACAGATTTTGGACCTCACGCACATAGGCAGAAAAATCGAAGAACATTTCGGCTGCCCCCAGGACATCGAATGGTGTTTGGTTCATGATACATTTTATATTGTCCAGAGTCGTCCAATCACTACTTTATACCCCATCCCTGAAGCAAATGATAACGATGAAGAAAAACACGTCTATATATCTGTTGGCCATCAACAAATGATGACAGATCCCTTGAAACCGCTAGGAATGTCTATATTCCAATTAACATCTTTTGGACCAAGGTTTAAAGCTGGTGGAAGGTTATTTGTTGATGTAGCACAAATGCTAGTTTCGCCTGACAGCAGAAAAAAGTTATTAGATAACATGGGACAACACGATCCGCTTATGAAAGATGCACTCATTACCATAATAGAGCGAGGAGATTTTATAAAAGTTTTATCAAATGATAATGAGGAACAGAGCTTTGGTAAAAGTAATAAAGTTATGCCGTCTGGGGATTCTGAGCCAAAAATCGAAAACGACCCTGCAATCGTTTCTGATTTGATTAAGAGAAGTCAAGCATCATTAGAAGATTTAAAACTAAACATCCAAAGGAAATCAGGATCAGATTTAATTGATTTTATTCTAGAAGATATAGTGGAGTTAAAAAGGATTTTATCAGACCCAAAGAGTTCAGCTGTATATATGACTGCTATAAATGCTTCGTCATGGATCAATGAAAAAATGATGGAGTGGTTAGGCGAAAAAAACTCAGCAGACATCCTTTCTCAATCTGTACCAAACAATATTACTTCGGAAATGGGTCTATCGCTATTGGATGTGGCAGATGTGATACGTCCTTATCCAGAAGTAATTGATTATTTAAAACATGTAAAAGATGATAGATTTTTGGAGAAATTGACTAAGTTGAATGGTGGACAGGAGGCTAATAATGCTATCTATGCATATCTAAAGAAATTCGGAATGCGATGCAGCGGAGAAATAGATATTACTAGAACCCGCTGGAGCGAAAAACCAATTACACTTGTCCCATTGATTCTCAGTAACATCAAAAACTTTGAGCCTAATGCCGGTAATCGGAAATTTGAGAAAGGGCGGCAAGAAGCTTTGAAAAAAGAACAGGAGTTACTGCATCGATTAAAGCAATTACCTGATGGTGAGCAAAAAGCAAAAGAAACAAAACAAATGATCAGCCTAATACGGAATTTCATAGGTTATCGCGAATATCCAAAATATGGTATGATTAATCGCTACTTCTATTATAAGCAGGCTTTACTGAAAGAGGCTGAACGACTCGTACAAGCAGGAGTTATTCATGAAATGGAAGATATATACTATCTCACTCTTGAAGAACTTGGAGAAGTCGTACGTACAAATAAACTGGATTATCAAATTATAAGCAAAGGCCAAGATGAGTACAAATTCTATGAAAAGCTAACTCCTCCGCGTGTTATCACCTCTGAAGGTGAAATACTCCACGGTGAATATAAACGAGGTAATCTCCCAACTGATGCTATTGTGGGTTTGTCTGTTTCTTCTGGTATTATAGAAGGACGTGCACGTGTCATCTTAAACATGGAGGATGCTGATATAGAAGATGGAGATATTTTAATCACATCCTTTACTGACCCTAGCTGGACACCATTGTTTGTGTCCATAAAAGGCCTTGTCACTGAAGTTGGTGGACTGATGACCCACGGAGCAGTTATAGCACGTGAATATGGATTACCAGCAATTGTGGGAGTAGAAAATGCTACCAAACTTATAAAAGATGGGCAGCGAATTCGCGTGCATGGAACGGAAGGGTATGTTGAAATCCTATAATTAGGTAAGTATCTGTTTAAAAGTGGGTCCTAGGTTAATTATCCTAAATAGCTAGAAAAAATATTTAATATATAAGTTTAAAATATATTTAAGGGGGAAATCATGATAAGAAAATTTAATTTATATCAAATTGATTCATTTACAAAGGAGAAATTCACAGGAAATCCAGCTGGAGTAATTACAAATGCAGATGGATTAACTGATTATGAAATGCAGAAAATTGCTAGAGAACTTAATAATTCAGAAACAGCTTTTATATTTTCTTCAAATAGCGATGACTATGATGTTCTTATACGTTTTTTTACACCTACAAATGAAGTGCCTATTTGCGGACATGCAACTATTGCTGCCCATTATATCCGCGCTGTTGAAAATGATCTTAATACCTCAAGAGTTTATCATAAAACAGGTGCTGGAATTTTACCTGTTGATATAATAAAGGCAAATAATGATTATAAAATAGTTATGACACAAGGGAAAATTGAGTTCGGTGATATTATTAACGGCATAAATAAAGAACTACTATTAGCAGCACTTAATATAAAAAATAGTGATTTATTAGAAAACTATGAAATTCAAATTGTATCTACAGGTCATTCTAAAGTTATGGTAGGTATTAAAAGTATTGTGACATTAAATTCATTGAAGCCAGATTTTAATGCACTTTCTAAGTTAAGCAAGCTTATTCAATGTAATGGATACTATGTTTTCACAGTTGATCCAACAGATAGTGATATACTAATACATGGTAGAATGTTCGCACCTGCAATAGGTATTAATGAGGATCCTGTTACTGGAAATGCAAATGGTCCTTTGGGTGCATATCTCGTTCATCACAATCTTGTTAATTACAATAATTCTTTGTTCAGATTTAAGGCGAAGCAAGGTGAAGCTATAAATCGGCAAGGTATTATTGAGGTAGAGGTTAAAGTGGAAGAAAAAGAACCTGTACAAGTTAAAGTTTCTGGAAATGCTGTGATAATATTTAAATCCGAATTGGTATTGAAGGAATAAGGGAAATAATGTATCAATCCCCTTACATAGAAATTTTATCCTAAATGCATTCGAAACAAGTTTCTTTAATATAATTATTAATGGGGATAAAAAATAAACAGCAAAATAAATGGACAAAAATTTATAACAAAACAAGGGAGTTATTCATATAAATCATTGTAATTCCAGATCATCTATAGTCTTATATTCACACAGTTATCCTACCCGTTATTTCATACTTATAAAATTGTATTAAGACAATGCTCTCCATTGCCCTAGCTTTAATTTCTTATACATAAATTATTTTAGCAAACTTATTTAAAAGGGGAGTGGAAAATGTGAAAAAAAGGATAGCTATTTTTTTAAGTGTGTGTGTATTATTTCTCAGCTTTTTAGAAATTTCTCCCAAAGTACACACAAAAGCTGCCACTGCAGCTAATGTAGTTATTAGTGAAATTTATGGCGGTGGCGGAAACAGCGGTGCGTCGTACAAAAATGATTTTATTGAGCTCTACAATCCTACAAACTCCAGCATTAGCTTGACAGGATGGTCTATTCAGTACGCTTCTTCCAGCGGTTCATTTAATAACATAACCAATTTATCAGGCAGCATTGGCTCCCATAAATACTTTTTAATCCAAGAAGCAAGTGGGGGTGGCGGGACTGTCAGCCTACCTGCTGCTGATGTAACAGGCACTATAAACTTAAGCGCAAGCAGTGGAAAAGTTGCATTAGCAAAAGTCACTACCACAGTATCTGGATCGACAGATTCAAATGTTGTGGATTTTATAGGGTTCGGATCTGCAAATGATTCAGAAACTTCTCCTGTGGGTACCCTTTCCAATACTACAAGTGCAGAACGCAAAGACAACAACGGTGGAACAGTTGCCGGTCAAGGAAATGGTTGGGACACTAACAACAATGCAAGTGACCTGTATATTACAAGCAGCATAAATCCTCAGAATTCCTCAAGCCCAGCTGAGCCGTCAGCACCACCACCAGCTGGTGATGATGAAAATATAACTCTCGGAAATCCAAGTAGTGCAACCACTGATATATCTAATTCAAATAATTATTTAATGATTAAAACACAATATGATTTTTCCTATAATAATAGCAAACACGAACCTAACTGGACCAGTTGGCATCTGGATTCAGGTGATCTTGGAAGTGCTCCCAGGCAGGATGATTTCCGCCCAGACACCACTCTTCCAACAGGGTGGTATGAAGTTGCCGCAGATGAATTTTCTGGTTCGGGGTTTGATAGAGGACATATGTGTCCTTCTGCTGACCGCACAGCCACTGTTGCCGACAATTCAGCAACTTTTCTCATGGATAATATGCTTCCTCAAGCACCGAACAATAACCAGATTACCTGGGCAAATTTGGAGAATTATGCACGCACGCTCATTTCAGCTGGTAATGAGTTATATATCATATCTGGTGGATATGGAAGCGGAGGTGCTGGATCCAATGGGTATAAGACCACTGTAGGGAATGGTGTTGTAGTACCTGCAAAGACCTGGAAGATAATTGTAGTGCTGCCTAACGGTAATAATGATGTCAGTAGAGTAACAACTTCAACTAGAGTAATATCTGTTTTGATGCCAAATGATCAGACATGTAATAGTCAGCCATGGGGTTACTACCGAACAAGTGTAGATAATATTGAGTCACTTACCGGTTATGATTTCCTTTCTTCAGTACCTACAAGTATCCAAAATACCATAGAGACTAAAGTTGATAATGGACCTACTAGTTAACACAATAACTTCATCAATATTATTTTAATTAATATATATTAATTAAAGAGGATTCAATGGTATGAGTTGAATCCTCTTTAGTATTTAAAATTTCTTTCGTTTATATTGCTATTATGTTTCCTGATGGTTTATATTTTTTACGAAAGTAACATATAAAGATTTAATTTCCCCTTTAGAAGGAAATATGTTAAATAAAAATATGCTGCAGCAAAGGCTCCAAAGTATAAGATAGTTATGAGCATAATTCCATTTGTAAGGGTAGTGCTTTATTAATATAAATTTTGAATTAAATTGTCAAATAAGAATCTTACTAGTATGATAGTAATAGAATATGGAAATATAAGCTATGAAAAGCAGTAAATAAAAAACATCTAAAAATAAAGGATTTGAAATACATTATGAAGAAATTAATCATTGGAATATTAGCCCATGTAGATGCAGGCAAGACAACATTATCGGAGAGTATGCTTTATCTAAGTGGTAAGATTGGAAAGCTTGGAAGAGTAGATAATAAAGATGCTTATTTAGATACTCATGAACTAGAGAAGTCAAGGGGAATTACCATTTTCTCAAAGCAAGCTATCTTTGAAATAGAAGAAACTCAGGTTACCTTACTTGATACCCCTGGCCATGTTGATTTTTCAGCTGAAATGGAGAGAACACTTCAGGTACTGGATTATGCCATTTTAGTGATAAGTGGAGCTGATGGAGTACAGGGTCATACCAAAACCTTATGGCGGCTGCTTGACATGTATAAGATACCTACTTTTCTATTTGTTAATAAGATGGATCAAAAGGGAACGGATAGAGGCAAGTTAATAAAAGAGATAAAAAAGCAGCTGAACGACGGCTGCATTGAATTTGGAAGGGGAAGTACTGAATACTTTTATGATGAGCTTGCCATGTGTGATGAAGCAATGATGGAAACTTATCTGGAAGCAGGTGAGATTAAAACTATGCAGATAGAAAAAGCTGTTAGAGAGCGGAAAGTATTTCCATGTTATTTCGGATCAGCTTTAAAATTAGAAGGTATTGAACAATTTATGCTGGCATTAGTAAAGTATACTATGATACCTTCCTTTCCAAATGAATTTGGAGCCAGGATATTTAAGATAACAAGAGATGAACAAGGAAATCGACTCACTCATATGAAACTAACAGGCGGAAAGCTTAAGGTTAGAGACACCCTAAGGAATGATGGCTGGGAAGAGAAAATTAATCAAATTAGAATATATTCAGGACAAAAATTCCTGACAGTTAATGAGATAGAGGCAGGTGCAGTATGTGCAGTAACAGGACTTAATCAAACCAGAGTGGGAGATGGTTTAGGGATAGAGGGAGCTTCAGGTATACCGGTACTAGAACCTGTTCTCTCATATCAGATTATTCTACCAGAAGGCTGTGATCCAAGAGTAATGCTCCCAAAACTTCGTCAGATTGAAGAAGAGGAGCCGGAGCTTTATATTGTCTGGGATGAAGAGTTACAGGAAATTCAGGTACAGATTATGGGAGAGGTTCAGCTTGAAATACTGCAAAGTCTTATACAAAGCCGATTTGATACTCAGGTGTCCTTTGATGCTGGGAAAATTGTATATAAAGAAACTATTAAAAATGTGGTAGAAGGGGTAGGGCATTTTGAACCTTTGCGACATTATGCTGAGGTTCACCTGCTGTTAGAGCCAGGGGAGAGAGGCAGTGGGCTTAAGTTTGGATCTAAATGCAGTGAGGATGTTCTAGCTAAAAGCTGGCAAAGACTTGTGTTAACCCATTTGGAAGAAAAAGTGCATAGGGGAGTTTTAACCAGGTCAGCAATTACAGATGTGAAAATTACTTTAGTCTCTGGCAAAGCTCATATTAAACATACAGAAGGCGGTGACTTTAGAGAAGCTACTTACCGTGCTGTACGTCAAGGTTTAAAGGAAGCAGAGTCATTAGTACTTGAGCCCTATTATACATTCACTCTGGAATTGCCTGAGAAAATGGTCGGAAGAGCTATGACTGATATCGAGAAAATGCATGGGAGCTGCGAAATATCTGAGACAAATGACGAGATGGCAATTCTTGTAGGAATTGCTCCAGTTATTACTATGAAAAATTATCATAAAGAGGTCGTTGCCTATACCAAGGGTCTTGGGAGGCTGTTTTGCAGTTTGAAAGGCTATGAACCATGTCATAATACTGCGGAGGTAATTGAAAGTATAGGATATGACCCGGAAAGAGACCTAGTAAATCCAACAGGTTCTGTATTTTGTACACATGGAGCGAGCTTTATAGTAAATTGGGATGAGGTCAAGGATCATATGCATATTGAAAGCTATTTTCAAAAGAAAGATGACTTAGAGGTAGCAGCAGTTAAAAATCAGATTATATATAGTAAAGAGCAGTTAATAAGCCTAGAGGAGATTGATGAAATTATAAGTAGGACTTTTTATGCTAATCAGGGGAAGAAGTCTGCCTGGAAAAGAAGTAAACCAACTCATAAAAGTGATTCTGAGCCTGTTAGCCATATCAGAGAACAGATAGAAACTAAGGAGGAATATCTTCTTGTGGATGGCTATAACATTATCTATGCATGGCCTGAACTTAAAGAGCTTGCAGATGAAAATATGGAGATTGCAAGAATGAAATTGCTTGATTTACTAAGCAATTATCAAGGTATTAGGAATTGCCACATCATTGCTGTTTTTGATGCTTATCGCGTTAAGGGTCATATTGAGGAAATTATCGACTATCATAATATTCATATGGTATACACAAAGGAGGCACAAACTGCTGACCAGTTTATTGAAAAATTTGCACATGACAATCAGAAAAAATACAATATTACAGTTGCAACCTCAGATGGCCTTCAGCAAGTAATTATTAGGGGAGCTGGTTCTTACTTGTTATCCGCTAGGGAACTAAAGAATGAGATGGAAAGAGCTAATGAAAACATAAAGCAGGAATATGAGAAAATGCAAGGAGAAAACCATAATTATTTGATGGATTCATTGCCTATAGAATGGCATCCATACATAAAAGATAACTTATAAATTTCATAAATAAAATAATAAAAAATAATAGAAAATAGACTTAGAAGAGAAAATATAAAATATAAAAGGAGAATAATGAAATGTCTTAAGGGAGGGATATAAAATGACAAAGCAACAGTTTGGTGTAATTGGTTTAGCTGTTATGGGTAAAAACTTAGCCATGAACATTGAGTCCAGGGGATATACTGTTTCTGTATACAACCGTTCAAAAGACAAGACTGAGCAGCTTATTTCTGAAACAAAGGGCCGAAATATTACAGGCACATATTCAATAGAAGAGTTTGTAAATTCACTAGAAAAACCGCGTAAAATAATGATGATGGTGAAGGCAGGTGCTCCAACAGATGCTACCATTGAACAATTAATTCCTCATATAGATAAAGGTGATATATTAATTGACGGAGGAAATGCTTTCTTTGTTGATACACAGCGACGTAACAAACAATTAAGTGAACTAGGCTTTCATTTTATAGGTACAGGTGTTTCAGGTGGAGAAGAAGGGGCTTTAAAAGGTCCTTCTATCATGCCAGGTGGACAGAAGGAAGCTTATGATTTAGTTGCACCCATATTTAAAGATATTTCTGCAAAAGTTAATGGGGATCCCTGCACAACTTATATAGGTCCTGATGGTGCTGGTCATTATGTAAAAATGGTTCATAACGGCATTGAATATGGTGATATGCAGATAATCGGCGAGGCATATTTTCTTCTAAAGCAGGCGCTGAGATTATCTGCAGAGGAGTTTCATGAGGTATTTTCTGAATGGAATAAAGGGGAGCTTGATAGTTACCTTATTGAAATTACATCGAATATTTTTACAAAAAAAGACGATGAAACTGGGAAGCCGCTTGTTGATATGATTTTAGACACTGCTGGACAAAAGGGAACAGGTAAGTGGACTAGTCAAAGTGCCCTTGATCTTGGCCTTCCTCTTTCACTGATTACTGAATCAGTCTTTGCTCGGTTCATTTCTGCAATGAAGGAAGAGAGAGTGGCTGCAAGCAAAATCCTTAAGGGACCAGCAGTAAAACCTTTTTCAGGTGATAAAAAGGTTTTTATTGAATCTGTTCGAAAGGCTTTATATATGAGTAAGATTTGCTCATATGCCCAAGGCTTTGCACAAATGAGGGCAGCTTCTGAAGCTTATAATTGGAATCTTCAATATGGTGATATAGCTATGATTTTCCGTGGCGGCTGTATTATTAGAGCTCAATTTTTACAACGTATTAAAGATGCTTATGACATGAATCCGGGTTTGAAAAATCTGCTGCTGGATCCGTATTTCAGAGGAATTATTGAAAACTATCAGCAATCACTGCGTGACGTAGTTGCCCAATCAGTACAATTTGGCATTCCTGTTCCATGTTTTGCATCAGCTTTATCATATTTTGATAGTTACCGTACAGCAGTTTTGCCAGCTAATTTATTGCAAGCACAGCGCGATTATTTTGGAGCACATACTTATGAGAGAATAGATCGTCAGGGTATTTTCCATACTAATTGGCTTGAGTAACTGGTGAAAAATGAATTAAGCATAAAAACCTATGCTAAAACTAAAGTTAAAGCATAGGCTTCTTTTTTTCAGTATAATTAAAAATTCAAAGTTGTATTATTTTGCCTTGCGTACCTGTATTTCCATGAAAGGTGGTAGATTCCCTTCATTCTGCTGACGTACTTGAATAATCGTACCAGTATTTGGGCTTTTCACGCTTCCTTGTGGATTAGCGGGATCCCAGTATTGGATACTATCGTCAAATACCTTGACTGCTGGTTGGCTAAGAATAGGTGACAAAGCATCTTTAACATGTAGATTTAAGCTGTCTGTTGGATATAGTGAGAATGTAGCATCATAGGATTGAACTCGATTACGCCATACAGCACCATTAACATTTGTAAGTGCTTTGTAATGTGAATCGATTGGAAGAATCAAACCTGCTCCAGGATGTTGACTTGTGTTATTATTCTTTTGAGAAGTATCCCAATAGTTTATAAGGAGACCATCCTGATAAGGGAAATGATCAACGTTGTTTGCCTTATCACCAGTATATCCAAAGAAATATGGGCCAGTCTGCAGTGAGGAATCGTAGCCTTTGTAAGTCCTATACTCTGCAATGTAGTAGTTATCATAAAGCTTATTTTCGGTACCAGTGGAAACTTTGAAACCCTTAAATGTCCAGCCAGCTTCTGCTTCAGCACCATCTGTTGCTAAAGAGGTAATGTTGATGTCATCTACCATTAAGCCATTTCCTCCAGTATTTGCATCTGTCCAGTAGCGGAAGCCTAGAAGGATATTTCCAGACGGTAGGTTAGCAGTCAAATCAACCCATTTATTGTTGGAGGAACCAGTTATGCCAAAGCCCTTGTTCTGACCGTTTGGATCTATAGTTACAGAGATGTTTGTCTGTAGGCTCTTCCAGGTAACTCCGTTATCTGTTGAATAAACAAGATAAGCATAATCCCAATCTTTCTCAATATCATACTTTACTTTAGCTGACAGAGCTGCGCCTGCAGGCAAGTTGAAGGATTTATACATAAAATTATCCAGGTTATCACCTTGGCCACTGTAGTAGAAATTAGAGCCAGCATAAGGGGTGCTGATGTTCATAGTCACTGATTTCTTTGGAAGTGGAACAATCACAGCTTGAGCCTGTTTGGTGTTGAACTCTACAGGCCCCAATCTGTATGCAGCATTAGTTTTTGATGGATCTGCTACCTCATAATTTAACCAACCCATTTGGTATTTTTCCCATGCACCCATATGGCTTGGCATAGAACCTATATCCTGAGTACCGTCGCTCAGCCAGGAACCTGAGGACATAAGTGTCCAGAAAGCGGTACCATTTTCACCACCCTTAGTGTCGTATAGGTCAGGAAGGCCAAGGTCATGGCCGTACTCATGGGTAAATACTCCTACTCCGCCATTCTCAGGCTGAACAGTATATTTTCCAACCCAGTAATTACTATTTCCAATCTGGATTCCTCCAAGCTTATTGAAAGAAGGACCTGCAATTCCGGCCAGATTCTGATAAGCATACCAGCTGTGACTCCATATTGTCCAAGGAGGTGCTCCAGCTTCTTCACCTTCGCCGGCATGTACAGATTGGAAGGTATCTATATATCCATCCGGTTCGTTAAAGTTACCGTCATTATCATAATCGTAACGGTCTCTTTTATCAAACTGACTAAGGTAAGCATTTATCTCATCGTCAGTCTTGCCAGCATCCTTTTGCTGTTTATACCATCCGTTAACCTCATCCTGTAGGAATTTCCAAATATCATTACTGGCATTGTCATCGTAATTTGCAGCATTCCCTGGAACTAAAATCCAATCAGTAACATCTCCATTGACTGTATAACGATTGGATGATTGCTCTTTATAGAAGTTGAGCATGGAGTTTGCACCTGATGTATCGTTGAACAGCATATCCATATAATAGTTTCTGCTAAAATCGGATGTCCAGATTGTTGAATTGTCAACATTACGGTCTGGTTTAGGAATTGTGTTATGCTTAAGATCTTGAAACTCTCCTAGGACAGTCCAGATGGCACCTTCGCCTTCACGATCCAATTCAACATACTGGCCTTTTGCAACTTCTTGAGTTTTTCCCTTTGCTTTACCATTGAGTTTCGCATTAAGGGCTTGCTCTTTTAACTCAAGTTGTTTTGTTGTTAATGGATCTGGACGGTTATCTTCTTTTTGTAGAAAGCCAGGGTCTTTATTAATACTTGCATCAACTTTCGGTGCAGCATTGGCAATTGTTGTTAAGCCTAAAGTCATTGTTGCTGCAATTGCCAATATACGAAGATTTCTTAGCTTCATTTTAATACCCCCCATCTTTTACAGAATTAAGCTATTAGCATAAAACTATGAATGCATATTTTATGCTCATTGACTGTTATATTTGCTATTACACCCCCTTTTGATAATTATATGGATATAATGTCAGCCATATGACTTATTACTTCTTTGATTTATTAAACTGGTTCAGCGTACTAGCAGGAACTATATCTTTACTTACTGTTTTAGTGCTAGTACCTAAGAAAAATGAAAATGAAAATAATCAAAAGGCAGCAGCTTAATATTCTTTCTGAATAGTTTACAAAGGATATTTATAATTATTGTTATTTTTGAATTTGGTTAAAATATAAGTGAAAAATAATAGAAGGGAGTTTTTCAAATGTCAAATATATTAGAAAAGGCTAAATCTATTGAAGATTTTATAATAAGTTTTAGAAGAAATTTACATGAGAATCCCGAACTTAGTGGTCAGGAATTTAAAACCCAAGAAAAGATTATGAAAGCATTAGACAAACTTGGAATACCATATAAGAAGGCAGGAGACACTTCCCTAATAGCTACATTAAAAGGCGGTAAAAATGGTAAAACATTAGCTCTAAGAGGGGATATAGATGCACTTCCGATAAAAGAGGAATCTGGTGTGAAATTCGAATCTAAAAATCCAGGAGTCATGCATGCTTGCGGTCACGATGCTCATGCTTCCATGCTTCTAGGAGCAGCAAAGATTTTATCTGAAATGAAAGATGAGATTAAAGGTGAAGTTAGATTCTTCTTTCAGCAAGGTGAAGAAACCTTCTCAGGTGCGAAAAAAATAATTGAAGCAGGTGGTATGGAGGGTGTTGATGCTTGCCTTGGTATGCATGGAATGCCGGATTTAGAAACAGGCTATGTAAATATTGAACCAGGCTATAGAATGGCAGGCTGTGATACTATTTATGTTAAGTTCGAAGGTGTATCAGGTCATGGATCAGTTCCGCATCTAGCAAAGGACACAATCCATCCTGCATGTATTTTTGTAACAGATCTTCAAGGGATAGTTACTAAGAATATTAATGCTCAGGATCCAATTGTGCTTTCTGTGGGAAAGTTCAGTGGAGGTACAAAGGCAAATGTAGTTGCAAAATATACTGAAATTGACATTTCCATGAGATACTTTGATCCAAAGGTTAGAGAAATAGCTCATGAAGCAATAAAAAGACATGCCAAGGCAATTGCAAATGCATACGAGATTAAGGTTGATGTAGTTATAGAAGAAAGTGCCCTTAGTCTTTACAATGATGATGAATTAGCAGCACTGGCAGTTACGTCTGCAGTAAAAGTCTTTGGAGATGGGAAAAATAAATCTTTGCCTAAATATATGGGATCAGAAGATATGCCCTACTATTTTCAGCATGCAAAAGGAGTTTATGCATTTATGGGATATAGAAATGAGGAAAAAGGAGCAATATACTTCCCACACCATGAGAAATTCAAGATTGATGAAGACTACATGAAATATGGTACAGCACTGCATGTACAATTTGCTCTGGATTTTTTAAATAAATAATGTATAAAAATATATGGCATCCATATGATTTATTACTTAATTGCAATTAGAAAGTCATATGGAGGCCATATGACTTTCTAATTTTCATGAAGAATTAATAACAATTCATACCTTAAATCTATTATGCCTTATATAAATTTGCTTTAATTAATCTTTGGCGGATTTGAGGACCTAGAATAGAAGCAATTAAAATTTTTGTAAGATCTCCTGGTATAAATGGAATTACACCAACTGCAAAGGCCTTACTTGCTGACAGATGAGCCTCATATGCTAGCCAGAAGGAACCAAAGATATAGCACACAGCGGTTCCTAGTACCATACCTAAAATGCAAAAATACCATTTATCAAAGTATTTATCAATGAAAAATCCTGCAATTAACGCCATAAAGAAAAATCCTATAATATATCCACCTGTTGGTCCAAAAAGTTTAGAAGGACCACCACTAAAGTTTGAAAACACTGGAAGGCCAACAAAACCCAATAACATATATATAATGTAGCTGATAGATCCTTTTTTCATGCCTAGTGAGTAAATAACTATATAAACTGCTAGATTTGTAAAGGAAATTGGGACAACTCCTATAGGGATTGATAAAGGTCCAAGAATACATATGACTGCTGCCATGAGCCCCATATATACAATTTCAAATGTATTAGATTTCTTTTCCATAATTTCTTCTCCGTTTTAATAATAATGTTGTGCACATACAGAAGTATATATGAAAAAAATAGCATTGTCAACTAACACTTGAATTATGGTTTACGAATATTGCCTTCTTTAAAACTGTAGGTATGGTTGCAAATAATGATTATCTTAAAATAAAAACTATTGACATTGCTAATTTACTCGAGTATATTGAAATTAATAAAGGAAACAATAAGATAGATTTTTAGCACAAAAACATTAGAGAAATTAGAAATAGTCGTTAAGAATAAGTTAATTAAAGGAGTGAACATTATGAATGACATGCAAATGATAACTATAAAAGCAAACGTAAATTCACCTGTTGAAAAGGTCTGGCAGTATTGGACGGAACCAGAACATATAAAAAAATGGAACAGCGCCTCTGAGGATTGGCATACCACGTATGCAGAAAATGATTTAGGAGTTGGAGGTAAATTTCTTTCACGAATGGAAGCTAAGGATGGAAGTTTCGGGTTTGACTTTGGCGGAATTTATGATGAGGTAGAACAACATAAGGTTATAGCCTATACCTTAGGCGATGGAAGAAAAGTTAGAATATATTTTACAGCGAAAGATAACTATACAGAGATATCTGAGGCATTCGATGCAGAAAGCAGCACTCCAATTGAAATGCAGCAAAGTGGTTGGCAGTCAATTTTAAATAATTTTAAAAAGTATGTAGAACAATAATAATTTAAAACAAATAAAGGAGTGAAAGGTATGTCAATTAAAGCATATATAAATTTTAGTGGTAACTGTCGTGAAGCAGTGGAATTTTATGCTGAGGTTTTTCAAACCGAAAAGCCTCAAATTATGTTATTTGGTGATATGCCATCAAGTGATGGTTTCCCTATCACTGAGGAAACAAAAAATCTAGTAATGCATGCTGAGATTAAGATAAAGGATAGTACTATAATGTTTTCAGATGTTCCTCCAGGAATGCCTTTTACTATTGGTGACAATATCAGTCTAATGTTTAGCAGTAATGATATGGATGAAATTAAATCAGTATATAATCAGATCAAAGATAAGGGTAATGTGGGAATGGAACTCCAAGAAACCTTTTGGAGTAAGTGCTATGGATATGTAACGGACAAATTTGGAATAGGATGGCAGCTTAACTATGAAGCATAGCCAACTCAGATAACATAAAATTATGATACTTCAAATAAAAAGGTTTGCATTTGCAGACCTTTTTACTATTAAGAGAAAAAAACTTAATTACTATTGGAATTACTAGTTTTTCATATATAATATTAATATACGTTTATTAACAGAATATAAGAGAGAAATAAATAGTTTATAACTTAATATATTATATGTAGACTATATTACTGGAGGGGTATCATCATGAACAATACATTAACTGAAGAAAATATTAAAAAATTAAGAGAAGAATTAGATTATAGAATGTCCGTAAAAAGAGCTGAAATTGCAAAGGAAAAATTAATTGCAGCAGCTCATGGCGACAGGTCAGAAAATGCAGAGTATAAAGAAGCCTGTGCAAACTACAGAGAAAATGATAATAGAATTCAATATTTATTAACTATGATTTCTACTGCAACAGTAATAGCTGATGAAGATACAGATAAATCAGTCTTAGGAATTAATAGTAAAGCTAAAATTAAGTTTATTGAAGATGATTTTGAAACTATAGTAACATTAGTAACCACTATGGATAGAGATCCTGATAAAATGCTTATTAGTATTGAATCGGATTTAGGAAAGGCATTGTTAGGTAAAAAGGCTTATGATATTGTTGAAGTTGATGCCCCAGAAGAAAAATATAATGTAGAAGTAATTGAAATAATATAATAGGTAGAAAAAAGAAAGTATACCGGTTAATGAGATTTATTGCAGCATTAGCCGGTTTTTTTATGGTTTAAAACTAATATATTTGCAGTTTTTCGTGGACGTGGAAAAATATCAATCTTATTTTTCTCTTGAAATCATTTTATGCTCTTCTTTAAGGGGCCAGAATAACTTAAATTGTAATTTTTCTATTTCTCTTTTTTGCTTGTAACTAACCCTCAACGTAACATTATCTGGAATTTCTATTTCCGCTGGAACATCCTTTAATAAGGTGCATATTTTTGGATTTTCTTTGATATCTGCAACTTGCTGAAAAATGCTATTTAACATTATGTGGCAATTACCGCTTATATCTTTAACAGCCTCATAAATTTCTTCTTTATTTGCATATTCATAGGAGTCTCCAGATGCAACCCAATCCATAAGCGAGGATCTGCTAAATCTCCATTCCCTTCCTATTTTTCTACCAGGAATATGCTCTTCCCGGAGTAGTTTTATTAAAGTTCTTTCCCCTACACCTAAAAAGTCACAGGCTTGTTCTAGATTCAAAATATCACTATCCACATTATTTCCTCCTTTTGCGGTGAGCACTGAGCAGTTTAGACTATTTATTTAAATTATAGCTTAAAAGATCTCTTAGGTCAATGAAGTAGATATTTAATAGTATGTTAGTGTAATTATAAATGAAAATAATGTATAAATGATTGAATTAAACAGCAAATTGGAGTATTATTGTTCTTAGAGAGTTAATTTTGTATATGGAACTTCATTAAATACTAAATAATATTAATTGTTAATTAAAAAGCAGTAATATATGGGGATGATATTAGTAATGTCAAAATTAAAAATAGAACCAATGAAGCAGCCAAATAAAATTATTAATTATTGGAAAAAAGAAAAATTTGTTGTGGCCTGCATTATAATATTTGGAATATCCTGCAATATAGCAGTTATTTTAGGGCCTATATATCAAGGAAAGCTTATAGACTCCATTGCACAGGGGAAAAAACTATCTTCTGTATCAGCACTTGCAGCTACATTTGTTTTACTTATAGGAGTTACACAGTTCTTGCGTTACTTTAAGCGATTTTATATAAGGCGGTTTGCAAACAGTACAAGTTCCACCATGAGACTTATGATATATAATAACATAATAAATAAAAGCACCTATGAGCTTAACAACGAAAATACTGGCAACTTAATGACAAGGGCAATTTCTGATGTTGATCTATGCACCGAGGGAATGAGAAAGTTTACTACTGAAATATTTGATACTGGTGTTCTCATGGCTTCATATTTAATATCTATGCTAGTTTATGATGTTAAGATTACTATGGTATCAATTTTGTTTATTCCAGTTGCAATGTTTATTGCTGAAAAATTAAAAAGTATTATCTATAAGTATTCAATTGAATTTCGCAAAAAAAGCAGTGAGGTTGCAGATATCACTTATGACATTATAGAAAATTCCATGGTATATCGTGTAAATGGAATGGAAGCTAAAAATACAGCTAAGTACAGTAATGAATTGGAAGATTTGCAGAATAAAGCTATTAAAGCCAATATATTAGAAAATTCTATGCAGCCTATATACAATGTAATAGCAATGCTTGGAATAATTATGGTAATTTATCTTGGCGGCTTAAAGGTTATAAATAATGGCTGGACCGTTGGTGTTTTTTCAACTTATGCAACTATGTTTACAGCTATGGCAGTTAAGGCAAGTAAAGCTGCAAAATTATTTAACTCTGTTCAAAAGTCACAGATTTCATGGAATCGAATTAGGCCCTATCTGACAGAATACAAAACTAAAGACACTTCAGTAAATATTAATAAGACTGCGGCAGTACTTTCTGCGCAAAGCTTAAGCTTCACTTATGAAGAGAATAAGGAAAATATAATTGAAAATATTAGTTTTCATGGAAAGCAGGGGGAAATAATAGGTATTACAGGAGCTATTGCCACTGGTAAATCCACCCTTGGGTTATCTTTACTAGGTCTGTATCCATATATGGGAAGTATTGAAGTAGATGGCAAGGAGCTAAAGGATTATTCAGAATTTGAACGAAGCCAGATGATTTCATATTTAGGTCATAAACCTGAGCTGCTTACAGATACAATATACAACAATATAACCTTGGGAAGTAAACAAGATATTACCCCTGTTTTAAAGGACGTTTGCTTCGAGAAAGACTTTAGGGCTATGCCAAATGGAGAAAATACTTTAGTTGGAAACAGCGGAGTTAAGTTAAGCGGTGGCCAGCAGGCAAGAATATCTCTTGCAAGAGCTCTGCTTAATAAAAATAAAATTATAATTCTAGATGATCCTTTTTCAGCTGTAGATATGAAGACAGAAGAGAAAATAATTGAGAACTTAAAAAATAATTATAAAAATAGCTTAATTATTATAATTTCCCATCGTTTAGCTATTTTTAGTAAGATAAATAATATTATATTGCTTAACAAGGATAAGAGTTGGGAATTTGGACCACATAGTGAACTAATAAAGAACTCTGAGGTTTATGCCGAAATATTTAATTTACAGTTCACGGAGGGGGGAGACCATGATGAGGAATAGTTTAACAAAAAAATCCATCATTAAAGTAATTCAAAGCAATATTGGAACAAGTTTATTGCTTGTCTTTGCTATTGCTGGCTTTGTTGTTACAAGTTTAATTCCTCCTCAGATTTTAAAATATATTGTGGATCATAACCTTGTGCCAAGAAATCCTGACAAATTGCTTAGCTTAGCAATTACATATATTGGAGTTCTACTTTTCATTGGAATATTTGACTTTGTAAAAGAGGCTATCATTACAATACTGGGACAGAAGATTACTAAAGAAATAAGAATAGAAATGATGGAAAAGCTAAGTAGAATAAATGCAACATTCTTTTCGGCAAACGGTTCAGGAGCTGTTGTTTCCAGATTCACAAACGATGTTGATGCAATTAATTCACTGTTTTCAAGCGGTATTATCGGAATGATGGTTGACTGTTTTAAGGTTATAGGCATTGTAATTTCAATTTGGACCTTTAGCAGCAAGCTTGGAATTTTAACTTTGCTGCTTCTGCCTGCAATTTATGGTATTACACGACTTTTTCAAAAAAGAATGCTTAAGGCACAGATTGAAAACCGAATACTCACTGGCAAGGTAAATAATCATATTTCTGAAAGTTTAAAAAATGTCCAGATGATTAAGGCCTATAGTAAGGAAATGTATATGGAGAATAATTACAAGAATTATTTACTCGATAATTACAAAACAGTTGAAAAGGTAAATTTCTATGATTCTATATACTCACCTATAATTCAGCTTATTCGTGCAGTTGTTATTGCTTTTATCGTAATATTATCCTCCAAGCAGATGAATTACTTGGGTATTTCCCTAGGCATGGTTGCAGCTTCTATAGAATTAATATCTAACTTGTTTGACCCAATTGAGAACCTTGGAATGGAGCTTCAAGATATACAAGAGGCAGCTTCGGGAATTAAAAGGGTAAATGATTTCTATGGTGAAATGGAAGATGATTTCAAAAATAAAAAACTAAAGGGAGAAGATGTAATTCCAGCAGGTGAAGATTTAAGGCTTTGTTTTAATAATATCGCCTTTCAATATGAAAGTGGTCCTGATGTTCTTCAAAATATTAATCTTAGCTTAAAACCAAATGAGAAGGTAACCTTTGTTGGAAGAACTGGCGTAGGAAAAACTACATTATTTAAACTTATTATGGGTATTTTGAAACCTACAAAGGGCAGCATTACAATTAATGGTATCGATGTCTACGATATACCAAATTCAGAAAAACGTAAAATATTCGGCTATGTTAATCAGAGCTTTCATATAATAAAGGGAACAGTTGCAGACCAAGTAAGCCTGCAGGATGAAAGCATTACAAGAGATGAAATAGAAAAGGCCATAGAATTTGTTGGATTAACAGACTATATAAATTCATTAGAAAATGATTTTGATACTATGGTAAACAGCGATACTCTCTTTTCTCAAGGACAAAAGCAGCTTTTAGCCATTGCAAGAGCTATTGTTACAAATCCACCTATACTTCTATTAGATGAGATTACTGCAAATCTTGATTCTGTTACTGAGGAGAAAATAGTAACTGTACTACAAAAGGCAAGTGATGCCCATACAATATTATCTATATCTCATCGTTTATCCTCTATGATTACCAGCGATACTATAGTCATATTGGAAAATGGCAGAGTTAAAAATACAGGTTCTCCAGAGGTGCTTTTAGAAAATGATGATTGGTATCGCAGTCACATTGCCTTGGAGAAACTTACTTGGAGCTAATTTTAATAAGGAAACACAAATATAAAATTATAAAATAATCCCTTGCAGTTTTTAAGCAAAGGATTATTTTTACTCATAATGAATCGGTATAGTAATAAATATATGGTGAAGCATTTATATATTTGTAATTAAAGTGCTATAATAGTTATAATATACAAAGTTTTCAATACAGAGGAGATATAAAATGAATGAATTAAATATAATGCTTCAAAAGCAGCTAGAACATCGTACTATAAGAGAATTTAAGGAGGAAAGTCTTCCTGCTGAGAAATTTAACGATTTGATGGAAGTTGCCAGAAGAACTGCCAGCTCAAATGGAATGCAGACTTGTTCTATTATTCGAGTTACAGACCCAGCTATAAAAAAGGAAATTGCTGCTGTATGCGGGCAGGAATATGTTGCTAAAGCACCAGAGCTTTTAATCTTTATTGTTGATCAATACAGAAATTATAAAATAGCTGGTGAAAAGAATAGCTTTAATGAAAGTGCTAAAGACTTAGATCGCTTTTTCTCAGCGTTTACTGATGCATGTATTACAGCCCAAAATGTTGTAAATGCTGCTGAGTCAATGAATTTAGGAACAGTATATCTTGGAAGTATTTTAAATGATTCAGAAAAAGTTTGTGAAATTTTGAACTTACCTCAATTAACATTTCCTGCTATTGGTCTTGGAATAGGATATCCAAATCAAAATCCACAGTTAAAGCCAAGGATGGATATGAGCCTCAGGATTTTTGAAAATAAATATAGTTCCTTTAATAATTATTTAGATGAAATTAAAGATTATGACAAAGAAATGAATGCTTACTATGATCTAAGAGATTCGAACAGACGAGTTGATTCATTTAGTGATCAAGTGGCTACCCAATTTAAAAATGTTATTCCAAAGCGTCAGAAAATGATAAATGTTATTCGTAAACAGGGCTTTAATCTTAACTTGAAGGATGAGAAGTAATCAACTTTTAGAAAAGGAAAATGATATGCAAACAGTCAAAACTAAGTTTTTTGAGTATGGATTAAGAGAAATTACTTATTTAAAGAAAGCAGATAAAACTCTAGGTATGGCTATAGATAGGCTTGGCAAGGTAGAACGTGAGATAATTCCCGACCTTTTCCAGGCTCTTATTTTTGCCATAGTAGGTCAGCAAATATCTATAAAAGCTGCTCATACTATTTGGCAAAGAATGCAGGAAAGGTTTGGTGAAATCACTGCAGAAAACCTATTAAAAATTTCAATAACTGATGTCCAAAAATGTGGAATGACAACCCGAAAAGCAGGATACATTAATAGTATTTCAAATGTAATTATGCAGGGTGACTTTATTTTGAATGAGCTCTACGAACTCCCAGATAAAGAAGTAATAAAGAGGTTGTCATCAATGCCTGGAATTGGTAAATGGACAGCTGAAATGCTTCTAATTAATTCAATGGAAAGACCAGATATAGTAAGTTATGGAGATATTGCAATAAGGCGGGGTATCATGAAGCTATATGGTCTTTCTGAGCTTACAATAGAACAATTTAATGAGTATAAAAGTATATATTCACCTTATGGTTCTGTTGCGTCTATATATCTCTGGAAAATATCATTTCAATAAGGCATTGAATTCTACAAAAGATTGTGATAAAATAAACAATGTTCAGGTACACTATGAGATATTTAGGTTGTGCTATATTTTCTTGTAGTTAACCATAAATGTAAATTGTAAAAAGTATCGTGCTGAATGCATAAGGGTTAGTCCCCAATGAGAAGGCGAGAGAATATTTGTTATGAATTGGAGAAGTCCATGTTTTTGGAATTTCTGCGGTTTATTATTTATCCTTGTGCCTTCCAGGTACAAGGATTTTTTTGAAAGGGAGATTTTGGTAATGGAAACAAGGGTGGCTATTATTGGAATTATTGTTGAAAATGCTGGATCAGTTGAAAAATTAAATTCTATACTGCATGAATATAGCGATTATATAATAGGCAGAATGGGAATCCCATATCGAAAACGGCATATACAGGTTATAAGTATTATTATGGATGCTCCAAATGACGTTATAAGCGCTGTTTCTGGAAAATTAGGCATGTTACCAAATGTAAGTACAAAAACAGTTTATTCTAAAATATCTGAAGCTGAAAATAAATAAAATAGGAGGGGTTTTGATGTATAACAGTATGTCTAAAGTTGCAACTGAATTTATTGATGAGGTCGAAATTAATGATACTCTTAAGTATGCGAAAAGTAATAAAAACAATGCTGAGCTTATTGATAGCATTATTGAGAAGGCAAAGGCCTTAAAAGGCTTAACTCATAGGGAAGCAGCTGTTTTACTAGAATGTGACTTAGAAGATAAAAATGAAGAAATGTATAAGCTAGCTAAGGAAATAAAACAGAAATTTTACGGAAATCGTATTGTAATGTTTGCGCCTTTATATCTTTCTAATTATTGCATAAATGGCTGCGTTTATTGTCCATATCACTATAAAAATAAACATATTTCAAGAAAAAAATTATCACAGGATGAAATCAAAAGAGAAGTAATTGCACTTCAGGATATGGGGCATAAGCGGTTAGCTTTAGAAGCAGGTGAAGACCCTGAAAATAATCCTATTGAATATATTCTTGAAAGCATTAAAACTATCTATAGCATAAAACATAAAAATGGTGCAATAAGGCGTGTAAATGTTAATATTGCTGCTACTACAGTTGAAAATTATAGAAAGATAAAGGAAGCAGGCATAGGAACTTATATACTTTTTCAAGAAACCTATAATAAGAAAAGCTATGAAGAGCTTCACCCTACAGGTCCAAAGCATAATTACGCTTATCATACTGAGGCAATGGATCGTGCTATGGAAGGCGGTATAGACGATGTAGGCTTAGGGGTTTTATTTGGACTTAACATGTATAAATATGATTTTGTAGGATTATTAATGCATGCAGAGCATTTAGAAGCTGCCATGGGAGTAGGGCCTCATACAATAAGTGTTCCTCGTATTAGACCTGCAGATGATATAGACCCTGATAATTTTTCAAACGCTATAGCTGATGATATTTTTGCAAAAATTGTTGCTGTACTGCGGATTGCTGTACCTTATACAGGTATGATAGTGTCCACTCGTGAGTCTCAAAAAACCCGTGAACGTGTACTTGAACTTGGTATATCTCAAATTAGCGGAGGCTCAAGTACAAGTGTCGGCGGGTATGTTGAACATGAAGCTGAGGAAGATAATTCTGCTCAATTTGAATTAAATGATACACGTACACTTGATGAAATAGTAAATTGGCTTTTAGAAATGAAATTTATACCTAGCTTTTGTACTGCTTGCTATCGAGAAGGAAGAACTGGTGACAGATTTATGCAGCTAGTAAAATCAGGCCAAATTGCTAACTGCTGTCATCCAAATGCTTTGATGACACTCAAAGAATATTTAGAGGACTATGCTTCTTTAGATACAAAGAAAAAAGGAGAAGCATTAATTGCTGAGGAAGTTGAAAAGATACCAAATGAGAAGGTTAAAGCAATAGCAAAAGAGCACCTTTCTGAATTACATGATGGGAAACGTGATTTTAGATTTTAACTAAATATTAAATTGTATATTATTTTCCCCTAGACTTAAGTTTAGGGGAATTTTATTTATACTTTAAAGAAAATAATTATTGCATATTTTTAAAATTAGGATTATAATAAATTCACGAAGTGAACATAGTTCACTAATTATAATGACAATTTATTAAATATTAATAAAGTATTATATTATTTTTTTCATTAAAGCAATTGATATTTTTTTTAATCAGGAATGAACGATGTTCAAAAGGAGGAAAAAATGAAAGATAATAAAAAAATATTATTAATTATGTTTATGCTTGGTATTTTTATAGGTGCTCTTGATTCAGGCATAGTATCCCCAGCGAGAACTGTTATAGCAAATTCGCTATCTATTTCCCAAAATAGTAGTGTTTGGGTAATCACTATTTACACCTTAGCCTATGCTGTATCCATGCCAATTTCAGGTAAACTGTCAGATAGGTATGGTAAGAAAAAATTATTCACCATTAGTATTTTTATCTTTGGTCTTGGCTCACTTTTATGTGGCTTCTCAAATTATATTGGAAATTATTCCTTACTTTTAACTTCAAGAGTAATCCAAGCAATAGGCGGTGGCGGAATAATGCCAATAGCAACTGCCTATATAGGTGAAAGTTTTCCAAAAGAAAAAAAGGGAAGAGCACTTGGCCTAGTTGGCGGTATATACGGTATTGCTAATGTTCTGGGACCTACATTTGGTTCTGCAATACTAGATCTTGCTGGTTCCTCACATTGGGGAGTGTTATTTTTTATAAATGTTCCAATAGTTATAATTGTAATTACCATTTCTCTTTTAATTAAAGAAGAAAGTGTAATAAAAGCTCCTAAGAAGATGGATATTAGTGGAAGTGTTATAGCAAGCTTATTAATTTTATCCTTAATGTATCCAATAACTAATTTAAATTTTCATGACTTTATTAATAGTTTTTCTTCAACACAAGTATATCCATTTTTAATTTTGTTCGTTCTGCTTATTCCAGTATTTTTAATTATCGAGAAGAAAGCTGAGGATCCAATTATCAATCTGAAATACTTTACAAGTAGAGAAATAGCGCTTACTCTTTTAATTGCTTTTACCACAGGTGCTGGTTTAATGGGTATAGTATTTGTTCCACAGTTTTGCGAGAATGTATTAAAAATTAAAACTGGTTCTGGCGGCTATTTAGTAACATTAATGGCAATATTCACTGGACTTGCTGCTCCTTTTGGAGGCAGATTAATTGATAGATTTTCTGCTAAGTTCATTTTAGTTTTAGGTTTTACCTGTACTATATTAGGATCTTTAGTTTTAGCATTAATAGTTGTAAAGGTGCCTTCAATTTTCATAGTATTAGCTGGTTTAGCTCTTATGGGTCTAGGTATGGGCTTTACTATGGGAACTCCTCTTAATTACTTAATACAGACCAATGTTCAGGAGGATGAAACTGCTTCAGCTCAATCTACCTTGTCCTTAATAAGATCCATAGGTGTTGCAATTTCCCCAAATATCTTAATTAATTTTATCTCTGATGCTGGTAAAAATCTTCAAGGCAATTTAATGGCTGTAATGCCCAAGGTAAGCATGGGAGCAAACGCACCTGCTCAGAGCCTTGGGAGCAGTGGTATATCACCTGACGCCTTAGCAAGTCTTCAAAGTGCAGATGTAACAAATATCGTTGAAAGGCTTAAAAACTTTTCATCCTCAATAATAAACAATTTAGCACCATCAATAAAACAATCTATGTCAGGTAAGCTTCCTAAGGGAGTTTCTCCAGATGCAGCTGTAGCTAGTATGAAGGCTAATTATTTAAGCCAAGTAGAAGGCTCCAGAAACCTATTAGAAACTACTTTTCAAAACACTATTAATAGCGGCTTTAGCAAGCTTTTCATCTGTGCTGCTGCAATTGCATTTGTAGGTTTAATATTCTCAATAATGCTCAAGAATAAAGCTAAGGAATGAAAATTTTAAATAAAATAATTAATATGATAAGAAGCATCAATAGGGTAGATGCTTCTTAATTATTAATTACTACAAAAAATATCAGCATAAATATCAGCTAATATTGAAGTGTTAGGTACTTGAATCAAATTTGAGGTATTGACATTATTTTTGAAAAGTGGTATATAACAATTATATATTAGCACTCGTTAGTCGAGAGTGCTAACAAAAATTACATGACTATATCTTAATAATGAAATATGTTATTAATAATAATAGCAATAGCCATGCACTTTTATAATAGAAGGGGAGATTTTCATGGAAACAAAACAATTTAAAGCTGAGTCTCAAAGACTATTAGACCTAATGATTAACTCAATTTACACAAATAAGGAGATTTTTCTAAGGGAGCTTGTATCAAATGCCAGCGATGCTATTGATAAAATTTATTACAAGGCATTAACTGATGACTCTATGACCTTTGATAAAGAAAATTACTTAATTAAAGTAGCAGTAGATAAGGAAAACAGAATATTAAAGATCTCTGATACAGGTATTGGAATGACTAAAGAAGAACTTGATGAAAACCTTGGAGTCATTGCAAAAAGTGGATCTTTACAGTTTAAAAAAGAAAATGAAATAAAAGATGGCTATGATATAATTGGACAATTTGGAGTAGGGTTCTATTCAGCATTTATGGTGGCAGATACAGTTACTGTTATAAGCAGAGCCTTAGAAAGTGACAAGGCATATAGATGGGAATCAAAGGGTATAGAATGTTATACCATTGAAGAATGCGAAAAAGCTACTGTAGGTACTGACATCTTATTGAAAATTAAAGCTAATACAGAAGAAGAAAATTATGATGAGTTCCTCGATGAGTATAGACTAAAATCAATTATAAAGAAGTATTCTGACTTTATTAGATACCCTATTAAGATGGATGTAACTGAAAGCAGACTTAAAGAGGGCAGTGAAGAAGAATATGAAGACATTAGTGTAGAAAAAGTCATAAACAGTATGGTTCCTATTTGGAGAAAAAATAAAAATGAACTTACTAGCGAAGACTATGACAACTTTTATTCAGAAAAACACTATGGCTTTGACAAACCCTTAAGGCACATTCACACAAGTGTTGATGGAGCAGTAAACTATAATGCAATTTTATATATACCTGAAAAAATTCCTTATGATTATTACTCAAAAGAATATGAAAAAGGCTTAGAACTTTATTCAAACGGCGTTATGATAATGAATAAATGTGCTGATTTACTGCCTGATTATTTTGGCTTTGTTAAAGGAATAGTTGACTCAGAGGATTTATCTCTTAACATATCTAGAGAGGTGCTGCAGCACGATAGACAGTTAAAACTTATTGCAAAAAACATAAAAACTAAAATAAAAAATGAACTTGAAAATATGCTAAAAAATGATAGAGAAAAGTATGAAGAGTTTTATAATTCCTTTGGAAGACAATTAAAGTACGGTGTATATAGCGATTTTGGAAGTGAAAAAGATGTGCTTCAGGACTTGTTAATGTTCTATTCCTCTAAAGAAAAGAAAATGGTTACTTTAAGTGAGTATATTTCAAGAATGCCCGAAGAACAAAAGTATATTTATTATGCAGCAGGTGAGTCAAAGGAAAGAATTGAAAAACTTCCTCAAACAGAACTAGTATCTGATAAAGGTTATGAAATTCTCTACTTTACAGATGATGTTGACGAGTTTGCAATTAAAATGATAATGAATTATAAAGAAAAAGAATTTAAATCTGTATCCAGCGGAGATTTAGGAATAGAAGCAGATGAAAATAATAATTTATCAAAGTCCGAGGAAGAAGCCAGCAAAGAATTATTTGAAAGCATGAAAAACATTTTATCAGATAAAGTTAATGCAGTTAAAGCCTCAAGAAGATTAAAAGAACATCCAGTTTGTTTATCAAATGAGGGCGAACTTTCTATAGAAATGGAAAAGGTGTTAAATTCAATGCCTAATAATCAAAATATAAAAGCTGATAAAGTTTTAGAAATAAACATAAATCATGATATATACAAGGCATTAAAGGATGCTTATGAAAATGATAAAGTGAAACTTGAACTTTACACAAATTTATTGTATAACCAGGCTCTTTTAATTGAAGGCTTACCAATAAATGATCCTGTAGAATTTACAAATAGCATCTGTAAAATTATGAAATAAATATTTATGACATTTAACAACTTTATACCTATAGTTGTTAAATGTCTTTCTAATATAAATTAAAGGTGATAAGAATGAAAAAAGTGAAAGTAAAAGATGTAATAATAGGTGATGGCGTACCAAAGATTTGTGTTTCCATTTCTGAAAAGACAAAGAAAGATATTTTAAATGAGGCAGCTGCAATAACTGCTCTTAAAGTTGATTTAGTAGAATGGCGGGTAGATTGGTTTGAAAATGCCTTTGACCTTAAGAAGGTAGAAGAGGTTTTAAAGGAATTGGCTTATGCCTTAAATAATACTCCACTTCTATTTACCTTTAGAACAGCTAATGAAGGTGGAGAAAAGGTAATAGATACAAAGGCCTATTTAGAGCTTAATAAAGCTGTAATAGCATCAGGTTTAGTTGATTTAATAGATGTTGAAGCCTATATTGGGGATAAAACTGTAAATACAATCCTTGAAAGGGCACATGAAGCAGATGTAAAGGTCGTTGTCTCAAATCATAATTTTGAAGGGACACCACCTAAAGAAGAAATAATAAAACGCTTAAGAAGAATGCAGGATTTGGGAGCTGATATTTTGAAGATGGCTGTAATGCCCAAAAATAAAATAGATGTCTTAGAATTATTAGAAGCAACTGCTATAATGTCAGAAAAATATGCTGACAAACCAATTATTACAGTATCCATGTCAGATATGGGTGCCCTGAGCCGTATTACAGGTGAAATATTTGGATCTGCAGTGACATTTGGAGCTTATAATAAACTTTCTGCTCCTGGTCAGATAAAGTTAGAGGATCTTCATAAAGCACTACAATTACTTCATAGGATTTAAATTAATTTTATTATTTTATTTACTACATCTTCTAGATTTTTATCATTTAAAACTTCAAAATTAGAATTTTTTTTATAAAGGTCATATCTTTCCTCATAAAGCTTATAGATTTTTGAAACATCCCCTGATAATAGAGGACGGTTTGAAATATCAATATCCTGAATAATATTTTCTATTGGACGATTTATAAAGAAAATAATAGAGTTTTTTTGAAGTGTTTCCATATTGGAAAGAACTTTTACAACACCTCCCCCTGTGGATATTACTATGGGACATTTTTTACTGATTTCCTCTATAGCCGTTGTTTCAAGCTTTCTGAAGTAAACCTCACCTAAAAGGAAAATATCTTTAATTAACTTATTTTCTTTTTTTTCTATATACTCATCTACATCGTAAAAGGGGAGTAGTAGCTTTTCTGCTATCATTTTCCCTATGCTGGTTTTTCCGCAGCCAGATAAACCTATTAGAACTATGTTTTTATTAAAGTTTTTCATTTCTAACCTCTCTAAATAAGATAAATTTTTACTTGTTTGATCTTATAAAAATTATATTAATTTATAAATATCTTTTCCACTTAAATAAGTTTACAAGTCGCTAATTTTTCTGTCAATATATATTAAATATAGCAGTTAGAAGTGCAAACACTTTTGGCTGTTTTTTGTTTTAATATTTATTAATGAAAAGAGAAAACATATATAATAATTAGAATAAATTTTAGTATTTTATTGACACCATTAGGCAGTTTCACATATAATGAATATATGAACAGATATTCATATATTCTAATGCAAAGGAAATGAGAGCATGGAAGAAAAAAATATAGAAAATTGCAGTTGCTTAATTATACACGAAGAAATAGTTAATGTAGTAAAGGAAAATATGCCAAAAGAAGAAACACTTTATGATTTGGCAGATTTATTTAAGGTTCTTGGGGATTCAACTAGAGTTAAAATATTATGTGCCTTGTTTCAAGCGGAAATGTGTGTTTGTGATATAGCGGCACTGCTTGGAATGACTCAGTCAGCAATTTCACATCAGTTGAGAGTATTAAAACAAGGGAGAATTGTAAAAAACAGAAAAGATGGTAAAGTAGTTTACTATTCCTTAGATGATGATCATATAAAGAGTATTTTTGATCAAGGTATGGCCCATATAGCAGAATAGTAATAGACCTAATGGGGAGGGAAAATAATGGACAAGGTAATTAAAAGAGCAGACAACATTACTATAAAATCGGGGAGTAAAAATAAAACTAATATTAGCTTAAAAAATTCTAATTCTAGTCATAAAGAAGAATTTATTTTAAAAGGATTAGGCTGCGCTAACTGTGCTGCTAAAATGGAAAGAGAGATTAGTAAAATTGAAGGCGTTAGAGCAGCTGCAGTAGATTTTGTATCAACTAAGCTTTTTCTAGAAATTGATAATCCAGCTATTGAGGAGGCCATTATAGAAAAAGTTAATGAAATTGTTAAGAGAATTGAACCAGAGGTTATGATGATAGATAATTCAAAGGATGATAAAGAAGAACAAGAAATAGATAGTGATGGTAGCAAAGGCGAAATTGTAAAATTAGTAGTTGGTGGAGTTATCTTTGCCATCGCCGCAGCATTTAAGCTACCTAATATTATAGAATTAATATTATATCTCATCAGTTATTTGATTATTGGAGGAGAAGTAATACTAAGAGCTGTAAAAAATATAAGAAGAGGTCAAGTATTTGACGAAAATTTCCTTATGACAATAGCAACTATAGGGGCTTTTACAATTGGTCAGTATCCAGAGGGAGTTGCAGTTATGTTGTTCTATGAAGTAGGAGAATTATTTCAAGATATGGCAGTTGACCATTCTAGAAAATCTATTACTGCACTTATGGATATAAGACCTGACTTTGCTAATTTAAAGGTAGATGATGATATTAAAAAAGTATCACCAGAAGAAGTTTTAATAGGCGATATTATAGTTGTTAAGCCTGGAGAAAAGGTGCCGCTTGATGGTAGAGTAATAGAAGGTAATTCTATGGTGGATACATCTGCTTTAACTGGTGAATCAGTTCCTAAGGAAGTTTCAGCTGGAGATAATATTTTAGGTGGGGTAATTAATAAAAATGGACTCTTAACGATTAAAGTAGAAAAGAAATTTAAGGATTCAACTGTTGCTAAGATTCTTGATTTAGTTCAAAATGCCAGCAGCAAGAAGGCTCCAACAGAAAATTTAATAACAAAATTTGCAAGAATTTACACTCCTATTGTTGTATTTGCAGCAGTGCTGCTAGCTATAATACCTCCTTTATTTATAGAAGGAGCTTTATTTTCACAATGGCTTTATAGAGCCTTATCATTTTTAGTAGTGTCTTGTCCTTGTGCTTTAGTTATATCTATACCTCTTGGTTTCTTTGGTGGAATTGGAGGAGCTTCAAGAAATGGAATACTTGTTAAAGGAGGAAATTATCTTGAAGCATTAAACAATGCAGAAATCGCAGTGTTTGATAAAACAGGTACACTGACAAAAGGTGTGTTTAAGGTAACTGAAATAAAACCTAAAAATAATTTTTTAAGTGAGGAACTTATAAAACATGCTGCTTTCGCAGAAAGTTATTCTAATCATCCAATTGCTGCTTCTATATTAAAGGCCAGCGAAGATGATATAAATAAAGATAAAATAGATTCCTATGAAGAAATTTCAGGCTATGGTGTAAGGGCCACAGCTTATGGTCAAGAAATACTTGCAGGAAACTACAAATTAATGGATAAAGAAAATATAAAATATGAATATGTAGATACTATTGGAACTGTAGTCCATGTTGCTGTGGACGGATTATATGCAGGCTATATTGTAATATCCGATGAAGTTAAAGAAGATTCTTTAAAAGCTATAAAGGATTTAAAAGCAATAGGAATAAAGAAAACAGTAATGCTTACAGGGGATAATAAAATTGTTGGAACTGAAATTGCAAAAGTGCTTAATGTGGATGAAGCGTTTACTGAATTACTTCCAGATCAAAAGGTGGAAAAACTTGAATTGTTATATAAAGAAAAATCCACTAAGGGTAAATTAATATTTGTAGGTGATGGAATAAATGATGCCCCGGTGCTTGCAAGGGCAGATATAGGCATAGCAATGGGAGGAGTAGGTTCTGATGCAGCAATTGAAGCTGCCGATGTAGTTATTATGACAGATGAACCTTCAAAAATTGTAACAGCTATAAAAATAGCTAAGAAAACAAAAACAATAGTAATGCAAAATATAATATTTGCCTTAGGAATTAAACTTATTTTATTAGCCATTATAGCCTTAGGTCTTGGTTCCATGTGGGAAGCAGTATTTGGTGATGTTGGAGTAGCATTACTCGCAGTATTAAACTCTATGAGAGCTTTAAAAACTGAAAGGTTATAGAACTCAGAATTTTAGCAAATATTTTATTATAAGGGAAGGTATACTGAAATTATAAATAATTTAAGTATACCTTTTATTTTTTTGCAGTTTAATGAACTTTTTGCTTATTATTTCGTTAAACTATATGTGAAGGGAGGTGGAGTGTTGGAGGAATTAGAACTTGTAGATAAAGCAAAGCAGGGAAATAAGAGTGCACTTAACACTCTACTTACAAATAACTTTAAAATGCTTAAAGGCTATATTATTAAAATGACAGGAAACAAAGGACTTTCAGAGGACATAATTCAAGAAAGCATGCTTAAAGCTGTTTTAAATATTCATAAATTTAAGCCAGAGTATAAGTTTTCAACTTGGCTAATAAAAATATCAACTAATGTTTATATAGATTACTTGCGAAAAAATAAAGTTACTGAAGAGATTAATGATAATCTTGAAGATAGGTCAATAAGTTTAGAAGACAGTGTTATAAATAACCTGGAATATAAGGAAGTTATGAATATCCTGCTTAACATATCCTATGAAAAAAGAGCAGTATTTATATTAAAGCATTATTATGGTTACAAATATGAAGAAATCGCACAAATACTAAATTGTCCAGTGGGAACAGTCCGTTCAAGGCTTTATAACACTATAAAACAAATTGCTTCAGAATTTGAAGAAAGGGGTTTGATATGATGGACTTAGAAAAAGTCAATTATCCAGATAAATATGAAAAATCTATTGAGAAAATGGACATTTTAATGGATTTTGATATTCCTATAGAAGTAAATATTTTAGAGATTATAGAAAAAGCAGAAGCAATAAAAGAAGATAAAAGAAAGGTTAAATTGGAACTCTTCGGATTTATTTTATTGTGTCTTTGTATTTTACTTATCGTTACAGCCGTTGCTATTAATTTAAATCCAAGGCTCATTTTAGTTATAGAAGTAATTATTTATATACTAATGCCTTTTATACTTATACCAATTTCTAAACATTTAAAAGCAAAGGAGGGGCTGCAATGACAAGAAATAAAATATTAATAATATTACTAGTTGTAATTCCACTGTTAATAGCACAAGCAACTTGGATTTTTTTAGATGCCAGAAAAAGGAAGGAAAAAGGCTACTGGTTGTGGGGGGTATTTGGGCTTATTAACTGTCCCCAGTCCCTTATAATTTACTTAATTGTTACTAGAATTATATTAAAAAAAGACATTAAGAATTCAAATTAAATATGATTTGCTTAAAATAGGTATAAAATTTATTAAAGAATAGTAAGGAGGAATATTATGTTTCAAGGAATGAGTAACATGGAAATAATTAAGCTTTTACTTCCAGTAATTATAATTGAAATTTGTCTTATGGCTTTCTGCCTTTATAGATTAACAAAGGACAAGGTAAAGTTTTTGCCTAAATGGGCTTGGGCACTTATTATTATTTTCATAAATCTGTTTGGTCCGATTTTCTATTTACTTATAGGAAGAGAGAGGAATTAAAATGCTGAAGGTTATAAATTTAACAAAAAACTATGGCAGCCTTGAAGTATTAAAAGGTATATCCTTCGAAATAAAGAAAGGAATGATATACGGCTTTTTAGGACAAAATGGAGCTGGTAAAACTACCACTATGAATATCTTAACTGGGCTAATAGGGTACAATAGCGGTGAAATATACCTAAATGGAAAGCTGATGAAAGAAAATAAAAGAGAGCTTCTTCAAGCAGTTGGATATCTGCCTCAAAATCCAGTTTTCTATGGATATATGACAGCCCTTGAATATTTAAATTTTATAGGCAACATTAATAAAATGTCAGGTAAAAAAATAAAGGAAAGAACCGAAGAGGTTCTTAATATAGTAAAACTAAAGGACGCTTCCAGAAGAAAGATAGGGACATACTCCGGTGGTATGATTCAGCGCTTTGGCATTGCAGTTGCTATGTTTAACAAGCCAGAGATATTAATTTTAGATGAACCAACCTCTGCATTAGACCCAGAAGGAAGAATGGAAATACTTGAACTAATTCAAGACATGAAAAAAAGTGGTACAACTGTATTTCTGTCAACTCATATTTTAAATGATGTAGAAAGAGTCTGCGATGAAGTCAGTATTCTCCACCAGGGCAAGATAATAATATCTGAAGGCCTTGAAGAACTAAAGAATAAATATATTCAACCTATTTATGATGTTGAATTTGAACAGGAATGTTTTAGTGTAAAAGAAAAACTTCTTAATTTTGATTGGATTCAAAACGCTGCTGTACGCAGAAATGGACTTACAGTTTATGTAAGTGATTTGAATATGGCTAAGAAAGAACTTATAAAGCTCTTGGATAGCTTTGAAAATCCTATTATTTCTTTTAATTTAAGAAAAAGCAACTTGGAGGATATATTTTTAAGGATGGTGAGCAATAATGTGGACCTTTAAAGCATTCTTTAAAAAAGAATTTATGGAATCAATTAGGCAATATAAATTCATTATGCTAGCGGCAGGGATATTAGTATTTGCCTTACTCGATCCAATTATGCTTAAGCTTCTGCCTACTATTTTAAAAAATCAACTTCCTGCTGATATAAGCTCATTATTAATAACTACACAAAAAACTGCGCTGCAAAATTATATCAAGGATCTAAATCAAATAGGACTTCTATTTATAGTGTTTATATTTAGTGGTACACTCAGCGATGAAATAAATAATCAAAAGCTGGTTTTCCCTTATTCAAAAGGTGCAAGCCCGGAAAATATAGTGTTAGCTAAGTTTTTAAGTTACTCAATATCAGTACTTATATTTACTATTTTAGGTTTCTTAGTTAATTACTATTATGTTACTATTTTATTTACTAATAATATTGTAACCTTTTCAAGCTTAATACCAGCAATTACCCTAGTATTTGTTTATTTTATATTTAATATTGCTCTTACACTTTTCTTTAGTTCCCTGACTAAGAAGGGACTAATAGCCGGAATTACTACACTTGCAGTAAATTTCTTAACTATACCTCTTGCTGGAATAAAATCAATAAGTAAATTTGTACCCTATAACTTAATAAATGCTGCTAATAAATTTACTTTTCAAGATTGTAGTACTTCAATTATATTTGCTTTAGCCATATCTATTTTATTGATAATATTTACAATTGCAAAAATGTTTAAAGTTGAAGTTATTTAGTTCCTCTAATAAGTTCAGCTTTATGACATACAAATTTGGTGTAAAATAATAATGTTAAATATTACATGTAAGGAGAAATGGCAAATGAACATACAAATTTTCGGAGTTAAAAAGTCCTTTGATACACAAAAGGCTGAACGTTATTTTAAGGAGAGAAAAATTAAGTATCAATTTATAGATTTAAATGAAAAGGCACTAAGTAAAAGGGAGTTAGAAAGTGTAAAATCAGCAGTTGGATTAAAGAATTTAATTGATGAAAAATCTAAAGAATATGGAAAGCTGAACATAGAAAGCATTAGAAGTGATAGTATTAAAGAAGAACTTTTACTAAATAACCCAAAGCTTTATAAGATGCCCATAGTACGTAACGGAAAATTAGCAACAGTAGGGTACGAGCCAGAAATATGGTGTAATTGGGAATAAAATTGATATGAATAAAGAATAGGCAATCAGCATAAAGGAGGCTGGTTGCCTATTGATTTATAAGCAATTATATATTAAAATAGAACAAATGTTCTAAGAACGTTGCTTTACATTTTACAAAAATGATATACAATTAATTAGTAAAGCAATGAATTTTATAATGGAGGCGCAAGGATTAATAATCCTTATGTGCTACAGAGAAATGCAGGAGGGGTATGGATGGAAAATGAGAGTAAGGTGAAAAGCACCTATGATGTTACAGATTTAACATCCTTAGAAAAATTAGAACCGGTACGTGTGAGACCAGGTATGTATATTGGATCTACAGGTTCAAAAGGACTTCACCACTGCCTATGGGAAGTATTAGATAATTCAATAGATGAACTTACAAATGGGTTTGGAAATAAAATAACAATAAGTTTAAATAAAGATAAAAGTGTCTCTGTAATTGATAATGGAAGAGGAATACCAACAGGCATTCACCCAGTAAAAAAGAAATCTGGAGTAGAAATGGTATATACTGAATTACATACTGGAGGGAAATTTGATAATAAAAATTATAAAACTTCTGGTGGACTACATGGTGTAGGTGCAGCTGTAGTTAATGCACTATCTGAATGGCTTGAAGTAGAGGTTTATCAAAATGGTGAGATTTATAAACAAAGATTTGAGTATTCATATGATAGTAAGTTAAAGAAGAAAATGCCAGGTACACCTGTTACGACCTTAAAAGTAATAGGTAAAACTGAGGAAAGTGGAACTAAGGTAACCTTTATGGCTGATAAGGAGGTCTTTTCTACTACAGAATTTAAATTTGAGGTTATAGACGAAAGGCTTCAAGAACTAGCTTTTCAAAATAAAGGAATAACTTTAGAGCTTAGAGATGAGAGAGGCACAGAAACTATTATTAAAGAATATCATTCAGATAGAGGACTCTTAGATTTTATTGACTACTTAAATGAAAGTAAAAGTGTGCTTCATCAAGAACCAATTATTTTTGAAGGCGAAAGAGATATTAATGGACTTAGTTTGTATGGCGAAGTATGTATGCAGTTTACTGATTCTACAAGTGAATATATTGCAAGCTATGTAAACAATATTCCCACTAGAGATGCAGGCACTCATGAAAGTGGTTTTAAAACTGGTATGACAAGAGCATTTAAAGAATGGGCTAAAAAACTTAATTTGCTTAAGGAAAAGGATAAGGAATTTGAAGGTGATGACTTAAGAGAAGGATTAACTGCCATTGTTAGAATAAAAATAAGCAATCCTGTATTCGAAGGTCAAACTAAAAATAAACTAGGCAATAATGAAGCCTATACCATGATGAATGATTTATGTTATACAAAATTTAGCGAATGGATAGAAGATAATAAAGAAACTGCTTCTATTTTTATTAATAATGCCATAGATGCAGCTCAAAGAAGAGAAAAAATAAAAAAAATAAATGAAGCTGAAAAGAAAAAAATAGGGAAAGGAACAGCACCTCTTGCAGGCAAAATAGCTGTTTGTACCTTGAAGGAAAGCTCTCTTTGCGAATTCATCGTTGTGGAAGGAGATTCTGCAGGTGGAAGTGCAAAGCAAGCTAGAGATAGAAGATTCCAAACAATTATGCCTTCTAAAGGTAAAATTATGAATACAGAAAAACAAAAGCTGGAAAATGTATTAGGTAGTGAAGAATTGAAAATCTTTAACGCAGCTATAGGCACTGGCGTACTTGAAAATTACAGAGACGAAGATTTAAAGTATGGTAAAATAGTAATTATGTCAGATGCGGATGTAGATGGCTATCACATAAGAACTTTATGGATGACTTATATATATAGGTATATGAAGCCTTTAATTGCAAATGGACATTTATTTATTGCGCTACCTCCTCTTTACAAGGTATATAGAAATGATAAAAAAGGGGAGTTAGTTCGCTACGCTTATAGTGATGAGGAGCTTGAAAAAGTTAAGAAGGAAGTAGGAAGAGGTGCGCTGCTTCAAAGATATAAAGGTCTAGGAGAAATGAATGCTGATCAGCTTTGGGAAACCACACTTAACCCAGAAACAAGAACACTTCAGCAAGTTACAATTGAGGATGCAGCAAAGGCAGAAAAGATGGTGTCATTACTTATGGGAGATGTAGTTGAACCTCGAAAAAACTACATGTATAAGTATGCAGAATTTTAGAGGAAAGGTTGAATTACATGGCTAAGAAGAATGATATTCCAAAGGATAATAATATAATAAAAATCCCCTTAGAGGAGGCAATGCCGGATAATTATCTTCCTTACGCAGTTGAGGTAGCGAAGGATAGAGCTCTTCCAGATGTTAGAGACGGTCTTAAACCTGTTCATAGAAGAATTTTATACGGAGCCTATAGTCTAAGAGCATATCCTGACAAGCCTTATTTTAAATCAGCTAGAATAGTTGGAGACATTCTAGGTAAATATCATCCTCATGGGGATTCCTCTGTTTATGAATCAATGGTTATATTAGCCCAGGATTTTTCAACCAGGATGCCTTTAATAGATGGGCATGGTAACTGGGGAAGCCAGGATGGAGACAGTGCTGCTGCTATGCGTTATACAGAAGCTAGGCTTACTCCACTTGCTATGGAAATGCTGAGAGATATTGATAAAGATATTGTGGACATGGAAGAAAACTACTCGAATACTGAATTAGAACCTAAGGTTTTGCCAAGCAGATATCCTAATCTGCTTGTAAATGGTGCTTTTGGCATAGCAGTTGGACTTGCTACTAACATACCACCTCATAATTTAAATGAAGTTATAGATGGTACATTAGCTTACATAGAAAACAATGAAATAACAACTAGTGAACTTTTAAAGTTTATTAAAGGTCCTGATCTTCCAACTGGAGGCATAATTATAGGTAAAAACTCATTAAAAACTGCTTATGAAACTGGTGAGGGAAAGGTAACCTTAAGAGCAAAAACAAAGGTAGAAAAATTGGAAAGTGGAAAACTGGGAATAGTAATCACAGAATTCCCTTATAGAAAATCAAAAGCTAAGTTACTTCAAACCATTTCTGAAATGACTGAAGACAAAAAGCATACTAAGGCATTAGAAGGAATAATAGATATAAGGGATGAATCAGATAGAAATGGAATTAGGGCAGTAATAGAACTAAAAAAGTCTGTAGATGCAGAGGCAGCGGAAAAGCTTCTTAAATATTTATTTAAAAAGACTGATTTGCAGAGTAATATTAGTTTTAATATGGTTGCTCTTGCTAATGGAAAGCCAGAAACCTTAGGGCTAAAAGCTATATTAATGCATTATGTAAATCATCAGAAGGAAGTTATTACTAGAAGAACTAAAAAGGAACTTCAAATAGCAGAAAAAAGATTTCATATTGTGGAAGGATTTATTAAGGCTATAGGAATTTTAGATGAAATTATAGCTTTAATAAGAGCATCAAAATCTAAGAAGGATGCTGAAAACAATTTAATGAAAACCTTTGACTTTACAGAGCTTCAAGCAGAGGCAATAGTGGAACTTATGCTGTATAGGCTTACAGGACTTGAGATAATAACCTTTGAAAAGGAATATAAGGAATTAGAAAAGCAAATTAAAGCCCTAAAAAAAATACTTGAAAGTGAAAAGGAGCTCCATAAGGTAATAAAAAAAGAACTCCTTGAAATTAAAGAAAGATATGGCAATGGTAGAAAGACTACCATAATAGAAGATGATGAAGAAGCTAAAATAGATGTAGAAGAACTAATAATTGTAGAAGATACAATAATTACACTATCTAAGGATGGGTTTATAAAAAGGATACCTTTAAAGTCCTATAATCGTTCAAACTTAGATGCTGCAGATATTGAGTACAGAGAAGGGGATTCTATAAATCTTGTTTTTGAATCAAATACAACAGATGTAGTTATATTTTTTACCGACAAGGGGAATATGTATCAATTGAAAGGAAATGCAATTCCCGAATTTAAATGGAAGGATAAAGGGGTTAGATTAGATCAAATTATAAAAGCTATAGATCTTTCAAAAGAAAAATTATTAACAGCATATTCTCTGAATAATTTTTCTAATGATAAGGAGCTTATTTTTATAACCAATAAAGGAAATATTAAGAAAACTTCATTGGATAAATTCACTACTAATTACTCAAAACTCCAGGCTATAAAACTTAAAGATACTGAGCTTCTAGTTAATATAAGTTTAATGACAAAAGAAAGGCAGGAAGAATTTATCAAAGTTACTACTATGCAGGGGCTAGGCTTTACAATAAAAGAACCAAAGCTTGAAAATCTGGATAGAAACCTTTCTGCACAAGCATTAATTAGTTTGCCTATTAATGATGAAATTAGTACTGCTAGGCTGTCAGATGAAGGAGAATTCAAGGAGTTTTTCTTAACCATAAGCTCAGAGGGCGTTATAAGAAGCAGCGATCATAATCATACTAATAGCAAAAAGGATAAACGTATATTCACAAATTCTCAGGAAAAATTATTAATTTTTCTAAGTAATGGAAATGTTTTAAACCTTTCAAGTGCACTATTTGCTAATGTAGGAGAAGAGGGTATCAGTTTAAATACTTTGTTTGGTGAAGCATTAAGCAAGCAAACTAAGATATTGAATATTATTAATTACGAAAATTCATTTGAAAATCTAAGTATTATTTTTATAAGTAAAAAAGGACTAGTAAAGAAAACTAAACTTGAAGAATTTGTAGGGGATTATCAGATTACTCAAGGCTATAAATTTAAGTCTTCAGAGGATAGTTTAATAGCTATTGATTTTATATCTGAAGAGATGTCTAATGAAATTTTAATCGTAACTCAAAAGGCATTTGCAATAAAAATAGGCAGTGAAGATATACCGTTCATGGGGAAATTAGCATCAGGAGTAATAGGAATAAGCCTTAAGGACGAAGATGAGGTAATATTCGCTGCTCATGGACAAATTAAATTTAGTAATTCAGATGAAATCGCTTTATCAAGTCTGAAAGATAAAGAAATAATATTAATCAGTAATAAAAAAAATAAGAAAAATGTAAAACTTAGTGAATTAAGAAGGCAAAATAGAGCTGGCAGGGGAGTAAGTCTTATGTTGGTAATATTTGACGAATTTGTAAAGGAAGTAAAACTAATATAATAAAATAAATTGGAAAACCTATATAACTGGAGAATCTTAACGGAAATCAAACCAAATGTTAAATTTATATGAATAATTTGCTTATAGCAAGGTTTTTTAATGAAAAAATGGCCAGATAAGGGTTTGTACATAGTCTTTACCTACTATATAATTTAAGAATGTTAAAAAGTAAGCAGGAGATAAACTATGTTTTCAAAATTAAAAAAATTATTAATCGGTAAATCATTAACAACTGATCAATTAAAGCACGAAAAATTTAGTGTTCTTTGGGGCCTTCCAGTACTATCAAGTGATGCTATTTCCTCAGTAGCATATGCTGGCGAGGAAATTTTGTGGGTTCTTATACCTGTAATTGGAGTAATGTCCTATAAATATATGTTTTATGCTGCATTGTGTATTGTATTTTTACTGTTCTTATTGGTTTTTTCATATAGACAGACAATAGACAATTATCCTTTAGGAGGAGGCTCTTATATTGTTTCTAAGGATAACTTAGGGACAATCCCTTCCTTGACGGCTGCAGCAGCCTTATGCATAGACTATATATTAACAGTTGCAGTTAGTACAAGCGCCGGAACTGCGGCAATAACCTCCGCAATACCTGTATTATTAAATTATAAGGTAATAATTACCCTAATTATCATCACATTACTTACAATAGGTAATTTAAGAGGGTTAAAAGATTCAGCAAAACTATTCGGTGTACCAACCTATCTCTTTATGGTTACAGTTGCAATACTTATTATTACTGGAGTTATTAGACACTTTATTTTTAATTATAATCCAGCGCCTATAATACCTATTGAACCTGTTAATCCCTTAAATAGTATAACTTTAGTATTATTTCTTAGGGCTTTTGCATCTGGTTGTACAGCGTTAACTGGAGTTGAGGCGGTAAGTGATGGAATTCCAAATTTTAAAGCTCCAGCTCAAAAACACGCAAAAATAGTTCTTGGACTCTTGGCAGTTACAGTGTTATTTATTTTTGGAGGACTATCTTATCTTTCAACTATTTATCATGCTGTCCCAAGTGAAAAGTATACAGTAATCGCACAAATTGGATGGCAAGTATTTGGTAATAATAATATTATGTTTTATGCCCTACAGGCAACTACGGCAATGATATTGATAATGGCTGCCAATACTGCTTTTGCTGATTTTCCACTCTTGTTATCCTTTATATCAAGAGATGGTTTTGCACCAAAACAATTTACTAAAAGAGGAAATAGGCTAAGCTTTTCAAACGGAATTATAATGCTTTATACTGCAGCTGCCATTTTGATAATATTATTTAAAGGAGATACACATTTACTTATGCCTCTTTATGCTGTAGGCGTATTTATTTCCTTTACCTTATCTCAAACAGGTATGTTTACTAAATGGATAAAGGGTAAGCAGTCAGGTTGGAGACATAAGGCCTTTATTAATGGATTAGGTGCTTTTGTAACCTTTGTTACTGTAGTAATTATTGGAATTACAAAGTTTGTTCATGGAGCTTGGCTAGTATTCATATTAATTCCAACTTTTGTTATAGTAATGATGAGAATCAGAAGGCATTATGGAAAGGTTGCAGAACAACTTAAGCTTCCATTAAACATTAGACCAAAGGATATTACTCCTTCTGAAGATAAACAGCACGTAGTTATTTTGGTAGATACCTTAAATAGATCCTTTTTAAAAGCACTTAATTATGCAAAAACTATATCAAGCAATATAGTTGCCTTCCATGTTTCTGTTGATACTGATGCAACTGAGAAGCTAAAGAAAAAGTGGGAGGACTACAATGTAGGTGTGCCACTAGTAATTAAACGTTCACCCTATAGAGATATCTATGAGCCATTAGTTAACTTTATTGATTCTGAGGAACATGATTCTCAACCTGGCGATATAGTTACAGTTGTACTTACACAATTTGTAATTACAAAATGGTGGCATAATATACTTCATAATCAAACCTCTTTATTCATAAAGAATATGCTCTATAAAAAGAGGAATATAGTTGTTGTTACAGTGCCTTATATTATTGAAGAATAAAGTAAATTCCTAGAAGCTTTTCTAGGAATTTTTTATATGGCATAATATTAATAATGGAGTTTTCAATATTAGAAATAATAGAGGTGAATTTTAATGTATAAGAAAGTACTTAATAATGGATTAAAAGTAATTTATGAATATAAACCTTCAAATATAAGCTCCTTCTGTATTGGCTTTGAAGCAGGAGCTAATATGGAAGTTGGTTATAATTTGGGAACTGCTCATGCAGTTGAACATATGCTTTTTAAGGGTACCGATACCTTAAAGGAGCTGGAAATAAATAAGCTAAGCGATGAAATTTTCGGGTTTAATAATGCCATGACTAATTATCCATACTGTATTTACTATGGAACCACTTTAAGTTCTGACTTTCACAGAGGTTTTAAATTATATTCAGATATTATCTTAAAGCCTGCTTTCAGGAAAGAAGGCTTTAAAGAGGAAATTTCTATAATTAATGAGGAACTTAAGGACTGGAAGGATGATTTAGTACAATATTGTGAGGATGAACTTTTTTATAACTCATTTTCACATAGAAGAATAAATGAACTTATTATTGGCAATGAAGAAAGTTTAAAAAGAATTTCTCTTGAAGAGCTAAAAAGCTTTTATGATGAATATTATAGACCTAATAACTGTGTTATTTCAGTAGTATCCTCCTTAAAATTTGAGGAGATATTATATTTAATAGAAGATTTATATAGTAAGTGGCATAAAGATTATATTAGTAAAAATCTAAAGCTTTATGAAAGAAATAAAACTGGAATTTACATAAAACATAAAGAGGGAATTAATGGGGCTAAGATAAAATATATATATACTATTCATGAGCTTAATGAAAGAGAAGTCAATGCCCTTAAGGTATTTAATTGTATATTTGGAGAAGGAACCAGCAGCTTATTATTTGATTTAATTAGAACTAAAAATGGCCTTGTTTATGATATTGGAAGTACAATTAAAAATGAAAAAGGTATAAAAATATTTAATATAGATTTATCCACATCAGAAAAAAATATAGATATAGTTTTACAGCTTATAAATGAATTATTAGAAAAGGTAAAAAGCGGTACTATCTCCTTTACACAGGAACTTATTAAGAAAAGCATTAAATCCCTAAGACTTAAAAGGGAATTAAAATTAGAGAAGTCTATAGAATTATGTAAATATATGGCTGTAAATGAAATAATGTATGGATCTCAAGGAACATTTTATGAGGAACTTGACAATTTTGATGATATTAACGAGGAAGATATTATTGATGTAATCATAAAGGTGCTAGACAAGCCATCCATACAAATAATAAAGCCATAAATTTAAAGAATAAAAATGGCGTAGCTCAAAATCATAATTACTTCTTTTTCCGGATAAATAATTATAAATTAATTGACAAAGGTTAATAGGTATTGATAAAATATTAACATACAAAATATTAATGAAGTACAGTTATATATTTCTTTTAAAATTTAACCTAACAGAAAAGAGTTATCTAATCTGAAAGGAAGGATGCTTTGATATAGCCCAGGATATCCTGCAGGGGCTATGTTTGATGACTTAAGCTTTTCTTTCTTTGAAAGCTTTTTTTATTTTGAGAATAAGTTCTAAGAAATAATATTGAACTTTTGAATAAGCCATAACTATTATTTCTACGGAGGAGATTTAGTTAATGAAGTCAATTATAGACAAACTCTATGAAAACAACAATTTAGAAAGTGAAGAACTTTTATATTTATTAAATAATTTAAATGAGGAAAATAAAATATATTTATTACAAAAGTCTCATGAAACAAGAATGAAATATTATGGCAATAAGGTTTTCATGAGAGGGTTAATTGAATTCACCAATTATTGCAAAAGAAACTGCCTATATTGTGGCATTAGAGCCTTAAATAAAAATTCAGACAGATATAGATTAACTACTGAAGAAATACTATCTGCCTGTGAATCCGGCTATAGGCTTGGCTATAGAACCTTTGTACTTCAAGGTGGAGAAGATTATTACTTTACAGATGATAAAATTGTTAAACTTATAACTGAAATTAAGGAAAGACATTCTGACTGTGCTGTGACACTTTCAATGGGAGAGAAAAGCTATGATTCCTATAAGAAATATTACGAAGCTGGTGCTGACAGGTATTTAATGAGACATGAAACAGCTTCGAAGGTTTTGTATGAAAGACTACATCCTTGTGCCAGCTTTGAAAATAGAATTAAGTGCCTCTGGGATTTAAAAGAAATAGGCTATCAGGTAGGTTCTGGTTTTATGGTAGGTTTACCAAACCAAAATAATGAAGACCTTGTTAAAGACCTACTATTTCTAAAAGAATTAAATCCTGAAATGGTTGGAATTGGTCCATTTATTCCACATAAGGACACTCCACTTTCGAAAGAAAAAGGCGGTACCCTGGGGCAGACAATATTGATGGTAGCCTTAACAAGGCTTTTGTTACCTAGTGCCTTAATTCCTGCAACCACTGCACTTGGTACTATTAATCCTAAAGGCAGGGAGGAAGGTATAAAGGCAGGAGCTAATGTAGTTATGCCTAACTTATCCCCAACTTCAGTTAGAAAAAAATATTCCCTTTATGATGGTAAAATTTGCACAGGGGATGAGGCAGCTGAATGCAGAATGTGTATTGAAGGAAGAATAAAAAGTGCAGGATTTGAATTAGATATGGGCATAGGGGACAATATTAATTGGATAAGAAAATAAATATATGATTTAAAGTCCTAAATGGACTTTAGCGGGTAGCCTAATCATGAGTAATCGGCAAGTTAGACTACCACGTGTTCCTGATATAAGGAGGAAGCCATGAATGAAACACCAAATGCAAATAGAAAACACATAGCTATATTTGGAAAAACAAATTCCGGAAAATCTTCACTATTAAATTCAATAATAGGTCAGGAGATTTCCCTAGTTTCTTCAGTGAAGGGAACTACAACGGACCCGGTAAGTAAGGCTATGGAGCTGATTCCCTTTGGACCTGTTGTATTTATTGACACAGCAGGGCTAAATGATGCAACTGAGCTTGGGGAACTAAGAACAAAAAGGACTTTAAAGGTACTGCAGCAGACGGATTTCGCCATTTATGTTATGGAAGCAGAGGATATCGATGAAATTTCTTATACTAATTTTATTAAACAATTTAAAAAGTATAATATACCTCACATGCTTGTTATAAACAAAATAGATTCAGTAGATGAAAAAGACTTATTTAAAATTAAAGAAAACTTTAAAGAAGGGCTATATGTATCAGCTAAGGATAATAAAAATATCCTTACATTAAAAGAAGAACTAATAAAAAGGCTTAGTGAAGGTGAAGTAGAAGAAACTATTATTGGAGATTTAGTCCCTTATAACGGAAAAGTTGTAATGGTGGTTCCTGTAGATTCTGAAGCCCCCAAAGGAAGAATAATACTGCCTCAAGTTCAGCTTATAAGAGATTGCCTAGATCATGGCATTAAAAGCTATGTAGTCAGAGATATTGAGCTAAAGGATGCACTTTTGGATTTAAAGGATATTGATGTTGTTGTAACTGATTCGCAAGCCTTTAAAAAGGTTAATGAAATTGTTCCAAGAGATATTAAGCTTACTAGTTTTTCTATACTTTTTGCCAGATATAAAGGGGATTTAGATGCATTTATTGCAGGTACTTCAAAGATAAAAGAGTTAAATGAGAGTTCTAAAATATTAATTTCAGAAAGCTGTACCCATAATCATTCCCATGAGGATATTGGCAGAGTTAAAATACCTAAACTATTAAATAAATTTACTGGGAAACAGTTGAAATTTGAATATAAAATGGGTCAGGATTTTCCTGAGAATCTAGAAGATTATGACCTCATAATTCACTGTGGATCATGTATGCTTAATAAGAAGATAATGCAGACTCGTGTTGATTTGTGTCAAGAAAAAAATGTTAGTATAACAAATTATGGTGTAATCTTGGCTTATTTAAATGGTATTCTTCCAAGGTCAACTGAAATCTTTAAAGAAAAGTAAAATCATATGACTGTTTCAAAATATTATTTTGGATTACTTAAATATTTTGAAACAGTCTTTTTATATACATACATTTCCTGGGTAATTTTAGGATATTAACTTATATTTATTATTTAAAATTAATTATGCTATAATAAATTGGTGAGGTGGGAATTTTGAAGGAGAAATGGCTATTAAGACAAACAAAAGCACCAATTATTGATATTTCAAAAGGAGCAGGTATTGATGTGAATATAGCAGCAATACTTGCGAACAGAGGAATTAAAACTGAAAAAGATATGATTAAGTTTATGAACGCATCACTTGATGATTTATACGACCCATTTCTTATGAAAGATATGGACAAGGGTATTGAAATCATCATTGAAGCAATTAAAAATAAAAATAATATAGTTGTATATGGAGATTATGACGTAGATGGCGTTACAAGTACTGTGATTTTGTATAAGGCTTTATTAAAATGTAGTGCAAAGGTAAGTTATTATGTTCCTCATAGAGAAAATGAAGGTTATGGAATTAATAGTGAAAGAATTAAAAGTTTAAAGGAAGAAGGAGCAGAAGTAATTATAACTTGTGATAATGGAATATCAGCCATTGAGCAAATAAGTTTAGCAAAACAATTAGGTCTAAAGGTTGTAATAACAGATCATCACGAGGTTTCTTTTGTGGAAGATAAGGAAGGGACTAGAGAATATATCATACCACAGGCAGATGCAGTTATAAATCCAAAGCAGAAGGATTGTAGTTATCCTTTTAAACTTCTCTGTGGTGCAGGAATAGCATTGAAGTTTTCTACTGCATTATATAATAAAATGAACATTGATTTAAGTAACTTATTAGAGTTAATTGAAATTGCTGGTATTGGAACTATATGTGATGTGGTAGATTTAATAGATGAAAACAGAATCATAGCAAAAAATGCCTTAATTAGTCTAAAATCAACAAAAAATATTGGGTTAGATGCTTTAATGGAGGTTTTAGGTATAAAGGATAGAAAATTAAATGCTGGAACTATTGGGTTTCAAATTGGTCCATGCATTAATGCTACTGGAAGGTTGGAAACTGCAGCCTTATCTGTGGATTTGCTGCTTAGCGAGGAAAAGGAAAAAGCTAAAGAACTTGCTATTAAACTAAGTGAACTAAATAAGAAGAGACAAAATATGACAACTAAAGATGTAGAAGAAATAATAGAACATATTGAAACTACAAATTTTAAGAATGATAAGGTTATGGTAATTTACAAAGAAGATGTACATGAAAGCATAGCTGGAATTGTAGCAGGTAAAATAAAAGAAAAATATAATGTTCCTACAATAGTAATAACCTCCGGTAAAGAAATGCCAAAGGGCTCTGGAAGATCTATTGAAGGGTATAACCTTTTCGAAGAGCTTTTAAAGTGTAAAGATTTAATAGAAAAATTTGGCGGGCATCCAATGGCAGCAGGCTTATCTATTAAGAAAGAAAATATTGAATTACTTAGGAATGAATTAAATAAGAATTGTAAATTAAATGATGATGATATAATGCCAAAGCTTAGAATTGATAAGAGGATACCTGTAAATAAACTTTCTGAAAAATTTATTTACGATTTAGAAAAGTTAGAACCTTTTGGCAAAGGAAATGAAACACCAGTTTTTGCAGAAAAGAACATAATAGTAGATAAAATATATATTATAGGTAAGGAAAGCAATGTTCTTAAATTAAGTCTCAAAATTGATAATACAAATTTTAAAATGGATGGAATATGTTTTGGCAAAATAGATGAGTTTAAGGACCTTCTAAAAGCTTATTATGGTGAGTGCTATTTAGACATATTAGAAAATTATAATTATAAAAATGAGAAGATTAAATTAGACTTAATCTATTATCCAAACTTAAATAACTTTAATGGTGTACAAACTATTCAAATTAAAATTATTGCTTTTAGATTGGCATAAAACTTAATTAAATTTCTTCACTTCTGCACATAATATTATTTGTAATAAATAATTAATTATTTGAGGTGATTAAAATGAATGAGGAAGCTAGAAAACATATGGATAGAGCATTATTAAGTTTAAAAGATGTTAGACAATGCCTATCTATAGCATCAGGGAATGCAGAAAATGGAAGCATAAAAGAAAAAATAGAAAGAGAGATTGGTCATATAGATAATTGCCTTCAAGACTTTGAAGGAATTGTATCAGGCCTATCTCAAAAGTAATAAAAAGGAGAGCATTCTCCTTTTTTTACTTTAATACGTAAAATTATTTCAAATATAAAGGGTCCCAATATATAGCTACATTATAAAATATGTTATATGAATTCGCTGCTGTGACAACGACTATTTTATAAAAAAACAAGTAGGAAAATTCCTACTTGTCTTTAAGTATATTATAGATTCTTTTCGTAAGCTTCAACCATTTTCTTAACCATTTGGCCGCCTACTGAACCATTTTCTCTTGAAGTAAGGTCTCCATTGTAGCCTTCATTTAATGTAACCCCAACTTCTTTAGCAGCTTCCATCTTAAATCTGTCGAGACCAGCCTTTGCCTGTGGAACTAATGCTTTATTTCTTGCCATTTATATTCACCTCCTTGTATCTTTGTAATAATAGCTTATCCAAAGCAGCATATAATATTATAGAGTTTTGTAGGAAGTGTAGGAAAAATATAGATTATTTTTTATAAGAATTATGAATAGTAATTTTTCAAATATGAAATAGGAAGAAGGCCTACTAAGTAAGCCTTCTATATAAGAAACTATTGTGTTAATCCTTTTTCATAGGCTTCAACCATTTTCTTAACCATTTGGCCACCTACTGAACCATTTTCTCTTGAAGTAAGATCTCCATTATAACCATCACTTAAAGGAACCCCAACTTCTCTAGCAGCTTCCATTTTAAATCTATCAAGTCCTGCCTTAGCCTCTGGTACCAATGTTTTATTTCTTGCCATAATGTATGACCTCCTTATATGTTTTATGTTATTATATTGTCCAATAAGGTTATAATTATATTAGTGGAATAGAGGTGTGAATGTTAAGTTTATAAATTAATGCTAGCTTTTCACAATTATTTTTTCACAATTATATTCAAAAATATACCTTATGTATATTATAATATTAGCTGAATTAATTAATTCATTATAGGAGATGGTATTTTGAGTAGCAAAAGGATAATTATGACAGGTGGAGGCTCTGCAGGGCATGTAACTCCAAATCTTGCTCTTATTCCAAAACTAAAAGAGATAGGATATGAAGTACAATATATAGGGACAAAAGATGGCATTGAAAGAAGAATAATCGAAGAAAATAATATAGAGTATCATTTCATTTCCAGCGGAAAATTAAGAAGATATTTTGATATAAAGAATTTTACAGACCCTTTTAAAGTAATTAAAGGAATTTTTGAGGCCTATGATATTATAAAAAGACAAAAACCCAATATTATATTTTCAAAGGGTGGTTTTGTGGCAGTACCAGTTGTACTGGGTGCTTATTTAAATAAAATTCCAGTAATTGCCCATGAATCTGATATTACTCCAGGCCTTGCAAATAAGCTTTCTGCTCCATATTGTACTAAAATCTGTGTGACCTTCCCGGAATCCGTTAATAAGTTAAGTAAAAAGAAGGTTGTGCTTACAGGAACTCCAATTAGGAAGGAATTATTAGAAGGAAGCAGAATAAAGGGACTAAAACTTTGTAAATTTAACTATGAAAAACCTATATTGTTTATAATGGGCGGAAGCCTAGGTTCTAAAAACATTAATGATTTAATAAGAAGAAATCTAAAGGATTTATTATCTTCATATAATATTTTGCATATTTGCGGAAAAGGTAATATAGACAATAATTGTTCAAATATAGAAAATTACAGACAGTTTGAATATGTAAATGAAGATTTACCTCATTATATGGCTGCAGCAGATATAATCGTTTCTAGGGCAGGAGCAAATTCTATATTTGAATTCCTAGCCTTAAAAAAACCAAATTTATTAATACCTCTATCATCAAAGTCTAGTAGAGGTGATCAAATTCTTAACGCTGAATCCTTTGAAAAAAGCGGCTTTAGTTTGGTAATTAAAGAAGAAAATTTAGAGGATAAATTATTTATTGAAAAAATTGATGAACTTAATAAGAACAAAAATAAGTACATTAATAATATGTCCAAAAGTAGTTTATCAAATGCAGTGGATTTAATTGTTAAGGTTATAGATAAAGCAAGTATATAAATTTTTAGCATATATTTTCTTAATAACCATTAAAATTAAAAATAATTAACAAAAAATCTTACAGAATATATAGAGAGGTGAAAAACTATGAAAAAATTTTACATCTTTCTATTTACTTTTGGTATTTTAATATGCACAAAAACTGCTATTCATGCACAGAACATTTCTTATACTGTTCAACCAGGTGATAGTATGTGGAAAATCGCAGTTAAGTTTGAAATTGGAATATCTGAAATAATTGATGCTAACAAAGTTATTACTAATCCAAATCTAATATATCCAGGTCAAAAGATAAGTGTACCTAATATAGCAGATATTAAAGCTCTAGAAAATGAGGTAATTAGACTGTTAAATATTGAAAGAAGCAAAAATGGTTTAGAGCAACTAACAGCAGATTGGCAGTTATCAAGGGTTGCTAGATATAAATCAGCAGATATGAGGGACAGTAAGTATTTTTCACACTATTCTCCAACCTATGGAGATCCGTTTAAAATGATGCATGATTTTGGAATTAGTTTTTATGCTGCAGGTGAAAATATTGCAATGGGGCAGCCAACACCTCAAGCAGTAATGAATTCATGGATGAATTCTACTGGGCATAGAGCAAATATATTAAATCCACAGTTTAATGAAATAGGTGTTGGAGTAGCTAAAACTTCTAGTGGAGTAATATATTGGACACAGGAATTTATAAGAAGATAATATTAAAAAATTAATACAGTTAATTAAAAAAAGTTAATACAGGTAAATTAATTTATAAAAGCCCGCTCTTCCACAATAAGGGAGGGCTCTATTTTATTATGAAAATTTAACAAAATGAAAAGTAGCAAAAATAGAAACAATTCATGTTGAAATATTGAAATAAAAGTATATAATAAAGATGTAAGTAATTTAAAGTATTTACTTATTTTTTTGTCACCTTTCAAAAATTTACATAGAAAGAAGGTATTTTAATGAAAAAAATGAAGACAATGGATGGAAACACTGCTGCAGCACATATTTCCTACGCATTTACAGATGTAGCAGCTATTTATCCAATTACTCCATCATCTCCAATGGCTGAACATGTTGACGAATGGACAGCTCAAGGAAGAAAAAATATTTTTGGACAAACCGTAAAGATTATGGAGATGCAATCTGAAGCAGGCGCAGCTGGTGCTGTTCATGGTTCATTACAGGCTGGTGCACTAACTACTACATACACTGCATCACAAGGTCTATTACTTATGATACCAAATATGTACAAGATGGCTGGAGAACTTTTACCTGGAGTTTTACACGTTTCAGCTAGAGCTTTAGCAGCTAATTCACTTAATATCTTTGGTGATCATCAAGATGTTATGGCTACAAGACAAACTGGCTTTGCACTACTTGCAGAAAGTTCAGTACAACAAGTTATGGATTTATCAGCTGTAGCACATTTAGCAGCTATAAAAGGAAGAGTACCATTTGTAAACTTCTTTGACGGCTTTAGAACCTCACACGAAGTACAAAAAATTGAAATGCTTGAGTATGATGATTTAAAAGGTTTAGTGGATATGGATGCTGTAAATGCATTTAGAAGAAGAGCATTAAACCCTGATCACCCAGTAACTCGTGGTACTGCTCAAAACCCAGATATTTACTTCCAGGAAAGAGAAGTTTCAAACAAATTTTATGATGAACTTCCAGAAATAGTAGAAAGCTATATGGCAGAAATGACTAAGCTTACAGGAAGAGAATATCACTTATTCAACTATTATGGAGCACCAGATGCTGAAAGAATGATAATAGCAATGGGCTCTGTTTGTGATACTATTGAAGAAACAATTGACTATTTAATGGCTAAAGGAGAAAAAGTAGGTTTATTAAATGTTCATTTATATAGACCATTCTCATTAGAGCATTTCTTTAAATATATTCCAAGTACTGTTAAGAGTATAGCTGTTCTTGATAGAACTAAGGAGCCAGGTTCAATTGGCGAACCTCTATTCTTAGATGTTAAAAATGCATACTATGGAAAGGCATTTGAGCCAGTAATAGTTGGAGGAAGATATGGTTTAGGTTCAAAGGATCCTGTTCCATCACAAATTCTTCCAGTATTTGAAAACTTAAAATTATCAACTCCAAAAGATAGATTTACAATTGGTATAATTGATGATGTAACTAATACTTCATTACCAGTTGGCGAAGACATAGATACAACTCCAGCAGGAACTAAGGCTTGCAAATTCTGGGGTCTCGGATCAGATGGTACTGTTGGAGCAAACAAGAGTGCTATAAAGATCATTGGAGACCATACAGACATGTATGCACAAGGATATTTTGCATATGACTCAAAGAAATCAGGTGGAATAACAGTTTCACATTTAAGATTTGGTAAGACTCCAATTAAGTCCCCATACTTAATAAACAAAGCTGATTTCGTTGCTTGTCATAATCAATCTTACGTTTTCAAATATAACGTATTAGAAGGTTTGAAAAAAGGTGGTAAGTTCTTATTAAATACTATCTGGACTCCAGAAGAAATTGAAGAACACTTACCAGGTTCTTATAAGAAATTCATAGCTGAAAATAACATTGAGTTCTATACATTAAATGCTGTTAAGATAGCTCAAGAAATAGGCCTAGGCGGAAGAATCAACATGATAATGCAATCAGCATTCTTTAAAATTGCTCACGTTATTCCAGTAGATGATGCAATAAAATACCTAAAAGATGCAGTTGTAACTTCCTATGGTAAAAAAGGACAAAAAGTTGTTGATATGAACAACGCTGCAATTGATAAGGGTGTTGAATCAATAGTTAAAATAGATGTTCCAGCTTCCTGGGCTAATGCTGTAGAAGAAGCTGCTGCTACTGTTAAAGTTCCTGAATTCATAAGCAAAATTGTTAACCCTATGAACAGACAAGAAGGAGACAAACTTCCTGTAAGTGCCTTCATAGGAATGGAAGACGGTACATTCCCACAAGGAACTGCTGCTTATGAAAAGAGAGGAATCGCTATAAACGTTCCTGAATGGCAAATGGACAAGTGTATTCAATGTAATCAATGTTCCTTCGTATGTCCACATGCTGCAATAAGACCAGTACTTGTTAATGATGAAGAAATGGCAGCAGCACCAGCAACATTTAAAGCAAAAGATGCTACTGGAGCAAAAGGACTTAAGTTCAATATATCTGTATCACCACTTGATTGTACAGGTTGTGGAAATTGTGCTGATATATGCCCAGCTAAAGATAAGGCTCTTGTTATGATGCCTTTAGATACTCAATTAGAAAAGGTTGAGGCTTGGGATTTTGCTATGGGAGTATCACCTAAGAAAAACCCTATGAATAAATTAACTGTAAAGGGAAGCCAATTCGAACAGCCATTGCTTGAATTCTCAGGAGCTTGTGCTGGCTGCTTAGAAACTGGTTATGCTAGACTTGTAACTCAATTATTTGGTGACAGAATGATGATAGCTAATGCTACTGGATGTTCATCAATTTGGGGAGCATCAGCACCTGCAACTCCATATACTAAGAACCATTTAGGACATGGTCCAGCATGGGCAAATTCACTATTTGAAGATAATGCTGAGTTTGGTCTTGGAATGTATCTTGGTGTAAAACAAGTAAGGGATAGATTAGTTAATACTGCTCATGAAGCAATTCAAGGCAGCATAAGTACAGAACTTAAGGCAGCTCTTGAGGATTGGTCAAATAACCTTGAAAATGGAGAAGGAACAAGAGAAAGAGCTGACAAATTAACTTCTTTACTTGAAACTGAAAAAGGCGATTCTTCATTATTAAATGATTTATATGAAAATAAAGACTTCTTCATAAAGAGATCAAACTGGATCTTTGGTGGAGACGGTTGGGCTTATGATATTGGATACGGCGGATTAGACCACGTTCTAGCATCAGGAGAAGATGTAAATGTATTTGTATTTGATACAGAAGTTTATTCAAATACTGGTGGACAGTCTTCAAAAGCTACTCCAACAGCTGCTATAGCTAAATTTGCAGCTAGCGGAAAGAATACAAAGAAGAAAGATCTTGGTATGATGGCTATGAGCTATGGTTATGTTTATGTTGCACAAGTTTCAATGGGTGCTGATAAGAACCAAACCTTAAAAGCTATAGCTGAAGCTGAAGCTTATCCAGGACCATCCTTAATTATCGGTTATTCACCATGTATTAACCACGGATTAAGAAATGGTATGGGTAAGAGCCAAGCTGAAGGAAAGATGGCTGTTGATTGCGGATACTGGGCTAATTACAGATTCAACCCAAGCTTAAAAGAACAAGGCAAGAATCCATTTAGCTTAGATTCAAAAGAACCAACTGGAGACTTTAGAGAATTCTTAATGGGTGAAGTAAGATACTCTTCACTTGCTAAACAATTCCCAGAAGCTGCAGATGCATTATTTGAAAAGACTCAAAAAGATGCAATGGAAAGACTTGAAGGCTACAAGAGACTTGCAAGCTACTAAAATATCTGACCTAAGTCGTTTTACCAACAGTTAATAAATAAAAGGTTTTGCTTATAGCAAAGCCTTTTATTTTAATGTGTTTAAAAAATTTATAAAAACCTCTTTTAAAAAAGTCAAATAACGGTTACAATGTTATTATAATGTCTAAAGGAGGTATTAGTTATGGAAGAAAATAAATTACACAACTGTGGTTGTGAAGACGATACATGTGGCTGCGGCGAACATGAGCATGAAGAAGGTGGCTGCTGCTGCGGTCATGATCACGATCATGAACCAATGATTGTTGATCTAGAAGATGAAAATGGAAATGTAGTATCTTGTGAAGTTGTAGATGGCTTTACTTATAAGGAACAGGACTATATATTAGTTCAGAATCCTGATGATGGTTCAGTATATCTATTTAAAGTTGTAGGGGAAGAAGGAGAACTTGTAGTTCCAGAGGATGCAGAATTCGAAGAAGTTTCCAAGTATTATGAAGAATCCCTACAGGATGAGGAATAAAATTTAAGACCGCTTATGCGGTCTTTCTTTTTATAAAAGGGACAAGAAAAAGGAGAATTATATGGAGAAACTGGCTATTTTTGATGTTGATTTTACTTTAACTAAAAGAGAAACACTAATTGAGTTTTATAAATTTATGCTTAAAAAGAATCCAAAACTTATTATTTTTATGCCTAGGATAATATTAACAGGAATATTGTATGCATTAAGGGTTATTCCGCTAAGAAGAACAAAGGAATGTTTTGTTTCATTTATAGATGGTATAAAAGAAGAAGATATGAAACTTTCTGTAAAGGATTTTTACGAAAAAAAACTAAGTAAAATCTTATATAAAGACGCTGTTGATACAATGAAGAAGCTGAAGGCTGAAGGCTGTAGAATATACTTAATATCCGCTTCAGCAGAGTTTTATTTGCAGGAGCTTTATAATATTAAGGAAGTGGATAAAGTTATTGGCACTAGATTTTTAAGTGAAGAAGGTATACATAGAGCTAAAATTTGCGGAGAGAATTGTAAAGGAGATGAAAAGGTTAGAAGGCTTATGGAGGAAATTAAAAAGGATAATATAGAAGTTGATTTTAAAAACTCCTATATGTTTTCAGATTCGCTTTCTGATTTACCCTTGTTTAATTTAGTTGGGAATCCTTATTTAATTAATTATAGAAAAAATCAGGATAAAATCAAGGTATTGAAATGGAAGTAGAATAAGTTAGCAGGAGGCATAATGATTAATAATCATTATATACCCCAGAGAACAACAGGAGGGTTAATATGAGTGAATGTTATGGTGCTTATTTTATTAAAAATGAAGATGTTTTGAATAATGCAGAATTTATGGACAAAATTATTAATGAAGGTGTATCTCTTTATGAGGTTATTAGAGTAATTGATAAAGTACCTCTATTTTTAGATAGACATTTAGAAAGACTTAATAATTCAGCTGCATTAATAAATAAAAAAATCTGGATGGATAAAGAGGAACTTAAAAATAAACTATATAAGCTAATAAATATTAACAATTATAGTGAAGGAAATATTAAAATCGTATTTAACAATTTGTGCAATGATTTAGTAGAAGAAAATAATTTTTATGCTTTTTTTATTGAAAGCCATTACCCAAAAGAAGAAGATTATAAAAATGGAGTAGGTACTGTTTTCTGCTTTATGGAAAGAAGTAATCCTAATGCTAAGATTATTAATAAGGAGCTAAGAGAATATTCTAATAAGCTTATAGAGGAGAATAATGTATATGAAGCGATTCTTGTTGATAAGCAAGGAAACATTACTGAAGGAAGCAGATCCAATATATTCATGGTTAAGGGTGATAGGTTAATAACTGCACCTTTAGAGGATGTTCTTCCGGGTATAACAAGAACAATAATTATTGAATTATGTAAAGCTGAAAAAATAAGATTTGAAGAGGAAAAGGTTAATTACAAAGATGTGAAGGAATTAGATGCAGCATTTATCAGTGGAACTTCACCGAAAATTCTACCAATTAACAAAATTAGTGACTTTAAATTATCTTCTTCAACAAATTACATTGTACAAAATATTATGAGGGCTTATAATATAAATATTGATAATTATATAAATAATAACAAACAAGTCAAAACTTATTAAGTTTTTGCAGAAATTGACGAAAAATAATTATTGTGCAAATTATTGTTAGGGGTGGGGATAGGTGCAAGATGCAAATCTTTTAAAAAAGGACAAGCCTATTGAAAATGCCAGGAGTTTAAGAATTAATACTAATAACAATAAAATAGAGGCGTACATAACAATTGAATATTTCCTAGATGAAGAAGGCAAAAAGGCTCCAAAGTATACTTCTAGTGAAATAAGAGAGGCATTAGCAAGTCTTGGAATAACGACTGGTATTATTGAAGAAAATTTATTGAAGTGTACCTTAGAAGATGGAGTTAAAAGACTTCTTATAGCTAAAGGTGAGGCAGCCATTGATGGCCAGGATGAAAGTATTCAAATCAAATTTGATGTTGACAGTGACATAGTAAAATTAAGGGAAGATATTCACGGCAAAGTAGATTTCAAAAATATTGGTGCCGTAAATGCCATACATAAGGGCGATGTTATTGCCGTTAAAATTGATAGCATAGAAGGTATTCCAGGTAAAGATGTTTTTGGTGAAGTTTTAAAACCAAAAGCTGTTAAGAAGATCAAGTTTAGAACGGGCCAAGGTGCTGAGCTAAAAGATGATAATACCATAATTGCATCAATTGATGGAAAACCATGCATGAAGAGTAATACTTTCAGCGTTTTTAGTGTACATGAATTAAATAGTGATGTAGATATAAGTACTGGCAATATCAGCTTTTTAGGTGATATAAAAATTAATGGTAGTGTTAGAGAAGGAATGAAAGTAATATCTGGCAATTCCATCAATATATCTCAAAACGTAGAAAGTGCTGTAGTCAGTGGTAAAGGTGACATATTTATAAATGGTAATATTATAAGCTCCACTATTGTTGGAGGTGGAGAAGATAATGAAAAGGTTAAGGCAATCGAGCAGTTTGAAATACTTTATAAGCTATTAAATGAAATGATTGTGGCTATTGAAGAAATAAAGAAATTCAATTTACTCGGCTATAATACCTCAGATGGACAAATTATTAAGGTGCTAATTGATAGTAAATTTAGGGCTATGCCTTCAGCCTGTATGGGTGTAATTGCAAAGTCTATAATGGTAAGAAATCATGAAAATGTAAAGCTTGAAAAGCTTGTAAGGTTAATTAAAGATAAACTTATAGGACTAAATCCAATTAAAATAAAGCACTATAGCGAAATTTTGGAGATTATTGATATCTTGAAAAGCCTTTTGGATGATCTAAAAATGCAAAAATCCATACCAGTAAATGTTAAATTAAATTATTGTCAGGATTCCACTATTATAAGTACTGGAGATATTATATTCTCAGGTAAGGGAGCATATATTTCTTCAATTACTTCTCAAGGCAGTATTTATTTCCTTCATGACAAAAGCATAGTAAGAGGCGGTAACTTAAAAGCAGAAAATGAAATTGTATGCAAAACTGTTGGAAGCCTAGGTGGAGTTACTACAAAACTTATGGTATCTGAAAAAGGACATATAGAAATATCTATAGCACATGTAAATACTATGATTTATATAGGAAACAAGGAATTTACAGTAGACTATCCTTGTAAGGATGTTCATGCTTATATTAATGATAATCAAGAATTAATAGTGGATAGATTTAGATTATAGGAGGGTTTTTATGGAGAATAGTCAAATTAAGGTAGTTATTTTTAGTGTTAATGGGGAGAATTACGCTGCTGATATAATGGAGGTAGAGAGAATACTGGGGTATGAAGAAACTACGAAACTTCCAGATGCACCGGAATTTGTAGAAGGTGTTATTAACCATGAAGGCAGTATATTACCTGTAATATCCCTGGCAAAAAAATTCAGTCTCCCTTTTTCTGGAATTAAAGAAGATTCAAAGATTATAGTTGCTAAACAAGCTAGTAACAAAATAGGAATTATTGTTGACCTTGTTTCAGAAGTAAGGGATGTAAATTCAAAAACCATTGAAACACCTCCAGACATAGCAGCAGGTATTTCAAAAAGATACATAAAAGGCCTAATTAAAATAGATAAGAAAATAATCATTTTCTTAAACTTAGGAACTGTTTTAACAGAGGAAGAAAAGAAACTAATTTAATTGGAGTAAATATGGAGATTAAAGAAATAAAAGTTGGTATAGCAGATTTAAATGTGGCTAGCTCGCCAGATAAGCTAATTACTGTTGGGCTTGGATCTTGTATAGGAATTGCATTATTTGATAGCTCAAAATACATAGGTGGGTTGGCTCATATTATGCTTCCTGATAGTAAAGCCTTTAGCAATGTAAACAATCCTTTAAAATTTGCTGATTTAGCTATTCCAATTTTACTTGATAAAGTTCAAGACATGGGTGCTTTAAAGAGAAATCTTAGAGCAAAAATTGCAGGAGGAGCATCTATGTTTAATTTTACTGATAAAAATATGATGATGGATATTGGCAGCAGAAACATGAATGCTGTAAAGGAGGCCCTTGAAAAACTTGCTATCCCAATTATAGGTGAAGACTGCGGAGGAAACAAAGGCAGAACAATGATTTTTCATACTCTTAATGGAGCTGTCCAAATTAGAACTGTAGGCCTTGGAATTAAAGATATATGATGGAGTGATGTATTTGATAAAAATCAAAGTTTTAGTAGTAGATGATTCGGCTTTAATGAGAAAAATAATATCAGATATGATTAATTCTGAACAAGACATGATGGTAATAGATATAGCTAGAAACGGTGAAGAAATGCTGGAAAAGGCATTAAAGCATAATCCTGACATTATAACTTTGGACGTTGAAATGCCAATTATGGATGGTATTTCGGCATTAAGAGAAATGAAACGGAGACAAATTAATATTAAGACTATAATGCTCAGCAGCGTATCTCAGAGTAGTACTTCACTTACAATGGAATGCCTAGAGGCTGGGGCTTTTGATTTTTTAGCAAAACCATCTGGGGCAATTTCTCTTGATATTAATAAAGTAAAAGATGAACTTTTGCTGAAAATAAGAACTGCCTTTAGTAAAGAAATTGAAACTTATGAAAAAATAGATACACAGATTGTTGAAAAGAGTAATCCTTATAATAAAGTTATACATGAAAAAATCGAAGCAGTAGTTATAGGCGCTTCAACAGGTGGACCAAAGGCATTATATGCCATAATTACAGCTCTGCCTGAGAAAATAGGAGTACCAATATTTATAGTACAACACATGCCCGCAGGCTTTACTAAAGCATTTGCTGACAGGTTAAATTCTAACAGTAAGATTAAAGTACTTGAAGCTTCTGAGGCTGCATTTATTGAAAAAGATGTTGTATATATAGCACCAGGCGGATATCATATGGAAGTTTTAAATCAAAATAGAATTCATTTAAATACTGAACCTCCTATCTGGGGAGTAAGACCTTCTGTAGATAAGCTATTTAATTCTGCGTCAATGGTATATGGGCCACACTTGCTTAGTGTTGTTTTAACTGGTATGGGTAAGGATGGAGCTCAAGGTACAATTGAAGTTAAAAGAAATGGTGGCGTTACTATTTCAGAGGATAAATCTACTTGTACAATATATGGAATGCCCAAAGCCACCTTTGAAACAGGTATGGTAGATTTAGTGGTTCCTTTAGATGAGGTGGCATCACAAATTATCAAAATTGTTACAAATAGATAATTTAGGGGCGTCAGGATTAATTATCCTTGCGTACGTAATAGGAATACTAGGGGGGCAAAATGGATTTATTAGATTTTGAAAAGTGGGTAATGAAAGAGTATAATATTAATCTATCAGCATATAAATCTAATCAGCTTCACAGAAGGATATTAAGCCTAATGTCAAGAGTAGGTGTAAATAGTGTAGAAGAATATATAGTATTATTGAAAAGTGACAGCTTACAGAAACAGAGATTTTTAGATTTTATAACTATTAATGTTACTGAGTTTTTTAGAAATCCAGAAATTTTTGAAGATTTAAGCGAGAAGCTAGAAACAGATTTATTAATAAATAATAAAAATTTAAAAATATGGAGCGCTGCATGTTCAATTGGAGCTGAGCCGTATTCTATAGCAATTATTTTAAATAAATTGACACCTATGTCAAAACATAATATTATTGCTACAGACATAGACAGTACAATATTAGAAAGAGCAAGGGCAGGTCAGTATTCATATTCGGAAATTAAAAATGTAAGAAAAGAAAATTTAGATAAATACTTTAAAGTTTTCGGAGACAAATATGTTATTGACAGTAATATAAAGAATATGGTTACTTTTAAGAAGCATGATTTAATTCTTGACAGCTACGATAATAATTTTGACCTAATTGTTTGTAGGAATGTGGTTATTTATTTTAATCAAGATGTGAAAAATGAGATTTATAGAAAATTTAGTGCTTCTCTTAAAAAAGGTGGACTTTTATTTGTAGGAGCTACTGAAAGCATTTACAACTATAAGGAATATGGATTTGAAAAAGCGTCTACTTTTATATATAAAAAGTTATAGATAATTTACAGGGGGTAAATCAATGGATACTACTCAATACCTTTCTATGTTTCTTGAAGAGTCAATGGATAATCTTCAAAACTTAAACGAGTCACTCTTACTACTTGAACAAGAACCAGAAAATATTGATAAGTTAAATGAAATCTTCAGAGTAGCACATACCATAAAGGGAATGGCTGCTACTATGGGTTTTAATGTAATGGCAGAACTTACCCATAAAATGGAGGATGTGCTATCAAAATTTAGAAATGGTGAACTAAGTGTAACAGAGCGAGTTGTTACAGTACTATTTCAATGTTTAGATACGTTAGAGACCATGGTAAGTAATATCTCCGAAGGTAAAGATGAAAAGGCACCAATTGAGGAAATAATTAATAATTTAGAAGCACTTGCTTTAGGAGAAGAGCCACAGGCAGAAATTACTGCTAATAATTCAGATACTGAAACTTCTAATAAAGATGCCTCGAAGCTAAATATAGAGCTAAATGAATATGATATAAATATTGTAAAACAGGCATCTTATAAGGGCTACAACGCTTATGAAATTAAAGTTCATTTAAGTGAAAATACCTTATTAAAATCAGCAAGAGCCTTTTTGATATTTAAGAGTCTTGAAGATAATGGAGAAATTATAAAATCCATACCAGCTGCAGAGGATATCGAAAATGAGAATTTTGATTTTGAGCTTGGTTTGATTTATATATCTAATAAAAGTCAAGATGAAATTTTTGAGAATATTATTAACATTTCAGAGGTTGAAAAAGTAGAAATCAAAGAAGTTAATAAAGATACCGGATCTATGATAAATAAAATAGAACCAAAGGCTATCATTGAAGCAGAAATTACTAATATCTCCAAATCAAAAGCTACAAATAGTAAAATGGAAGCTGTAGGAGCTGATCAAAAAACAGTATCTAAAGAAAATTCAGCCCATAAAAAAGCTCATCAATCTGTTAGAGTTGATTTAGAAAGATTAGATAAATTTATGAACATGGTTTCTGAACTTGTAATTCACAGAACAAGATTAGAGCAAATAAGCAATAATTTAAAAGTAGGAGAGCTTAATGAAACATTAGAGCAGGTTGCAAGAACTACTTCTGATTTACAGGATTTAGTTATGAAAATAAGAATGATGCCTTTGGATGTTGTATTTAACAGATTCCCAAGAATGGTAAGAGACTTGTCTGTTGAACTTGGTAAAGATATTGACCTTATAATTAAAGGACAAGATACTGAATTAGATAGGACTGTTATAGATGAAATAGGAGAACCACTAATACATCTCATCAGAAATGCAGCAGACCATGGCGTAGAGAACGCAGAAAAAAGAATTGCTGCTGGTAAGGAAGCTGTAGGGAAAATTAAACTAATAGCTTATCAAGAAGGAACAAAGGCTGTTATTAAAGTTGAGGATGATGGTAATGGATTAGATGTAAATGCAATTAAAGCTAAGGCAGAAAGAATAGGAATTACCACCGATGGAATGAGTGATAATGATATTAAAAATCTTATTTTTGTTCAGGGCTTTAGTACTAACGAAGTCGTAACTGACATTTCTGGCAGAGGAGTCGGAATGGATGTGGTAAAAACTAAAATATCAACCTTAGGAGGTACTGTTGATGTTATTAGTGAGGTGGGTAAAGGGACATCCTTTATAATTAGATTACCACTGACTCTTCAGATAATTCAGGCCTTACTCGTTAAGATAGGAACTGAAACAATGGCAATATCTCTTGGATATATAGATAGAGTAATTGATTACAAAGAGGAAATGGTTAAAAAGACAAATAACACAGAAGTAATTATTTATAATGAAAATGTTATTCCACTTATTAGAGTAAATAAAAAGCTTGGAATGGAGGCTGTTTCCACAAGTAAAAATTATGTAGTTATTGTTAAGGTTGGAGAAAAAGTGGTTGGACTTCTCGTTGACTCTTTATTTGGACAAAAGGAAATTGTTATTAAACCACTGGGCAAGACACTTCAAGGAGTAAAAGAATACATAGGCGCAACAATTCTAGGAGATGGTCTTGTAACACTAATACTAGACGTTGCAGCTCTTATTTAGGAGGAGCAATGGAATTTTTTAATTTTAACCCGGTACAATTAGATGCATTAAAGGAGGTAGGCAACATTGGTGCTGGAAATGCAGCAACAGCCCTTTCACAGCTTATAAACAAGAAGGTTGATATGACAGTACCTTCTATAAATATTGTGCCCTTTGAATCTATTTTCTCTAGAATAAAAGGTGAGGAAGAGGTTATAGGCATAATCGTAAGAGTACTTGGTGATACACCTGGAAATATATTATTTGTATTTGAAAAGGATGTAGCCTTAAATATTATTAATACTCTTACAGGAATAAAAGAGGAAGAAATAAGTGACATGGGAAATTCAGTGCTTTGCGAAATAGGAAATATTATTTCCAGCTCATTTATGAATGCAATTGCTAGATTTACCAATTTATTAATTATGCCCTCAGTACCTGCTGTCAGCAATGATATGTTAGGTGCAATACTATCTACAACCTATATAGAATCGGGTCAATATGAAGATTTTGTACTTGATATAGAGACAATGTTTTTAGAGTCAGGTTCGAGAATAAGCGGTAATTTCTTCTATATACCAATGCCTGGTTCTTTAGAAAAAATTTTAAATGCCCTTGGAATTTATTAAAATTATAATTTATTATATGTAATATGAGGAGGATATAAAATGGCTTCAAGAGTTTTGATTGTTGATGATGCTGCTTTTATGAGAATGATGATAAAGGATATTTTAGAGAAAAATGGATTTCAAATTATAGGAGAAGCAAATAATGGAATAAAAGCAGTAGAACTATATAAAAAGGAAAAACCAGACATAGTAACTATGGACATAACTATGCCAGACATGGATGGAATTGAGGCAGTAAAGGAGATAAGAGCATTTGATCCTGCTGCAAAAGTCGTTATGTGCAGTGCCATGGGACAGCAGACTATGGTAATGGATGCTATTAGAGCAGGAGCTAGAGACTTCATAGTTAAACCCTTCCAGCCTGATAGAGTTTTAGAAGCAATAAGAAAAGTTGTAGGTTAAAAAACACAATATGATGAATTTTAAACTTTTTTAAGATGAGTATTGGAAGATATTTTAAGTAAGGGGGGAGAACGAGTGCAAGTAGTTATATTTAGAATTGGTGATGAACAGTTTGCAGTAGAAACCTCTAAGGTTCAAAGTATTAATGATATTATGGAAATTACCAAGGTCCCTAAGGCTCCTAAATACATCAAAGGTCTAATTAATCTTAGAGGTAACATTATTTCACTTCTAGATATTAATTTATTATTGGATATTGAAAAGAATGATGCAGAGCAAAATAATATTATAATTTTAGAAGTTGATGATGAACAAGTTGGAATGACTGTGGATGAAGTTGACGAAGTGCTTGAGATTGAAGAGAATATAATTGAGAAAATTGAGATTGAAAGAAAAAAATCCTACATAAAAGGCGTATTAAACTTTAAAGACAGAATAGTAACACTAATTGATATTAATAAGCTTATTTCAAAATAAAAAGAAATGAGGGGAATGTATGGCAGAAGTACTATCACAAAATGAAATAGATGCTCTCCTGTCTGCCTTATCTTCTGGAGAATTAAAGCCAGAAGAGCTTCCAAAGGAAGAAGATAAGCAAAAAATAAAACCTTATGATTTCAGGAGTCCGCAAAAATTTTCTAAGGAGCATATAAGGACACTTGAGCTAATTCATGATAATTATGCAAGAATAATTTCTAATTATCTTACTGCTCAAGTAAGGAGTAACGTAAAGGTCAAAATTGAATCTGTAGAACAAATAACCTATGAAGAATTTATTCATTCTGTACCAAACCCAACTATACTAACTGTTTTTAAAATGCCTCCACTAACTGGATCCATCCTTTTTGAAACAAATCCTCAATTTGTTTTTCAAATTATTGATGTACTTCTTGGTGGTACTGGCGCAGGAAAGTATAAAATGAGAGAATTCACTGATATTGATAAAAATATTATAAGACATATTAACAGCGGTTTAATAGGAAATATGAAGCTTGCTTGGGAAGATGTAATGACTGTTGAACCAGAAATAGAAGGTCTGGAAACGAACCCGGCTCTTAATCAGACTATGGCACCTACTGAACCTGTAGCACTTATCACATTTTCAGTAGAAATGAATAAAACTAATACCTTTATCAATATTTGTATTCCTTATTTAAGCATTGAAAAAGTACTGGATAAGTTAGTAGTTAATTATTGGATACAAGAAAATAATGAAGAACTCTTACGTGAATCTAAAGAAAAACTTAAAAATAGGTTAAATATAGTCAAAGTTTCACTAACATCAATCTTAGGTAGCACTCATATAACCGTAGAAGATTTTCTAAAGTTAACTGTGGGAGATGTAATAGCCTTAGATAATAAAAGCAGTAATCCTATAAAGCTATTTATTGAGGATAAAAACTATTATTTAACTCAGCCTGGCACTATAGGAAAAAATCTTGGAATTGAAATACTTGATATTATAGATAAGGATGTGGAAAGCTATGAGTAATGGATTTCTTTCGCAGGAAGAAATAGATTCTCTACTTAGTGGAGGAATGGAAAGTTCAAGACCAATTAACGATGAAAGTCTTTCAGAAATAGAAAAGGATTTACTTGGTGAGATTGGAAATATTTCAATGGGCTCAGCAGCTACAGCTCTTTCTACCATAATTAATCAACAAGTTAATATAACTACTCCTGTAGTTTCAATCAGCACTTTAGCAAGCTTAAGAAGCAGCTTTGAAGTACCTAATATTGCCTTAGAAGTAAAGTATACTAGTGGTATAGTTGGAGAAAATCTTTTAGTTATGAAGATAACTGATGCAGCCATAATAGCCAATTTAATGATGGGCGGAGATGGAAAGGTCGTTTCAAAAGAGTTATCAGAACTTGAAGAAAGCGCAGTTTTAGAAGCAATGAATCAAATGATTGGCTCCGCAGCAACATCTATGGCAACTATGTTTGCAAGGGAGGTAAATATATCACCACCTAATGCAAAAATATGGGATGAAGGAACCAAGGAACTCACGAGTAATATTAATGAAAATGATAGCATTGTGCAAGTATCATTTAGGCTTACTATTGGCGATTTAGTTGACAGCACTATTATGCAATTACTTCCTGTAGAAACTGCTAAGAAAATAGTTTCAATAATGATGGGAAATGAAGGCGAAGAGGTAAAAGAAACACCTATAAAAGAAAAGCCAATTGAAACTCAAATAAAAGAAACAGTTTCTAAAAGTGTTAATAACTTCACAGAGCCTCAAGGTGTAAGAGAAGTCAAAGCAGAGAAAGAATTCGAGATTCAAAAAGCTTCCTTTCAGCCTCTTACATCATCATCACAAGGAATGCCAAAGAACATTGATTTAATTTTGGATGTTCCACTTGAAGTTTCAGTTGTACTTGGAAGAACTAAGAAAAGCATAAAAGATATTTTAAATCTTAGCACAGGTTCTCTAATAGAACTGGATAAATTAGCAGAGGAACCTGTTGAAATATTAGTAAATGGCAAAATTGTGGCTTATGGTGAAGTTATTGTAGTAGATGAGAATTTTGGCGTTAGAATAACTAACATTGTAAGCAATATAGATAGAGTTAAATCATTATCAAACTAGAAATAAAGTGTATGCTTTATTTCTTTTTTTATCCAGGTATAAATTTTATTTCATTGTATACGATAATAAAACTAGAAATTATAAATAAAATTGACAGTAAAGCTTAAAGGACATTTTCAAGATAACTCAATTAAATTTAATTGTTATTTCTAAAGGAGTGTAGTTATGAAAATAAATGGAGCATCATTAAATAAGGTTGTGAATTTATACAGCAATAGTAAAAAAAATAATGAAAAGAATGCTGTAAAAAGCAGTAGTGATACAATACAAATTTCTTCTTTAGGTAAAAGCTTAAGTACCTTGGGAGTAGATGGCAGCCGCGAGAATTCACCAGAGAAAATAGAAAGCCTCCGAAATCAGATTTCACAAGGAACTTACAAGGCTGATTCAAGATTAACAGCTCAAAAGATGATAGATGTAATCAAAGGGAGAGGAGTTTAACTTGAAGGAAGAATTAAATATAATTTTAATTAATGAACTCCAGGCAATGGAAGGACTTCTAAAGGCATTAGAAAAACAGCACAGCTGTTTAATTGAAAGTGATGCAGTTACTCTTGAAAATTGTGTTAAGGAAATAGATACCTATAACAGAAAAATTGCTGAATGGGAAGTAAAGCGAAGAGAAATAACACAGGGCGGGGCTATGCGTGAAGTAATTCATGAAGCTAAGGATGATAACTTAGAAGACAATTATAGAAAACTTAGAAGAATAATTGAAGAAACTAAACTTCAAAAAGACACAAACGAACTTTTAATAAAACAAGGTCTAGGCTTTGCAAATAGGATTTTAAATATTTTAAATCCTTCAAGAAGTCCAAAAACATATAACTCTTTTGGCAAAGTTTATAAATAATAAAATTTATAAGGGGTGGAGAGATGTCAGGATTATTTTCAACTTTATATATAGGCACAAGAGGAATGTCAGTTCAACAAAGCGCAATTAACGTTACCTCACATAATATAGCAAATGCTAACACAGAAGGGTACTCAAGACAAAGGGCAATAATTGAAACAACAAGACCATTTAGTATGCCTTCAGTAAATAATGTTGCTGCTCCAGGGCAGCTAGGAACAGGAGCACAGATTCAAGCTATACAAAGGGTCAGAGACAGTTTCCTTGATTATCAGGTTAGAGTTGAAACAAGCACTCAAGGACAGTATACTGCTAGGGATAAGTTTTTGAGTGAAGTTGAAACTATTTTCAATGAGCCTAGTGATACTGGAATATCTAGCCTTATGGGAAAATTCTTTGATTCCTGGCAGAGCCTTTCTAATGATGCTCAAAGCTCCAATTCCAGAACTATAGTTGTACAGCAGGCTGCTGCACTTGCAGACGAGCTAAACCATACAGCAACACAGCTGCAAAAGCTTAAGGAAAACGCTCAGTCGACTATAAAGGATACAGTTTTTGAAGTAAATGATATATTAAATCAAATTGATCAGCTTAATCAGCAGATTATAAATGTCAAGGTAGCTGGGCAGATGCCAAATGATTTAATGGATAGAAGGGATTTACTGCTAGATCAGTTAAGCAGTAAATTCAATATAAATATAGATAAGAAAAACTTCGAAGGCAATGATGTAAAGCCTGTAGATTTAAATTCTACTGGTAATTCCAACTTTATTGAAGCAGTAAATAATGGTGATGAGAGAAGATTATCCTATGTGGATAGCATTACTCCACAATTAAATCCAGATGGAAGTAAAGTTACAGATGCAAGCGGAAATGTAGTATATGATATAAAATACTATAAATTTGGCGATAAAAGCACTGAGGCAAATGCTGTAACATTATCCGGCGTGGCGTTAACACCAGAACAATATAAGTCTCTAGATGAAAATAGGGTAATTTGGGCAGATAGTACAGGTGCTTCAATAACGCCTGGTTCTTATGAGCTCTTCACTCCTTCAGATGGTGAATTAAAAGGCTATATGTCCGTTCAAACTGACATTGATGGATATATGGATCAGCTAAATAGTGTGGCAAAATCACTTGCTTTTTCTGTAAATTCAGTTTTAAGCGGAGTAACTAATACAGCAAGTGATAAGATCGATAAGGATTATATGCCTTTCTTTGTTAATAGTGATACTACCACATATACACTAAATGGTTCAAAAAATATATTATATGATCCGTTAAACACAACAAATCTAGATAATGCACTTAGTGGTGAAAAGGATATTACAGCAGCTAATATCTCCGTAAACAAACAGCTAATAGATGACGTTATGCAGATAAAAACAAGATTAAATGATGACCAATTTGCTACTGAAGGATTAAATACTATAGACGGAGTTAACGATGGTTCAAGGGCATTGGCAGTGGCACAACTTAGAGACAAGCTTATTAAAATACAGGATATTAATACGGGTACAACCGGAATTACTACAAGAGCTGACCTTTTTGATCCTTCTAAAGGGGGCAATAGTATTACCGTAAATGGAAATATAATAGATTTTGTAAGCAATCCTAGTGGCACTAAGATGGATAACTATTTTAAAGACATGGTAGATAAGCTTGGAGTTCAAGAAGCTCAAGCACAGAGAGTAGTAACGAATCAAACCACTCTTTTAGCAAGCTTTCAGCAAACGAAAGATTCTGTTTCTGGAGTATCCATTGATGAAGAAATGGCCAATTTGATTCAGTATCAGCATGCTTATCAGGCAAATGCTAAGATAATTTCAACTGTCGATGAACTTTTAGATGTGGTTGTAAATGGATTAAAGAAATAAGAATAATTATGTAGAGGTGAAGATATGAGAGTTACAAATAAAATGCTATCAAATAGTTTCTTGACAGATATGAATACAAATTTGCAAAATATGCAAAAGCTTCAAAAACAAATGACCTCTGGTAAAGAAATAAATAAACCCTCAGATGACCCTGCCAAAGTTGCTAGAGCGATGCAGCTTACTACTGATATTAATGCTAATAAACAATACAATACTAATATTAGTAATACTACAAATTGGTTAGATACAACAGATACTGCACTTGGTCAAGCTGGAACTGTGCTTCAAAAGGTAAGAGAACTGCTAGTATCTGCAGGTAATGCAGCTTACGGCTCAAGTGAAAGGCAGTCAATAAAGGATGAAATTAACCAAAGGGTAGACGAGCTTACTCAAATATTAAATACAAATTATGACGGTAAATATGTTTTTGGAGGAACTAATACTACAAATAAACCTGTTGCAACTGTTGTAACAGCAGGAAATAATAATATTGATTACAATACTGTTCCACCCACTGATCCAACCTACACAACTGAACTTAATAAGATTAATAAAAAAATGAACATAGAAATTTCTCAAGGAGTAACTATGGAATATAATGTTACTGCTGGAGATATACTGCAATTTAATAACGAAACGGGTGTACCTTGTGATTTATCTAAGCAATTAAAAAACATCACAGATCATCTTGATGGAAACTTCAATGGAACATCGGATCCTACTAATGCAACGTCAGCTCTTACTGGGACAGATTTACAAGACATTACTGATACTATTAATAATTTATTAAAGGTTAGGTCACAGGTAGGTGCAAAGCAAAATAGAATGGAAAACGCAAAGTCCAAAAATGAAGATGAGAATAATAATTTAACTACTATTCTTTCGAAGACTGAAGATATCGATATTACTCAAAAAACTATGGAATATTCCACTTTGCAAACTGTTTATTTGGCATCTTTACAAACAAGTGCAAGGGTAATACAGCCCACTTTGTTAGATTATCTAAAATAAAGAATGAGATAAGGTGAGTACTATGAAGTTAAATACAAAATATCATGGCATTAAAGATTACTACGAAGAGGATGTTATTATTTTTAATAAAGGTATTCCTGGCTTTGAAGGACTAAAAAAATTTATTTTGTTTTCTACAGAAGAAAATGAAATGTTTAAAATACTTCACTCCATTGAAGATGATAATGTAGGATTAATTTTAACATCTCCATTTACACAATTTAAAGACTATGAATTTAACTTAAATGATGAAAAACTTAAAGAATTAAGGATTATTTCGAAAGAAGATGTAGTAGTCTTAAATACCGTAACTTTAAGTTCTAAATTAGAAAATATAACTATAAACCTTAAAGCACCTTTTATTATAAATATAAATGCAAAAATAGGGGAACAAATAATACTAAATAATGAAAGCTATTCTATAAAACAGTCTTTATATAAAGGTTAGTTTCAGCAGAAGGTTTGGTCCTAAACTTATGGTTATCCAGCTGGAGGAAGTATTATGTTAGTTATTACCAGAAAAAAAGGAGAATCAATTTTAATAGGTGAAGATATAGAGATAACTGTTATAAAAACAGAAGAAGGCTCTGTAAAGCTTTCTATAGATGCACCTAAAAATATAACTATCCTTAGAAAAGAACTCTACAAGGAAGTAGAAGAAGAAAATAAAAATGCTTTAAATTTTAATAAGGATATATTAAAAGAAATCAAATAAAATATTTATGTACTGAAAAATTGATAATTGTTCAGTATCAACGAAGAATGTTTGGAGCTCAATGATTAGTAATCATTAAGTGCAGGATAAGAAAAACAAGGAGGTTTAATATGGAAATTGGGGCATTAGGTCAAGGAGGACAAGTTTCTTTAAATGTTAATAAAGGTGCAGATAGTGAGTGTGTACCGAATATTGCCAAAAATTCTGATAATATAAAAACTGTAGAAAATAATACTAATGAGTATGTATCTAAAGACAAGATAAATGAAAAAAATATCAATAAAGCAATAGATAAAATTAACAAGTTTTTAGAGGACAACAAAACACATGCGGAATATGAGATTCATGATAAATTTAAAGATATAATGATAAAAATTGTGGATGACAAAACCGGGCAGGTTATTCAAGAATTGCCACCTAAAAAACTCTTAGATATGGTAGCAAAAATGTGTGAACTAGTAGGAGTCCTATTTGATAAAAAGGCATAAGCTTTTAAAATTAGGAGATAAGTGTCATGGAATATAAAATAAATAAAATAGACACAGAACGTAGAAAAGAAATTAATGAAGCCTCCAAAGAAGGCATAGTTCATGGCTACGAAAATATTTCCATCTATAAGAATAAAGAAAGAAAAAACAGCAATCACAACAATGGTAGCTCACTAAATTATAAGCAGAAAAAACTATTGGTTGATGCAACAAAGGCAGAGGAATTGGAAATAGAAGCTTTTAAAGAAGAAGCTGATTTAAAAATAACTAAAGGTACATTCCTAGATGTAAAAAAATGAGATTCTAATAATATTGTATTGAATTAGTATTAAAGGAGAGCGAAATATGGTAGGGAACAATGCTTACAATGTATACAAGAATAATAGCGTTAACTACTCTTCTAAGGAACAGCTGCTGCTGATGCTCCTTGATGGTGCAGTGAGATTTTCAAAAATAGCAAGACAAGCTATTGCAGATAAGGAAGTTAAAAAAGCCCATGAGTTTCTTGTTAAAACTGAAAATATATTTTATGAATTAATAGTAACCCTTGATTTAACTAAAGCTGGAGATTGGGGCAAGGCTATGGTTGAACTTTATGAGTTTATTATAAAAAGGCTTAGTGATGCCAATATGAAGAAAGATATTAAAATAGTAGACGAGATTATTCCACTTATAGAAGATGTAAGAGAAACTTGGAATGAAGCCTATAATTTATCAAAGAATATAAAGTAAAATCAAATTAAAGAGAGGTCGGTGAGATTTATGAGCGATATATCAGGCAGCAGTAGTACACCAACCGGTATGACCGGTGCTGGTGGAGGACAATTGTTAAGAATAACAGGAATGGCAACAGGACTTGATGTTGATTCCATGGTAAAGAAAATGATGCTTGCAGAGCAGACTAAGTTAGATCAAGTAAAACAAGGTCAGCAGCTAATAATTTGGAGACAGCAAGCTTATCAGGACATTATTAAGGATATTAAGGATTTACAAAATTCATTTTTTGATCCATTAACTCCTTCAAACAACTTATTATCAGCTAGTAATTATAACAATCTTGTAACATCAAGTACAAATGCAGCAGCTATAAATGCCACTGCTCAAACAGGTGCAGCTACAGGAACTTATACAATAAATGTTACTCAAATAGCACAAAGTGCTTCATTAGTAAGTAATAGGAGTTTAAATTCACAATTTCAGGTCACAAATGCAAATAACTGGAGTGGAGCTGGAAATTCTATAACATTTAGTGTAGATGGTGTTAATGCTCCTGCTATAGATTTATCAGGATTTACACCATCTGGGGATAACTCAAAAGATCTTCCTAATTTAACTGCGTACATTAATAATCAAATTAGTAATAATACAAGTTTAAACGGTAAGGTTTCAGCATCCTATGTTCAAGACGCTTCTGGTAATAATTATATAAAATTTAACACATTAACAACAAGTGCAATACAAATAACCTCCACTGGGGTTTCTGACATTCCGTCTCTAAATACGAATTTTGTCTCAGCTTCCACAAATACGAAGCTTACTTCCTTGGATTCCACATTAAATACTAATCTCAGCTTGAATATAAATTATAATGGTAAGGCAATTACTGTTAACTTAGATAATAGCGCAACTGGGAAAAATGGGACAGCCACAATAAATGATTTAATCACTGCAATTAAAACAGCTACAGGAGGGCAAGTTACAGGTAACTTTGATGATATGACAGGAAAGTTTACATTACAAACTGTAAATACCGGAAGTAATGCAGGATTATCCATAACAGGTAATAGTTTAACATCGGCATTAGGATTTACAGGTAGTCCATCCTCACAGGGGTTAGATGCTATTGTTAAAATTACTCCACCTGGAGCTTCAACTCCAACAACTATTACTGAGAACTCTAATAACTTTACATTAAATAATATATCGTACTCCCTGACTGCTGCAGGTACTTCAACTATAACCATAAACACTAATACACAAGGAGTGCATGACAAAATTAAAGCATTTTTAGATAAATATAATGCGATTATAGATAAGATACAAACTAAACTAAATGAAAAAAAGAACAGTGACTATCCGCCGTTAACTGATACACAAAAAAGTTCAATGAAGGATTCTGATATTACTGCATGGAATGCTAAAGCACAGCAAGGTATTCTTAGAAATGATAACAATTTACAAAAGTTACTTTCAGATTTAAGAAGTGCATTTGTATCTCCAGTAACCGATGCTACAGGCAAAAACGTATCAAGTGTATACTTTGGAAGTTATGGAAGTGGTGCAATAGGAATTGACACTCCAAATGGTGCAAATACAGTAACAGATGGAGATAAAATTTCAATTTCTGATGATAATAAGCTCAATAATGCAATATTAAATCATGGAGATGATTTAATAAAATTATTTACCAATGTAGCAACTGATAATAATGGTAAACAAATTTTTAATCAAAGTGGTATATTTCAAAGAATAAATAACGTTCTTCAAAATAATGTTGGGTATACAGGTACAACTTTTAATAGTGCAATACTTACAAAATATGCAAATGTACAAGATGATTACAGTATTAGTGGTGGTGCAGGTACAAATACACTTCCTGACCAGATTTATTATAAGCAAGTGATGATAACAAAAATGACAGATGCTATGACAACCAAACAGGAGCAGTATTATCAGCAATTTTCTCAACTTGAGACAGCAATGAATACCTTAAATGCTCAGCAAGCACAATTATCACAGCTAACATCAGGCTAATTAGTTTGGAGAGTATAAATGGAAAGTGAATTAGTAGAAACTATGAAATTAATTTCAGTTATAACAGAGGAAATTATTCAAATAGTTGAAGGTGATGATTATTCAAATTTACTATCTTCCTTAGAAAAGAGGCAGCAGACTATAAATTTCTTGGAAAGCTTGGGGTATTCTAAAGAAGAATACAGAGAAGCTGAGATAAATTATAGAATAATCAATCAACAGCAGCAACTATTCAAAATAATGGACAACAAAAAAGCTGAACTAAAGGAAAAATTTAATGAGCTATCTAAAAATAAAGTGGTAACTAAAAGTTATAATCATAATAACTTAAGTGGTTCTAAAATTTTTAGTAAAAAAATATAAAAAAGTTATAATTAGCTATAAAGTATTTTTAACACCCAGCGATATATATAGTATAAGTAGTTAGCAAATAATTACTGCTTAGTTAATTAACTATGATAGTAAACTTTAAAAGTTTAACTATAAAAAATAGGCAAAGGATTGCCTAAACAAAATTCAAGGAGGAATTTATTATGATAATTAATCACAATCTTAACGCAATGAATGCACACAGAAACATGACTGCTAACATAGCAGCAGCAGGAAAGTCAATGGAAAAATTAAGCTCAGGTTTAAGAATAAACAGAGCTGGAGATGACGCAGCAGGATTAGCTATATCTGAAAAAATGAGAGGTCAAATAAGAGGTCTTGATCAAGGTACAAGAAATGCTCAAGATGGTATTTCATTAATTCAAACTGCTGAAGGTGCTTTAAATGAAACTCATTCAATATTACAAAGAATGAGAGAATTATCAGTACAATCAAATACAGCTACTAACACAACAGCTGATAGAAACGCACTTCAAAAAGAATTTACTCAATTACAAAGTGAAGTTAGCAGAATAGCTACTCAAACAAACTTCAATACTAAAACTTTAATGACTGGTTCATTTGCAACTGCATCATTAAGGTTCCAAGTAGGAGCAAATGCTGGTGAACAAATTGGTTTGACTATAGGAGATATGACAGCTACAGGTTTAGCTGTTGATTCATCAAAGGCTTCTATATCAACAATTGCAGGAGCTTCTAAAGCAATAACAACAGTTGATACAGCAATAGCTACTGTTTCAACTGAAAGAGCTAACCTTGGTTCTGTACAAAACAGATTAGAGCATACTATTAATAACTTAAGTACTGCAAGTGAAAACTTACAGGCATCAGAATCTAGAATTAGAGACGTTGATATGGCAAAAGAAATGATGAACTACTCAAAGAACAACATACTTCAACAGGCTGCTCAGGCTATGCTTGCTCAAGCTAACCAAGCACCACAGGGAGTTCTTCAATTACTAAGATAATTCTAATTAGAAAAAACCTCTGAATATTAATTCAGAGGTTTTTTTACTAAAGATTATTAAGTATCTATACGATAATTATGTAGGATATTTAATGGAGGTATATATGGATAATTTTCATGTAGATTATGGTGCTAATAATTATCAGTATTTTTTAGAGAAGAGTTATGATAATAGAAATATTATAAAAATTGAAGATATAGATAATAAAAAAATGTTTTATATTGGAAGCAAATATTCTGTACAAAGAGATATAGATAAATTTTTAAAGCAAATAAATGATTTTAATGTTTCTACTATATTCCTTGTTTTTGGTTTTGGTGCTGGAGAACATATATTTAAATTACTTGATGAAGTTGGAGAAAATAATAAAATCTTAATTATAGAACCAGATAAAAAAGTAATAAATATAATAAAAAAAAGTGGATATTTTGATGAAATACTTAAAGATAAAAGAGTTTTGTTAAGTGAACTTAATATTAGCATAATAGAGATATTGAGTTCTTTTATCGATGAAATAAATATCAACAATATTAAACTAATGGTATTTGCAAATTACGATAAAATTTACCTAAATGAGTTTAAAGAATTTTACAAAAAACTTAATGATTTTTTATTAACTAATATAATAAATATGAATACAAATATTAGTTTTTCAGAACAATTTTTCAAGTGCTTTATTAGAAATCTTAAACATGTTTTTTATAGCGTATTTATAAATGATTTTAAAGATCAATTTAAAAATATACCTGCAGTTGTTGTATCTGCTGGTCCATCTTTAGAAAAAAATGTTGAATTACTTAAAGATGCTCAAAAACAATTTATTATTATAACAGGAATAAGGACAGTGAGTACTTTAAATGCTAAAGGTATTAACCCGGATTTTGTATGTGTTGTAGACCCAAGTGAAAAAATGTATCAAGTTTCAAAGAAATCTTTAAATTGTAAATCTACGCTAGTTTTTTGTGAATGCACAAATTATAAAATAGTTGAAGAATATGAAGGTAAAAAGATATTTTTTCAAGAAGGTGTTAATCTTCAAAAAGTGACCCGTGAAATTTTAGATGCTAAAGTGGATTCCTTATGGGCTGGTGGCTCTGTAGCCCACACTTGTACAGCTCTTGCAAGATACATGGGGTGTAATCCTATTATCTTTATTGGCCAAGATTTTGCATATACAAATGATAAATATCATGCCGATAGTGCAAGTGATGTGAATAATAATATTACCGATTCAAATGATATAATTTTTGTTGATGATATTAATGGTGAAAAAGTTAGGACGAGTAAACTTTTAGATACTTACAGAAAAAATATGGAGCAATTTATTAGGCTTTCTCCAAATACATTGTTTATAAACAGTACTGAAGGAGGAGCTAATATTATAGGAACAAAGGTAGAACCCTTGAGATGTGCAATTGATGAATATGCTCAAGAAGGAAACCTTAGTAAAAGTATTGTGGATTTAATGAATAAGACTAATAGCATTAATAAGATTGATGTTTTAAATAAAGTTAAGCAGATATTAGATGACTTAGAGGTTTTAGAAGAAAAATGCGTTTCTGCCATTGATTATTCAAATGAATTTTTAAAATATTATGAAAAGGAAAATGAAAAAAGTATAAAACCATTAATAGATAATATTAATGATATTAATAGTTTAATCTACAACATAGAATTTATCGAAAATATTTTAAAACCAACTATATACAAGATTTTAATGAACCCAGAATATATAGAGAAAATGAATGAAGCAAAAAAGGAAACTGAATATAGATTAGCTAAACAAGTTAAAGAACTGTATGAAGGAATAATAAAAGCAATAGATATGTCAATACCATATATTAAAGAGTGCATTACAGAATTAAATTAATTTGGGGGATAATTATGAAAAATGATAATTTAGAATTATTGTTAACTATGAAGGACTATGGCGAGAAATTAGCTTCTGGAATAATTAGAACTTCCGAGTATTTTCAAAGCTATGATGAAGCTAATGGAGCTGAACTTATGATTACTATAATAGATGGATTGCAATGGTTTATTGAAGCTGCAGTAAACTCTTCAGTATTAAGTAATGAAGATGAACTAAATAGTATAAACGATAAATTAAAGGAATTAGTTGAAGCTTTTGAGAACCAAGATTATGTATTAATAGGTGACTTATTGCAATATGAGTTACTGCCTATTGTACAAAATATAAATAATAATGTAGTGACCTATAGTAACAATTAAATGTTGGAAGTGTTAAAAGTGTTTGTACATAACAGAGATATTGAAATTTTAGATACAAGAGAAGGAAATAAAACTTTACGTGTAAATAACACTTATATGCATAGTAAATATTACCCTTCTAAAGAGGCTGAAACATTTATAGATAATAATAAAAAAATATATATTGGTAAAAAGGTGATAGTAGTATATGGATTGGGGCTTGGCTATCATATTTATGAACTATTAAAAAAAATTGAATCAGATACCATGGTATACATTTTTGATGTAGATGAAGATTTAATTAATGTGACAAGCACCTATGAATTAGTTGAATCAATTTTAAAGGATAAAAGAGTTAAACTCTATTTTGGGTATTCAAAAGAGATTATTGAGGAATTTTCAAGAAAAATAAATATGGTAGAAGATTTGCTGATTTTTAGACCCGCTCTAAATTGCTTACCAGAAAAATTTATTGATTTAAGAAATGTGTTAAATAGTTACGAACTTGGTAAAACAGGCGTAATGAAAGACAATGAATTGATGTCTGGAAATGAAATTATGAATACTAGGCTTAGCATTGAAGATATTGCAAACTACTTCCAGAACTATAGTTTTATAAATGAAAACATTATAATAGTTTCTGCAGGTCCATCGCTAAACGAGAATATTGAAAAATTAAAGACCATTAGGAAAAAGGTAAAAGTATTTGTTGTTGGAAGCGCACTTAAAGCTCTAATAAATAATGATATCATTCCTGATATGATTTGCATAATAGATCCTCACAAAATTATATACAATCAAATAAAAGGGTATGAAGACTTAAATATTCCATTATGTTTCTTAAGTACAGCTTCAAATCTAGCTGTTTCGATTTATAAGGGACCTAAGTATATTTTTTATAATGAAGATAAAGGAAATAATATTGTAATTGACACAGGAAAGTCTGTAGCTACTGCTGTTTTAAGTATAGCTATTTATGGGAAAGCGAAGAAAATAATATTTTTAGGACAGGACTTAGCCTATATAGGTAATAGGAGCCACTGTGATTTATATGCCCATGATAACAGCATACCAGGGAATGGAGCTTTTAAACAGGTTGAAAGTGTAAATGGGGAAATGCTGCAGACAACTGATGTTCTATTATATTATAAGTATTGGATTGAAAAAACTATAAATCAACATGGAAAAATTGAATACATAAATTGCAGCAATGGTGCTAGAATTGAAGGCACTAAGAATTGCGATTTACTAGATGCATTGTAGTATTTAGATATCTGACACAAGCCTATTTAGAAGTTCATCTTAATCATTATTGATGATAGAATTTTATAATATAATATGATAATTAAGGTAATATATTTTAAATCTATAGTTAATCTATAGATTTATGTTTTATAAACGATAAATTATATATCTATTAATTAAAGTCAAGGGTGATGAAGAAAATGAAAAATAATATAAATAATTTGTTAGTTTATAAAAATTACACAATACTAAAGGTACTTCAATCAATAGATTTAGGTGCTAGAGGAATTGCTCTTTTAGTTAATGAAAATGAAACACTTATAGGAACAATTACTGATGGTGATATAAGAAGAGCTATATTAAAAGGAATATCCCTAGAAGCTCCAGTAGAAGATATTGTACATCTTAATCCTATAAGTGTAAAACAAGGCATGACAAGAGAAGAAATCAAAGACTTATTTATTAAGAAAGCTGTTAAAGATATTCCGATAGTAGATAATGATAATAAAGTAATAGATTTAATAAGTATTAATGATATATTACTTCCACAAGGCAAGGAGAATCCTGTAATAATAATGGCAGGAGGTCTAGGGACAAGATTAAAAGATTTAACGAAAGAAATTCCAAAGCCAATGCTTAAAGTTGGAGAAGATCCAATTTTACAGCATACAATTAATAATTTTAAACAATATGGGTATAACAAAATATTACTTTCAGTTAATTATAAATCTGAAATAATAGAAAACTATTTTCAAGATGGGTTTGCACATGGTGTTAAAATAAATTATGTTAAAGAAACAAAAAGATTAGGTACAGCTGGAGGAATAAAGCTAGCAAAAGATTATATAGATTCAGCTTTTTTTGTGATAAATGGTGATATTTTTACTAATTTAAATGTAGAGAATATGATGAAATTTCATTTAGAAAATAAGTTTGATGTAACTGTAGGAACAAGGAAGAATACTTTTCAAATACCTTATGGTGTTGTTGATGCAAATAACAATAAAATAAAAGAAATTAAAGAAAAACCTGTTATTGAATACTTAATTAATGCGGGAATTTATTGTTTAAATTCTGAGATTATTGAGTTGATTCCTAATAATGAGTATTTTGAAATAACGGATTTAATTAATATCTGCATTGAAAGAAGCATGAGTGTAGGAAGTTATGAAATAAAAGATTATTGGATGGATATTGGTAAAATAGAAGATTATACTAAGGTTAATGAAGATATTTATGAACTAATATGTGCAGATAAAGAAGGCGAATAAAATGATAGGAAATAAAAAAGTACTTGCGATAATACCTGCCCGTGGAGGATCTAAAGGAATTCCGGGCAAAAATATAAAGGACCTAAATGGGAAACCATTAATTGCATATTCAATAGAGGAAACATTAAAAAGCAAGTATACAGACAAACTTATAGTTACTACAGATGATAAGGAAATAGCGGAAGTTAGTAAAAGATTCGGTGCAGAAATTCCTTTTCTAAGACCAGAAGAGTTATCTTGTGATGATACTCCTGGCATACAGCCAATACTACATGCCGTTAATTGGCTGCATGAGAAAAAGTTTAATTATGATTATATAATGTGTCTGCAATGTACTTCTCCATTTAGAAAAGTAAATCAAATTGATGGTGCTATAGAAAAGCTGTTTAATGAAGAGGCAGATTCTATTGTTAGTGTATGCGAAAGTGAATCAAATCCCTACTGGATGAAAAAGATAGAAAATGGTTTTTTAAAAGACTTTATAGGTAATAATACATTTTATGCAAGAAGACAAGATATACCAAAGGTTTATAGCTTAAATGGTGCATTATACTTAGCTAAGACAGAAATATTACAAAGATATAATAACTGGTATACTGAAAATACAATTCCTTATATAATGGATAAGTTAAGCTCATTAGATATAGATGATATTATGGATTTCAGATTTGCGGAGCTATTAATGAAGGAGAAAAATAATGCTGAATTGTAATCATGTCTTTATAATTGCAGAAGCGGGTGTAAATCATAACGGCGATATAAATATTGCTAAAAAACTAATAGATGCTGCAGTGGAAGCAGGGGCAGATGCAGTTAAATTTCAAACCTTTAAAGCTGAAAACCTCGTTACAAAGGATGCTCCTAAAGCAAATTATCAAAAGGAAACTACCGGCGAAGGCAATCAATATAAAATGCTTAAAAACTTAGAATTGTCTTTTAATGAACATATTATTTTAAAAGAATATTGTGATGAAAAGGGTATAATGTTTTTATCAACTCCTTTTGATTTTGAAAGTGTTGATCTATTAGAGAAAGTTGATATACCAATTTATAAAGTAAGTTCAGGTGATTTAACTAATATACCACTATTAAAATATATTTCAAAGTTAAAAAAGCCTATGATAGTTTCCACTGGAATGGCTAATTTAGGTGAAGTAGAAAGTGCTGTAAATGTAATTAAGGAAACTGAGGATGTTACTATTAAATTATTGCACTGCACTTCAAATTATCCAACCAAATACGAAGATGTAAACCTAAATGCTATGCTTACAATGAGAAATGCGTTTAATTTACCTGTGGGATATTCTGATCATACAATCGGTATAGAGGTGCCAATAGCAGCAGTAACTTTAGGTGCTGAAATTATTGAAAAACATTTTACCTTGGATAAAAACATGGAGGGACCAGATCATAGAGCATCATTAAATCCGGATGAATTAAAGAATATGGTAACTAGTATAAGAAATATAGAAAAAGCCTTTGGAAATGGTATAAAAAAATGCAGCATTAGTGAAGAGAATACGAAAAAAATAGCAAGAAAAAGTATTGTTGCAAAAGCTAATATTAGAGAAGGTGAAACTATTAGCTATGAAAATATAGCCTTTAAGAGACCTGGAAATGGTATTAGTCCGTATTTGGTAGATATGATAATTGGTAAGATAGCTATAAGTGATATTTATGCTGATCATTTAATTACGTTTAGTAATGTTAAGTAGGTGTTTATAATGAAAAAAATTCTTGTTGTAACTGGTACAAGATCTGAATATGGTTTATTATATTGGACAATGAAAGAAATACAAAATGATGAAGACTTGCAACTGCAGATTGTTGTTACAGGCAACCATTTAGTTAAAGATTATGGATATACAGTAGATCAAATAAAAAAAGATGGATTTTTAATTGATGAAGAAATAGACATGATAATAAATTCAGTTCAAAAAAGCTCCTTAGTTAAATCCATGGGACTAGAAATGATTCAAATGGCTCAGTGTTTTGATAGGTTAAAACCCGACACTTTACTTATATTAGGTGATAGATACGAAACCTTTATTGCGGCTGCTTGCGCCATGATGATGAATATACCAATTTCTCATATGAATGGTGGTGAATCAACAGAAGGAGCTGTTGATGAACAGATAAGACATGCAATAACAAAAATGGCACATATTCACTTTGCTGGTTCAGAAATTTATAAAGAAAGAATAATAATGATGGGAGAAGATCCTACGAAAGTTTATAATGTTGGTCAAGCTGCCTTAGAAAATGTACAAAGAATAAATCTTTTAGACAAATATGAAATAGAGAAAGAACTAAAGATAAAATTTGATAAACATATTTTTTTGATAACATTTCATCCAGAAACATTAGAAATCGAAAATATTGAATTTCAAGTAAGTAACATGCTAGCAGCTTTAAAGGTGTTTGATGCAGAATTTATATTTACATATCCAAATGCTGACTTTGGTAGTAAAGTAATTATCGATAAAATCAACGATTTTGCTAAATATAACAAAAATGCTTTTATTTTTTATAGTCTAGGTCAAAGAAAATATTTAAGTTTATTAAAGAACTCTGATGTAATGATTGGTAACTCATCAAGTGGCATAATAGAATCTCCTATTTTTAAAAAGCCAGTAGTAAACATCGGAGATAGACAAAAGGGAAGACTAAGAAATAAAAATATTATTGATGTAAGCTATGATATAAACGAAATAATTCAAGCTATTAATAAAGCTTTATTCGATAAGGAGTTTAGAACTAATCTTAATTTTATAGAAAATGTATATGGTGATGGAAACGTTAGTAAGAAGATAGTTAATATTTTAAAATCAACAAATATAGACAAGGATTTATTAAAAAAAAGACTTACTTATTAAAAAGAGGTTCATAAATATGAAAAAAATTGTTCTAATAGGCGCAGGTGGACATTGTAAGGTTGTTATTGATATTATTAAAAGCACAAATGAATATGAAATAATAGGAATTACGGATAAAACTGAAAAATTATTCAATATACTAGATGTACCTGTAATAGGTGATGATAATAGATTAATTCAAATATTTAATAGTGGTGTACATAACGCATTTATATGTGTGGGTGCACTTAATAATATTAATTCAAGACAGCTAATCTATAACAAATTAAAATCAATAGGATTTAACCTTCCAGTTTTGAGACATAAAAATTCAATAATTTCTAAATATACAAGTATTGGGGAAGGTACTTGCATAATGCCTGGTGCAATAATAAATGCAGGTAGTCTTTTGGGAATAAATTGTATAGTGAATACTGGAAGTATAATAGAGCACGACTGCAATATCGGGAATAATACTCATATATCTCCTAATGTGGCTATTGGTGGAGATGTAAATATAGGAAATAACACTCATATTGGTATTGGAAGCTCAATTTTACAAGGTATAAACATAGGAAGTAATGTTACTATTGGTGCAGGTGCAGTAGTGATTAATAATATAGATGATAATGTACTGGCTGTTGGAGTTCCTGCTAAAGTAATAAAAATCAAAGAAAATTATAAAGGACAATATATCAATACTTATAAGGAGCAAAAGAGATGAATTTAAAAGGAAAGAAAGTTTTAGTCACTGGTTCAGAAGGCTTTATTGGAAGTCACTTGACGGAAAGACTAGTTGAAATAGGAGCAAAAGTAACTGCATTGGTTCAATATAATTCATTTAACAATTGGGGCTGGATTGATACCTTTGATAAGGAAGTAAAAAATAGTATTAATGTTGTAACTGGTGATGTAAGAGAATATGATGGCATGAAAAGAGTTATAAAGGGTCAAGAGGTAGTATTTCACTTAGCTGCACTAATTGCAATACCTTATTCTTACTTGTCTCCCATGGCTTATGTCAGAACTAACGTTGAAGGTACAACAAACGTTCTTGAAGCCTGTAGGGAATACGATATAGGAAAAATTATTCATACTTCCACATCCGAAACCTATGGAACAGCTCTTTATGTGCCCATAGACGAAAAACATCCTATGCAAGGACAATCTCCCTATTCTGCGTCTAAAATAGGTGCGGATAAAATTGCAGAAAGCTTTTACAAGAGCTTTAACCTTCCAGTTGCAACAATAAGACCCTTTAATACATATGGACCTAGGCAGTCAGCAAGGGCAGTTATACCAACTATAATATCACAAATCTTATCTGGTAAAACTGAATTAAAGCTTGGCAGTTTAACGCCAACAAGAGATTTTAACTATGTGAAAGATACTGCAGAAGCATTTATTAAGATAGCAGAAAGTGATAAAACTGTTGGTGAGGTCCTGAATGCTGGCTCAAATTTCGAGATTTCTATTGGAGATACAGTGAAAAAGATTGTAGATATTTTGGGTGAAGATGTTAAGATAACTTGCGATGATGAAAGAATTAGGCCACAAAATAGTGAAGTAAATAGGCTTTGGGCAGATAACACAAAAATTAGGGAATTGACTCAGTGGACACCAAAATATAGTTTAGATGAAGGGCTCAAGGAAACTATATTTTGGATAAAAAGCAATATGCAATATTTTAAAACTGATATTTATAATGTATAACATTAAATATAATACATAGATTGTAGGTGTCTTATGGCCAAGAATTATGAAAGCTTAGAAAATATGCACAACAGTATATACATTAACAGCTTAATAAATGAACCTTATAATGAAAGGAAAATAAAAGTATATTTTTCAGAACCAGACTTAGGTATAAATGAAGAAACAGGCATTTTACTATTAATTGCAGGCTACGGTGGAAACGCCAATTCTAATATTTACAAGAAGATGCGTCAGCAGTTTGCTGATAAATATAATCTAGTTACAATACAGTGTGATTATTTTGGATATGAATTTATGCAAAACACTAAGAATATTAATATGCCTGAATTTGACATTAATACATTAAATAAAATTTTTACTCAAGATGAAATTAATGAAATATATAATATTAATAATAAAGCAGATTTTAATAAGTTAATTCAAATAGGTAGTAAATATAATATTAACTTAAATGTGAAAGAAGACTTATCAGGTGAAACTTTAGAAAACTTTAATGATATGGGTATAGTTCAAGCATTAGATAATATTACAGCTGTATTAAAGGTTATGGATATAATATATAATAACCAATTAAATTTCAATACCCAAAAAGTTATTATTTATGGCCAATCACAAGGAGCATATTTAAGCTATTTATGCAATAGATTCTGTCCTGGATTGTTTTCAAATATAATAGATAATTCCTCCTGGCTTTACCCACAGTATCTGTTAAGTAATAGATGTTTGAGTTATAAAGTGGGAAATTTAAATCTAAATGTTGAATTTGAATATCTTGCAAGAAAACTTAATTTAAATGATAAAATATATGATTTAAATTATCTGTATAAAAGCTTTACAAATAATTGTGATATCATTTCATTTCATGGAACTACAGATAAATTAATAAATAATAAAGAGAAAAGAGAATTCTGCAGTAAAATTAAGAGATGTATTTATAATGAAATAGATACAGACAGGGTAGATGGAGAGATTTTTAAATCAACAGATCATGGTTTAGGAGCAGACTTTATTAATTTATTTGATTATGCCTATAATAAATTAGTATTTGAAAAAGATTTATTTTTAAATTTACCAAATGAAGTGATAATCAAAACTGATAAACATGAATATTCCATAAATTATAATAATATTTTACCAATATTAGCAGTAGTTTAAAATTTAATAATAAGGAGCTGAGTCATGTAATGATACCGTTATGTATACCAGAAATCAGAGGTAATGAATGGAAGTATATTAAAGATTGTTTAGACACTAACTGGGTTTCTTCAGCAGGTTCTTATGTGGATAAATTTGAAAATGAGTTTGCTAAATATGTAAATTCAAAAACAGCAGTGGTTACAATGAATGGCACTGCAGCTTTAGAACTTGCACTTAGAACACTTGGAATTGGAAAGGGTGATGAAGTTATTGTTTCTTCCTTAACCTTCATATCACCAGTTAATACTATAAAATATGTTGGTGCTGAACCAGTTTTTGTTGATGTCTGCAAGGATACTTGGGTTATGGATGCTGATAAAATTGAAGATTTAATAACACCAAGGACTAAAGCAATATTACCAGTTCATATTTATGGACAAGCTGTTGATATGGATAGAGTCATGGAAATTGCAAAAAAATATAACTTATTTGTTATAGAGGATGCAACAGAGAGTTTAGGAGCAACATATAATGGAATAATGCTAGGGAATATTGGCGATATTGGCTGCTTTTCATTTAATGGAAATAAAATAATTACTACGGGTGCAGGCGGAATGTTAGTTACAAATAATGAAGAAACGGGGAAAAGAGCTAAATATCTTTCAACACAAACTAAAAAGGTTTTAGATAATGGAGCATTTTATCACGAAGAAATTGGATTTAATTTTAGAATGCCAAATTTATTAGCGGCTATGGGATGTGCACAACTCGAAAATATACATGAATATTGTGAGATAAAAAGAGAAAATGCGGCATTATATAATAAATTATTGAAAGATATTAAGGGTATATTATTACCAGTAGAAAAGGATAATACAAAAAACATCTTTTGGTTATATTCAATTTTAGTCGAAGATGGGTACCAATTAACAAGAGATCAGCTAATTGTTAAACTTAAAGAAAACGGAATAGAAGCTAGGACATTTTTTATGCCAATTCATAAAATGCCACCTTATTTAGAATGCAAACATGGTGATATGACTGTTACAAACGAATTAGCCTCAAAAGGCATTAATTTACCAAGTTCTGTTGGAATAAAAGAAGAAGATATAAGGAAAGTTTGTAATGTAATTGGTAGTATTTAAGAATTATAGCTAGGAGATTTTCATAGTTATGAAAGTATCCTAGCTATTTTCTTTAGCAAAAAGAATAAAGTATTATTGAAATCATTCGATACTATATACAGAAATAAATTTTTTTATGGAGTTGGTTTTATGAGATTACTTCACAACTTAGCGTCCTTGAATATATATAATGAACAAACTAAAGCTCTGCAAAGACAAAGTGTAGCACTTGGAAGAATTTCTTCTGGTGTAAAGGTTAATAGTGCAAAAGATGATCCAATAGCAATTTCACAAAGTGAGAGATTAAGAATGCAAATAAGAGGACTTCAAATGGCAAGCAAAAATACTCAAGATGGTATGAGCATGATGCAAACTGCTGAGGGAGCACTAGGAAGTATAACCGATGCATTGCAAAGAATTAGAGAGCTAACTGTTCAAGCAGGAAGCGGTTCTAATAGTCTACAAGATAATGCCAATATTAAAACAGAAATAGACCAAATGTTAAAAACTGTAAATGACGCAGCTGAAAATATGGAATTTAATGGAGTTAAGCTTTTAGCAAACAGCTCCACTACAATTTCTATGGCTACAGGGGCAAATGTTGGTGATAAAGTTGATATTCCATTGTTTAATTTGGCTTTATATAAGCCAGATGGTTCCATTGATGGAACTTCAAACATAAGCAGCCTTACAGGCATTAATGTTACTACAAATAGTACAGCTAATGACATTTCAGTAATCGATGATGCTATAAAGAATGTACTATCTATTAGCAGCAAATACGGTTCCTTAGAAAATAGATTTGAAAGTACCTATAGTAATTTAAATGAATTAAGTGATAGAATGGAAGGCGCAGATAGCAACTTAAGAGATGCAGATATTGCAGATGAAATGATGGAGTATTCAAAAGATAGCATACTTTCAGAAGCAGGCACTGCTTTAATGGCACAAACCAATAAACTACCGCAGGATGTGTTAAGGATTTTACAAAATATGAAATAATAATCTAAAAAACATAAAGGGATATTACCATTTTCATTAATTTTGAAAGTGATAACATCCCTTTTTTTTATTTTGTCGCAATTCATAAAACTATGAAATTTAAGTATACAAACAAAAAAAATTATTGTAAAATTGTATTAATAATTACCACGAATTATGTAATATTATTGGAAAATAAATCTATAGTTGTGGAGATGATATTGTGAATGTAAATAATCTGTCGAAAAGTCAGTATGTTTACGATCTTATTAAGGAAGGTCTAGACGCTTCTTCACTAAGGAGCAAGGTAATAGCAAACAACGTTGCAAATCTTAATACAAAGGACTATAAAGCATATTATGTTTCTTTTGAAGAAAATCTTAAAAAGTCTATTGATGATGTAGAACTTAAAACAACAAATGAAAGGCATATTAAAGATGATAATGCTGGTAGTGATATAAATGTGGAGCAGGACTTAACTTCCAGTATGAATCAAGATGGCAACAATGTAGATATTGATAATCAAATGGCAAATCAGGCAGCAAATAATATAATGTACAACGCGCTCATAAGTCAAATCAACAGCAGGATTTCTTTAGAAACATATATTATTAAGGATGGAAGGGGATAAATAAATGATTAATGCATTTAATACCTTGAGAATTAGTGCTAGTGGTTTATCAGCAGAGAGACTAAGAATGGATACAATAGCATCAAATATTGCAAATGTTACAACTACAAGAGGTGAAAATGGACAACCTTACATAAGAAAAATTGCTGTTTTTCAGGAGAACTTAGACAGAGAATTAAATCCTAAAACTGGGAAAGTGGAAGACAACCTTTTAGGGGTAAAGGCTGTTGGAATTGAAAATGATACATCTCCTTTAAGAAAGGTATATGACCCCACTAATCCTGATGCTGGACCTGATGGTTATGTTACAATGCCAAATGTAAACATAATGAATGAAATGGCAGATATGATTTCGTCTACTAGAGCATATGAGGCAAATGTTAGTGCAATGAATTCTGAAAAGAGCATGTTTATGAAGGCTCTAGAAATAGGTAAATAGGAGGGAATAAGCAATGAAAATAAATTCTTTTGTTCCAGATAGTACCATCTTTGAAAAAATTAATTCAGACAGCAAGGTAACAAATAATGACACTTCAAATAGTTTCTTTGATATGTTAAAGTCAAAGTTAGATGAGGTTAATAGTAAGCAGATAGATGCTGAAAATACCACTCAGGGTTTTATACAGGGTGATAATACAGATATACATACAGGGTGATAATACAGATATACATAATGTAATGCTTTCTACAGAAGAAGCTAAAATGTCTCTTGAGCTTGCAGTTCAAGTAAGAAATAAAATAGTAGATGCATATCAAGAACTAAATAGAATGCAATTATAATTTATAGCAGTAAATAAAATTAATTTAGACTAAATTTTATTCACTTACTAAAAGGAGAGCTGATTAATGGGCAAGCTATCAGAAATAGCAAAAAATTTAATTGGAAAATTTAAAGACTTAAGTAAATTAAAAAAGATAGCTCTCGGAGTTGCCGGTATTAGCATAGTTGTTATAGGTATTTATTTTGCTATAACCTTAGGATCCACAAAATATGGTGTACTATTTAATAATCTTGACGCAAATGATGCAAAAACAGTTATGGATGAGTTATCTACTAAAAAAGTAACTAATGTTAAAGTATCAGGAAATTCAATACTTGTACCTGCAGATCAAGTGGATCAGCTCAGACTAGAGCTTGCTCCGCAAATTAGCTCAGGCAGTAAAGGCTTTGAATTATTTGATAGTTCAAGCACCTTTGGCACTACAGATGCAGAAATGAAGATTAAATATCAAAGGGCTCTTGAAGGTGAGCTTGAGAAAACAATTAAAGGCTTTCCTCAAGTAAGTAATGTTAAGGTGAATTTGGTATTACCTGATGACAGCGTTTTTGTTAAAGATTCAACACCAGCTAGTGCGTCAGTTACACTTATGATGAAGGATGGACAGAGCCTTACTAAGGATCAAGTAAAAGCCATAGTTGCGCTATTAACTGGTGGTGTCAAGAATTTACCTAAGGAAAATGTTCAGATAGTTGATGATAAGATGCAGCTTCTAACTGATGCTCTATATGATGATCAAAGCACACAAGTAAACGGTGACACAGTAAAGCAGCAGCAATCAAAGAAAGATTATGAGAAAGCATTAGAAACAAAAGTTATGGATCAGCTTTCTAAGATTTATAATAAAAATGTGACAGTGAAGGTAAATGCTGATTTGAATTTCGATGCAGTTCAAAGTGATACCACTACCGTAGACCCAAAAGGAACTGTTGTAAGTGACAAGTACATAAGAGATACAAACGGTAATGTAACTACAAAACCCTCACAAAGTCCAGTGGATAACAACATGACTAATAGCACTGTAACTACGCAGACTACTAATGGACAAACAGTAACACATCAGGAAGAAACAAACAATTATGAAATAGGAAAAAGTGAGACTAAGACTATAAAAGCACCTGGTTCAGTTAAGAGACTTACAGCTTCAGTTATTGTAAACCAGAACAATATAGATAGTGCAACACAAACTCAAATACAAAATTTGGTTGCCAATGCTATTGGTATAGATCAAACCAGAGGAGACAGTGTAGTAGTAGAAGGAATGAAATTTGATACAAGTGCAACTGATGCTCAAAAACAGGCATTAGATCAAATGAAGCAGGCTCAGGCCCAGGAAGCAAAGATGAATTTATATAAAGAAATAGCAATAGGTGGAGGAGTTTTAGTACTTTTAATTATGTTATTTGCATTTTTAAGAAAGAAGAAAAAGAGCACTTCGGAAGAAGAACAGTTAGATGCAATTATAACGCCTAAATCAATCGATGTTCTTGTAGGTGATAATTCAGAACCACAAGTTGAGTTTAAGCCTATTGATTTCGAAAGTCAGGGTAACTCAGAAAGAGGACATATAGAAAAGGAAATTAAGAGATACGCTTCAGAAAAGCCAGACCAAGTAGCTGACATAATAAAATCATGGTTAGCAGAGGATGAGAGGTGATTAGTTAATGGCAAAAGAAACTAAATTGTCTGGAGTTCAGAAGGCTGCCATATTGTTTATAACTCTAGGCCCAGATGCAGCATCAGGAATAATTAAAAAATTTCCTGAGTCGGAAATACAAAAGATCACCTATGAAATAGCTAATATAACCTCTGTTCGTTCTGAGGTAAAGGATGAAATATTAGATGAGTTCATACAAATTAATAAGGCAAAGGACTTTATACTAGAAGGTGGTATGGAATATGCAAGGACACTTTTAGGAAAAGCCTTAGGCGCACAAAGAGCTAAAGAAATAATGGAGAAGGTTTCTGAGGCTACACAGCAGTATAGGCCTTTTTCTATTGCGAGAAAAGCTGATGCACATCAACTACTTAATATTATTTCTAATGAGCATCCGCAGACTATTGCTCTTGTTCTCTGCTACTTACAGCCAGATAAAGCAGGTCAAATTCTATCTTCTCTTTCAGAGGACGTGCAATCTGAAGTAGCTTTTAGAATTGCAGCAATGAACAACACATCTCCTTCAGTAGTGAAGGAAATTGAAAAGGTACTAGATGTAAAGTTATCTAGTGTTGTTAAATCCGATATGACAGTAATAGGTGGAATTCAAACTCTTGTAGATATCTTGAATCAAGTTGATAGAACTACAGAAAAGAATATTACTGAAGGTCTAGAAAAGGAAAATGCTGAACTAGCAGAAAAAATCAAGGAATCCATGTTTGTATTTGAAGATATTCTTTCACTTGATGATGTATCTATTCAAAGAGTTCTTAGGGAAGTTGATACTAAAGAGCTTGCGCTTGCTCTTAAGGGCTGCTCAGAAGAAGTTTCCAATTCTATATTTAGAAATCAATCTAAGAGAGCTTCAGCTGCTCTAAAAGAAGATATGGAATTCTTAGGACCTGTAAGACTTATGGATGTTGAAAAGGCACAACAGAGAATTGTTGGCATTATAAGAAGACTTGATGAGGCCGGGGAAATTGTTATCTCTAGAGGTGGCGAAGATGCAATTATCATATAGAATAATAAAGAATAATTCCATAAAAGATGATGGCTTAAGAGAAATTGTAACAAACTTAGAAAAACCACAAATAACCTCTTACACTGAAGATGCAGTTAGCTCAATTAATATGGAGGGTTATAACAACCTTGCAAGCACAATTCTTGAAAATGCCAGAAGACAAAAGGAACAAATACTTGCTAAAGCTTATGAAGATGCGGCGATGATTGAAGATAATGCAATGAAAGAAGCTGAAAAGCTTAAAAAAGCTGCATATGAAAATGGATACGGAGAAGGAAAAGAACAGGGCTATAACTTAGCCTATAAGGAAGCTCTAGATGAAGCAGAAGTTAAAAAAAATTCTATAATTGCATCAGCTGAAGAAATCTTATTTAATGCAAAGATTGAGTATGAAAGTTATCTAGAGAATAAAAAAAGTGAATTAATTGATTTAGTAGTATGTGCAGCGGAGGCTGTTTTGAAAAACGAGGTAAAGGACAAATCTTCAATTAATAAAATGATATTTGATGCACTTGAAGCTTCTAAAAATGCTAATAATTTTATTATTAGATGTAATGAAATATATGCTATGGAACTTAAAGAACAAGTAGAAAACTGGAAAGACAATTTAGGATATCATGGTGATATTTTTGTTGTAAAGGATAATACAATTGAAGCTGGAAATGCAATCATTAATAAGGGAAATGGCAAGCTTGTAATAGGAATAAATTATGCTCTTCAAAGGATTAGAGAACTATTGGAGGGAAAAGAATAATATGCAGCCTATTAACTTTGATATTCTGAGAAAAAAGTTACAAAATGAAAGCTTATATTACGTTGAAGGTATTGTTAAAAAAGTAATTGGCTTAACAATAGAGGTTGAGGGTATTAGCTCTTTTGTAGGTGAAGTCTGCACTATTTATAATGAGAAGGCAGAAGCAATTACCTGTGAAGCAGTAGGTTTTAAGGAAGATAATGTTATTTTGATGCCTCTTGGAGAACTCACTGGTATTTCCCCAGGCTGCAGGGTGGTTGCAGAAGGTATTCCACTAAGCGTAAATTGCTCTGAGGATCTATTGGGTATGGTATTAGATGGCCTTGGAAAACCATTAGAAGGGGATGAAATTAAGAATGGAGTCCCTTATAGACTAGATAATAATCCGCCAGATCCATTAAAAAGAAGAAGAATTAAAGATATACTTCCTACTGGAGTAAAGTCAATAGATGGATTTTTAACCTGTGGTGAAGGACAAAGAGTTGGTATATTTGCTGGCAGTGGTGTAGGGAAAAGTACTACCTTAGGTATGATAGCAAAATATGCCCAGGCTGATGTAAATGTTATTGCTCTAGTAGGTGAAAGAGGAAGAGAAGTTCTAGATTTTATTGAAAGAGACCTAGGTGAAGAAGGACTTAAAAGATCTGTAATTGTCTGTGCAACCTCAGATAAGCCTGCACTTGTAAGATTAAAAGGGGCTTTTACTGCAACTGCAATAGCTGAGTATTTTAGAGATAAAGGTAAAAAAGTTATTCTTATGATGGATTCTGTAACTAGATTTGCCATGGCACAAAGGGAGGTTGGACTAGCTATTGGGGAACCACCTGCAACTAAAGGTTATACTCCTTCTGTATTTGCAATGCTTCCAAAGCTCATGGAACGTTCAGGCATGTCTAATAAAGGGTCCATAACAGCATTCTACACTGTTTTAGTGGATGGGGACGATTTTAACGAACCTATTGCAGATGCTGTAAGAGGTATATTAGATGGACATATTATTCTTTCAAGAGACTTAGCAGCAAAAAATCATTACCCAGCTATTGATATTCTAAATAGTATAAGCAGACTTATGCCAGAAATAGCTGATGAAGAACATAAAAATATTGCTTCCTTAGCTAGAGATTTACTGGCTGCTTATAAGGATTCCGAAGATTTAATAAATATTGGTGCATATGTTAAAGGAAGTAACAAGAAGGTAGACTTAGCAATTGCATATCATGAAGTCATAGACAAATTCTTAAAGCAAGGAATTAATGAAAATATGAGTTTTGATGAAGCTTTGTTACAATTAAAAAGTATTTTTAATTAAAATATAGACACAGGGTGGAACGAAATACATTTATAGGAAGTGCTAAATTTGGAGGAAATTTATAAGTTCAGACTTCAAAAACTTTTAGATATTAGAATAGACAAAGAAGAAGAAAGTAAGAGAGTATTTAAAGAGGCTAAGCTTGAAAAGGAAAAAACTGAAGGAAAGCTTATTTCTTTAAGAGAAGATTATACCAAGTATCAGAAATGTCCAGAGGATGATACTGTAGCTCTAAAAAAGCTGAGAAATTTATATCTTAATTGTTTAGACAATACAATTTCCGAAACTAAAGTGGAGTTAGAAAATAAAATTGTTGATTTAGATGAGAAGAGAGAAGAGTTAAAACAAAAGCAGATAGATAGAAAAACTGTAGAAACCTTAAAGGAAAAGAAGAAATCAGCTTTTATAAAAGAACAACAAATGGCTGAACAAAAGGCAAATGACGAATTTGCTCTTTACGGATATATAAGAACACATGAAAGGAGGTGAGAATATGGAACTAAGTAATGTTAATTTTAAGGTAAATGCTAATTTCAATGATGTTTCCTCTAAAACTTCAGCTGTAAAGGATAAAGAAAACAGCTTTTCTAAGGTTTATAAAGAAGTAAATAATGATACTTTTCAAGACAAAACTACTTCTGTAAAGAACTCAGATGATTCAATTAGTAAAAGCACAGATACGTCAAATTCAAGTAAATCCTTAGATGAAGATGCTAAAGCAGATAAAACAAGGGACGATAAGAATATAAATAATTTAATTCAGCTGCTTTTATTGTCTCAGGGAAATAATCAGAACTTGGTTAATTTATTAAGCTCTGGGAGTAGTACAAGCACAAAGGAACTTCAAGATCTAATTTCAAAAATCTTAAAGGATAATTTGGAAGCTAGTAACTCCTTGAATTTAATGCAAAGTAGTAATGGAAATCCATCTATTGATGAAATACTTAAGACGCTTATCCAAAATAGTAATTCTACAGATGAGGACTACAATAAACTTTCAATAAATCAAAGTTCTGTAAGTGGAACTCTAGATAAATTAGCAGCAGTTATAGCTAATAAGCTTGCTTCAGATAAGACTTTAAGGGAAAATATTATGTCAGGGCTTTTGGAAAAAGGTCAAAACCCGTCAATAACTGGTAGTGACAGCAATTTAAAAGAACTTATTATTAAGCAGCTTAAAACTATGTCTGAGAGTGCTTATACAACTTCAGATAATAAAGAATTAAGTGAAGATAAAATTAGCACTGCAACAGTTTTAAAGGATAATATATTTGCTGCAGGATTTACTTCTAAGAATAGTGCTGCCAATAGTACTGCAGACAGTGGAAGCTATAGTGAAGCCTCTAATTCACTAAGTAGTGAAAGTAAAAACACTATTGCAGCTAATAAGTTTAATGATACTTCTTCAGACAAAGAAGACAAGCTATTACAACTACTTACAGAAAATAATAGTACAAAAGATTCAAAAAATAATGTTTCTGATAAAATTGCAAGTATTCTTAACAGATTTGAAACTTTTAAATTGGATAATCAGACTCTTAATGAAGCTAAGCTTACTATTAATAAGGCAACTTTAAATCAGGACTTTATAAAGGCTGTTAAATTTATGGATATTAATAATCTTAAAGAATTATCAGTTAAGATTATACCTAAGGATTTAGGTGAAGTTGTAATTAGATTAAGCATGGAAAATGGTATCATGAAAGCAAATATAACAGCAGCAAATAAAGACACCTATAATCTGCTAAATTCCCAGCTACCAGCAATAAACAGCGAACTAGCTAAACAAAATATGACAATTCAAAACTTTAGCTTAAGTCTTTATAATGGAGATAATTTCTTGTTTAATGGAGATGGCAGTTCAAGTGAGAACAGTAAACAGCAAAGTAGAAACAACATTAAAGTAGACAATCTAGAAGAAGACTTGCAAAAGGAAAATTACATAGAAGATAATAGCACAGTAAACTTATTAGCTTAGGTAAAGAGGAGGTAATATTATGTCAATTGATTCAATAAGTGCTTCATCAACTGCAACAGCAAAAGGCACAAAAATAGTCAGTAAAACAGGAAGCGAAATGGATAAAGATGCATTTCTAAGAATTTTATCAGCAGAATTGTCTAATCAAAACCCTGATGATGCTAAGGATTCTACACAATATATTTCGCAACTGGCACAGTTTTCATCACTTGAACAGATGTCAAATTTAAATACAACAATGACATTTTCCGGTGCTTCAGCATTAATTGGTAAAACAGTAGTACTTTCTGATTTAGATAGTAATGGATATCAATATTATGGAGTTGTTAGAGGCGTTACAAAAGATAATGGAACAGTAAAATTAAATGTTCAGGTTAATCCAAATGATTCTACCTCAATTAAGGATTTTCCATATTCAGATGTACAGCTTGTAACAGGTTAGGAAGTATTAATTTTGAGCTATAGAGTAGTAAACGGAAAACTGTATTCCATTGAAGATTTTGCAAGACTTACATGTGAGAAATCTAAGAAAGCGGAAAGTAATGCTTTTAAGGATATTTTAAACAAAGAGATAAATAAAAATGATAGTTTTGTAATTTCAAAGCATGCTGCAGAAAGACTAATGGATAGAAATATTTCTTTAAATGAGAGTGACATGAACAAAATCAACGAAGGAATAAATAAAGCTGTGGAAAAGGGCTCAAATGAATCATTAATTCTATACAAAGATTTAGTATTTGTAGCAAGTATAAAAAATAGAACTATCATAACAGCAGTAGATAAAGACAGTAGTAAAGGAAATGTATTTACAAATATAGATAGCGTGGTGCTTATATAATGGCAGGACCATTTTTGGAGGCCAAGCTTTGCGGAAGGATAGAAGCAAAGTAAAATATATACCACATTAATAAAGGAGGCAAAATAAACATGTTAAGATCATTATATTCTGGAATATCTGGAATGAAGGTTAATCAAACTAAATTAGATGTAATAGGTAACAATATAGCTAATGTAGGAACTACAGCCTTTAAAAGTGCAAGAGTAAGATTTGAGGATATGCTTAGCCAAAATGTTTCTCAGGCACTAGCTGCAGGAGTAAACCAAGGAGGTTTAAATCCAAGACAGGTTGGGTTAGGTGTTCAGCTTGCAGGCATAGACACAATGGTATCTCAAGGTATGATGCAGCCTACAAGTAGAAATCTGGATGCTGCTATTGACGGAGATGGCTACTTTATGGTTGGAACCGGACCATTACCAGCAACCAATAATGGTGGGGTTGCATTAAATAATCATATAGTAGATACAGCAAATAATACTAGTGCAATTAATCTTAGCTATACTAGAGACGGATCGTTTACCTTAGACAGCCAAGGTAATTTATTAACTACAGATGGTTATAGAGTAATGGGTTACGCAGTTAATAACGGAACCGCAGGTGCACTAAACTCAGTAGACTATAATGGATCAGTTGCTACAATTAACTTTGTAGATGCTAATGATGCAGCAAATCCGCCTAAAGCTAATGAAGCAACTTTGGTTCCTCTAGTAATACCAGATTCTGTTGTTACTAGCCCAGCAGTTCCAGGGCCACCACCAGTACCGGCAACAACAATGAGAATTCAGTCCTTTAGTATTGGCAAGGATGGAACAATTTCAGCAGTACTAGAGAATGGAAGTGTATCAGTTTTAGGTCAAATAGCAATGTCCTCTTTTAAAAATCCAGCAGGTTTAACTAAGCTTGGTAAAAATTTATATAGTGAGTCTGCTAACTCAGGAGTAGCAACAATTAGAAGTGGATTAGCATCTGCAAAGGACAACAGCAAAGGTTACGGTGATATGCTTCAAGGTATGCTTGAAATGTCAAATGTAGACCTTGCAGAGCAATTTACTGATATGATAGTATCCAGCAGAGCTTTCCAAGCTAACACAAAAACAATTACTACCGGAGATGAAATCCTTCAGGACATATTAAACTTAAAGAGATAATAAATAAATGAGCCACGGGGACGTTTCTTTAGCCACATTTTTAGACTAATGAAGTGGCATTAAGAAGGACTCCTAAACCATATTAGTGTGTCACTTAATAGCCCTAGCAACCCGCGGCTCACCTAAATAACAGGAGGGATAATTTTGATAAAGCTTACTGGCCTCAATAACAAAGAAATTATTTTAAATGCTGACAACATAGAAAAGCTTGAAGCTGTTCCTGAAAGTTTAATAACACTTATAAACGGAAATAAGTACCTTGTTCATGAAGAAGTTGATGAAATTATTAATAGAGTTATTGAATATAAAAGCAAGATATTTAGACTTGGTATGAAGTAATAGAGTGTACAAAGGAGACTAGTTATGGCAGAGAAAAAAGAAAAAGAGAATGTAAAAGAAAAAGGTAAAAGCAATGGAACTTTATTTAAAATTATTTTAATAGTACTTCTTGTCTTAATTGTAGGGAGTTTAAGTTTTGTAGGCTATCTTTTAGCATCCAAGAAAACTCCTGTAGTTATAAATGGCACAACTACAGTAGCTACAGTAAATAATTCAGATGCCTCACCTTATACCTATTCCTTAGATGAATTTTTAGTGAATCTATCTGATGATGGCGGAAAAAAATATTTAAAAATAAAGCTTTCCTTAGGTTATGATGCAAAGACTAAAAAGAATATGGATAAAGAACTTGCTGATAAAACAGATAATATTAGAGATACAATAATAAGTGTACTACGATCTAAAAAGTCTACAGATATAGATACACAAATGGGCATTGATAGTTTAAAAAAGGAAATTTTGGCAAAGGTAAACCCACTTTTTCAATCTGGAAAAGCTAATAGTGTTTACATAAATGACATTTTAGTACAGTAAAGGAGATACTTATGGATTCTAGCTTTTGGTTTATGTTACTTAAAATATTTATTTTCCTTCCAATTATATTAATAATATTTTATATCTCCATGAAATTTGGAGGAAGTAAATTGCAGACACTGCAAAATGGAAGGTTTATAAAGGTTTTAGAGAGGGTAGCACTTTCTAAAGAAAATAGCCTGTTAGTTGTTAAAATTGGTGAAAAGGGTTATGTTCTTTCCTCCTGTAATGGCAAAATAGAAAAGCTTATAGAGCTAGAAGCTAGTGAATTAGCACAAGTTGAAGCTGTAAAAGAATTACCACAGTATAAAAGCTTTAAAGATTTATATGAAAAAGTATTTAAAAAGAAGGAAGATTAAATATGAGAAAAAAGAATGCAGCTTTGATAATTTCGTTTATAACCTTCTCATTATTTTTAGGGTATAAAGTCCATGCAGCACCTGCTTCAATACCAATACCCAATGTAAATATTTCAGTTGATGGTGCAACAAATTCACCGCAGCAATATGTAGATAATATTAAACTTCTTATAATGCTGACTATTTTAACATTATTGCCTTCTATAATAGTAATGATGACAAGCTTTATAAGAATCATAGTGGTGTTTTCTTTTTTAAGAAATGCTATGGGAACTCAGCAGGCGCCTCCGAATCAGGTTTTAACTGGGCTAGCAATATTTCTTACCATATTTATAATGGCGCCAACTTTTAATACTATTAATACCAATGCTATTCAACCATATTTGAATAATACGATTACTCAGCAGCAGGCTATAGACGAAGGCTCAAAACCATTAAGAGAATTTATGCTAAAGCAAACTAGACAAGCTGATTTAAAATTATTTGTTGATATAGCAAAGGTTCCAGGAGAGATTACTAAGGATAATGTCCCGCTTTATGTAGTTATACCGGCCTTTATAATAAGTGAACTTAAGACAGCATTTACTATTGGCTTTCTGTTATTCATACCATTTTTAATAATAGACTTAGTTGTGTCTAGTGTACTTTTATCAATGGGTATGATGATGCTTCCACCTGTAATGATTTCCCTGCCTTTTAAATTACTGCTTTTCGTAATGGTGGACGGGTGGCATTTAATAGTAAAGTCATTAATAATGAGTTTTTCATGATAAGAAGCAGGAGTGATATTAGATGAGTGAAAATATGATTATGTCTGTATTAAAGGATGCTATTCAAACCGGCCTTTTAGTGGCAGCTCCTATACTTTTGGTAGCTATTGTAGTAGGGCTTGTTATCAGTATATTTCAGGCTACTACGCAAATCCAGGAACAGACCTTAACCTTCGTTCCAAAGCTTATTGCAGCAGCGGTTGTTGGGCTTATAGCTGGACCTTGGATGCTCCATACAGTGGTGAATTTTACGGAAAGAATTTTTTCACTTATTTCAAATATAGTACATTAGGTGGGATAGGCTTTGATTGATATTGCATATTTTACGGCTCTCATTTTAATTTTCGTAAGAATGTTGACTTTCTTTATAGTTGTACCTATATTTTTCCCCAAAGGCACGCCAAATGCTGCTAAAATTGCACTTTCATTAGTAACAGCTTATGTGCTAATGCCTGGAATAGATTACAAAACCTTAAGCGTGGCCAGCAATTATAGCTTAATTGCTGCTGTAATTTGTGAAATTATAATAGGTCTTACCCTAGGCTATATAACAAATTTATGCTTTTATAGTATAAAAATGGCGGGCCATATTATTGACCTTCAAATAGGGTTTTCTATGGTTAATACCTTTGATCCAAATTCAAATAGTAATGTTACTTTGGTAGAGCAGGCTATGTACTGGAGTAGTGTTATTTTATTTTTTAGCATAGACGGCCATCATATGCTTATAAGAGCTTTAATTGAAAGCTTTAATTCAATAAGTCTTGGGAAGTTTATTCTTTCAGAAGCGAGTTTTAATCTTATATTTACAGCCTTTGTTCAATTTTTTATTATAGGTTTAAAAATTGCCATTCCCATAGTATTAATCGTACTTATTGTGGATATAACCCTTGGATTAATTGGCAGAACAGTACCTCAGCTAAATGTTATGATATTGGGGTTACCTATTAAAATACTTATGGGATTACTAAGCTTGGTTGTAATTTTACCACTTATTATGAACCTCTTTGTATCAAATTTTGATAATATACAACAAGCTATTAAAGGACTTTTTAAAATTATTCCATGTATTATTATATTTGCTTCAGAGGATAAAACTGAGGAAGCTACACCTAAAAAGAAAAGTGAGGCAAGAAAAAAGGGACAAGTTCCTAGAAGTAAGGAAGTAAATTTGGCACTAACCCTTGTAGCTTCTACATTATTACTTGTTATTTTAGGCTCTTATGTAGGAAATAGTCTACTTGCAACTACAAGAATGTTTTTAGGTAATTATTTAACTACAAATATTGATTATAATACAGTGCAAAATTTAACTTTAGTTGCTCTTTGGCGCTCTGCAATAATAATTTTGCCTGTGGTTATACCTATTATGATTTTTGGTATAGCCGCAAATTTCATTCAAGTGGGTTTTTTGTTCACTGGAGAGCCTATAAAAATGCAGCTATCTAAGTTAAATCCTATTAATGGATTAAAAAGAATTTTTTCCTTTAGAACCCTAGTTGAAACAATAAAAGATGTGGCAATAATAAGCATTCTAAGCTACATTAGCTATAACTATATAAAAGGTAATTATAATACATTATTAAATATTGGAAATACAAGAATAGAGTTACTACCCTCTATTTTTAGCAAAATTGTAATAGGGATATTCTTTAAGATAACAATTGTAATGATAGTTGTAGCAGCAATAGACTTTCTATATCAAAAATATAAGTATAATAAAGAATTAAGAATGACAAAGCAAGAAATAAAAGAAGAATTTAAGCAGCAAGAAGGAGACCCGCAAATTAAATCAAGAATAAAGCAGAGGCAAAGAGAATTAGCCTCTAGGAGAATGATGCAGGCGGTGCCCAATGCCACTGTTGTAGTTACTAATCCTACTCATATAGCCTGTGCACTTAGATATGAAGAAGGAAAGGATTCAGCGCCGGTGCTGGTAGCTAAAGGTGCTGATAATATAGCTATTAAAATAAAAGAAATTGCTAAGGAAAATAAAGTACCAATAATGGAAAATAGAGCCTTGGCAAGGCTTATATATAGTGAAGTAGAAATTGATGCTGTTATACCTGGGGAAATGTATCAGGCTGTAGCAGAAATACTAGCAGCAATATACAAAATGAAAAAGAGAAAGTAGAAAGGTGGAGGCAAGGTGGAAGGCAGTTTAAATTCAAAATTTAACATAAAAAGAAATTCTGATATACTAGTAGCTTTTGTTATAGTAGGTATTGTCCTAATGATAATTATTCCTTTGCCTACATGGCTTTTAGATATATTAATAGCACTTAATATAACGATAGCTGTAGTAATAATTCTTTTGACTATGTTTACGACTGAAGTACTTCAGTTTTCAGTTTTTCCAACCTTATTATTAATTACTACCTTATTTAGACTAGCGCTTAATATATCTTCAACAAGACTTATCTTAACTGATCAAAATGCAGGGCATATAATAGATGCATTTGGAAGCTTCGTTGTAAATGGTAATTATATCGTAGGTATAATAATATTTCTTATCATCATGATAATACAATTTCTAGTAATAACTAATGGTTCTGGCAGAGTTGCAGAAGTTTCAGCAAGATTTACCTTAGATGCTATGCCAGGTAAACAAATGAGTATAGACGCAGACCTAAACTCTGGCATTATAGATGAAACACAAGCCAGAATTAAAAGAAAAAATCTTCAGATGGAAGCAGACTTTTATGGAGCCATGGACGGAGCGTCAAAGTTCGTTAAAGGAGATGCTATAGCTGCTATTATAATTACACTTATAAATTCCATAGGCGGAATAATTATAGGAGTAGTAATGCTTAAATTGGATGCAACGACTTCAGCACAAACCTTTGTTAGATTAACAATAGGTGATGGTTTAGTAACTCAAATTCCGGCCCTTTTAATTTCTACTGCTTCCGGAATATTGGTTACCCGTTCAGGAAGTGATACTAATCTTGGGCATCTAGTGGCTGATCAATTAACTGGATTCCCAAAGGTAATTGCAATTGCAGCTGTTGTTCTCTTGTTCTTAACTTTTATCCCAGGACTTCCACATGTTATATTTCTAATTTTGACTTTTAGTGTAGGTACAATTGCTTATCTATTATTCAAGGATCAAAAAGATCAAGTAGCAGAAAAAATGGAGCAAGAACAGGCACAAATCATAGAAACAGAAAGAAAAGAACCTGAGAATGTTATGAACTTAATAACTGTTGAACCAATGGAAGTGGAAATTGGTTATGGGCTAATCCCACTTGCAGATGAGAGTGCTGGGGGAGACCTGCTTGAAAGAATATCATCCGTCAGAAGACAATGTGCCATAGAAATGGGTATAGTTGTACAGCCTATTAGAATTAGAGATAATCTTCAACTTAAAACCAATGAATACATAATTAAAATTAGAGGAACCGTAACTGCAAAGGGTGAACTTATGCCTAATATGCTTCTATGTATGGATCCTACAAATGGTGAATTAGAAATTCAAGGTATTAAAACCATAGAACCATCCTTTGGCTTACCAGCTTTTTGGATTAACAAGGATCAAAGAGAGGATGCAGAAATTAAAGGACTTACAGTAGTTGATCCAACCACTGTTATGGTAACTCATTTAACAGAAACCATAAAGAGTCATTCACATGAACTTCTTGGAAGACAGGAGGTAAAATTAATAGTAGATGCTGTAAAGGAAAAATATAGTGCAGTTGTGGAGGAGCTTATACCTGATCTTATGACTATTGGTGAAGTTCAAAAGGTTCTTCAGAACCTACTGAAGGAAAAGGTTCCTATTAAAGATATGGTTACTATATTAGAGTCTCTTGCAGATAATTCCAGGTCCACTAAGGATTTAGAACTATTAACTGAATATGTTCGCTTTGCTTTAGGAAGGACAATTTGCAATCCAATAGTCGATGATAAGGGCTCAATTACCGTAGCTACTCTAGCACCTGAAGTAGAAGAAAAATTAGCAAATAATATTCAAAAGTCAATGCAGGGCTCTTTCCCAGCAGTTGACCCAGATACTACGGGTAAAATTTTAAGTTCTATAAAAAATGTAATTGACAATGTTTACTTTAATGAAAATCAGCCAGTAATACTTGTTTCACCTAAAATTAGACCTGCCTTTAGAAGATTAATTGAAATGGTATTTCCCAGCGTAATGGTTTTGTCACTTAATGAAATACCTAATGATATAGAGATAAGAACTGAAGGAGTTGTGACAGTGTAAATGATAATAAAAAGGTATTTAGTTAATAACATGAATGAGGCTATGACAAGAATTCGTTATGAACTAGGTCAGGAGGCTGTTATAATAACTCAAAGGAAAATTAGACGTGGTGGTATTAAAGGCTTTTTTTCTAAAAAAATATTAGAAGTAACAGCTGCTATTGAAAATACTAAAAAAAATGAAGAAGATTTTAATAATAACATAGCAGCTATAAGATGTGATGTTAAAAATGAATTCTTGTCACAGGAGAATATTATGACTAAGAAAGAACCATTAGATAAAGATATAATTCTCCAAGATAATAGGCCTTCAGAACACATAAGTGACAATGAATTAATTAAAGAAATGCAAGAAATGAAAAACCTATTGAATGATATGATATCAAAGAAACCAGAAAAGCCTATTAAGAGAACAAAACTTCAAATAAGGCTTGAAGACTCTGATTTAAATGAAAAGCTAATAAAAAAAGTTATAACAAAAACGAAAGCCATAAATGAAGAAATAGAGGAAGATCAAAAGGTAAAGCTTGCAATAGAAACTATGATTCCTGTTGCAAAGGTTAAAATGGAAGGCAGGATAGTTTTAGTTGGGCCAACAGGCGTTGGAAAAACTACTACTATAGCAAAGCTTGCTGGAAGGCTTTCCCTCTTAGAAAAGAAAAAGGTTGGCCTTATTACTATAGATACCTACAGAATAGGAGCTGTTGAACAGTTAAAAACCTATGCTGATATTATGAATATTCCTTTTAAAGTTGTGTTTTCTTTAAAAGAAATGGAAAAGGCTATAGATGAACTAAATAACTGTGATGTAATTCTAGTAGATACTACGGGAAGAAGCAGTAAAAATTCAATGCAAATTTCTGAGCTTAGAGCCTTTATAGAACGGGTAAATACAGACAATATACATTTAGTTATAAGCAGTACTACTAAGGCTAATGATATTAATTCAATAGTAGAAGGTTTCAAGGTATTAAATTATAACAATGTTATTATAACAAAGCTTGATGAAACAACCACTTATGGTTCTATATTGAATATTTTAGATGCTGCTAAAAAACCACTTAGTTTTATTACAACAGGACAAAATGTACCTGATGATATTAAGCATATTTCTACTAATGAAGTTTCCAATCTTATTTTGGGAGAGGCTAATATATGTTAGATCAAGCGCAAAGATTAAGACAATTAGCAGCAAATAATGAAAATATAGATAAAGCTAGAATAATCACCGTTACCTCTGGCAAGGGGGGAGTAGGAAAGAGTAATTTTGTTGTTAATCTTTCAATCGCGCTTTCTCAAATGGGGAAAAAAGTTATGATTTTTGATGCTGATGTAGGTATGGGAAATGACGATGTATTAATGGGATTTTTACCAAAGTATAATGTGTTTGATGTTATCTTTAATGAAAAAGAAATTGAAGATGTGCTTGTTACAGGTCCAAATGGAATCAAACTATTACCTGGTGGTTCAGGACTTACAAAAATTGAAGAAATTACTGATAAGCAAAGGAAAGACTTTATTAAAAAGCTGGAGGCGCTTAAGGGCTTAGATTACATAATAATGGATACAGGAGCAGGCATAAATAGAAGTGTTTTGGGCTTTGTTGCCTGCTGCGAAGAACTTATTATCTTAACTACCCCAGAACCTACTTCCTTAACTGACGCCTATAGCCTATTAAAGGCAATTAATCATTTTAGAATTCAGAATAAAGCAAAGGTTGTAATAAACAGAGCTCTAGACGAAAAAGAAGCTATTCACACATATAATAAATATAATAATGCAGTAACTAACTTTTTAAAGATGAAACTTGAGTATTTAGGAAGTATTGCAGAAGATAAAAAATTGGTACAAGCTGTTAGAAGCCAGCAGCCATTTATTTTATCCTATCCCAATTGTGAAGCTTCTCAAGATATAAATTCTATTGCAAGAAAACTAATTGGTACAGAGGAAAGAGAAGAAAAGGTTGGAATACAAGGACTTTTTAAAAAAATCTTTAATATTTTTTCATAGTGTGGTATAGGGACTCATCACCAACATTTTGCTTAAGGAGATTATATAATGTTAGACGGATTAACCTTTATTATAAATGGGAAATTAGAAATTTCGTGGAATGATGATTATTATAAAAGCAATATAGAAAATACTGATGGTAAATCAATTTATATAAGTATACCTATAAAGGATGGAAAGTATATACCACTTAGAATAGGTGAACAGGTTGAGGTTTTTTATTACTTTGAAAATGATATTTATAAATTCTACTCTATTGTAACTGACAGGCAAACAGACAGGATTCCACTTATACTTATTGAAATGCCTAAGGAAGTCATAAAAATACAGAGAAGAAGGTTTGTTAGGGTTCCTATAATTTGTGATATTGAATACTTTATGGAAAGAAACAAGTCAGTTTCTTTAAAACCTTTCAAGGCTATTATGATAGATTTAAGCGGCGGTGGAATGAAAATTAAACTTACTGAGGAAGTTAAACTTGGAAGCACAATTGTGACTCATATTCCTTTAGGTAACGAGAAACTGATTTTAAAAGGTGAAGTTGTAAGAATTGATAAAGATGAGGATAAAAAGAAAAGTATCTGCGGAGTAAACTTTACGGATTTAGATGAGAGGAAAAGAGAAAAGCTTATAAGATTTATTTTCAAGGTTATGCGTGAGCAAATGAATAAAGTAAAATAAAGAAATTATGTAGGAGCGTATTTACTAAAAGGGGGAAGTTCTATGGCCTTAGCACTTAAAACAGATATAAAAGAACAAATAGTTTTAAAATATATACCCTTGGTTAAATATATTGCTTCAAGGGTAATAATCGGGAAGAGTAAATATGTAGAGTACGAGGATTTAGTAAGCTATGGAATGATCGGACTTATGGATGCCATAAATAAGTTTGATGAAAGCCGAGGTATGAAGTTTTCCACCTATTCATCTATTAGAATAAAAGGAGCCATGATAGATGAATTAAGAAGAAACAGTCCTATCCCCAAAGGTGCCATGGATAGATTGAATAAATATAATGCAGCTATGGAAAATCTTCAGATGGAATTATTAAGGGAACCATCAGATGATGAAATAGCAAAAGAGCTTCATATATCTAAAGATGAAGTTAAGGAAATTGAAGGTTATATTAACTATTTATCTGTAGTTTCTTTAGAAGATATGGTATTTTCTGAGGACGATGATATGCAACTTATGGGTACTATAGAGGATAAAAAAAGTCCCAGTCCATATAAGCTACTAGAAGAAAAGGAAGAAATAGAATATTTAACTAAAGCATTAGATAATTTAAATGAAAAGGATAAAACTGTTTTATCTTTATATTATTATGAAAGTTTAACTTTAAAAGAAATAGGCAAGGTTTTAGAGGTTTCAGAATCCAGAGTTTGTCAGCTTCATAGTAGGGCTATTGTTCATTTAAGAAAGGAACTTTCAAAATTAAAATATAATTAAGCTTAAGGTGTGATTTTATGGTTTTGATACTAATAGGTATTGGGTTACTGCTTATAATCTTTAATATAAGAGCTATAAAAAAAGAAAAGAACTCCTTTAAAAATATATTCATACATACAGAAGAAGATATGGAGGAATTTGATGTTAAGATCTCTGAGCTAAGAAGAGAATTTTCTGAAACCATATTAGAGCTTCAAAAGGAAATTGTTATACTTAAGGAAAACTGTCAAAGCAGCAAGAGCATTAAAGAAACTATTAATAATTCAGAAGATTACAAAGCAGAACATAGTAATGATATTATGGAAAGTGAAATAGATGAAGTTAATGATACTCATTTAAATAACTTAGACGAAACTAAAATTATGGAAGAAACTGAAGTAATAGAAGAAAATCAAGTTCAATTTGATGATGAAATTATGGATAGTAAAGAAAAATTAAGTAATATTAAAGAAAATGTTATAAACAACGATAATGAATTAAGTAATAATATAAAAATAGATGAAATTAATAAGTTATTAGCATTAGGACTTTCTATTGAAGAGATTTCTGAAAAACTTAGCATAGGCAGGGGTGAAGTGCTATTAATAAAAGAATTATATCTACGATAAAAGCTATTTTTGAATTTTTTAGTGATAGAAAAATACTAATTGGCATAGGCATCGGAATAATTTTAGCTACAGCTGTTATGACTTCTGTAAAAATTAATACTAACTTAAGCAGCACTGAAATAGAAAATAAAGCCAGGGCACTTGGTATGGAATATCCTAGTGAATTTAAAGTAATAAATAAGGATGTGAGTAAATGATTAGATCACTATATACAGCGGTTTCAGGACTTATTACACAAGAAGCAAAGCAAGATGTAATAACTAATAACATGGCCAACGCAAATACTGTGGGCTTTAAAGGGGACAATATTGCCATTAAGAAATTTAATGATGTGCTCATTCAAAATTACGATAAAATTACTAATGGAAGAAATGAAAGAAATATTATTGGATCTTTAAGCCTCGGAAGTGAAATCGATGGAGTTAATACTAGTTTTACTCAAGGCTTACTTGAAGAAACTGATAAATGGAGCGACTTTGCCGTTGATGGGAGAGGATTCTTTACAGTTTCTAGAAATGAAAATGGCGTTAATAAAACATATTACACTAGAGACGGACATTTCCATGTAAATAGCGATGGAATTCTAGTAAACGATAGTGGTGATAAGTTACTTGCTTATGAGGTTAATGCTAATGGACAGGCTATTGGAGCACCAGCGCAAATTAATGCAGGAAGTAATGAAATCAAATTGTCAAGTGATGGCAGCTTTAGTTTAAATGGATTAAATTATAAGCTTGCTGCTGCTGATTTTACTGATTATAATACTCTTAAAAAGGTTGGAGACAATCTGTACCAAGGAACAAACCCAATTCAAAATCCTAAAATTTCAATAAGTCAAGGCTCATTAGAAAAGTCTAATGTAAATGTACTGGATGAAATGGTTAATATGATGACTGTATTAAGAACTTTTGAATCAAATCAAAAGGTGGTACAGTCTATTGATGAAACTCTTGGCAAGGCCGTTAATGAAGTTGGAAAGGTTTAATAAAGGGGGTTTAAAAGTTGCTTAGAATATTGTGGAACAGCAGAAGTGGTATGAGTGCCGAACAGGATAAATTAGATAATATATCTAATAACATAGCAAATGTAAATACTGAGGGATATAAAAAGACTAATGTTAGTTTTAGTGATTTAGTATATGAAAACTTAAATAGGACTGGTTATCCTAACTCAAGAGAAAGCATAAATGGCACAGGTGTAAGAACAGGCCCCTGGTCAAGGGACAATACACAAGGGAGTCTTTCTCAAACAGATGCAAAAACTGACTTAGCAATAGATGGACAAGGTTATTTTAGGATCCAACTTCCAGATAAAAATGCAGATGGTACCTATAAAACAGCTTATACTAGAGCAGGCAGCTTTAACGTTGACGGTGAAGGAAATATAGTAGACAAGAATGGAAATAAACTTATAATTGATTTTAACACCAATTCTGAGTTAGATAATCATTTTACTAAGGACAGCTTTAAAGTAAATGAAGATGGAACTGTTTATAATACTGTTAATGGAGAAGAGAAGGCTGTTGGTAAAATAAGTCTCTACAATGTAGTAAGCGGGGATTCTCTTATTTCTATTGGAAATAACCTCTATGCAGTAGCCACTAAAAATATAAATGGGGTAGATGTACCTGTTGAAAAGCCTTATTTAGTAAATGATACTACCATTAGACAAGGATTCTTGGAGCTATCTAATGTTGATTTAGGAAAAGAAATGACAGATATGATAGTAGCTCAAAGAGCTTTTGAACTGAATTCTAAAGCTATGAGCACTGCTGATCAGATGTGGAGTATGACAAATAACTTAAGTTCTAAATAAATGAATCCATAATATGAAAATTACTAAAATAATATGTTGCTTTAACATATTATTTTTTTTGTATAATTTATTATTTCATTTAACATTGCTAATATTATTACCTAATTTCTTCATAAGCTATTTTTAATTTCATAAAACACTTAAGCTTAATCATATAATGTTATAAATACTATAATTGGAGGTAAGTCATGGAAAATATGAATATTTATAATGAAAACATAGATATGAGAGCTTGCTGTAACTTTATGTGCGATCCAAGGTGTTTATTATGCATAAAACAGAGGTACATGCCTTATAATTATGATGAAAATATTAACTTTACCATTGTACCTACTGAAGAAATAGAAGAATAATGGGGGAACATCATGGGGATTGGTTATGTTTTAGGATGTTTTTTAAGCATAATAGTGTGGAGATTTGACAGACAAAACTTATTTAACAAAATTAACTATAATTTAGAAAAAATAATTAAAAATAAAATAATGCTGCAGTTAATTTATTGCCTTGTTATACTAATAATTTGCTTATTATTAAGCAAAGTTAAAATTAGAGAGCTTAGTAATTTTATAACTGCCTTCTTAGTAATAGATATAAGCAATACAGAAAAGAAAAATTTAAGGCAAAGAGAAAAAGTTAAATTTTACGACTCTATTTCAATTATTTCAAAATCAATGGTTGGTGGATTTATAGCTCCACTACTATTAATAGTTTTTTTTGGTAATTTAGTCAGCTTAATTTATATGCTTGTTTACAATATTTATCAATTAGATGAAGACTTTATTATATTTAAACTGTTATTTACCATTTTCACCATTTTGCCTTCACTAATTGCAGAGGTATTTCTTTATATTATCTATCTTTTTAGAAACAAAAGATATGGTATCGACTTTAAGGGAGATTTCTTTGTAAATTTCATTATGAGACCTTTATTAAACGTAGACATTTTAGGAGCATATGTGGAGTCAGTTAATTTTTATTACCTCTATAGCTCAAAAAATACGAGTTATTTAAAAAGCTATGGAGAATATTCAAAAAAAATTGATGATGTTTGTGTTAAGGATTACTTAAGTATCGGCTATGGTATTTGTTTAATTATCTTTATAATTTTCTTTTTATTAATAAAATAAGAAGTGGTTATCCACTTCTTATTTTAATGAGGTTATAGCTGCAGTGATTGGAGGAATCACTTGTTTTTTTCTTGATAAGATTCCTGGTAAATATATACTTGGACTGTTAAGTTTTATATTAAAGGCTCTGTTAACAATTTCTTTTTCTTCGCCTGCGATTAATAGTTCTGATCCGCCTTTAAGTATGTCTGTTAACATAAAAACTAAAAGGTCAAAATTGTTCTCTAATGCCTTTTTATCCATTAAATTGAGCATGTCATTCTTCATTTCTGAAAAGCCCTCAAGATCCATGGTGCTTATTTGAGATACTCCAATTTTTAAACCATTAAGGGTAAAGGTTTTAAAATCCTGATGGAATATCTCACCTACAGTTCTTCCTTTTAATGAAGTACCTGCTTTAAACATTTCTTTTGCAAAGCTTTCAACATCTATACATGCTATTTCAGATAGTCTTTTTAACATCAATTGATCTACATTTGTGGAAGTAGGAGACTTAAATAGTAAGGTATCTGATATAATAGCTGCAGATAATAATCCTGCAACCTTTTTAGAAGGTCTTATTCCATTTTCAAAGAATATTGAAGCTACAATGGTTGAAGTACTACCAACCGGTTCATTCCTGAAATAAATTGGATTTCCAGTTTGTATATCTGCAATTCTATGATGGTCTATAATCTCCAAGACTTCGGCATCTTCTAAGCCGTGCACTGATTGAGTTCTCTCATTATGGTCAACTAAGATTACCTTTTTCCTGTTTTGACTAATAAGGTGATATCTGGATATAGTGCCGATAACTTTGTTTTCTAAATCAACTACTGGATAGCTTCTATATCTTGTTTCCAGCATAACATCTTTTATTTCATCAACAAAATCCTCTGTACTAAAGCTAAGAATATTATCTTTTGTCATAACATAGCTTATTGGAATACTTTGAGTAATTAGTCTTGAGGCAGTAAAGGAATCAAAAGGAGTGGATATTATTGAGGTACCATGATTCTTTGCAAGTTCAATTACCTCATCACTAACTAAATGATTCCCAGTTACTATCATTAGTGCCGCATTGCATTTAATAATAGTATTCTGTGTGTCTTCTCTATCGCCGCATATAACTATGTCTCCCTCTTCAATAATTTCTTCAGCACTATCAGGATGCATGGCAGCAGTCACTATTTTACCACCTAAACTTAAATTGCTTGATTTAGCATAAATATATTTAGCTGATAGGGTGTCAAGAATATTTTCCAATTTTGTATAGCTTTTAGACAATATATTATTGTCCCAAAAATCAATGAAACTGGTGAATAAATTAGTTATGGTAGCTATTCCAATTAAGGAGTCATTGTCATCTACAACAGGAAGTGTTTTAGTATTATTCCTTTTCATTATGTTCCAAGCCATTTTAAGTGAAATATCTGGCGCAACTGGAGCTACGTTGTCTATATGTAAATCTGATACCTGAACCTTAACTGTTTCGATGAGTTTAGGAACTTCAACATCAAAATAATTTAGTATAAATTCAGTTTCTCTATTAATATCTCCAAGTCTAACTGGAATTGCCTGGAGCACTCCTGTTTTATTTTTAAATTCTGAATAGGCTATAGCGGCACAAATTGAATCAGTATCAGGATTTTTATGGCCGGTAATATATAATAAGTCATTCATTTTAGAATCCCTCCATTTTTTATCATAAGTTAATGTGTGTTTCTAGATTTTGAATTATATATATACTTAACTTTCATAAATATATAGAAACATCCGAAAATATTTAAATATAGGTTAATTTTAAAGTTATTTTGCAGCCTTGTAAATAGGCAATTACATTTATTTTTTTTCATAACAAGGTATTTGAGCTCATATATTACTATAGGTAGCAAGAGAATATAAGGAGGCACAAGGATTAATAATCCTTGCATGCTGCAAAGTAATACAGGAGGCGCAAAGATTAATAATCTTTGTGTGCTGCAAAGAAGATTGGGAGGGTGACATGGTTAATAGCGAATTTATCCACGCAGGATTAAGTAAAAACGAAGCAGAGAAAAGGCTAAATTTATATGGTTTGAATCAACTAAAGAATAGCAAAAAAATTTCACCTTTTAATATATTTTTGTCTCAATTCAATGATTTTATTATATGGGTTTTGCTTGCTGCAACAATTATTTCGGGAATAATGGGAGAAAAAGCAGATGCAATAACAATATTAATTATAGTCATTATGAATTCAATACTAGGCTTTATTCAGGAATATAAGACTGAGAAATCATTAGAGGCTCTTAAAAAGTTGGCAGCTCCTGCGGCTAAGGTAGTAAGGGATGGAAGGGTTCAAGTTATAAACGCTGAATTAATTGTACCTGGGGATATTACGCTACTTGAAAGTGGGGATAGGATTCCAGCAGATTGTATTGTTTTAGAGTCCAATTCTCTTATGGTAGATGAATCACTTCTTACTGGAGAGTCTGTAGGCGTTAATAAAAGTAGAGAAATAAAGGAAAATCAAATTTTCATGGGAACTGTTATACTTACTGGTAGGTGCATTGCAAAGGTAATGGATACCGGTATGAAAACTGAAATGGGCAAAATTGCAAATATGCTTCAAGATATTGAAAATGAAAAATCCCCACTTAAATTAAGACTTGATTCACTTGGAAAGATACTAGTAGTGATTTGTATAGTTATTTGTGCTGTAGTTACTGTAATGGGAATTTTAAGAGGGCAGGATAAATATCAAATGTTTCTACTTGGGGTAAGCCTCGCAGTGGCTGCAATTCCAGAAGGACTTGCAGCAATTGTAACTGTGGCACTTGCTCTTGGAGTTTCAAGAATGCTTAAAAGAAATGCTCTAGTTCGCAAGCTTCCAGCTGTTGAAACTTTAGGGTGCACCTCTATAATATGCAGTGATAAAACAGGTACTCTAACTCAAAATAATATGACAGTTAAGGCTATTTTCTTTAATGAAAGACACTATGATTTAAATATAAGAGATATACCAGAAAATACACTTTTAAAGAAAGCATTTACATATTGTAATGACGTTAATTTTAATGAGAAGGAAGCCATGCTTCAAAAGAGTCTAATGGGAGATCCCACAGAAACTGCTCTAATAAAGGCATTTTTTAAAGATACTAAAGCCTACATGAATTTTGTCTCAAAAGGGAAAAGGACATATGATATTCCATTTGATTCTAATAGAAAAATGATGTCTGTTATTATTAAGGAAGGTCCAAAAGAATATTGCTTTGTAAAAGGTGCACCAGAAAGGCTTTTAGAGAAATGTAAATACATATTAGTAAATGGAGAAATTAAATTATTTACTGCTTATTATAAAAATAAAATTACAGCAGCAATAGAGGATATGTCCCTCAAAGCTTTAAGATGTTTAGGAGCAGCTTACAAGGATACAGGGCTAGCAAAAAATAGTAGTCTGGAAAGAGATTTAATATTTTTAGGTATTGCAGGAATTATTGATCCTCCTAGAAAAGAAGTTAAGGATGCAGTGTTTAAGTGTAATGTAGCTGGGATAAGACCTATTATGATTACAGGTGATCATAAAAATACAGCCTTTGCAATAGGAAAAGAACTTGATATCTGTAGGGAACAAGGTGAAGTAATTACAGGAGAGGAACTAGATAAATTAAGTGATAAAGAGCTATCCTTAAGACTTGATAAAATTAATGTTTTTGCTAGGGTAAATCCAAATCACAAGCTTAGAATTGTTAAGCTTTTAAAAAATAAAAATTACATAGTTGCAATGACAGGGGACGGTGTAAATGATGCACCTGCAGTTAAAGAAGCAGATATTGGTGTATCTATGGGGATTTCAGGTACCGATGTTACAAAAGAAGCCTCCTCAATGATATTAATGGACGATAATTTTTCAACTATTGTAGCCGCTGTTGAAGAAGGTAGAGTTATTTATGAAAATATAAGGAAGTTTATAAGGTATTTACTATCCTGCAACCTTGGTGAAGTCCTTACAATGTTCTTATCTTCCTTGTTATACTTAGAAACTCCTCTGCTGCCCATACAAATTTTATTTGTAAACTTAGTTACAGATGGACTCCCTGCAATTGCCTTAGGTGTTGATCCTCCAGATAAGGATATAATGTTTCAAAAACCAAGGCCAAAAAATGAACACATTTTTGCAAGAGGACTAAAAGAAAAAATAATCTTAAGAGGAAGTTTAATAGGTATTTGCACTGTGCTATCTTTCTTAGTAGGAAAATATTATAAGTTCAGCTTAGATACATGCAGAACTTTAGCTTTAGGAACCTTAATACTTTCACAGCTAATTCATGTTTTTGAATGTAGGTCGGAGAAACATTCCATATTTGAAATAAAACTATTTACAAATATCTATTTAGTTGGAGCAGTACTTACCTCCATAATAATGCTTCTAAGTGTAATATATACTCCATTTTTACAGGGAGTCTTCCACACAGTGGCCTTAGATTTAGGTCAATGGTTAATAGTTATTTTCTTCTCAGGTATTATTGCCTTTATAAACAGTCTTTACCTTTATATTAATAGGTAGTGTTCTTAGTAAAAACGATGTATATTCTATTAAAAAAAAGAAAGTGCCACTTTTGTGACACTTTCTTTTTTAATTTATGTGGATGACACAAATTATTTTATTCTTTGAACCTTTCGAACTTGTTGAACTTTGCCTTCAACAGGAACTAAATCTTTCTTAGTTGTTAAGTTCCGTATATTCATTATAGTAATGATTTCTCTGTTATCCTTGCCTTTTTTACCCTTAAGTCCTTGAACTAAAAGTAAGTTACCTTGATTAATAACCATAAAAGTAGGCTTTTTAAACCATTTATTTTTCTTATAAACACATTTAACTACTGTTTTACTTCTATCTGGTTTTATAATTAAAGTAACAGTTAATTTGTGGAATAACCATAGTATGGGTTTTTCCTCAATTTTTACTGAAACCACATTTCCTTGAACCTGTGTAATTCTATCACCATATCTTTTAAGATATGTATCTGTGTAATACTTAGAAAATTTTTCTTTAATACTCATATGTATGACTCCTTTACAAATATATTTGATTTTATGAATTATTATTTCTTAAAATAATATGCACAGGCTTAATGCACATATGTAGGACATTTTATTCAACATTATATCATATTTTCCATTGCTTTAAAATATGATTATTAATTTTAATTATAGTTTTGCCAAAAATAATATTAAACTATTACTCATTTTTCTAAATCAGCTTACAAATTAATAAAATTGTGCTATTATTATCATTATAAATATGTAGATATTTATAATGCAATAGAGCTTAGAAATTAATAGTTTTTAGTATATATGAAGGAAAGTAGGAGGCGTTATAATGTGTCTTGGATTACCTTTAAAAATTGTTGAAATTGATAATAAAGAAGCCATCGGCGAATTAAATGGAGTAAAAAGAAAAGTAAGAATAGATTTAATTGAAAATTTAAAAATAGGTGAATATGTAATGGTTCATGCAGGCTTTGCAATAGAAAAGCTTGATGAAAGCTTTGCTTTAGAAACTTTGGATATAGTTAATGAACTTGAACAGGCAGTTAATAATGATTAAACAAGCTCTTTAACCTATGGCTCAATTAACACTAAGTTAAGTGCAGCCAATTGGTGAGAACTTGTCACAGGCAGGTGATGAAATTGAGAAACATGGAAGAAATCGGTAAAATTTTAGAATATATTAACAGCTTTGATGAAAAGATAAATCTCATGGAAGTCTGCGGAACTCATACAAATGCTATAAGTAAGTTTGGTATTAGATCAGCATTAAGAGAAAATATAAATTTAATTTCTGGACCAGGGTGTCCAGTTTGTGTTACTCCAGACCTTTATCTTGATTATATATATGATTTATCTTTAAATGAGGATGTTATTATTGCTACCTATGGGGATATGATTAGAGTTCCAGGATCCTTGCCTAGCTTAACCTTAGAAAATGCAAAGGCAAAGGGAGCAAATGTAAAAATGGTTTATTCAAGTATGGATGCAGTAAACATAGCAGAAGAGAATCCTACAAAAAAAGTTGTATTTTTAGGAATCGGCTTTGAAACTACTGCTCCTGCTACAGCCATTGCAGTAAGAGAAGCCAAGGAAAAAGGGTTAAAAAATTTCTTTGTACTTTCAATTCATAAATTAGTAGAACCAGTAATGAGGTTGTTACTTGAAGATGAAACCTTAAAAATAAATGGATTTATTTGTCCTGGCCATGTAGCTGTTGTGGTAGGAGAAAAAGGTTTTGAATTTCTAGAAGAATATCACTGCCCAGCTGCAATTGCAGGCTTTGAAATGGATGAAGTATTAGAAGGAATATTCTTTATCATTAAAAGTTTAAAGGAAAAGGATTTTAAAATAAAGAACCCATATTCTAAACTGGTAAAGCCTGAGGGAAATCCAGCTGCTATAGACTTGATAAACAGTACCTTTATAAAGGTTGATGACCCTTGGAGAGGTATAGGAACAGTTTCAAAAAGCGGGCTAAAGCTTAATAATGAATATAAGGAATTTGATATAGAAAACTTATATCCAATTACTGTAAAAAACGCAAATAGGAATAATGGCTGCAAATGTGGCGATATCCTTAAAGGGAAACTAAGGCCAAGTGAATGCCCACTATTTGAGAAGGTTTGCACTCCAGAAAACCCAATTGGACCTTGTATGGTATCTGGAGAAGGCAGCTGTGCAGCTTACTATAAATACAGCACCTTCTAGTGCCCTCTCTTTAAGCTAATGCATAATAGGAAGCAGAAAGGAGAATTTAAATGGAAGACATTATATCCATATCACATGGAAATGGAGGAAAAAAAACCTCAAAGCTTATAGATGAAATGATAGTACCTTATTTCAATAATAAGGAGTTAATTGAGTTAGGTGATGGAGCTCTGTTAAATGTAAGCGGTGATATAACATTTTCAACTGATAGTTTTGTCATAGATCCATATTTTTTTCCAGGAGGAAATATTGGGAAACTAAGTATTTGCGGAACGGTAAATGATTTGTTAATGTGTGGAAGTGTACCTAAATATATAAGCCTAGGATTAATTTTAGAAGAGGGGCTTAAACTTTCTGACTTGGAAAGTATTATAAAATCAATAGCAGATACTGCTTTAAGTGCTGGGGTTAAGGTTGTAACTGGTGACACTAAAGTTGTTGACAAAGGTCACGGACATGGTATTTATATTAATACAGCTGGAATCGGTGAAAAAATTCCTAATATAGAACTAGGAAAACATAGAATTAATAAGGGTGATAAGGTTATTGTGTCTGGAAACGTAGGCAATCATGGTGTTGCTATTCTTTGTGAAAGAGAAAAGCTTCTAGATACAAATATTATATCTGATTGTGCAGTTTTAAATGAGCCTGCTCAAGCATTACTAAAATTTAAGGAAAATATTAAAATATTGAGAGATCCAACTAGAGGTGGAGTTGCTACCACTTTAAATGAATTTGTGGAGAAAAGTAACTTGTCAATTGAAATTGAAGAAAGTGCAATTCCTATAGCCAGTAACGTAAAAACTGCCTGTGATTTACTTGGATTAGATCCACTTTATAGTGCTAATGAAGGAAAAATACTAGCTGTGGTGGATGCAAAAATTGCTAATGAGGCTCTTATGGAACTTAAAAGCACTGAGCTTGGAAAAGATGCTGCCATAATAGGTGAAGTAGTAGATTATATGCCATCTAAGGTGCTTTTAAAAAGCATGCTTGGTGGAAGAAGAATATTAGATAAGCTTAGTTATGATATACTTCCTAGAATATGTTAGAAAGGTAGAATTTTATGCATGAATTGCCTATTACTCAAAGCATTGTGAGAATTGCAGCTGAAGAAGCAGAAAGATATAACATTAAAAAAATTAATGAAATAAGACTTAAAATTGGTGAGCTTTCTGGCCTAGTACCTGAATGCATACAGCAATATTTTGACTTTGCCAGCAAAGGAACCGCAGCAGAAGGAGCCAAGATAATCATAACTAAAATACCTATTACCATGAAATGCACAAGTTGTGATTTCAGTGGTGAACCAAGCAGTTTTATTAATAACAAATGCCCAGTTTGCAGTAGTACTGAAATTATTCGAGCAGGAGGGAATGAATTTTATATAGATAGCATGGAGGTGGAAGACGAAAATGGAGATTAAAGTTGTAAGACAAATACTAGAATGGAATGAAGATTGTCATAAAGAGCTTCAGCAGTTATTTAATGAGAAAAAAATATTAGTATTAAATATTATGGGTTCACCAGGTGGCGGAAAAACTACATTTATTACAAGGGTTATTGAAAACTTAAGGTCAGATTATAATATAGGTGTAATCGAAGCTGATATAGCAGGGCAAATTGATGCAGAGAAAATGCAGGCCATGGGAATTCCTGTTGTTCAGCTTAATACAGATGGAGCTTGTCATACTGAAGCTATGTCTATTAAGAATATGCTTCCTTATTTCGATTTGGATAAACTAGATTTACTCATAATTGAGAACATAGGAAACTTAGTTTGCCCAGCGGAATTTGATATTGGTGAAGATCTAAAAATTTCTCTTTTAAGTGTTCCAGAAGGAGACGATAAAGTAGAGAAATACCCATTGATGTTCACAAAATCAAATGCTCTCATAATTTCTAAATATGACATGAAGGAGTATTTCAACTTTGATGATAATAGAGTTATTGAAAATGCCAAGAGACTTAACAATTCTATTAATGTGTTCAAAGTAAATTCTGCTAAGGGACAGGGTGTAAATGAAGTTGTTGATTATATAAAAGCATACATAAAAAGATAATTAAAAAATGAAGTTTATTTAGAGGAGAGATTTATATGAGAAAAGAAGAAATTGCAAAGATGATTGATCATACATTACTTAAACCTGAGGCTACTACAAATCAAATCAAAACTTTATGTGAAGAAGCAAGGCAATATGGTTTTGCATCAGTTTGCGTAAACCCAGTTCATGTTGCACTTGCTCACGAATTATTAAAAGGTTCACAGGTAAAGGTTTGTACTGTTATTGGTTTCCCTTTAGGGGCAAACACAACTGCAGTTAAAGCTTTTGAAGCTTCAGAGGCTATAAAGGAAGGTGCTGAAGAAGTGGATATGGTCATAAATGTAGGAAAATTAATGGATAAGAATTTAGACTATGTAAAAGCTGATATTAAGGCTGTAGTTGATGCTGCTAAGGGCAAGGCATTAACAAAGGTTATTTTAGAAACCTGTCTGCTTTCAGATGATGAAAAGGTAACTGCTTGTAAACTAGCTAAGGAAGCAGGAGCTGACTTCGTAAAAACTTCTACAGGCTTTAATAAAGGTGGAGCAACAGCTGAAGACATAAAGCTCATGAGAGAGACTGTAGGAACTGAAATGGGAGTTAAGGCTTCAGGAGGAGTTAGGAGTAATGCAGATGCCATTGCAATGATTAACGCAGGAGCTTCAAGAATTGGTGCATCCGCTTCCATAGCAATATGCGAAGGCGGAGAAGGGAGTTCTAATTACTAGAATTTTATACATAAAATAAAAAATATAAAGCTAGCGAAAATATATAAAATATGTGGAATGAACATATTTTATATATTTTTTTATTTATTTAATTTCTGCAAGTGCATCATATTATTTTTAAATTTTGTTCCTAAATATTAAATTTTAGAATATTTATATAGTAAATGGCGTGCTTAAGGTACAATACGCAAGTTTTGCTTATAAAAGGGGGGAACAAAATATGAATCATGAACTATTACCACAGGAAATAATATATAAATTTGATTTTGACTCTACTAATAAATTAGAAGAAAAAGAATTTGATTATATTCCAGAGTACAAAGAGGTTTATAAAAAGTTAAAGAGTGCTTTGGAAATAGATAATAATGGTTATAATGTTTATTTAATAGATGACTTTTCAAAGGATAAATTAAATAATATAAAATCCTATGTAGAAAAAATCTTGAATAATAAAGAAAAGCCTCAAGATATATGTTATATAATAAAAAATGATCCTAAGAACCCTAAAGCTCTGTTTCTACCGAATGGGAAGGGTGTTATATTAAAGGAAATGCTGCAAGAGATAAAAAACTGTTACTCAGAAAACACTTTCAATTTTTATAACAACAGTGGAAATAAAGAAAAAGAAATTATTATAGATAATATGCAGAAGAAGAGAAATGAACTTGTTGGAAAGCTAGAAGATTTAGCAAAGGAATATAATTTTGAAATAAAGATAACTCAAGGAGGCTTTGTTTTTATACCTCAAAAAGAGGGGGAAGCAATGACTGAAAAAGACTTTGAAGAGCTTGAACAAGAGAAAAAGGATGATATATTAGATAAAGTCAGCGTATTAAGAGAAAATGCTGAATTAATATTAGATGAACTCAAAAATGTTGAAACAGATGAAATTGAAAAAATTAAGAAACTTATGTCAGAATACTACAATTATAGGTTAAATGAAATAAAAGATAAATTTAAGAATACATTTTCAGATAATAGAGAGGTAATTAGCTTTTTAGAGGAAATGTGTGAAGACATTGAAGAGAATCTAATAGATATTTATTCTTTAAATTATGAGGATGATGAAGAAAAAATAAATGAAGTTATATATAAATATGACATGAATATTATTGTTGATAATAGTAATATTTTAAAGCCTCAAGTTATTTATGAGGAAGATCCCAGTGTAAATAATCTTTTAGGTAACATTGAATATGAGAATCATAACAATGTTTACACAACTGATGTAACATTGATAAAAGCAGGTTCAATGTTAAAGGCAAATGAAGGCTGCTTAATACTAAGAGCTAATGATCTTTTTACCAATCCCCAGGCCTACTATTACTTAAAGAAAACTCTAATTTCAGAGAAGGTTAGCCTAGACTTTAACAGGGGGTATTTAGAACTTTTATCCTTAAGCAGTTTAAATCCAGAACCAATAGAAATTAAGGAGAAGGTTATTCTTATAGGAGATTTTGAAACCTATGATTACCTATTTAATTATGATGAAGATTTCAAGAAAATATTTAAAATCAGGGTTGAATATGAACCTGTTGTAGAAATTAACGAATTAACTGGAAAAGCTCTCATAAACAATATAAATAAGATGTGTGAAACCCATAAATTAAGACCCTTAACAGAAAGCTCCATTATTGAGGTAGCTAAGCATTTATCCAGAAAGGCAGAATCCAGGAATAAAATATATTTTAATGATGGAGAATTAAATAAGTTACTACTGCTTTCTAATAATAAAGTAGTAAGTGATGGAAGGAATTTTATTTCTGCAGCAGATATTAGAGATATAGCTTATTCTGAGGACTTAATTCAAAAGGAAATTTTAGAAAACTACACTGACAAAAGAATTTTAATAAATGTTACAGGCAGCCTTATTGGTCAAGTTAATGGACTCTCAGTTCTAGATATGGGATATGTAAGTTTTGGCAGGCCAATTAGAATAACCTGCAGCTGTTACAAAGGTGATGGAAATATTGTTGATGTTCAGAAAGAAAGCAATTTAAGTGGAAACATTCACAGCAAGTCAATTGGTATTTTAAAAGGATATTTAAGCAAGTTTTTAAATTCTTACTCAAGACTTCCTGTAGATTTTCATTTAAGCTTTGAACAGATCTATGGAAAAGTTGATGGAGACAGTGCTTCTGTTGCTGAGATTATTAGTATAATATCAACACTTGGAAAACTGCCTATAAAACAAAATATTTCAGTAACAGGATCAATAAATCAGTTAGGAGAAGTTCAGCCAATTGGAGGTGTTAATGAAAAAATAGAAGGTTTTTTCAATGTATGCCTGGCAGTAGATTCAGTTAAAGATAAAGGAGTTCTTATTCCCTATAGCAATAGAAATGATTTAGTACTAAATAACAAGGTTGAGGAAGAAATAGCAAAGGGGAATTTTCATATTTACACAATGTCAACTGTTGAAGATGCAATGATGATACTTTTTGACGAGGAAAATATTAAGGTAGATACAGTTTTAAATTCTGTTAATAGGGAAATTCAAAAATACTACTTAAAAAAATAATTAGTAATAATTAATGGCAGCCAATATTACTTATTTAAATAAGTAATATTGGCTGCCATTCTTTATAGCCATTTTTTTATACATTAAATCTGAAATTAACCACATCTCCGTCAGCCATAATGTATTCCTTGCCTTCAAGTCTATAAAAACCCTTTTCTTTTGCTGCAGCTTCGCTGCCGCATTCTATAAGCTTATCATAGGAAATTATTTCCGCTCTTATAAAGCCTCTTTCAATATCTGAATGAATCTTACCTGCAGCTTCTGGAGCCTTTGTGCCCTTAGCGATTGTCCATGCTCTAACCTCTTGTACTCCAGCAGTTAAAAAGCTCATAAGACCTAGGAGTTTGTAGCTTGACTCAATTAATTTGTCTAAGCCAGTTTCCTTAAGTCCATATTCCTGCAGTAATTCCAACTTTTCATCTTCTTCTAAGTCAGAAACCTCTTCTTCAAGTTTTGCGCAAATAACTACTACTTCAGAGCTTTCTTTCTCGGCAAATTCTCTTACAGTCTTAACATATTCATTTTCAGTGTTACCAGAAACTAAATCTTCTTCTGAAACATTTGCAGCATATAAAACCGGTTTTGAAGTAAGTAAGAAAAATGTTTTAACTAAATTCTGTTCCTCTTCACTCATTTCTAATGTTCTAATAGGGTTTCCGCCTTCTAAGTGTTCTTTGGCTCTTTCCATAAAGGCAACTTCTTCCTTAGCCTTTTTATCGCCAGATCGTGCTAGCTTAACAGACTTTTCCATTCTTCTATCTAGAACTTCAATGTCTGAGAAAATAAGTTCTAAATTAATTGTTTCTATATCTCTTATAGGATCTACGGAGCCGTCTACATGTACTACATTAGGATCATTAAAGCATCTTACTACGTGAACAATAGCAGCTACCTCACGAATGTGTGATAGAAATTTATTTCCAAGTCCTTCTCCTTTACTTGCGCCTTTAACTAGTCCGGCTATATCATAAAATTCTATATTTGCATTTACTTTTTTTCTAGAAGAATACATTTTCTCAAGTACATCTAATCTTTTATCTGGTACATTAACAACGCCGATATTAGGTTCTATAGTACAAAATGGGTAATTAGCTGCCTCTGCTCCAGCCTTGGTAATGGCGTTAAATAACGTACTTTTACCTACGTTAGGTAAACCTACAATTCCTAATTTCATTTATGACATTCCTTTCATTTGTAATGTTTTAATTCTTAATAAATTATACCCTACAGCAAGGTGCATTTCAAGGATATTAGGTTATTCATGATTACATTGTAAACATATTACAATTATTTACCTAAGACAGCTGTTGTAACAAAAAAATTTATGAATAAAAATTTTAAATTTTTATAAAAAATTGAAGGAATTTTAAAAATAATATAGAATATGTATAAATAGTGGTGTAAAGTGGATGAAAGTGGAGTAAAGGCGTAGAGGTGTAATATGTTTATAGGAGAATATCAACATGCTATAGACAATAAAAACAGAATGATTATTCCATCAAAGTTTAGAGATGAAATTGGTGGAACTTTTGTATTAACAAAAGGTCTGGATGGATGCCTTTATGCTTACACTATGGATGAATGGAAGATATTAGAGGAGAAACTAAAAAAACTTCCTCTAACAAGTAAAGATGCAAGAGCCTTTGTAAGATTTTTCTTCTCAGGTGCAAATGAAATTGATGTAGATAAGCAGGGAAGAGCACTAATACCACAAAATCTTTCAGAATATGCTTCAATAAATAAGGATATAGTAAGTATAGGAGTTTCTACAAGAATTGAGATTTGGAGCAAGGAAAAATGGGAAGAATATAATAATCAAAATATTGACTATGATGCTATTGCTGAGAAAATGAGCGAACTAGGTATCTAAAGTCATTAAGGAGAATTATATGGAGTTTAAGCATATATCTGTGTTATTAAATGAAGTTATTGAAGGACTTAATATAAACGAAAATGGAACTTATGTGGACTGTACTTTAGGTGGAGCAGGTCACTCAAGTGAGATTATAAAAAGACTTAATTCAAATGGAAAATTAATTGGAATAGATCAGGATTTAGAAGCTTTAAGAGCTGCTAAAGAAAAACTTACTTCCTACGAAAATGTTATTTATGTACATAATAATTTTACTAATATTGAAAACATACTAAATGAACTTGAAATAGATAATATAGACGGTATTTTAATGGATCTTGGAGTTTCTTCATATCAGCTTGATAATGGAGAAAGGGGTTTTAGCTACATGAAGGATGCTCCCCTTGATATGAGGATGGACAGAGAAGCAGAATTAACAGCCTATGAGGTTGTAAATGGATACTCCGAAGAAAAACTTTATAAATTAATAAGGGATTATGGTGAAGAAAAATTTGCAAGCAGAATTGCTAAGTTTATTGTAGACAGAAGAGAAAACAGTCCAATAAATTCTACCTATGAGCTTGTAGATATAATAAAAGCTGCTATTCCTGCAAAGGCAAGGAGAGAAGGACCACATCCGGCAAAAAGGACCTTCCAAGCAATCAGAATAGAAGTAAACAAGGAACTTGAAATATTGGATAAAGCCATAGAAGGAAGCATTAACAAGCTTAAAAAAGGTGGAAGGCTGGCTATTATTACCTTCCATTCCCTTGAAGATAGAATAGTGAAAAATAAATTTAAGGATTTGGCAGATCCATGTAAATGCCCAAAGGAATTTCCAGTATGTATTTGTGGTAAGGTACCAACAATTAAAATAATAAGCAAGAAGCCTATAGAACCTTCAATGGAAGAAGTAGAAGAAAATCCTAGAAGCAGAAGCGCTAAACTGAGGATTGCAGAGAAAATATAGTTCTAATTTTTGGATGGGGTGAATAAAGTGATAGTAATGGATAATAAAAATTTAGTAAGCGGCAGTAATGCACTAGCACCGAAATACAAACCTTATAATCCTAGCATAGATGAGGAGTTCGAAAAGCTTAGAAGAGAAAAAGAGGAAAAGAAAAAAGCTTTAGCACAAAAGAGGCTAAAAACAAAAGCTAAAATAATTGTTTACATATTAGCAGCATTTGCTATTGGTGTTGTTTTAGTATTACGTTATTCCGCAGTATATAATCTTCAAAAGCAGCTTTTGGTTGTAACTACAAATATGAGCAGCCTAAACATGGAAAATGAAAATTTAAAAGTTCAACTTCTAAAGTCAAGCAATATGCAGCAAGTAGAAGATTTTGCAGTAACAAAATTAAAAATGGTAACCCCCGATAAAAATAGTATAATTTATTCATCTGTAACTAAAGATTATTTTGCAAATAATGAAGCAAAAACCGCTAAAAACACAAAGGATAATTTAATTGCAAAGGTAAAGAATCTGTTGTTTTAGTGGAGGTAAATCTATTGGATTTTCGGGACAAGGTTAAAATTAAAAAAAGGATGCTGATTTCATTTGGCATACTTTTTATTTTATTTTTTTTGCTTGTAATTAGACTATCTTATATTATGATAGTTAGATCCGAACAATTGACAAAGATTGCTAAAGAACAGTGGACAAGCGAAGTTAAAATTGACGCAAGAAGAGGAAGAATTTTAGATAGATATGGTCATGAACTTGCAATTAGTGCAAATGTTTATAGAGTTGATTTAGACATGAATACTATAAGACAATATCTGCAAGAAAGTAATATAACTAATGAAGTTATAGCTCCTAAATTAGCTAGTGCGCTTAATATGAAAAATGAAGATGTGCTTACTATATTAAATAAAACTCTGCCTAATGGCTTGCCAATGGCCTCTGCTAGTTTAGCTAGAAGAATTGAGAAAACAGAAGCTGATAAGGTTAGGGAATTAAATATTAGGGGAGTTCTCGTTTCGTCGGACACTAAAAGATATTATCCAGATGGAAATTTTCTTTCTCATGTTCTAGGTTTTGTAAGAAAAGACGGTGTTGGTCTAACAGGTGTGGAATTAAGTTATGATAAAGAACTATCTGGCACTCCTGGTAGAATAATATCTGAAAATGATAATAAGAGTAAGGGACAGCCCAATGTTATTTCAGAATTTACTAAACCAGTAGATGGTAAGGATGTAGTCTTAACAATAGATAATATGATTCAAAGTTTTCTTGAAAAGGCTGCTTCTCAGGCTTTAAATGATAACAAGGCAAAGGCTGTTACTATAATTGCAATGAACCCCAATAATGGAGAGATTTTAGGACTTGTAAATAAGCCAGATTATGATCCTAATAATCCTTGGGTGGAAGGAAAAACACAAGATGAGCTTCAGCAAATGTGGAGAGACAGGGCGGTAAATGATACCTTTGAGCCTGGTTCTATATTTAAGGTTATTACCGCTTATGGTGCTATGGAAGAAGGCTTAGTCAAAGAAACAGATCATTTTTTATGCGGCGGCAGCACTAAAGTGGCAAACAGAATAATTCATTGTTGGAAAAGGACTGGCCATGGTGATGAAACTTTTGTAGATATATTAAAAAATTCCTGCAATGTTGGCTTTATGGAGCTTGGAAGAAGACTTGGCAAGGTTAATTTAAATAAATACATAACTAAATTTGGCTTCGGACAGAAAACTGGTATTGATCTCTCAGGTGAAGCTAAAGGTATAATTAGAAAAACAGAAAACATGACTGAGGTTGATGTGGCTACAGAGTCCTTTGGTCAAAGTAATACCGTTTCATCAATTCAGTATTTGCAAGCTTTTAATGCAATAGCAAATGGCGGGAAATTAATCACACCTCATGTAATGAAGGAAGTTGTCCATTTTCAAAATGGAGATAAAAAAATAGTTGATAAAACTTATAATAAATATAATGAAAGAAGTATATTAAAGGAAGATGTTGCCAATACTTTAAGAGGATATCTTGAAAAGGTTGTTTCTGAAGGCGGTGCAAAAAATTCTTTTATACCAGGCTATCATATTGCAGGTAAAACTGGTACAGCTCAAAAGGTAAGCAGTGTTACAAAAAGTTATGAACCTGGCAAATATATATCTTCATACGCAGGTATGGCTCCAGCAGATAAACCAACTATAACATTATTTGTTTCTATAGATGAACCGGATCCATCAAATTATTATGCAGGTCAAATTGCAGCACCAGTAGCTAAACAGATATTTAATGATATATTTAACTATTTAGGAACAACTGCAGATGCATCTAAAGAAGAAATTGCAAGAAGTATGAAAAAAGACGTAATTATACCTGAAATAAGGGGTATGAAAAAAGAGGATGCAGTTAAATTACTTAAAGCTCAAAATATAAATTATGATATGGATATTAACGGTGAATATATAGTAGAAATGAGCCCAAAACCTGGCTTTAACATTAAAGAAGGAGATAAAATTGTACTTTACACAGGTAGTTTAGATAACTATAATAAAGTAGTAGTAATGCCAAACCTTATTGGGCTTACCAAAGAAAAAGCAACTTCTACTCTGAAAGGCTTAGGATTAGAAGCAGATTTTACTGGAGAAGGTTTAGTATCTAGTCAAAGTATTGCACCAGGGGAACAAGTTAATAAAGGTACAAAACTTCTCTTAGAATTAGAGAACTTAGATGATTAAAAAATAGGGGCATGCATATATTACAACAAAAAGGTAGTAAATGCATGCCAATATTGTGTAAACAAACAAGTTAGGAGAGTGAAATGATGCAACTTAAAGATTTGCTTAGAAGTATAAAATATAGCATAATTAAGGGTAATTCTGACATAAATATTAACAAAGTAGAATATGACAGCAGAAAGGTTAATGAAGGAGATATATTTTTTTGTATTACTGGGTTTAAGGTAGATGGTCATGATTTTGCCTTAAGTGCAGTTAAAAATGGAGCAGCTGTAATAGTATGTGAAAGGGAAACAGGTATAGATAAACTTTCAGGCTGTACTGTAGTTAAGGTTGAAGACTGTAGAAAGGTTTTAGCTATAGCTTCATCTAATTTTTATGGTGAACCCTCAAAAAAGTTAAAAATGATTGGGATTACTGGAACTAATGGTAAAACTACATCTACCTTTATGATGAAGGCGATTTTAGAGGAAGCTGGTAACAAGGTTGGATTAATTGGTACTGTTGCAAATTATATTGGAGATAAAAAGTTAGATTCACATAGAACAACTCCTGAATCCTTAGAATTACATCAATTATTAAAGGAAATGGTTGAAAATGATGTTACTTATTGTGTAATGGAGGTTTCCTCACATTCGCTAGCCTTAAGCAGAGTTTATGGAATAGAATTTTCAGTAGGTATTTTTACAAATCTAACACAAGATCACTTAGATTTTCATAAAACCTTTGAAAATTACTATAATTCGAAGCTAATTCTTTTTAAGAACAGTAGGATATCTATCATTAATTCTGATGATGATTATGGATTAAGAATACTTAATGATATTACATCACCTAAAATTACATATGGACTAAATAATTCCTGTACGGTTAATGCAGGTAATATTAATATGCGCTCAAATAGAACTGATTTTCTCATGAAATATAATGATAAAGATGTAAATGTTAGCTTAAACATACCAGGGCGATATAATATATATAATGCTTTAGGAAGTGCTGCTGCTTGTTTAATTGAAGGAGTGTCGCTGCTTAATGTAAAAAAGGGCTTAGATAGGGTGTTTGTACCTGGAAGGTGCGAAATTGTGTCTAAACACTATAATTTAGATTTTGAAATAATTATTGATTATGCACATTCTCCAGACGGCTTAGAGAATATACTAAAAACAGCAAGAGAATTCACTGATAGCAGGTTAATTGCAGTATTTGGCTGCGGTGGTGACAGGGATAAAACAAAGAGACCAATCATGGGCAACATTGCAAGCGAGCTTAGTGATATTGCAATTGTTACTTCTGACAATCCTAGAACAGAAGAGCCTTTAAGTATTATTAAGGAAATACTTACTGGTATTAAAAAAGATAACTATGAAATAATTGAAAATAGAAAAGATGCTATAAAAAGAGCAATTGAAATTGCTAGAAAAGGCGACGTAGTGGTAGTGGCTGGAAAAGGACATGAGGATTATCAAGAACTTAAAGATAAAAAGATACATTTTGATGAGAGAGAAGTTATTGCTGAAATAATAAAGGAGCTGTTTTAAATGGACAATATAACTTTAATAGAAATATTAAATGCAACTAAGGGTAAAGTTATTAAGGAAGGTAAAGAAGTTCCTTATGAAGCAGTAAGCATTGATACAAGAACAATAGTAGAAAACAGTATATTTATAGCTTTAAAAGGTGCAAATTTTAATGGGAATTCCTTTTTAAGAGAAGCAAGTTATAAAGGGGCTAGAGTTTGTATAATAGATGAACTATGTGATGAACTTATCAGTGTTAATGACAATGTCTTTGTTATTAAAGTAGAGGATGGAAAGCAGGCACTTTTAGATCTAGCAAAATATTATAGGAAAAAATTAAAAATAAAGGTAATTGGTATAACTGGATCTACAGGTAAGACTTCCACAAAGGATCTAGTTGCAGGTGCCTTAAGTTCAAAATATAGAGTATTTAAAACCAAGGGCAACTTTAACAATGAAATAGGACTGCCGTTAATGATCTTCAATATTACTAATGAATACGATATTGCAGTTCTAGAAATGGGTATGAGTAACTTTGGAGAAATACATAATTTAACTGATGTTGCAAGACCAGATATAGCAATAATAACAAATATTGGAGTATCTCATTTGGAATATTTAAAAACAAGAGAGAATATTTTAAAAGCAAAGCTTGAGATTACGGACTACTTCGATGACTTTAATAGCTTAATAATAAATAACGATAACGATTTGTTAAAGACTATAAAATCTAAAAGCTTTAATATAGTTAAGACGGGAATGGAAGATAGCACTGATGATTTTTATGTTAAGCATTACAAGCTTCATGAAGACATGGTTAATTTTGTGGTAAATGAAAACAGTGAAAATAAGGATTATGAATTTAATATAAATATAATTGGAAAGCATAATATATCAAATGCACTCTTAGCAATAGCCTGCGGCAGAAAATTAGGATTAAGCTATGATGATTTACAAGAAGGCTTTAGAAAGATAGAATTTACCTCTATGAGATTAGATATAATAAAAGGAGAAAAATTCACCTTAATAGATGACAGCTATAATGCAAGTCCTGACTCTATGAAAGCAGCTATAGATGTTCTTGAAAGCATAGAGGGCAAAAGAAAGATTGCTGTTCTTGGTACAATGAAGGAATTAGGCAATGAGGCCTTCAATCTCCATAAAGAAGTTGGAGAATACGCTAAATTAAGAAATATTGATTTACTTCTATGTGTTGGAGAATTTGAAGAGGCATATAAAAAAGGTTTTGTATCTGATAAAAAAATAATAAATTTTTCAAGCAATGAAGGTGTTTGTGAATATTTAGAAAGTAATATTTTGCAAGGAGATTGTGTTTTGGTAAAAGCATCTAGATCCATGAAATTCGAAACTATAGTTAATAAACTAAAGACCATAAATTGCTAAAGAGGAGATAAGAAATGTATAGAATTGTGTATGCTGTTTTATTAGCATTTGTAATAGCTTTAATTTTAGGGCCAATATTGATACCTATTTTGCATAGATTGAAATTTGGACAAAATATCAGAGAGGAAGGTCCTGAAAGCCATTTAAAGAAAGCAGGCACTCCAACACTAGGAGGACTTATTTTTATGCTTTCCTCCCTTATTACTATGGTTATTCTAATTAGAAGACCAAGTGATGAAGCTATGATAGCTCTCTATGCCTTTATAGCTTTTGGCTTTATTGGTGCTCTTGATGATGGCTTAAAAATACTTCATAAAAATAACTTGGGCCTTAGGGCTATACAAAAAATGATTTTACTTTTGATCGTATCAGGAATATTGGCATTTTATGCTGCTACAAATACAGAAATAAATATTGGAACAACTATTATAGTTCCATTTTTTCAAAAGACCTGGAATCTTGGTAAGTGGTATGTGCCATTTATCGTATTTTACTATGTGGCAACTACCAATGCTGTTAATTTAACTGATGGCTTAGATGGCCTTGCAACTTCTATTACGCTGCTTGTTATGACCTTCTTTGCCTTAGTAAGCTATGGTCAAGGTCACTATACTCTAGCTATCTTTTGTGGTGTTGTAGCTGGCTCTTTGCTTGGATTTTTAAGGTATAATGCCTTTCCAGCTCAAGTTTTTATGGGGGATACTGGTTCCCTTGCTCTTGGTGGAGCAGTGGCAACTGTTGCATTGATACTAAAGATGCCGTTATTGGTTATAATAGTAGGTGGAGTTTATTTAATGGAAGCTTTATCTGTAATTCTTCAAGTTTCGTCCTTTAAGCTTACTAGAAAAAGAATATTCAAAATGGCGCCTATTCATCATCATTTTGAACTTAGCGGCTGGCATGAAACGAAAATTGTTTCCATATTCTCCATTATTACAGTAATATTATGTCTGATAGCATTTTTATCCTTACCAGCAATTATCTAGGAGGATACGCTTAGTATGAAAAAGTCTAAAGTAAAAATGGGATCCATAGATTTTATACTTTTTTCTACCATTATGATACTGGTTGCAGTAGGTGTAGTAATGGTATTTAGTGCAAGTTCCTATAGTGCCTTTTTTAATCCTGCTTATAGGGATAGTATGTATTTTCTTAAAAAGCAAGGTTTATCTGCAATTATAGGGACTGTGGCAATGTTTTTTATGATAAAAATCGATTATCATAAAATGAAAAAATTTACAAAGTATATCATGCTTATTACCCTAATTCTTTTAGGAGCGGTGTATGCATTTGAGGCTAAAAATGGTGCTCAAAGATGGATTCCTATTCCGGTTTTTAACCTGCAGCCATCAGAAATAGCTAAGTATGTTATAGTCTTATATATGGCTAAAAGTATTGAATTCAAGGGTGAAAAAATAAAGAGTTTTATCTATGGAATACTTCCATATCTTTTAGTTTCAGGATTATATGCTGCAATTATTCTATTTGAGCCTAACCTAAGTATAGCAACAGTAATAATGCTAGTAACATTAATAATGCTGTTTGTGGGTGGAGCTAGATGGCTGCATTTTGTTGAGCTAATAGGAATGGTTGGAGCTCTTGGCGTAGTAGGAATTTTACTAGAACCATTTAGAGTAGCTAGAGTATTAAATTTTCTAGATCCTTGGAAGGACCCAAAGGGTAAAGGGTATCAGCTGATACAATCACTATTAGCCTTAGGTTCAGGTGGGATTACAGGAGTTACTTTAGGAAAATCAAGACAAAAGTGCTACTACATACCTGAACCCCATAATGATTTTATATTTGCAATAATAGGTGAAGAGCTTGGATTAATAGGATGTACAGTGATAATTATTTTATTCTTAGTACTTATTTGGAGAGGTATTAGAACTGCTATGCGGGCAAAAGATACATATGGTACCTTATTAGCTGTTGGAATAACATCTGTAATCGCAATTCAAGCAATAATAAACATAGCTGTAGTAACAGGTTCCATGCCTGTTACAGGAGTACCTTTACCCTTTATTAGTTATGGAGGGTCGTCTTTATTATTTAATTTAATGGCCATGGGTGTTCTGCTTAATATTTCTAGACAATGTTCCACTTAAGCATTGCAGTTGCAATGCTTTTTGTGTGCTGCTAATAGAAATATAAAATTTAATAAATTTGACAAAATATGTTGAAATATAAATATAATAATAGATGAACTTAAGCAAATTTAGTGGTATTATATAATATATGAAACTTTAGATTAAATTTTTATAAGGTGTGGGTGCTGGTGAAAAATACTTTAGCAGTTGATAATGAACTTATTAGAAAAAGAAGAAAAAAAAGGACCATTAAAAGATCTTTAATAATATTTTTATTATTGATATCAACCTTAGTTATTTTATGCCTAAAGCTGCCATATTTTAATGTAGAGAATATTAACGTAGTTAACAATAGGATTGTAAATAGTGAAGAAATTATTTCTTCTAGCAAGATTAACATGGGTATTAATATTTTTACATTAAATACTAAAAAAATCGGAACTAATATATTAAGTAATCCGTATATATTAAAGGCGGATATTATTAGAAAATTACCCAGTACTATATTAATTTCAGTGGTGGAAAGAGAAGCGGCTTTTTATATTGAAGAGAATAACAAATTTCTTATCCTTGATAAAAACGGTGTAGTTTTAGAAATCAAGGACAATGTTAATAATATGAATTTAACTAAATTAGAAGGTCTTGATGTTAGTGATTTTACAATGGGTAAGGTAATTCCTAAAGTAGACAATCGTGAATTAGAGTTAATAAGCCTGATGACTGATTTAATATCACTAAACAAAATTAACAAGAGCGGAATCAATATTACTTCAGTAAATATAGCTGATTCTTATAACGTTCAAGTTCTCTGTAATAATATGCTCCTGAAATTAGGAAATGTTAATATTAAGGATAAATTAAATTTAGCCTTTAATATACTTGTAAATAATAATTTGATAAATGCCAAGGGATATGTAGATGTAAGTTACGATAGCAATCCTGTGGTAAACATAGAGAAGTAGGTAGAGGCCTAAAGGATTTTAGCGGGTAATTTGCCAGGGGAACGGCTACGGGAAGACAACCCTAGTTCCAATGAAAAGGAGGCAGTTTATGAAAAAAAAGTATACAGCGCAAATATCTGTTGCATTAGTATGCTGCATTTTGGGCTTTATGCTAGCTTATCAGTTTAGAATACTTAATAAGCAGAGCAAAGTTCAAAATACAACTCAAAGCAACACTGATTTGACAGTTCAAATAGAACAATTAAATAAGCAAAAGGATGAACTTCAGAAAAATATTAATGATTTGCAAGCTAAGATAAAGGTCTATGAAGATACTGCAGCAAATAATAATCAAAATTCCCAAACACTGCTTAAAGATCTAGAAACTTCTAGAATGCTTGCAGGTGTTACTGATGTCACTGGTCAAGGAGTTGTTTTATATTTAAATCCCAATACCACTGGTCTTGGAACTGATTTAACCGCAGACAGAATTACCGATAAACATTTGGTTTATGTTGTAAATGAACTTCTAGCAGCTGGAGCAGAAGCTATTTCTATAAACGATATAAGGCTTACACCACGCAGTGGAATTAGAATTGCTGGTAATTATATATTAGTTAATGAAGAAAGAATATCTCCATTGGAGAGAATTACTATCAAGGCCATAGGAGACAAGAATTTATTAGCTGGTGCCTTGGCTTTTCCTGGAGTACTCTCTGATTTTAATTCTGTTGCAACTTATAAATATGAAAAGCAAGACAATATAATTATTAGCAAGAACAAATATACTAAAAGTATGAAATTTGACTTTGCAAAGCCTGTTAAACAATAATGAGGTGAATTAAATGATAGCAGTAATTGGTTTATTATTAGGCGTTTTGATTGGGATATTTTGGAATATAAATATTCCAGATAAATTTTCTCCATATATGTCAGTAGCTATACTTGCGTGCTTAGATTCTGTATTTGGAGCACTCCGAGCTTTACTTTCAAAAAATTTTAGAGCAGATGTGTTTATCTCCGGATTTTTTGGAAATGCTGTGTTAGCTGCAGGGCTTGCTTATTTAGGTGATAAATTAAATGTTCCAATTTACTTAGCAGCGGTTATTGTATTTGGAGGAAGAATATTTGATAATTTTGCAATTATTAGAAGACAAATGCTTGAAAAAGCGAAATCACATAATGAGGTGGTTAAATGAAGAATAATGAGGCATCATTATTTATCTTCATGGCTTGCATTATTGTTGGAATACTAATATCCTTAAATATTAATTTTAATAGGACTAATAATAGAGTTTTCCTAAGTACAAAACAATATCAAGATGCAAACGAAGCAAAGAACAAGTTAATTGGTGAAATAAGTGATTTAGATCAACAATCTCTAATGCTAAACTCTAAACTCTCTAAATATAAATCTGCAGGAAAGAATCAAACAACTGTTATTTCATCCATTGAAAATGAATTAGATCAAAACAAAATGCAAATAGGTGAAGAAGATGTTAAGGGTGAAGGCATTATTATAACTTTGAAGGATGTAAGTAATGAATCCTATTATAATATCGAAGACCCTAATTTAATAGACAAGATTATTCATAATTCTGATTTGTATAATATAATTAATGACTTAAGAAATGCTGGAGCTGAAGCTATATCCATTAACGGACAAAGGGTTACTGATAGAACTTCTGTATATTGTGATGGAACTTTAATTGCAGTTAATGGAGTTAAAATAACTACTCCATTTTATATAAATGCTATTGGAGATAAAGATATATTAAAAAATTACATGCTATCAGATGATAATAGTTATTTAAAGTTTATGATGGACAGAACTATCTCGGTTAATATAGAACAATCCATGGATATTAAAATACAAGCTGCATCTTTTGATATTACTAAGGATTTCTTAAGTCCTTCTATAACTAAGTGATTATAACAAAATAATTACAATATACATTTAAAATAATATGCCAAATATAAATTTGTATTTGGTATATTATTTTAAATAAAAAATGAAATATTTGAAGGATTTTTGTATTTTATGAAGAATAGTATACTATAATAATATTATACTAAATTATCCAAGTGCATGCTAAGGGAGACGATATTTTGTCTATTGAGGAAAATATAAATAGAATAAAGAGAGATTTAGCTAATAATATTACATTAATCGCTGTATCCAAGACTAAGCCATGTGAAGCTATTGAAGAAGCATATAAAAATGGATGCAGAGACTTTGGAGAAAATAAGGTGCAGGAACTTTCTGAAAAAATTGATATGCTTCCTAAAGATATAAAATGGCATTTAATAGGTCACTTGCAAAGAAATAAAGTTAAGTATATTGCTGGGAAAGTTCATTTGATTCACTCCTTAGATAGTATAAAATTATTAGAAGAAATAGAAAGACAATATTCTAGTAAGGACTGCATTGCTAATACCTTAATTCAAATTAATATAGGAAGAGAGAATTCCAAAACCGGAATATTAATAGAAGATCTGGAAGGTCTTTTAAAGAAGTGTGAACTATGTAATAATGTTAAGGTCAAAGGGCTTATGGCAATTATTCCAATTGGACCTGAGGAAAAATGCAGAGCTTATTTTAAAGAAATGAAAACTATATGGAATGAATTAAGAAATAAAAACTTTAGAAATATTTCTATGGAGTATTTATCCATGGGAATGACACATGACTATAAAATTGCAGTTGAGGAAGGCTCTAATATGGTAAGAGTTGGTACTGGAATTTTTGGAGAGAGAAATTATACTAATATTGGAGGTAAGGAAAATGTGTGCAAAGATGATAAATAAAATGATGGGATTTTTAGGCTTAGAAGAAGATGTTGAATTAGATGAAAGAGACGAAATAGAAGAAGAACTTGAAGAAAATAATATTAGTGAGGTAGAACCTATATTTAGCACTTCGAAAAAGGCAGGGAACAGTAAAGTTGTAAATATCCATACTGCTGCTTCTGCAAAAGTTGTAATAATTAAGCCAAATGATTATGATGAGGCTGCAAATATATGTGATAATTTAAAAAATAGAAAGATTGTTGTAGTTAATACAACTGCCTTAGAAGCAAAAATTGCACAAAGACTTTTAGACTTCATTGGCGGTGCTTGCTACGCCCTTAGCGGTGAACTTCAGCAGGTTGAAAAAGGAGTATATATTCTTTCTCCTTCTAATGTAGAGGTTTCTAATGATTTGAAAAGTGAACTTACTAGTAAGGGAATCTTAAATTGGACTAAGTAATATTGGAGGGAATTATGCTTAATACTATACAGACTGCATTAAATTATCTATTTACTTTACTTGAATATGCAATATTTATAGATGTAATTCTATCTTGGGTTTATAGAGGTAGAGGTAACACTTTAATAGATATATTACATATCTTTACAGAACCTTTTATGGCACCTGCAAGAAAGATTCAAGATAGGCTGATACCTTCAACAATGCTGGATTTTTCTCCGATAGTAGCTTATTTTATAATAGCAGTACTCAGATATATAGTAAATGCTCTATTTGGGATTCTTGTATAATGGATAAAAAGACGTTTGTTAATTCTATAAATTTTGAAGATAAAAATCTTCTTTCAAATTTATATGATAAAATAAATCTAGCTGAGAAAACCAATAAAATTATTTATTCAAATGAATTTTTACCTCCAAGTGTATGGAAAGCTATCATTAATATGAGGAGCAGTTTACATGTTGAAATGGATTCATATGGGATCTTCGAAGACTCAGAAAGAAAAATTATGGCCTTTTCTAAAGCGGAAATAGAAACTGCTAATTATCCTGTGAACCTTATTAAGATTATTAATAAATCAAAGTTTAAAACACTTGAACATAAGGATTATTTAGGTGCTGTTATGGCACTAGGAATTAAAAGAGAAAAATTTGGCGATATGATATTGTCTGAAAATAGTATTTTCACTGCTGTTTGTGAGGATATTAGTGAATACATAAATCAGAATTTGACTCACGTTGGAAAATGTCCCTGTGAAGTAGAGATTATTGAGGATTTTAAAGATATAAGTTTAATTCATAGTAGTAAAGATATTTTGATAAAAATTACATCTTTAAGACTGGACTGTGTTATAAGTTCTATTTCCGGCCTTTCCAGAGCTAAAGCTGCTGAAATCATAGATTCAGGTAAGGTCTTACTAAATTACGCTGAATTAAGAGAAAAGGATAAGAATATTGAAGCTCAAGATGTTTTAACTATTAGAGGCTATGGTAAGTATAAAATTCTTGAAGTTATAGGTACTACACAAAAGGGGAAATTAAAACTTTCTATAAAAAAATACATATAAGAGGTGGATAAAGTGAAAATTACTCCTATGGATATATCAAATAAGGAATTTAAAAAAGTAATAAGAGGATATTCTTCTGAAGAAGTAGATGAATTTCTAGATAATATAGCAGAAGATTATGAGGCACTTTACAAGGAAAATTCATCATTAAAGGAAAAAATGCTTGGCTTAAATGAAAAGATTGAACATTATGCTAAAATGGAAACTACTATCCAAAACACTTTATTATTAGCACAAAATGCAGCAGAACAGTCAAAACAGACCGCTCAGAAGGAAGCAGATATTATAATTAGAAGTGCAAATGAGACTTCTCAAAGAATTTTGGACAAAGCACACAATGATGTGTTAAAAGTAAATGATGACTATGAAGGAATAAAGCAGGAATTCATAAAGTTTAGAACAAAGTTTAAAAACTTTATGAATACTCAAATAGAAATGTTTGAGAGTTTAGAAAAGGATGTAGTTAAAAATTATAGTATAGGTTCTGCTTCTGAAGATTATATTGTAGAAAAAGAAATTCAGACTGAAAGTATTTTAGAAAATGATAACGATGATTTCAGAGTGAAAAATATAGAAGATAACGATTTTAAAGATGATAATTTAAACGAAATTAAAAGTTTTTTTGTAAAATCCGAGTAGCATAAATCTCACTCCTTAGAGTGAGATTTTCTATTTTGATTAAAGGAGGGGTAATATGGAGCTTGTTAGTGGAAATTCATATAATATTTATCTGTCAAATAGTTTTAAAGAATTTGATTTAGTTATGAAGGATTACGTAAGTGCCAATGATAAAGTTTTTGTAGTAACTGATGACAAAGTTGCTGCTATATACGAATCACTATTAAAGGAGCTAAAGAGTAAATATAACTGTCAAGTGCTAGTAATGAATAATGGAGAAGAAAACAAAAATTACGGTACTATAAGCCATATATATGAATTTTTAATAGAGAGTAATGCTGACAGAGAAAGCTTTATTATAGCCTTAGGAGGTGGAGTTGTAGGAGACTTAGCTGGTTTTGCAGCAGCAACCTACATGAGAGGAATTAAGTTTATTAATATTCCTACTACACTAATTTCTCAAGTTGACAGTTCAGTTGGTGGAAAGGTCGGCTATAATTTTTTTAATTTAAAAAATTCCATAGGATGCTTTTATAAACCAACTTTTGTATATATAGCAACTGATTTCTTAACTACTTTAAATAAAGAAGAGTTATTAAATGGAATGGGCGAAGTAATTAAATATGGACTAATAAAAGATGTGGATTTGTTTCAGTATATTGAGAACAATATTGATGGAGTCTTGAAGCTAGATAACATTACTATGATGCATATTATTAATACCTGTCTAAATATAAAAACAAAGGTAGTAGAATCAGATTTTGAAGACAAGAATATAAGAAACATTTTGAATTTTGGTCATACTGTAGGACATGGTCTGGAAATTACTTCAGAATATAAGGTGAATCATGGTACTGCTGTGGCCTTAGGAATGCTCACTGCTATTAAACTTTCTGAAAAAATATTAGGCTTACCTAAGACTGTTTATTCTAGAGTGCTAAATTTATATAGTAAATTTGGGATAAAAGATAAGCATAAAGTTGACAATTACAGCAGCTTTTTGTATGCTATAAAACATGATAAGAAAAATTTGAACAACTTAAATTTTGTATTATTAAGGAATATTGGACAATGTGAAATTAAAATTGTTGTAAGTGAAGAAGAATTAAAATGGGCTTTAAATAGCAGTATTTGTAAGGAGGTTAAAGTCCTAAATGGACTTTAACGAGGTAGAAGCCCTGAATGGGCTTCTACGGGTAGTCTGCTGATGAGCAATCGGCAAGCTAGACTAAACAGTGTTACGAGGGGAAGCGAGTGAGCTTAAATTACTCAGTGCTTCCGACTAAATGGAGGAATGAAATGAATATAGGTATTATTGGAGCAATGGATGAAGAAGTTGCTAAGCTTATTAATGAAATAAATCTAAAAAGAAAAGAAATTAAGGCAAATATGGAATTTTACTGCGGCACCCTTTGGAAACAGGAAGTTGTAGTAGTCAGAAGTGGTATTGGCAAGGTAAATTCTGCTATATGTGCGCAAGTTTTAATCGATGATTTCAATGTTGATTACGTAATAAACGTAGGAATAGCAGGGGGAATTGGACTTGAAATAAAGCCTGGAGATGTGGTTATAGCTGATAATTTAGTTCAACATGACATAGATACCACTGCATTTGGAGATAAAATAGGCCAGGTTCCAAGGCTTGATACCTATGATTTTAAATGCTCTGAGGAGCTTGTAAATAAAGCAAAGAAAGGCTCAATGGAGCTTAACCACATAAATAGCTTTATTGGCAGAATAGTTACAGGAGACCAGTTTATTGCTGATGTAAATAAGATTAAATGGCTCAAGGAAGAGTTTGGTGCTCTTGCCTGCGAAATGGAAGGCGGAAGTATTGCACAGGTATGCCACTTAAATAATATTCCATTTGTAGTTATTAGATCTATTTCAGATAATGCAAATACTGGAGCTCATATTGATTATGAAAAATTTAAAGGTATTGCTGTTGAAAATTCAACAACGATTTTAAAAAGTATGCTAAAGAATATGTAGGTGATTAGTAAATGAGAAATCTATTAGTAGATAAAAAAAGCGGGGATGATATAAAGGTTAAAGTTAGGGATTTAATATTTGGTGGAACAGAAAAAATAATTATATCAGGTCCTTGTTCTGTTGAAAATTATGATTTAATGCTGAAAATAGCAATTGAGCTTAAAAAGATAGGAGTTCAAATGCTTAGGGGAGGAGCATTTAAGCCAAGAACCTCACCCTATGATTTTCAAGGCCTGCAATATGAAGGTTTAAAAATCTTGAAAGCAGTTTCTAAGGAAACTCAAATGCCTGTCGTAACTGAAATAATGGACCCAAGAGATGTAGAAATGTCCATGGATTTTACAGATATGATTCAAGTAGGCTCAAGAAATATGTATAATTACAGCCTCCTTAAGGAACTTGGAAAAGTTAGTGTACCGATACTACTTAAACGAGGAATGAGTGCAACCTTATCTGAATGGCTGAAAGCTGCTGAATACATAGTTTCTGGTGGAAATGAAAATGTAGTTTTGTGTGAAAGAGGAATTAGAACCTTTGAAAGCTATACAAGAAATACTTTAGACTTAAATAGTGTAGCAGCTATAAAGAAAAAGTGTAGATTGCCGGTAATTGTTGACCCAAGTCATGGAACAGGACTAAGAGAACTTGTACCTACTATGTCTTTAGCCTCCATAGCTGCAGGTGCTGATGGCTTAATAATTGAGAGTCACATAAGTCCAGAAAATTCTCTTTCTGATTCAAGGCAAACTATATCTATTGAAGCACTAGGTGGCATCATATCAAGGGTAAAAAAGCTGGAAGGTATATTTTATGAAGATAAGGCTTAAGAAAAAGGATAGGTCAATAAATAAGGTTTTTAACCTTATGGGCGATAAATCAATAGCTCATAGGTCTCTAATTATTGGGACCTTGGGAAAAGGAGAATATACAATTAAGAATTTTCCGAATAACCTAGATTGCTTATCAACGCTAACATGCATGGAAAGGCTAGGTGTTAATGCAAAAATCCAAAAGGGTGATGTTATAATTAATTCCCCTGGATTTGAAAACTTTAATAAAAATGCAGGAATATTAGATGCTGGTAACTCAGGAACTACAGCAAGACTATTATCTGGACTTTTAGCAGGCACTAAATTAATGGGAACTATTGATGGAGATGAATCCTTAAGAAAAAGACCTATGGATAGAATCATTGTGCCATTAAAGCAAATGGGAGCTGAAATAAATACCAATAATAATTTATTGCCTTTAAGTTTTATACGCAGTAAAAAGTTAATAGGAATAGAATATAATATGCCTATTGCATCAGCACAGGTAAAATCTAGCTTATTAATTGCTGGTTTTTTAAGTGAAGGGAAAACTACAATTACAGAAAAGCAATACACTAGAGACCACACTGAACGTATGTTTAAAGCTCTAGGCAGCAATATTGAGGTAAATAATTTAAGAATAAGCATAAGCAATTCAAAAATTACAGTTAAGGATATGATAATTCCTGGTGACATATCTTCTGCTGCCTTTGTAATAGGCTGTGCACTTATGCATGAAGATTGTAATATTAAAATTGAAAATGTATTATTAAATGAGAGAAGAAAAAAATATTTAGATATACTAATAAAAATGAATGCCAATATTGAGTATAAGGTAATTAAAACAGAAAATTATGAAGAAATCGGATATGTAATAGCTAAAAGCAGCAGCTTAAAAGGAATAACCATTGAAGAGGATGAGGTACCTAATATAATAGATGAAATACCAATTCTAGCTGTTTTATCCTGTTTTGCTGAGGGAAGTACAATTTTTAATGGAATTTCAGAGTTAAAATTTAAGGAAAGTAATAGAATTAGGGCCATTGTAGATAATTTAATAGAATGCGGAGTAGAGGTAAACTACACTGACAACTATATGGAGATTACGGGTAATAATGAGTATTTAAATAAAGATATTTATATTAATCCTTTCAATGATCATAGGATAGCGATGGCATTTACTGCCTTAGGCTGTAAAAACTACAAATCTACCATAATTAATAATTGGGAATGTACACATATTTCTTTTCCAGACTTTATAAGTATTCTTAGTGAATTTTTTAATGTTCAATCTTAAAAAGTAATAAAATCACCTGATTATGAGAAAATATATAAAGATACAAAATATAATTAGGTGGGTGGTATAATGAATAAAGATAGGTTGAATTTTTTTAGAAATAGGCTGCTTAAGGAAAGAGAAGATGTCTTAGAGTTTCTCAAGCAAATGGAAGGCAATGAAACCTTTAACTCAGATGAAGAGTTCTCAAGTGAATTATCTGAACTCTCTATATATGATAATCATCCCTCAGACGTAGCAACAGAGCTTTATGATGCAGAAAAAGGAAGGGCTCTCAAGGAACATGAAATAAGTTTAATAGGCAAAATAGAGGATTCACTTAGAAATGTAGAAAATGGTACCTATGGTAAATGTAAAATGTGTGGAAGAGAAATTTCTGAGGAAAGGCTTGAATTTATACCTTATGCAGAATTTTGTGTTTCCTGCCAGGAAAAAAATGCAAACCTAAAACCTAGGGAAAAAAATAATAGGGCAATTGAAGAAGATGTTTTAGGTAAACCCTTTGGATATGGTTTTAATGATTTTGATGAGACATATAATCAAGTTGGTTATGATGCCGAGGACAGCTATCAGGACGTTCAAAGTAACGAATGGAGAGAGAATGTAGATTATGAGTATATGGATGATGATCAAGATTTTGTTGAACCAATTGAAAAGGTAAGTAATGATCAATACAAAAGTCAACTTCCAGATTAATATTTATGAAAGGTTGAGATGGGGATGGAAATTTTAATAATTGTTGTAGGTTTATTATTAGACAGAATAACTAAGATATGGGCTTTAAAAAGTCTATATGTAAATGGTGATGTGGTAATAATAAAAAATATTTTTGCCTTTTCTTATTTAGAAAATAGAGGCGCTGCTTTTGGTATCTTTCAAAATAAAGTACAGCTTCTTTCAATTGTTACAAGTATAGTGGTTTTAGCTATGATCTTCTATTTAGTTAAATATAAGCCTAAGTCAAGGTTTTTAAGAATAAGTATGGCAATGATTATTACAGGAGCTATTGGTAATTTAATCGATAGATTTGTGTATAAGTTTGTGGTGGACTTTATATTGGTTCATTATAAAACTGTATATTATTTTCCTACATTTAATGTGGCAGACATGTTTGTGGTTATTGGAACCTGTCTACTAGCATTAAGTATAATAAGGGATGAAGTATAATGAAAGAAAAGCAATTTGTTGTGGATGAAACTTCAAGTGGAATGCGGCTAGATGTATATTTAGCAAATATGCTTAAAGAAAAATCCAGGTCTTATATTCAAAATTTAATAGAAGAAAATAGTGTACTAGTAAATAATAGACTTAAGAAAAGCAATTATAAAATAAATAGTGAAGATATAATTTTAATTACTATACCTGATCCCATAGAATTATCTATAAAGCCTCAGAACATTCCCCTTGACATCTTATATGAGGATAGTGATTTAATTGTTGTGAATAAACCTAAAGGAATGGTAGTTCATCCTGCTGCAGGTGTTTATGAAAATACACTTGTTAATGCATTATTAGGTCACTGCACAGATCTTTCTGGGATAAATGGAGTATCTAGGCCTGGGATTGTTCACAGAATTGATAAAGATACTTCCGGTGTTCTTGTAGTTGCAAAAAATGACTATGCACATAATAAATTGGCTCTGCAGCTTAAGGATCACAGCATGAATAGAGTATATCTAGCTTTAGTAGAAGGTATTATGAAAGATGATGAAGGAACTATTGATGAGCCCTTAGGAAGGCATTCTATAGAAAGGGTTAAAATTGCTATAGTTAAAGATGGCAGAAGAGCCGTTACTCATTATAGGGTTATTGAAAGATATAAAAATAATACCTTAATTGAATGTAAATTAGAGACAGGAAGGACCCATCAAATTCGTGTACATATGGCATACAAGGGTCATCCAATTGTAGGTGATCCTGTTTATGGCTATAAAAAACAAAGATTTAATTTAGAAGGTCAGCTGCTACATGCAAAGCTTTTAGGCTTTATTCATCCTAGAACTGAGAAATATGTAGAATTTTGCACTGAACCACCAGAGGATTTTAAAAAAGTTATCAATATTTTAAAAAATGAATTGAAATAAGAAATAATATGTGATATTATATTTTCAATGATTAAATATTCCTTTAAGTGATCCAGTGAGATCATAAGGCGCATATTGTAATAGCTTATTATGTTATTATACGTCTTGATCTTGCATCAAGGCGTTTTTTAATTTGTTTTAACAAGAGCGACTTATAATTTTAGGAGGTAAAAGCCCTAAATGGGCTTTTACGAGTAATTTGCGAGCGGGAGTGAGTAATCTTAAATTATTCAGCGTTCCGACAATAGGAGGAATAAATTTGAAATTTAAAACTCAAATTTTAGATGATAAGGCTATTGGAAGAACCTTAACTAGAATAGCACATGAAATAATTGAGAAGAATAAAGGTGTAGAGAATGTTATTCTACTGGGAATTAAAAGAAGAGGATATCCGCTAGCCTATAGAATAGCTGAAGCTATTAAAAACATTGAAGGAGTATCAATTCAGGTAGGAAGCTTAGATATTACTTTATATAGAGATGATTTATCTCAAATTAGTGATTTACCTGTTTTAAATAATGATACCTTAGACATAGATATTAAAGATAAAACTGTCATATTAGTTGACGACGTACTATTTACTGGAAGAACTGCAAGAGCTGCTTTAGACGCTGTTATTCATCATGGTAGACCAAATATAATTCAGCTTGCAGTATTAATCGACAGAGGGCATAGAGAACTACCTATCAGGGCTGATTATGTAGGTAAGAACATTCCTACTTCTAAGGAAGAGCTAGTTTCTGTTGAATTAATGGAAGTAGATAGTACAGACTCAGTTAAAATATATGAAATCTAAACAAAAGAAATCTTTTAATATAGCCCAGAGAGGCTAAAAGGAGGCAATTATGAAAAATTACATTGATATTGACGAAAGGTTACCTATATTACAAACAATACCTCTAAGTTTTCAGCATCTTTTTGCTATGTTTGGTGCAACAATATTGGTGCCAATTTTATTTGGTATTAATCCAGCCATAGCTCTTCTCATGAATGGAATAGGTACTTTAATCTACTCCTTCATTACAAGAGGAAAAATACCGGCATATCTAGGTTCAAGCTTTGCATTTCTTGCACCTACTTTTGCAATACTAGCAGGAGGTGGAGGTTTTGGAGAAGCTCAAGTTGGATTCATATTTTTCGGAGTATTCTTTGTTATAATATCTATTGTAATACGGTTTGTAGGAATAAAGTGGATAGATGTAATTATGCCACCGCCTGTAATGGGAGCAGTAGTTGCTGTAATAGGACTAGAGCTTGCTCCAACGGCAGCACAGATGGCAGGCCTTGCAGCAGCCCCTACAGCAGTTGGTAAGGTCGTACAAGCTTATACAGCTGATCCAAAGGTTATAACTGTTTCCTTATTCACTTTACTTGTAGGAACAATAGGATCTGTAGTTTTTAGAAAGTTTTTTAAGATTATTCCAATATTAATTGGAGTGCTTTCTGGATATGTGTTGGCACTATTTATGGGAATGGTAGATTTTAAGCCTATAATAGATGCTCCATGGTTTAAACTACCTACCTTCACTGCACCTATATTTAATACAAAGGCAATGATTATAATAGCTCCGGCATGTTTAGTAGTTCTAGCAGAACATATTAGCCATCTAATCGTAACTGGAAATATAACAAATAGGGATTTGATTAAAGATCCAGGACTTCATGTGTCCCTCTTTGCGGATGGATTAAGCAATATTATCTCTGGTTTTGCAGGTTCTCCTCCTAATACAACCTATGGAGAAAACATAGGAGTTATGGCTATAACAAAAGTATATTCCGTTTGGGTAATTAGAGGAGCTGCAATATTAGCCATAATATTCTCCTGTATAGGAAAAATAGCTGCAGCTATTCAAACAATACCAAGTCCAGTCATGGGTGGGATTACAATATTACTTTATGGTGTAATTGCATCTTCAGGTCTTAGAATGTTTGTAGAGCAAAAGGTTGATTTTAGTAAGAGTTATAATATGGTGCTTGCAGCTGTAACCTTTGTTGTAGGTGTAAGTGGAGCAACAATAAAATTAAGCAGTGATGTTGAGCTTAAAGGAATGGCATTAGCTGCAGTAATAGGAACATTATTATCAATAGTATTCTATATTTTAGATAAATTAGGACTTATGAATGAGAAATATATCATTAAAAGTGAAGAGTAAAATATTGATGAAATTTACGAAATAACTAAAATTATAATAGCTGCAAAACCAAGCATGCTTCTCCAAAAGCAGAATAACACTTGGTTTTGCGGCTATTTTAATGTAATGGTTATTGTTATTTATTTAATATTATAGTATAGTTATTCTAGTAAATTTTAAGGAGCGAATTTTATGGAATTTGATTTAATTGCAACTTCAACCTTTGGTTTAGAAGCTGTTGTGGCTAAGGAATTAAAATTATTAGGATATGAAGATTTAATAAGCGAAAATGGTAAGGTTAGCTTTAAAGGTGATGAATATGATATTGCAATCTGCAATACTTGGCTAAGAACTGCAGATAGAGTTTTAATTAAAATGGCTGAATTTAAGGCAGAGAGCTTCGAAGAGCTGTTTCAAGGAACACTTAGAGTGCCCTGGGGAGAACTTATACCTAAGAACGGGAAAATGCACGTGGTTGGTAAATCTATAAAATCTGTGCTTCATAGTGTTCCAGATTGTCAATCCATAGTAAAAAAGGCCGTGGTAGAGGCCATGAAAAAAGAATATAACATTGACTATTTTGAAGAAGATGGCCCAGTTTATAAAATTGAAATTGCGCTATTAAAGGATATAGCTACCTTAACCATTGATACCACTGGTTCAGGTTTACATAAAAGAGGCTATAGAGAGCTTGCTGGGGAGGCTCCACTTAAAGAAACCTTAGCCGCTGCACTAGTACTCTTAAGTTCATGGGAACCAAGCAGAGTACTTGCTGATCCATTCTGCGGCTCAGGAACCATACCAATAGAAGCTGCACTAATAGGAAAAAACATTGCACCTGGCTTAAACAGAAGCTTTGTATGTGAAACCTGGCCTACCATGGATAAGTCTATTTGGGAAGAAATTAGAAGTTATGCTAAAAGTAAAATTAATAAGGAAAGCTTTCAAATTCTAGCTTCTGATGTTAATGGAAGACTGCTTAAAACAGCCAGGGAAAATGCTTTAAAAGCAGGTGTGTCAGAATATATTGCATTTCAAAAGCGTGATGCCAGAGAGTTTAGCTCACAAAAGAAATATGGTTTTATAATAAGTAATCCACCATATGGTGAAAGATTAGGGGATAAGGTTGAAGTAGAGGAACTTTACAAGGCTATGGGGGAACTCTATAGAAATCTTGATTCCTGGTCTTTCTTTGTTATAACCTCAAACCTTAAGTTTCAAGAGTTGTTTGGGAAAAAGGCTGACAAAAATAGGAAGTTATATAATGGAAGACTGCTTTGCTACTATTATCAATATATTAATAATCCTACAAAAAATAAATAAACAGGTTTTTAACCTGTTTAATCTATTTTTTGAAGCTCTAATTTTTCAGGATTTACATAGATGGTTTTATTTGTATAATAGATTACCATTCCTGGTTTTGCTCCGGAAGGTTTTTTTACATTTCTAACTTCAGTATAATCTACAGGTACCTTTGTAGAGTCTTTTCCTTTACTGTAATATGCAGCAAGGATAGCTGCTTCCTCAATGGTTTCCTTTGACACCTCATTTGCAGATTTTATAATTACGTGAGATCCGGGAATATTTTTAGTGTGAAGCCATATATCCTTTTTATCAGCAAACTTTAGTGTTAAAAAGTCATTTTGAATGTTATTTTTGCCAATGTATATATGCTCACCATTGCTTGCTAAAAAATGCATAGGTTTTGAAGACTTAAACTTTTTCTTATCTTCCTTTTTAAATCTTATATACCCAGTGTCAATAAGCTCTCTTTTGATCTCTTCAATTTCTTCATAGCTTTCTGCATTCTTAATATTTGTTAATACAGACTGTAAGTAGTCTAACTCCTCTGAAGCAGCCTTTATTTGAAGCTCTGCCATCTCTGCAGATTTTTTTAATTTGTTGTATTTTTTATAATAGCCTTGAATGTTCTCTGAAGGTGTTTTATTTTCATCAATAGGTATATTTATATAATCCTCATTAGGCGCATAATAATTTAAGACACGAACTTCTTTCATGCCCTTTTTAATATTATAAATATTAGCAGTTAATAATTCACCGCTGATTTTATAACTTTCTCTGCTATCACACTCAATTAATGTGCCTTTTAGTAATTCTAATTTTTTATTACATCTATCTATGTTAGTGTGAATTATTTTTTGCAGATCAGAGCTCTTTATATTTAATCTATCACTTTTATCCTTTTCATAATAAAAACTTTCAATTAACTCAGAAGGTGAAGAAAATACTTTTTCTGAAAGTCCGCTATATTGATGTAATTTAATGCAATAAAAATCTTTTAGTGAGTCGCCAAATTTATAGGATATAAACTCAAAATAACTAGTCCTTAAACCTTCAAATAAATTCAAAATATAAATAAATATTTCCTTTAATCTAGTTAGGTTTAATGCTATATTATTTTTTTCTAATTCTATAGCTATGGACTTTGCAAAAGGAGAACTTATTCCAGTAAAAATCTTTGAAAACATATTTGGTTCAAATTTTATAAAATTCAATTCAATAAAATTACTTAAGTCTTGATAATTAAAATTAAAAGGGCTTAATTTGGTTGAAGAAGGAGGATATACAAATTTTATTCCTGGGTATAGGCTTCTATAGCTATTTATATCTGGAGTTATATGCTTAATAGAGTCTATTATTACCGAATCCCGCTGTCTTATAAGTGTTATATTGCTGTGCCTTCCCATTATCTCAATTATCATTGAATATACACTATTAAAGCCTAACTCATCAGCGCTTTCAAAATCTATAATTAAGATTCTATCTGTATCCAATTGAGAAATACTTACTATCTTTCCATTACTTAGATATTTTCTAAGTACCATACAAAACATTGGAGCTTTAATAGGATTAACTTTATTTATATTAGTTAAATGTACTTTTGGATAAGTAGAACTAGCACTAACAAGAAGCTTATAGCTTGTTCTTTCTACTCTTAAATTAAGGACAATTTCATCCTTTTCTGGTTGTGAAATTTTATCAACTCTGCTTCCAATTATTTTTTTGCAGAGTTCATCTTTCAGGCTATATAAGTAAATACCATCTAATGGCATATTATTTTCCTTCTTTCTAGTAAAACTTTATATCTGCTAGTATATCATTATAATATTTTAAAATCAAAGGTTCCCTATATTAATGCATTTACTTTCTTGAAATGGCTTTAATGAATATATTATAATTAATAAGAAATCTCTTATTAATTGAAACTTATAATATATCTTAGAAGATATTTAATGAGCAAGCATAAACTATCCAGTGCGATCACTAAAAGGAGGATAACTATGAAATTCACTAAAATGCATGGTAATGGAAATGACTTTATTATTATTGAGGATTTAGATAATAAACTAATAAATGAAAGCTCCTTAGCAAAAAGACTTTGTCACAGAAATTTTGCCATTGGTGCTGATGGAATTTTAATTGTAAGAAAAAGCAGCTCGGCTAATATTAAAATGACAATAATAAATTCTGACGGTTCGCTAGCTAACATGTGCGGCAATGGGATTAGATGTTTTGCTAAATATGTATGGGAGCATGAACTTGTAGATAAAAAAGATAGCATAAAGATTGAAACTGATGATGGAATAAAAACTGCCTATTTAAAAATAGATAATAGGGAAGTAAAGGAAGTTACTATAAATATGGGTATGCCAACTTTTACGCCATCATATATTCCTGTTATTAGTGATCAGGAAGTTTTAATGAAAAAGATAGAAATAGAAAATAAAAATTATGAAATTAATTCTATATTACTAGGTGTACCCCATACAGTTATTTTTGGAAAATTGGAGGATTTTTCAGTTGAAGAAGGTAAAGCAATTGAAAAATATAAATTATTTCCCGAAGGCACAAATGTTAATTTTTGTGAGGTAGTAAACCCTAATAAAATTAGAGTTATGACCTGGGAAAGGGGTGCTGGAGCTACTTTAGCCTGTGGTACTGGCAGCTGTGCATCAGTTGTAGTTGCAAACAAATTAGGACTAGTAGAAAATAAGGTAACAGTAGAAATACCAGGAGGAACTCTTTATATAGAGGTTACAGAAAAAGGTATATATATGACTGGACCTGCTGTTACAAGCTTTGTTGGTGAATATTTAGCTTAAAAAATAAAACATTAAAGATATTTATTAAAAAATTATGCTTGAAATTTTTAGGACACTTTAAAAGTGACTTAAAAAATTTGGCATATTTTTTTATTTTTTGCGAAAAATAATAGGTTTAAAAAAATTTTAGGTGGTTATACTTAAGATTGTTAACGCAATTCCTAAGAAAGTGTGGTTTACAAATATGAGCTCTTTTGAAATAAAAAATGACAGAATAATTGATTTAAATGGAATAAAACCAGACTATGAGGTTATGAATTTTATTCCAAAGGAGATCATGATTAAATACTGCTTAATTCCCTTATACATGAAAGAAAACTCTCTTTATATTGCAGCCTATAAAATTGAGGAAAATCAAATCTTAAAGGATTTAGTTTTTTTAACTAAAAGAAACCTAAAAGTTTTTTATGCAGCAAAATCACAAATTGAAAATCTTATAAACCAAGTGGATAAAATTGATGATACAAATTCTATGCTGGAAAAACTTAAGTTTCAATACAAAAATTTAGTTAAAGAAGAGAGAGTTTATAATTCATCTTTTATCCATTCTGAGGCTTCACCTGTTATAAGGATTACAAACACAATAATTGAGCAGGGTATAAACTATAAAGCCAGTGATATTCACATTGAACCTTTTGAGGAGGCTGCTAGAGTTAGGTACAGATTAGATGGCTACCTTTTAGATGACTTTACATTACCAAAGGAAATCTTTAGCAGCATTTGCAGCAGAATAAAATTGCAGGCAAATATGGATATTGCAGAAAAGAGGCTTCCCCAGGACGGCAAGATAGCTTTTAAGTATGAAGGTGAATATAAGGATTTAAGAGTGTCAACTCTACCTGTATTATATGGTGAAAAAATAGTAATACGAATTCTCTATAAATCTAATAAATTACTGAACCTTAAATCATTAGGTTTTGATAATTTAGATGAAGAACTAATGAATAATTTACTAAAAAGTACACATGGAATTATTTTAGTCACAGGCCCGACTGGCAGCGGAAAGACCACCACTTTATATTCAATGCTCAATCATGTTAACAAGAGCCACAATAATATTGTTACCATTGAAGATCCTGTGGAAATGGCTTTAAAAGGTATAAATCAAGTAAATGTAAATAATAAAGCTGGGCTAACTTTTGCAAATGGTTTAAAGAGCCTTTTGCGCCAAGATCCCGATATTGTCATGGTTGGAGAAATCAGAGATGAAGTTACAGCTGAAATTGCGGTTCGGGCTGCTATAACCGGTCACTTAGTAATATCTACCTTGCATACAAACGATGCAGCCTCTTCGGTAATTAGATTAAAAGATATGGGAATTCCAACTTATTTAATAGCTGATTCCTTAGTAGCAGTTATTGCACAAAGGCTTGTTAGAGAAATCTGCAGTTTTTGTAAGGAGCCTTATGAGCCTAACATTGAGGAAAGAAGCAATTTAAATTTAGAACCTAATGAGGTCCTTTATAAAGGCAAGGGCTGTGTGTTTTGCAATTATACAGGTTATAAAAAAAGAATTATTGTATATGAAATTATGAAAACCAGTGAAGAACTTAGAGAGCTTATTACAAGAAGTAAAAATGTAGATGATATTAGAGAATTAATTAAAAATTTAGGAATGAGAAGCATAAGTGAAAATTGTAGAGATAAGGCAGTAAAAGGGCTAACCACCTATGAAGAATACATTAAACTCAGAGGTAATAATTTTTAATAATTTTGGAGTGCTAGAAATGCCATATTGCGAATACAAGGTTAAGAATTTAGATGGAAAGGAATTAAAGGGAAGATGCTGGTGTACCAATAAAAGGGATTTAACTATTTCCTTTAGAAATAACGGCTTTTTTATATTCTACTATAAAGAAATAAAAACATTTAATTTAAGCTTTATTAAATCATCTTTGTCTCTAAAAGAATTGGTTTTATTTTGTAATAATTTTTCCTCATTACTTTCTGCAGGATTAAATATTTTAGATATAGTTCAAATAATAAAAGAAGATTTTAAAAATAAATCCTTAATTAGGAATTTAGAAGAGGTAGAGCAGTTAATTTATGAAGGGGAAAACCTATCTTATAGTCTTAATAAAGATTCTAAACTATACCCTAATCTTCTAGTCAATATGGTAAAGGTAGGAGAAGAAAGTGGGAGGCTGGATAAAATCTTTAACATGCTTGGAAAGTATTATGAAAATGAGAAGAAAATAAAAGATAGGCTCATAAAGGTACTTACTTATCCCTGCATAGTACTATTTGTAAGTATTTTAATGATGTTAATTATGATAACAACTATTATACCAATGTTAGTATCAACACTTGATGGCATTTCTGCCAAAATTCCAACATCAACAAAAATAATATTAAATATCAGTTCAATTCTAAAAGAGAACTATTTGTTTATTGCAATAATACTTTTTTTCCTAGCAGCTGCTTTTATGAATTTTAAAAGTCTTGAAAGCACTGCAATAAAGATAGATAAATTTAAAATTAGCAATATAATTACAAAAAATTTGTATATAAAATTGATTTCTGTAAGGTTTTCAAGAACTCTTGGTATATTACTAGAAAGTGGGATACAGATAAGTAAAGCACTAACTATTACACTAAGTGTTATTGATAATAAATATGTAATAAAGGAGGTGGGAAATTGCTTAGAGGAAGTTAAAGGTGGTAAAAGCCTTTCAGAAAGCTTAGAAAAAATGAAATTTTTTCCTAGAAATTTTATGTCCATGACTAAAATTGGAGAGGAAACAGGAAGCTTAGATGAAATGCTTATTAAAGTGTCAGACATTATAGAAGAAGACTTATTTACAACTATTGATAAACTCACTACTTTAATTGAACCAGCTTTAATATTAGGTTTATCCATTGTAATAGGGTATTTGCTAATAGCTGTCCTTATGCCAATGATGAACTTGATGAATAGTATTTAAGTGTTAATGATGGAATATTACGGTTAAGGCATAAATTGAAATTGAAGCTTGTATCGAGAAATTTAATAAAAGGTGAGATTTATTATTAGAACTTTTAACTTAGAAAAAAATAAATAAAGTATTAATGTAAATCAAAAATTTAATGAAAAATAGGAGGATACAAAAATGTTTTATTTAATCAAAAGCAATAAAATTGGGGGAAAAAGGAAAAAGGGTTTTACTTTAATTGAGATAATTGTGGCAGTTACAATAATAATTATTTTATCTGCACTTGCAGTTCCAAAGGTTTCAGGATATATAAGTAAGGCTAAGGAAGCAAATGTAATTAGTAAAGGAAAACAAATTTATAATGCTGCTATGTGGACTTATTCAGAGCAAGGGAATGCTTTTGATAAAGCTAAAATTGAAGCTGCTGTTACGAGTACAACTAATATCAAAGCTACTGATATAAATGCAACAGTAAATACTGCTGATGTGACTATTTCATTTAAAAACAATGATAAAGGCTATAATCTAGTAATATCAAAAGATGATAATACTTATACTGTTAAAGACACAGATGGTAATCAGATTTTTAGCTCAGCAGAATAATAAGCAAAATAGGTGAAATAAATGAAGAAGGGCTTTTCTTTAATCGAGCTACTGGTGATAATGTCCATAATTATAATTGCTGCTAGTTGTACCCCATTTTTAACCTCTTTCCTCCAATAATAACCTCATTCCAATCATAATAAAGTCTTTCCATATATATCTGT
>NZ_JBJHZY010000003.1:0-415095 GCF_045310525.1 Candidatus Clostridium radicumherbarum | reverse complement strand
AATTAAATAAAAGAATTGCTGGTTTTTACCTTGTTATATATCTGTTTAATTTTCAAAGACCAATTTGTTTTGCCGTCATCTGACAGCTTTTATATCTTATCACTTAGATTTTTCACTGTCAACACTTTTTTATTGGTAATTTATACATTGCCTTGTAAGTGTTTGAGAAGAAAATTTAAGTTTGTTTACCGCTTTGTATCAGCGACGTTATTTATAATATCATAAATCATAGGTGCAGTTACTTAAAATACTAATGATAAATTAAATTATACTTATTTTACTCAATAAATCTAAATATCTCTTTGCATTTCATATATTGATACACCAGGATTAGTATAATAAGAATATCTGAAAATTGAAAACCTAATAATACTATATAAACAAAAAACTTTCTTAACTATGTACTGTTCCACAGTCTACTTTACAGGAATCAGTTCACTAGCAAGAAAGTTTTTTAACATTATTAACCTTTATTCAGAAAAGCTGTTTACTATTTCTTTAAATCTATTACCTCTAACTTCAAAGTTTACAAACATATCAAAACTTGCACATGCAGGGGCAAGCAAAACTATATCATTTTCCTCAGCCTCAAACTTAGCTTTGTTTATTGCATCTTCGAAGGTACCAGCCATGATTATAGGGAGCTTAAGCTTCTTCTCTATCTTTACCTTTTCAAAGGCAGCCCTTATTTTATCCTTTGTATCACCCAGCAAAACTAATTTTTTAATGTAAGGAGCCCCCTCTTCAGCTAAGGGTTCAAATGGTATATGCTTGTCATAACCGCCAGCTATTAGAATTACAGGTTTGCCAAATACCTTTAAATCAGCAAGCGTTCTTGAAGGGCTAGATGCTATGGAGCTATTATAATATTTTACCCCTTTTATCTCTTTTACAAATTCTATTCTATGCTCAACGCCTTTAAAGGTCACAGCCACCTTTTTCATAGTCTCTATACTCACATCTTCCTTTAAGGCACAAAATGCTGCTAAATAATTTTCAACATTATGCATACCTTTAATTACAATGTCCTCTGCTTTACATACCTCTATGTCAGATAGATATAAAATTCCATCCTTATAGTAGGATCCTTTCTTAATGGCTTCTTTAACGCTAAATTTTATGACACTCCCTTTAGCCTCAGCTGCCATAGAATTAGTAATTTCGTTATCAGCATTAACTATTAAGACATCCTTCTTATCTTGAAATAAGAAAATATTCTTTTTAGCATCAATATATTCCTGCATATCCTTATGCATGTCTAAATGATTTGGGCTTAAATTTGTTACTATACTAACTTCAGGAGAGACATTCATAGTCATGAGCTGAAAGCTTGACAATTCCAAAACTACTTTATCCTTTGGATTGATTTCTTCTATTCTTGAAAAGAGAGGCGTTCCAATATTGCCGCCAACCCAAGTTTTATATCCTTCTTCTTTTAAAATATTATAAATCAAAGTAGTAGTTGTGGTCTTACCATCACTGCCAGTAACTCCGTATATTTTTGCAGGACAATATCTCACGAATTCTTCCATCTCAGAAGTTATATATGCCCCATTTTCCTTAGCACTTTTAAAATAAGGTGCATCAATCCTCATGGAAGGAGTTTTGAAAATAACCTCATATCCCTTTAAATTATCTAGGTAATTTTCGCCTAAAATTAATTTCACGCCTTTTTCCTTAAACTCTTTTACTATTTCACCTAACTCTTCTTCACTTTTTTTATCGAAGGCACTTACCTTAGCGCCAAGTTTAAGTAAAAATCTGATTAATGGAATGTTGCTTACTCCAATACCTACTACAGCTGTTTCTTTATCTTTAATAAATTCCTTAAATTCACAAAAATCTTTTTTCATTAAATTTCCTCCATCAAATACTTATATGGAACTATTGGTTATAAATCATAATTTAATTTATTTGTACATTCAGATTATACCACTTTTATTGTAAGAGCTATACCTTTGATTGAGATATTATAAAAAAATTAATTTATATTTTATTGACATAAATTACAACACATACTATAAATTAAGATATTACAAACTCCTGTAAAAAGTTAAATGTGCTATACTAATAGACTCAGTGACAAATTTCAACAAATTCTCTTAAACCATTATTTTTCCACCATGATACACAGGCTATATTACTTATTTATATTTTTTAAATTCTATTTTTAAAACTCTTCAAAGCATGTCGAAATTGTTCGAATATATTTAATATAAAAACTTTTAATTTTACTATTGTAAAGTGTAAAATATTTATGCTATACTAATATTGTGCCGTAAGGAAACATTAATATAATTCCCCATATTTTAATAAATATAATATATCCCCATGATAAACCCCACTTGATACCGGACACCCCCATGTTCGGTATCTTTTTTTTAGTGAAAAACTGCAGGTGAATTCACCTGCAGTTTTTTCTAAAACTCTAATTTTTCTTCAATAAATTTATCTAATTCATCAATATTTAATCTAATCTGCTGCATTGTATCTCTGTCTCTTACTGTAACAGTATTATTTTCTAAGGTATCGAAATCTATAGTTATACAGTATGGCGTTCCTATTTCGTCCTGTCTTCTGTATCTCTTACCTATGCTACCTGCTTCATCATAGTCAACATTAAATTTCTTTCTAAGTCTATCATAAACTTCATTAGATTTTTCTGATAGCTTTTTACTTAATGGTAGGATAGCTGCCTTAAATGGTGCTAGTGCAGGGTGAAAATGAAGTACTGTTCTAACATCTCCATCTTCAAGAGTTTCTTCATCATAGGCATTGCATAGGAAAGCTAAAGTTACTCTATCTGCGCCTAGAGAAGGTTCTATGCAGTATGGCACATATTTTTCGTTAGTAATTGGATCAAGATAGCTTAAATCCTGGCCTGAATGCTCCGCATGCTTATTTAAGTCATAATCTGTTCTATCTGCAACACCCCATAATTCACCCCAGCCAAATGGGAATAAAAACTCAATATCAGAGGTTGCATTACTGTAAAAAGACAATTCTTCCTTAGCATGGTCCCTAATTCTTAAAGTCTCCTTATTCATTCCAAGGTTTAAAAGAAAATTAAAGCAATACTCTCTCCAATAATTAAACCACTCTAAATCTGTTCCAGGTTTACAGAAAAATTCAAGTTCCATCTGTTCAAATTCTCTTGTTCTAAAAATAAAATTACCTGGAGTTATTTCATTTCTAAAGGATTTACCTATTTGAGCAATTCCAAAAGGAACTTTCTTTCTAGAAGTTCTTTGAACATTTTTAAAGTTTACAAATATTCCTTGTGCAGTTTCAGGTCGGAGATAAATTTCATTTTTAGAATCCTCTGTTATACCCATGTAGGTCTTAAACATAAGATTAAACTTTCTTATATCAGTAAAGTTTTTCTTGCCGCACTTAGGGCAAACAATATTATGTTCTTCAATATAGCCTTTAAGCTGCTCATTTGTCCATCCATCAGCACTAGCTACTTCAGCTCCATTTTCAGTCATATGATCCTCGACTAGCTTATCAGCCCTAAATCTAGCCTTACATTCCTTGCAATCCATTAAAGGATCGGAAAAACCACCTACATGACCTGATGCAACCCACACTTCACTGTTCATAAGTATGGCACAGTCCACTCCTACATTATATGGACTTTCTTGCACAAATTTTTTCCACCACGCTTTTTTAACATTGTTCTTAAATTCTACACCTAAGGGTCCAAAGTCCCAAGCATTTGCAAGTCCTCCATATATTTCTGAGCCGGCAAATACAAAGCCCCTTCCTTTTGCAAGTGCTACTATTTTATCCATAGTCTTTTCAACAGCCATTTATCTTTTCCTCCTTTTAGTCAGAACACGGGGTAATTTAACCTCGTTCGCTCCGCTCACAAATTACCCGTTAAAGTCCATTTAGGACTTTAACCTCCTTTTAGTGGTATCACTGAGTAGTTTAAGACTACTCGTTTATATTATTTCAATAAAAAAAGGACTACTTACCATAAGGGACGAAAGAATTTTCTTCCGCGGTTCCACCCTTGTTGGCAAATGCCCTGCTTTCACATTAAAATCACTCAAAAGTTCCCTTCATACTAGCCCTTTAGCTGCTTACACCATCACAGCCTCTCTATAAAAATTCTAATATTACTCTTCTTTCTCATCATGATATATAAAATTATATTCTTAATTATAACCTATTACTTAATATTGTCAATGCTATAATGTTTCTTTTGGGTTTTTATTTCCAAAGTCCTTCTTGTTATGAAATATTTCTTTTCTTCCTATATTTTTTGTTTCATATCTTTCTTTTCTTATTTTTATCACACCATAGACTATGACTGCTGCGCCCAACACTAAAGCTATTATCTCAGAAACTAAATCAGGTATATATTTAGAAACTAGATTATCACCAGTAATCATATTAATGGCAGTATATACGAGAATACTTGCTCCAATATAGACTATTATTCCATACTTTTTCATAAGGTTAGCTACAAATTTAGCTCCGAAAAAAATAATAGGTATACTAAGAGAAAGCCCAAAAATTATAAGCCATATATTTCCATTAGCTGCACCTGCTATAGCCAGCACATTATCTAATCCCATACTTAGATCTGCTATTATTATATTTGATACAGCCTTCCACAAACTTTTATCAGCCTTAATTTCACTACCTTCCGAAACATCCTCCATGTTTAGTAAATCCCAGGTTATTTTTATAAGTAATAACCCTCCAATTAACTTTATTGGCAGCCATTCTATAGACATAATCAGTGAAATAATGCATGTAAATATTATTCTAAGAACTACTGCTCCAGCAACACCAATTAAGCTTGCAATTTTAGCCTGCTTCTTTGGTAAATTTCTTATTGCTAAAGCAATGACACTTACATTATCCCCAGATAGAGTAATATCCATTATAGTAATTTGAAGAATAGAAAATAGTATTAGCCATATATTATCCATTATTACGCTCCTCATTAGTTTTAAGTACAAAAAAGCAATGTCATTTAAGACACTGCCTTTATTATATTTATAAATATAAAAATTATACTAATAAAAATGGCTCCATGGAGAGGGCTCGAACCTCCAACCCTTCGGTTAACAGCCGAATGCTCCGCCATTGAGCTACCATGGAACGTTTATTACATTAGTTATTATAGCACATAATACTAAAAATTCAAGAGCTTTTTAACTAAAATTCAAAACAAATGTAACTTAAAGTACCATAAGCATAGCTTCTATGAAGAAGTTTTGGAAGCTTCCCCTCTTCACCGCTTCCCATAGCTATAAACATTGGAGCTATGTGTTCTTCTCTTGGAATAGCCATTTTTGCATTAGGAGCTAATTTTTGATAATTAAATAAGTTTTTTAAATTATTTTGTTCAACATTATCTACAAGCCAGTTATCAAATTCGATTGCCCAACTTTTAGTTTCTTTTGCATACCAATCCACTGTTCTTAAATTATGAACTGTGGATCCACTTCCTATAACTAATATATCTTCTTTTCCAAGCTCCCTTAGTGCTTTTCCTATTGCATACTGTTTTTCCATAGGTAAAAATGGATTTACAGAAACTTGAACCACGGGAATATTGGCTTCTGGATACATTATTTTAAGTATATCCCAGCTTCCATGATCTAATCCTCTTGTCCTATCAAGTTTACTTTTTATACCGTTTTCTTCTAGCATATCTTTAATTTTATCAGCAATTTCAGGTGAGCCTTTTGCATTGTATTTTATTGAATAAAGTTCCTCTGGAAATCCATAAAAATCATAAATCATTTCATAGGTATTTTCTATTGATGATATTGTAGTTATTTCACTTTCAAAGTGTGCAGTAAATATTACAATAGTCTTTGGCTTCATGCCCTTTGCTAAATCCTTTAAAAAATTAGTATAATCATTTTCTTCTATTGCAAGAGTTGGTCCACCATGACAAACAAATAGTGACATAATAATTCCTCCTTTTAGTCGGAAACACTGAGTAGTTTAAGACTACTCGTTAAAGCCCATTTAGGGCTTTAACCTCCTTATTATTAAATTCAACTTACTTACTTTATGTAACTATAATACAATATTTAATTCTTTCTTGTCAAGTAATAATTATAAAAATTTGGATCAGTGACAAAATCTTTTGCCGCTGACCCTAAATAATTGTTAATTGCTGAGCGTTGCTTTTTCCTGCTTTGGAAAGCTTCCATATTGTGATAAAATTACTCCTGCAAACATTAATCCGCAGCCAATATAGCCTCTTGCTCCTAAATTTTCGTGAAGTATAATTAATCCACCTATAGCTGCAAATACCGATTCCATACTTAAAACGATAGCCGCATGTGATGGCTTAGCATTTTTCTGCCCTATTACCTGCAATGTATATGCAATTCCAACAGAGCAAATTCCACCATAAAGTATTGGAATAACTGCCTGGGATAATCCAATTAAAGTATTTTTCTCGAAAATAAAGGCGGCAATTAAACTTAATATGGAACAAGTTAGAAACTGAACAAAGGATAATTTTAATGCATCTACTTTTTTGGTAAAATTGTCTATTAGCAGTATGTGAATGGCCCATAGAAAGGCTCCTATAAGCTCGTAAATATCGGACATTGCAACTGTGAAACCTTCTGTGACGCTTAAAAAATATAATCCAATAATAGCTAGTATAACTCCAACCCAGGTAGCTTTATGTATATTATGTTTTAAAAATATTCCAAAAACAGGAACAAGCACAATATAAAAGCCTGTTATAAAGGCTGCTTTTCCAGCAGAAGTTTCAACCAGACCTATTTGCTGAAGTGATGCTGCAAGGAAAATTACGCATCCTAGTATGATACCGGGTTTCCAAGGGCTTATTGAAACAACTTCCTCTTCTGATAGAGCTTTGCTTTTATCCTTTTTTAAGGATACTAATAATAGTGGAACTAAAGAAAGGCTGCCTAAGGCAAATCTTACGCCATTAAACATAAATGATCCTACATATTTTGAACCGATTCTCTGAGCTACAAAAGCAAATCCCCAAATTGCCGCAGCTAGTAAGAGTAAAAGACTGGATTTAACTTCTTGTTTCTTCATTTTTATTCCCCCCTGTATTCCTAGTCCTGTACACAACAATTATTAATTGTTGTGCCCCTCACATTATATTGTATCAGCAATAAAGGAATTTGAGAACCCCAGAGCCTTGCGGTGATTGTCTATTTATCAATTACTTATTATAACAAAGCTGCGGCTTACTCATAATTATGAATTTTAGAGTGTTTCTTTTGGGTTCCAAAGATGTTTTTTTAAGTCAATGGAGCCATCTTTTTTAAAGGTTATTCCCTCTGCTTTAAGTATATCTCTTTGCAACAGCTTTGAACCAAAGGCATATTCTGGAGCCATCTCTCCTAATCTATTTACCACCCTATGGCAGGGCAGTTGAAGTCCATTAGGTGCTGCTTTCATAGCCCACCCCACAATTCTTGCAGATCTTGGTTCGCCTAGAAGCTTTGCTATTTGTCCATAGGTTGCTACCTTTCCCTCAGGAATCTTAGATACAATTAAATACACACGCTGAAAAAAGTCCTTCATTTTTTCCCCTTTCCTTAAAAAGCATGTCCTGAGCTAAACTTTACATGTTTTTTATAATTTACTACTTAATATTATAAAATATTACTTTAATGAAACAGAGGTATAAAAAAAGGTACATCAGTTAAACTAACGTACCTTTGTTATATTACTTAGTATTGTCTACAGGTTTCATTGTAGGGAAGAGAATAACGTCTCTAATAGAAACTGCATTTGTAAGGAACATTACAATTCTATCTATTCCTATACCCATACCGCCAGTTGGAGGCATTGCTGTTTCTAAAGCACTTAGGAATTCCTCATCTATCATATAAGCTTCATCATCACCAAGTTCTCTTTCTTTAAGCTGCTGCATAAATCTGTCTCTTTGAACGATTGGATCATTAAGCTCTGAGTAAGCATTACATACTTCTCTTCCAAAAATAAAGCCTTCAAATCTTTCAGTAAGCTCTGAGTTTCCTCTCTTTTTCTTTGTTAAAGGAGAGATTTCTACTGGATAATCACAAAGGAAGGTAGGTTGAATTAAATTTTCTTCGCCATATTCTTCAAATAGTGCATTTAATACATCAGCCTTTGTACAATCCTTTAATTCCTTTTTGAATTCAAGGTGCCTCTCCTTAGCAATTGCTTGAGCTTCTTCATCTGTCTTAATTTCCTTGAAATCTATTCCAGCATATTCTTTAACTGCATCATACATTGTAAGTCTTCTCCACGGTGGAGTAAAATCTATTTCTGTACCTTGGTAATTTATTTTAGTTGTTCCATAAAGCTTCTTGCATAGTGAAGCCATAAGATTTTCCATTATCTCCATCATATCATTATAATCAGCATAAGCTTCATATAATTCTATCATAGTGAATTCTGGATTATGTCTTAAATCAATACCTTCATTTCTAAAGTTCTTGCCCATGTCATAAACTTTTTCAAAACCACCAACAATACATCTCTTTAAATATAGCTCTGTAGCAATTCTTAAATACATATCTATATCAAGAGCATTGTGATGTGTTGCAAATGGTCTAGCAGCAGCACCCCCTGCTATAGGAGATAGTATTGGAGTTTCAACCTCTAAATATCCTCTGTTATCTAAAAACTCTCTTATTCCCTTAAGAATAGCAATTCGCTTAAAGAAGGTGTCCCTTACTTCTTCATTCATAATAAGGTCAACTTCTCTTTGTCTATATCTAAGATCAGGATCCTTTAAACCATGCCATTTATCTGGAAGCGGTTTAAGAGCCTTGGATATAAGCTGGAAATCTTTAATATGTACACTTATTTCTTCAGTTTTTGTTTTAAAAACAAATCCAGTTATACTAACCCAATCCCCTAAATCAAAGGACTTATATTCCTTTATTCTATCAGCTCCAACATCATCTATTTTTATGTAAAGCTGAAGTCTTCCTTCTCTATCTTGTATATGTGAAAAGCCGGCTTTTCCTTGTAATCTTTTGGACATAAGTCTTCCTGCAACAGTTACTTCTTGTCCTTCTAGAGCAGCAAAATTATCTTTTATTTGTTTAGAATTATGAGTCCTATTAACCTTATATACATCAAATGGATCTTTTCCTGCTTCCTGAAGTTCTGCAAGCTTTTCTCGTCTCAATGTGACTTGTTCATTGTATTCAGCCGTTGTTTGCTGAAGATTTTGTTCTTCATTAGCCATTCTATTATTCCTCCGTTATTCTATTAATAATGTAAATTATTATTTTATTAAGCTGTTCTTATACCAAGAATTTCATATTTGCATACCCCATCTGGAGTTGGCACTTCAACTATTTCACCAACTTTTTTACCAATAAGAGATTTACCTACTGGTGACTCATTTGAAATTTTAAATTCTGCTGGATTTGACTCGGCAGAACCTACTATAGTAAAATCTACTTCCTCATCAAATTCATAATCTTTGACTTTAACAATAGACCCTACTCCAACCTTATCTGTTGAAATATCTGCTTCATCTACCACAGAAGCATTTTTGAGCATATTTTCAAGCGTTGCAATTCTTCCTTCAACGAATGCCTGTTCATTTTTAGCTTCATCATATTCTGCATTTTCGCTTAAATCTCCAAATGAACGAGCAACTTTAATTTTCTCTTTTATTTCAACTCTTTTTATAGTTTTAAGATATTCTAATTCCTCTTCTAATTTTTTTACACCTTCATAAGTCATCAAAAACTTCTTTGATTCACTCATTGCCAAATTCTCCCCTTTTAACTATTAAACTAATATTTTTCCCTAAACCCTTAAGGAACTGACTAAAAAATTAAGCTAATCATTTAAATACATATTATAAAACAGCCTTCCCACATTGTCAACAACTAACAAAATATGAAGGAGGAAGAAGTCCTAAATGGACTTCTTCGGGTAGTTTGCGAATGGAAATGAGCACGTTTAAACTACCCAGTGTTCTGACTGAAAGGAGGAAGGTTTTATCCTTCTAGTTTTATTGATAATAAATTTTAATAAAGTCCCTTATTGAAATTATTCACAATGCTATTATATTCACATTTAATAAAAAAATTACAATATGAGTGTTTGTCTATATTGCTTAAGAATATTAAATACATTATCTATCTTCTTCTCAGTATTGACAGAATTTTTTATTTCAGTACAATTTTTAATTCCTTTTATATACCAGCTTATATGTTTTCTCATTTCCCTTACAGCTCTATTCTCACCGTAATATTGATAGGCTAGTTCTAAATGTCTTATGCACATCCTGAGCTTTTCTTCATCAGAAGGATAAATAATTTCTTCACTCTTTAAGGCCTTTAAAATCTGATCAAAAATCCAAGGATTACCTTGGGCTCCTCTTGCAACCATTATACCATCACAATTTGTAGCTGATACCATTTTAATAGCAGCCTCTGCAGTAAACACATCTCCATTTCCTATTACAGGAATTCTTACACTTTCTTTCACTTGCCTTATTATATCCCAGTCTGCATTACCTTCATACATCTGCTCTCTTGTTCTGCCGTGTACGGTAACGGCATCAGCACCTGCCTGTTCCATTTCCATTGCAAAATCCACAGCATTTATCTCACTTTCTGTAAAGCCCTTTCTGAATTTTACGGTTACTGGCTTAATAGAGGACTTTTTTACTTCCCTTACAATGTCTGCAGCAAGCTTAGGGTTTTTCATTAAAGCTGAGCCTTCGCCATTTTTAACAATCTTAGGTACTGGACATCCCATATTTATATCTACTAAACATATATCTTCCATTTTATTAAAGTACTCTGAGGCTTTGGCCATAATATATGGATCAGAGCCGAAAATTTGCACTGCAGCTGGCTTTTCTTCTTCTGAAACCCTTAGCATTTCCTTTGTGTTTTCACTATTATAAAAAAGCCCTTTTGCACTTATCATCTCGGTATAAACAAGGCCGCAGCCCATTTCAGTGCAAAGACCTCTATAGGCTATATCTGTAACACCTGCCATAGGAGCTAAAAAAACGTTATTCTTAATTTTAAGATTTCCTATTTGCATTAAACCACCATTTCTGTATTTTTCTCATATAATATTCTTAAGCCCTCTAGGGTAAGATATGGAGATACCTTAGCAATATATTTAGAATCCTTACTAATAAGAGTTGCTAAACCACCTGTTGCTATTACAAGTGGGTCGGTTTCACCGTAGTCTTCCATTTCTTCCTTCATTTTTTTAACAATATAATCAACAGTTCCAGTATATCCATATACAATACCCGCTTGCATACTTGTAACTGTATTTTTACAAATAACTCCAGGAGTTTTTATAAGTTCTACTCTAGGAAGCTTTGCTGCTCTTTCAAATAGTGCTTCAGAGGAAATTTTAATACCAGGACAAATGGCACCTCCTAGATAATCTCCGGTTTTAGTCACAGCACAGAAGGTGGTTGCTGTTCCAAAGTCAATTATAATAAGTGCTCTCCTATACATTTCATGAGCAGCAACAGCGTTAACTATCCTGTCTGCACCTACTTCCTTAGGATTGTCATATTTGATATTAATACCAGTTTTTATTCCTGGTCCAACAATTATTGGCATTTTATTAAAATACTTTCTTATCATATGTTCTATAGTATACATTATATTTGGCACTACCGAAGATACTATTACTCCTTCTACCTCTTCTAAGCTTAATTTCTTAAGCATAAATAGCTGTGTGACCTGAATTCCATATTCGTCTGCAGTTCTATTATTATCTGTAGCCAATCTCCAGTCTGCTATTAAATTTTTGCCCTTATAGGCACCCAGGACTATATTGGTATTCCCAACATCCAGAACTAATATCACTATAAACACCACTCTCTTTTAAATTACGTTTTTATTCTATACTTTCAATTTAAATTGTCAAGTGAAACTTTTAGCAAATTCTCTAGATTATTATGTTTATATTATTAAACACCTTTATTGCAAGTATTTACTATTAATAGCTTGTCAAAAGTCAGTTGACTTCTTTACTTGATCATAGAAGAAAAGAGGCTCTTAATGCCTCTTTAATCATATTCTCACCAAGGTTAGAAAGTTATGTTTATATTTACTTTTATCATCCACTATGCCTTCCCTATTCTCTATTACTTCCCATTTAGTTTTATCATATTCAGGAAAGAAAGTGTCTCCCTCAAAATTCTCATGAATTTCAGTTATATACATTTTATTTGTATATGGGAAAAGTAGTTTAAAGATTTGTCCTCCCCCAATTACAAAATATTCTTCCTTAGCTTCAATATAGGGTTTAAGCTCATGGAGGTTAGTTACCACTTTTACATTTTCATCCATAACCTTATAATCCTTGTTATTGGTTAGTATTATATGTTTTCTTTCAGGAAGTACCTTAGGCAAGGATTCGAAGGTTTTTCTTCCCATAATCATAGTTTTACTTCCTGTCATAGTTATGTCCTTAAATTTTTTTAAATCATTAGGTAAATACCAAGCAAGACTTTTTTCTTTACCAATAACATTGTTATCTGCTATGGCAACAACAATACTGAGCATTATACAGCCACCTCCATTTTTATTGCAGGATGATATTTATAATCTATAAGCTTTACATCTTCAATTTTGAAATCGTAGAAGTTCTTTATATCAGGATTAATCCAAAGCTTAGGCGCCTCATAGGCCTCCTTTTCCCGGGATAGCTGAAGCTTCATACCTTCTACTTGATTTTCATAAATATGGGCGTTATTTATAACATGTGTAAATAGTCCAGGTTTTAAACCTGTTACCTGAGCTATAAGATGTACTAAAACTGCATATTGGCACATGTTAAATGGTGCACCAAGAGGCAAATCAGCAGACCTTTGAATTAGCATACAATTTAACCTGCCATCAGTTACATCCCACATTGTTAAGAAGGCACAAGGATGAAGTGCTCCCCCATCTAAATGAGGTATCTGCCAAAGACTCATTATATGTCTTCTGCCCTGAGGATCTTTCTTGAGTCCTTCTATAAGTTTATCTATTTGATTATACTCTTTAACAACCCATCCGTAGGCAGTACCTATAGTTCCATCTGACCTCATCCACTCATCCCAGATGTGAACATTTTCTTCCTGAAGCTTTTTTACATCATTTGATTGATCTCTATATATCCAAAAAAGCTCCTTTACGGCAGTTTTGAAGGCTACAAATTTAGTTGTAAGTATAGGAAACTCCCTTTGCAAATCAAATTGAAATATTTTATGAGGAAGTTTATAAGTTGGTATTCCGGTTCTATTTTCTGTTTCATAGAATCCATTATCTAAAATTTCTCTAACTAATTGCAAATATTGTTTATCAGCTAAACTCATAAATACTCTCCTTTTGTATCTTAATAAAAATATTATATCAAAATTAGGCTGAAGGGTTAATAATTTTAAGAAAATTATTAGGTGTAACTTTTGCTAGCAGATACATTATATTGTATAATAATAAATATAAATTCTATAACAAATAAGAGGTAATTAAAGTATGGAGAATCAAGCAATTAGTATTTCTGACTGGATTTTAATGATAGTCTTTTTTATTCTATTTATTGTATCTATTTATTTAATTATACGTGTTCTTTTAAATTCTAAAAAAGCTGGAAAATTCAAGCTAGGTATAAAAGACTTAAAGTACAAAAATCAAGTATTTATCCTTATAGGCATACTGCTTATTATTGTAATTAACTGTGTTCTATTTTTTAAAAAACCTGAAATGTCAACTCTGCTTGCTACGACTATGTTATTTATGATGTTTTCATCAAATTTGGTACTACAATACTTTGGTATAGGGATTTTTGAGAATGGTATAATGGTCGGAGGTACGCTGCATACTTGGGATAAGGTTAAAAACTTTAATTTTAAAGGCAATTTACTAATATTGAATATTGAATCTAAAAAAAATCCAAAGGTATTACATGAGTACAGTTTTTATGTTAATAATGATTCTAGAGCAGAGGAACAAAAATTTTTAAACTTGAAAATAAAAAGATAAGTCATTTTATACATTAATATTGTATTAGAGCATATTATTAATATATAACCTTATAATTCTTGTACAAGCATATCTTAATTATATATTATTTTCTATTAAAATAAGGATTATATCGAATTAATAAAAAATATAAAAGAGGGATTAGAATGAAAAAAGCAGTATGCTCTATTTTACTTATTTTCTCTATATCAATACTTATTGGTTGTGACAGTGTGAAAAACCTTATAAATGCAAATGATAATCCAAAGTCTAATACCACTAATGAAGTTCCTTCGGGCACTGATGGTACAAACGTTGCTAATACAAGCACCTATAAAATTAATGATTTTTATCCTTTTAAGGAAAATGAAAAGTATGAATATGTGGGCAAGGGAAATGAGTATGCAGCTTTTAGACTTTCCGTAGATTTCATAAAAAGCAATCGTATTCAGCTAAGAAAGAATAATGGTGGAACGGAAGTAGTAAATGTCTTAGAATATAAAGATGGAGAATTAAAATTGATTTTCTCAAAAGAAGAGTGCTACTACAGAGAGGATTTTACATCAAAGCCAAGCAATAAAGATGAAATACTTTTAAAAGAGCCATTAGTTAAAGGAACCTCTTGGACATTATCCGATGGAAGAAGACGGTATATCTCAAATGTAGATGTTCCTATAACTACTCTACTAGGAAGTTATAAGGCTTTGGAGATAACTACAGAAAAGGGAGCTGACAAAACCTTAGATTACTATGCATTAAATACAGGATTAGTACAAACTATTTACAATTCTAATGGTTCTGAAGTTAAATCTAGTTTAAATAGTATTACTCCAAATTCAGCCTTAGAGCAAGAGGTTAGCTTTTACTATCCTAATGTAAATAGTGAAAAGTTATATTTTGTAAAAAAGAAGCTTAATTTTAAAACCAATGATATGACTAAAATTACCTTTGAAAAGCTGTTTAAAGAAGCACCTTCAAAAGATTTAAATAAGCTTTTAGGTCCTGATGTTAAAATAAAAAGCCTATATCTAAATGGAAATACTGTCTATGTAGACTTTACAAAGGATTTTGTAAAGGAAATGAATGCTGGTGCAGGAGTAGAGTCACTTATTTTGCAGTGCATAACTAATACCTTAGGTGGATATTATAATGCATCAAAAGTTTATATTACCATTGAAAATGCTCCTTATAGTTCAGGACATATAGTAATGAAAAAGGGTGAAACCTTTACCGTCAGCACTAAAAATTCTATAGAAGTAAATAAATAGTATAAGGGGCTGTAAACAGCCCCTTTTATTTATTAAAGTTTCCAACTGGTATTACATTTTGAAATTTCTCTTTAGTTCCAGGACTTGCAAATTCTAAAAACTCATAGCTTTTAAGTTCCATTTTTCTACCGTTATATTTCCAAATTGTTTTTCCATAACCTAAAGTGTCTAAATTACTTATACCATATATAGTTTGTATGCACTTTAACTCGTATATTCCATTATTGTCTTCATCTATGGGGACTAAAGAGTTTATGCTTTTATATGAACCTTTATTTTTTTTAAGTAATCTGCCATCATCTAAATAGATGCCTAGATTTATATAGGTATTTTTTTTATTATTAACATCTAATAAATAAAAATCATTTAAATTTTTATTAGTTACTTTAACTTTAAAATTATTGATAAAGTCGATATTATAGGTCATACCTTTGAAAAATACACTTTCATCCATTAAATACTTGCATTTATTATTTTTAAACGAAAATAAGCTATAATAGGAACAATTTCCATTTCCTACAGCAACTAAAATATCATTAATCCTATCTCCATTAAAGTCACCTAAAAAAACTTTACCATTATGTCCTGAATTCAGTTTTCCAATAGAAATTGCATAATATTTTTTAGAGTAGGAATCTTGAATGATTACTTTTATGTCTCTAAATGCTGAGGGATTAATTTTGTCAGTTCTGTATCCAATAAGTATTATATTATCTTTTAAATTGTCTCCATTAATATCCTCATATTTATAATCTAAAATAATTGCATCCTTACCTATTTTTAGATACTTACACTTAAATTCACTATTATTTTTATATTCTTCATTACTTTGCTCAGCTTTCATATAATAATATGGTAACAATAAAAATAATGCTAAAGCTATGACTGGGATCAAAATCTTTTTCATATCTATCCCTCCCTATACAATAGCTTTAGCATTTTTCAAGGTATTTATGTTAAATTTATTAAATTAGCCGATGATAAAAATTTATGCTTATAATTAGAATAGTCCTACAATAGTACCATCTTCCAAAATGTCCATCTTTTCTGCTGCTGGAAGCTTTGGTAACCCTGGCATAACCATGATATCTCCTGTTAGAGCGACTATGAAACCAGCCCCATTAGATACTCTTACCTCTTTTACAGTTATACTAAATCCTCTTGGTCTGCCAAGTAAATTTTGATTGTCTGACAAGGAATATTGCGTTTTTGCTACACAAATAGGAAGCTTGTCTAAGCCTATTGCTTCAAGTTCCTTAACCTGTTTTTCGGCATCTTTCGTGAAATTTACTCCGTCAGCACCGTATATTTCCTGAGCAATAGCTCCTAATTTCTCCTTAATACTTAATTTTTCGTCATATAATACTTTAAAGTCAGCTTCATCTTTTTCTAAAACCTTTAGTACTTTTTCTGCTAAAGCTTCTCCTCCTTCTCCTCCTTTTGCCCAAACTTCAGTTAAAGCAACTTGTACACCAAGTTTATTGCAGTAATCTTCAATAAACTTAAGTTCTTCTTCACTGTCAGTAATGAATCTATTTATGGCTACTACAGGTTTTACACCAAATTTCATTACATTTTCAAGCTGCTTTTCAAGGTTTTCAATTCCCTTAGAAAGAGCATCCACATTTGGTATACTTAAAGAATCCTTCTTAACTCCACCGTGTAGTTTAAGAGCTCTTACTGTAGCTACTATTACTACGCAGCCAGGCTTTAGTCCTCCGTATCTGCATTTTATATCAAAGAATTTTTCTGCTCCTAAATCGGCTCCAAAGCCTGCCTCTGTTACTACATAATCTCCAAGCTTAAGTGCTGTTTTTGTAGCAAGTAATGAATTACATCCATGAGCAATATTTGCAAATGGTCCCCCATGAATAATTGCAGGAGTGTTTTCTAAGGTCTGTACTAAATTTGGCTTTATAGCATCCTTCATAAGAAGAGCCATAGCACCTTGAACCTTTAAGTCCTTACAAAATACTGGCTGACCATCTAAGTTATAGGCTATTAAAATCTTACCTATTCTTTCTTTAAGATCCATTAAGTCTTTTGAAAGGCATAGTATAGCCATAATTTCAGAAGCAACGGTAATCATAAACCCATCTTCTCTTAAGAAACCATTTGCTTTTCCACCCATACCAATCACTATACTTCTAAGGGATCTATCATTCATGTCCATAACTCTTTTAAAAATTATTCTTCTTGAATCAATTCTAAGTAAATTACCTTGATGTATATGATTGTCTATTGCAGCTGATAATAAGTTATTAGCTGCAGTTATAGCATGCATATCCCCTGTGAAGTGTAAGTTTATATCTTCCATTGGAACAACTTGAGCATAGCCGCCGCCAGCTGCTCCTCCTTTAACCCCAAATACTGGTCCAAGAGAAGGTTCTCTTAAGGCAATAACTGCATTTTTCCCTATTCTGCAAAGTGCTTGTCCGAGTCCTACTGTAACTGTAGATTTGCCTTCACCTGCAGCTGTAGGATTTATAGCAGTAACTAATATAAGCTTACCGTCTTTTTTGTTTTCCAATCTTTTAAGTACATCTAAGGAGATTTTGCACTTATACTTACCATATAAGTCCACATCCTCTTCTCCAAGACCTAATTTCCCTGCAATTTTTGTTATTGGCTGCATTTTAGCACTTTGTGCTATTTCGATATCGCTTTTCATTTCATTTCCTCCTTGTTTTTTGATTAGTAAATGACAAATAACAATTTATATATAACAATTAACAATCATAAATTAGAATTACTTGCTTAGTCTTTTCATGAAGTCCTCTGAATTAACTATATATCTTACATGAGTTCCTTCTCCGATTTTACCATTTTCGTCATAAGCTTCCACCTTAAAGTACAATCTCTTACCTTCAATTTTTTCAAGTAAAGCTTCAATTCTTACTTTTATTCCAATTCCCGTTGCCTTAATATGTTTTATACTAACTTCAATGCCTACTGTTGTATATCCATCTGGCAGTACTTTTTCTACACTTTCCTTTGCTGCACCTTCCATTAATGCTATCATAGCAGGTGTAGCGAATACCTCTAGGTTGCCAGAACCATAAAATCTAGCAGTATCATTAATATCTACAACTGCCTGTATTTCATGTTTCTGTCCAGCTTCAAATTTTAATTCCATTTATGTACCTCCATTATGTTGTATTTTGCGTATGATTCTATATTATTATAAAAAACTGAAAATTACAATTATTTATTGACACTATTATTCATAAAATACATTAAATATTTATTTAACAATTTTTTATAACAAAAAAGCACTGCCTAGGCAATGCTTTTTGTTAAATTATGCGTTTGCAAAAACTTCTTCAAATTCCTTTGCATCAATTTTTTCCTTATCAAGAAGAACTTGAGCTACAGCATGTAGTTTGTTAAGATTTCCAGATAAAAGCTTCTCTGCAGATCTATAAGCTTCATCAATGAGTCTTCTTATTTCACTATCTATTCTTGCAGCTACTTCTTCACTAAAGTTTCTGCTCTTTCCAAAATCTCTACCCATAAATACTTCATCATGGCCACTGCCAAAGGATATAGGACCTAATTCTTCACTCATACCGAATTCCATAACCATTTTACGAGCTATATTAGTAGTTCTATCTATATCATTTTTAGCACCTGTGCTTATGTCCCCAATGATTAGCTTTTCAGCAACTCTGCCTCCAAGAAGCATAACCATTTCATTTTCCAGCCAGGATTTTTGCATATGGGTTCTGTCTTCCTCAGGAAGATGCATTGTATAGCCACCAGCCATACCTCTTGGAATAATACTTACTTCATGAATAGGATCTGTGTTAGGTAGAAGTTTGCCTAATACAGCGTGACCAGCTTCATGATAAGCTGTAATTCTTCTATCCTTCTCGATAATAATCTTGCTCTTTTTTTCTGGTCCCATTATTACTCTATTCACTGCTTCCTTAAGCTCATCCATTCCAATAACTTTTTTATCATGTCTTACTGCTAAGAGGGCTGATTCATTCATAAGATTTTCAAGGTCAGCTCCAGTAAATCCTGGAGTGCTCTTAGCTAGTACATCTAATTTTACTTCTGTATCTAAAGGTTTGTTTCTTGAATGTACCTTTAGGATTTCTTCTCTTCCCTTTACATCTGGAGCCCCTACCACTATCTGCCTGTCAAATCTTCCTGGTCTTAGAAGTGCAGGATCTAGTATATCCGGTCTGTTAGTTGCAGCTATCATTATGATTCCTTCATTAACTCCAAAACCATCCATTTCAACAAGCAGTTGATTTAGAGTCTGCTCTCTTTCATCATGACCGCCGCCTAGACCAGCGCCTCTTTGCCTGCCTACAGCATCAATTTCATCTATAAATACTATGCAAGGTGAATTTTTCTTGGCGTTTTCAAAAAGGTCCCTAACTCTAGAGGCACCTACACCAACAAACATTTCCACGAAGTCTGAACCTGAAATACTGAAAAATGGTACTCCAGCTTCTCCAGCTATTGCCTTTGCAAGAAGTGTTTTACCTGTTCCAGGAGGACCTACTAAAAGGACTCCCTTAGGTATTCTAGCACCTAACTCTATATATCTCTTTGGTTGTTTTAAGAAGTCTACTATTTCCGCTAGTTCAGCCTTTTCTTCCTCTGCTCCAGCTACATCATTAAAGGTAACCTTCTTTTTATCGGGAGTAGCCATTTTTGCTCTACTCTTACCGAAATTCATAACTCCTCTGTTACCACCACCACCTTGAGATTGCTGCATGAACATAAACCAAAATGCTACCATAAGCAAAACAATTAAAATAGTTGGCATATAAGTAAGCCATAATGGAACAGTTGCAGGCTTTGCATAAACTTCCGTTACATCGCCTGTTTTAGGATATTGACTAATGAACTGAAATAATCTTTCAGATGGTACAACCGTTTCATAAGCTGTGCCGTCCTTGTAATTACCAGTTACCGTCATCTTATCATCATCAACTTTAAAGCTTGCTATATTATTATCTATCCATTTTTTCTGAAAATCATTAAAATTAATAGGTGTAGCGCTTTTACCGGTTTGAACTAAGGTTAAAGCTGCAAATATTACTAAAATCAGAACTATAAACCAGGCCGTGATACTTGAATACTTCTTCATACTGGCCCCCCTCTCTTTCTGTTTGTCTTTATATTGTAAAATTGTATCATAAGGTTATTTTCTTTACAACTAATCATTATTATTTATTTATAGATTTCCTCCTTTAAAACACCTATAAAAGGAAGATTTCTATATTTTTCTGCATAATCTAAGCCAAATCCAATTAAGAATTTATCAGGGACATTGAATCCTATGTATTTAACATCCATCTCTACTTTTCTTCTTTCAGGTTTATTTAGTAGGCATGCGATTTCTAGAGAGTTTGCTTTTCTTGCCCTTAGGTATTCCATTAAGTATTTAAGAGTTATGCCGCTGTCTATTATATCCTCTATAACAAGAACATCTTTACCTTCAATTTCAAAATCTAAGTCCTTTAAAATTCTTACTATGCCAGAACTGCTTGTTGAATTTCCATAGCTAGAAACGGCCATAAAATCCATAGAACAAGGTATAGTAATTTCTTTCATTAAATCAGACATAAACATAACAGAACCTTTTAAAACACCTACAAGCACTAGGTCTTTTCCTGCATAATCACTGCTTATAAGACTGCCTAATTCCTTAATCTTCTTATCCAAAGCTTCTTCATCTAATAGTATTTCCTTAATATCTTCTCTCATTGGTTATTCCCCCGTTTTTTAATTTTTATTTCAAGAATATTTTTGGTTTCTTTATGAATTTTAAAACTTTCGCTTATTCTGTAGTGAGCTATCCAGGCAATAGTCTCACCAAAGCAAATAAGTGGAATTTTATCTCTTTCTTCCTGAGGTATCTTTAAATCAATAAAAAAATCCTTTAACTTTTTACTGCCTTTCATCCCAAAAGGTGTAAATTTATCTCCGTCTTTTCTAGCTCTAATAATAATATTCCCTTTTATCTTATCATAATCAAAATATTTTATATATGAATTTTCTTTAAAGTTTATTTTTTCATCATTATCAATAAGCCTAGTTGAAACTTCAATACCAAAGGCAGGTAAATCCACGGTTTCGTTTATCTTGATAAGATAATTATTATTAACTATATCAGCATTATCTTTTATTTTGCCGAAATAAAGTTCTATATTGTCATAATTATTAAATCCTATAATTCCATTAGGAAGATTTAATTTTTTACCTGTTCCACTCTTTTGCAAATTGATTATATCATAAATGTGTTTCTTTTCAACGTTATATAAATTACCCTTAACTCGGTTTATGGCCAGCCTCAAAACCCTCGTAATAATTGCTTCCTTTTCTAGAAAGGCCTCACTATTTATTATAACCTTGAGAGCTTTTTCATCACAATAGCCTTTATACTTTTCAAGTGCAATTTCTTCTAAATACTCATTATCCTTGCTAATTGTATCAGCTAATCTATTAATTGCAGAAATAACATCACTATTAAAGTTATCCATAATATACGGAATTAATTCAAGTCTCACCTTATTTCTTGCATAAATATTTTCTAAATTTGTTTTATCTATTCTTGGCTCTAAAAAATTTTCTTTGCAGTAGTTCTCAATACTTTCTCTTCTAATATTTATTAGTGGTCTTACAAATATATTCCCTCTAATTGGTCTTATTCCAATTAATCCTTCCATTCCTGAGCCTCTTAATATTCTCATCAAAACAGTTTCTGCCTGATCATTTGCATTATGGGCTAGTGCTATTTTATCAGCTCCTAATTTATCAAAAAGCTCATTAAAAAAGTCATACCTTGCCTCTCTTCCAGCACTCTCAGAAGACAAGCCTTTTTCCCTAGCAAGCTTATTTACATCTACCCTTTTAGAAAAGCATGCTATACCTATCTTTTTACAAAAAGCTTTAACATATTCCTCATCCTTATCTGCTTCCTCTCCTCTAAGACAGTGATTTACATGAGCAGCATATAGGGTTAAGTTATATTTGACTTTAATCCTATTTAATATGTGCAGAAGACAAATAGAATCCGGCCCCCCAGATACAGCAACAATAACTTTATCGTTAGGGACTAACATATTATTTTCTTTTATTGTAGTTATAACTTTATCTATCAAAATTAAACCACCCTCGCAGATTTATTAGTTTTCTCCTATTATACCACAATTAAAAGAGTACAATCAGGGGACATAAAAAAACTGTTAACAAAGTATAAATGTCAACAGTTTAGGCTAATGTACCAGGAGAAACTCCCCATGGCACATTAGTAAAGTTCATAAACCTTAGAAACTACAACTGTAATATCATCCTTTACCTTGTTGCCGCTTAGCTCCAAAGTTTTTTCAATTATTTTATCTACCAGCTCTTTTGGATTATTACAGCTTGTGTTTTCCAAGAACTCAACAAGCCAATCTACCTTTCCAGCAGATTCCTTATTATAATCTAGAGCACCATCAGTTAGCATTACAACAATATCACCATTTTTAACCTTTTTCTTTATGATGTCAATATCCACCTTATCTAAGACTCCCATTGGAAGGGTCTTTGATTTTATTACTTCAACTTTGCTTCCAGACTTTATAAAACTAGCTACAGCTCCAACTTTCATAAATTCTGCTTCTCCAGTATATAAATCAATGCTGCTTAAATCCACTGTAGAAAATTTCTCATCAGCAGAAAATTTTAAGGTCATAATTGAGTTTACGGTATTAATAGCAGTTATTTTGTTAAAACCAGTATGAGCAAATTTTTCGATTAGCTCCACTGCTGCGTTGCTTTCTTGCTCCGCCTGAGGTCCAGATCCCATGCCGTCACTTAAAATAGTCATATAAGTTCCATCACAAAGCTTACTGAAGGAAAAGCTATCACCGCTGTATTTTTCCTCATCCTTGCAAAGTCTTCTTGCATAAGAGCCGATATGGTACTTAGGTGCTTCTTCATAGGTAACTGCGCAGCTATTATCTTTAATATCAATATTACAGCCTTCATCAGCGATACACATATTTTTATGTAGAGCTTCATTAATATACGGCAGCAGGTTTTTTACGCAGTTTTGTCTACCTCCGCAGGCAGGCATTTTAAGTTTAACAAGAGCTCTCCCATTTTTATTAATCAGGCAGAATACATCATTGTATTCTATATTTCTTTTATCTAAAATCCTTCTAATATTATTTTCAGCATCAATATCCACTTTTATATTGGCATTAAAGTCTTCAATTATTTCTGAAACTGAAATTGACATGTTATTAAATTGATTAGCTAAAAGCTCTCTGCCCTCACTTAATCTTTTTCTATACATTTCATTAATCATAAAATTCCTTACTAATTCCTCTGTACTCTTAAAAAGAGCTGTTCTTTTTACACATTTTCTTTCTATTTCGTATGGAATCTTGTTATTATTCTCTTGAAAATTTTGAATAAGTTCTCCAAAGGCATTATAGGTAATAAAATTCTCTCTTCTCCAGCACATTGCATTCATATTGCAGTTACTGCAGACTCTATCAGCTAAGTTTTCTATAAGTGCAGAACTTTTATTTTTCATAACAAGTTTGTCATTTTCTGCTAAATTTTCAAGTATGGTGGACATATTAACAAGTACATCAGAAAAACTATCTAATCTATTAACTAATATATCCTTCATCTTAGCCACATAATTCTCACTTATATTTCCATGTTTCTTTTCAAAATCCAATTCTAATTCCAGCCTTGTATAAAGCTTTTGAGGAATTATTAAGAAAATAGCTGCAGCTATTAAAACTTCAAGAAACTTAAATTGTCCGTTTATGTTTGAATATATAATTAATAATGAATATGTAATGATATAAGATAGGCCTACAGCGATTTTTCCTGTATCTTTAAATACACCAGCTGTAAGGCCGCAAAATCCATATACGCTAATAGATACAGGTAAGTTATTAGTAGAAATGCCAACTACCACTCCCATTGCCACTCCAGTTGATGCACCTACTGTACTTCCCTTAATGAAGCTTATACAAAGCACAAAGCATAATGCCAGGACATTTCTTAATGCAATGCCCATAATACTTATGCCCCAAGTGCCTGAAATTGCAAGTGCTGCAGTAAGGGCCATACTTATTATCTCTTCATTAGAAAATAAATGCTTGGTCTTTAGATCTTTTATACAAACAATTGAATAATTTAAAATAAAATACAAGGAAAATATACAAGCAGTTTCTAGAATTGAATTCATAGCGGCAACACTTAGATTTAATTTTACAATTAGCAATTTATAAGCAGCAAATTCTATAAAAATCATCGAAAATAATACTATTAATTTCTTATTTCTTTTTAGAGGAGAAATTATATATTGAGAAAGAACAATAAGTCCTACAAGCATTATATAAGAAGGTGTTTCATTTAGACTATTTATTAAAGTTACATAGCCAAATAAAGCCCCGCAACCTGCGGTCAGAGTGGTCTTCTCTTCTCCAAATATTGCAACGGCTATTAAGAATCCAATTCCAAAAGGCGCCATATAATTTATTAACAGGACTCTGCTTATAAGAAGAGTACTAATAAAATAAAACAGTAATTTCAAAATCAGCCTGCCATCTAGGGCCTTTTTTTCTTCTTTCTTTTTAGTTTTGAGTGTTCTTTCATAAGTGGATAGGTCAACTCCAAACTGCATATAATCATCTCCCATACTAAATCTAGCTAAATTATAGCAAAGCCTAGTGGAAATAATTGTCATTTATTGATATTCTAATTTTATTTTCGTAGGACATTTATGTGTAATATTTTCAAATATCTACCATATAATTATAAGTTATACGCTTTACTTAAAATAAAATTCAAATTACTTAAAAGCTTATGGTTACAAGCTGTTTATATTATAAACTACAAACATTTAAAATTATTATTTTATGCTGCATAACCCAAAAATATGTCGTTAAAAAATGGAATAATAGAGTTTGTAAAATCATATATTTCTTTGTATGGAGGGGATGCAGATGTTAAAGAATAAATATACAAAAGGAAATATATGTGCTTCATTTGCTTTGTCACTGTTTTTAATTTTATCTATGCCTATTGACTCAAAGGCTACAACTGGTGAAGAGAATATTCAAAGCAGCAATCCACTTTATATAAACATATTAAATTTCACTATGCCATTAGTAAAATCTCTTGTAAGCAGCACTGACGAAAATGCTCAGCTTAACTATTCTCTAAAGGAAATGCTTCTTGAAAAAGCAGGCCTGGATATTAATAGTCCCTTATCAGTAGTCGCAAGAGAGTTTTCTTTAATAAAGGTTGTAGATAATACAGTTGCAGTTCAAGAAAGCAATAATTCCATAATTATTAATCCCTTTAAATTAAATGAAAACAATATTATCAAAATAAGCCAAAACGATAGTAAAGATAGCTCAGAAAATAATTTAAATCCTGGAGCTACAGCTGTTTCAGAGATTTATAACCCTAACTTAAAAACACCACTAGATTCATCTAAACCAGAAGTATTCATATATCATACTCACACCACTGAAAGTTTTAAGCCCAGCAGTCAAGATAATTTGGACCCAACTAAAAGTGTAGTGGCAGTAGGCGATATAATTCAAAATGAGCTTCAAAATAATTACGGTATTGCAACCATTCATGACAAAACCATACATAATGTGGCTGTTTATAATGAAGCCTATGCTAGATCAGGCGAAACAGTAAATAAGTATTTAAGCAAGTATAAGGATTTTAAATTAATAATAGATCTACATAGAGATGCTTCTATAGTAAGTAATCCAAAACCTGTATCAGTTACACTAAATAATAAAAGCTTGGCCAAGATAGAATTTGTAGTTGGCACTGCTAATAAAAATTATCAGCAAAATCTTTCTATGACTAGAAAACTTATAAATATATCACAAGGTCTGTTTCCAGGACTTGTTCGAATGGGGAGCCCAAATGACAATGGTGTCTACTACATTCATGCCTATTTCAATCAAAATAAAAGTGCCAATGCAACCTTACTTGAAGTTGGTAATGAAATTAATACATTAGATGAAGCCAAAACCACAGGTTATTATATCGCAAGAATTATTGCCGAATATATAAATGGAAAACATTAAAATAATAACAACAAATCCCTGCAAGATAACTTGCAGGGATTCTTTTGGTAGCGGAAATAGGACTTGAACCTACGACACTTCGGGTATGAACCGAATGCTCTAGCCAACTGAGCTATTCCGCCATATTATTATATTTTTGGTTGCGGAGGCAGGACTTGAACCTGCGACCTTCGGGTTATGAGCCCGACGAGCTGCCAACTGCTCCACCCCGCGTTATTTGGTGCTGAAGACCGGAATCGAACCGGTACGGTGTTTAACCACCGCAGGATTTTAAGTCCTGTGCGTCTGCCAGTTCCGCCACTCCAGCATAAATATGGTAGCGGAAATAGGACTTGAACCTACGACACTTCGGGTATGAACCGAATGCTCTAGCCAGCTGAGCTATTCCGCCTTATTATTAAATTATTGGTTGCGGAGGCAGGACTTGAACCTGCGACCTTCGGGTTATGAGCCCGACGAGCTGCCAACTGCTCCACCCCGCGTTATTTGGTGCTGAAGACCGGAATCGAACCGGTACGGTGTTTAACCACCGCAGGATTTTAAGTCCTGTGCGTCTGCCAGTTCCGCCACTCCAGCAACTTTATCTTGGCGACATAGACTATTCTACACGATATAGTTTAATCCGTCAATACCTAATTTTATTTTTTCCTATTTTCTTATTATTGATTTATAAAAAGCTAATGTTGTTATCACTGCTTCAGCATATTCAAGTAAGAACCTTTTATTGCTTACCAATATAAAAGAGACTGAAAATACAGTCCCTAACTATTTTAATAATTTGAACTTCTTTTATAACCACGATTTCTAGAATCTTGATGCTTTTTAAGTTCTTGTACCTTTTCTTCACTTTCCTTTAAAAACTTTGAAAGTCTATCTTCGAAGGATGCAGTATTTACCTTTCCCTTTTCCTGATTCCAATCAATGTCTGCAGGCCTTACTGATTTTTTTGGAGGGGTTGCCTGTTTTATTGATAAGCTGATCTTACCATTGTCATCTACTGAAATTACCTTTACCTTTACTTTATCCTTTTCTTTTAAATAATCTCTAATATTTTTTACAAAGGTATCTGACACTTCAGATATATGCACTAATCCTGTTTTCCCATCCACTTCTACAAATGCTCCAAAATTGGTAATGTTAACCACTGTACCTTCTAGAATACTTCCTGTTTGTAAGGTCATATTAATAAGACTCCTCCTTAAAAATAAAAAATATATATGTTAAATATTATTGTAACCACTTTATTTTTTTTCAGTTACAGGAGCCTCGCCTTGCTTAACTAGCCCTAGTCTTTCTCTAGCCAGCTTCTCATAATATGCATCGGTTTTTGTCATATTAACCTCATCCTGTAATTTCTGATTTTTTTCTTTAACTGTTTCAAGCTCCTGCTGTTTAACATTTATTTCTGCCTTAATTTTATTCATTGATATTTGAGTACTTATCACAATGTATCCAACATATATTATAGCTATAAATATTACTACTTTCTTAAAGCTAAATTTATTTTTCTTCCTCATGTGTTTTTCCCCTTTTAAACAGCATTTGAGGCAATACTCTTATCCTCTCAAATCTATTTTAAAGTGTAATGTGATTTTGTTCAAGATTTTTTATAAGTATTTTTTATTTATTTTTTCTTTTAAGTTTATAAATGAGTAAATTAAAGGGGTATAGCAATAAAATAAAACTTATCCTAATGATTTTTGTAATTCTATTAACAACTCTATATAGAAGCTTAATGAAATATTTACTTATAAAGCTCATATAAATAATTATTCCAACTGCGATAGAGATATAAACATAGCCCCTCATATATGCGTAGCTCATATAGAGTAAAAATATAAAAATAATAATGCTTACAAATATCCAAAAAAGAGTATCTTCAATAAACGTAATAATCTTATTTGGATCATTTATTCCCCTCATGACCCTATAAAGATCAAATAAAATTCCAGTTATTACACCTGCAAGCAAACTAAAAATTAATAAATTAAATTGAGATGAAACAGAAAATAGCATATATACCTCTATTTAAAAAGCTTTCTTATTATACTTTCATTATCTTTTTTGATTTCATTACCTAAATACATACAGGAATGAATAGTACCAATTATAATAGCATCTCCATTTTGAACATCAAGCTTATTCATCTTAAGTCCTTCTCCCTTAATTGTCATTGCCCCTAAACAAGTGTTCAACATAATTACATTCTCGTTAAAACTTATTACTTCTATGATTCCTGTAAGTGAGAGCCTTTTTCTATTTTCCAAAATTAAATTGCTCTTTTTCTCTTCTATTTTTATTTCCTTTTTAGCCTCCATCTTATCCCTCCAGGCATAAAATATTCCTTTCCTTTCGTATATATTGTATGCCCTGTGGGTAAGATATATTACTCTTCTTCCTCTTTATCTTCTTCACCTGCTAATATTTCATACATTGCTTTAGCATCTTCTTTTCTAACGTGTTCAGAAATGCTAGTAATTTTAGCCTTTAAGGACTTTGTTGCATATTGTATTTCAATAATATCATTTTCCTTAACTTCTGTGCTTGGTTTAGCTGTCTTATTATTTATAAAAACTCTCCCATTTTCACAAGCCTCTTTAGCAACTGTTCGTCTCTTAATTATCCTTGAAACCTTTAGGTATTTATCCAATCTCATAAAGATTTTCCTCCTTTTACTCGGAACACTGAGTATTTGTTTTATTTAAAGCAAAGAGCCTGAATAAAATTCAGGCTCTTTTGAAAAGTTATTTTCTTTCTACTTTTTCTTTGAATTCTTTTCCAGCCTTAAATACTGGAACTACTGATGCTGGTATAGTTATTTCTTCTTTAGTTCTTGGATTTCTTCCAACTCTAGCAGCTCTTTCTCTTGATTCAAATGTTCCAAATCCAACTAATTGAACCTTTTCTCCCTTTGCTAGTGTTTCTTGAACACTTTCTATAAATGACTTTAATGCTGCTTCTGCATCTTTTTTTGTTAAGCTGCTTTTTTCAGCCATGCTTGCGATTAATTCTGCTTTGTTCACTTTTGTTCCCCGGTTTCTAAATCTATTGATTTTATCTTACAGGGCCTATAAGACAGGTTATTAAATAACCATAAACCAGGTTTTTCACCTCCTAGTAAAATTAATTTATTTTTTGCCCATTTTCATTTTAGTATATATAAATATAACTAAATCGAATTAAGAAAGCTTTTGTATTATATGAGACTTACTAAATCCACAAATACGCTTTTATACTATATTCTTCATAAATATTAAAATTCCTTCTTTTTAGACAAACTTTTCTTAGCTTCATTCCAAAGCTCATCCATTTCTTCAAGCTTCATATCCGTAAGATTTTTGCCTTTAGAAATTGCCGAAGCTTCAATGTATTGAAAGCGTTTGATAAATTTGTCTATAGTATAATTTAATGCATTTTCAGGGTTAATGTCAAGGAATCTGCATACATTTACGGAAGAAAATATTAAATCACCCATTTCTTCTAGTATTCTTGCCTTGTTTTCACCTTTATATACATGTTTTACCTCTTCAAACTCTTCTAAAACCTTATTTAATGCGTCTTCTACTTTGTCCCAGTCAAAGCCCACTTTTTTTGCCTTTGCCTGAACTTTTTCAGCTCTCATTAAGGCAGGTAAATTTTTAGGAATATGCTTTAATTCCTCCGTATATGTTTTAAAGCCCTTTTCTTCTCTTTTTATTTCATCCCAATTAGTCAGAACTTCAAGGGCAGTATCAGCCTTCATATTTCCAAATATATGCGGATGTCTATTAATCATTTTATCACATATACCTTTTATAACATCACTAATATTAAAATAGCCATCTTCCTTCCCTAGCTGTGCATGAAATACAACCTGCAGAAGCACATCCCCTAATTCCTCAACAATCATTGTATCATCTTTCTCATCAATGGCCTCTAAAACCTCATAACATTCTTCTAATAAATATTTTTTTAAGGATTCATGAGTCTGCTCCTTATCCCAAGGACAACCATTTTCACCCCTTAAAGTGTCCATAATATTGAGTAAATCATTGAAATCAACAGCACTATCTAAAGCCTTTGGAATATAAATAGAAGTTAAATGATCAATATCCTCTTGTCTATCAAGCTCATAAATTGGTATTTTTCTTATACTCTCAAGCTCCTCTACACCAGCTGCCCTGATAAAATAAATATCAGTCTCATCATGGTAATATTCTAGCAAAGAAAGCTTGACTTCCGAGGCAATAAACTTATTATAGACCTGTGTAATTACTGTGCCTACCCTTTTATCAAACACTTGATTCTTAATGTCAAAGGCATCTATGACTTTAATTCCTCCAACTGGGTCTATTAAAAGTCTTTCCATAATTACATCTATGAAGCTTACAGCAGGATAAATTTTATATTCTACATTTACTTCTTTACAAAGCTTAATCAAATTACCTACAGATTTTTCTGCCACTAAAGGATGACCAGGCACTGCATAGACAATGTTCTTAAACTTATTATGCTTAAGCATAAGGTCTTCAGCAATGCTTTTGTATACGTCATCAAAGGTATCTAAAGTGTCATATTTCTCATCATAGGTTTCAAACTGTACCCCTAATTTTATTAAGTCTTCAACATTTGGATGCTTATGGGTTCTTAAAAAAACTTTATCTCCACCTTTAAGCACCTCTAATGTACCTAGGGTTATGGCATCCCTTGCGCCAGGACCAAGTCCAACAATTTTTATCATATGTGAAATTCTCCTTACAAACTTTTTAGATTATGTACTAATACACCTATATTCTTAGCTTTTTTAATACATATAATTAGTTTTAAGATTTTTTATTTAAACAGTCTTTTCTTAATGTAGCTATATTTAAATACTCCAAAAATCAATATTAAAAATATATAAATTATCGCTCCTGCCGCCACAGCTATAACTGTGGTAATGCTGTTTCTTACTGTATAATTATAGACATTCATATAAATAAATACAACAAAAATTATCATTATAATAGATGCCGCAGCAGGTTTTATCAGAATATCATAATAATTTATTTTAATATTTAGCACCTTTTTAAGTAAATTAAAATTTAGTATAGCAGCTGTTGCATAGCCTGCTATACTGCCTATGGCAGCTCCATATATATTTATTTCTGGTTTTGATACCAACATATAGGATATTATAACCTTTACCAAGCAGCCTAAACCTAGATTTATTACTGGCTGAATATATTTACCTATCCCTTGCAGCACAGAGGTACAGGATTGAGATAAAACTATAAATGGTATAGTGACAGACAGAAGCTTAAGAATCTTATATCCATCAGAATGTCCAGGAAAAATTAGTCCTAGTATTGGTCCAGACATAAAATATAGGCCTAAAAGACTAGGTATAGCAATTACTGCAGAAATTCTTAGAGCCATGTCCATTTTTTGAAGTACCTCATGAGTCCTACCTAAAAGATGAGCCTCTGCAATAACTGGTACTAATGAAGTACATAGTGCCATAGATAATGTAAGGGGGACGCTTACAAGTACCATAGCCTTACCAGTAAGCTGTCCATATAATGCAGCTGCAGCAGCATAGTCAAAACCAGCTTGTAAAAGCTTTTGAGGTACTAAAAAAGAATCAATAAGACCCATTATTGAACTAGCCGCTGCACCAAGAGAAATTGGTACTGCAATATATAAAAGCATACCTAAAATTTCTTTGTTTCTTTTTATCTTCTTCAGCCCAAATTCTTTTCTCACTTTTGTAAATTTAATAAACAAATAAAATAAAGCTAATATACCTCCTGCAGCTGCGCCAAAGGCAGCCCCACCTGCAGATATATGAATACCCTTTGGAAGTAGTATATAGGCAAGTCCAATTCCCACACATACTCTTCCTAGACTCTCTAAAACCTGGGAAATAGCTGTAGGATACATGTTTTGCATTCCTTGAAAAAAGCCTCTAAAGCAACTCATAATAGAAATGATAAAAGGTGCAAAGGCAATTCCAAGCAAGGAATAATAAGCTTTGTAATCCCACTTAAAAAAAATGATTAAATTTTTTGAAAAAATAAGCAGAAAGGCAGTAAAGCCTCCACCTAGTATAAACATTAAATATAGTGCATTTCGAAGTACCTGAAAAGAGCCTATTTTATCTGAAGCAGCATTTCTTTCTGCAACTAGTTTAGATATTGCTATTGGTATTCCGGAAGCCATAGCAATAAAGAAGGTGTATAGTGGATATGACATTTGATAGTAGCCTATTCCTTCATCCCCAATAAGCATAATGAGAGGCCATCTAAAAAACACTCCCATAAATTTTGCTAAGATGCCAGCTATGGCCAAAATTATAGTTCCCCTTAAAAGAGATTGTTTCCTCATAAAATAACTCTCCTTAGATACTTGTTCTATTATTAATATTTATAATTTAAATATTTTATTACTTTTAGGGGAAACATTGTATATTTCTAAAGTGACCTGTCAATAATTTGAGTTGAAGCAAAAAAACAAATGGCAGACATGCTGCCATTAGTATGATGTCATTATTGTTCCATTTGCTTTCCTAAAAAGGCTGATGCGGTTTCGGCTAGTTTTATTTCTAGATCTCCAAGCTTTTCTCCTGGCTGCTTTGCTAGAATTACAACTGCCCCAATTGCATCACCTTCTGCTATTATAGGAGAAATTATCTCAGAGGTATATTTTCCTTCTGCTTCTTCATCATTGTAAAGTGGTATAACCTTTCCTGCTCCATCTCCTAGAAGAATGGTTTTTCTATCTTCCATAGCTTTTTCTAATTCATTGCTTATTTTCTTTTCAGCGAAATCCTTTTTGGGAGCGCCGCTGGAGGATATAATAGCATCTTTATCTGCTATAAGCACTATATTTCCGATGGATTGCTGCAGAGATTCAGCATACTCCTTAGCGAAATCACTAAGTTCTCCAATTGGAGAGTATTTTTTAAGTATAACTCCTCCTTCTCTATCAGTAAATATTTCAAGTGGGTCTCCTTCTCTTATCCTTAATGTTCTTCTTATTTCCTTTGGGATAACAACTCTTCCTAGGTCGTCGATTCTTCTTACTATACCAGTGGCCTTCATATATGTACCTCCTTATGTTAAATAATAGATTTATAAAATCTTTCTGTGCTATTATTATCTTTCCAATTGTCCAAATTTATACATATATAATTTCTATTAATATTTATTATTGGAAAATTTACTATTTAATTTATTGAATTAAAAAAGACGGCATCTAAGCCGTCTTTTACTATTATAGATTATTATCGTAATACGTTATTTTTGCATCAGTTTTCCATTGAGTTATTGTATCAGAATATTTTTTGCTTTGAGCATCTGCTAAAAGCTGCTTTTTAATGTCGTCCTTAACTGCATCAAGTTTCTTAACAGGATAAGTTTCATTTTTTATACATTTTATTATATGATAACCAAACTGTGTTTTTACAGGTCCTGATATAGCTCCATCTTTAAGAGCTGTAGCAGCTGTCATAAAATCAGTGTCTAAGCCTGAATTAAGATAAGGTACTGTTCCTAAATCTCCGCCATTATCTTTTGAACCTGTGTCAGTTGAAACCTCCTTTGCCACTTTAGCAAAGTCCTCTCCCTTGTCTAGTCTGTCTTTCACTTTCTTAGCTGCGTCTTCTGTTGCTACAAGTATATGTGCCACATGTATTTGGTCAGGCTTTTCAGTAAATTGTAATGGATTTGCAGCATAGTAGTCGCTTACGGCTTTATCATCTACAGTAACATCCTTTGTTATTGCAGCATAAACTTTATCCATTATAGCTATGTCCCCTGCATAGGATATTAATTTCGGATCAGTATATCCAGTAAAGCCTGATTGTTTAATTTGATCTTCGGTATAGTTCTTTTTAAGTTCCGCCATCTTATTATCTGTAAGAGTTTTCTTTTCTGCATCGTCCTTAGGAGCCACTTTAAGATCATTAGCCTTCTGCAAAAGAATCTTTTCAATTATCATGTTGTCTAGCATTGTTTTCTCCTGCTGAACATATTGATCCTTATAAGTAGAATTTGATAAAAAGTTGTCTCCGTACTGTGATTTAAATTGAGCAAGGACGGAAACCATTCTTTCATCTAAATCTCCCTTTGTAATTGTCACATTATTGAACTTTGCAACCGGACTCTTTTTTATTCCAGATTCTGTTTTAGTAACCATATTACAGCCTACTGATGCTACTGCTATAACACCAATAAGAGCTGCTGCTACTGCTTTTCTAATGTTTTTCACTCTAATTCCCCCGCTCTTTTTATTAATAGATTCTGATACACATAGATTAATTTTAACACAATATTACTTTATTGCAACACTAGCTTTAATATTTTCCATAATTTGTATCAATTTTTGTATTACTTCTTCCTTCTTTACCTCCTTTAATTTATAAACTAAAATTGGCTTCTTATCTTTTTTAAAGGAAACATTCTTTTTATGATTATCCATAATTACTTTAATAAGATTATCTGTTATATAATCCTCACTATCAAATTGAAATAAAAATTCTTCATTTCTTTCTTTAATCTCTTCTATTCCAAGCTGTTTACCTATACTTCTTATATAAGCTATATTAATTAGGTTTATTACTGAGTCTGGAATATCAGAAAATCTGTCTATAAGCTCCTCTTCAATTTCTAGCCTATCATCTTGAGAATTTATTGCTGCTATCTTTTTATATACCTCAATCTTTTGCATCTCGTCACTTATATAAGTACTTGGTATATAGGCGTCAACCTTAAGTTCCACTGTTGTTTCAATAGGTTCCTTTTCAATTTCTCCCTTAATAAGCTTAACCATATCCTCAAGCATTCTACAATAAAGATCATAACCTATTGCAGCCATGTGTCCATGCTGAGCAGAACCCATCATGTTTCCAGCTCCTCTAATTTCTAGGTCTTTCATGGCTATTTTAAAGCCAGAACCAAGCTCTGTAAATTCCTTAATTGCCTTAAGCCTCTTTTCAGCTACCTCAGTTAGTATTTTATCCTTTTTATATGTTAAATAAGCATAAGCTATTCTATTGGAACGCCCAACTCTTCCCCTTAACTGATATAACTGAGACAGCCCCATTTTATCAGCATCATTAATAATAATAGTATTTACATTAGGAATGTCCATTCCTGTTTCAATTATTGTAGTTGAAACTAAAATATCATACTCATTTTTTACAAAACCTATTATTACATTCTCAAGCTCTCTTTCACTCATCTGGCCATGACCAACTGCAACCCTGGCTTCAGGTACAAGCTTTTGAATATAAGAAGCCATATCTCTAATAGTTTCTACCCTATTATAAACAAAATATACCTGCCCACCTCTGTTAATTTCCCTCATTATAGCATCTCTTATTAATTGGTCATTAAATTCTACAACGTAGGTCTGTATAGGGTATCTTTCCTCTGGAGGTGTTTCAATAACACTTATATCTCGTACTCCAACCAAGGACATGTGAAGGGTTCTTGGAATTGGAGTTGCTGATAAGGTTAAAACATCTATATTCTTTTTAAATTCTTTAAGTTTTTCTTTATGAGTAACTCCAAATCTTTGTTCCTCATCTACTATTAAAAGCCCTAAATCTTTAAATTGTATATCCTTTTGCAATAGCTTATGAGTACCTATCAGTATGTCTATGCCGCCATCTTTAACTGCCTTAAGCGTAAGCTTTTGCTTTGCAGGTGTTCTAAATCTGCTTATCATATCTACTTTAACAGGAAAATCAGAAAGTCTTTGTACTAAATTATTATAGTGTTGCTCTGCAAGTATGGTTGTAGGTACTAAAAATGCTACTTGTTTCCCATCCATAACTGCCTTGAAGGCTGCACGAACAGCTACTTCTGTTTTTCCATAACCTACGTCTCCGCAAAGAAGCCTATCCATAGGCTTATCATCTTCCATGTCCTTTTTTATGTCTTCAATGGTGGTTAATTGATCCGGTGTCTCATCGTAGGGAAACTCATCTTCAAATTGTTTTTGCCAGACAGTATCCTTCGAGAAACTGTGACCTTTTAAAGTTGCACGCATTGCATAGAGCTTAACTAAATCTTCTGCAATCTCTTCAATTGATCTTTTAACCTTAGTTTTAGCTTTTGCCCATTCACTTCCGCCCAATTTATTTATTTTAGGAGCCTTACCTTCTTGGCCTATGTATTTTTGTACAAGGTCTAACTGATCTACAGGTACATAAAGCATGTCTCCTGATTCATAGCTAAGCTGCAGATAATCCTTCTTGTGTCCATCCAGTTCCAGCTGTTTTATTCCCCTGTATACTCCAATACCATGGTTTGTGTGAACAACATAATCTCCTATTTTTAGTTCTGTGAAGCTCTTAATTTTGCCTACACCTTTTTTTAATTTTGATGTTTGCTTCCTTTTAGCCTCTCCAAATACTTCCTTATCTGAGATGACGCAAATCTTCAAATCCGGATATTCAAATCCTCTAAGTTGATTTCCGAAGGTTATTGCCACTTGTCCATAACTAATTTCATTTAATACATCACTATAGCTACTTTCTATTCCTCTATCTCTTAAAGTTGCTACAAGTCTTTCTCCCCTTGGTCTTGTACCTGATAATATTAAGGTTTTAAAACCTCTTGCCTTTTTATCCTTTATATCCTCAATTAATAGATCTAACTGTCCATGGTAATTATGCAGCGTAATTTGTGTAAAGCTTACAATAGCTCTAGGAGCAAGCATAGTAGTAGACTTTGGAATAGAACTTAAGGTAATTACATTACTGACCTTAAGTTTTTCTAAAAGCTCACCTTTTTCTATTAGTAAATTAGCTTGACCAGGAAGAATACTGCCAAGGGATAAAAAATTTTTATAGTTTTCTTCAAACTCGAAATACACACTATCCAATTTTCCTTTACATCTTTGTGTATCATCAATAAAGATAAATCCATCCTTAATAAAATCCAAAAGTGTAGAGTTGCTGCTATAAAAATAAGGTAAAAAGCTGTCTATAGTTTCAAAATTCCACTTCTCCTTTAAAGCTTCAAGATTATTTTTAATGGTAGAGCTTAATTTTTCTACAGCTTCCTTATTCTTTTTTTGCTTTAGGGAGCTTAACATAGTATTTAAGTCATGTTCTATAGAGCTAACTGCAGCTTTAATGTTATCCCTTTCCAATATAAGTTCTTTTGCAGGAAAAATCTCTATTTCCTTTACTTTTTCAATGCTTCTTTGTGACTCAGTGTTAAAACTTCTTATAGAATCTATTTCATCCCCAAATAATTCTATTCTAAAGGGAATACTAGAGAGTGGAGAGAAGATATCCATTATACCTCCTCTTAGTGAAAACTGTCCCTTGGCTTCCACTACATCCATTCTTTCATAGCCGCATTGTATAAGTTTTTCATTTAGCTCTTCTAAATTAATGGTATCTCCTACTTTAAACTTAAAAGTATATTCTTTATATAAATTATAGGGTATATATTTTTGTGCCAAGGATTCTATGGAGGCAACAATAATTTTCTTACCCTTTTTACTCATTTCTCTTAAAACTTTTAGCCTTTCCCATCTTAAGTCACCAGAAATAGCATCAATATTATAAAACACTACCTCCTTAGTTGGAAAATAAAAGACATTAGGAAGATAAAGGTTTAAATCTTCATATATATTCTTAGCTTCCACATCATTATGAGTTAATATAAGCAGTGGTTTATCTAATTCTTCATATACTCCATTTATTAAATAACTTCGTGCAGACTCAGAAAGCCCAAATACACCAATTGGGTACCTGTGCTTTTCTATTGCATTTATTATTTCTTTAAATTCCCTACTGTCCTTTAAAGGCTGCATTAAGCCCTTTAAACGCATTGTAACACCTCGATATGAATTATGAATTCCTATGGGAAAACCACATTATATGGAATTAGTAATGTCAATTCCATTGTATTTGTTCATTGCCTCAGTTATCCCGTCACTTATAATTGATACTGCAGCTAGAGCCGCATTTTGAAAGACCTTACTTAAAATTTCTCTTTCTTCCTTGGAGAAATTGCCCAAAACATGTCTAACCAAATCTCCCTTAGGCTGCCCTACTCCAACTTTTACTCGAGGAAATACCTCAGAAGATAAATGCTGGATAATATTCTTTATTCCATTATGTCCACCTGCACTGCCCTCTGGTCTTACTCGAAGCCTTCCTACCTCAAGACTTATATCATCATATAAAACTACTATATTTTCCTTTGGAATTTTATAAAAATTAGAAGCTTCTATGACACTTTCACCACTTAAGTTCATAAAAGTGGAGGGCTTTAAGAGGATTACTTTTTCTCCTGCAATGCATCCTTCACCAATGCTTCCTTTAAATTTTATCCTATTAATCTTTATATTATACTTCTCAGCTAATAAATCTATAACATCAAAGCCCACGTTATGCCTTGTATGACTATATTCTATACCAGGATTTCCTAGACCAACTATTAAGTACATCTAAATACACCTCATTTATTTTGTGACATAGTATTATTTTACTCGAAAGCATAAAAATAATAAAGAGGCTATTACAGCCCCTTATTTATTCTCTGAAAGTGTAACTTTAAATTGAAGAGTTTTCCCATTTCTCCAAACACTACAGTTAATTATATCTCCTGGTTTATGATTCTTTAAAACCTTCATATAATCATCTCCTGTAGTTATTTTGACCTTATCTATTTCTGTTATAATATCTGAAGGTCTAATACCTGCCTTTCCAGCCCCTAAATCAGGATCAATATCTTCAACATAAGCACCTTTAATACCATTTTTTTGCTCAGGAACTGCATTACTTACCGAAATACCCATTTTCACGGGAGTCTTACTCGTATCGCTTGTATTAACTTTAGGCTCATTATTAGAGGTAACTTTATATTCAGCTTTCATAATCTTGTCGACTACAGTTTTAACCTCATTAATTGTTATAGCAAAACCCATTCCTTCTACATTGGAACTTGCACCAAGTTTTAAGCTGTTTATGCCTATTATTTCACCAGCTTCATTACATAAGGCTCCACCGCTGTTTCCTGGATTTATAGCTGCATCTGTCTGAAATACTGTATAGTTGGTGGTTCTGCCAGTACTTTGATCCTGGACCTGAATTTTTCTGTTTACTGCACTTATTATCCCAGCCGTTACACTACCTGCAAATTCATCTCCCAGGGGATTTCCAATAGCTACTGAAACATCACCCACCTTTACCTTTGAGGAATCTCCAAACTTTGCTACAGGGAGTCCTTTAGCGTCTATTTTTATAACTGCTATATCTCTATTTATATCTCCGCCAATATATTTTGCATCAAAGGTCTTGTTTGAGCTTACTAGCTTAACCGTAACCTTTTCCGCACCTTCTATAACATGATAATTAGTAACTATATAACCATTAGGATCAAATATTATTCCAGAACCGCTTCCACTAGTCCTCTCTCCAAAAAAGGTTTCGTTTTTATTACTTATACCAACTACAGTTGGTCCAACTGATTCTGCGACCTTGGTTATTGAATTCTTTGGAATGTCTGCTGTAGCAGTATTAGTTTGCTCCATCAGGGAAGGATTGTTGATTCCATAGCTCATGGGATAAGTTGAATACTTATAATTAATTAAATAAGCCGCTGTTACACCACCAGAAACTGATGCAACAAGTATAAAAGCTACACCTTTTAAAAAGCATTTTACCCTGCCGGTTTTGTTACTTCTAAACTTTATTTCAGCTCTTTCATAATGATGCCCTTCATGACTAACCTGCTCCCAAGATGCGGTCTTATAGTCCTTAGGCTCGTTGTTTTCCATCTAAGTCCCTCCGAATTCACTTTCTCAATTATTATCCCTTATTTAATTATATAAGTATATCTTTACAAAGCTATGAACAATTTGTAATTAATTATTTAATCCTTTTTAGTGTAAAGGTAAAAGTTACGCCTTCTCCTTCTTTATTCTCAACCCAAATATCTTCTCCATGCTGGGTTAATATATTTCTCACAATTGGGAGTCCAAGGCCTGTGCTTACCTTTGAAGTTCTTGATTTGTCCGCCTTATAGAATCTATCCCATATATGAGATACATCTTCCTTTGGTATTGTTGGTCCATCATTAAATACTGAAATAAGTACTTTTTCACCTTTAATCTTTGTATATATGGATATATTGCCGCCATCATTTACATACTTTATTGCATTGTCTAGAAGGTTAGTCATAACTTGAATTAACCTGTCTCTGTCTCCAGCTACATATTGATGTTCCTGATTAAAACATACATCAACCTTTAATTTCTTTTCTTTTATCCTAGTTTCAAATTTTATAACAGTAAGCCTTATTATTTCATTTATATCAAGTTCATCAACCCTCAGTTTAAATTGTCCAGCTTCTATGGCTGATAGGTCCAGTAAATCATTTACAAGCCTAGTAAGCCTTTGAATTTCCTCATAGGCAATGGATAAATAGTAATTTTCCTTATCTCTTGGTATTACTCCATCTAAAATCCCGCTAATAAAACCTTTAATAGAAGTTATTGGTGATCTAATTTCATGAGATACATTTGAAATAAAATCCCGCCTTGCTTTTTCTACCTTCTCAAGGTTGTCTGCCATGTAATTAAAGGATTCAGAAAGTTCACCAATTTCATCATTGGAATTTATTTTTACTCTCTTTTCCACATCGCCTTTAGATATTTTTTTTGCCACAGAATTTATTTCTGCTAAAGGCTTAATTATTATTCTTTCAGAAAAGTAGTAAATAATAAAAGATGAAATTATTATGGCAAAAACTGCAGTAACCCAAATAATTATATAAACATCCTTTAATGGTCCATTTATCTCACTAAGGGGCGTTATCATAACAATGGCCCCGCAAAAGGCGTTATTCTCGTCCAGAACAGGTATGGCATAAATATGAGATTGATTTGATATTATATTTTCAAAGGTACCTTGTCTTTCATAGACCTTTCCCGCTCTTAATTCATCAAGACCGCTGGAAAGAACCTGTGTCCCTATTAAACTATCAAATTTATCATCAGATACAGAATAAACAGATCCAATACCATCAACAAGCCATATATCGGCACTAGAATAACTGCTTAAAAATTTTAAAGCTTGCTTTCTTTCATCTACCGAATATATATTTGTATATTTCATATGGTCAATTGCAATATCTTTTATTAATAAGGATTCCTTTTGAAGCTGATGTCTTCTTTGAGAAAAATAATAATTTTGAAACCATACTGATAAAAAGGTAGCTATTATAATGAAGCTAATTGCTACAATCAAAAAATATGTAGCTATCATTTTAGAAAATAAACCTTTTCTTAACTTAAGCCTCATCTATTTCACCTCAAATTTATATCCTACTCCCCAGACAGTTTCTATCTGCCAATTAGTTCCTCCAGGTATTTTTTCTCTTAATCTTTTAACATGTACATCTACAGTTCTTGAATCACCAGGATAATCATAGCCCCAAACCTCGCATAGAAGCTGTTCCCTAGTAAATACTCTATTTTTATTATTGGAAAGATAATATAAAAGTTCAAATTCCTTTGGAGGCATTTTGATTTCCTGCCCATTATATATTACCGTATAGGAATTTATATCGATAACTAAATCATCAAAACTTATGACCTCTTTGTTCACACTTTCCACATTATATCTTCTAAGTACTGCCTTCACTCTAGCAAGGAGTTCCTTTGGTTCAAAGGGCTTTACTATATAATCATCAGCACCAAGTTCAAGTCCTAATACCTTGTCAAAGGTTTCTCCTTTAGCTGTAAGCATTACTACTGGCGTTTCATTTTCTTTTCTAATCCACTTTAAAACATCTATTCCATCAATATGTGGAAGCATAATATCTAAAAGCACTAAATCTGGTCTATATTCTGAAAACGCCTCTAAAGCATCCTTTCCATCATGACAAAGTCTTGTAGAATATCCTGCACTTTCTAAGTACATCTTAATTACTTCACATATGTTTTCATCATCATCAACTATTAAAACTTTACCAATTGTTCCTTCCATAATACCCTCCTGTTATTCCTCTGGGGTACGTAATGATTATTAATCATTACGCCTCCTGTTATTCTCTGTAGTACGTAATGATTTTAACCATTACGTCTCCTATACTCTTTTAATGTGCCTCTTATTTTCTTAAATATATATTATTATGTCTCACTAGTTTCTCATTAATCATACATATAATTTATCACAAATCAGATAACAATTTATAGTATATTTTAAAAAGTTACAAATAATTTACTAATAAGAAATAAATAAGAAGTAAAAAAATAAAGAATGATAAATTATTGATGCCTTTCACAGAGAGATCAGCATTTATGAAATTACTTCTACTATCAGAATAATTCCATTATAATTCATCATTCTTCATTTATTAATCATTATAAATAATTTGTAATTAAATAAGTTAAACTATTCAAGCTGCAGCTTATTCTTCGAAAAGCTTGCTTACTGGCATATCTTCATAAATTCTTTTTATTGCTTCAGCAAAGACTGGACCAACTGAAAGTATATTAAACTTTGATAACATTCTGTGTTGAGGTAAATCATTAGTATTAAGCATTGTAAGTTCTTTTATTGCAGAAGCTTCTATTCTCTCTATTGCAGGACCTGACAGAACTGAATGTGTACAGCAGGCATAAACTTCCTTAGCTCCCATATCCTTTAGTGCATTTGCAGCATTACAAATTGTTCCAGCAGTATCAATAACATCGTCTATAAGGATAACATTTTTATCCTGTATATCTCCAATTACATTCATAATTTCGGAAACATTAGCCTTCGGCCTTCTCTTGTCAATTATAGCTATTGGAGCATGAAGTTTATCTGCAAAATTTCTAGCTCTTGTTACACTGCCTAAATCTGGAGATACAACAACAACATCGTCTCTATCAGCAAAGCCTTTACTAATAAAATATTTTGCAAGTATTGGTGCTCCTAAAAGATGGTCTACCGGGATATTAAAATAGCCTTGAATTTGAGGCGCATGTAAATCCATAGTCAGTATTCTATTTGCACCTGCTGCGGTTAATAAATCAGCTACTAGCTTTGCAGTAATTGGATCTCTTGCCTTAGCTTTTCTATCCTGTCTAGCATAACCATAGTATGGAATAACAGCGGTAATTCTTCCTGCAGATGCTCTTTTAAATGCATCTATCATAATTAATAATTCCATTAAATTATCATTTACTGGAGCGTTTGTTGATTGAATAACAAAAATATCAGCACCTCTTACAGTTTCGTTAATATCAACAGAAATTTCTCCATCACTAAAAGTACCAACCTTTGATGCTCCTACAGGTGCACCCAATAAATCAGCTATTTCTTTTGCTAGCTTTGGATGAGAATTACCTGTAAAAATTTTTATACCTTTTCCATGGGTTATCATAAGTATCCTCCTCGTATTCCTTATTCTGCACACAAAGTTTTCTTGTACATACTCATCTATTTTTTTAGGCCCTTCTTTTCTACCCAGCCTTCTTTATTAACCTGCTTAGCTCTAGCTATAGCTAGTGCTCCTTCAGGAACCTCTGATGTAATTGTTGAACCGGCGGCAGTGTAGGCGTTATCCTTTACTACCACAGGCGAAACTAAGTTTGTATTGCAACCAATAAAAACATTATCTCCAATTATAGTCTTATATTTTTTCTTGCCATCATAGTTTACTACAACGGTTCCGCAGCCAAAATTACAGCCGCTTCCAACCTCTGCATCTCCAATATATGTAAGGTGTGATACCTTTGTATTATCGCCTATTGAAGACTTCTTAATTTCCACAAAATCACCAATTCTTGCATGCTTTCCTATAACGCTTTCAGGTCTAATGTATGCAAAAGGCCCAACTGTTGTTCCTTCCCCAATTTGACTTTCTATTATTACAGAGCTTTGAATAGTTACCCCTGCTTCAATTATACTATCAGAAATTCTTGAATTAGGATAAAGTATGCATTCTTCTTTAATAACTGTATTTCCTTCAAGTACGTTTCCTGGATATATAATAGTATCTCTTCCTATTTCAACTTCGCTGCCTATATAGGTAGTATTAGGATCTATTATAGTAACTCCATTTTCCATATGTTTTTTATTAATTCTATTTCTTAAAATAACTTCTGCTTCTGCTAGCTCTATCCTGGAATTGATTCCTATGGTTTCTTCATAATCAATTACCATAGCTCCAACCTTGAGGCCTTCTGATTGTAAAATTTGAACTATATCTGTCAAATAGTATTCCCCTTGTGCAGTATTATTAGTAAGTTTATCTAAACTATTTAAAAGTGCCTCTATATCAAAGCAGTACATTCCTGCATTTATCTCTTTAACTTTGTATTCCTCTTCACTGCAGTCCTTTGCCTCAACTATTTTAAGTACATCCCCTTTAGAATCCCTTATTACTCTTCCATAATGAGCTGGGTTTTCAATAATAGAGGTTAATATAGCTCCTTTATAATTTCCCTCTTCATAAAATTTAAGTAAATTTCTAACTGTTTCTTCAGTTATAAGTGGAGCATCGCCAGTAAAAATTGCAACAACCCCAGTTTTGTTAGCTAAAAAATCCTTAGCACACATAACAGCGTGACCAGTACCAAGTTGCTCAGCTTGTAGTGAATAACTTACATTTCTATCTTCGGTACCTTTCTTAACCTTATCTGCACCTTTTCCAACGATTACATTTACTGATTCAATTTCAGATTTTCTCATGATGTCAATAACATGATTAACCATTTCCTTGCCGCACACCTTGTGCAACACCTTAGGTATATCTGATTTCATTCTCTTTCCTTCACCAGCAGCTAATATGGCAGCACATTTAAACATAATACCCTCCTGCAGTTCTCTGTGGCACACAAGGATTATTAACCCTTGTGCCTCCGACCTTTTTTTAAAAAACGCCCCTTATATTATATTTTATACGTTATTAATTTGCAACCTTGCAAATTAATTAGTCGAAAATAAAAAAGAGCCCTAAAAGCTCCTTTTTAATTTATTGCTCTTCAGCAACTGTGATTTCATCATTTTTAACCTTTTCATACTCTGCAAGAATTGACTCTTGAATCTTTTCTCTAGTCTGAGTATTAATTGGGTGTGCTATATCCTTAAATTCTCCATCTGGAGTTTTTCTACTAGGCATAGCAATAAAAAGACCATTTTGTCCTTCAATAACCTTAATATCATGAACAACAAATTCATTATCAAAGGTTACAGAGACAATTGCCTTCATTTTACCCTCAGTTGCTACTTTTCTCACTCTTACATCTGTAATTTGCATATAAAACCACCTCCACGATGCTTATACATTTATATTCAACACATTTTCGTTTTTTCCTTCTAATTTTTCAAAATATTTAATATTTTTTTAAATATTTACCTATTGAAAATACTTTGATGGGAAAACTACAGCGGTATCTTCATCATTTATTCCAGCAAATTCCACTATTGAAATATAGTCTTCAACAAGCTTCTCTGAGATTTCAATATCTTCAATAAGTACTCCGATACCAATTACTTTACTATCGAACTCTTTGAGTAAATTAATGATGCCCCGTGCTGTTCCTCCAGCTTTCATAAAATCATCAATAAAGATACACTGGCTGCCATTTCTAAGAGCTTTTCTAGATAATGACATAGTCTGAATCCTTTTACTAGAACCAGTAACATAATTTATACTTACAGTAGTTCCTTCAGTAACCTTATTATCTCTTCTAACAATTACAAGCTGAACTCCTAAAAGCTTTGCTACTTCATATGCAAGTGGTATACCCTTGGTTTCAACTGTAACTACATAATCCACTTCTTTATCAATAAAGGCAGAAGCAAGCAAAATCCCAGCTCTTTTAATTATTTCAGGATTATACATAATATCGGTCATATAAATATAATTACCTGGAATTATCCTGTGTTCTTCGCTTAAAACCTGGCAAAGGAAATTTACAAACTCTTCTCTTTCCCTCTGAGACATGCCGCAGATATATCTTACTCCTCCTGCTGCACCAAGGGTTGTTTCAACCCTACCCATACCAAGCTTAATAAAGGTATCCTTAATTACTAAAATATCTTCACTTATAGTTGATTTTGCAGCATTAAATTTTTCAGTAAAAGTATTTAAATTTATAACTTTGTTTGGATTTTCTATAAGCTGCTTCATGATGCCAGTAATTCTTTGATTTCTGCTGTATTTTTCCATATCATCACCCATTAATTAGATTTCCGAACTATTCTTTTAAAAATTTTCTTTTTATTCATATTTTATTCTTTTTATTAATTAATATCAAGAAGAATCAAATCTTAATGATAGAAGGGTGTTTCTTTTTAATTTTTTTGTATATAATTATATATGATTGTTATTAAAACGAGGAGATGGTACTTTGTCTTTCGATTTTTTAAGAGATAAACATAAAAAAATACATTTTATAGGTATTGGCGGAATTAGTATGAGCGGTCTAGCAGAAATTTTACTAGAAAATAATTATAAGGTATCCGGCTCAGATATGAAAGCTTCTTCTATTACAGATAAGCTTGTAAAACAAGGTGCAGAATTTTACCTTGGTCATAATGGCAAAAATATTAATGATGCTGATTTAGTAGTTTACACTGCTGCAGTTTCAGAAAGTAATCCAGAGCTTCAAAAGGCAAGGGCTTTAAAGCTGCCTGTAATGGATAGAGCAGAATTTCTAGGGGAAATTATGAAAGGTCATAGGTATAATATAGCAATATCAGGTACTCATGGTAAAACTACAACTACCTCCATGGTTTCACATATATTTTTGCATGCAAATTTAGATCCAACAATTTTAGTTGGCGGGGAATTAGATATTATTGATGGGAATGTTAAGGCAGGAAAAAGTGAGTATTTTATAACTGAAGCCTGTGAATATAAAGCCTCCTTTTTAAAATTCTTCCCCTATGTTGGAGTTATATTAAATGTTGATGCGGATCATTTGGATTTTTACAGAGATATAAATCATATACAAGAAACTTTTATGGAATTTTCTAAACTTATTCCTAAGAATGGCTATTTAGTAGCATATGCAGAAGATGAAAAACTGAAACCAATTATTGAAGCCTCTACAAGTAACGTTCTTACTTATGGAATAAACTCAGGCGACATTACTGCAAAAAATATTATCTATAATGATAGAGGCTGTGCCTCCTTTGATGTTTTTAAAGATGGCGAAAAACTATTTTCTGCATGTTTAAATGTTCCGGGAAAACACAATGTTTTAAACAGCTTGGCTAGTATATGTACAGCACTAAGTCTTAATGTACCTTATGAACATATAATAGAAGGCCTAGCAGGTTATTTTGGAACTCATAGACGATTTGAGCTAAAGGGAATTAGAGATGGGGTTACTGTAATAGATGATTATGCACATCACCCTACGGAAATAAAAGCAGTTTTAGAAGCCTCAAAAAACTATCCCCATAAAAGGATACTATGTGTTTTTCAGCCCCATACCTATTCAAGGACACTTACACTATTTGACGACTTTGTAAACTGTTTTTCTAATGCTGATGAAGTTATTTTGGCGGATATTTATGCAGCAAGGGAACAGTTTACAAATACAGTAAGTTCCGATATGCTTGGAGACAAAATTCGTGAACTCGGACAAAGCTGTAGGAATTTACACAGCTTTGAAGAAATAGTTAGCTATCTATTCTCCGCAGCCAAAGAAGGAGATTTAATCCTTACTGTAGGAGCTGGAGATGTTTATAGAATCGGAGAAATGTACTTAAATTATCTTCCATAACTTTTCTATGAATAAATAGAATATACCTTACATTGAAAGGCGATGAACTCTATGATTAATACTATACTATTTGACTTAGACGGCACACTGCTGCCAATGGATGTAAAAAGCTTTGAAAAAATATATTTCGAATCAATGGCAGGCTATTTAGGAGAATTAATAAGTCCTAAAGAACTAATCACCAATGTCTGGGCATCAACAAATGAGATGATAAATAATCTTGATTATAAAACTAATGAAACAGTTTTTATGGAGGACTTTAAAAATAGAATTAATGGGGACCTAGATGTATATAAAGATCGTTTTGATAAATTTTATGATTCTGAATTTTTAAAAGCAAAAACCGCAGTACATGAAAATGAGTTTATTAAGAAAAGTGTTAAATTATTAAAGGAAAAGGGTTATAAAACCGTTATTGCTACTAACCCTCTTTTCCCACTAAAGGCTATACATCACAGGATTCGTTGGGCTGGCTTCGAGCCTTCCGACTTTGAGTATATATCTCATTATGAAAAAAATCATTATTGCAAGCCTCAAACCAAGTATTATGAAGAAATCCTTAAGGATTTAGATAAAGAGCCCGAGGAGTGCATGATGGTTGGTAATGACGTAGAGGAGGATTTGATTTCCGGAAAACTTGGATTAAAGACCTATTTAATAAAGGATCATATCCTTCATAGAAGCGAGGAAGAAATTATAACTGATTATGAAGGCTATTACGAGGACTTTTATGCCTTTGTTAAAGACCTTCCTAGGGTTATTTAATTGAAAATCAGTAAGAAGGGGCTATCTCAAAGTGTAAATTAAAATTTACTTTGAGATAGCCCCTTCTTTATAATTATTTATCAAGTACGAAAGGCACTGTAACAACAGCTATATGTCTGTCCTTTAATAACTGATGCCTTAAAATTGTACCAGTCTGATTATGAAAAATATTTTCCCACCAATGTCTCACTATGAATTTTGATATTACAATGGTTATTATATCTCCAGGTTTACTTTCATGCTCTTGTGATTCCACATATTTAATAAGAGTGTTTACTATGTCACGATAGGGTGAATATTTTATAACTAATTTTATTGAAATTCCACAGGCTTTCCATTTCTCCTGTAATTTTCTTGCTTCTTCCATATCAGTAGTAACATGAAGTGCAACAATTCTTTTTTCGTCACATAAATGCTTTGCATAATTTAAAGATTTCAAAGAGGCTCTATTTAAGGATTCTATTGGAACTATTACAAAATCTTTAACCTCAAAGACTTTATTCTCAATTTCAATTCGTTCTTTGTTTAATGTAAGCTCGTGGGCTATGTTTTTGTAATGCTTCCTTACTAATTTCATAAGTATTACGAAGGAAGGTATTAAAATTATGATAATCCAAGCTCCGTGTATGAATTTCGTTGCGCCTATGCTAATAACAGTAACGAATGTAACTATGGCACCTATTCCATTTATAGCAGCCTTATGTTTCCAGCCGCTGTGTTTTAGTCTTATCCATCTTACAAACATACCAGTCTGAGATAATGTGAAGGAAATAAAAACTCCAACTGCATAAAGTGGCAATAATGAATGAGTGTCACCCTTAAAGATTATTATTAATAATATTGCTAATGTCCCAAGCAGCACTATACCATTTGTAAAGGATAGTCTTGAACCTCTCTTAGTAAATTGCCTTGGAAGATATTTATCCCTTGATATTATGGATAATAACAGCGGTAAATCACTAAAAGCTGTATTGGCAGCCATTACCAATATTAACATTGTAGTTACTTGAACCGCATAATACATAAAGGTCTTTCCAAAAACCTGCTCTGCTATTTGTGCTATAACAGTAACATCTTTGGTTGGCACTGCATGATAAGCTGTAGCAAGTAAAGACGTACCTCCAAATATAAATAATACTATTGTTGCAAGTAAAATTAATGTCATCTTTGCATTTTTCTGAGCAGGCTCTCTAAAATTTGGAATACCATTGCTTACTGCTTCAACACCAGTTAGTGCAGTACAACCACTGGAAAATGCTCTTAATAATAAGAGTAAGGTTATACTTTCAGTACCCGCAGGTATTTGAACAGATGTAGTGGGCGTTATTTTTAGAATATAAACCTTAAAAAAGCCATATATAATCATACTTATCATTGAAATAATAAATAAATAGGTTGGAAATCCAAATATTCTTGAAGACTCTTTCAGTCCTCTTAAGTTTCCTATGGTCATAAAAATAACAATTGCTACACTTATTAATACACTATAAGGAATTAAGCTAGGAATTGCTGAGGTTATTGCAGCAGTTCCTGCTGTAATACTAACAGCAACAGTTAGTATATAGTCAATTAATAGTGAGGCTCCTGCTGTTAATCCGAAATTATCTCCTAAATTATCCTTGGCAACTATATATGAACCCCCACCATTTGGGTAGGAATCAATAGTTTGCCTATAGGAAAAAACTAAAATAACCAGTAATCCAACTATACATAATGCTATATAGAACATTTGCTTAAAAGCTAATAAACCAATTGCTGGAACTAAAACCCAAAGTATTTCTTCTCCTGCATAAGCAACTGATGAAATTGCGTCACTTGATAATATGGGAAGTCCCCAAAGTACATTGAACTTTTCACCAGTAAGCTCCTCATTCTTAAGCGGCTTTCCTATTAAAAGTTTTTTTAACTTTCCAAACAAAATATTTACCCCCTTGAAACTGCGTAATCTTCTTTAAAAATATTTAAATCATAAATTATCTTGTGTTTTAAATGTTTAAAATGTAATATTATTTTAACCACTAAGCAATTATACTATGATTTATAATTAAAGCTAAGTCTTCCAAAATTCAGTAATAAAATTTATCCTATTTACTATAGGCAATTATAAGAAACTATCTTTAAATAGCTTATCCACATTTATTATTTTAAGGTTTTACTATAAGAATTAAATTAATAAAACCATTTTATTAAAGAGGAATATTATGATTAAGACATTAAAATCTAAATTTACAATAATCTATATAATTTTAGTAATAATTATTGGTGCAATTGGTTGTTTTTCTACGTTTAACAACTATATTTTAGGCAAACAAATAAATGGTCTAATGGTTAGAAATTATAAAAGCATAAAAGCCATTAATAATATGTATCAAACTCTTGAAGAACAAAATAATGCTGTTCTTACTTATATGGATGGTAATCATGAGGAAGGTATTAAAGCTTTTCATTTAAATGAAATAAAATTTTATGAATATTACAATGTTGAAGCTAATAATATAACTGAACCGGGTGAAAAAGAACTGGTTAATGAGCTTTCTCTTAACTATGAAAAGTACTTAACATATTTTTCAAAGCTGCAGGAAATTGATACTCAAAAGGGCTTAAATTCAGCAGTTATTTACAACAAATTAAACATTAATCCAACCTTTGAGACAATAAAAGAGATACTATCTAAGATTTCAATGCTTAATGAAGAAGATATGTTTAGCAGCAAAGATAAAGTTACAAGCTATTCTATAAAGTCCATGTATATATTCCTAATAATATCAACTATTTCTGTAATTATTGGTTTTTTACTTTCAATGATATCAATAAAAAAAATTTTGAAACCTCTATATTCCTTAAGGGATACTATGAAAGCAGTTAGAGCTGGAGATTTATACAAACAGGCTCCTATTATTTCTAGCGACGAAGTAGGGGAATTAACTATAGAATTTAACAATATGACAAAAAGACTTCTTTTATTTGAGCAGAGTACCTTAGGCCAGCTTTTATCTGAAAAAAACAAGTCTATAACTATAGTAAAAAGTATAGCTGATCCATTAATTGTTCTTGATACGGATTATAGAATTATTCTTTTAAATAACGCCTGTGAAAGTGTTTTTAACATTAAGGAAACAGAGGTTATAAACGAATACTTTTTTGAAGTTATAAATAACGTGGATTTATATGAATGTATTAAAAGCATCCATGATTCCATGGATAAAGATATAGAAAAAAAGATAATATATTTTAATATTGACAGTAAAGATTACTACTATAACATAATTGTAAGTAAACTAATAGATCCCTCAGGTAAAACTACTGGTCTAGTAGTTTTGCTTCAGAATGTTACCCAACTAAAGGAAATTGAAAAAATAAAATCTGACTTTATAGCAACTATTTCTCATGAATTTAAAACGCCACTTACTTCAATAACCATTGGTACAAATTTATTAACTAATGAACTAATTGGAGAGTTAAATACAAAGCAAAAGGAAATTATATCTACAATTACTGAAGATAGCGAGAGATTACTTTCTCTAGTAAACAATTTGCTAAATTTATCTAAAATAGAATCAAGTAGAGCCATCTATGATATTAAGTCCTATTCAGTACTAGAAGTTATAGAAAATAGCGTTAAGTTGTTTGTAGATCAGGCAAAAAATCAGGAAGTTTTTCTTCACTATGACATAGAATCTAAACTGCCAAAAGTAAATGTAGACTTAGAAAAGGCAACTTGGGTATTGAATAATTTAATATCAAATGCATTAAGATACACTTCTTTAGGTGACGAAATCGAAATATATGCTTTTGTAAGTCAAGATAAAATGTGTATTTCAGTTTCAGATACAGGACCTGGAATTCCTAAGGATTATCAAGAAAAAATATTTGATAAATTTGTACAGGTGCCGGGTCAGGATTCTGAAACTAAGGGATCAGGTCTTGGACTTTCAATATCTAAAGAAATTGTTGAGTCTTTAGGTGGTGAAATTTGGTGTGAAAGCACCCTTGGACTTGGAAGTATCTTTACTTTTACTATTCCAATTGCTGATTTCAATGATAAGAAGGTTAAAGTACTAAATGGTCTTTAACGGGTAGTTTGCCATAAGGAGGTAAAAGCCCTAAATGGGCTTTTACGGGTAATTTATGAGTGAAACGAACACGGTTTAATTACCCCGTGTTTCCGACTGAAAGGAGGAAAAAATAAATGAAAAAAATACTCATAGTTGATGATACAAAAAATATACGGATACTACTAACTACCTGTTTGGAGTTATATGGTTATGCTCCGGTAGTTGCCAAAAATGGCTCTGAGGCACTTGAAATTTTTAGGACCGAAAATATAGACATGGCCTTTATTGATATAAAAATGCCAGAGATTAGCGGTACAGAGGTCTTGAGACAAATTAGATCATTGAATATAAATATTCCTATAGTAATCATGACTGCTTTTGCTACCGTTAAAAATGCAGTAGAATGTACAAAGCTCGGTGCAGTAGCCTATCTTCAAAAGCCCTTTACAGCAGATAAAGTAAAGACTCTGCTTGATGAAATAGAATTAACCACATTCCCAATGCAAGATAATATTTCACAGCTTATTAAACTAGCTGAAAAATCAATAAGCAATTCTCAATTAGATGAGGCACTAACACTCCTAAAGAAAGCCTTAGCTATAGATATTGAATGCAGTGATATATACAGCCTCATTGCAAGAGTTTATGAATTAAAAGGGGATATTAAGGAGGCGGAATTATTTTATAATATGGCTAAGCAATTCATGTAATTATACCTTATAAAATAACATTTTCTACAAATTTCCATGTTCAAGCTTTACAAAAGTATGTTATAGTTTTATAGTATAGATGTAAAACAAAAAATAATGTTTTTTTGCACGTAATGTGCATCATACAAAATCATATCCATCTAATGGATTGTTATAACATAATTTAAATACATAGCTGGAGGAATAGTATGAATAAACTTATGAAGTATGTTTCGCTTTTTACGACTGTAACTGTAATCTCAATTAGTACTACTGTACTAGCTGATCCTTTATCAACTCAATTACAGAATCAGAAAAGTCAACTACAGCAAGATCAGCAAGCACTAAAAAATGCACAATCTAATTCACAGGATTTAGAAACCAAAATTGAAAAATTAGATAATCAAATTGAAGGTGTTATGTCACAAATAAGTGATAATAAAAAGCAGATTACCATTACACAGCAAAATATTGAATTAGCACAAAAGGACCTTCAAAAGGCTGAAGATGATACAAAGGCTGAAAAAGATTTATTTGGCCAAAGAATGAGAGCCATGTATATTAATGGTTCTGATGGATATCTTGATATTATCTTATCCTCTAAGGGCTTTAGTGACCTATTATCTAATGTAGAAGCAATAACCAAAATCGTTGAATATGATAACAAAATAATTGCCGATTTAAAAGCAAAACAAGAAGAAATAAATAAGAAGAAAGATGCTTTAGATGCTCAAAACACCAAACTTTTGGCTTTAAAAGCAGATAACGAAAAAAAACTTGCTCAGTTTAATTCTGATAAAGCTGACCAAAGCAAATTAATTGTACAAGCCAAAGCTCAGGAAAAGCTGTATTCTTCTAAAGTATCAGCTTCTCAATCTGCATTAAATGAAACCATGAAGCAAATTGAAGCTATAAGAAGTTCGGTACCTAAATATACTCCTTCAAGAGGTGCTGTTCCAATTTCAAGCAATGCTGTTATTGCATATGCCTCTAATTTTTTAGGCACACCTTATTTGTGGGGCGGAACAACTCCATCAGGTTTTGATTGTTCTGGTTTTACTCAATATGTGTACAGGCATTTTGGAGTAACAATTGGTAGGACAACCTATGATCAAATAAACAATGGCTATGCTGTATCAAGAGATGCTCTTGAACCAGGAGACCTAATATTCTTCGGCAGCAGTGGCAATCCAACTCATGTTGGTATATATGTTGGAAATGGTGTTTACATTAATGCACCACATACTGGGGATGTTGTTAAAATAGCTTCTATAAATAGATCCGATTACTTAACTGCAAGAAGAGTAATGTAAGTTTATAAAAAAGTTAAAATTACACTAAAATATAAAAAGATATGCTTTGTAAGTATATCTTTTTATATTTTCTCTTAATAACCCTTAATATTAAATTATTAAATTTTAATAAAAATAATCATTTATGAACAAAATTTTGTTTTCGGAATAAAATAATAAATGAAAGAAAGCCTTTGGAGTCCACAAGTGTTATATAAATTTGTAATTCTATTATTAGTCATAATATCCCTTGTAACTAGAAATAAAAACCTAGGAGCAGCATCTTTAATTATTTTTGTTATATCTCTTACAAATAGCCAAAAGGCAATTGATTTCATCGAAAAATATTTTATGGACTTAGGAATGATTTTTTTAATGATGTGGATGCTGATACCACTTATTAAAAAGTCTTATTTAGGTTTGTCCACTTTTAAAAGCCTTTTAACTATTAACGGAGCTGTATCATTTATTATGGGTGCTTTAGTAGTGGTTTTAGCTTTTAGAGGAGTAAGTTTTACACAAGGTAATGCAGATGTGTTAACAGGAGTTGTTCTTGGTTCTATTGTTGGGGTGTCCTTCTTAGGTGGAGTTCCAGTAGGACCTTTAATTGCCTCTGGAATTGCCTATGAAGTAGTAAGAATTATTAACCATATCCTAGGTAACAAATAAATCTAATTATTTTATATGAGATATATCCCCTTCCACAATAATTTTGGCTATCCCATTTTCTATTTCTACTATTGTCAAGCTAGTATCATAAATAAAGGGAGGATCCCAAAGTCTATCCAAAGTTAGGTCCTTAAAATAAGCATGAATTGTTTTTAATACAACTCCATGAGTTACAATCATAACATTTCCCTCTGGATTCTCTCTTATAATTCTTTGTAAAGCATTTATGACTCTATCTTTAACATCATAAAAGCCTTCTCCTGAAATCGGTACATATTCTTGAGGATTCTTCCAAAAATGGCTTTGAAATTCAGGATAAATATTTTTTATTTCTTCTTGATTTAGCCCTTCAAGCTCCCCTAAATTAATTTCCTTTAAGTTATCATCATAAACAACTTCTATATTGCGTCCTTTAAAAATTAATTCTGTAGTTTCCTTCGTCCTATCAAGCGGACTGCAGTATACCTTTTTAAACTCTATATCTTTAAGGGACTGCCCTAAAGCTATGGCATTCATCCTTCCTCTTTCAGTTAAGTTAGAATTTTTCCATCCCTGCATACGTCCTTCAATATTCCATTCTGTTTCCCCATGTCTAGTTATATACAATCTTAACATAATTTGATTCCTTTCAGTTTTCTCATATTCTACTATTATAAAAATCAGCTAACTCTTTGTACTGTCCTAGAGCGTTTTTACCAGAATCATTTATTTCATAAATCCCTTTTTTCACTTTTTTAAACCAGCCATAATGATTTTCTAATAGTATTGAGTTAGTTTTTTTATTATCTGTACCAAAATTTTTTAGTTCCTTAGGTGATAAGGCTCCATATTTATTTAGTAAGCATGCTATGAAGATGGCACTTTCCATATAGGCAGTTACAAGTTTTCTTCTTGTGCTTCCACCTACATTTAAATCACAGTATCTTCCATTTATCTCTTTAATGATATTTTCTCTTTTTTTTCTATTAATTGCCTTGCTTTTCTCCCTATTAAAATAAACAGGCTCTATAGGAACTTCAACGAAGGACTCCATACCTTTAAAGGAAACTAATATGAGTCCAAGCTCTAGTCTTCTTAATAAATGACATATTCCCTTCCATTTAGAATTTCCTATCATTCTTTTTGGTTTTGGAACTGCTATATATACTAAATCAGCAGCTTTTTGTCTTTTAACTGCCTGGACTAGCAGGTCTACACTTAAATTTCGTTTTAGTTCAACTACTATAAGTTCATTATCCTTTAGGGCGGTGATATCACAATATTTTACTTCACTTCGAACCGTATATCCATTATTAGTTAAAAATCTTGATACAGGTCCGCATAAATCTTCTTCTAGAATCTTTTGCTTCTCATCTATGTTCATAGCATCACTCCCAGCTAAATTCTACCTTAAGCTTTGAAAAACAAGCATTTCATAAGAAGCCTTTAACTAAAGCTTTACCATAAAATTATACCACAAAAATCTTATGAAATATGAATTTCTTTTTATGTATAAATTATAGGAAACTGTTTAAAACATATAGTGAGATTTATAAATAAGGAGATGGATTTTTATGGGCAACAAAGGAAAACTTGCAGCAGCTTCATTTATAGCAGGTGCTGCAGCTGCTCTATATGCTACAAAACAAATGAAAAATAACACTTCACCACCTTCAGCAGCTGAAAACCATAAGGCTCAGGCACAAGGTTCTAACCCTACAAATGCTGAATCAAATAATTTTTTTATCAAAGCTCCAAGCATAGGTGCTGATAATAATATTGGCACAGCATCAAAGACTCAGGCTTATAATAATTTATATTTTGAAAACATCCCAAATTCAGAGTCTATTTACAATACTTTTACAAGTAAAAGTGAGAATAGTACTGCTACCTTGAATACTACATTAAAAATTGATTCATGGTAGACTTCAAAAATAAAGTCCCTTTAGCATATTCATGCAAAGGGACTTTCGTTTTATCTAAAATTTTTATTTAATCTAAAATTATATTAATTATATAAATTGTATGAATAAGCATAAGCTGTTATAATGTGAAATGGACATGGAATTAAGCCCAATATGCTCCAGTATATGAATAGTCACAAAGGCTTAAAATATTTATATCAAACAATAGAGTGTTACTAATGACAAACTCAGAGTTTAAACGAAGGAAAGCAAGGAAGGTGACATAATGAAAGAATTTCAAGTTCTTATTAAGGAGACTTTAGAAATACAGGATTTAGAAGAATTAGAGTCTGCAGCAGATCTATTCCAATTTGGTATTGAAAAAGGTCATTATAATAAAAGACAGGCTGACGAGTTTAATAATGCATATTGGAGAGTAAAAAATAAAGTTCTTTCAAATGAGATATTTGATGAAACAAAAGCTAATTTGCTTGATATTATGAGTATAGTTTCAAGCGCTCCAGCAGATATAAAAGATGACAAAAGAGAACTTGTTAATTATGTAAACGGAAGATTAAAGGCCCTTAAAGGAAAGGTAAAAGGAATAAAATCTTTTGATTAAAGCACTAAGGCGGTTTACAATTTTTCACAAGTTGTTTACCGTCAAATTTTTATAGGAAAAGCTTTATTTAAATTATATAAATGTTATAAGGGGGGCATAAAATGAATATGTTTGATAGTCATGTACATACTTCATTTTCAACAGATTCAAGAATGAAAATTGAAGATGCTATAAAAAAATCAGAAGAATTAAACTTAGGTTTAGTTATAACTGAACATATGGACATAAATTATCCTATTGAAAGTAAATTTAAATTTAATCAAGATGATTATTTTAAGCAATATGAAAGATACAAAGGTTCAAATCTACTTCTTGGTATTGAACTAGGTATGAGAGATGATTGTATAGATGAAAATAGGAGTTTAATAGGAAAATACCCCTTTGACTATGTTATTGGTTCTATTCACCTTGTGGATAATGTGGATCTATATACAAAAACTTTTTATGAAAATAAAAGTAAAACCGAAGCTTATGCAGAATATTTTAAGTGTATGCTTAATTGTATTAATACCCATAACTTTATAAATGCTCTTGGACATATAGACTACATATCCAGATATGCAGCATATTCGGATTCAGAAATATATTATGAAGACTTTTCTGATTATATTGATGAGATTCTAAAGGCAGCTGTTCTTAATAATACAGTTTTAGAAATAAATACAAGAAGATTAGATGGGCTGCAGGTAATAGATAACTTTAAAAAAATTTTTAAAAGATATTATGAGCTTGGAGGCAGACTGGTAACTATAGGTTCAGATTCTCATAGAGTTCAAGACTTAGGCAATCATTTTCATCATGCAGAAAATATAGCAGATTATTGTAATTTAAAACCTGTTTACTTTAAGGAAAGAAAACCTGAATATATTAAATAAGAATAATGGTGCTGTAACAAAATATAAATTATTTTGTTACAGCACCCTAATATTATTGAAGAAAAACTTTATTTTAATTATTTATCAGGAATTCCTAACTTTATTAATAATTTCAACCACAGTCAGCTTGAATTGTTCTCCCTTTACCATATCTTTAAGTGTTAGAACTCCGCTATTTATTTCATCTTCGCCTATTATAATTACATATGGAATTCCAAGCTTATTAGCATAATTAAGTTTCTTTGCAAACTTCCCGCCTTCAAAATAGACCTCTGAAATTATATCAGCCTTTTTAAGTTCATTTGAAACTCCAATGGAATAACTCATATTTTCATCCATAGGTACAATGAGTATCTTAGTTAAGGTTGAAGAGGTACTTTCTTTAAAAAACCCTGCTTCTTTAAGCTGGAAGAATAATCTACTTAAGCCTATGGAAATACCAACTCCAGGAAGTTTCTGCGTAGTATAATACTCAGCTAAGTTATCATATCTTCCTCCAGAACATACTGAGCCTATACCTGGATAATCATTTAGTATAGTTTCATAAACTGTTCCGGTATAATAATCTAGTCCCCTAGCTATTTTTAAATCAATAGCAAAATTTTTATCTGGAACTCCAAACTGCCTTATATAATAAACTACCTGGGAAAGCTCCTCTAATCCTAATACAAATTCTTCATTTTCTATGTTTAATGCTTTTAGTCCTTCTATAATCTCATCGTTGCTTCCAATGATATTAATAAATTCCTCTATTTTAGTGCTTGCCTCATCACTTAAGCCAATTTCCTTAAGCTCGCCTTTTACAGCTTCCATACCAATCTTGTCTAACTTATCCACGATTCTAAGAGTTTCCATTTTATTATTTATCCCCAGGGAATCAAAAAAGCCGTTTAAAACTTTTCTATTATTAATATGAATTGTAAAAGAATCAAAGCCTAAATCAGTAAAGGTAGAATAAATTATACTTGGAATTTCAGCATCATTTATTATATTTAATTTCCCATTTCCAATAATGTCTATATCACATTGATAAAATTCTCTAAATCTACCCTTTTGATTTCTTTCTCCTCTATAAACCTTTCCTATTTGGTATCTTCTAAATGGAAAGCTTAACTCACCTAAATGCTGAGATACGAATCTTGCTAGTGGTACGGTTAAATCAAATCTTAAAGATAGATCAGTATCGCCCTTAGTAAATCTATAAATTTGTTTTTCTGTATCTCCGCCTCCTTTAGCTAAAAGTACCTCAGATTTCTCAATCACAGGAGTATCCACTGGAATAAATCCATATCTTTCATAATTTTTTCTTATAGTATCCATCATTTTATTAAACGCAATTTGATCTGCAGGAAGCCACTCTAAAAAGCCTGGTAATGTGGAAGGTTTAACAATTTGTCTGTCCATATAATTCATCTCCTAACTTGTAGAACATCAGCTTTAGTATGAAAACCGATGGCCTTCTATTATTTATCTTATAAATACCACATATAATTTAACACTTTATCATAATAAAATAAAGAGTATTTCTATGATTATTCTTCATATTACAATATTATAGACTAACTTATAACTTATTTTCACTATTTTTATAAAATTTTATTAAATTCTTCTTCTTTTGTAAAGTATAAATGATTGGTTTCGGCCAAGCTTTATTAAATATTTTTCTTAGCCTTAGTTTTACACATAAAAAATCCAGGCAAAATTTGGCCTAGATTATCATTTAAATTTGAAATTTTAAACAACTATACTTTCATTAGGAAACCTTAAATCCCCATCTAATTACTTTGTTTTTTCCTGTAGACTTAGCTATTATAATAGATTTTTCAGCCTTACTTAAAACCTCATCTATGGAATTTCCATCCTTAGGAAAGGAAGCAACCCCTATAGATACAGTTATTGGATATGTCCAATTAACTGTTCGTTCCTCTACAGTTCTTCTAACTCTTTCAGCTAACTTTTCTTCGTCCTCACAATCTACGTCCTCAAGAATAACTAGAAACTCGTCTCCTGTAAGCCATCTGAAAATCCTGTCATTTTTCCTAAGAGACTCTGCAATAACTGCTGATAGGGATTTTATCATTTCATTTCCTGCAGAATAACTGATTTGATTATATCTTTTAAGATTATCACCATCAATAAACAGTATGCTGAATTTCCTCCTTGATTTGCTGCATTCTAAAAATAAGTTTTTTAAGTATATTTTAGCAGCCCTTTGATTTGGCAATTCGGATATATCATCAGTTAAGGCTAAACTATAAGCATCATTTAATAAGGATAGAGTTTCTTTAATTCTATTACTAAAGTTACCTACAATATTCCCCACTATTTTTCTTTCATAATATTTAATGTTCGATTCTTCTATCTCTTTAAAAGATTTAAAAAACATCATTTGATAAAATTCATTAATAGAGTTTATATTATTGGAGTATTTTAAAACTAATATATGTACATCGGCCTCCTGGAAATTTAAGTCCCTCATAGTATTACTATATTGTTCCCTTATAATTTGAGCCAGCTCCTCAGCTTCATTTTCAGTGAAGTTAGGTAGAATTACTGTAAACTCATCCCCATGAGTTCTAAATTTAAGAGCACCTTCAAAACCAATAAGCATATTTCGTAGGATTTTAGAAAAATTTATTAAAAATAAATCTCCAATATCTCTCCCATATTGAGAGTTAACCTTTTCAAAACTCACCATATCAAATATTATAACTGAGCCATTACCTGAAAACATTATGTTAGCATCAGTTTCAATGAATCTAAAAAAATTGGAAAGCCCAGTTAGAGGGTCTTCATATATATTTTTCCCCATAGTTCCAATCACAATAATTCCCCCATTATTGTCAATTTATATAATTCAGCTATTAAATAACATACATAAATAAACATCTAATAATAATATTACCATAATATAGAATATTTTTCCACAAAATTCAGTTTATTTAAAATTTTTTTATATTTTAGACCTAAAAGTGATTAAATCACCATAGATTAATAAAATATACCATTAAAATCCTTTTTATTATTACGATAATAATTACATAGAAATAAATTTATGAAAGGATAGGGTTATATGCGGAAAGAAGTGAAGCCTGCAGAAAGATCTTCAGCCATCCCCCAAAAGACAAAAAAAAGAAATGGCAGCAGTAAAAAAAGAAAAAAACAAACTGTAAAACCAGAAACTTCACAACTTAAGGATATAGACTATGTTGAAGAGCTTAAAACTCAGCTAACCTATGGAGATACAGGTCACGGTGTTATTTTAGATAAAAAGGTTTAAATTAAAGAGGATATCTTAGATATCCTCTTTAATTCATTAATCACAATATGCGATAGCTTCGATTTCTACTAGTGCATCCTTTGGCAATCTAGCTACCTGAACTGCACTTCTAGAAGGTGCATCTTCTTTAAAGTACTCTTTATATACATCATTCATTTTAACAAAATTATTCATATCACTTAAAAACACTGTAGTCTTAACTACATTGCATAAGCTTAAACCTTCTGCTTCAATTACTGCCTTCACATTCTCAAGTGACTGCTTAGTTTGTTCTTCTATTGATTCTGGCATTACTCCTGTTACTGGATTTAATGGAAGCTGACCAGATGTAAAAATTAAACTTCCTGCTTTAATACCTTGTGAATATGGTCCTATTGCTGCTGGAGCCTTTTCTGTACTAATAATCTTTTTATTCATATAAAAACACCCTTCCTTAGTTTAATTCACTTAGTAATTATAACTCTATTATCTATAGTAGTATAGTCCTAATATTCTAATTAGTTGTATTTTATAGAAAATACTGTCCTTTCATTTCTACATTATATACTTTTAATTTCCTTTTAAAATTTGTTTAATTTCCATTTAATATGAGCAGCAATATCTAAATAATTTCTAATACCAAATTATTTAGATATTGTATTCATTTCCCTAATAATATTATAAATTGTAATTTTGATTAGAGACTGAAATTTATATTGCATTTTAAATGAAAAATGCTATAATAAATGTCATGATTTTGGATTGATTTATTTAATTATATTGCAATATTTTTAAAAATCGGAACAATGAAATTAGTGCTAATATCGAAAAACATAAAAAAATAGATTTTTTTGTTGCAATATTCAAATTTAACGTATATAATAAAAATCGAGCTAGACGCTCAAGAAATTATTATAATTAATTGGAGGGGGAAGAATATTATGTCTTCTAATGTAAACGCTACCAAAAAATTAACATTAGTATCACTAGTACTGATGATATTTACATCAGTTTACGGCTTTAACAATATCCCTAGATCCTTCTATAAAATGGGATACGCTGCAATTCCATGGTATATTATATCAGGAATTACATTCTTCGTTCCATTTGCATTAATGATGGCTGAATTCGGTGCAGCTTTCAAAAATGAAAAAGGTGGAATTTACTCTTGGATGGAAAAATCCGTTGGACCAAAATTCGCTTTCATAGGAACATTCATGTGGTTTGCTTCTTATGTAATTTGGATGGTTAACGTTTCATCTGGTATTTGGGTTCCAATATCAAATGCTATATTTGGTATGGACACAACTAAAGACTGGGCTTTCCTTGGAATTCAAGGATTAACTGGACCTAAAACATTAGGTATCATGGGAATTTTATGGTTCATTCTTGTTACTTTTGTATCAACTAAAGGTGTTGATAAAATTAAGAAGGTAACTTCAGTAGGTGGTACAGCAGTTGTTTTAATTAACATTGTTGTTTTACTTGGTGCTATAGTAGTATTTATAGCAGGCGGTGGCCATCTTGCTCAACCAATTGAAGGATTAAAATCCTTTACTACAACACCAAATCCTAAATATGCTGGAAGTGCAATATCATCATTAGCCTTCGTAGTTTATGCATTATTTGCATACGGCGGAATTGAAGCAGTTGGAGGACTTGTTGACCAAACAGAAAATCCAGAAAAGACATTCCCTAAAGGTGTTATGATTTCAGCTGCTGTTATTGCTGTTGGATACTCATTATTAATATTAATGGTTGGTGTATTTACTAACTGGTCAGCAGTAATGTCTGTTAAAGGTGTTACACTTGGTAACGCAAGTTATATAGTAATGTCTAACTTAGGATATTCTCTAGGTCATGTATTTGGTGCTAGCGAAGCTACTAGTATAGCTTTATCACATGGAGTTGCTAGATATATCGGACTTTCAATGTTCTTAGCATTATCAGGAGCCTTCTTTACATTAACTTATTCTCCACTTAAGCAAATGATTGATGGTACTCCAGATGAATTATGGCCTGGAAAAATAGGTCATACTAGAAAAGAAGATGGAATGCCTGTAAACGCTATGTGGGTTCAATGCATAATCGTTGTTGCAATGATATTACTTGTTTCCTTCGGTGGAAACTCAATGTCTAAGTTCTGGGATATATTAGTTAGCATGACTAATGTAGCTATGACTATTCCTTATATGTTCTTATCAATTGCATTTATATTCTTCAAGAAGAAGCAAGATATTGAAAAGCCATTTGAAGTATATAAGAGCTATAACTCAGCCTTAATATGGGGAGTAATAGTTACATTAACAGTTGGTTTTGCTAACTTCTTCTCAATAATTCAACCTGCTATACAAGATCATGATATGGCAACAACAATCTGGCAAATAGCTGGACCAATATTCTTTGGACTTGTTGCAGTATTAATGCATAACAGTTATAGTAGAAAATTTAGTTCTAAGAAAAACGATAAAGTAGCTTAATATATAGCATAAAAAAGAAGCAGGAGTTTCCTGCTTCTTTTATTTTAAGTGGCAGCCATATGACTTATTTCTTATTTACGAATAAGTAACAAGTCATATGGCTGCCACTGTGATATCTTCATCTTTCTTAAATTTACTTTTTTAAAGTCTTTATATTATCTTTGCTTCTTATTCTAAAGGCAGACCAATCATTATCAATTGATACAAGGGTTACACCTTGAAAGTTGTATTCTTCAGTAACTATCTGAGTAGTATCTCTATTAAGATCTGATTTGTATTTTTTTGAAGTCCCCTTAGGATAACAAATCCATAGATACCCATCACCATCCAAGGCTCCTATACAATCCTCTATATGTTCTTTTGCCTCTACTATACTTTTTGCAAACAATTGAATAAACTTATATTTGCCTTTAATCTCTGTATGAACCTCAGAACTCGTATCCTTTATTATATTCATATACTCATCAGGGGCATTTAATATTAAAATTGGACTTTGTGTTGTTAGCTTTAGTTTCTTTAAAATTTCATTCATTTACAAAACTCTCCTTTTACTATAATGAACTTAGAAATATTATAACCCTTTCTTAATTAAATAACAATTTAATCCAATATAATATAAAATAAAAAGTACCCTGCAAGAAACCAATCTTATATCAGTCTCACAAGGTACCTTTTAAATTTCTACTATAAGGAACCCTTTATTCTATTTTAAATTTCTTAACCATTTCATCAAGCTTTTCAGAAAGTAAATTTAATTGTTCTGCTGATACTACAACTTCATGAAGCCCTGCAGATTGTTCTTCTGAAGATGCACTCACCTCTTCAGCAGTAGCTGCTGTTTCCTCTGCTACAGCTGCCACCTCTGTAATAGACTGAAATACTTCATCTGTATTGCTGCTTATTCCTTCTAAGGTTTGATCTACTACATTAATATTTTGTTCAAGTTCTAACACCGCTTCTTCAATTTTAATAAAGCTAGAACTTGTAACTATCACCTTTTCTTCTGATTTTTCATTTAAGGTAATTGTCTGTTCAATTCTTTCAAGTACTACAGCTACACTATTCCTAATTTCAGAAATAACATTGTTAATTTCTAGCGCTGAATTTGCCGACTGATCAGCAAGCTTTCTTACCTCATCTGCAACCACAGCAAAACCTCTGCCTGCCTCTCCGGCCCTTGCAGCTTCTATACTAGCATTTAATGATAGAAGGCTTGTTTGCTCTGTTATTGATGTTATAGTGTCTGTTATTGCTCCTATTCTATTAGATTTATTTGCTAGGTCTTCAATTTTAACTTGGAGCTCTTTATTTGCCTTAGAAGCTTCCTCAAAAGTCTCCTTTAGGTTTTCAATATTAAGAGTTCCTTCCTTTGTTGCTTCTTTTACATTTGTGGATGCATTCATCATATTTGTGCTGCTGCTTCTAGCATTTATCACCTTTTCACCAAGATCGCTAACAACGCCAGAGCTTTTGTCAAGGCTTTCTGCCTGCTCTGAGGCTCCACCTGCAATCTGCTGAACTGCTCTAGATACCTCTTCACCTACTGAATTTGACTCTTCTGTTACTGCTACCAAAGCCTCTGAGGATTCTTTAATATTCTTAGAGGTCTTTATAATATTTTTAAGCATTTCTACCATATCTTTAATTACAAGGTCTACAGAATCAGTTATTTCACCTACTTCATGGCTTACATTTTTATGTTTTCCAATCTCTACAGTATAATCACCATCTTTTATTCTTTTGAGCACCTCTACCAGCTTTATTATTGATTTTGAAATGGAATTAGATACTATTATTCCGGCAATTAGAGCTAGTACGAGGAAAATAATAGAAATCCCCGCAGATATATATCTTTGGCTGTTTACCTGAGAAGTTATTTCGTTTTTAGGTATGAACCCCATTATTCTCCATCCAGTTTGTTCATCCATAGTATTATATGTTATTAACCTTTGTCCATTAATATCATATTCTCCGCTAGCTTGTTTTGAAGATATTATTTCATTAACCCACTTTTCATCCTTTGCAGTCTTTCCCAGCATTTTAGGATCATTATGCGATATAATGGTACCAGTCTTATCTACTATTGCTATATACCCATTTTGTCCGATTTTATATTTTGAAATCGTACTAGATAAGGTTTGAAGTTTAATATCCACTGCAACTACACCATTTATTTCCCCTGATTTAGGATCCTTAACTGCCTCTGCATAGGTAATTACGAACATACCCTTTTGGGAAGCATCTTCATAGGGATCAGTGATTATAACCTGTCCAACATTGCTTAATGCCTTAGTATACCACTCCCTGTTTCTTGGGTCGTAATCCTTGGGTAGAGCTTCCTGTGGTTTTAAAAGCATTCTACCATCTTTCAGACCATAGTATACACTTTGTATATCCTTATGAGTTACAAGAAAGGAGTCTAAAGTAGATAAAAGCCATTTCTCTGAATCTGCACTATTATATATGTTCTGCACGTTAGGGTCCTGAGATAGCATGTTAGTTAATTCAATATTTGACTTGTTATTTGATTTTATTACCTCATCAGTCCAATTAACATTATCTATTAATGTATCTTTAAATTGAGTATTCAAGCTTTTTTCCGAACTATAAGAATTAATAATTGATATTATTGCAACCGGAAACAATATTGTAAGTAACATCAATGTAATAAGTTGTGTTTTTAAAGTCCTTTTTCTTTTCATTTTTGCCCCCCTGTTTTTACTATTATTTTACGTCTTGTATTATATTTCGAGCAAAATCTACATATCTTAATAAAATTCTAAAAAATAAAAAAGCTACAATATATAAAAATTTTATATATTGTAGCTTACTTTCAATTCATTTCAACTATTTTGAAACAGTTCATTTAGCTATGCGCCTAAAGTTGCAACCATAACAGCCTTAATTGTATGCATTCTATTTTCTGCTTCATCAAATACTACTGAATGTTTGCTTTCAAATACTTCATCTGTAACTTCCATTGAAGTTAATCCAAACTTTTCATAGATATCTTTACCAACTTTAGTCTTTAAGTCATGGAAGGCTGGAAGACAGTGCTCAAATAAAACCTTCTCATTACCAGTAAGTTTTAACATTTCCATGTTTACTTGGTAAGGCCTTAAAAGCTTTATTCTGCTTTCCCAAACTTCATCTGGCTCTCCCATGGAAACCCAAACATCTGTATAAATAACATCTGCATCCTTAACACCTTCTGCTACGTTATCAGTACAAGTTATTTTTGCTCCTGTTTCTTTAGCAACTTCTCTACATTTTTGGAGTAACTCTTCGGTAGGGAATAATTCTTTTGGAGAAACCATTCTAAAATCCATTCCCATCTTTATTGCACCAATCATAAGTGCATTTGCAACATTGTTTCTGCCATCTCCTGAATATACAAATTTTATTTTATTAAGTGGCTTATCAAGATGTTCTTGAATTGTCAAGAAATCTGCTAGAACTTGAGTTGGATGATCAGCATCTGTTAATCCATTCCAAACAGGTACCCCTGAATATTTTGCAAGATCTTCCACAGTAGATTGAGCAAAGCCTCTATATTCAATACCATCATACATTCTTCCAAGAACTCTAGCAGTATCAGGAATGGATTCCTTCTTTCCCATTTGACTTCCTGTTGGTCCTAGGTAAGTAACATGTGCTCCTTGATCTAATGCTGCAACTTCAAATGCACATCTTGTTCTAGTAGAATCTTTTTCAAATAATAAAACTATATTTTTTCCCTTCAGCTTTGGCTGCTCAGTTCCTGCATATTTAGCTCTTTTTAAATCTCTTGCTAAATACAGCATATAATTTATTTCCTTTGGTGAAAAGTCCATTAGTGTTAAAAAGCTTCTGTTTCTTAAATTAAACATATTGTTCTCTCCTTTATTTAATCATTGTTAATTTTTAATATTATATATTCATAAAAGCTTTATTAAATTTTTTCTCTATGGAAAGGCATAGACATACATCTAGGGCCGCCTCTTCCTCTGCTGAGTTCTCCTGAAGGAATAGATATAACATTTACATTATATTTATCCAATATTTCATTAGTAATATAATTTCTTTCATAGGTTATAACAGTCCCAGGTGATATAGCAAGAGTATTTGACCCATCATTCCACTGCTCTCTTCTTGAAATGACCCTATCTCCACCACCGCAGCGTATAAGTGTAATATCCTTTTTTAAATGCTTAGATAGTATTCTTTCAAGACTGTCCTCTTCTTCTTCCATTATAAGTTCTTTATTTTTATAATTATAACTAATAGCAGTAACCTTTAAGTTTCCTTCTATACCTTCATGAACAGTGAACTTATCATAGTCTATCATAGTAAACACAGTATCCAAGTGCATGAATGCCCTAGATTTTGGAATGTTGAACATCAACACTGTTTTAAAGCTTTCATTCTCTTCAAATAGTCTTTTAGCAACCTGAATTATTGCCTCGGTGCTTGTTCTTTCACTGTTGCCTATAGCAATAACCTCATCAGAAAGAATTAATTCATCTCCGCCTTCTATGCTGTAGTTATCATCTCTGTTATACCAAAGCGGAATATTTGAATCTTTAAAATCCGGATGATATTTAAAAATATACTTTCCAAATATAGTTTCTCTGTGCCTTATATGATTTCTCATATGATTTAAGGTTATACCTCTTCCCATTGCTGCAAATGGATCTCTTGTAAAGTATAAATTTGGCATAGGTTCCATTATAAATGGATAATCGTCATTTTCCTCGCTGAGCCCTATTTCCTTTTTTCTAGTTCCTGCCATAACCTTATCTATCATCTCTTTTTGAGGCAGTGTTCTAAAATAATCCTTTAAGGTCTTAGCTATAGCCGTGTCGCTAATTTGACTTTCTGTTATTACCTCATCTAAAAACATTTCCTTGATTTCATAATCTTTAATAGCTTGTGCCGCCAATTTTTCAAGATATAAAACTTCTACTCCATTTTCAGTAAGCACTTTTGCAAAATTATCGTGTTCATTTCTTGCCACCTTTAAAAATGGAATATCATCAAATAACAGTCTCGACAAGTGTTCTGGAATCAAATTTTCAATTTCTCCTCCTGGCCTATGCAGAAGTACTGTCTTAAGATTACCTATTTCAGAGTATACCTTAATTTTTCTTTCCATCCTTATCCCCTCTTTATTCTGATACTATTTTTGTACCTGAGGCACCTTTTAAAGCTTCCTTTGCCATCTTTAGTGAAGCAATTATTGCTATTTTATTTTTATTAAATTGAACAAACTTCTTACAAGCTTCTACCTTTGGAAGCATACTTCCAGGAGCAAATTGCTTTTCTTCTATGTACTTATCAACTTCTGCAAGAGTCATTGACTCAAGGCTCTTTTGATCTGGTTTATTAAAGTTTATTGCAACCCTGTCAACTGCAGTTAATATTACAAGTGCATCAGCATCAAGTATTTCTGCTAATTTTTCTGCGGCAAAATCCTTATCAATAACTGCTGGAACTCCCATAACTTCCCCATCTTCTAAAATTACAGGTATTCCACCGCCTCCGCAGGATATGGTCAATGTTCCATTATCAACTAATTCCTTAATTATATCTTTTTCTATTACATCAATTGGCTTTGGAGATGCCACTACTCTCCTATAACCTCTTCCAGCATCCTCCTTCATTACATAGCCTTTTTCCTTTTGTAATACGAAAGCTTCCTCTTTTGTATAAAAGGAGCCTATTGGCTTTGTGGGATTTTGAAAGCCAGAATCATTTTTATCTACAACAACTTGAGTAACAACAGTCCCTACATTTTTATTTATATTTCTCCTATGTAGTTCCTCTCTAATTGCATTTTGAAGATGATAACCTATATAGCCTTGAGAAAAAGCACCACATACATCAAAAGGGAATAATACATTTGAGCTATTTGCTTTATGTCCAGCTTCCACTGAGCTTAATATTTGACCAACTTGTGGGCCGTTTCCATGAACTACAGCTACTGTATGACCCTGCTCTAAAAGATCTACTATGGACTTTGCTGTTTCCTTACAAGTCCTTAATTGTGACTCTGCACTTGCATCCTTTGGATCTGCTTGAAGCGCATTGCCCCCTAATGCTAAAACAATTCTCACCTACGACTCCTCCTATATCTATGTTCCCATATTTTATATTATTTCATTTTTGCACTTTCATAGTACATTAGCATAAAATGGTTGTCAATAGCTTCATTTTTAAGAAAACTGTATAAGTATTCTCATAAAAAATCCATATATATAACTAATTTTTACACTATAAAAGATACAAAATGAAAATAAAGTTTTAAATCCTGCAATTGTTTTGCTATTTATATTATGAATATAAAATTTTTACCTTAAAATTAAAGGAATGATAATATGAATTGAACCATAATCCATTTAAAATTATTCATATTAATTTTTACCAATATACTTCTTTTAATGCATAAATAAAATTTTATGCATAAATATATGTAAAATATGAATAAAAATATTAAAAATTTAATTTAAAATTTTTTTATTATTGGACTTTCTAAACGCTTATAATTTGTTTTAAAATTTACTAGTAACTTTTATAAAAATATTTGACATACTATTAATATAAGTATATACTAAAAATAAAAAATATACCCCTATAGGGTAATATAATTTTAAGGAGGAGTTCTCATGAATGTTATTATAGATGACGCCGCTAAAGAAGCCCTTAAACAAAACTTGGAGAAAAGAAATAAAACTGCTGTTAGATTATCAATAAAAGGCTTTGGCTGAGGTGGCCCAACCTTTGGAGTTGTTCTGGATGAACAAACAAAAAATGATGACGTTATTGAACTTGATGGAATAAAGTTTGTAGCTGAAAAGGATATTTCCTTTGCTTTTGACAACGTAAAATTAATCCATAAAAAAGGAGTTTTCGGTGACTTCTTTGATGTGTACAGTCCTGGTGGCGATAGCTGCAGCTAATTATAAATGAAGAATTAGAATGAAAACTTAAGAATGTTTTTCAATAAAAGCAAATTATAAAAGAGTTTTGCCAATTGGCAAAACTCTTTATAGAATTATTTGTTTTTAAAAAATTACTATTATCAATCATTATTAATTTTTATCTAGTGCTTTTTTAAATTCTTCTATAATATCTGAAGCATCTTCAAGACCAGTTGAAATTCTAATTAATCCCTTTGAAATTCCAGCACCTTTAAGTTCTTCATCTGTCAAGGCCCTATGTGAGGTCTTTGCTGGATAGGAAACAGTAGTACTTACACCTGCTAGGCTTGGTACAAATTTAATTGTTTCTAAGTCTCTAATTAAATCGTAAGCACCCTTTTCTCCATTTTTTAAATCTACGCTTAGCATTCCTCCAAATAATCCATTATTAAATAAACTGTTTGCTAATGTATTAAATAGTGAGGACCTGAGACCTGGATAATACACCTTTTGAACTTTATCATGAGTTTCTAGAAACTGAGCCAGCTTTATTGCATTCTGAGAATGTTTCATAACCCTAAGTTCTAAGGTTCTTAAGCTTCTTATTAAAAGCCATGCATCAAATGGACTCATCATTGTACCATATAAAACTGCAGTCCCCCTTATCTTTTCCATATCCTTCTTACTTGCTACTGCAATTCCTCCTGTTACATCACTGTGTCCGCATAGGTATTTTGTAGCACTGTAAACCACTATGTCTGCTCCAAGCTTCATAGGCTGACAAATAATTGGAGTAGCAAAGGTATTATCAACTATTAGCTTTGCATTATTTTCATGTGCTGCTTTTGCAGCAGCTTCAATATCAATAACTTCCATTAACGGATTGGAAATAGTCTCTACATAAACTAATTTTGTATTAGGTAAGAAATACTTTTTAATATCCTCTTTAGCTAGATCCACAAAGGTTACATCTATATTAAATCTTTTAAGTTCTGTCTTTAAAAACTCATAGCTTCCGCCATAAAGCACGCTTCCAGCTATTATATGATCTCCAGCCTTTACAAAGGCTAAAATTGACATAGTTATAGCTGCCATTCCGGAGGAAAAAGCCTGTGCATTCTCGGCACCCTCAATATTGTACATAATTTCACTTAAAGCATCCTGCATAGGATTTGCATTTCTTGAATAAACATAGCCCTTTTCTACCCCATCATAGACTTTATCTAAAGTTTCTACATCATCAAAAACAAAAACAGAACTCATAGAAATGGGCAATGACTTTGTCCTTGAAACAGATGGTGGATTTTTCTCTCCTAAATGTGTAAGCTGAGTTGCAAAGCCTCTATTCATATAAACTCCCCCAATATTATTTAATTCTTCTTATGACCTTATTTTAATATTTCACTATGCTTAAGTAAAGTGCTCTTTATTTCACTTTTTTAACTTCATAAAATCTTCATTAATAATAGGATTAATTGAAAAAGAAGGTTTAAAATAGTATACTTATAATGATTGAAAAAGAGGTGGAATTATGGCAAGATTTTTTAACAACAAAAAAATTGAATTATTGGCACCCTCAGGCACCATAGAAACTTTTAAAAGTATGGTAAAGGCAAACTGTGATGCTATTTATCTTGGTGGTAAGTCTTTAAATATGAGGATGATGAGAAAAGGCTATAACTTTTCTAATGAAGAAATACAGGAAGCAGTTAAAATGGCCCATGAGGTAGATAAAAAAGTTTATGTAACAGTAAATAATATGATTAATGAGTCTGAAGTTAATGAGGCCATTGAATATCTTAATTTCTTAAATACTATTAATGTTGATGGTATTATAATTCAAGATCTTGGCGTTTTACAAATTTGCAGAGAGAATAATTTTAGAAATTTTGAAATTCATTCTTCAATAATGATGAATGTACATAATATAGAATCTGTTAAAGCCTTGAAGGAATTAGGAATTTCCAGAGTTATTCTGTCAAGAGAAATGGATTTAAAAACTGCAAAAAATTTACAAAATGTAACAAATATTGAGACTGAATATTTTATACATGGAGATATGTGTACCGTAAATGGAGCGAATTGCTATTACAGTTCTGTGGTACTCGGAAACAGCTCCAATCGTGGAAGATGCTTTAAACCCTGTAGGTGGCCCTATGTTATAAAAAAGGATGGCTTTGTATATGGAACAGAATATCCTTTAGCAGCTAAGGACATGTACATGTATGAACATATTCCAGAATTAATAGAAGCCTCAATTACTTCCTTTAAAATTGAGGGTCGTATGAGAAATACAGACTTTATTGTAGATTTAGTAAATACCTACGGTGAAGCAATTGACAGATATATTGAAGATCCGTTAAATTTTAACCGCAAAAAAGAAGCTGAATACTTATACGAGCACAGAAAGCGTGATTTTACTACTGCCTACGCTTTTTCCAGGCCTGGATTAAATTTTATAAATACCCGCTATGAAGGTACAGGAAAATTTTATTCCACCGGAAAGGTTTTCTCAGTGCCTACTGAAGAGCCTGCAGCTACTGATTATGCTGTAAATGAACTTAAGGAAGAATTAAAAAAGTATTCCAATAATATATCTTCTAGGCACAATTTATCTGTTAAAGTAAATAATTATAGTGAGGCCAAGCTTTGTATTGACCTTTCTGTAAATAGAATATACTTACCTTGTGAGGTCCTTCTGCCAGATGAGTTTATAAGCTTAAATGAACTTAAAGATTTAGTAAGTACTAAGGGCAATACTGAAATCTATCTTGAGCTGCCTCAAATGATGAATGAACAGCAGTTTGAAATGATTGATCACTACTTAAGTAAGTACGGCGAGCTATTTGATGGTCTTTTAGCTTCTAATTTAGGTGCAATAAAAAGATATGGAAATAAGTATGCCATAATAACAAATTACAACTTAAACATATACAACCATAAAGCACTTAAATTTTATAAGGAACTTGAGGTTTCTGAAGCTTCTGTATCTATAGAAATTAAGCGTGATGAGCTTGCTGAATTTATGAAGGAAGCAAATATGCCTTTAGAATTAATTGTACATGGACCCATTAAAGTTATGTATCTAGACCATAACCTTTACGATAATACAAAGGTATTTAAAAGAATTGGAGAAGAAGATAACAAATATGTAGACAATAAGGTTCTAGTATTAAAGACTGATAAGGGTGAAAATCCAGTTTATATTGATAAATATGGAAAAAATCACTTGTTTACTTCTAAAGAGTTTTGCTTACTGCCAATTCTGGAAGACTTAAATTATGATGTACCCATAAATCTTAGAATTGAAGGTGAAACCTATAACTTATCCGAATTAGAAAACATTATAAAGCTTTATCAAAGGGGTATTTCAGATCCATCTAAGTGTAAAGACTTGTTTTTAAATTTAGAATCAGTAAGATCAGGTTTTACCTTAGGAGCTCTAACCTTTAAATCTGTTTAATTTTAAAGACATCATAGTTATTAGTTTTATTACCAAGGCCTTAGGCATTATGCACCAGGCTAAATTATTTCCACTTAAAGGAGTGAATAATTATGAATTATATAGGACCTGAAAATATTCTTAAAAAAAGAAAAGAATATTTCTATCCTGCTACTATATGTTTTTATAAAAACCCGCCTCAAATAGTTGCTGGTTCTATGCAGTTTCTTTTTGACCACACCGGCAGGAAATATGTAGATTTTTATGCTGGCGTTTCTGCTATGAACTGCGGACATTCAAATCCTGAAATCCTAAAAAATGTAATTGCTCAATTAAGTAATATTCAGCATACATCCACATTGTATTTAACACAGCCCATGGTTGACCTTGCTGAAAAGCTTTCTTCAATACTTCCTGGTGATATAAAAAGAACCTTCTTTTGTGTTACAGGTTCAGAGGCTAATGAAGGTGCAATGGCCCTAGCAAGATTATGTACTAAAAAAACTGGATTTATTGCTTTAGAGGGAGGCTTACATGGCAGAACCCATTTAACCTTAAGTGTAACAGGAATTCCTATGTGGAGACTTGACGATAACTTAGTTAAAGAAAATATCTTCTTCATAAACAGGCCCTACAGTGAAAACTTAAGTTATGAGGAAGCTATGGAAAAATCCCTAAGTCAATTAGAAGCAGTTTTAAAAGAGCACGGAAACAGTATTGCTGCCATGATAGCTGAACCTATTCAAGGTAATGGTGGAATTATAATGTACCATCATGATTATTTTCAAAGGGCAAAGGCCTTACTTGAAAAGTACAAGGTTCTGCTGATTATAGACGAAGTTCAAACAGGCTATGGCAGAACTGGCAAAATGTTCTGCATTGAAAACTATGATGTAATCCCTGATATTATTGTAACTGCCAAAGCCCTTGGAAATGGGATTCCTATTTCAACTTTCTCAACCACAGATGAAATTGCAGAGTCCTTTAGCAAAGCCTCTGCCTCAACTTTTGGAGGAAATCCTGTAGCTGCTCAAAGCGCACTCAGTGTTCTTGAATACATAGATAAGAATAATCTAGCTCAAAGGGCAGGGGAACTAGGCAGATACTTAAAAGAAAAATTAGAACAGCTTTCCTCTCCTTATATTAAGGAAATAAGAGGCTGTGGTCTTATGTTAGGTATGCAGCTGCAAGCTGTTGATTCAAGCCATACATCAGCTGAGATTACAGATGAAGTTTTAGAAAAAATGAAAGATCTAGGCTTTTTAATTGGAAAAAATGGTTTAGACAGAGATGTGCTTGCCTTCCAGCCTCCACTTGTCATCACAAAGGAAGACATTGATTCTATGATTTCTAACTTAAAAAATGTCCTAATGGCTTAATAACAGTGTGGCATGGGAACCTTTCTTATGCCACATGCTACCCAATGCGGTACAAGAAACATTCTCGTGCCACGTACATGTCACACCCTCATACAAACATGAAGATAAAGGAGTAATTACATGGCTTTTAAAGATTTGCAAGCTTTTATAAAACATTTAGAAGAAAAAGATGAACTAAGAAGAATTAAAACAGAAGTAGACTCTGAACTGGAAATTACAGAAATCGCAGACAGAGTTTCTAAGAAATATGGGCCAGCATTATTGTTTGAAAAGGTAAAAGGTTATCCATATCCACTTCTTATTAATGCTATGGGTACCTATGAAAGAATGAGCATGGCTCTTGGCGTAGAAAAGTTGGATGATATCGGTAATGATATTGAAGAATTTATAGATATGTCTAATTATTTAGGAATAATGAACAAGGTAAAGTCTGTGCCTAGGCTCGCTAGACTGACTTCAGTATTCCCTATTAAACTTCCAACTAAGGGTGCTTGTCAGGAAGTTATAGAAGAGGACCCAGATTTATCAACCTTGCCTATACTAAAATGCTGGCCTGGCGATGCTGGAAGGTTTGTTACACTTCCTCTTGTTATAACCAAGGATCCAGAAACTAACATTCAAAATATGGGAATGTACAGGCTACAGGTATATGATAAGAATACTACAGGAATGCATTGGCACCTTCACAAAGACGGCCGAGAAATTTATGAAAAATACAAAGTTTTAGGTGGTAAAATGCCGGTATCTGTAGCTCTCGGCTGTGATCCTGCCATAACCTATTCCGCTACTGCTCCTCTTCCAAAAATGATTGATGAAATGATGTTTGCAGGATACTTAAGAAAGGCACCTGTAAAGCTTACTAAGTCAATTACAAATGATATATACGTACCTGCTGATGCAGAATTTATTATTGAAGGTTATGTAGATGTAAATGAATCTTTAAAATTAGAAGGTCCTTTTGGTGATCATACAGGTTACTATTCTCTTGCTGATTTCTATCCAGTATTTCATGTAACCTGTATAACCCACAAGAAGCATCCTGTATATCCTGCTACTGTGGTAGGTAAGCCTCCTATGGAGGACTGCTATATGGGTAAGGCTACAGAAAGAATTTTTCTTCCTTTACTTAAAATGCAGCATCCTGAAATTGTAGACATTAATTTCCCATTAGAGGGAGTTTTCCACAATTGCGTAATTATTTCTATAAAAAAACGCTTTCCTGGTCATGCAAAAAAAATAATGAATTCAGTATGGGGAATGGGCCAGATGATGTATACAAAAATGATAATAGTTGTAGATGAAAATATTGATCCTAAGGACATATCTACAGTGGCTTGGAAGGTATTTAACAATATAGACGCTAAAAGAGATGTAGTAATTTCTGAAGGACCTTTAGATGCCTTAGATCATGCCTCAGATTTACCTCATTACGGCTATAGAATGGGTATAGACGCCACAAAAAAATGGCCAACTGAAGGTCATAAAAGAGAATGGCCAGATGATATTGAAATGACAAATGAAATTAAGGAGCTTGTTTCAAGGAGATGGGTTGATTATGGTCTTGACTAAGGTTATAAAAAAAGCCAAGGATTATGGAACCCTAGTTATGTTTTCCCATACTATTTTCTCCTTATCCTTTGCACTTATTTCAATGCTGCTTGCCAGTAATGGCCTCCCATCTCTTAGCAAGGTATTCTGGATATTAGTTGCCTTTATGGGAGCAAGAACTGGTGCTAATGCCATAAATAGAGTTATTGACGCTGAAATAGACAGCAAGAATCCTCGTACTGCCATGAGGCAGCTGCCTCAAAATTTACTTCAAAAAAAGGAAGTTATAATATTTTCTTCAGTATGCTTTTTAGTAATGATAATTGCAGCTGCTATGTTAAATCCATTATGTTTAATACTTTCGCCTATAGCGCTGTTTTTACTTATAATTTATTCCTATACAAAGAGATTTACCTGGGCCTGTCATTTAGTTCTAGGGATTACGTCTGCTGCAGCACCAGTTGGTGCATGGCTAGCTGTTACAGGTAAAATCTCCACGCTTCCTATTTTAATGGGAGCAGCAAATACTCTATGGGTTGCAGGCTTTGATATAATATATGGCTCACAGGATTATGAGTTCGACACTGCTAACGGAATTCACTCAATTCCAGCAAAATTTGGAGTTAAAAACGGACTTCATATTGCTGCTTTTTTTCATGTAATAACATTAATTTTATTATTTATTATAGGAACCTTAAGCAGTCAGCTTGGAATCATATATTTCATTGGATTAATTCTAATAACTATTTTATTCATTGCAGAGCATAAAATAGTGTCTCCAAATAACTTATCCAATGTAAAAGTAGCATCCTATAGTATAAATCAAGTTATAAGCATCATATTCTTAATATTTGGAGTTATTGATGCACTAATTTAAAAGGAGGTAAAAGTCCTAAATGGACTTTTACGGGTAGTTTTAAACTACCCAGTGTTCTGACTAAAAGGAGGAAAGAAATGATTAAATTAAAAAAACTATTATGTATAATTACAGTTTCCATTATTGCAATTTCCACTGCTGCCTGTTCACCAGTAAAGGAGAATACTACTGCTTCTAAAAAAACCTTAAATTTTGGTGCCATGGCTTCTGTAGATGCAGTGCCGATTGTAATAGCTAATGAAAAAGGATTTTTTAAGAAAGAGGGAGTTGAAGTTAATTTTCAGGCCTTTAAAAACTCTAAGGATAGAGATGCTGCTTTCCAAGCTGGAAACTTAGATGGAGTAATCTGTGATTATATCGCCATTTCACTATATCAAAATGCAGATTTTAATGTAAAGATAACTGGTGTTACAGACGGTGACTTTATGTTAATTGCAGGTGCAAAGTCAGGTATAAAATCAATAAATGATATTAAGGGTAAAAGTGTAGCAATTTCTGAAAAAACTTCAATTGAGTATTCCCTTGATAAGATTCTAGAGAAAAATAGTCTTACCCCAAAGGATGTAAAAAAATCCATAGTTCCTGCAATACCAACAAGACTTGAGATGCTCAAGAATAATAATGTAGACGCTGCATTACTTCCAGAACCATTTTCTTCCCTAGCTATAAGTGATGGTGGGACCTTACTTGGAAGTGCAAGCAAATTAGGTGCCTTTACTTCTGTAACAGCATTTACACAAAAATCACTAGATGATAAAAGCGCTGAAATAAAGGCCTTCTATAAGGCTTATAACGAAGCAGTAGACTATATAAATAATACTCCTATTTCTGAATATGAAGATATTATAATAAAAGCTGTAGGTTACCCTGAGAGCATGAAAGGAAATATTAAGCTGCCTAAATTTAAGAAAAATACACTTCCAACAGAAGCTGAGGTACAAGCTGCTGTAGATTGGACTGTTAAAAATGGTCTTGTTAAGAAAACTTTAAATCCTAAGGATTTAATGAGTGATATAGGTACTAAATAATAGGCGGAGGCAGGAAGATTGATATTCTTCCTGTGCTGGGAAGGAATACGGGAGGCATGAGGATTAATAATCCTCATGTGCAGGAGAGGAATACAAGGAGGACCTTTTCATGGTAGAGGTAGATAAGCTTTCTGTGAGCTACAGTGCAAAAAAAGAGGTAAACGCACTTGGGCCTATAAGCATAAATATTTCTTCTGGAGATATTTATGCTGTAATAGGTCCTTCAGGCTGCGGTAAATCCACTTTTCTAAATGCCCTAAGTGGAATTCTAAAAAATTATGAAGGCAATATTCTTATTAATAATGAAGGTATAAATCCAAAGATACATAACATTGGATTTATACCTCAAAACTTTGGACTCCTTCCCTGGAAGAACGTTGAAAAGAACTGTCTTCTTTCTATAAAAATCAAGGGAAGAACTATAGATAAGGAAATGAAGGAAAGAATTAAGTATATTCTTTCCAAATTAAATATAGATTCTTTAATGGATAGATATCCAAAGGAATTAAGCGGTGGTCAAAGGCAAAGGGTGGCTATAGCCAGAGCCTTTATTATGAATTCAGATTTACTCTTAATGGATGAACCATTTTCAGCACTAGATGCTCTTACACGAGAGGAAGCACAGGAACTTTTTATTGAAATTTGGAATAAGTATAAGACCACTACAGTATTTGTTACTCACAGCATTGAAGAAGCCATATACATGGGGAAAAAAATCGTAATATTATCCCACTGCCCAGGTACTATAGTAGAGATAATTGATAATTCCCTCTTTAATACTGAAAACCTGCGAGAAAAGGAAGAATATCTTAAATTATCTTCACATATAAGAAGCATAATTAAAAAAGGATGGAAAATATGAAGGTAAAAAAGAAAATTAAGCTTTTTATAGAGGGCTTTATACTATTTAATATCTTATGGTATATTCTTGCTGTAGTAATTAATATGAGAGTACTTCCAAAACCTACTGACATATATTTTAATTTAACTAATCTATATGATGAAAAATTGTACCTGCATGTTTTAGTAAGCCTTTATAGAGTATCCTTTGGACTTATTATTTCTCTGGTGCTGGGAGTTGCCATAGGCCTGATTATGGCTTATTCTAAGTTTTGGAATAAAATATTAAATCCTTTAGTCTATTTTACTTATCCTATACCTAAAACAGCTTTGCTGCCAGTTGTAATGTTATTATTTGGTCTTGGAGATTCCTCCAAGGTAATTCTTATAGTATTAATATTGATATTTCAAATTATTGTTGCAGTTAGAGATGCAGTAATAAATATTCCAGAGGAAACCTATAACCCTATAAAAAGTCTGGGTGCTTCTAGGCTTCAGATTTTTACAAACATAACTCTCCCTGCTATTATGCCAGAATTATTGACTAACTTAAGATTATCCGTAGGTACAGCTCTTTCAATTTTATTTTTTGCTGAAGGCTATGGAACACAATATGGAATTGGTTATTATATACTTGATGCTTGGACTAGAATTGATTACATAAGCATGTATGCTGGGATACTTGTAATAAGCCTCCTCGGTTTCTCTTTGTTTATTTTAATTGATATACTCGAAGAGGTAATATGTAAATGGAAAGCTTAAAACTTATTAAGTTATCTTACTAACCCCAGAGATGAAATTACATAATATTATAGCATTTTCTATATTTTAAAATAAAAAAATAGGTGTTAGTACACATAGTCTAACACCTTTACGTTTAGAAATTATCTCTAAGGGGGATCTAACTTCTTAATATAATAATATCATGATATTGTGAAGAATTTGTTAATTAACAGTAACTTATTGGTTAACCAGTCATTTTTATGAATATTTATAGTTTTTTTAGGTTTTTTTTGAATTTTCTTATAATTGCTATTGAAAATAATATATACATTTATACTGAAAACAGAATTTAGTTAATTCTTAACTAATGCAGCAATCTAGCCCCTATTCTTCTATCATAGTCAGACCAAGCATCTAGTTCGGTTTTATCCTTTACCTGGCCTAATTTATTAAAGGTTGCATCTACAAAATCAGCATAATGGACAATAAAGGCTTCCTCCGTATTTGGAGTTTTCGGCGATCCAAATTCCACTTTACCATGATGCTGAACTATACAGCCTTTTACCCTATTTTTAAAATCTTCACTATAAATATCCCCTCCGGCTTTAAAAGCTTCCTCCAACATAGTTATTCCTATAACTATATGTCCTTCCATTTCGCCTCTCATAGAAACAGAAAAAGGTCCATCTACGTTATATTCTTCAATTTTTCCTATATCATGAAGCTTTGCAGAAAGAATTGCTAGGTCCTTATATCTGCAGTCATATCTATAGGCAATTGTCTTAGCCATGTACATTACATTCAGGGTATGTTCTGCTAGACCTCCTATATAATTATGATGCTGATTAAGTCCACCTATTCCTCTTTTAAACCTTTCTACAAAAGTTTGATTATTAAAGAAATAATTATTTAAGGCCTTGCATTCCGTTGTTTTAAATTCCTCCTCGGAGATTTTATCCAACTCATTTAATATTTCTTCAAGTGGCTTACTTAAGCAAGGTAAAAAATCATTTAAATTAAATCTGCTTTCTCTTTTATATTTGGTTACCAGTAGTTCAAAGTTATTGTTACCCCTTATATTAATAACATCTCCAACCTTTAGATTGTCATCGGCTTCTGTAATACGTGCCTTTAAATCCCCAGTCTTATCTCCAATGTAGACAGTTAAGTTCTTCCCTTCTTTAGAAAGAATCTTCATTATCATAAAAGTACCATCTATAATTTCTTTATTCTTAAGATCCTTAACAAATGCAGATTTCATCTTTTTCCACCTTCCTCTTAAAACTTATACACCTCCATATTATTTTTCACACTGTTAAAGATTCTATCCAAATTCGAAATAAATTTTATTAATAAGAAATATGAAATCTAGCTCACGGTTTTTCTCCTACTGCTATTGGGTTATTATCATAGCTTACCCAATCACTCCAGCTGCCCACATAGAGCTTAGGCTTCATATTTATTTCACTCATTGCTATGAAGTTACCGCAGGCATCTATGCCTGAACCGCATTGCAAAGTAATATTCTTATATACCTTAAGCATTCTAAAATGAACTTCTAATTCTTCTTTTGATCTAAATTCACCATTTTCTTTTAATACATCCTTCCAATGATAATTCACGGCTCCAGGAATATGTCCTGCCTTTTTATCTATTGGTTCAATATCTCCCTTATATCTTTCTTTTGCCCTAGAATCAACTATAACAAAGCCTTCTTTGCTCATATTATCCTTAACTTCACTTATATTTGTAATTAGGCTTTTATCAAGTTTTAATTCAATTTTACCTTTTTCATTTTTCCTGACTTTCGTAGTTAACGGATAAGTCTCTCTTTGCCAAGCCCTTATTCCACCGTTTAAAACATATACCTTATCATGGCCTATATACTTTAACATCCACCAAAATCTTTCTGCACCTGCAAGATCCGCCTCATCATAGGCAACCACTATTTTGCTCTTATCTATTCCTATAGCCTCAAGTTTTTCTTTAAATACCTTAAGTAAAGGCATAGGGCTTCTGCCTCCATGCTCCTTAATTTCTCCTGCTAAATCTTTTTTTACCTCTATAAATTGTGCTCCTTCAATGTGCCCTTCATCATAGACTCTTCTGCCATAATCCTTATCAAATAAATCTGCTCTACAGTCTGCTATAACTAGGTCATTATTTTTAAGATGTTCATAAAGCCATTTCGGTGTAACAAAATTACTCATATTCTTACCTTTCATATAAGTTTAATTTCACTTTAAAAATTAATTTTACACATTCAGATATTAAATTATTCTTGATTATATTCATCAATTATTTTCTTAGCTAGTTTTTTAATTGCACTAGCCTCAGCGATTAAAGTCATGACTATTAAAAAGACTCCTATTCTTTCCTTATCCTCTTCCCTAAGTTCACTGTCACTAATTAAATCATTAATTATATCTTCTTTAAAATGGTCTTCCTTAAGAAAGTTTTGAAACATCTCTTCTTGAAGGTTTGAAAAAACCTTATAGGCCATTTTCCAAGAAATAATATCATCACTATTACTATTAATATTATTAAAAGCTAACTTGAAAACTTTTTTTATTTCTTCAGTTGTAAGAATTGGTCTCATATAACTTAATAATAAAAGTTGTGCCAGATGATCCTTTGTATAGCCCCTTTTCTTTCCGTCTTCAGGCTTTGATATAACTTCTCCCTTTATATAATTTTGTACAATATTAGTGGTGTATTTTTCATCCTCGAATTTATCATTCAGAAAATCTATTACCTGTGATAAAAATAAATCATACCTCGGCAAATCATCGTAGGATACTATTGTGTTACTTGAGATTTCAGCAGCCATTTTCTTTATAAAATCTATTCCATATTTACTGCTATCCTCCATTATTACTCCTCCTCCATATTATATTTATATAATAAATAATTAAAAGTTACTTTATTAATTCTCTTACTTATATTATAAGTTATTGATAAACCCATTACAAGTTATATTTTATAAGAAATTATTTTTAAATTTAAAGAAAATAGGAGATAATTGGAGATATATTAAGATACAATTGAACAAACAAATTAAATGGTTTTAATATGGATTATACAGGTTATTATTATACTTGTAATATGGTATTATATAACCTATAATAAAAACATAAGTTATCTGAAACAAATTTAATCATAATCAAATACACAAGGAATAAACATTGAATATGAAGTTTATTCAAAAAGCTGTATAATTACATTATATTACTTTTTCGTGGGGGTGAAGGAAATTAATAAAAAAAATAGAATATTGTTCAGTATTATTTTGGCTATTCTCTTTATATCAGTTGATGTTTTATCACCTGCATTCTTAAATAACTTTAAAGGGGATAGGCATTATAGCACCGTATATGCCGCAGGTAAATCAGGAGGTTTTAAATCTTCCAGCAGCTTTAGCAGCTCTAAATCTTCTTCTGGAGGCTTTAAATCCGGTGGCTTTAGCACTCCAAAGTCCTTTCCTGGAAGCTCTAGCTCTAGCAAGTCATCTTCTAGCAGCTCTAGTTCTTCCAAATCATCTTCTGGAGGCTTTAAATCAGGAGGCTTTAGCACTGCTCCAAAGAGTTCTTCAGGAAACACAGGAGGTTCTTCCAGCTCAAGCGGCACCAAAAGAAGTATTTTACCAATACCAATTCCTATTCCATGGGGATCACACAGCCTTGGTTCCTATTATGGAGGATACTATAGCCCAATTCAGGCTATAGGTAATATTTTCAGCAGTATTATTAGGCTTATATTATTAATAATTGTAATAGTTGTTATATATAAGATAATAAGAAATTCAAGAAGAAGGTACTAGTCCAAAATGGACTTTTACAATAAACTTACTAACAAAATGTGAGTAAGTACAAATTATTTATTAAAATTTTGAGGAGGATTATTAAAATGGGAGTATTCGGAAGAATGTCCAACATCTTTAGAGCAAAGGTAAACAACGCAATTGACGATATGGAGAATCCAATTGAACTACTTGATCAGAAGGTAAGAGATATGGAAGAAAGCTTAAACAATGCAAAGCTTTCATCTGCTCAAATTCTTGGTAATGTTCATGAAATTGAAAAGAAGATGGAGGCAGCAGAAAAAGAATCTAAGGATTTTGACGAAAAAGTTAAGCTAGCTATGAGTAAGGGTAATGAAGAATTAGCTAAAAAAGCTCTTGCAAAAAAACTTGAAGCTGATAAGAGTTATGGAGGCTTAAAGGCTAGCTATGAAGATGCTCGTCAAAAAGCAGATTCTGTAAAAGCAAAGCTTAAAGAACTAGAGGAAGAAATCGAAAAGACAAGAAGGTATAGAGATGAAGCTGCAGCAAGATATAATAATGCAGAGGCTAGCGGTAAAGTAAATGAGATACTTGCAAATGTAGAAACTAAGAGCAATAAAATTAGTGTAGATGATATTGAAAGAAAGATTCAAAAGAAGGAAGCTTATGCTGAAGGTCTTGGAGAATTAAAGACAGATACATCTCTTGAAGATGAATTTAAAGAGCTTAATGAAGTAGATCTTGACGAAGAACTAAAAAAATATAAACAATAGGTGATTACATGGGAAGAGCTGAAGATTTCCTAAAACATGAAAGAGAGCGTTATGGTAAGGTCTATGTGGACCTTACCTACGCTGTAGACAATGTTTCTCCATTTTTAGAAAATGGTGAGCTTAATAAAAGAAAATATGTAACCAAACTTCCTGTTCTTAAAAAATATATTGATCTTATAGAAACATCTGAAGGAGAGGTACACAAAAAAGGTGGTTTTCTTAGTTTCTTTAATGATGACAAATATATTGACCTTTTAAATTCTTATAAGCATGATAATGCTGAAAGCTTAAATCAGCTAGAACACTGCAGTGAATGTGTTTATAGAAACTGCACCGAGGACAAATTTGACGGTTGTCTTGGCTGTCGTGAAAATTCAAGAATAGTATTTTGCGATCATGAAAAAATAAATGTCACCTTCCACGATAACTGGATTTTAACTTTAAACAATGATAAAACTGGCGATGTTGATAGATTTAATGTACTAGCTACACTTCAAAATATAGCAAAGGATCAAAAATATATTATAATAAGGAATCTAAGAACAGAGGAAAAATTTATACTTTATTATTTCCCTGGTATCTCGGAGGACAGCTATGGAGAGATTACAGATGGGGATGAATTTGATTTCATTGTTTCCACTTATCAGAGTGTGGAGCAATAACTATGTTTAATAATTAAAAAATTGGTTTTGCCTAATGGCAAAACCTTTTGTTTTATAATTTGTATCAATATTATAAAACAAACATAATATATAATGGAACCATTTTTTCAGGAGGCTTCATTTGTTCTCTTTAAAAAACAAATTAGATCCTAGTTTAAAAATTGCTGTATCTAATAATTACTATAAGCACTATAGAGTAATAATTCAATGTAAAACCCTTAGAGAAAATATAGAGAAGAAGATAAAATCTTTTAAGGCTGAACTAATACATTCAATTCCCTCTTTAAACTGTATAAGTGCATATTTATCCGCAGGGAGTATTGAAAGATTGCTAGAGTACCCGGAGGTATCCCATATATCCTTTGATACCACGGCCATTTTGTGTGGCAGCAGCGTTTTAAATGCAAATGGTATAAGTTCTCGCGAGAAGTATAAGTTTACAGGAAAAGGTGTTGGTATTGGACTTATAGATACCGGAACATATCCTCATAATGATCTTATTCACCCTAATCACAAGGTTAAAAAATTTTTCGATGTTATTAATAATATTAAATATCCCTATGACGACAATGGACATGGTACCTTGTTAAGTGGAATAATTTGCGGAAGCGGTTATTCTTCAAAAGGAATGTACAGAGGCATAGCAGAAGACAGCCATATTTATTCAATTAAGGCCTTCAACAGCATTGGAAGGGGATATATATCAGATGTCTTATATGCAATAGATCTTATTATGAGCGAAAGGGAGGAATTCAATATAAGAATTCTTTGTCTTCCATTTGAAGTGTTAGATTATAATCAATTTATTCTGACTCTCTTTAATAAATTATTTGATTTAGCTGTTAAAAATAACATAGCTGTTGTAGTTCCAAGTGGAAACAATGGTCCAAAGGAAGGTACTATTAGAGGAATTGCTACTTTACCTAATTGCATTACAGTTTCTGGTTTAGATACTACTGCTAGTCCAAAGCCTTATATTCACTCCTCCATAGGTCCTTTTTCAAAACTAGAGAAGCCAGATTTATCGGCAGCCTGTGTAGATATTTGTTCCCTTAATACTAATAAAGCTTTCACCTCCGAAAGAAATGGATTAAAAATCTATGCTCCGCCTTTAGATAATCCCTATGTTACCTATTCAGGAACTTCATGTGCAGCAGCCTATATCTGTGGAGCATGTGCCTTACTCTTAGAAAGTAACCCTGCCCTTTCCTTTAAGGATATCCGCTCCTTATTAAAGGTGTCCTGCAAGGAAGTAGATGTAAGCAAATGGTGTCAGGGATCAGGATTACTAGACATAGGTAAATTGTTTATTTAATTACTATTATTAGGAAATATTAATAATCTGAAAATTATTTTTATTTATATTTAAAAATTGGCTATACTATAGTATTATAAATATAATAAATAATGCCAAATTACATTTATAAAATAAAAAATTAAATACTTAGGAGGAAATATGATGTTTAGCGAAAAACTTACAAAATTAATAAACAACCAGATAAATTATGAATTCTTTTCAGAACATGTGTACTTAGCAATGTCCGCTTACTGCGCAGATCAAGACTTAGATGGCTTTGCTAATTTCTTTAGAGTTCAAGCAGAAGAGGAAAGATTTCATGCAATGAAATTTTTCGACTATCTAGTGGATATGGATGCTAGAGTAAGAATAAGTAATAATCCAGAACCAAGAAATGACTATGGCTCAATTCTTGAAGCTTTTAAAGCTGCTCTTGAGCATGAAAAATCAAACACTAGAAATATATATACTATAGCAGATGCTGCTGCAGAAGAAAGAAACCACGCTACTATGAGCTTTTTAAAATGGTTTATAGATGAACAGGTAGAAGAAGAGTCTACTGTAAACACAGTAATTAAAAAGCTTGAGCGTATAGGTAGTGATAGCGCAGCCTTATATATGCTTGATACAGAATTAGCTGCAAGAGTGTTTATACCACCAACTAACACAGCAGTGTAAATCATAATATAAAAAATAGCTACAATATATAAAATATGCTACATGAGCTGATCGCTACGAAAGAAGTTCCAAGCTCAGAATAGCCACAAAACCAAGTGTTTTCGTCAAACTCACTTCGTTCAAACAGACGAACAACACTAAGGCTTTGTGGCTATTCTTTCACAAGGAACTTCTAATTCTCGCTTTATGCTCATTCCACATATTTTATATATTTTCGCTAAATTTCATATTGATATTGTATAAATATGTTTTTTAATTTTCCTTTTTAAAAATTGTGATTTTTAATTGTTAGGTCAATAGTTCTGGTATTTATTTGCTCAAAAAAGCAACTGGATTTTGAGCCACCCCATTTACTCTTACTTCAAAATGTAAATGAGGTCCTGTGCTGTTTCCTGTGCTTCCCACTAAGGCTATTTTATCTCCCTTATTAACATTCTGCCCAACCGTAACATCAAGTCTGCTGCAATGACCATATATAGTAATAAGCCCATTATCATGCTGAAGCTTTATAACATTTCCATAGCCAGTTTCCCATCCTGCATAAATTACTTTCCCATCTAGGGCAGCATAAATGGGATCTCCCATATTAGCTGCAATGTCCAAGCCTTCGTGCATTTTTCCCCAACGCATTCCAAAGCCTGAGGATATAGTGCCTCTAGAAGGAGTAAAAAATATACCTGTAGCCACAGCTCCTGGGCTTTTACTACCCTGCAATACTACCTTGTTTTTAGGCTGGATAATAGTTTTCTCGCTGGTAACCCTTGTATTTAATACTTTACCATTTATCATTTGTATTTCCGTTGTTACCGCCAACTTACCTTCCTTTCCATTATCTATAAGCTTGCTCTGTCCTACGGTCATATCCTCTGACCACTTAATAACAATTGTTGGTGATATAACCTCACTGCTTTCCTTTATACCTTTGAGTGTAAAAGCAACTAACTGACTCTGTGCTTTTTCATTTACTGCTTCTATTCTATTTACTACAATAGCTATGTCGTCTACTTGAGACATAAGCACTCTTTTCTTAACATATTTAATATTTGTTTTTAAGTCACAATTTTTAACTTCCAAACCACTTTTAGTAATATAATTGTTTTTAACATTTTCTAATATTTTTCTTCCTTCATCTTCACTTGCAACAATTGCAAATTCTCTTCCATCTGCCATCATTGCATAGGCATCTATTAACATACCTGAATTGTCAACTATTGATTTTTTTATAAATGAGCCATCTATTACTAACTCTTCATTTATTTTTACAGTATTTATTGTTAGGGAATTCTTAAGCTTTAAAGTAGAAAATCTACTTGATAGTTCTTCTACTATATTATTTACTAAATCGAAATTCTTTTTATCATTATTTATATAGGCTATTACCTTCTTATCTATACATATTTCATAGGCGTTAGGTTCATTAACACTGTACAATATGCTGGATATGCATAAAGTTGCTGAAAGAACCATAATGCTTATGGCTTTTCTACTGATTATACAATGACTCAAGGTTATCTCTCCTTTCACCTTAGATAATATGCCCAATATTTCCATAATTATAATTAAATTTGTAAATAGTGCTTTAATACAATAAATTTAACTTATTGTTCACATCTTTGATATGTTGAGTAACTGCCTGTATTTTGTTATAATAAATTGATACAATACAAGATGTTGTATAAAATTAATAAGAAAGGTTGCGGTGAAATGAGCACTTTTATGTTTAAAAGTAAAGCTCAAAATTTTACACCTGTCAGCAACATTTTTATAGATAATTACATGACGAAAGCTAGAGGAGACTTTGTTAAGGTTTATCTATTAGGTTTAAAATATTGCATAACAGGTGAAATTGGAGTTAGTTCCTCGATTCTTGCAAGTACACTGCACCTATTGGAAACCGATGTGTTAAATGCATGGAATTATTGGAATGATGAAGGTGTCATAAAAATGATGCCCATTGATAACATGGGAAACTTTAATATTCAATTCACGGATTTAAGCGAAAGAACTAATGCTAGTGATGATAATATAAACTTACTTCAGGAATTAAACAACAACTCAACTAAGGGTATGCTTCAAGACATTGAAAAACTTTTGGGACGGCCTCTTTCTCCTAAAGAAATGAGCCTTTATATCGGATGGCAGAAAGAATATAATTTTCCTCAAGAGCTAATTTTGCTGCTTATTCAATATTGTGTTTCTAAAGGAAAAACGGACTATAGGTATATAGAAAAAATCGCCATTGGCTGGTTTGATTCTAAAATAATAACAATAGAAGATGCTCAAGCATATATAAAAAGACATGAAGATAAATGGATAAAAATTCGAAAGATACTTAATTATCTTGGTATAAAAGATGGAGAGGTAATGAAGCCTCAAGAGGATATGCTTGATAAATGGATAAATACTTATAAATTTCCTCTTGAAGTAATATATAAAGCCTGCGATATTTGCTTTGAAAGGATCAACAAAGCTGAGTTTAAGTATATTGATGGCATACTTACCAGTTGGTTTAAGGATGGTATTACTTCCCTAGAAGATGTAGCAAAAAAAGATATAAAAACACATTCTCCTAAGAAAAATAATGTTCATAGTAAGCAAAATAATAATAGTACCTTTAACAACTTTGAACAACGAACTTATAACTTTGACGAATTGGAAAAGAAGCTTCTAGGCTGGGAGGATAGCAATGATTAATGGTTATCAAGCTGAAATACTAACAATTTATGAGAATATAAGAGAAGAAGAAGCTAGAAATCTAGCTTCAAGAAAGCAGGAAATAGAAAAAAAGCTTCCCCTTGTAATAGAGCTTGAACGTGAAATTGGTAAGCTTTGCGTAGAACTTACTATAAGCTCCTTCAAGGATATTCAAAATCGAGACCAATATCTTGCTATGTTAAAGGAAAAAATAACTGATTTAAGAATTAAAAAATCTGAGCTTCTTAATAAAAATGGTTACCCTATTAACTATTTAGATTTGCATTACAGGTGTGAAAAATGTAAAGATACAGGCTTTATTGGGAATCAAAAGTGTACTTGTTATAAACAAAACTTAGTAAAAATATATTATAAGAATTCTGAATTAAATATTCTCACTAAGGATAATAATTTTGATAATTTTAAGGTTGATTATTATTCTACAAGAAAAAATGAAAATGAACACGAAAGTCCAAGAAAGAACATGGAGAAAGTATTTACCCGTTCTATGAATTTCATTAGAACCTTTGGCACTAATAATGAAAATATGTTGTTCTACGGAAATTCAGGTACTGGAAAAACATTTTTATCAAATTGTATTGCAAAGGAACTTCTAGATAAAGGTTATCTTGTTGTCTACAGAACAGCTGACAGTCTCATTCAAAATCTAAAGCATATTCGCTTTGATGGAGATGAAGCACTTGAGGAACTTATAATAAATTGCGACTTACTCATAATTGATGACCTTGGGACTGAACAAATTACTGATTTTTCAAAAACAGAATTATTTAATTTATTAAATAAAAAGCTATTAAAGGGTAAAAATATGATTGTTTCCACTAATTGTACACTAGAAGAACTACTTCAGATTTATTCAGAAAGGATAAGTTCCAGGCTTCTTGGAAACTTTGGTCTCTATAAATTCTTTGGTGATGATATAAGAATAAAAAAGAACTTAAATAAGGCTAAGTAAAAAAATGTGGCATGGGGACATATCTCCTGCCACATCTTTTTACTTAAATTTAAAATTAATATTTATTGATTTTTAGTGTTATTAATTGATCTTAGTAATTTGAAAATAATTTATTTAATAAATGAGAGTAATTGAAAAAATCCTAAGCTTATAGCTTAGGATTTTTCTGGCGACCCAGAAGGGGCTCGAACCCTCGACCTCCGGCGTGACAGGCCGGCACTCTAACCAACTGAGCCACTGGGCCATATTTTATTAATTAATTAAGTGGTGGGCACAACAGGGCTCGAACCTGTGACCCTCTGCTTGTAAGGCAGATGCTCTCCCAGCTGAGCTATGCGCCCACTTATTGGTGACTCATAGGGGAATCGAACCCCTGTTACCACCGTGAAAGGGTGGTGTCTTGACCGCTTGACCAATGAGCCAAATTAAAAATGGAGCTGGCAATAGGAATCGAACCTACAACCTGCTGATTACAAGTCAGCTGCTCTACCGTTGAGCCATGCCAGCAAAAATGGCGACCCAGAAGGGGCTCGAACCCTCGACCTCCGGCGTGACAGGCCGGCACTCTAACCAACTGAGCCACTGGGCCATATTTAGTAATTAATTAAGTGGTGGGCACAACAGGGCTCGAACCTGTGACCCTCTGCTTGTAAGGCAGATGCTCTCCCAGCTGAGCTATGCGCCCACTTATTGGTGACTCATAGGGGAATCGAACCCCTGTTACCACCGTGAAAGGGTGGTGTCTTGACCGCTTGACCAATGAGCCAAATTCTATCTTGCCGCCTTAGCGACCCGACATAGACTATAATACATAAAATTTACTTCCATGTCAACTAATTTTTAAATATATTTTTCATTAATTAACTGTTATATTTTACCTGTTCCTTCAAGCTTCTTCTTACTCGTTATAGCTCAATAATGCTACCTAAATCACTTATATCACTATTTCCTTTTATAAAAAGACAATTCTACTAAAGCGCAGCCTTCTATTGCAGTAATTCCATTGATTTTACAGTATTCTTTTATGTCCGCACTTTCTGCACCGGGCTGAATTAATACTTTATCTATTCCGAGATTTTTTACTTCCTCTAATATCTTTAAACCTGAAACTGGATTAATGCAAAGATCTACAACATCAATTACATAATTCACTTCTTTTAAACTTTTATAAATACCTCCTGTTGTATCTCTTGGATTAATTCCTTCTACATTAAAGCCTTCATTTTTAAGTGAGCTTAATATTCTGCTTGCATATTTACTGCTATTTAAAACATCACCAACTACTACCCAATTTTTATAGTTTAACAATTCCTGTGCCTGCATTCTAACAACTCCCTTATTTAGATTTATTATTATATTATGTACTAAAATAAAATATATAGCTATACCCTTTGTATTTAAATTATAGAAACTTCTAATATGAAATATTTTGTTAATATATTCAAAATCATGATTTTAGGTTAAAATATAAAGATAATAGACTAACTCTGAAAGGGAGATTATTTTGAAGCATAAAGTTATTATTATAGGTGGCGGTGCTGCAGGAATAATGGCAGCGTTGCAGCTTAAGGATATGGGAATTGATGCAGCTATTGTTGAAGGCAATGATAGAATTGCAAAGAAGCTATTAACTACTGGAAATGGAAGATGCAATATTAGTAATAAACACATAGAAGAATCTAGATATCATAGTGAAAATGCTGGTTTTTATGCTCAAAGTTTAAACAATTTTTCAGTTAATGATACCATTGATTTTTTTTCTTCTATTGGTCTGCCCTTAGTTACCCTTGAAGAAGGTAAGATATTCCCAATGTCTCTTCAGGCATCTTCTGTAATAGACATTCTAAGGCTGGCCCTTGAAGATAGAAATATACCTTTATATCTTAATGCAAAGGTAAACAAAATAACTGTTTTAAATAAGCATTTTAAAATAGAAACAAAAAATCTGGATGCTTTTGAAGCTGAAAAAGTTATTTTATGCTGTGGTGGTAAGTCTGCGCCAAATACAGGTTCAGACGGCTTAGGCTATAACTTAGCAAAAGCTCTAGGTCATAGTATAGTAAATCCAATCCCTTCACTAGTGCAGCTAAAGCTAGAATACAAAAATCTAAAAGCCTTAGCTGGAGTAAAGTTTATTGGGATTGCAGAAATATATGTTAATGGAGAATTAAAAAGAAAAGAATTTGGAGAGATCTTATTCACAGATTACGGCATTTCAGGACCACCCATACTTCAATTAAGCCGATATGCTTCCTATTTCCTCTCCAATGGAAATTCTGTAGAAGTTAAAGTAGATATCATGTACACCATGAATATGGATGCTTTAGTAGATTTTTTAGACTCTCACTTTGCTGTATTTAATTATAGAAGTATTTATGACTCATTGATAGGTATAATAAACAAAAAAATGATTCCTATTATATTAAAAGAAGCCGGAATCTATGATATTCATAAACCTTGCTCAGATTTAGAATATAGTGAAAGGCAAAGTTTATATTCTTTATTAAAGGCTTGGAAATTTACGGTTTATGATACTAATAGCTTCTCAAATGCTCAGGTTACAGCTGGTGGTATTAACACTAAAGAAATTAATCCTCACACAATGGAGTCACTTATAGTTCCAAATCTTTATTTTGCTGGTGAGGTACTGGATGTTGATGGAGACTGTGGTGGATTCAACCTACAATGGGCATGGAGTTCAGCCAACACGGCAGCTAATGGAATTAATCAAAGTTTAAAATAAATAACGAATTAAGGAGGTTTTCTTGTGGAAAAACCTCCTTCTTTTATTTAGTTAAATGTTCTTTATTCCCCATTTAAAATGACTTAGTGCTGTTTATTTATTTTCTTTCACATTTAATAAATCTAAAAAGAACATAAATAAAGGAATACCGATTAAAAGACCCCATACCCCCATAAAATGCTCAGAGATAATTAAAACTATAAATATAATAAATACAGGCAGGTCAGTTTTAGATGCCATTAACTTTGGATTTAATACATAGCTTTCTAGAGCATGTAACGCAGCTATAAGTATTAGTACGTAAAATATTTTTAAAAGTCCGCCATATCTATAAGCTATTATGGTAAGGGGGACTAAAGAGGCTATTGTTCCTGCAACAGGTACTAAGCTGAAAAAGAAAACCATAACTCCAAGGCCTAAAATCTGTCTAAATCCTAATATGCTAAGCCCTATCATGGATAAGCAGGAGTTTATAAACGCAATTATAATCTGGGCTTGTATAACCTTTCCAAAGGAATTCAGAAAGTTAACTCCAAAATCATGTAGGTATCTGTAGAAACCGGAAACCCTGCTGTCCTTAAATCGTCTCATAAATTCTGAAACTTTGTTTTTTTCAAGCATAAAGAACATGCTTAACATTAAAGATAAAAATATATTTACGCTCCAAGTACCTATATTTTTTGCAGATTGAAGTAAGAAGTCAACTCCACCTTTGGTTATGTTTTTAAAATCAATTTGGGCATATACCTGCTCATATATTGGCAATAAGTACCTGGGTATATGTATACTTGATTTGAAATCAAACTCAGACATTTCCAATGTCATCTGATTTATAATAATTATAATTTGATTTATAACTACAGGAATATATTTATATATGAAAAAAGTTATTAAAGTTGCCATCAAAAGAAAAATAATCAAAGTAAATAAAGTATTACTTAAGTGCACAAACTTCCCAATTCTTTTTGTAATTGCATTCTCCGTACTATAAATAAAATATATGAAAAGAAAGGTTAATAAAAAAGTATTTATTAATCCTCTTAAAAAATATAAAAATATTATAAAGGTTATGAGAACTAAAATTCTCTTAGTAATCTCCTTTTGAAATAATTCTTTTAAAAATCCCATCTTCACCGCATCCTTCCAAATTCTAAGCCAATTATATACTATTATACTACATATATAATAAAAAACTTGTCAATTAATTTTATTTTTTAGAAACATATGGATTATTCTTAATATAAAATCTCCAAGGATAGAAGGCTGCCTCTTCAGCATAATCTATATTTATACGAGTAGTGCTCACCATTTCAAAAGATGCTTTATTTTCATCAGACATAATATATAATTCATCTCCACATAAGTTTTTTGCATTATCCATTCTATCTATTTTTAAAGCCCTGCAAAGTTTTCCCGGGCCGTTAGTAAGTCCCTTTACTTCACTTTTATTTAATTCCTCTTTACTTTTATTGTATCTATTTATTGCCATGGCATCCATATTAGAAATAGGTTCTAATGCTCTAATCAGTATTGCCTGAGGCTTGCCTATCTCCTCTACAACTACATTCATGCAGTGATACATTCCGTATATAAAATAAACATAGGAAAATCCGCCTAGACCATACATAACTTCATTTCTTTCAGTTCTTCTATTATTATAGGAATGAGCCGCCTTATCTTTTGGTCCCATATACGCTTCTACTTCCACTATTTTCCCTATTATTTCTTCTCCCTCGGCTTTATTCACAAGATACTTACCAAGCAAATCCTTTGCTACTGTTACGCTATCTCTCATATAAAAATCCCTGTTAAGTTTTTTCAAGCTATCATTCCTTCCCCACATAAATACAGACACGAAAACATATTAGAAAAACGGCATCCTTTTAATGGCTATATAATTATTATAAGCCTAAATGCACCTTTCTCATATTCTCGTGTCATAATTGTATTAGTTTACTTATTTTTATTTGAATTTGATTTATTTTTTTCATCACTTTGCTTGTCTGAAGACCCTATAGAACCCATTTGCTGTTGGGCCTGCTCCATAAACAGATTCATTTGAGACAGTGCCTCATTAGATTTTAATTGCTCATTAACCTGCTGGAGGGCTGCCATAGCCTGTTCTATGGACTTTTGAACCTGCTGCTGGATTTGCTGCTGCTGCTTTTGTGCTTCATTTCTAAAATCATTCATCTGCTTTGCAAGCTGCTGCATTGCATTTTCCTTTTCTCCGCCCTTTGAATTGTTATTTTTACTTTGATTATTGTTTGAAGAACTTTGGTTGCTATTACTATCTCCAGAACCTCCATTACTGGTTCCTCCATATGAATTGCTCTGCATATCATAAAGGGTTTGCTGCATACTGCTTAATTGTTCCTTTAAATTACTAATTTCTTGAGCCATTTCTGTATCATTAGAACTGCTATAATTAAAATAATCATCTAAAGAGTTCATATTATTATTATTACTATTATTGCTGTCGCTAACCATTTTATATGCCTCCTAAAACTACATATTTATTTATGTAGTTTTACCAATTTTTTTCATTATTATGCAAGTAAACAGTAATTTTCTACAAAATTCCATAGCAGCTACTGAGTTTAGCAAAATAATAGAAAATACAGAGGCAATTTTATTTAGAATCTATTTTATTGTTTTTCTTATACCATCTAAAACCAAAGAAGCCTGCTACTCCCAGTATTCCTAGCACAATTATATTAGAGAAGATAAAGATCAGTAAATTTTCAAGAAACAATATTATTGCAATAGAAGTATTTGAGAAGCCCTTTCCTATAGCCTTAAAAAACTCACTTCCACCTATTATGGTTTTCTTGCTATCCGGTACTATTGCCTTTTTGTCAGCATTTATTGTTATTGTTGAATAATCAACCTGCTTATCCCAGCTTTTTTTCATAGCCTCAAGAGAATCTGCTTCCCCCCTTATTCTATAAAGTTCTGCCTGAACCTTCAGTACTTCATCCACGGTATTTGCCTTTTTAAGAATTGTTAATATTTGATCTTCTTGAGCTCTTAAATTTTTAAGTCTCGCATCATTGTCCACATAGGCATCTGTAATGTTATTTGTGGTTATATTTTTATTAACAACCTTGTACCCATCTTCTGTAAACTTTACAAATTCATCAAACTTATCTGAAGGGATTCTTACAACTGTAGTAATTCTTTGCTCCATTGTATTGTCACTTTCAATGTAGCCTCCAAGCTCCTTGGTTTTCTTTTGAATGCTGTCTGAAAGCTTTCCTAGGTCATCCTCTTGAATTAGCAAAGTACAAAATCTTATTATTTTCGTTTCTTGATCTGTCTTTTTTTCTAATTTAGTATTAGTGACGGTGTTACCTTTAGCACTATCAGCAGTACTTCCATTTGATATGGATAAATTAGAATTAGCTGATTGGTCTGCAGCATTTAAGCCGCTAGCAGCTTGTGGGGCAGTGCTAGCTGAGTTTTTAGAGGCAGTCTTGCTGCCACAGCCTGCAAATAATAATATTAAAGTTAATATAACACATGTTAACTTTATTTTTCTCATATTAAATCCTCCTCATTAAGATGCAGAATTTTACTTATATATACGTAAGAAAAATCAAAAGGATACCATAAAATAAAAAAACAGGAAATTACCTTCCTATTTTTTTATTTTACTTTGATTTTAAATTGTTCATTAATACGACTTCTAGCTTTTCGTCATTAGTAAAACCCGCATAAATAATGTCTTTAATATCTTTGATTTGTTTATTATTAAGTTGATCTTTAAGCCACTTCTCATCTTTTTTTATCATATTTAAATGATCATAAATTATTTCCCCATTAACTATAATATCTATTACCATGCCCTTATATGGTACTTTAATATTTAAATCCTTTAAGGTAACATTATGAAGCTCCTGATTTTTGAGTACACTTAGCTGCCCATTAGGTTCTAGCAGTGCAAAATCAACTTCAGCTAGGTCAAAGATGTCCTTTTGTCTAAGCTGCATTAGTAAATCTTTCATATTATAACGGGCTTTTCTCATGTTATTATCATTTACTTGTCCTTTATCAATTAGAATAGTGCTTTCACCATCAGTAAGCCTTCTAAATTTAACGCTTTTTAAGCCTATGAATCCTGTAATTATAGGTAAAGTAGCCCAGCTCAATACTGCAATTAAACCATCTATATCATTTATCCTTCTATCTACGCTAATGGCTGCTGCAATAGAACCTATAGTAATGCTTACAACATAATCAAAGGAAGTCATCTGAGAAAGCTGCTTTTTACCCATAACTCTAGTTAGTATAAGTAATACTATGTATGAAATAATTGATTTTAAAAAAGTCAAAAAATATTCCTTCATAAATTCCTCCAAAATCTTTAGTATATAACATAGGTTTTTTAATTTTGAAGAATTTATGCTTTTTCATTTTATGACTTTATTTATATTCTCCTTTATCTTCTTTTTTTCTCTGCTCTCTGTTATAATAACAACTAATAAAATTAAAGCTATAAATACAAAAAATAATAGGTCCATTTTATCTCCACCCTTAATTTTTTATATTATATAATATGACTGAGGTATGAATTGTATAATTGGAAATCAAAAAAAGTGAGCATTAATGCTCACTTTCATGTTTTTAAAATAAATTTTTTAATAATTTTGAAGCTTCCTTAATATCCTTTTCACCTAGTATGGCAGATATAATTGCTGCGCCATCCACTCCAGCTTTGAGAATATCTTTAAGGTTGTTTTTATTTATTCCACCAATGGCTACCTTAGGTATTTTAATTGAACTACATACTTCTTTAAGCCCTTCTAGTCCTATAGGTTTATTAATATCCTTTTTAGTTCCAGTGTAAAATATAGTTCCCACACCCACATAATCAGCACCATTTTCCTCTGCCACTTTGGCTTCTTTTACGTTTTCTACTGAAATACCTATTATTTTATTCTTACCTAGTATCTTTCTTGCTACTTGAATTGGCATATCACTTTGTCCTAGATGTACTCCATCAGCATCAATGGCCTGTGCTATGTCTATTCTGTCGTTTACCACTAGCGGAACCTTATAGTAATCAGTTACCTCTTTTACCTCAGATGCAATATTGTAAAAAGCTCTAGTAGAAATATCCTTTTCTCTTATTTGAATAAAAGATACTCCGCCTTCTATGGCTTCACTTATAGCATCTTTTAAGCTCTTATTTCCCAAAAAGCTTCTATCAGTAACTAAATAGAGACTATAATCTATTTCCATATTACCTTTCCTTCCTTCATATATTTTTCTTCAGAAAGTAAATAGATATTATCTATAAGCTTCGTTCTAAAGCTACCTGGAAGCTGTACCTCCTCATAGGCTGCTTCACCTGCTAAATTCATAGAAAGTACTGCATTTACTACAGCAATAAAGCTGTCTTTTTCTGCACCAATCGCTGCACTACAAAGAGCTCCAAGCATGCATCCTGCTCCTGTAATCTTCGTAAGCATTTCTACTCCATTTTGAATAATTGCAACCCTTGCACCATTTGTAATAATATCTTCCTTACCTGTTGCTGCAACTACGCAGTTGTACTTTTTAGCTAAGTCTATGCAGGCCTCCTCAAGACCTTCTCCATCATCAACTGAATCTACCCCTCTTGCCTTTGAAGCTTGTCCTGCTAAAAACTTAATTTCCCCGCCATTTCCTTTTATTACATCTACTCTACCAAGTTCCAGCATTCTTTTTATAACTAAATTCTTTCGTGGAATTACTGAGCAGGCAACTGGATCAAGCACAACTGGCACATTATTAACCTTGGCAGAAATACTTGCTAGTACAGCTGCTTCCTCCTGTTCCTTAGTTAAGGTTCCTAAATTTATATATACAGCTGAAGACATTGCTGCAAAATCATAAACCTCATCGTAAGCTTCTACCATGGCAGGTGATGCACCAAATGCTAACAAAATGTTTGCACAGTCGTTTACCGTAACATAATTTGTTATAGCTTGTACTAGTGGAACCTTATTTCTTACCTTTGTAATAACTTTTGCTGCTTCATTAAGCATTATTAACACTCCTCTTTCTTCACTAAATTAATATTTTTAATTAACTTTTTAGGTAAATAATATAATATTAATAAAATAACAAATACAAAAACTGTTGGTATTCCAAAGGAAACTTTATTAAAATAGTTGTAAATCAATGTACCTAGTACAGCAGCCATAAGACCAACTATATTTAAACTCTTATTATTCCAATTTCCTTTCAAAGCATATTCTGAAAAAACAATTATATAAACAGGTACAAATATACTTCCAATTGTTAGTAGGAAATTTTGGTAGTTTTCAATTGGGAAGATAAAGGCAATAACTGTTGCAATTATTGAATATAAAATTATATAATTATTTTCATTTTTAATTTTAATAATCTGTTTTGATGAAATTACTGCTGAAAATATGTCTAAAAAAGTTGTAGTTACAGTAGAAAGCACAATTACCAAAGCTGCTGCTGCACTAAGACCGGTACCTGCAATAAACACTATTACATCCTTCCCTGTTTTTACAGTTATTAATAGACCTAAGGTATACATCAAAACACTTCCAAGAAAGTAGCCTAAAAAGCTCCAGATAACTACCCCTTCTTTACTCTCACCATCCTTTGCATAATCTCCTATAAGAGGAAGCCAGGATACAGGCATTGCTATAGCAAGTTCTATAGCTGTAGTAAAGCTCATAGTACCATTTATTGCTGCAGGTGCAGATCCTTGTACCTTAAAGAACATTAATATGCAGACAATGATTAATACCACTACAGATATATCATTAACAAGCTTTGAATAGTTATTAAAGGAATATGCCCATATAAAGACTGCCAAAGCCATAAGTAAAAGAGAAAAGTTAAAGCTTAGACCTGGTATAACACTATTTAAAGCACGTCCACCTTGTATAATCATAATAGCTGACCAGCCTATTAATTGAAGTATATTTAGTAGTGCTATAATTTTAGCACCTATGCTTCCCATGGAGTCTCTAACCTTATCCATAGCGTTTTTGTTGTCTCTAAAGGAAATATAACCTCCAATGGCCAAAAAAGCAGTACCAATTATGTGTCCTATAATAATTGCTAAAAGCCCCTTTGTTACACCTAGGGGAGCTATAATGCCCCCAGTATAGATTTCAGTTATTGATATAGCAGCTCCAACCCATAGTAAAAACATTGATGAATTTTTAATCTTCTTCATAGCACACTCCTGCTTTCTTATAAACTTCTATAAAATGGCCAACAGGACCTACCCCTTTACCTATAGGAAAGGAGTTTTCTATGGCCTTTGTGATATACTCCTTTGATAAAGTCACAGCTTCTTTAATTGAAAATCCCTTAGCAATATATGAAGCTATAGCTGAGGATAGTGTACATCCTGTTCCATGAGTATTTTTAGTAGCTATGCGGTGTCCATTTATAGTTACAAACTTACCCCCTGTTAGAAGGACATCATTGGCATCATTACACCTATGCCCGCCTTTAACAAGTACATTTTTTACACCTAGCTTATTTATGCCTATTGCAGCAAGCTCCATTTCCTTTTGGCTTGTAATTTTGAGTTCAGTTAAAACCTCTGCCTCAGGAATATTGGGAGTAACTATATCAGCAATGGCAATAAGATTTTTAAGCTCATTAACTGCTTCAGGCTTTAAAAGAAAATAGCCACTTTTAGATACCATTACTGGATCAAGCACTATATTTTTTGCCTTATATTTTATTAGAAGCTCTCTTATAACCTTTATAATTTCCGCATCTGAAACCATACCTATCTTTACTGCATCTACTTCGATGTCCTCAAAAATGCACCTTATTTGAGCCTCTATAACCTTTTTATCTATTTCTTGGACGTCGTATACCCCTGTGGTATTTTGTGCAGTAACAGCAGTAATAACACTCATGCCATAAACTCCTAAGGCACTCATGGTTTTTAAATCTGCCTGTATTCCTGCTCCTCCGCAGCTGTCTGAGCCTGCTATAGTTAATACTTTCTTCATTTGAATCCCTCCTATAAAGTAAAAAAATGTGCTGCAAGGCAGCACATTGAATTAGACAATTGACTAATTTTAGTTACGCTCCCTTCGTTGGTACTAACCAAATCAGGTTCTAAGGGTTGGATTTTCCTCTCAGCTAAAAGCACCCCTGCTTATAATATTCTATTAGTTACAATGTCATTTTACATAATTACATAAAATATTTCAATACATTAATATAATTTTGTACTCAATATCATATATAAAAAATAAATTAATAAGAGGATATTCTAAATTTACAATATTTTTCATAAAAATTATTGACAGAAGTTGTAAAGAGTTGTATTATATTTTAAGAAGTTATTTTAAATTTTAAAAGGAGGTAGGAAAAATGTTAGTAAATATGTCATCTGTAAAAAGACAAAAAATGAACAGCGTAAATAACAGAACTAATGGCATTACTATGTCCATTAATGGAATTAGTGTGGCATTTAGTGGCATATTATCTAAATTTTCATATGGTAGCCCTGCCTTCGTATCGGTGACCACACCTTGATACTAAACGGTTTTTCATTAATATGAAATACTGGTCATGGGCTGCAAAAACCCATGGCCTTTTTATATGAATTTTATAAGTAAACTATCTTATAAGATTATGTGAGCCATGGGATAACCATGGTTTTTTCATTCTAACAAAAATTTAACTTAAAGTATGAAGGGGGGATATTAGAATGAAACCAGTTCTTAAATATGTGTGGAGATACAAATGGATGGTTATAATCCCATCACTTGCAATGACATTGGCCATAGCATTAGATATGTTTAACCCATATCTCCAGAAAGAAATTACTGATAAGGTATTTATAGGCGGTGAAAATAATCTTTTATGGATTATCCTGCTTGGGTTTTTATCTATAACTATAAGCAGAGCTGTGCTTGGTTATGTTAAAGAATATCTGTTTGATGTACTGTCTGCAAAAATTAGCATAGATATTAAAAAGGATTTATTTGATCATATTCAAACTCTTCCTTTTAGCTATTTTGACAATATGAACACTGGAGAACTTATGTCAAGAATAGGCGAAGATGTAGATAATGTATGGAGAAGTGTCTCCTTCGGTATAAGATTATTTATAGAAAATGCCATATATTTCATAGTAGCTTCTGCTATACTATTCTTTTTAAATTGGAAACTGACCATAGTGTGTCTTATAGGAATGCCTCCTATAGCTTACCTTGCACTTAAATTTGAAAAGAAAATCGGAGAGTCCTATGGAAAATTAAGCGATCAAGGCGTTATATTAAATACTGCTGCCCAGGAAAATATAGCAGGTGTAAGATTAGTTAAGGCCTTTGCTAGAGAAAAGCATGAAATATTGAAGTTTTTAAAACTTAATCAAGAAAACTTTAATTTAGGTATGGAACAGAACCGGATAATTGCAGATTACTTTCCTCCAATTGAATTTTTAACAAATATATCAATTGTGCTGCTTGTTGCAGTTGGTGGAATATTTGTTATGAAGGAATCAATGTCAATAGGCACTCTAGTGGCTTTCAGTGGATATATTTGGATGCTTGTTTGGCCTATGAGAATGCTTGGCTGGCTTACAAATTTAATTGCTCAAACTAATGCTTCTGCAAAAAAGATAGCAAAAATTATGGATATAAAGCCTAATATTACGGATAGTGACGACTCCTTAAGGCTGCCTATTATACGAGGAGATATAGAATTCAAAAATGTATCCTTCAAATACAAAGAAGATTATGTATTAAAAGATGTAAATTTAAAAATAAAGGCTGGCAGTACTGTGGCCATAATGGGAACTACAGGCTCTGGCAAATCCTCAATAGTTAATCTTATAGGCAGATATTATGATGTAAGTGAGGGTGCAATTTATGTAGATAACTATGATATAAGAGAAGTAAATTTAAATGATTTGAGAAGCAAAATGTCCGTAGTTCAGCAAGATACCTTCTTATTTTCAGCCAGCATTGAAGAAAATATTCGCTTTGGCAGTGAAAATGCAACTATGGAGGAAATAAAAGAAGCCTGCAGATTAGCCTGCGCTTTAGATTTCATTGAGGAATTAGAAGATAAATTTGATACCATGATTGGCGAAAGAGGAATCGGCCTTTCAGGTGGTCAAAAACAACGTTTATCAATTGCTAGAGCTCTTATAAGAAATTCCAATATTTTAATATTGGATGATGCAACCTCTGCGCTAGACATGGAAACTGAATACAGACTTCTTAAAAACTTAAATGAAAGCCATAAAGCTGCTACAACCTTTATAATAGCTCATAGAATTTCAGCAGTAAAAAATGCTGATCAAATCCTGTATGTTGAGGATGGTCATATAGTAGAAAGTGGAAGTCATGATGAGCTTATAGCTAAAAAGGGCAAGTACTATGATATATACTGCGAGCAGTTTAAAGACTTTAACGAAATACACGATGAAGTGGAGGTGGTATAATGGCTAGAAACACCACAAGACAAGATGAAGACTTAAAAAGACTCTCTAATTATGAAATGTCAGCGAGGCTTTTTAGCTATCTTAAAAACTATAAATTGAAGATTTTCATAGTTTTAATTCTTCTAATTTTAGTAATGATAGTTAACATTATTAATCCTTTTTTGCTTAAGGAAGCTATTGATAATAATATTAAAAACAATGATGTCAAAGGTCTCTTAATGCTAGGAGTTTTTATGGTTATTATCAATTTCTTTGCAATGATTGCCTCCAGAATAAGAATGATTAAGATGGCAGCCGTTACAAATGATATACTTTTAAAAATAAGACATGATTTATATACTCATATTCAAAAGCTTTCCTTTTCCTTTTTCGATAATAGACCCGTAGGAAAGATACTTGCAAGGGTAATCGGTGATGTTAATTCCCTTCAGGATTTGTTTAATAATAGTGTAGCTAACTTTATTCCTCAGGTATTAACTATAATTTGTGTAGGGGCTATGATGTTTTATTTAAATGTAAAGCTTGCTCTAGCATCTATAATACTTCTGCCCGTACTTGGAATTTGTATGTTTTCCATTGAGACATTTTCAAGAAAAAGGTGGCAGGAATATAGAAGAAAGCGATCTACCTTTAATGCCTATACACATGAGGACTTCTCAGGCATAAGAGTTGTAAAAGCCTTCGCCAGCGAAGAAAGGACTTCAAAAAACTTTCTTCAATTAGTAAAGGATATGATGAATTCCTTTATAAGTGCTGTTAGATTAAACGACTTATTTTGGCCTTTGGTTGATACCTCTTGGGGAGTAGGAACTGTTATAGTTTACTGGTACAGTGCTAAGCTTATTGGTGATAGTTCTATATCACTAGGAACTATTATAGCCTTTACCATGTATATAGGAATGTTTTGGAGACCAATTCTTGAAATAAGCAACTTTTATAATACCTTGATTATGAATCTTGCTGCTGCTGAAAGAATCTTTGAAATAATGGATATTAAGCCGGATATTATAGATATTAACAGTGCAATAAAAATGCCTAAAATAAAAGGCCAGGTAGAGTTTAAAAATGTTACCTTCGGTTATGAGGATGGTACAGTAGTACTAGACAATGTAAGTTTTAAAATAAATGCTGGGGAAACAATAGCCTTAGTTGGACCTACAGGAGCTGGTAAAACTACAATTGTAAATTTAGTAAGCCGCTTCTATGATACACAAAAGGGTGATGTTCTAATTGACGGTAAGGACGTTAAGAATGTGGAACTGGAGTCCTTAAGAAGCCAAATGGGAATAATGCTGCAAGATACCTTTTTATTCTCTACTACAATTAAAGAAAATATAAGATATGGAAGGCTGGATGCAACAGACGATGAGGTTATGGCAGCTGCAAAGGCAGTAAGTGCTCATGATTTCATAATGAAGCTTGAAAACGGCTATGACACTGAGGTAAATGAAAGAGGTTCCAGGCTTTCAGTAGGGCAAAGACAGCTGATATCCTTCGCTAGAGCTCTTCTTGCTAATCCTAGAATATTAATATTAGATGAAGCTACATCTAATATTGATACACAAACAGAAAGGCTTGTTCAAAGAGGTATTCAAAAGCTATTGCATGGCAGAACTTCCTTCGTTATAGCCCATAGACTTTCAACTATAAGAGACTGTGACAAGATTATGGTTGTAAATGATGGAACCATTGTAGAAGCAGGAACCCATGAAGAACTTATGCTTTCAAAAGGTCTTTATTATGATTTGTATATGTCTCAATATAAATTCCTTAATGAAGGAGCTTAAAAGAAGTCGGTATATGACATATCTGGTTTTATGATGAAAGGGGTACTTCAATCTGAAGTACCCCTTAAATTTGTTTTAGATATTATTTCTTCTTAAGGTATTTTCTAATATCAATTGCAACTGCAAATACTATAATTAATCCTTTTATAATATACTGCATATAAGCATTAACACCAATAAATGCTAGTCCATAATTTATAACCTGAAATATTAATACTCCTGTTAAAATTCCTGGTACTGTACCAATACCTCCATATATAGAAACACCGCCGACAACGCAGGCTGCAATGGCATCCATTTCATACATATTACCAGTATTGTTTGTAGCGCTTCCTACACGTCCAGCTTCTAGTGCACCAGCAAAACCAAATAGTGCGCCGCCTATTACATATATTAATATTAGGTATTTAACAACATTTACACCTGATACAGCAGCTGCTTCAGGGTTACCACCTATAGCATACATGTTTTTGCCATAACGTGTTTTATTCCATAATATATATATAAGTACTGTTACTATAGCTGCATATATAACCAAGTATGGGATTGAATAGTCTCCTTTACCAAATAAGCTTCCAACAGCGAAATTAGTGAAATCTTTATCTAATCCTCCAATTGGCTGAGCTCCATAAGGCGGCCTGTCAAAATATGTGGAATTTAATCCATATACTATAAGCATAGTTCCTAGAGTTGCAATAAAAGGGGGAACTTTAAAAACTGCCACTATAATACCATTAAAAAGTCCAACTGTTGCACATACTGCAACTGCTACTAATATAGGAACCCATAGGGGCAGTTTTTGTAAGTGAGGATACATTCTGTAAGCATAGTCAGTAGCCTGTAGTAGAGATGCAGAGATTACTGCTGCAAAACCAACATTACGGCCTGCTGAAAGGTCGGTACCCTGAACAATAAGGATACCTCCTATTCCAAGTGCTATTATCATACGTGTAGACGCTTGAGCTAATATATTTCTAAAGTTATTTACTGTTAAAAAGTCTGGTGAAATTGCTATAATTACAATGAATAATGCTACTAAGACAATATAAATTGCATTATTCATTAAAAGATCTTTAATATTATTATTTTTAAAAGAAGCTTTTAGTTTTTCCATTATTGTTTTCCTCCTTCCTATAGATACATTGCTGAGAGTTTCATTATTTCTGCCTGATTAGTAGTTTTAGTATCTACTATTCCTGCTAGTCTTCCGTTACTCATAACCAGGATTCTATCGGTAGTTCCTAGAAGTTCTGGCATCTCTGAAGATACCATTATGATTCCCTTGCCTTCAGCTGCTAGATTATTCATTAGCTGATATATCTCATACTTAGCACCAACGTCTATTCCTCTTGTTGGTTCATCAAGCATTAGTATTTCAGGCTTTGTTAGAAGCCATCTCCCTATAATTACCTTTTGCTGGTTTCCACCAGAAAGATTACCAATAGCAGTTCTTTGTGAAGGTGTCTTAACCCTCATAGAATCAATAACCCATTGAGTATCCTTTTCTATATTTTTATTAGAAAGCAGTCCAAAGGTCCCTATATATTTTTCTATGTTTGCTATTATAGAATTGAAACTAATAGATAATCTATCAAAAATACCTGTTAGACGTCTTTCTTCAGTAAGCATTGCAAAGCCGTGTTTCATAGCCATTTGAGCACTTTTATTCTTAATTTCTTTGCCATGAAGAGTAATATTTCCTGTCTTTAATTTTCTAATTCCAAATAAACCTTCTAATATATCAGTTCTCTTAGCCCCAACAAGGCCTGCAACTCCGAGAATTTCTCCTTCTCGAAGGTCAAAGCTTATATCTTTAATTGATGGTTGATTTTCAGCTGTTAAATTTCTAACCTCTAAAATTACTTTACCAGGTTCGTTACTCTTTTCTGGGAAACGATTTGATAAATCTCTGCCAACCATCATATTTATTATCATCTCTGTTGTCAGTTCCTTAGCCTCTTTTGTAGCAATCCACTGACCGTCTCTCATGATTGTTACATCATCAGAAATTTTAAGAATCTCTTCCATCTTATGAGAAATATATATAATTCCGACATTCTTGCTCTTTAATTTTTCAATGATTTTAAAAAGATGATCAACCTCTTTTTCAGTAAGTGAAGAAGTTGGCTCGTCTAAAACTAAAACTTTTGAATCATAAGAAACTGCTTTTGCAATTTCCACCATCTGCGCTTGTGAAACCGAAAGACTTCCTGTTCTTTGTCTTGGATCAATATTAATGTCTAATTCTTTAAAAATCTTCTTTGTATCTTCATACATCTTTTGTTCATTAATGAAACCACCCTTTTCAGGATATCTTCCAAGCCAAATATTATCTAATACGTTACGTTGTCTAACTTGGTTTAGCTCTTGGTGTACCATTGACACACCATGATCTAAGGCCTGCTTGGAATTTTGAAAATCAACTTGTTTTCCATTTAGGAGAATTTCTCCTTCATCCTTATGATATATTCCAAATAAACATTTCATCAAGGTTGATTTTCCAGCACCATTTTCCCCCATTAAGGAGTGAACTGTTCCTGGCCTAACTTTTAGAGTTACTCCAGACAATGCCTTTACCCCAGGAAATTCCTTAGATATGTTCACCATCTCAAGTACATATTGATCTTTATTGCTTTCCCTGGTTGCGTTTTCCATGGTTTTACCTCCTTGCTTTGATAATAAATAATATGCTGCCAATTAAAATGATATGAGGTACACCCATAAAAGTGTACCTCATATTCACTTATTTATTTATATGCTTCTTCAGCAACACTTAAGTTATCTTTAGTAATTGCTATATAAGGAACACGAACTGACTTATTGTCATCTAGCTTCCATTGAGTTCCAGCTACAGGATCTTTTCCGTTAGCTGCATTTATAGCTAAATCAAGAGTAGCTTGACCTTGGTTTTTAGCATCATTTAAAACTGTTCCTATCATCTTACCATCTTTAATCTTAGTTAAAGCATCTGGAATAGCGTCAACTCCAACAACTGGCATAAACTTGTCACCAGTAAAGTATCCTGCTTTTTCTAAGGAAGCAATAGCACCTAGAGCCATAGCATCATTGTTAGCTATAACCATTTCTATCTTACCATTATTCTTAGCTAGCCAAGCATCCATTTTATCAGTTGCTTTAGCTGTATCCCACATTGCTGTGTCCATTGCTAATTCTTGAACATTGATACCAGCAGCTTTTATAGTGTCTATAACATATTTTGTTCTAGCTTCAGCATCTGGATGTCCTGGTTCACCTTTTAATAATACATATTGTATTGTATTATCATGATTTAAATCCCATTTAGCTTTGTTTTTATTCCATTGATCAACTATAAGTTGTCCTTGAAGAATTCCTGATTGTTTAGATTCTGTTCCAACATACCAAGTTTTATCATAGCCCTTTAATACAGAAGCATCTGGCTCTTTGTTAAAGAATACAACTGGTACATTTTTAGCTTTTGCCTTATCTACTATAGTTTGAGCAGCTTTAGGATCAACTAAGTTAATAGCTAAAGACTTAACACCTTTTGCAAGTAGTGTATCAACTTGGTCGTTTTGCTTTGATTGGTCATTTTGAGAGTCAACTACAGTTAAATCAGCCTTGTCTTTTGCACCTGTTTCGATAGCTCTTCTAACGAAGGACATAAAGTTGTCATCATACTTGTAAATTGTTACACCGATTTTTGGTAATGAAGTAGAACTTCCAGGAGTTGTTGTTGGAGTTTTTGAGGAACATCCAGCAAGAACTACTGCAGCTGCCATAACAACAGCCATAACTTTTTTATTCATTAATATTTCCCCCTTATAAAATTATTAATATTAATTTTTTACTGCTATTATTATGATATCACGGCCTTGTCCGAATAATAATATAAAATTCTATGTATTTATATAAAAATTCTACTGAATTAAAACGGTTTCATTTTGAGCTAGCTAAAAATATAAAATTGAAATAAAAAAAAGCTAAAACATATAAAATTTATTCCTTGATCTAAATTTTATATATTATAGCTATACAATATATTTATAGTGAATGATAGAACTATTTTGTAAATGGAAATATAAACCTTTGATTTTCAGGGTCATAAATATTATATTTATCAATAACCTTTAAATCTATATTTTCATTCTTAGGAACCTTATTTCCTCTTGCGGCCATGGCTGCATACTCCACTCCCAAATAGCCCATCTTAAATGGATTTTGTACAACTGTACCTTGAATTACTCCTTTTTCTATGAATTGAAGTTCTAAGATAGTGCTATCAAAGGTTATGAGCTTTATTTTACCTGAAAGCCCTAATTCCTCTAAAGCTCTTGCTGCACCTAATGCTGCAGCTGAGTTTAAAGCTACTATGCCCTTTAAACCTTTGTCCATGGATATAATGCTTCTAGTTAAACTTTCTGCCATGGCTTCATTTGAACCGCAATACTCTTTTGCTACTAATTTTACATTAGGATAATTTGAAAGTACGTCTATAACACCTTTTTCTCGATCCATTGCACTTTCACTGCCTTCAACAAAGTTTAATATTGCTACTTTGGAGTTTCTACCTACATTTTCAATTAATTTTTCTCCTGCAAGCTTACCTGCTTTTACATTGTCAGAGGAAATAAAAGATACCGGCTTATCTGAGTTTACTCCTGAATCTATTAAAACTACTGGTATTTTATTTGCGGCTGCATTATTTACCACACCTGACATTTTCTCATAATCACTAGCTGAAAGTACTATAGCATCTACCTTCTTATCTATTGCCTCATTTACCAGCTTCTTCTGGCCTTCAATATCCTCTTCGGTATCTGGAGCTATGAAATTCATATTTACATTGAATTCCTTAGCCGCATCATTTGCCCCCATTTGAACTGTTGTCCAATATTCTCCGCTCCTCATTTTCACTATGAATTCGATATTTTTTCTAGTATCAGTATTGTCGTTTCCCAGTTTTTTGTTACAGGAAGTGAAAGAAAATACTATTATTATGATAAGAGTTAATGTAATTATCTTTTTATTTATTCTATATATATTTTTCATATTCTTCATCCTTAAATAATGGAAGATAAATTCTTACAGTAGTTCCTTCTTCAAGCTCACTTTCTATTTCAAGCCCATACTCTTTTCCAAATGTCAATTGTATTCTTTCATGCACGTTTTTTACACCCACCCCAGAACCTCCTCTATTAGTATTAGAAGTATAGGATAAAATATTTTCTAACACCTCAGATTTCATGCCTAAACCATTATCTTTAATTTCAAACAATAGCATCTCTTCTACTTTTTTTGCCCTTATTTTTATAAAGCCCTCTTCTACCATATATTCAATCCCATGATAAAGCGCATTTTCAATAATTGGCTGTATAACTAATTTTAAAGTTTTATATTGTAGAATTTCATCCTCTGCCTCAATACTAAAATTAAATTTACTTTTATATCTTATCTTTTGAATAATAAGATAATTTTTTGCATGCTCCAATTCTTCCCTAACTGTGATAATATTTTTACCCCTGCTTATGCTTATTCTAAAAAGCCTTGCTAAGGAGGTAACCATAGTTATAACATCCTGACTCTTTCCATTTTCGGCCATCCAGACTATAGAATCCAATGTGTTGTATAGAAAATGAGGATTAATCTGAGCTTGAAGCGCATCAAGCTCGCTTTTTCTCTTTGATTCCTGCTCAATAACAATTTGATGCATAAGCTGCTTAATATTAGCTATCATTAAATTAAAGCTTCTAGATAAATGAACAACTTCCCTATCACCCTTAATGTCTACCTTGACATCCAGATCTCCCTCTTCTACTAGCTTCATGGACTCATCCAGCTGTTTAATTGGGTTAGTAATTTTAGCTGAAATGATAATAAAAATTATAACTATAAATAATATTCCAAGAAATAATATTATAATAGAAAAGTTAGTTATACTGCTTTTTGTGGCTGATAACTCATCCATATAAGAAATAGCTACAACCTTCCAATCTGTATAGCCTACATTTTTAATAGTTAATAATCTTTCCTCGTTATTAACCGTTTGTTTAAAGGTTCCATAAGTATTTCTATAAGCCTCTTCATTATTTTCACTTTTTAAGCCATTGTAGATTAATTCCTGCTGAGGATGATAGATAATATTATTTTTAGAATCCAAAATGTAAATGTAACCTCTTTTACCTAAATTGACTTTTTGGCAAAGCTGTTCTATTGAATTAAAATTAAGATCTATAAGAAGTACTCCCTGGGTCATTTTACCTTGGTAATAAAAACTAACAGGTTTACTTAAGGATAGTACCCAATTGTATTTTCCATCATATAAATTTTCTACGTGTGGGGCAGATAGAAAGGTAGTATTTGAACTTAATATTCCTTTATAAAACCATTCCTGTTCTGTTACCTTTACATTTTTCTTAAGCTTAGAAAAGGGAGTTCCCTCTACTAACTCTCCCTTATTGGTAAATATAGCTATTGATACAATATCATCTCTTGTGTCAAAAATTACATCTAATTTTTCTTCAAGCTTGCTATTAGGAAGCTCAGACACATTATTTATGTTTCTTTCTATAAGATTAGTTATCCCAACCATACTCTTTTCATAATTATCTAAATTTAAGCTGACTTGCTCTATTACATGAGTTGTGCTTAATGCCACATTTTGTTCTGCAGTTTTAGAAAATTTACCTGAAAGAAGTACCCCTATAAATATGACGGCCATAACAGCAATACAGGCAAAAGAAAAAGTAATAATAAATCTTATACTTTTGAATTTTAAATATTCACTTATTTTTTTAGAAATCCTTTTCATAGAGTTCTCCATTTGATTTAATAACTATAAATAATGTTTTGCTCTGCTAAACTTTATTTATATAATTCCTGGTTTTAATATTATTTGGCACTACTTCTATATTCGGAAGGGGATTGCCCAAATTTCTTTTTAAAGCTGTAGCTAAAATAATTAGGTTCAGAATATCCAACTTTTTCTGCAATTTCAAAGGATTTAAGGTTACTAGTTCTAAGCAGCTCTTTTGCTGCCTCCATTCTAACTTGTGTAACATAATTAATAAAGGTAGTTTTTGTTTCCTTTTTAAAGATAAAGCTAAAATAAGTAGGACTTATATGAAGATAATTACATACTCCATTAATATTTACTTCACTGCTTTTGTAGTTTTCCTTCACATATTCTTTTGCCCTATGCACTAGTTCCTTATAGGTATCAATTCTATCCTTAACTATATTGCTCATTATTTTCATGCATATATCTTTAAAAAAACTCTGTGCTTCTTCAACACTTTTTAAACTATAAAGTTCTATCAATAAATTATGATTTATGCCAAAAATATTATCAATGTCTATGTTCGAGTCCCTGGCGGCCTTTAAAATTGTAGTTAAAATTTCCATAATATATATTTGATAATCTTTGTAGGAAGCCTTAAAGGCTATTACATCCTCAAAAAGCTTATCTATAGTTTCTATCATTTCCTCCCCAGTACCTACCTTCAGACAATTTGCAAGAGTTCTCTCCTTATTTTCATCGAAAACAACCTTACTAACACTACCTGGCTCAATATCTTCAATCCAGATAATTCTATTTTCACCCATGAAAATTTTGTAATTAAGTGCAGCTAGTGCATTTTCATAAGAGTGACTTATATAAATAACATCATTGCAGATGCTGCCTACACCTATTGTGACTGTAAATTTTAAGAATTTTTCTATAGCTAACCTTAGTTCTTCTAGTGATTTTAATATGCTTTCAGAAACCTTTTCTCTTTTCTCCTCTTTGAAAGCACTAATGATAACAACGTTTTCACCATTTAAAAATGCTGTACCTGTATTATTTTTATCTGTAATTTCCTCAACTATATTAAGAAGGGCAAATTTAAATAGTGCCTTATGTTCATAGAAATCAGTGGCAATATTATTTAAATCTTCGCTTTTATTTTTATATTGCATTACTTCATCAATGCTAATTATAGAAACAATGTAGCTGCTTCCTCTTAAATTAATATCATAACTTCTTAAGCCCTCTTCAATATCTTCTTTTTCCATTGTAGTGGTTATTAGAGAAGTTAAGAATTTGTCCTTTAGGACTGGTATACTTTTTCTATAATACTCTTTTAGAGCTTCCACATTCTCTTTTTCTGCAATTTCATCATCTATTTGCTTCTTTACCTTTGTTAATATTTCAGAAAGCTCCACTGAACCAACAGGTCTTAAAATATACTCAGAAACATTTAATTTTATTGCCTTATGAGCATATTCAAATTCGTCAAAGCCTGTCATTACTATAACCTTAGTAGTTGGATACTTTTCTTTTACACATTGAGTGAGTTGAAGACCATCCATAAAAGGCATTTTAATATCTGTTAAAAGGACATCAGGCATTGTTTTTTCAAATATTTCTAAGGCCTCTTTACCATTTTCTCCTTCGCCAACTATTTCAAAACCAAGCTTATCCCAATCAACCTTATTTATTATACCTTTTCTAACCTCAATCTCATCATCAACTATTAGTAACTTGTATTTTCTCATAATTCACCCCATAGGAATCACAATCTACTTTTACTTGTTATTTATATATTAAAACAAATATACAAATTCTTCAAGCTAATAACCTTATACCCTTTATTATATCTCAAATTTGTAATTGAGGCTAAATAAAACTAAATCTGTAAATACAAAAAAGACTGCAAAATGCAGCCTTTTTTAAAATTATTTAAATTAATATGATAATTCATTATTCTAATTCTTAATTACAAACAAATAATTGTTAATTATTAATATACTTAAAGTACCTTGCTTAAGAAGTCTTGAGTTCGAGGCTGCTTTGGGAAGTTAAAGATTTCTTCCGGAGTACCTTCCTCTATTATTACTCCTTCATCCATAAATATAACTCTGTCTGCAACTTCCTTTGCAAAGCCCATTTCATGAGTTACAACTACCATAGTCATTCCTTCATTGGCAAGTTCCTTCATAACCTGCAGAACCTCACCTACCATTTCAGGATCAAGAGCAGAAGTAGGCTCGTCAAATAGCATTACATCAGGAGACATTGCAAGTGCCCTTGCAATTGCTATCCTTTGTTTTTGCCCGCCAGAAAGCTGAGATGGATAGCTTTTTGCCTTATCCTCTAAACCAATTCTTTTTAAAAGCTTGTAAGCTATTTCTTCAGCCTCTGTCTTACTTATTTTTTTAACCTTCATTGGTGCAAGTGTTATATTATTTAAAATCGTCATATTAGGAAAAAGATTAAACTGCTGAAATACCATTCCAATCTTTTCTCTAAGCTTATTTATATCTGTTGCCTTATCCATAACGGAAGTACCTTCAAAGAATATTTTACCTCCTGTTGCCTCTTCCAATAAGTTTAGGCATCGTAAAAAAGTACTTTTCCCAGATCCGCTTGGACCTATTACAACAACAACTTCACCTTTATTAATTTCTATATCTATACCTTTAAGTACATGAAGCTTATCAAATTTTTTATTTAAATTTTCAACCTTAATCACTAGTTTTAAGCCTCCTTTCAGCCATGCCCATAAGCTTTGAAAGAGTATAAGTCAAAACAAAATACATAATTGCAGCAATTATCAGGGGCTCAAAAGCTCTAAAGGTATTTCCTCGAACGGTATCTGCATTATACATAAGTTCATGTATTCCGATAACTGAAACTATAGAAGATTCTTTTATTACAGTAATAAACTCATTTCCAAGGGCAGGAAGAATATTTTTTATAGCCTGAGGTACGATTATATATCTCATAGCTGTTCCATATTTCATTCCTAATGATCTTGCAGCTTCAAGCTGCCCCTTATCCACGGCTTGAATTCCCGCACGAATTATTTCTGCCACATAAGCTCCACTATTAATAGATAGGGCCAGTACCCCTGCAGCCATATCAGGAAGATTAATACCTAGAAGGCTTGGAAGCGCATAATAAATTATATATACCTGAACAAGTACAGGGGTGCCTCTTATAAATTCAACATAAGCTGCTCCAATAAAATTCAATATCTTATTATTTGATATTCTCATTAATGCTAGAATAACTCCAAGAATTACACCAAAAATCACAGTAAAGATTGCTAGAACAATTGTGAATTTAGCTCCATTTAAAAAAAACATATAGTATTTAGGTAAAAAAGAAAAATCCAATGTTTCTGCCTCCTAAGTTGTAAAATACTCTATTCCACTAAATTGTTGGCATCAATAACCATCTTATCGATAGCCTTGCTGCTTGTAAGCTTATCTAAAGTTTTGTTAATTGCATCAACTAAATCCTTTTCTCCCTTTTTAACTGCCACAGCAGAACCAGCATCTTCTGTTTTTAACTTAATATCAGAAATAGAAAAGTCTTTATTGGCATTTACATAAGAAGTTGCAACTGGGCTTTCAATTATAGCAGCGTCTATTTTCTTTGTTTTTAAAGCAAGTGCTATATCAGTTATCTTTCCTAATGCTTTAGCCTGAGCCTTTGGAAGCTGGTTCTTTGCTATATCTTCTTGGATTGATCCCTTTTGTACACCAAGACCTTTTCCATTTAAATCATCAATTGTCTTAATTTTATCCTTGTCCTCAGTTCTAACAACTAAGGTTTGAGCTGCCTTATAGTATATGTTAGAGAAGTCTACACTTTGCATTCTTTCCTCTGTAGGTGTCATTCCAGCTAAAACCATGTCAACATTTCCAGACTCCAATGCGTTTAATAATCCTTTGAAATCCATGTCTTTAATTACAAGTTTTACGCCTAAGTCCTTTGCTATTTCCTTGGCGATTTCAATATCAAAGCCTACAATTTCATCATTACCTGAAACTGATTTATGAAATTCATAAGGAGGGTAATCAGCACTTGTGCCTACAACTAATTGTCCTGCTTTCTTAATTTTATCCACCTTTGTTGTTGCTGCGGTATTACTTGATGCACTAATATCTTTTTTGCCACAAGCAGTGAAACCAAGCGCCATAATTGCAATAGTAGATACAGCTATAATTTGTTTAAGTTTATTATTCATATTATTTCCCCCTCTAATTTTGTATGTAAACATAATTAATATTTACATTCTCATATTTTTACTAAAAAATTAACTGTTGATTATTAAGTACATGCATTATTATACTATCCAATTAATAATTATGCAACTATTTATATTCATATTTATGCAAAAAAATTTTAATATAGTACATATGTTTTATGTCTATTTCCAATAATTTTATTAATTAATCCAATAATTGTTAATATATTGTCTTGAAAACGTTACCGTATTTTTATGCAATAAATTTCTTGCTTTATAGTATAATTATTCATATTATTTCCCTTAAAACAGCTTATTTAATTAATAAAAATGTAATATCATATTATAAACTCAATAATTATTTTTACTTACCTGCGTAAAAATAATAGATTTGGTAAAAATACTTATAAGATCCATTTAATCATTTACTAAGTGCAATCATATTTTAGGAGGTTAAAGTCCTAAATGGACTTTAACGGGTAGTTTTATGAGCGGGAGCGAGTAGTCTTTAACTACTCAGTGTTCCGACTTAAAGGAGGATTTCAAATGCGAAATTTTTTAATTTCTGCTGGTGCAGATATTGTATTAATATTAGTTTCTTACTTCATCTTTAGAAGCATTATTAGTGGTCCAACAAGGCATAGATTATATGAAAAGTTTTTAAGTTCATTTGCTAAGTTTGTAATATTGATTTTCCTTGCCGCTTTAATCATTACAGGAGCTACAGCACTTATTTTGTATAAAACCAGATATATTCAGTACATAAATATTGCAGCTCCAGCGCTTGTATCAATATTAGTGGGCTTTATTATTTCCACGGTTCCTACTAGAGGAATTGGAGATAAAGAAAGAGATAAGGATAAATAAAAATAGCTCTTTTATTAGAAATATTACCCATATAGGATTTTTTGGCGTTCATGTGTGAAATCCAAGAAGACGCAGAAGTGATTATTATAGTTAATAATAATCACTTCTGCGTTTTCTATATTTTCTATTTCATTCAGTGCCAAATAAAAAATTTAGACTTCTTAAGTAATAATTACAATAAGTAATATTATATTTCTTGAATTCTTAATAATATTTTTATATAATTATTATTGTATCGGGGTGTAGCGCAGATGGTAGCGCGCGTGCTTCGGGAGCATGAGGCCGCAGGTTCAAATCCTGTCACTCCGACCAAAACCTAATAAGAATACTTGCAGTTATTAAGTTCACGAGTACTGGACTTTTTATATTTCTGAGACAAAAATAGGTGCGTTGACTTAACGCACCTTACCTCATTTTATGCAAGTAACTTTAATTAACAGTATCTTCATTTGATTTCTTAATTATCGAAGCTGTTTTATTGCCATATAAGCTATTCCAGCTCCTGCTAGTACTCCAAGTGCTCCAACACCTGCTTTCATATTTTGAACCTTTCTTCTTTTTTTAGGCATTATGGTTGAAGCTATAGAACTTATATCAATATTCATAGAATCTACCTCCATTTATTCATATATTAAATATTTTCATATATATGTTTCCCCTTAAGGCTTATAACTATTCCGCCACAAATCTAACAGAACATTCCATTCCAGTTATTTGTATCTTCTATTATCTTTTCTTTAGCCTTTTCTGCTACATTATTGCTTATTTTTCTATTAAGGGCAAGCTCATCTACATCTCTGGTCCTATCTTGATTTACAAACATCCTCAATTGTTCTTTGCTAAAGCCCTTATCTATAGCTACATCGTATGCTGTTTTATTTAGTATTCTGGCCTCTTCAAGTTCTGACTTTGTAGCTCCTATTTTATTTAATAATACATCATTTGCACTTTTTACAATTTTATTATCTTCCTTTTCTATTTCAACTTGGGGTCTACTAGCTTCATTTTCTGCTTCATAATTATTTTCTTTTATATTATTTTTCTTGGAATTTTTTAATATTGGATAAATTACTGCTCCAATTCCTGCTGCTGCAATGATGCTACCAATTGCTATATTTCTATTTATATTCTTCATGATAAATCCTCCTCTCTATTATCTAATTTGCCCAATTTTATATCCTAAATACATAAAAATAGCTGGAGTAAATATCCAGCTATTTTAATCATTATTGTATTTTTTATGGTTTTTTATATAAATATCGCTTTCTTTCATGGATGTTACTGTTGATTTATAGCTGGCGATTAAAACAATAACTGTAACTGTCATAATAGCCATTGCTACCCCAATTATCATAAACTCATCCTCCATAACTATATACTATAGTATAATTTATGAAGTTAAGCTGTGAAAGGTTATAATTTTTCTCCTCCCCAATTTTTAAGCATTTCTCTTACTGACCTTGTCATTTCTTTAGAAAACTCAGTACCAGTTTTCCTAGCATACATAAATTGCCCATAGTTTACAGCTTCAGCTTTATTTTCTGGTGAGAGCCTTTTTTCCCTTTCAATAAACATGTCTTTGAAGTCATCATTATTTAATCTTTTATACTCTTCTTTGAAAACTATATATTCCTTATCAAATCTTGGACTAATAATCTTATTCTGTTTCTCAGGGTAATAACCTAAACATAGCATTGCAGCTGGAAAAACCCATTTCGGCAGATTTAATAGTTCTTTATGTATTTCATAATTTTCAATAATGTCACCTATATAACAGGACCCTATGTTAAGAGCTTCCGCAGCCACCACAGCATTTTGTGCTGCAATAGTAGCATCGGCTAAAGCAAGCATTAAGTCTCCTTCATCAGGAGCATTATAATCCATGTTCTTCAAGGAACAATATTCTTTAACGCTGCAATAATTGTAATAATCAAACCATCTTTGCATATCAGCTAAAAATATAAGTATTATTGGTGCATTAGCAATAAAGGGCTGATTATCACAGCTCTTACTAAGAATATTCTTCTTTTCCTGATCTTCTATTACAATTATAGAATATAACATCATATTACCTGCAGTAGGAGCTCTCATGGCACTTTCAAGAATAATATCCAAATGTTCCTTTTTAATAGGTGTATTTTTATATTTTCTAAGTGACATTCGATTTTTTAATAATTCTATTGTTTCCATAAAAATCCCCCCAGTTTTAATCCTTATAAATAGTTCTACAATAATTGGAAAATTCCTCTATTAAAATAGGATTCTATGTACTCAAAGTAATATTTATTTATTTATCCTGCTTCTTAGGGCTTTCTGGAGCAATTTCTTTACTAGTTTCTACAATCATATTAGGATAAAAATCTAATTCCATTTTTTCTATTAAACTATCTGCTTTACCAGCAGCCTTGCAAAGAGAAGCTGTAAAAAAGCCAATAGTTCCGCCAATCATAATCCATAAAACAGCTGACATAATTATCACTCCAAATTCATATTTTAATTTAGTTTTTGCATTTTTTTTATAATTATGTATTATTTTCATATGAACTTTCTGTTAATTGTAAAGCTTAGATGAAAACGTTATGATATAATGTATTTACAAACATAATATTATCTTAAAGGAGCTGGAAATGTGGATATCAAAGAGTTATTTAAAATATTAGTAAAAGCTTATTATGAAGATAACTTTGAGACTGTAGTTGATAATCTACTTATTGAGCAAAAGGAAAGCAAAGATACCTTAAATAAAATAATATCAGCTCTATGCGGAGTAGATTCACTGGATATTGGCGATGAATACTCTCGAGAGTTAAAAACTGCCATATTTAATTATACCTCTTCCAATAAGGTTGTTATAAGAGTTAAGGACTGCACATTAGATTGTATGAATGCAGAAGGAAAAACTAAATGCCAAAGTAATTGTACCTTTGATGCAATATCTATAGATGCAAAGCTGGGTAAGCTCTATATAGATAAAACTAAATGTACTGATTGCGGTTTTTGCGTAGATGCATGTCCTAATAATTGTTATATGGACAAGGTCGAATTTATTCCATTAATAAAACACCTTGATAATAAAGAACGTTTAATATAATAGAATAATGCGGGGTTTCTCATAACATTATAAACCAAATGAAAATCTTGTTTAACCTATAAGCTGGGACAAATACCTTATTTTATATGTTCAAGATATATTCATTTTAACTTATAATTTGAGATGGCCCCTTTTTTGTATAAAAAAGTACAATATTAACAAAATATATAGATGGCTACTTTTTAAATGTAAGGGGTGAAAAATTTGAAGACTGAATATAGTAACCTATTTAAAGAAATTGTAAGTTCTTATTATAATGGAGATTTTCAGGAAAAAATAAACTCAATTTTATCAAATAAAGCTATAGACAAGGAGGCCTTAGCTGGTGTTATATCCTCCTTATGCGGAGTTGAAATTAGATTTAGTGATAATTACTATGAAAATTTAATAAAAGCTATTAAATCCTATGAAGCTTCCCATAAAATTGTTAATAAAGTTAAAGCCTGCTCTATGGACTGTGCAGATAATGATGGAAGGACAATTTGCCAAAAATCTTGTCCCTTTGATGCCATATTTATTGATACAGAAAAGCATACTTCTGTAATTAATGCGGAAAAATGCACTGATTGCGGCTTTTGTGTAGAGGCCTGTCCCACTGCTTCAATTATTGATAAAATAGAATTTATACCTTTTGCCAATTTATTAATGGAAAAGGAACCTGTAATTGCCGCAGTTGCACCCGCCATTACTGGTCAGTTCGGACCGAATATTACAATTAATAAATTGAGAACTGCTTTTAAAAAAATGGGCTTTACTGAAATGGTAGAAGTAGCTTTTTTTGCTGATATGCTTACCCTAAAAGAAGCAGTTGAATTTGATGAACATGTACATACGGAAAAGGATTTTATGATAACTTCTTGCTGCTGTCCTATGTGGGTTGGCATGCTTAAAAGAGTATATGAGGACCTAGTTAAATATGTATCCCCTTCAGTATCTCCTATGATTGCTGCCGGAAGGGTTATGAAGCAATTAAACCCAAAATGCAAGATAGTGTTTATAGGCCCCTGTATAGCTAAAAAGGCAGAAGCTAAAGAAAAAGACCTCCTTTACGATATAGATTATGTTCTCACCTTTTCCGAGCTTAAAGATATTTTTGAAGCTTTAGAAATTAATCTGGAAGAATTAGAGGAAGATTACTCCACAGAATATGCCTCAAAAGGTGGGAGACTTTATGCTCGTACCGGCGGAGTATCCATTGCCGTAAGTGATGCAGTAAAAAAACTTTTCCCAGAAAAGCATAAATTATTAAAGGCTTCTCAAGCCAACGGAGTTCAAGAATGTAAAAAGATGCTTAGTGATGCACAGCAGGGCATAATAAAAGCTAACTTTATAGAAGGTATGGGCTGCATTGGTGGCTGTGTCGGCGGGCCTAAGGCCATAATACCCAGAGAAAAAGGAAAAGAATTTGTAGATGATTTTGCATTAAATTCAGAAATTAAAGTTGCAGTAGACAGTGACTGCATGCTTAATATTTTAGGAAAGCTTAATATCCATTCGGCAGATGACTTTAAGTATAAAGAGAGAGTTGATATTTTCGAAAGAAATTTTTAATGATATAATATAATTAAAAATTTCTAGAAATACAGGAGGCATGAAGATTAATAATCTTCATGCGCTATTAAGGAATACAGGAGGGGTTATGTTAAAAGATATTAAGGCTGCAATATTTGATCTGGATGGCACCCTTATAGATTCTATGTGGCTTTGGGAAAAAGTAGATATAGATTTTCTAAGCAAAAGGGATTATGAGCTGCCAATTGATTTAAAGGAAAATATTGAACATTTAAGTTTTATTGATACTGCAAAATACTTTAAAGAAAGATTTAACCTTCCGGAGAATATTGAAGATATAATGGCTGAATGGAATAGCATGGCCTTTGAAGAATATGCAAATAATGTTTCATTGAAATCTGGAGCTAAGGAATATCTCCACAATTTAAAGCTAAAAGGCATAAAACTAGCTCTTGCTACTAGTAATTCCGTACCGCTCTTAGAAGCAGTATTAAAAAATAACGGGGTATATGGATATTTTGATGTAATAACCACCACAAATGAAGTGAATAGAGGTAAAAACTTTCCTGATATTTATCTTCTCTCAGCAGAAAAACTCCATGTTAAACCTACTGAATGCATAGTTTTCGAAGATATCCTGCCTGCAGTATTAGGTGCTAAAATGGCGGGTATGAAGGTTGTTGCAGTACATGATCTTTATTCTGAATATCAAAAAAACGATATAATCGCTTCTGCAGATTATTATATTTATAAATATGAGGATTTAAGTATAGCAGTTTAATAAAAAGAGAAGATTTTTTAAAGTCTTCTCTTTTCTTATGTAAAACTATAAACTTTAATGAATATAATATTATTGGAAGCTATTATAGGAGATAGGTATATTGTTTATATTCATTTTATTTTTATTATTAATTGGGCTTTGTTTTATGATATACATTTATCTAACAAACAAAATAGTGCTTTTACGCAAGCAGGTAATGCTGCTTGCAAATCAAAATGATGAATTAAAAAATAAACTTAATAGGCTTATTCTTGAGCAGAAATTAGAGAGACAAAAAAAGTATTCTGATAATGACCTGCTTGAAGAAAATCCTGTAACCAAGGATTTAGACGAAGAAATATAACAGAATGAAAAATTATTTAACGCATGATTAAAGGCTTTGCCTTAAACAAAGCCTTTTAAAGTTACTTTTAGCCTCTTGGCTTAAATACAAGAGCAGCCAAGAAGCCAAAGATAATGGCGGCAGATATGCCTGAGCTGGTAACTTCAAAAATACCAGTAAGTACGCCTATTAGCCCATCTCTTTGAGCCTCAACCAAAGCACCCTTAACTAGTGAATTTCCAAAACTACTTATCGGCACGCTTGCCCCTGCACCAGCAAACTTTACTAAGGGATCATATAGACCAATGCCACCTAAAACTGCACCTACAACCACAAGAGTGGAGGTTGTATGGGCAGGAGTAAGCTTAAATACATCCATCATTATTTGGCCAATCACACATATTCCGCCACCTACTAGAAATGCCAAAAGAACTTTTATCATCATTTTCACCCCTTTATATTTCAATGGAAACTGCATGAGCAATACAAGGTATACTTTCCTTTTGCTGGTATGACATTGGTGACAACAGTGCGCCTGTTGCAACAACCAATATCTTCTTTAATTCGCCCTTTTTCATTCTATTTAAGAAATGCCCGTAAGTAACTGTAGCAGAGCATGCACACCCACTTGCTCCTGCAAAAACAGGTTGATCTTTTCTGTAGATTAAAAGGCCACAATCTTTAAATTTCTCAGCTGGAATACTGAAACCGTGTTTAGCTAATAAATCCCCTGCTATACTTTGCCCTATGGCTCCCAAATCACCTGTAGCTATTAAATCATAGTAGGATGGATCTCTATTTAAATCTCTAAAATGATTTTCTATTGTATGAACAGCAGCTGGTGCCATTGCAGAACCCATATTAAATGGGTCAGTGAGCCCCATATCTATAACTTTACCAATTGTTGCCGAAGTAACTCTTGGTCCATTCCCTTTGGAAGTTACCAGAACAGCACCTGCTCCGGTCACTGTCCATTGGGCAGTAGGAGGCTTTTGTCCTCCATATTCAGTAGGATATCTAAATTGTTTTTCAACTGAAGCATTATGAGTTGCTGCAGCAGCTATAACATAATCTGCAGATTGACTATCTACAAGAAGCGATGCTAAAGCCAATCCTTCCATTGAACTTGAACAAGCCCCGAAAATTCCTAAAAAAGGAATAGCTAGAGTACGTGCCGCAAAGCTGCTTGTAATTATCTGATTCATTAGATCCCCGCTTATAAAGAAGTCTACATCCTCTTTTTTTATCTTTCCTTTCTCAACTGCTTTTTCGCAGGCTTGTTCCAATAACTTCTTTTCTGCCTTTTCAAAGCTATCCTGTCCAAGCCAAATATCATCATGGAGAACATCAAAATCTTCTGCTAAAGCTCCTTTAGCCTCAAAAGGACCTCCAATAGCGCTCGAAGCTAAAATTATAGGATTATTATTAAAAACCCAGGATTGACTGCCCTTTTTCATTTACATCACCCCTAACCAAGTAAGACCCATTTTAATAAGCGCAACTACAAAGGCAGAAAATACTCCGAAGACTATTACAGAACCTGCAAGTTTAAACATGTTTCCTCCAGTACCTAAAACATAGCCTTCCGTTTTATGCTCAATAGCAGCAGATGCAATTGAATTAGCAAAACCAGTAACAGGAATTGCAGTACCAGCCCCTGCCCACTGACCTATATGATCATAAACCCCTAGACCAGTAAGAAAAACCGAAATAATAATTATAACTGCAGTAGCTGGATTTCCTGCTGTTTTTTCTGTGAACCCAAAGACCTTTATAAATACAGTCTGAAGTATTTGCCCAAAAGCACATATGATACCACCTACTATAAAAGCACGCAAACAATTTTTAAAAACTGGCCTTTTAGGCTCTCTCTCCTTTGCAAACTGTTGATACTCTTTTTGAACTGCAGATAATTTCTTTTCTTTTTTGCTTGACATCTTTGTCATCCTTCCTTTAAGCTAACTTAACTTTTCATATCTATTTTTACATTTATTTCTCATTTAATTCATAAATTAATATTTAATAAAGAATTTAAAACTCAAGTTTTCACAGAATAATTTATAAATATTTGCTAAAGCCTACTTGCACTTAACGTAAAAAATCCAGCATTTTTATATTGCTAGATTTTCATTATTAAGGTGTTAAGCCTTTTTATATTTAATTAAAGAGACTATAGATAAGTCAATGAATTGACAAACCTATCTATAGTCCCAATAAAGAACTTAACAATCTACCTTACAACAATATAGATAATTTAATGCCTTGGTTATAATCTTCCGACCATATCCAAGCAGTTCGTCACCTATATTGATGGTTTGTTCGATTACTTAAGATACTTGCATAACTGTATATAACCTCACGGCTATATACAACCATTATGATACCCTAAATAATCTTAGCTCGACTATTAAAAGATAAGTTATGATCCCACTATAATCAAATCCTCGACTATAATAAAACCATTCCCTACCTCATATAATCTTCCCGCCGGCTGTATATAAACCTTGCAGCCAATATACAACCTTTGGTCGACTAATAGACACCATTAAAGGAGCATATATTAGTCTTTGCTCGACTGTTAAATTCCTTATAATATTAATATCCCACGAATAAACAAAATAATACGGTTTATATTGAAATTTTTTATGGACTAATTACTAAATATCTTATTGTTTACAAGATATAGATATTTTCTTTTTAATTAACAAGAGTATGGATAGTTTTAAGTACTCATGGGAATATTAAATTGGGAGGTGATTAGAATGACAGTAGGAGTTAAAATGCAGCAAACAATTGCAAGTGCGGAGAGTATCGTATCCAGTCTAAAAACATTTGCACTGGATACCCAGGATAAGGCTGCACAAACAATGTTTAATGATATGGCACAATCTCAGCAGCAAATAATAGATAACCTGAAGGGCAGACTTGATTATATCCAAAACGAGGAGCCTCAATATAAAAATTCATAACAATAAAAAGTATGAAGTGATTAGCACTTCATACTTTTTGTTGTTATAATGATTATTATAATTTTCTTTAGTCACTTCTTTAACGCAGCAAATAAGGTTCTAATTTATCCAGCATTTTTTTCAGCTTTTCCGCATTCCTTGAATACATGGCTTTTGCCTTTTCATCATTGGTATCTAATGTAAAGGAGGTCAGGTCAGCCTTGCTTTTCTGAATATTGGCATAGAGTAATTCTTTAAGATTATTCTGTGGAACCTGTATGTTATCATCATAAAGATCAAGATATAAAGTCCCTAATGAATCAACCTGACCTATAAAAATATTTTCTGATATTACTCCTATTTTGTCCAGTTCGGTATTTAACCATTCCCTACTTAGATTAGCAGCTCCTAAAGCATCATCCATTATCTCCCCATCAAGTATAACAGCTTGAGGCTGGGATGCGGGAGCAATCTTTCTCTGAAGATCATGTGCTGTTAAAGGCTTTTTATCCGACTTTAGTAATACATTAAGCTCCCCTGTTGCTTCCATTACGGCAAATTCAACATCAGCTAAACTGAATGCATTTTTGGAACGAAGTTCTCCTAAAAGATCTTTACCCGTAGCCCTTATTTTACTTAAATTGTCCTCCAATATTTTACCATCTTTTATTAAAATAGTCTCTTTCCCAATAAATAAATCATGCATGGCTTTACTTTTGATACATAGATAATCCAATGCCAGAGCAAGTAAAGACCATACTGCCAGAGCAATGATTCCGAAAATCAGATTTGAAATTACGTTTGCTGAAGTTAACGCAGCGATTAATGCAATAAACATATAGGTAACAAATTTATAAGAGGTCATCTTTGAAAGATTTCCATTACCTATAATCCTAATAAAAAAGAGAGCTACAAAAAACATTAAAAAAGACCTTAATAAAAACGTAAGTATATTCACTATGCCATCACCTCACTCATAACCCTTTATATTGGGGTTCCTCAAACTCTATAACTTTTACTCTGAACTGCAAATCAGCAATTACCTCCTGTGTTACTTTAAGTGATTTTTCAAATGTATTTTTTTCTTCTACATTATCGCTTGTGTCTGCATAAATTCTTAAGGTGCCTTCAATCCAATTCAAAGTAGCCAGTGTCTGTTTCACCTTTGAGCCAACTGTCATAATAATCATCTCCTGTAAAGTTATGAACGAGATTATTATTTTCTTTATCCTTAAAAATATTCTTCAAGATTATCATAATTTAGTATCGTTTTTCTATTTTTTGTATATATAATTATTAATACATCATTGACAGATATATCGGTTGATGATATATTATATATATCATGATACGATATATTGGAGGTTGATATATTTGAATACCAATACACCTTTGACAGAAGCTTTATTTTATATCTTATTAGCTGTACGAACACCTAACCATGGGTATGGTATTATTCAGGATGTAAATGAAATGACTGATGGAAGAGTGACATTAGGGCCTGGCACCTTATATGGAGCTATTAATTCAATGCTTACAAAAGGATGGGTTAACTTATATAGTGAAGATAAGGAATCTAGAAAGAAAAAAGAATATATTATCACAAATAAAGGAAAAGAAATATTTCAAAATGAAGTGAAAAGATTAAATGAGCTTATAAGAAATGCAAAAAAGATGGATGATTAGGGGGATGTGAATATATGTTAAAATTCAAGCTATATTATGACAAAGATGAAGAAGAAGATTGGCTTAAAAAAATGTGTTTAAATGGCTGGGCATTCAAAAAATTCTTTCTTGGCTTTTATACTTTTGAAAAATGTGAGCCCGGGGAATACAATTATCAAATAGACCTGCTTGATAGTTGGAATGGTGAAAAAGACGACTTTGCAGCTTTCATGGAGGATGCAGGAGTAAAAGTCATATCTCAATGGTGGAGATGGGTATATTTACAAAAAAAAGCATCAGATGGCCCCTTTGTAATGTATACTGATGTAGAATCAAAAATTACTCAATACAACAAAATAAAGAATTTTTTCAAAGTAGCATTGATTTTAGAAGTAATCTGTTTATTTATGGAGCTATTTGCAACAATTGAAACTGGTTCCTATACTTTTGGAATATTTACAGTATTACTTGCAATAATATCTTTAGCAATGTTAAAAATAGTTTGGAAATGTAAGTGGAAAATTGAAGAATATAAACATGAGAAAGATATATAGTAAGTGTAGAAAAAAAGGAAACATCATAGAGGGAAGCCTAAACATAAAGGCTTCCCTTAAAAATTATTAATAAATTTTCGTTGTCCAGTCCTCACAATTCCAAACTTCAGTTACTACATCTTTATAAAACTCTGGTTCGTGGCAAACTATAAGTATGCTGCCTTTGTACTCCTTCAATGCTCTTTTTAATTCATCTTTTGCATCGACATCTAAGTGATTTGTAGGCTCGTCAAGAATTAATATATTAGTTTCATTATTTATAAGTTTCGCAAGTCTTACCTTGGCAGCTTCTCCGCCTGATAATACCTTTACCATGCTCTCAATGTGCTTAGTAGTTAGTCCGCACTTTGCAAGAGCAGCACGTACCTCATATTGGGTAAATCCAGGAAACTCTTCCCAAAACTCTTCAATACAAGTATTAGTATTATCCTCTCTGCTTTCCTGCTCAAAGTATCCAATATATTGATAGTCTCCAAGCTCTGCCTCTCCGCTTATTGGCTTAATTTGTCCCATTAAGCTCTTAAGGAGCGTAGTTTTTCCAAGTCCATTGGAGCCTACCAAAGCAATTTTTTGTCCTCTTTCCATGTATAGATTAAGGGGCTTTGTAAGTGGGCTATCATATCCTATAACTAGGTCATTAGTTTGAAATATAACCTTTCCAGAAGCTCTAGCTGTTTTAAAATTAAAGGTTGGTTTTGGTTTTTCCTGTGAAAGCTCAATTCTATCAATCTTATCAAGCTTTTTTTGTCTTGATTTAGCCATATTAGCAGTTGCAACATTAGCTTTATTTCTAGCAACAAAATCCTCTAGTCTTGCTATTTCAGCCTGCTGTCTTTCATAAGCCTGTTCCAATTGTTTCTTTTTAGCTTCATATATTCTTTCAAATTCATCATAATTTCCCACATATCTCGTAAGCTGTTTATTTTCAACATGATATATGAGATTTATTACTGAATTTAAGAATGGCATGTCATGAGATATTAAAATAAAGGCATTTTCATAAGCATTTAAAAATCTCTTAAGCCATTCAATATGAGCCTCATCCAAGTAATTTGTAGGTTCATCTAAGAGTAAAATATCGGGAGTTTCTAAGAGAAGTTTAGCAAGTAAAACCTTTGTTCTTTGTCCTCCACTTAAATTAGTTACATCATTATCTAAACCTATATCTAAAAGCCCTAACCCTCTAGCAGTTTCTTCAATTTTAGCATCTATTACATAAAAGCCATTATGATCAAGCATGTCTTGAATCACTGCTGTTCTTTCCAGCATTTTATCAAGTTCCTCTGGGGTAACCTCTCCCATTTTTCCATATAGCTCGTTCATTTCAGTTTCTGAATCGAATAGATATTGAAACGCACCTTTTAATACATCTCTAATTGTTTGTCCGCTTTGAAGAACTACATGCTGATCCATGTAACCTACCCTTACTCTGTTTGACCACTCAATTTGTCCTTCGTCAGGCATAAGCTTTCCTGTAATTATATTCATAAAGGTAGATTTGCCTTCTCCATTTGCTCCAATAAAACCAACATGCTCCCCCTTTAACAATCTAAAGGATACATCTTCAAATATAGCTCTATCGCCAAAACCATGGCTTATATTTTTTACTGTTAATATACTCATTAATTTCTCTCCTTGAAGTGGCATAGGGACGTTTCTTCTGCCACATTTTTCATGTGCTGCAATGTGGTGAGGAGACGTTTCTCCTGCCACAAGCCACTCTTTTTAGTTTAAAGTAGGTTATTACTTCTGTCAAAGGAAATTTTCTGATATAATAATACCTAATTGTGGTATAATACTAAAATGAATTAACAACTAATTATACTAAGAGAAAAGCCTTAATGCACCTTCATACCATAATTATTTAATATTAATTGTTAATTTATAGCGTCAAATAAAGGAAGTGTTAATATGACATGTAAATTTTATTTATATAAAGGCAAAGGCCGCAAAGCTGAAAGTGGTCATCCTTGGATTTTTACTGATGAAATAGAAGAATATGACGGAGAATATACTAATGGAGATATAGTTGAAGTGTATAACTTCAAGCATGAATTTATTGGAAGAGGTTATATAAATGATATTTCTAAAATAGCAATAAGACTCTTAACCAGAGATATAAATGAAGAAATAAACGAGGAATTTTTTAAGAAGAGACTTAAGACTGCTTTTGACTACAGAAAAAAGGTTATAGATACAAGCAGCTGCAGAATTGTATTTGGAGAAGCGGACTTCTTGCCCGGCTTAACTATTGATAAATTTGAGGATTACTATGTAATTCAAAGCTTAGCACTAGGTATAGACAAATATAAATCTACCATAGTTAAAATACTTAAAGAGGATTATGGTGCTAAGGGTATTTATGAAAGAAGTGATGCAGCTGTTCGTGAATTAGAAGGAATGGAACAAGTTAAGGGCTTCCTTACTGAACACTTCGATACAATGGTTCAAATTAAAGAAAACGGTGTTAAATATTATGTTGATATAGAAAATGGTCAAAAAACTGGCTTTTTCTTGGATCAAAAGGAAAATAGAGCGGCTATTCATAGAATATGTAAGGATGCTGAGGTTTTAGATTGTTTTACTCACACAGGTTCCTTTGCCTTAAATGCCGGAATTGCAGGAGCTAAAAGCGTACTTGGTATCGACATCTCAGAGCACGCTGTGGATTTTGCTAGAAAAAATGCTGAGCTTAATAATCTTTCTGAGGTAGTTAAATTTGAGTGCCATAACGCCTTTGATGTGCTTACAGAATGGTCTAAGGAAGGCAGAAAATTTGATGTGGTAATACTTGATCCTCCTGCCTTTACAAAATCAAGAGATAGTGTAAAAGGTGCTACAAGAGGCTACAAAGATATAAATTTAAGAGGTCTAAAGATGGTTAAATTAGGCGGTTTTTTTGTAACCTGTTCCTGCTCTCATTTTATGAAAGAGGATTTATTTAAACAGACTATAGCAGAGGCTGCAAAGGATGCTAAAAGATTATTACGACAGGTTGAATTTAGAACCCAGGCTGCAGATCATCCAATACTTTGGAATTCTGATGAATCCTATTATTTAAAATTCCTTATATTCCAAGTAATTTAAATGACATTCAAATTGAAACCCTATACTATAATGTAAAAATATGCTATTATATTGACATATGCCAAAGCTTATACATATTATATATTAAGCTTAAAATGGAGGGGATTATTATAAATTTACCTAATTTACTTACAATCTTTAGATTAATTTTAATTCCTATATTTCTTATAGCTTTCTTTTCCCCTAGTTTAAATAGCTTATTATATGCTGTTGGTATATTTCTACTGGCAGGAGTTACAGACCTTCTGGATGGATATATAGCTAGAAAATTTAATCTTATTACCAAGGTGGGAATTGTTCTAGATCCTTTAGCAGATAAGTTAATGCTTATTACTGTATTAACTTGCCTAGTAATCAAATCCTATATACCAATATGGATGCTTATAATCATTGCAGGTAAAGAAATATTTATGATTTTCTGTGGTTTATTTCTTTACAAAAGAGGTACAGTTATACCATCAAATATCTTTGGCAAATTAGGTACGATCCTTTTTTATATCTCAATCTTAACACTATCCCTAGATAAAGCCTTAGGAATATATCTATTATATATTTCTATTGCCGCTGCCTTAGTTGCATTTTTTAATTATTTAATAGTTTACAAAGCAAAATCTAATAACGATGATCATAATTTAAAACAATAGGGGCTGCTTAGCAGCCCCTATATTTTATTATGAATAAATATCTGAGAATTCAATGTTTATTTTCTCAATATTATCTTCATTTGTATTATGATACTGTGTTCCCTTTGATTTTACAAACCTCACTGGCAGTTCAATAATAAACTCAGTGCCCTTTTTATAATCACTTTTTACACTTATATTGCCTCCATGAAGTTCCACTAAAGATTTCACTATAGAAAGTCCTATACCGCTTCCTTCATGGCTTCTAGTTAGAGACTTATCAACTTGATGAAATCTTTCAAATATTAATTTTTGCTTTTCCCTTGGTATGCCAATGCCATTGTCTTTAACTGATATTATTATCATTGTATCTTTATCATAAATATTAACCATTATCTTTCCACCAGGGTTTGTAAATTTAACTGCATTTGACAAAAGATTAAGCATTATTCTGTCTATCTTATCTGAATCACATGCCATAATCTTTTCCTCAACTTCGGTATCAAAAATTAAGGTTATCCCCTTTTGTTCTATATATTCAGAAACTGATAAGGTTATATCCTCTACAATATTAATTATATTGTAATTAGCAAGCTCAAGATCAAAGTAGCCTGTATCAATTTTAGTAATGTCTATTATATTACTCACAAGCCTTAAAAGTCTATAACAGTTCTGCTGCATTGTACTAATATACTTACTAATATTTTTATTATTAATATCTATAGTACCTTCATCAGCATATAGATTTAAAAGCTGTATTGCCGATAGTATAACATTTATAGGTGTCCTGAGCTCATGTGAAAGATTTGCGAAGAACTCAGTTTTTAATATATCATATTGCTTAGCCTCAATTAAGAGTCTTTCCTTTTCTTCAGATGCGATTCTAAGCTGCTCAAGTTTTTTTCTCTCAGTAATATCTCTAACTACAGAAACCATAGCATTTTTATCTTTGTAGGGAAAAAGTGCGCCTGTAGCTTCTACATCGATTACTGTTCCATCCAATTTTATATACTTTTCTTCTTCAAAAGGCATGGCCACACCATAATGCTTTATTTTTTTCTTTCGATCTATAACAAGGTGATGATAGTCTTTATCTATGTAATTTAAAATGCAGTTCCCAACTAATATATCTGGATTTTCTGCACCTAAAAGCTTTGCTGCAGCTAAGTTTGCATATTCAATCATCCATTGGGAATGAACAAGAATAGCTGCTGGAGAAATCTCAAATATCTTCCTATACCTTTCTTCACTTTGCCTTAGATCCTCTTCAATTTGCTTCCTTTCAGCTTCCTTTTCAATTGATGAAACTACAAAAGAAATATCTTCACAAAGGGAATTAAGTAATTTAACCTCTTCCTGTTCTAAAAAGGAATCTTCACCAGAGTAAAACATCATCATTCCAAAAACCTTGCTATTTAATTTTAAGGGAAACACTGCACAAGATTCAATTTTGCACAGCAGTAGTTCAGAGTAAATTGGTGAGCTAGTCATTTCATTTTTAACATCATGGCAAATAACCTGCTCACAATCATTCACTGCTTTAGTTATTAATTTAAAATCTTTAATATTATGTTTTGTAAAATTCTTTGACAGTTTACACTCTTCATTCTTTCCAAGACCGCATTGTGCCACAAGCTCTACTTTATTTGTTTCTGCATTTATATTTCCAATCCATGCCGCCTTAAAGAGCCCATCATCTACAACTATCCTACAAGCTTCTTTATATAACAGCTTTGAATCCTCTATTCTTACTATTGCGTGGTTAATTTTGCTCAAAATAGAATAAAGTCTATTTACCCTTACTAGTTTTTCCTGCGTATCTTTAAGTTCAGTACTATTACCAATAGGCTCTATACCCGATTGTATATGCTTTTCTCCCACAACCAAACTTCCCTTCTTATATCAACGACAATTTTTATCATTATTGACAATATCATATATAATATTTTATCAAATCTTATAATATAATAAAATAAAAAAGGGAGATTTTTTATATTTTCTCCCAGGTTGTTTTAAGAAGTGTTAGTTCTTTTTCTTCTTTATTTAAAATTTTATGATTACAAATTATATTGTTCTCTCCTTGTTCTATTTCAGTTAATACTCTTATGTCCTCACCATAGATTGTTTCCTTCTCATAGGTTACTTTTATATTTTTTAAAGTGTAGTTTAATACTGTATCTAATGGCAAGGTTTCTATAGCCCAGGCTATATACTTTTCATTATTTACATGTCTATTTGTATCTATATCACTGTATCTTACACTAAATTGTTTTTCATAATTATAATTTTCAAGCGATTTTATATTTTCTATTTCAAGGGGTTTATCATCATTAGAAGTCAATCCATAAGCACTAAGAATATCCTCACTTACTCTTACAGGTCTTCTCTTTTCTATATTTAATAAAAACCATACAGATTCTGCTTTTCCAAGTGTCTCACCATTGGAGTTTAATAATTCAAAGGTTCTATAGGCATAGAACTTTTTCATAGCACAGGGACAAGTTCTAATAAGTATTTTCTCTCCATAAACTGGATACTTATACATGTGAATATTCCATTTATAAAGTACCCAGCCAAGGTTATTTTCAACTAAATAGTCCATGCCTATTCCAAGTTCGTCAGATTGTTTTGTTGCTGAGTCTTCTAAATAGTCAACTATGCTTGTTATAAGAACTCTTTTTTTATAATCTACCTCATAATAGTGAATTTCATATTCTTTTTCATATACAAAACCTGACATTAATTTTCTCCCTTCAAAACTTTTTTTCTAAAAAACTTCTTGCTTATATTAACTGCTATCTTGGCAGAAATTAGCCCTAGTAATATGCCTCCAAGTATATCTGAAGGATAATGAACATGAAGATAAATTCGAGAAAAGGCTATAGTTATAGCCAAAGCTAATGCAAAATATCTATATCTTGCCTTTTTAAATAAGCATACCCCATAAGCAGCAAAAGAAGAAGTAGTATGCCCTGATGGAAAAGAAAAGGATTTCGGAGGTGTAATTATAAAGGTATAATTATAAGCTGGTGAAGTAGGTCTTACCCTGCCAATTAGGTTTTTAAGAACACCTTCACCTAATATTAATCCTAATAATAAAGCTATAAGCATTGCTATACCCATTTCTTTAACTTCAATATTTTTATTTAATAACAATACAATTGCTATTAGTATCCATACTTCTCCATTATTATTTATGTTTGAAGCGATGGGCATCACGGTATCAAAAAATTTATTCTTAATTACTACAGAGAAAAAATGCAATATTATATTATCAAGGTTTAATAAGTAGCTCATTGCCTTCCATCCTTTGTATGTAGATTATTTGACTTCTATTTATACAATTATACTAGTATTTTAGGCATTTAACAATTATTAGTAATATTATTTAATAATTATGTAATATTTTATGCTATATTGCATTATACACTACTGAATGATATACTATAGACATACAAAAATAACCAAAAGGAATGATATTATGAACATTCAACTTAAGAAGGGAATACTAGAGCTTTGCGTACTAGCAGTTCTGGATAAAAAGGATTGCTATGGTTATGAGCTTGTAAATGAAATTTCCCAAAGCATAGAAATATCTGATGGAACCATTTACCCCATACTTAGAAGATTAAATGGAGAGGGTTATTTTACAACTTATCTTCAAGAATCTCAAGAAGGTCCGCCAAGAAAATACTATAGATTAACAGAGTTAGGCAAAGCCACCAAAGAAGAGCTTATTAACGAATGGAAAGAGCTTACTAAAGGTGTTAACAATATATTAAAGGAGGATTAAATTAATGAATAGAGATGAATTTATAAAAACTCTAGAAGCTTCTCTTACAACTTTTAACCAGGAAGAGAAGAAAGACATATTATATGATTATGAAGAGCATTTTAGAATAGGCCTTCAAAATGGCAAAACTGATGAAGAACTTATTAAAGAACTTGGAAGTCCTTCTGACATTGCAAAGCAGTATAGCGGTAATTTTGAAGAAGAAAAAGTAGAATTTAATTCTTATTCAGATAGCAATATAGATTATAGAGATCATTCAACGTTAAAAAGTAATGAAAGAAGCATAATCCCATCTATAATTGCAGCTTTGGCACTTAGTTTTTTTAACTTGATTTTTGTTATATGGATTTTCGTAGCTGCTGGAGCGGCTTTGATTGGCTTAGCCGCTGCTGCAATATCTATTGCAGTATCAGGACTTCTAGTAACTCTTAGTCCTATATTTGCGCCTTTATTTCCTAATTATATAAATTTACCTTCAAGTGTACCATTTATTTTAACTGTACTTTTTGGCATAGGAACAACAGCCTTAGGCGCCCTCTTCTGCATTGGACTTTTTTATGTCATAAAATATTTTTGCTTAGCAGTAAATAAATATATCAAATGGAATATTAGTATTATAAAAAGGTAGGTATATAAAATGAAATTTAAAAGCGAATGGAATATAAAAAAGATTGTTTTATGTCTTTTATCTATAGTTGTTATTACTTATGGAATTGGGGCAATAGTACTGTTTACCAATACTAAAATATTTAGTCCAGAAAAAAGCATGTATAACATTAATGATGAAAAGTCTATAAACATTAATGGAATAAATACTATTTCTGTTAATGTATCTAGTGCTCAAATTAATGTAATACCTTATGATGGCTTAGAAGTAAAAGCTCATTTTTATGGTAATGTTACAACCAGCTCCTCATTTACTAAGCCTGAGCTAGAATGTTACTTAAGTGGCGATACCCTTTATATTAATACTAAAAGTAAAAATATAATGACTTTTGGATTCTTTAACTATGACTTAAAGCTTGATGTAAATGTTCCAGCTTCATATGGAAGAAATCTTAAGCTTGACTCTTCTTCTGGGAGTATTAATTTAAGTTCTTTAAAACTAAAGAACTTAAGCTGTAATTTAAGCTCCGGAAGCACAAATATTAAGCAAATTTATGCAGATGACTTTAATTATAACAGCAGTTCTGGAAGCCTAACTACCGAAAATCTTACTACAAAAACCTCAGAATTAAACAGTTCCTCAGGAAGTCAAAGACTCATTGGTTTTAGCGGTGATTTAAAAGCTTCCTCTTCTTCCGGAAGTATACGAGCTGAATATGCTTCCTTTAATAACAATATAAATATTAATGCATCCTCAGGCAGCGTAACTGTAAAACTTCCTGAAAACTCAGACTTCTACCTAGATGCTTCAGCTAGCTCCGGCAGTATTAGAAGCAGTTTCCCTATTACCGTAACTAGCAATAATAACAGACATGAACTTAAAGGAACAGTAACAAGTGATAAAAATAAAATTTCAATCCATACATCTTCTGGAAGTGTAAATATAGAAAAATGATGTTAATATTTTATATAAAAAAGGATGAGGTTTAATTCCTCCTCCTTTTTTAATTCACTTATAATAAATTCTTAATTTAATTTATTCAACGCATCTATCATATCATTTAAGTCCAATCCATGGACTAGCGCACCTTCTTCAAGGGTTTCCATCTGCGCTCCAGGTCAGGATATACATCCCATACCAAAAGACATTAGAACTTCAGCAGCACCCTTGTGCATTTTAACTACCTCTCCAATAGTCATATTACCAGTAACCTTCATATAATCACCTTCTTTTATTAAACTTTTATACCTTATTTATTATTTCCCAAAAAATAAAAGATACTCGGATTTAACCTCCGAGTATCCTTTATGTAATTAAGCATTTAATGCTTCAATTAATTCTTCTACATCAAAGCCATGTACCATTGCAGCTTCTTCTAAAGTTTCTGCCTGTGATGCTGGGCATCCAACACAGCCCATTCCAAAGCTCATTAATATTCCAACTGAATCTGGATAATTTCTAACTATTTCGCCAATAGTCATTTCTTTATTAATCATAATTACACTCTCCTCTATGAATTTAAATCATACTGTTTTACTATGATATGGTTATATTATAGCAGAGTTAAATTTAATAATAAAGATATTTATAAAACATTTTATAAAATTTTAATTAAGAAAAAGGAAGAATCCTCAAAAATTCTTCCTGCCAAAATAAATTATAAAATTATAGGCTGCTTACCTCAATAGTTTGATCTCTTCTAGGTCCTACTGAAACTATTGATATTTTAACCCCTGTAAATTCTTCTATTCTTCTTAAATATTTTTTTGCATTTAAAGGAAGTTCTTCAAAGCTTCTAGCCTTAGAAGCACTATCATCCCAACCGTCAAATTCTTCATATATTGGTTCACACTTAGCTAAATCTTCAAGACTTGCTGGGAAATAATCTATTACCTTGCCATTTAATTTATATCCAACACATATCTTAATTTTTTCAAGCCCAGCTAAGGTATCTATTTTAGTCACTGTAAAGCTCGTTAAACCGGATACTCTTGCAGAGCTCTTAAGTATTACTAAATCAAGCCATCCGCAGCGTCTAGCTCTGCCTGTTGTAACTCCATATTCGAAGCCCTTTTCTCTTATCCAATCTCCAGTTTCATCTTCTAACTCAGTTGGAAATGGACCCTTTCCTACTCTTGTAGTATATGCCTTAGCTATACCAACAGCACTATTTATCATTGTTGGTCCAATTCCTGCTCCAGTACAAACCCCACCAGCTATAGTATTTGAGGAAGTTACATATGGATATGAGCCATAGTCTATATCTAAAAGCGTACCCTGTGCTCCTTCAAATAAAACCTGTTTTCCTTTTTTTATTTCATCGTATACTATAACGGATATATCCTTAACGAAAGGTCTCATCTTTTCTGCAAAACCTAAGTACTCATTATATATAGCCTCAAAGTTTAAAGGGCTTTCTCCATAAACCTTTGTTATAATTTCATTCTTAGCCTTTATATTTTCCTCAAGTTTCTCTTTAAAAACTTCAGGATGAATTAAATCACAAACTCTTATACCGCTTCTTTCAGCTTTATCTGTATAGCAAGGGCCAATGCCTTTACCAGTTGTTCCAATATCATTTTTCCCTCTGCCTTTTTCCTTTAAGGAATCAAAAAGCTTATGATATGGCATAATAACTTGTGCTCTATCACTAATTATTAAATTTTCAGGAGTAACTTTAACTCCTAAATTTTCTAGATAATCTATTTCCTCAAACATAGCTTTTGGGTCCAGAACAACACCATTTCCAATTACATTTAATTTACTTCCATATAGAATACCTGAAGGTATTAAATGAAGCTTATATTGCTTATCTCCTACTTCAACTGTATGGCCTGCATTATTTCCACCTTGAAATCTGACAACAACTTGAGCTTTTTCAGCTAAGTAATCTGTCATCTTCCCCTTACCTTCATCGCCCCATTGAGCTCCTAAAACTATAAATGCTGACATTTTTTTCCTCCCTTTAGTCGGAAGCACTGAGCAATTAAGCCCTCTCGCTCCCGCTCGATAATTGCTCGTAAATGTCCATTTAGGACATTTACCTCCTTTTAGTCGGAACACTGAGTAGTTTACCCTACTCGCTTCCGCTCGAAAACTACTCGCTAAAGCCCATTTAGGGCTTTAACATCCTTCTTCATTCTCAATTATTAATTGCAAACTTGTTAGCCAAAATTCTTCCTACATAAACTCCGCTTGCTGATGCCTGTGATAGTGAATGAGTAACACCCGAACCATCACCTAAAATAAATAAATTTTCTATTTTTGTTTCAAGCTTATTATTTACTTTAACCATAGAATTATAAAATTTAACCTCAACACCATACAATAGAGTATCCTCGTTAGCAGTTCCTGGTGCAATTTTATCAAGAGCATAAATCATTTCAATTATATCATCAAGCTGTCTTTTTGGAAGTACAAGACTTAAGTCTCCTGGAGTTGCTGAAAGAGTGGGCCTTGTAAAACTCTTATTTAGTCTATGCTCATTAGTTCTTCTTCCTTGCACCAAATCACCGAACCTTTGAACTAAAACTCCCCCGCCAAGCATATTACTTAACTTAGCAATAGACTCGCCATATTCATTGCTGTTTTTAAAAGGTTCAGTAAAATGATTTGAAACAAGCAGCGCAAAGTTGGTATTTTCTGTGTGAAGTTCTGGATTTGAATAGCTGTGTCCATTTACAGTTACAATACCATTAGTATTTTCATTAACTACCTCGCCATGAGGATTCATGCAGAATGTCCTAACGAAATCTGAATATTTTTTCGTTCTATACATAATTTTGCTTTCATAAACATCTCTGGTTATATGTTCAAAAACTGCTGCTGGAAGCTCTACTCTGACACCTATATCAACTCTGTTACTTTCAGTTTCAATTCCAAGCTTTTCACATATATTTGAAATCCACTTAGAACCAGACCTGCCAGTAGCTAATACTAGGTTTTTACAAGTAAAGGTATTATCCTTAGCAATAACAGTAAAATTTTCATCTTTTTTAATTTCAAGTACCTCTGTATTGAATAAAATATCTACTTTAGTCTTTAAATACTCATAAATATTTTGAAGGATACCTACATTTCTATCAGTGCCTAAATGCCTAACCTTTGCATCTAATAAATGCAAGTCATATTGAAGAGCCTTGCCTTTAAGATCCGAATTCTCTGTTGAATATAGCTTTGCTTCTGCTCCACCCATTTTACAGAGTACTTCATCTACATAATACATTAAATCCAAAGCTTCTTCTTTTCCAACATAACTGTAAAGTTCTCCACCAAAGTTATTAGTTATATTATACTTACCATCTGAAAGGCTTCCAGCACCACCGTAGCCGTTCATTATGCTGCAAACCTTACAATTAATACATGATTTTATTTTCTTACCATCTATTGGACACTTTCTTTTATTAAGACTATTTCCCTTTTCTATCATTAAAACTTTAATGTTCGTGTTTTTCTGTACTAGTTCATAAGCAGTAAATATACCGCTAGCTCCTGACCCTACAATAATTACATCATATGTTTTATTCATAAGCATCACTCTCCTAAAAAATAATAACAAATAGAATAGTATCAGTCAATATTTTTACGAATAATTAATAATATATTAATTTTTAAGTTCGGAATCATAATAAGTTTGACACCCGAATCTTTTTCTTAATATTATCCTTTACTGGTGTTTTCCTTACACTTACTAATGCAAATCTTAATGTAATAAAGACCTTTTCCTTTAACCATGGAGATGTTCTTATGCTTTTTGCTGTTGTCTTGTGGGCTGCTTATTCTGTATATAGTAAATTGGTAATGCCAAGGTACTCTCCTATTACCTTAACCTTTTACAGCTTCTTATTTTGTACTATCCTTCTAATACCCTTTGTAATATATGAAATGCCTTGGAAGCTAATAAGCACTATCCCTTATTATTCCTATATTTCTGTGATTTATATGAGTATTTTTCCTTCAGTTATAGGCTATCTTGTTCAGCAAATGTCAATTAAACAAATTGGCCCTAGCAAAACTTCTATTTTTATTAACTTGGTACCAATGTTTTCTATAATCCTTTCTGTGCTTATTTTAAAGGAAGCTTTAAATCCCATAAAGCTATTAACAGCAGCTTTAATTATTGTGGGAGTATATATTTGTCAAAAGAATTAAAAAGCTGACAACATTGTCAGTTTTTTATTTAACAACAAAATAAATTTTACTAAAATAAGTACAAATCGAAAATGAAGCAACTATTATATAGGTTGTATGTTAAATTTATATCATTCATAGTGATATTTTCTCATTATTTTCTAAAAATTCTACTAATTTGAATATGAATATAAGAGAGTATTGATTAACTGATTACTTTTATTTATAAATACTGAATATTATTTAATGTAAAATTATAAAATATTTTATAAAAATTTTGAAAAACTACTTAATTTTTTGAATAATATTTAGTATAATGATATTATGATCTAAAATGAACTTAGTAACGTAGATATTTTGCGTTTATTTTTTTGCATGAGATAGCTTGTTAATTAACAAACAATCAACTATATTAAAGGAGGTTTCAAAATGTGTAAAAGTATCCTAAATGAAGAGAAATTTCATGAGCTTGAAGAATTTATTAATAGCCTATCAAACAAAAAAGGTGCAGTTATTGAGGTTCTTCATAAGGCACAGCATATCTTCGGATATCTTCCAGAAGAGGTGCAGATTTTCGTTGCTGAAAAGCTTAATATTCCTGCTTCCCAGGTATTTGGAGTAGTAAGTTTCTATTCCTATTTTACAACGGAGCCAAGAGGGGAATTTGTAGTAAACATCTGTATGGGTACAGCTTGCTTTGTTAGAGGTTCAGCAAATGTGCTAGCTGAATTTGAAAATAAGTTAAATATTAAATCTGGACAAACTACTCCAGATGGTAAATTTACTCTTGGTTCTCTTAGATGTGTAGGAGCCTGTGGTCTTGCACCAGTTGTAATGGTAAATGACAAGGTTTATGGAAATGTAAAACCAGAAGATGTTGACAAAATATTAGCTGATTATAATTAATTGGAATACAGGAGGTGTAAGCATTAATAATGCTTACCTACAGAATAAGGAATATAGGAGGGAAATAAGTTGAATAAAATTCACTCTTTAGAAGAGCTTAAAAATATTCACTCTGAATTAAAACCATTACTAGATATTAGAAAGCATATTGTTGATATTAAAAATGAAGATAAAATAGAAATCCATATTTGTGGTGGTACTGGCTGTAAGGCTTCACAAAGTGATAAGATACTTGCAAACATGAAGGAAGCTATTGAAGCTAATGGTCTATTAAGCAAGGTACATGTATCTATTACCGGCTGCTTCGGTTTTTGCGAAAAGGGCCCTATAGTAAAAATTAGTCCTGACAATGTATTTTATGTAAAGGTTAAACCAGAAGATGCAAAAGAAATAATTGAAGAGCATATCATGAAAAAAAATGTCATAACAAGGCTTTTATATGAGGAGCCTACCTTAAAAGAAACTGTAAAAAGACAGGATGAAATGTCCTTTTATAAAAAACAGCATCGTATTGCTCTAAGAAACTGCGGTGTAATAAATCCGGAAAAGATTGAAGAATACATTGCAAGTGAAGGTTATATGGCGCTTGGAAAAGTTATAACTTCAATGACTCCTGATGAAGTAATACAATCTATGATAGATTCAGGTTTAAGAGGCCGTGGAGGCGGAGGATTTTCAACAGGTCAAAAATGGTTATTTGCTAAAAGAAGCAAAGCTAATCAAAAATATATTATTTGCAATGCTGATGAAGGAGATCCAGGTGCTTTCATGGATCGTTCAGTACTTGAGGGAGATCCAAATTCCGTTATAGAATCAATGGCTATAGCCGGCTATGCTATAGGTGCTTCAGAAGGTTATATTTATATTAGAGCTGAATATCCACTTGCTATAGAAAGATTAAAAATAGCCATTTCAGAAGCTAGAGAAGCTGGTCTCCTTGGTAAGAACATTATGGGAACAGATTTTAGCTTTGATGTATTTATAAAATATGGCGCAGGTGCCTTCGTTTGCGGAGAAGAAACCGCCTTAATTCACTCCATAGAAGGTTTCAGAGGCGAGCCAACTACAAAGCCTCCTTTCCCAGCAGTTAGTGGTTTATGGGAAAAACCAACCTGCGTTAACAACGTAGAAACCTTTGCTAATATACCACCAATTATTTTAAATGGTCCAAAGTGGTATGCATCTATGGGAACAAAGACTTCTAAAGGTACTAAGGTATTTGCTTTAGCAGGTAAAATTAACAATGTTGGACTAGTTGAAGTACCAATGGGAACAACCTTAAGAGAAATAATTTATGAAATCGGCGGTGGAATAAAAAATGGACGTAAGTTTAAAGCCGTTCAAACCGGAGGACCTTCTGGGGGCTGTATTACTGCTGAAAATTTAGATATTCCAATAGATTATGAATCTTTAAATGCTATTGGATCCATGATGGGTTCAGGCGGAATGATAGTTATGGATGAAGATAACTGTATGGTCGATATAGCTAAGTTCTATCTTGAATTTACAGTTGATGAATCCTGTGGAAAGTGTACGCCTTGCCGTGTAGGAAACAAGAGACTACTTGAAATATTGACTAAGATTACTGAAGGCAAAGGAACAGAGCAGGACCTTGAAGATTTGCAAGAACTAGCAGAGACAATTAAAGATACCTCACTTTGTGGACTTGGTCAGACAGCTCCAAACCCAGTATTAAGTACAATGAAATACTTTATGGATGAGTATGTAGCTCACGTTAAGGAAAAACGCTGCCCGGCTGGAGTTTGCAAATCACTATTACAATATCATATAACAGATAAATGCATAGGCTGCACTAAATGTGCAAGACAATGCCCTGCAAACTGCATTAGTGGAAAAGTTAAAACTATACATGTTATAGATCAAGAGAAATGTATTAAATGTGGGGCTTGTCAAACTTCTTGTCCTGTTAAAGCCATAATTAGAAAGTAGTTACTACAATATTTTAAGAAGAGGTGAATATTTTGAGTTTAGTAACTGTAACAATTAATAATAAACGGATTCTAGTAGAAGAAGGAACCACTATATTAGAAGCTGCTAAATTATTGAATATAAAAATACCTACATTATGTCATTTAAATCTGCATGACACCAAAATGGTTAATCAAACTGCTTCCTGTCGTGTTTGCATGGTTGAAGTAGAAGGTAAAAAAAATCTGGCTCCTTCCTGTGCTACACCTGTTTTTAATAACATGGTGGTAAGAACAAATACTATTAGAGCGATAAGAGCTAGAAGAACAGTAGTAGAGCTGCTTTTATCAGACCATCCAAAGGATTGCTTAATATGCCCAAAAAATACTGACTGTGAACTTCAAAGCTTAGCAGCAGATTTAGGGGTTAGAGATATACCCTATCAAGGTGAGATGTCAACCTATGAAATTGATAACTCAAGTAAATCAATAGTTAGAAATCTTGATAAATGCATTCTTTGCAGAAGATGTGAAACTATGTGTAATAAGGTTCAAACAGTTAATGTACTTTCAGGAGTAGATAGAGGCTTCCAAACTGTAGTACAGCCAGCATTTGGACTTCCAATGACTGAAACCTCCTGTACCTTCTGTGGTCAGTGTGTTGCAGTATGTCCTACAGCTGCTTTAACAGAAGTAAATAATGTACCAAAGGTTTGGAGAGCCTTAAAAAATAAAGAAAAGTTTGTAGTTGTCCAAACTGCACCTGCAGTAAGAGTTGCTCTTGGAGAAGAATTTGGTCTGGAGCCAGGTACTGTTGTAACTGGTAAAATGGCTGCTGCACTCAGAGTTTTAGGCTTTGATAAAGTCTTTGATACAGACTTTGCTGCTGATCTAACTATCATGGAAGAGGCTTCAGAATTTATACACAGACTGCAGCATGGTGGCAGAATGCCAATACTTACAAGCTGCTGCCCAGGCTGGGTTAAATTCTTTGAGCATCAATTCCCTGACCTTTTAGATATACCATCCACATGTAAGTCACCTCACGAAATGTTTGGTGCTATAACAAAGACTTATTTAGCTGAAAAAATGGGTATTGATCCAAAGAATATTGTTGTAGTTTCAGTAATGCCTTGTCTTGCTAAAAAGTATGAAGCAGCTAGACCCGAGCTTTCAAATAATGGTTTGCAAGATGTTGATATAGTTATTACAACAAGAGAGCTTGCAAAAATGCTTAAAGAAGCAGGAATTGACTTTAACTCCTTAGATGAAGGTGATTTTGATCATCCTTTAGGAGAATCTACTGGAGCTTCTGTAATCTTCGGAACAACAGGAGGAGTTATAGAAGCAGCTCTTAGAACTGCTTATGAATGGCTAACCAACGAAACCTTAGAAAGTGTTGAATTTCATTCTCTAAGGGGTATGGATGGCGTTAAAGAAGCTACTGTAAAGATTAACGACATAGATGTTAATATTGCTGTTGCTCACGGTCTTGGAAATGCAAGAAAAATACTTGAAGCTATAAGAAATGGTGAAGCAAATTATCATGCAATTGAAATTATGGCTTGCCCTGGAGGCTGTATAAACGGTGGTGGTCAGCCTTATAATCATGGTGATGTAGATGTTATTAAAAAACGTATGGAAGGACTCTACTCAGAAGATAGAAGTAAGACCCTAAGAAAGTCTCATGATAATCCATATATAAAACAGCTTTATGATGAGTTCTTAGGTGAGCCTTATGGTGAAAAAGCTCATGAACTTCTTCACACACAATATACAAAACGTAGAAAATTATAATTACTGTTTAAGTTAAGAATGGTTGTCTCTAAATCTTATGAGACAGCCATTTTGTTTTAAAAGCATAAAATTCACAAATTGTTTCATGTTGTATACTTTATTTTCCAAATTAACTGAGATATAATAATATGTATGCATTTATTTATACATATTATGGAGGGTAAAATGAATAAAGTTAAAATTATAACTGACAGCACTAGTGATCTCATCACTGAAATTTTAAAAAAATCAGATATTTCAGTTGTGCCCTTATATGTTAATTTTAATGATGAAAGTTTTATTGATGGTGTTAATATTACTACAAAAGAACTTTATGAGAAGGTTGAAAAATATGGATGCCTGCCAAAAACCGCTGCAGGTTCACCAGCTGATTTTTACAAGGTGTTTAAAAAATTTATAGATGAAGATATGGACATTGTTTTTATAGGCTTGTCTTCTAAACTTTCTTCACACCTTCAAAGCGCCATACTTGCCGCAAATGACTTTCCTGAAGGAAGAATTCATATAATTGACTCGCTAAACTTATCTTCAGCAATAGGACTTTTGGTTTTAAAGGCTGTTGATTTCAAAAATCAAGGACTGCCAGCAGCAGAGATTGCTCTGAAAGTAAGACAACTTGTACCTAAAGTTAAAACTGAATTTATAATAGATACCCTAGACTATCTATATAAGGGAGGCAGATGCTCTGCGCTGCAAAGTCTTGTGGGTGGTATACTTAAAATTAGACCAGTAGTTAAGGTAGTTGATGGCAGTATGGTACCCGCACAAAAACTTATGGGAAAAAGAGATAAAGCACTGAATACAATGCTTGCAAATGTAATAAAAGAAAAAGAAAATATAGATCCTGCTAGAATTATGGTTACTCATTCTTTAAGTGATGACGCAGAATACTTAAAGTCAGAGCTTAAAAAAAATCTTGATGTTAATGAAGTCATTATAACTGAAGCTGGCTGTGTAATTTCCAGCCACTGCGGACCAAATACAATAGGAATTCTATATATTGAAAAATAGTTCAGGTTAAGCACCTGAACTATTTTTTTAACTCTATTATAGTTATGCCTTTATTAAACTCTTACTTTCTTGTTTTATCTCAAAACCTCTAAGCCATTTCATGAAGATACTTGAAATCATTAGAAGTATAAAACACATAATCCAAAGCTTTTGTGTGCCATAAGCACCAATAAATCTTCCGAAGACATAAGGTCCAACAGAAGCACCTACTCCAGTTATTAGAGGTATAACTGCATTAAATCTTCCTCTGTGATTCATTGGTGAGTGGTTTGCAATATATACACCTGCATTGGTAGCTTCAAGAATTTCTCCTATAGTATACAAAACTGCTGAAAGTATATACAGCGGAAAACTATTTACAAATCCAAGCATGCCAAAGCCTACGGCATAGAAGACTCCTGCTAATGCAATATTTAAAACAGGTGGTATTTTCATAGTTATTTTAATTATTAAGGTTGTTAATATAATTATCGTTATCCCATTTGTGGCCATTACAAACCCAAAATACTTGGAACCTACCCCGCTTCCAAAAGTTCTAGTTATTTGCAGGGGAATTACAAAACCGATAGTTGAATACACAAAGGCATTTATTGTTTTTCCAACCATAAAAAACATTAATGAAGGTCTCTTAAGAAATGCATTAAATACACTGGAGTCTTCTGCTGCTTCATCATCAGCTGAGGCTTTGCTTTCCTCCATTTCCTCCTTACTGGGCATAGTATCCTCAATAAATATGGTTAAAATTATTAGGGATATTATTATAGAAACTGTGTTACCTAAGAATATAAGGCTGGTATAATTTCTATATAGAAAGCCTGCAATCATAGGCCCAATAGAGAAGCCTACATTGATTCCTAAATAGAGAAGTGAAAAGGCTGACTTTCTGTTATCCTTATTAGTTAAGTCAGTCATCATTGCTGAGTTCGCTGGCTGAGCTGCACTCATAAAGAAGCCTGAGGTAATTAGCAATATAGGAATCAATCTGGAATTTCCTAAGAAAGCGCAAGGTGCAAAGCAGCAGGCTGCAAAGCCTTGAAAGGTAATAAATAGCTTTTTACGACCAAAGTGATCTGTTAGTTTTCCGCCTATTATAGAACCAGCTGCTTGGGCAAATGCACTAAACATAAAATATGTACCTGCATCCTTATCGCTGAGTCCAATATGTTCTGTTAAAAATAATGTTAAGAATGGATAAACAAAATTACCCATAGCATTAACAACTCTAACTATAGCTAAAATATAGATTGTAGGAGGTAAACCTCCGTATATATCAAGTTTTTTAATCGCCTTAAAAGTTTTAATAAAAATCCCCCCCCTAAAAAGCAAAGATAAAAAGTAAAGCTGGATAGAAAAATAGACCTAAGTACTATTCTAATACAGAAAGAAATAAAAAACTACAAAATGCAAAACTATTTTATTTGAATATAGAAATAATTAGAGAAATACTATACAATATTTCTGTGATTGTTTTCAATTTAATTTTCTGGAGGGGTTTATGGGTTTATTTTCTCTTTTTATGGATAAGAAATTTTTTAAAGCTCTACTAAGACTAGCTGTACCTATAGTACTGCAAAACCTTGTGTTATCATCTTTAAATTTAGTTGACACCATAATTATAGGCGGCTTAGGTGAAAGAGCTATTGCAAGCGTTGGCTTAGCTAATCAATATTTTTTTCTTTTAAATCTCTTATTATTTGGAATAACCAGCGGCTCTTCTATTTTTACTGCTCAATATTGGGGAAATAAAGATATCAAAAATATCAAAAGAGTTCTAGGTATCTGCGTAATAACTGGAGGTTTAGGTGCTCTAATATTTACCATAGGAGGGTTATTAATTCCGGAGCAAATATTAGGTATCTTCTCAAAGGATAGAGATGTAATTATACTTGGTGGTCAATACTTAAGAATAATTGCCTTTAGCTATATTATTACTTCTATTAGCTTTGCCTACTCTTTTACCTTAAGAAGCACCGGACAGGTTAAAATCCCAATGTTTGTTAGTATTACCGCCCTTGGTATAAATACTTTTTTAAATTACGCTCTGGTATATGGATATTTTGGCCTTCCAAAAATGGGAGTTCAAGGTTCGGCACTTGCAACCCTAATTGCCAGAATTATAGAAATGACATTGCTGCTTTTCATTGTATATAAAACTAAAAATGTTATTGCCGGTAAACTTAAGGAATTATTAGACCTGTCAGCTGATTTTATAAAGAATTTTTTCAAAGTTACCATACCTGTAATAATGAATGAATCTATCTGGGCCTTAGGTGTTACACTTTATTCAGTGGTATATGCAAGAATGGGTACTGAGGTAATTGCATCTACAAATATATCTAGTACTATTGAAAGAATTACTTGGGTAATATTTATGGGATTAGGTAATGCATGTGCTGTTATGATTGGCAATAAGATTGGAGAAGGTGATGAAAAAGAAGCCTTTATCTATGCAAAACGCTTTATTATTCTAGGCCCCTCACTTGCAATAATTGGAGGTATATTCGTTTATTTTAACTCTCACTTTATTTTATCAGCCTACAAGGTTTCTCCTACTGTATATAATTATGCAGCAAAAAACCTTATTGTATTTTCAGTATTTTTATGGGTTAAGGTATTTAACTTTACTTCAATTGTAGGAATACTTAGAAGCGGAGGAGATACAAAGTTCTGCCTATTTTTAGATACAAGCGGAGTTTGGCTTATTGGTGTTCCTCTAGCCTTTTTAGGCGGTCTTGTTTGGCATCTTCCAGTATATTGGGTTTATACTCTAGTATTTATGGAGGAAGTTTATAAGCTTATACTTGGTCTTCCAAGAATACTTTCAAAGAAATGGATTAACAATTTAGCAATTGAGTAATAATTTAAAAACCTCTATCAAAGTATGATAGAGGTTTTTAATTAAACTGTTTCTGTGTAATTATTTGCACCATTAATTCTTTTTAGATCTTCATAGAAATTGATTTTTGCTGTGTTATAATATGCACCTACCCATAAGAGTCCAATACCAAGAGTTAATATTGAAAGTAATGCCCAACCAATAAAACTTAAGGTAAGCAGAAATAGCTTGCCCTTATGTCCTCTCATCATCTCTTTACTTTGGTTAATTGCTTCCATACAAGTTATCCCTGGATTGTCATTCATAATATAATAAGCCATAGAATATCTAAGAGCAGCAACTATGCCAGGAATGATAAATAATAACGTCCATAATATTGTTAAAATTCCAGTAACTAAATTCACTAAAAAAGTATTAATAAAATACTTAAAACCTCCAAACATATCTTCTAAAAGTGGCTCACCATTTCTAGCAACCTTCATGAAATAAGTTGCAACTCCATAAGCTATGGGTCCTGATAATATTAAGCTTACTAAAGATGCAAAACTATTGACGTTGCTGTATTCTCTTACAAACTGTCCGTTAACATAGGAATATGATAAAAATCCATTTGAGCTAAATGCCCTAATAATAAGCCAAGAAATTAATATAACAAGGACAGCCATGCCCCATTTTCCCTTAAGCTGTCTTCTTGCCTCAGCTCTATACTCATAATTTTCTCTTAATCCACCTTCATACATATAAACGCCCCCTCTTTGTATATTAATATTAGTGTACTATATATTTTATTTTATTAAAAGCACCATTATTCACAAAGTTTACCTGTATAATTTTCCAGATAACTGCACATCATATTATTAATTGTAAAAATGAAATTACAATTTAATCCAATGGCAGTAATGACAGAAGGGAGTACAATATGAGAAAAGAACCTATAATGCATAAACTTTTTGGCTTTATTGATAGAGATGTGCATGCTTCAGACTTTATTGATACTAGACATCCTAATATGATGAATTTACCATTGAACCATGTAAAAGATTCTTCCAAATATAATTCTCAAAGTGAAGATTATAAAAACTTATAAACACATAGGCTTACCTATGTGTTTATAAGTTTATACCTTAATCTTTCAATCTTTCTTTTAATCTTATCTTGATAAGTTAATATATCTTGAATTTATTGATGGTAAACAAGCTTCTTGCTTCTGTATTCTGCAAGTAGTAAATCTACCATTCTTCCATAGCTAGCTATTCCATCCTGTTGACCATTTGACTTAAGGTATGCATTATTAACCTTATTTGTTATTTTCTCAGTATTTCCTTTATATTTTTTCCAATGCTTAATATCATTATTAAGATCTCTTAAAACTCCAGGAGAATATTTACTTCGAAGCTCTTTAAAATCATTATAATTTGTATCTGCAAGGGCATTCATAGAATATATAAGAGCTAGCATTGTTCCTGAATACTGAAAGTCCACGTCAGGATGCATGCTGCAAACTACATAGGCTATATAATTTGCCTCATCCTCTCTTGCAAAACCCCTTTGGTGAGCCATTTCATGTGCAGTTGTGCATGGAAGCATAAAATCAGTTTCATTAATATTTACATTTGCTTCTCCTGTGTAGGGTATATATATGCCCGTAATTCCCGTATAGCTCATAGGTTCGGATAACAATATTCTCTTCGGAGGTCCATAACTGCCTCCTAATTCCGGATAAATTTTAGATGCAGCATCAAAACCTATTTGCTCTCTTTTAAATACATTATTAAAACCACCTTTAATGGTCATAACGCCATTAGAATTCTCTATTACCTTGGCTCTCAAATTATTTGCTCTATTTATTAGGTCTTCACACAAATTATAAAGCTCTTTTTCAGAAGAGTTTTCTACTTTTAAGCCTGCAATTTTATCAAAGGAATACCTGTTATAGTTAAAACCCCAAAACAGCATAAAGAGAATATATAAAATTGAAACATAAACAGTAAGATTAACTGCACAATTAAAAAACCCAGCTTTTCTTATATTTATTAAAAGAATAAAAATAAACAAAAAAAGAATTATAATTAATAAAGGCAGCAAAATTTCTGCAAAGGAACTAGGAAAGGGACTTGTAATAAAGCTTAACCCCTGTCTTATAACCTTATCTATTGTATTTGAATAATATTTTTCTACTAAACTTGGAAATCTAGCAGTTATTATATTAAGCAGCACTATAATAGGAACAAGTAAAATTATAGTCAGTTTTAACTTTGGCTTTTTAATCATCACAATTCCACCGTTTTTTGTGTATTTTTATATAAACACTAATTATTACAAATAATTATACCTTTATTATGTAATTATTCAAACAAAAAAACTCATAATAAGCGGACTTGTTTTTCTCACTTATTATGAGTCTTTATTAACTAACCTTATTAAGTTTTATTATATTACTATTAAATAAATAACTCATTAGCTTTTCACGTGCAGATTCTTCTGTTCTTGCCTCTATTTTAATTGAATCGCTGGAATTTATTTTATATTCATATACCTTTTCTTTAAATCTCACTACCTTTGCTGCACATTCACCGTATTTCTTGTATTCATCAGTGCCCTTTTCAATATATTCAATTTTAACTCTATTTGCTTCTGACAATTCTAAGATGTCATCCCACTTAAAATCCAGATAGGAGTACATAAATATTTCATTTTCTTTTAGCTCTGAAAAAAATTCTTTAATGTCTGTATACTTTGATAAATATTTAATCATTCTCATCATCCCTCCTAGTAATCCTTATACTGTGTGCTGATAATAATGGATTAACTGCTTATCAACCACTTAACTCCATTTATAAACTATTATAAAATAATGGAGCCTTTATTTCAAAGTATAATTAAACTAATTATGGTTCATTATTCCTATGCAATTATATATACGTAGAAGTGTATTATTATTAGGGCTATAATTGTTATAAAATATATATTAGTGGTATAATATCTCTAGATTACTTAACTTGAAGGGAGAATTAATTATGATAAATGCCATTAAAGTGAATTTAAATGCCATAGAAGCCATGTTATATTTTTGGCAGGCAGTGAATGACAGAGAAAATGTATCTGAAATGTTTATCTACGATGTGACTACAATGCCAGGGCTTACCTTAGCCTATGATTCTGAATTTAATGAGGAATCCGTCAGAAGAGCATTAAGTGCTATTAAAAATAGAGAAATCTTCACTTCTAACAATAGAAAAGAAGGAAGATTTTATAATAATAACCTTTGGATGATGGAAGACCTTGAATATACAAATTTAATGGTAGCTCCAATAAAAAAATTGAATTTAAATTCCTTGCTTGAAAGTTTAAACATAAAGTATCCTAATTCAAAATTTCAGGAACTAGAAGTTATATTTTCTCCGCTTCATTTAGATGAATATCTAATATCAGATAATAAATTAATTGTGAATTTCTTCAGAGTAAAACCAAGTGACTTTGATGACAACACATTTATCGGAGATAAGGATTTAAGAACTTATTTATCGGAAAAATTAGAGGAAATAGTAAGCAAATAGTATACGGTATTTATTAACAAATATACCTTATACTTAGTAATATTTAGCTTTACATTATTATAAAAATGCCATAAAATAGTGGTTAGAATATTAAAACACAAGGGGGTCATTTAAATGACTGAAACAAATAAACCATTGAACCCACTAAAAGCAATACTGTTTAAGTCTCACTGGAGCATTAGCTTCAGCTTTATAATTACGGCATTATTAGTTTTATTATCTTTTGTTAATATTATACTTTTCGCCTTCTTTGGAATGCAAATTAATTCCATAGTATTTTTAGTATTCTCATTAATATCTTTTGTTTTTGTACTTATTGCTTCTTTTGAAACAGCTTCTGCAGGGAGAACTACTGTAAATTGGATTATGTTCATTATAACTGCTGCTGCAGTTGTAATTGCAGCTTTGACAACTAATTTCTTTAAAAGTGTTCCAAAAGTTGAGCTTGATAATATTAGCAATACTTTAATAGCCTTAACCTTTGGATGCTATGCTATAATTGCATTGTGTAATGGAAATATAGCAAAAAAAGATGCTAGAGAAGTTTCTAAGGAAGCATCAGAAGAAACTGCACTAGAAACTTCTGAGGAAATAGAGGAAGTTTCAGAAGAATCTAATGAAGAACTAGATACTAATGGTGAGGCTTCTGAAGAAAAAATATAAGATTAAATATTAATAATAAAAAATTGTATTAAATAAGGGATAGGTTTATAAACCTGTCCCTTAAACTTTTAAGATTATTAATTTAGATGAGATTAAAATTAATATAAAAATATCTAATAAGCACACTGTTCTTTTTTTAAGAAATTAAATATAATATCTCATCATCAATTTCCATTTAGACCTTCTTTCAGCAATCTTGAAGCCCGCTTTCAAAAATGAGGATGGTATTCCTGTCCAAAGAAATGGATCTGGAACCTTCTCATCATAAGGAACAGAAGGATAAGCTTCAATAATTTCAGCACCATTTAACTTACAATAATTAATGGCCGCCTTAATTAGTTCTGTAGAAATTCCTTTTCTTCTGCTTAATTTTGATAAAAAAAGACAAGTAATAGACCATACAGGTTCACTATCTATTCTCTTAAATACCCGGGAATTCTCTAATCTAATATACTTTTCTCTTGGTGCAGCAGCACACCATCCTATTGGTTTTTCTCCTATATAAACAAGTATACCAACTGGTTCATGACTATCTACTAAGCTCTTCATTGCACTTTTATTGCCAATACCCTTTTGACTCTCAAAATCTGATTTTTTTAACCGCCAGGACATACACCAACACCCTCCACAGGCACCCCTTTCACCAAATAACTCTTCAAAGTCACTCCACCTAGTGGAATCTAGGGCATAAGCTTTTAAGTCAATATCTTTATTTTCATATACTTGCATTTTTGACCTCCTTTAGAAATTTGACACGTGGATTCTCGCGGTATATTTGTAAAGGATCCCGGAACAGAAACGTTTCTCGCCACATATTAAATAATTAAATTCTTTTCATTAATATTTAAAGCAGTTCCACCAACTTTGACTTCAACAATTTTCTCATCTGAAATCGCTAAGCTGGCTAAAATTTCTGATGGTTTTCCCATAGAATACCCCTGCTCAAAAATTAAGTTTTTACTATTATTCTTATTAATAATACCATACTTATATAAATAACAGCTCAAAGCTCCATTGGAAGTACCTGTTGCTGCTTCTTCAGGTATATCATACAGCGGAGCAAAATTTCTGCAACTTGCAATAGCTTTATTTTCTGTTTCTAAGGAAAATAGGTGATAGCCTGTAACATTCAGATTTTCACTGACTTTTGTAATCTTATCAAAATCAGGCTTTATTTTATACAAGGCTTCTAAAGAATTAATGGGTATAAAAATATCTCGGAGTCCAGTTGATATAATTTGAATAGGAAGCTGCGGCCTTATATTTTCCTCGCTTATATTCAATGTAGCCGCTATATATTTTTTGTCCAATATTTCATAGAATTGTGGATTCACCTGATTCATAAAAATAGACTTATCATTCATGCATTGAACCTTTAAAACTCCAGCCCTTGTTTCCTCGGAATACTCTCCACTTTGAATTTCTCCTTTACTTGCTAACAAATAAAAGGCTGCAATAGTAGCATGTCCACATAAGTCCACTTCTTTATTAGGTGTAAAAAACCGCAACTTAAAATCAGCTTTATTAGATTCTTGTATAAATGCTGTTTCTGAAAGCCCTACCTTAGCAGCTATTTCCTGCATATGTTCTTCAGTTAATTCATCTGCATGAAGAACTACTCCTGCTGGATTGCCTCCATTATTTGTCTTTGCAAAAGCATTTAGTGTATAAACCTTTATCTTCAATTGTTTTCTCCTTTTCAGATAACACCTTTATATAAATTATAATCCATAAGTTTACACGTTTCCATATAAAAGATGGCAGGAATTTTTGTAAATTTTTACATCTTCACTATTGTTCTCTGCACAGTAGTATGGTATACTGTATTCAAGCTATTAATTAATAAACAATAGTCTTGGAGGAATAAAAATGAATAAGAATGAATTCTTAAGGGAATTAGAAAATAATCTTCATGGTAAAATTGATAATGATGATTTGCAAAATATTTTAATGGACTATGCTGAAATATTTGAATCAAGTAAGGATGATAATAAAACAGAAGATGAAACCTCTAATATGATAGGCTCACCCTCTATAGTTGCTAAAAACATTTTAGATGAATACACAGATACGAGAGTATCAAAGTCAAGTGAGGTAGTTAATTATGAGATAGCATCATTTGGTAAACGAATTGCTGCATTTATTATAGACTCAATATTATCCTTGCTGCCTTTAGCAATAATTAATTACTATGGCATTATTAATGCATTGTTTATAGCTCCAATTAATCCATTTATTTTATTTACCTTTGCTATTCCTCATAGACCAACAAATGTAGAAATAGCTATTAATTTAACTGTTACTTTAATTTTCTTATTATATGGTACTGTGGTAATGATTATCCTGAAAAACAAAACTATAGGTATGTATTTAATGGGTATAAAGGTTGTAAAAACTAATAAAAGTAGCCTAAAAGCTGTTGATATAATTCTACGTCAGCTTCTTGGTAAAATTATAATTCCAGGTCTTACCTTTGGTATCTCAAACATTGTTTCTTTCTTCTGGGCACTATTTTCAAAATCAAACAATACTGTCCAAGACAAAATAGCAGGAACTCTTGTGATCGAGGATACCAATAGAAAGCCGGTGAAATAAAATGGATACGCAGCTCAAAAAAGGTGTATTAGAATTGTGTATTCTTTTTCAGCTTAAACAGGAAGAACTATATGGCTATGAAATAATGAAAACTGTAAAAGATCAGTTTAATGATGTATATGATGGCTCAATATATGCCATACTTCGACGCCTTAATGCTGATGGCTACACAGAAACCTATACAAAAGATTCTCCAAGCGGGCCCGCCAGGAAGTACTATAGAATTACTGAAGTTGGCCTAGATTACCTGAATATAATGATTACAGAATGGCAAGAAATGATTGAAAGTGTTAAAAAGCTAGGGATTCCAGTTAAGTCATCTTAACTGTAGCCCCTTGCTTAATCCTATTTTTTAGACAATCTAATAATTCCACCAGCAAATAATATACCACCTATAATTAAGGGCATTAAATCTACAGTAAGTGAGTAAAGGTGAAAATTCTTAACTAGATTATATATTGAGGGGATTAAAAATATGATACCTATAGCTAGCATAATTGTTGGAGATATGCGTGAAGTTTTATTTTCTTTATTATCCATAAGCCTGCTCCTTAATTTAATTCCTCATTTTATTTTTTAGAAAACTTCTGAATAATATTTGCTGGAAATAAGCGTTGCTCAAACAAAATAATCATGGATAGGACTGCCTCGATTAATCCAATGATGAAATATATAACATGTAAAGAAACTATGGATTTTAACATAATACATTGTACTATAATCCAAATCATTAAAGCCCAGCTGAAAATGCTGCTTATATACCCTTGATATCTTGATTTAAAACGGAACATCATGGCGCTCATAATATTACCTAAGCCAATTATAACGAAAAGTATTATTCCTGGTATTAAATAATTGTGAAAAGGTGAATTTTTTAGTGGTTCTATAGTCATCCCCATAGGTCCAAAAGGATTTGTAATTGCAGCTAATCCACCTGCTAAGGCACCTATCCCTACAAACAAATGTAAACCAAATAATAGTCGGTATACTATCTTCATTCCTTTCCCCCTTATTAAATAGAAATCCTATTTCTTGTTTATTATATGATTGATATGAGATGGTATTACTAACAGATTATCTTTTAAGAAATCTGGTTTAATATTCAATATAAAATATTTATTACTCTATTAATTCCTTTAAAGATCTTATTATAGGAAACTCACTTTTAAGGCCTTGCGTTTCATATCTGTCAATTAATATTGGAAGCATGCCAAATTCCTTTGCTGTTATAAGATTTGATTCACTGTCATCTACAAATATTGCTTCCTCCGGCTTTATATTTAATTCTTCAATAGCTATTTTAAACAAAAGTTTTTCTGCTTTATTTGATCCATAAATGGAGGACATTATAAAAGTAGAAAAATATTGTTTTAGATTCTTATTTATAAATACTCTTTCAAGTGATGGCCAGGTATCTGAAACTACACCTAATAAATATTTTTCTTTTAGTTTCATTAAGGAAGGCTCAACATCATCAAAAAATAAGAACTTATTATCATTATAAACATTATCATAAGCTAAAAGTTCAATAGTTTCATCATTAATATAAGGATAATTAATCTCTTTTAATACAATTTCGTAGAATTCCTTAAACATAGAAAATTCATCTTCTTCAGTTTTAACAAATGGTATTCTATTAATATGTTCGCAGGCTTTGCTCATTGCAACCTCTAATTGTATTTCTAAGCAAATAAATTTTTGTCTTGAAATTATGTTTAAAAAATTAGGAGTAATAAACCAATGTCCTGTACTAGGTATATTTAAAGTGCGTCCTGAATCAAATAAAATAGCCTTAATACCTTTCATCTCCATTTTAACCCCTCATGTATCTTATGCATTATTTATTAACATTTTTATTGTTTTTTCTACACTATCCACAATACCAAATCTATCTTTAAAGATATTATAGTTATAAAACTCATATAAATCCTTTGATGATACGTTTCCATTATTGAAGGTTGTATTAGTTTTCTCAGGAATAATTAGCTTGTACCCATATTCAAAAGCTACTTTGCAAGTAGTATCTATGCAATACTCTGTTTGCATACCTGTAATTATTAGCTGATCTATACCTTTATTATCTAAATACTCTTTTAAGGCTGTTTCCTTAAAAGCAGAATTATACTGCTTACTTATTATCTTTTCATCTGCATTTGGACTTATTTCTTTATAAATTTTCCATCCCTCTGTATTTGGCTCTAATTCGCCACCCACCTTATCATAATGTTGTACATATATTACTTCAACATTATTTTCTCTACATATTTTAATTAATCTTTTTATATTATCAATAACTTCCTCTACTGCAAAAGGCTTTGATAATACTAATACATTTTGAACATCTACAACTAAAAGTGCTGTATTTTTCATATCTTTATCTCCTTTGTATAAATATTGTTATCTTTTATAACTCTACATTTTTATGTTACTTTAGCAATTGTCTAAAACACTCCAGGTATATTTTTATATTAATATTGTAGTGATTTTTGCCATTCACAATTAACCCCGTATTCTAAAAAACCAACACTCTTATACAATGCCTGTGAGGCACTATTTTTGCCTCCCGTGCCAACATATATATATTTAGTTCCACGTTCTTTCAACAAATTCATCCCATATAATAAAGTGCTTTTCATAATTCCTTTTCGCCGATAATCCTCTACACATGCAACAGGTTCTAAAATTGCTGTCTTACTGAAAGGGTCGTCCCATATTGTACAATAAGCTATGATTTCTTCATTTAGCGTCTGAACTACAAAATCCATTGCATCACCATATGAAGGAGAATTCATCATTCTTTCATATCTTTCTAAGGTTGTTCCTACTCCTCCGGTAGCGAGAGAAAATAATTCTACACGTCTTGCTGCATCCTTCCTCTGAGTTAGTCGGATGCTGAATCCATTAGGCAATGGAGGATACAATTGTATTTTAGATAAATCACATATTCCACAATAGCGGAAATAATCCGTTTTGATGTATCCCCGTTCTTTTAAAATACCACTTAAGAACTTATCTTCACTATTAGCCTCTGTTGTAATGGTAGTCCTATTCATATAACATATACATTCAATATAATCTAGTATATTTTTTATAAGGTGTTTGAATTCTGAAAGAACTGTAATAAAAAACTCTTCTTCTTGAATTGTAATAAACCCAACTACCATTTTTTCATCTGATACAAGCCAAGTTGTCTTATACAATATATCTGGACTTTCTTCAAATGCATATCTTTCAAAATCTAAATTACCTATATGTAACTGAGGATATATATGTCCAGTTTTCATACAATTATGCTGCAGGATGCTGCGCATAATATCATAATCACTTTCTTTATCAAATTTACGATATCTTAGCATGTATAACCTCCAAAATTTAGTTAACCAGCTCGCCCACCCACTGATAACATTCTTCCAGCTCTTCATCACTAACTAAGTGGGATTTGTGTTCAAATAAAACCTTATAATTATCATTTACCTCATTCAGAGTTTTAAAAAATGCTTCCATATCGCCCCAGCCATCTTGTACCTTTAATGATTTAAGTGCTGGATAATGAGCATCTGTCACATTTGTATCCACCTTAACATTCCACAAATGTACTAAATAGGTATATTCCCCGTACCGCGTAATTATTTCTCTAGCTGAAAAATTATCATCAATACAATCTTGCAAGTGTATTCTACCAAAATCAAGGCATAATTTAATATTTGGATATTCCTCTAGTAAGTCTTCAAGCAGATTTGTTCCATATATATATCTATTTAATCCATCCAATTCTAAAACAGGGACAAAATTATACTTCTTCCCATATTCAGAGAATATCTTGAAAAAACTTCTACTTCTTTCTTCAAAATACTCATATGATATCTCTGACTCATAATAATATTCAGTATTATCATAAAATCTCCAAGATGACCAATCAACATTATCATCTAATATAACTGGCTTTGGATAATGAAGTAAAATATAATCAGGATTTAATTTCTCTGCCCTCTCAAATTCTTTCTCCATATAAGTTATTGACTCATCATAAGTAGTTTTATCTTTAGAAAGATATTGAGGGTCTCTTGATCTCCATTGATTTTTTAATAGTGGAAAATGAATACCTATATTTAAGTTTCTATACCTAACATTGTCTTTCAGTACTTCCAATTCACCTAGTGACTCCATCTGATTAACTTCAATTCCAAAAAAGTAATCTCTAAAATCTCTATTCTGCCTATTTATATCAAATCTATCAAATTGGCCAATCATAAGTCTTTTCATAAGTTTCTCCTCATTAACTATCAAAACTTAAATTATCTTTGCATAAATTATTCTTTCAATTTCTGATACAGGTAGGTTACGTCCTATTGGCTTTAAATAGTTTTCTTTATAATAAGTAGCTCCAACATCTTTTATTATTGTAAGATTATATTGATTTAGAAAACCACTGGCTTCAGATGGGTTAATACCAAAACTCCATTTTTGACCACCCATTTGAAAATAATCCGTTATAAATTCTGTATCTACTGAATTCGAGGTTCTATCAATTATTTCTTTTAGAATATAAGAAAATAATACAATACTTCCAATTGAAGCTCTCGAGATAAATTTCAACGTATTATTTACGGCTTCCTCAGTAATATATTGAGTCACGCCCTCCCATATAAAAATAATAGGCTTTGAAAAATCTAATCCCTTATCCTCTAATACTTTATCAAGTGTCTGAATATTAAAGTCTACAGGAGTAAATATGATATTGTCAGGTAATTCTCCAAGATGTTTTTTTAAAATACTTTTCTTTTTATCCTGTATAAATGGCAAGTCCACTTCAAATACTTTTATGCTATTAATACTGGATATTCTAAATGCTCTTGTGTCAAAACCTGCACCTAATATAACAAGCTGCTTAATCCCATTATCTACTGCTTCTTTAAGAATATCATCTATGAATTTAGTTCTGCATACTTGTAGACCCATAAGTCCTATTGAAGAGCTATTATACATAAAAGTTAAAACTCTTCTCATAATACTATTTTTCAGTAAATAAGAAATGGTTTTACCAAAAAAGTTTTTAACTAATGAATCCTCAAATAATCTTATTTCCTTAGGCTGATACTGTTCAAGGAGCCTCGCATATGCTGCTCCATATGCAGTTTTATAGCTTTCATTATTTCCCATCATTTATCATCCTTTGGCCATATTATTTACTTCAATTATTATTGACAAAATCAAAAACCTTTTTTAGCTAACTGCTGTTTATCACCTTGGATTTCATATAAGAAATTTATATTTACTCCTGTATATCTATACTGGTATTCTTTTCTTATAATAAAATGAAGTGGAGTAAACCTATTATGATAAACAACAACTCCAATTGTGAATTTAACTATGCTTACAAGTGTTTCATTTATCCAAATTGGAGCATTCCAAAGCATTATAACACCTATCTTCCTAAATATTAACCTATAAATACATTATAAACCATATATTTACACATTACTATATATAAAAAGCCACCAATTAAGGTGGCATACTTATACTTTTGATTTAACCATATATCTCAACACAGTTTTCAATTTTTCAGATTCAACCTTTCTTACATCAGAAAGATATATTTCTCTATGTATTAAGGTAGTTATTTCAAGATTATTCTTTATTATGAATTCCTTCATTACTGCAAAGCTTTGGGGCTCATCATCATAAGGCCCTACATGAAGCATTTGTACAGATAAGCCATCTTCAATAGTATCAAAGTATACTTCATTAAGCAGGGGATGAGGTTTCTTTTTTCTTACGTTTTCAAATGCCCTATCTACAATTTCTTTTGTCACAAAATCAGGCTGCCTTATCATAATGGTATATACTAGCTCTTCCTTATTTAATGCAGCTAATTTCCTACCTTCTTCTGTTAGATCCCAAATTCCTTCTAATGGATATACTGTATATTCGTAATATCCTTCTGGTGTATACCCTTGCTTTGGCATCATTCTAATTGCATAAGCCATTGAATAAAGGGCAGCTACCTTTTCTGCAAATTCCTCACTGTTAGGATTTCCTTTTCCGCTTATCATAAAAAACTTTTGTTTTGGTACTATTATAAGCTCAGGTTTTTGTTTTGGCATATATAAATTTTTTTCTTCTCTTTTCCATTCATACTTCATCTTTTTTTCTCCTTACATTAATATCCTAACTGCTTTTCTACAATAATTACCTTTATCCTGTTTTTAATAAACTGACCTCTAATAATTGTAAAATCATTACATATTCTATCTGGGCTTTTACAATCTATACAATAACCCAAGGTAGTACATGGAGTATTTTTATTTAATCTTTTTGCGTCAATTGGAGCACAATAATTTCTAACTCTTTTTTCTGCTTCTTCTATGTCCTTAACAATTTTATTTATTCCAGTTACTAAAATAACCTGCTTAGGACCATAAATCATTGGTGCCACTCTACTTCCATTACCATCTATATTATAAAGTTCACCATCTTCAGTTAAAGCATTGGTACTACATATAAAAGTATCTGCAGAAAAGTTTTGTATATAAATTAGCTGTTTTTCTTCCTTTGTAATACCTTTTCTATACTTATCTAAAAAGGTATAATTTCCTTCACGAAGAAAATCTATAACACCAGTTTCGAAAAGTGTCATGGAGTCTCCTACCCCTACCACAGAATTTTCATCTATAAGTTCATTCAAAATCTTTTTTAGATTTTTTTCATCTTCAACGAAAAAGCCTTCCATATTGCGTTTTCTTAAATTGTTTATAGTTCTTTCAATTTGTTTTTCTATATACCACAAAGTATCATTATCCATATAAATCTACAACCTTTCTAATAAAGGAATTACAATTCTTATTTTTGTATTATAAATATATAATATCTTAATCATGCTTCACAGTAAAATATGGTATAATTAAATCTGAGTATTAACAATATTTGGAGAGAGGTTAAATAGCTTAAGTTTGTTAATATTATAGATGGAGGATATAAAAATTTTTATGAAAAATTATAAGTATATATTACTATTAATTATAGTTACTTTTTTTATGGGAGCAGAGTTTCCTGTTATTAAAATTGGACTTGAAACAGTTCCACCTTTGCTCTTTATTGGTATACGTTTTTTATTTGCAGGCTTAATATTATTTATAATTTATTTTAATCGTATAAAAAGTGCCTTTAAAAAGGATATAATTATTCCTGCTCTTATTCTATCAATTTTTTTATTTATGGGATTTTTAACTGCGAATTTTGGTATTAAATATACCACTGCAACAAACAGCGGATTTTATATTTCCCTGGTTGTGTTATTCACTCCTATTCTAGGATGGTTAATTTTTAAAAAACCAATAGCAAAAGAAGTTTTAATAAGTGTTGTTATTATTGTAGTAGGAATTTATTTAATCAGTACAGATTCTGGAACCATGAGTTTTAATACTGGTGACTTGCTTTGCTTATTAAGTGCTGTATTTTATTCGTTACAAATTATTTTCACTGCTTTATATGTAAAAAGACATAATCCATTAGTTATTAGTTTATTGCAAATTGGCTTTGTTAGTATTTTTGGCTTTTGTGGAAGCCTTATTTTTGAGACTTTTCCAAAAGTAAGCTCAATTGGTTTACAAGGCTGGATGTCCTTAATTTTTACTGGCATAATAGCTACTGCCTTCGTATATACAGTACAAAGTTTTGCCCAGACAGTGGTTCCCCCTTCCAATATAGGTATAATATATTCCTTTGAGCCTGTATTTTCTGCTGTGCTTTCTTTCATAATGTTAGGTGAAAAATTAGGAATAAAAGGGATTATCGGGGGGTCTTTTATAGTTTCAAGTGCCCTCATTTATAACATATTATCCTACAAATCAAATGATAGTTGTGCTGATAACAATTATATTGACGAGGTTTCATTATAAAAACAATATGAGAACTATTGCCATTCTATCTATTTCGAGTACCACCCTTTAATAACATTAACGCTATAGTCACTGGGATAGTAATGGTTGGAAGGCCCCTCATTACCAATAGCAAATATTGAAAAACCTAAGTTCCACTGCTCATTTTCAAAAGCCCTTCTATAAGCCTCAAAGCAATTAGCCTGTTCGATACCATTTGCTTTTTCTTGCAGAAATGGATTCCAGGGTGCCATAGATGCTTTTTCAATTGGTGGAAATCCTAATTCCCCGAAAAATATGGGCTTATTCCACTTACTATAAAAGTTTTTAATCTCTTGTTTTACATTTTGTTTTCTATTATAAATTTCTGTACTTTGGAGGGCATTCACTAAATTATTTACTGTATTGGTATTATTTTCAGTAAGTTCAAAGTAAGCGGCAATAGAAATAAAATCTAACTTTGAAAATAGCTTATTACTTAATTTCTTCTCATATTCTCTAGTGAAACTATCATCCCAGGCAGCTGTTTTCCACCAGCTTGTTCTATAGGTAATAAGCCCCTTGTAATAATTTCTTACATAATCCACCATGTCACAGAATCGGTCTTCCTCAGGTTCTATTTTTGTAAAGCTTGTGCCTATATTAAGAGCATCTACATGATAAGGCACAGCAACTTCATCAATTAAAGGCTTTAATACTTTTGTTTTCCAATTGTTAAAAAAATCATTTATATTATTAGGATACCACTCAGTTTCAAACTTACTGCCATTTTCTATCCACGGATAAGGATCTAGTATAATATTTATCTTTTTCCCATTTAACTTTTTAATAAGCTTTATTGCCTGTTCCTTACTGTAATTGTCAATTGACATATCACTTGCAGTTAGACTTGCGATATTTATAACAACAGGGATATCTATAGTATTAAGACCTAATTTATCAATATCTTTAAGAGCTGTATCAATATTATAGTCTGTACATAAATCTCCTGATTTAATTTTCACTTGAAATTTATTATTTAATGTTTTACCCTCAATTTTATTTAATAAAGCTCCAATATAGCCTCTAGTATCATAGTTTACTTCAAATACATAGTAAAAAGTAAATGATAATATTATTATCAGGCTAATTATTACTATACTTTTCTTTTTCATTTTGACCTCTCATCTAAAATTTGCATGCTGCATAATAATTTTAAAAGACTCTTAGTTCTAAAGTTTACATAAATAATTATAATATAACTGCCTTAATATAGCCTTATTTCCTTTGGCCATGGATTTTCTCTCGCTATTCTCCAGGATTTATCTATATATCTATTTGTATATTTCTGTTCTAATAAATGATAATAATAAGTTCCCCTTTCAGTTAACTGATAGCCATTTTTCACTTTATTCAATAAGCCTAATACTATAGCAATTCTTAATTCTATCTTAAACATTTTTTCTAAATTAAACCCAAACAACTTTTTAAACTCGTCATTATTAAATTCTAAAGTATAGGCATTCCAAAACATCCAATAAAGAGCTCGGTTTCTCTCACTAAATTCCATTGTAATTGCAGTAGGAATTTTACCACTTTTTATACACTTAATATATTCTTCTACTGCAAAGGTATTTAGTTTTAGAAATTTCTTTGTTAGGGTCGTAGCACTGGGTCCAAAGCCAATAAAGGCGTCTCTTGTAATAGATGAATACCTAGTCTTGTCTTTTTTGCCAAAAGTCCATACAGCGGTTCTATCACAGCCTATCTCAGCACTAGTCTTTTTGAGAGCACTTAAAAGTTGTCTTTTTTCTTCCTTTCCTAAAGGTTTTCTTGCATTATTGGCATATGAAAAATCAATAAATGGATATGTTGAAACTTGTGTAGCTCCTAATTGAAATGCTCTTAAAAAATCATCTCTTAAATCCTCCTCACTTTGGTTCGCAATTCCAAAAATCAAATCTACATCTATGGTATTAAATCCCGCTTCTTTAACTAATCTTACTTTTTCAGCACCATCAATATATTTTCTACCTAATGTATTAAGACATTCTGCTTGAAAGGATTGTATACCAATGCTTACCATATCAAATCCAATATTCTTTATTTCCAGTAAACTATCCTTAGTAATATTGCTTGGATGTAGCTCTATGCCAATATTACCTCTTATATCAAAATTTTCTTTTAATGCAGCTATTATTTCACCAAGCTCATTAAGCATAAGCGCTGGAGTACCACCACCAAAATACACACTTGTAACAGCTTTCTTGTCCTTATATTGTCTTCCAACCATATTTATTTCATCTATTAAGGCTTCCTTGTAAGGTTTTATCATACCTTCATCGTATTTAATCCTATTATATGGGCAGAAAGGGCATAGGGTTTTGCAAAAAGGTATATGTACGTAAATTCCTATCTCACTTGAATCAAATTTCATTTCATTGCAAGCTTTATCTGTAAACATTAAAGGTTTAAATGACCTTGTAAGAAGCACTCTTAAAATACTGGTAACCATAATTTCATTCTCCTATACATACTTCAAATAGGTTTTGATCATGTCTAATATAACTTTCGGTTTCCCTTTACATAGAAGAGAAAATTCAACTGCAAAAAGATATCCACAATTTTCACATAACCCATCTATTTCTATACATCTGCCACAGACATACCTTCTCTTATTTTCAGACACAATACATTGGTAGCAGGGCCTGTCCCAGTCATTTGCAACATAATAATCTAAGGCTGAAAATAAATTGAATACAGGATACTGTTTCTTAATCATAGTGTTAATTGTATTTACAGAAATGATTTTCTGCTCTCTGGTTAAAGCCAAATTTTCTGTACCCTTATATGGTGTATGAAAATTAAAAGAAATCGAATTTAAGTTTGGATTTTCTTTTACTATTTTACATACCTCTTCTATATCACCGAAATTTACATTATTTACAGCCATATAAACACAAATATTTGAGTTATTTGCTTTAGCCACATTTTCCATAATTTTATCAAAGGTATTTCCTCTAATATAATTATGAGTTTCACGTGCACCATCTAAACTTAAAAATATAACATCTGCTTCAGGAATGTTTAAATCTATAGTACCATTGGTTACTATATTTACTATTAGGAATCCAATTTTCTTTGCTTCATCAATTAAGTCTTTAATAGTTTTACTGCCATCCTCCCAAACCATGGTTTCTCCACCACAAAAAAATAGTATTCTTATACCTTCATTGTAAAATGACTTCATTTCTTGAACTATGTCCTCATAAGGGTACATTACTTTATTTATATTATTTACTGCACAATGCTTACAACTCAAATTACAGTAATCTGTAAGTATTATTGTACCTAATATTGGTTTCCTCATTTTAAATATAATGGTTTTTATTCCAAACCAGCTTAAACTTATAAAATCCCTAATCCTCAAAATATACCTCTCTTAATTAGCTGATCTACAGGCAACAATTTTATCTATTTTTTCACTGCTTGCAAACATAATAATCAGCAACACTAAAATAAATATTGGGTAAAACTGTATTCCCACTCTTCCAAAAATTACCCCAAGAGTTGGTGGAACAATGGTTGTCCCAATATAAGCAAATGCCATTTGCACACCCATGAGTTTACTAGAGTTATTTTTACCGAAGCGCACTGGTGTTTCATGCAGCATAGAAGGATAAATAGGAGCACATCCCATTCCTATAAGAATTAATCCCAAAAGGTTAACATAGCTTTGACTGAAAATCAGTAATAAAGCAGCCCCTATACCTATGATGGCTTGACCACCACGAATTAAATCAGGGTTGCTGAATTTAGCTGTTATAAATCCATTTATTAATCTTCCTATAGTGATGCCTAGGTAATACATTGATATCCAGCCAGCTGCAACACTAGCTGCAACACCTTTGTTCTGTACCAAGTAGCTTGCACCCCATAGACCAGCAGTGCTTTCTAATGCACAATAACAGAAAAAACCAAGGAGTGCAGGTCCTATTCCAGGTAATTTAAATAAGTTCTGATTTGTATCTTCTTCTATTGTGTCTTCCTGTCCATTATCATGAAATGCTCTCCAAAGTGGTAAAGAAATGAATAAAACTAGAACTAAGCAGCTCTGTATCACTGCAACAGTAAAATACCCCTTTTGCCATGATCCTCTTAAAGTAATCGCAGCTGACATAATTATTGGACCAGCTGTTGCACCAATTCCCCAAAAACAGTGGAGCCAGCTCATATGTCTTGCTGAAAAATGCAAAGCCACAAAATTATTTAATCCAGCATCAACTGCTCCTGCTCCTAGACCCAATGGTATTGCCATTATACACAACCATAGATAATTTTTACTGAAAGAAAATCCAAGCAAGGCCATTGCAGTCATAAAAACACTTATTAGAGTTAGTTTACCTGTTCCCAGTTTACGAATGAGTTTACCACTCATTATGCTTGAAATAATAGTTCCTCCAGATATAATCATTGAGATTAAGCCGGCTCCAGCTATTGGTAGAGATAAGTTTGTTCTTATAGTTGGCCATGCGGCTCCTAGCATGGAATCTGGAAGTCCTAAACTAATAAAAGCTATATAAATAATAATCAATAATAATGTGGTCATTTCTTCTCTTCCCTTCTTATTTCAGTTGAAGTTCCATTGACATTCTATTCCTATACCCCAGAATAACAATTGAAATGAGTTTTAATTTATTATATCAATCAATTTCTTTAGTGATTCTATATAAAAATCAGGCGTTTCAGTAAAATCAACATTATTTGTATTATATAGACATACCTTGATTCCCGCAGCCTTTCCTCCTAATATTTCAAATTCTCTATCTCCTATTGCCAATGCAGTATTTTTATTAATATTATACTTTTCAATTAAGTAAAGAAATGCTTCAGGATCTGGTTTTCGTTTAAACCCATACTTCTTAGTAATTACTTCTGTAAAATAGTTCAACATACCATAATGCCGAAGAAACTTTAATGTAGAATCTCCTCTGTGGGTTATGATAAAGTTTCTACCCCCTTTGTCTACAAACCATTTGCATACCTCCTCTGAAAATGGGAAGGGTTTACAAGTTTCAGCTTTAATATTTCTTTTATATAGTTTAAACTTGTTAATGAAATCATCACCTAAACCGTAGATTCCATTGAAATGCTTAAAAGCGCAACCTTCAGAAATCTTAATATATTTTAATATATTTTCATTTGTCTCTTCTATGCCATTATCCTTAAGAGCTCTCTTAAACGCATTAACTGTCTCTGGATATGTATCAAACAATGTTCCATCAAAATCCCAAATAATATCTCTTATCATGTCTCTCACATCCTTCGTTATTGTCATTGTCTACCCACATTGTTGAATTTATACTATATATAGATTATAACCCATAATATTACATATTCCTAGATAAAAAAAGCTCACCATTCAAGGTGAGCGGTATAATTCTATTATTTTAGAACCTCTGAATTCGCTACAGTACTGACTCTTTTCTATTTTTCTTATCAATTTATCTACTCTATACTTTTGAGTATCTATTAAAGAATCTCTCCTTTTTAAAAGAACGTTTAATAATGTACCTAAGCAAATAACCAATAGGCGAACATTATCATATTTGTTTCATATTATAATATTGGTTAAAAATATACAAGGAGAATATTATGTATCATTGTCCATATACTCAAAAGGCAAGTAATTATTACAGAGCCAGACAAGCTAATTCTTACATCAGGGTATTCAACGCCTCCCCAGATGCTCCTGCTTTATACATTTATGCCAACGGAAATCTTATTGTAAAGAATCTTGCATACAAACAATTTTCACAATATCTGCCTACTCCTGCTGGTAACTATAATATTACCGTTTACCCTTCAGGACAAACTACAAGTCCTGTTATAAATACAAATGTAGATATTCCTGAAAATACTGTATTTAATATAGCAGCAATAGGAAATTACCCTAACATTAGTTTATATACTATTCCAGAACCAATAACTGCTCAAAAATTTGGGAGACCCTGTATAAGATTTATTCATCTTTCTCCAAATGCACCAGCTGTTGATATAAAATTATCTGATGGTATGACAGTGTTTAGCAATGTTGGTTACAAATATATCACTGATTACGCTTGCATTCCTTCTGGAACTTATACTTTCACAATAAACCCAACTGGTTCAGACAACATAGCATTAACTATTCCAAATGTTACATTGGATCCAAATAATTACTATACTATCTATGCTGTTGGCCAAGTTGGAAAATCACCTGCCTTAGAAGCCGTAGTAGTATCAGAATCTAGATAGTGGCTTAGGAAAGCGATTTAGTTACGTATATAACTTGTTCAATTTTAATATTAACTATAATTAAATGCCATCAATATACCTTAACTACATTGATGGTATTTTAAATTTATGTTCTTAATCTAAACTTATATACTATCTACCCATTCATACTTAATATCATCCATATTTTCCTCATTCTCATATCCTCTGCCAATTATCTTAAAGCCATTCCTCTCGTAAAATCGTTGAGCTTTCTGATTTACATCAAAAGTATATAACGTCAATCTTCCTGTGGAATTACCTTTTGCAATGCAAAGAAATCTTTTACCTATTCCTCTTCCTTGATAATTAACGTGTATATATAGCTGATTTATTTCGTTCTCATTAAAAGCAAGCATACCTATTACTTTATCATCGCTTTCATCTAAAGCAATATATATTATATTATCCTTGCATAATACATTATTTAAGAAATATACATCTTCTTCAAAAGTATGTAACGGCTTTTGTCCTATAGCCTTCTCCATACTCTCTCTCCACATTTCCACTGTGTCATCAGCATATGTGGAATTATATTGTATTATTTTAATATCATTATGTCTCAATCAGATTACCCGCCTCTATATAGCTACTGCAATACTGTTCATAACTATTATTCATCTAGCCTATATATAAATTATAACCCATAATATTACATATTCCTAGACAATAAACTCACCAGCCTTGATTATCTAAACTTAAAAAGAGGCAAGTTCCATAATTAGAGGCTTGTCTCTTTGTTTACATGTAACCTGTATACAATATGTTGATAACTATGTGTATAATTCTCGTACATGAACATTTTCAGGATTGCTAAATTGTTTTATATAATCATCCATCCATTTATTAACTTATATTTGTATCTTCTTTTTTCTTAGATAGGCTTTCTTTTATGATTCTTACATAGTCATCAATGAATTTGTGTTCAATCTTTCTAACATCAAATTTAAATATCTTAAAGGCAAATTGCACGAAATAACCACCGCCAAAAACCATAATTAAAGTACCAATTCCTAGACTTCCACCTAAGAAATATCCAATTATCAGTGCGGTAGCTTCAATACAATTTCTAATGAACCTGACAGACTTTTTAGTTCTTTTCGTTAGTGCTACCATTAATCCGTCCCTAGGTCCGGAACCTAAACCAGCACCAATATAAAAGAAGCTTGCAATCCCAATAATGAACATTCCAAGAAATATCATTATTAGTCTAGCTATAATATTTTGAAAAACAGGTATTAGATGATTTAACATTAGTATATCCATAAAAATACCTATAAATAGCATATTGCTTATAGTTCCAATTCCAACCTTTTCCCCTAAAGTCCAATCTATAACTACAATAACCAATCCAACTCCAATACTGGCCTGCCCCATTGTAATTCCAGAAAGCTTTGATACTCCTTGATGGAAAATATCCCATGGGGATAATCCTAAATTTGCGTTGATAGTAAAAACTATACCAACTGCATAAAGAAAAAGTCCAGTAAACAGTCTTCCCAAAGTTAAAATAAACTGTTTCATTTAACAATCCTCCAAAACTTAAAATGTCCTATGCTATTATTATAAAATAGTTATCTGTATAACAGTCAAACACTAAGTATAACAGTTAGCTTTACTTATGTGCATTAGGCTTACTAATTAATATAGATTTTATAGCGAAGTTTATATATGATATAGTTATAATCAAAATAAATTGCATAAGAACTGTATATAACACTAATGGAGGATTTATATATGAACATCGACATCGATAGAAACAGTTTAATTACTATAACCCAACAGCTATTTGAATATTTTTCAGATAGAATTTTATCTGGACTGTTAAAAGATGGACAGCAGCTGCCTTCCATCAGATACTTATCGAAAGAATTAAATATAAGCCCAATGACTATCATAAAAACTTACAATAAATTAGAGAAGCACGGTCTGGCAACTACAATACAAGGCAAGGGCACCTATGTTAATCAAAGAAATAATATTGAAAAGCTTAACAATTTACCTGAGCAGGATGATTTTCAATGGCAAATGGGCATACCCGACTATTTATCAAGATCACAATTTAAACCTAGCAGTAATTTGACCTATGGAAACAACCTGTATAATCTATCTATTGCCTCATTAAATTATAAGCTGCTTCCTACTGCTGCTATCTTAAAGGATTCTTTTAACTTAACTCAAAGAAATATAGAATATCTTGCTCAATACCCTCCAGTTCAGGGGGATTATGAATTTAGAAATGTATTAAGCCACTATTTAAAATCAAAAGGTATAGTTATAACACCTGATCATCTTTTAATTACAAGTGGTTCACAGCAGGGGATAAGCCTTATTGCCAGTACCTTTGTTGGGCCTGGGGATATTGTTGTTATGGAAACCCCAACCTACCCTGGTGCCATCGATCTGTTTAAAAGCAGAGGAGCTGTAATTTTAACTGTTCCTGTTGATAACGAGGGCATGAGAACTGATATTTTAATGAGTCTTTGCGATAAGCACTCACCGAAGATTATCTATACCATGCCCAATTTTCACAACCCAACTGGCTGCAGTATGAGTAGTAAGCGAAAAGCAGAACTCCTTGATATAGCCAGATACAATAACTGTATTATAGTTGAGGATGATCCTTGGAGTGAAATCTCATATAAAAAAGAAAAGGTTAAGTCTATAAAATCTATTGATACTGACGGTCATGTAGTCTATATAAAAGGCTTAAGTAAAGTCCTGGGACCAGCTTACAGGCTAGCAGCTATTGCAGCAGAAGGCTCCATACTTTCAAGGCTTATAACTGCAAAAGCTAATCACGACCTTGGAACCTCGATGCTGAATCAAAAGGCGCTTTTGGACTTTATTCAATCAAACAGGATGGACACATATCTAGTAAATCTAAATAAGCAGCTATTGAAGAGACGTGATAAGGTAATCAGCTTACTAAAGAATCATGCACCATCTGAAGTAAAATGGACAGTTCCTGAAGGCGGAATTAATCTTTGGATTACTCTTCCCAAAAGTTTAAATGTAGAAAATCTGTTGTATCACACGGTAACAACAAAAAATATTTCGTTTTTGCCCGGGACCATATGTTATCCTAATGAAGTTGAGTTTAATCATCTTAGAATATGCTTTACATATCTTGAGGAGGAGCATCTTGAATATATCATAATAGAGCTTTGCAAGCTTATGAAGCTTCTAAATTCAATAGAAAATGACAGCGGCTTTGTGCCTGTTGTTTGATTATTTTTATTATATATTTCCATGCTTCAAACATATATACACTGCTATTCACTAAATATAACTAAAGTTTAATTGTACATGGCACCTTGAATTTATCTTAACGCTATAATACATCATTTCTCAAAATATGATTCAGCAATGATGTGCACCCCTCTGTAATGTCGTTATAGGTTTCTTCAAAATTTCCTGTATACCAAGGGTCAGCAATATCTCGGGGACGAGTAGAAAAATCAAGAAGTCGATGGATTTTTCTGCTTTTGTCATTCCCTATAATCCTTAAAGCATTTTTTATGTTATAGCTTTCCATGCAAAGTATATAATCATATATTTCGTAATCTTTTTTTGTCAGTTTAACTGCAGTCTTTCCTTCACAAGTAATTCCAACTTCATGCAGCTTCCTTTTTGTACCACTATGAACAGGATTCCCTATTTCTTCTATACTAGTAGCTGATGATGCTATCGAAAACTTCTCCGAAAGATATTTTTCTTCCACCATATGACGAAATACAAACTCAGCCATAGGGCTTCTGCAAATATTTCCATGGCAACCAAACATTATTCTTATCATTTTCTTATAACCCCTTATTATATCTAGTGCAAATTTATATATTAATTATAAACCAATACTATAATAGCTTGCCACTTACCTTGAATTTCAGACCACTAACCTTCAGTCTGTAGAATTCATATGGAAAAACATGTATTATATAGTAAAGGAGGATGATACAATGAAAGTAAAATTACAGTATGTAGATTCTCCAGAAGAGGAATGTGCTGTCTTAAAAATTTGTGAAAACCATCCTGAAATTATAAAATTGCAGGAGATTATTGAAAAAGGTACCTATCAGACAATGACTATTCCTTGCTTTCTAGGAGAGCAGAGATATTCTATTTCTTGCGAACACATTTTATACTTTGAGACTACTCAGGAGCTCTTATTTGTTCATACTGGAAGCAAAATATATGAAGCTAAGAAACGATTATATGAACTTGAAGAGATGCTTCCAAAACAATTTGTTCGTGTCTCTAAGTCTGTCATAATGAACCTAAAACAGGTGGAGTACTACAGTCCAATTGCAAATGGGCTCATGAAAGCAACATTTTATAATGGTGAGGAGACGTATATTTCCAGAAAATATCTTCGCCTTCTCAGAGCAATTATTGGAGGTGGTAATTTATGACAAAGGAAGATATGAAAGAAGTTTCAATAAAAGGGCTTTTCATAGGACTGATATTATTTCTAAGTACACTTATTGAGCTGCTAATCAATAAAGATATGCAGCATCTACAAATTGTTGGCACTTTCCTTATTCCAATCATCCTTGCTTATTGCCTGCTTGGTATGTTCATTAGGTGGATGGTATATCGCAGCACTATTAGAAAAGAAGGCTTCCATCTTTTTACCGGTGCCGCCGTAGTCTATTGGATATTTATGTTTAGTGCAATTTTTATGGCTGGTGCTTATTTTATTCCTCAGGTTATCCGATATATTGTTGTAGCAAACACCGCTACATTGCTGCTTATGTGGTTCCTTAATTGTGTATATTTAAAGAACATTGCTAAAGAATTGAATTCCGGCCTGGCATACTACAATCGCACATTAGTAGAAGATTTACAGGAGAAACCTCAAACGGAAGATATATTTATAGAGGATATCGAAAATTATTGTAAAAAGAATCACCTTTCCTTGGAGATCCTGGAATATGGAATTCCAGCTAAGATTAAAATGAATAATGTACTTTATATTGTGAAATTAGGACAATACTACTCAATGATAGGAACCTTGACATACACACTTGAATTTCACAACGTAGTTTCTGAGGTAAATAACAATATAAATTAAGGGGATATGTGGTTTATGGGAATTATTAAGAAACTTAAAAAGTATTTTCTAACATCGAAATCCTGGGTAATTGATTTGCAGGATTGTACTACAATGCCCTCTGGAAAGACTATTGTGGATACTATCCAGAATTGGGCAAGTAATAATAAAAAAGAAATCTCATTTTTAAGTACTATGAATCCAGTGACTTTCATTCTAGATGGAACAAAATATATGGCAAATATTAATAGAGAACGTGGAGCTTATACCTTGTATATTACAAATTGTGAATAAAAGATACCATATCAGATATTTATATTCCTCTATATTCGCATAATATTAGCTGAACAATGTAAGATAAAATGTACCCTATAGATTAAATTATATAAACAATCTAATCTATAGGGCATTTCATTAATCATTATATGGGCTGTGAATGAAAGAAATGATTTATTAGTCTAAATCTAACTAATTCTATTCATTAAATATCTCCATATATCTTTCTGGGTTATTTAGACTTTTAAATCCAAAATTTTTATAAAAGTCGTGAGCATCTCTTGTGATAAGACACCATCTTCTTAAACTTTCTAAACCTGGATATTTAAAAACACATTCAAGGTACCATTTACCCAATCCACTATGTCTATACTCTTCATCAATAATAACATCACATAGATAGGCAAAGGTAGCATAGTCCGTTATAACTCTTACTAATCCAATTTGTTTATTATTATGAAACATTGAAAAACACAAAGAATTTTGCAGCGACTTAATAATTATTTCTTTTTTGCGAGAATTTGCCCAGTAAGATTTTGAAAGAAGATTATAAACATTTTCAATGTCTATCTTATTATAATCCGTGGTAATAATAAAATCTGCTTTTTCATAATTTACTATTTGATGCATTGTTTCCTCCCATTAGCAATCAATCCAAATATAATGTCTCTCTTCATTTACCTTTTCTATTTTACCGCCATTGTTTAAAGCAACTTTAATGGAATTTGTATTATTGTTTCTTACTGTAACTAAAGCCTTTTCTATATTCAGTTTTTTAGCTTCTTCAATTATCATTTTTAGCAAAATTGTGCCATATCCCTTACTTCTTTCACTTTTACGTATTGCATATCCGATATGGCCCCCTTCTGCTCTTAGCTTATCTGTTAAGAAGTGTCTTAGTTTACCTGTACCAACAGGATGTCCCTCAACAAAAAGCCAATAAGTATTTGAAGGAACCTGCCAATCTTCTAGCCCTAACCCTTTAGACATAGCATCGCTGCTATTAAGCCATTCCTTATATTCCTCAAATGTCATTCCATTTACCGTATTTACAAAACCATTTTCATCTTTAGGTATTTCCTGTAACATTTCATAGATATTCGTACCATCACTTATAGTTAATTTTTTTAATTCAATTTCCATATGTCTCTTCCCCCTAAGATATTTACAATTGTTCAAATACAGAGTTTCTAATTATTCTTTATTCCGAAACCTATCCACCTACCATCAATATCCTCAAGTACAAACTCTTTATTATGGTAATCTGTATTAAATAATGGACGGACGATATTTGCACCTGCACTTCTAAATTCTTCTTGAAGCTTTTCTTGACTGTCTGTTATAAAATATGCGTCATATCCATACCCATATAAATTTCTATTTGGAATTACTTCTTGTCCATTTGATTTAGTTAAAATAATCTCAGTAGAATCGCGATATAAGCAAATATGTGGTTCTTTTGCATCTAGGTAATTTACTGCTTTAAATCCCATTACCTTTTCATAATAATTTGATGTTCTTATAATATCGGGTGTTGGAAACACACAATGAGACATTAACAACATTTTCCCCATAATGTTTTATTCCTCCAAATTTAAATTTTCATGTACAATAACAATCCTCTTTTTCTTCATGCCTTATAATTTTAGAATCTTATGAGTTCTTTTTCACATATATCCTTAATGCTTTTATTAGTAAATAAACAACATATATACCTACTCCTAAAAGTAATAGATTCAATAGTGTAGCTAAAATTGTCATATTCATCCCCCATTTTTTAATTTATTTTACTAAGCTTTGTGTTTTGTAAAGCAACGTACCTATATGCTACTTTATTACAAACCTATATATAGATTATAAGCCATTATTTTACACATTTCTATATAAAAAAAGTCCACCAACCAAGGCGGACGGAAAAGTCTTGTTATCTGCTGTGTTTTGGGTCTATTATTTTATCAATTTTTATTTAAAATCCTTATATAGCATACTAGGTTGAACACCTTTATTTCCTTGATACTTGCCACTATTATAACGGTCGTAATTACCTTCTATTGAGTGATAAAAAGTTTGGCATATCTCAGTATAAGGATATATTTTTATAGGTTGTACACAAAATATTTCAAGTGTCCAGTGACCTTTAAAACCTACATCACCAAATCCTGCAGTTACATGTATGAATAATCCTAATCTACCTATTGAACTCCTGCCCTCAACCATTGGAACATAGCAGTCCGTTTCAGTATATTCTACTGTACTCCCTAGATAAAGTTTATTAGGTTCAAGTATTAATCCATCATCTGGTATTATTATCTCACTTACCGGATTATTTTGTTTCATATCTAATAAGCTATTATTATAAACAAGCAGACGATTGTTAAGTCTTAAATTGTAACTATTTGGATTAAGTTGTTTTTCATTAAACGGTTCAATGATTATTTCTTTTCCTAGTTTGTTTTTGATTTCTTTTCCTGAAAGTATCATTTTTTCTCCTTTGTTATTTAACTTTTATTTATTACTCTAACTTATTTTCCTTATTTCTTATTTTTCGTATTCTTTTACACTAATTATAACATTTAAAATCTGAATCTCATACCTTCTGTATTCTATCTTAATAAATCAAAAACACCACAAACTTTTATTCGGCGTTTAATAAGAAATGTGCGAATTAAAGAAACTGTAAAATTCATAAATTAATAAAATTAATATAAAAATAGAGGTACATAAATTAGTACCTCATTTTATATAGATATAAACTTCTTCCTGCCACTCTTCAATCCATTCTTCATATATAAAACCTAACTTAAGTAGCAAATTTTTCGAAGGAATATTTTCTCTTTCTGTCATGGCTTTTATTTTACAATCAGAATAGTGTGCCTTAAGTTTAGGTAATAAGGTATTCAAAACTTCAAGAATATAGCCTTTCCGAGAATAAATTGGATTAATAGTGTAACCAATTGATATAACTTTTTCTTTTTTTACAATATATAAATCTCCTAAAAGATTATCTGTGGTTTTATGGGCAATAGCAAGTTGTATTCCATTTTTAATGTTTAAAGGAACTAATAATGCTTTTCTATATTCCTCTTTCGTTAAATTCTTAAAGCTTTGATACTTCATCCACTCTCCATTGTTTCTATAAGCCATGAATAAGTCCAAATCTTTTTCTTCGAAACATCTTAATATACATCTGTCAGTCTCAATCACTAGAACACCCCATTTAGAATTTTTATTTTATAAACATTTAAATTTCTTATAATAAAAATAATCTTTACTTGCACAAATGCGTTGTCAGGTTATGTTTTTTTATAACCCTCTTAACAACTTACATTAAAGTCCAGGCAGCCTTAACTGCTCATGCTCATTTCTTTCCTCAAATTTATGAAGATAATTGAAGCAATCATGAGCATTATATAATATGCCATGAGATTTACAGCTTCTTTTAAACAAATTCATCAACCTGTCATTGTTAGGGCTTTGTAGCTGATATGCATAGTTATATCTTTCTATATATCGAGCCTTCATTCCCGGAAAATGTTCATCCAGCTTTTTATAAAAATATTCCCTGTTTCCTTCTCTTAAGGTTAATCCCATACCAAAACAAATAATACCATGTACTTTCGCCTCTATACAATAATCCAGAACTCCCCGGATATTTTCCTCTGTATCATTGATAAATGGTAGAATAGGACAGAGCCAAACTACCGTAGGGATTCCGTTATCTCGCATTGTCTTTAGCACCTCAAATCGTTCTCTTGTTGTGCTGACATTGGGTTCTATAATTTTACATAAAGCTTCATCATAAGTAGTAAGGGTCATCTGAACTACACACTTTGTCTTCTCATTAATTTTTTTAAGTAAATCCAAATCCCTTAATATTTTTGCTGATTTGGTCAGTATGGTAAGTCCAAATCCATAGGAATAAATAAGTTCAATACACTTTCTGGTGTTCCTTAAGCTTTCTTCCAAGTGAATGTATGGATCACTCATTGCACCAGTGCCTATCATACATTTCTTCCTTTTTCGACCCAAGGCATCCTCTAGAACTTTTGGTGCATTAAGCTTTACCTCTATATCTTCAAAGTCGTGCTGCATCTGATAGCATTTGCTTCTTGAATCGCAATAAATGCAGCCATGTGTACAGCCTCGGTATATATTTATACCATTATGAGCAGATAAGATACCTTTTACCTCTGTCTCATGCATAATGTTCTCCTCGATGTTAAAATAATTTTATAACTTTAACAACTTTATGACAGCCTATTAGAAAAATCTATATTAAAAATCAATCTCTTTTTAAAACATAATTTCCGATATGAAAACCATAGTGCTGATAAAAAGGTAAAGCTTCATCATTTGCATAGACTACATTAATTTGAATTTTTGTTATTGAGTTTAGTTCAAACCAATTTAATGCACTCTTCATAAGTTTGTCACCTAATTTAAACTTACGATACTGATTTTCAATATATATAGACTCTATTTCTCCTAAATCATCTTCAATTGAACTTAAACAATATCCTACATAAGTATTAGTATCATTGTCTAATAGTACATCTAGCTTTAGAATGCCATTTTGTGCCTTCTTATTAATCGATTCTATTCTTTTCTCAAAAGTAAATTTCTCATATTTACTTTTAAAATTAACTGATTTATGTATATGTATGATATTAAGTTTTTTCCATAGCGGCTTAATAAGTTCAATTTCTGTAATATCCTTCTCAACTATACAAACATTCATAAAGAACCCTCCAAATTATATATTTCCTACACTAAAATTTTCTCATTATCTCATAGTAACTTTTCATATAGTCTAAACCAGTTCAGCCCGTAATCTCCAAGTCCTAAGTCAACAGTATCTATATATTTAAAACCATATTTTTCATAAAGTCTAATTGCCGGTATATTACCTTCGTAAACATCCAGCCTAATTGATTTGGCTTTTGACTTAATACTGTGTTCAATAGAAAAGTCTATTAATCCTTTACCTATGCCACATTTCAAAAATTTGGGGTGTACTACAAATGTATATACAACAAAAACATCTGAATAGTCAGACTCAAATTCCCATTTAGCTTTATAATATGCAGGCTCAGGATTATGGCTCAAAATAACAGACCCAATGATTCTTCCATTATGCCTTGCTACATAGAGGTTACCATGTTTTACTCCATCAATTGCATTTTGTCTAACAGGATATATCCCCTTTTTCCATCCCGGATAGTTTGCTCCATTTTCCAAATGGTCATTCAAATCGTTATAAAGCTGCTCTAACTCATCAATATCATCTGCTTTTCCTAAATCAATAATGATATCCATAAATGTATGCCTCCAATCAACATAAAATATTGATATAGTACCATTCCGTATTATACCAATTATAACATATATAGACTCATTGTCCTACCTTACGTTTCTAGACCTTAATAATCAAAAACGCCACAAGCTTTTATTGCTTGTGACGTTTTCGAAAAAGTTCATTATTTTACATAGTCCATGGTTTTTCATGAGTTGGATTATATATACTTGAGCTTAGAACCTCATCATCATCTTTTAACTGAAGCGGCATAGTAGATACAACTATATGCTTATGCTTCATGAGTTCCCTTTCAATAAATACTCTTGTTCCATTGTGCAGAAGCTTCTGCCACCACTTCCTCACTGCAAACTGTGGAAGCATGACTGTAATAATATCACCAGGCTGATAATTGTATTCCTCTGATTTAATAAAATCCAGAAGAGGCTCTATAACCTTTCTATAGGGCGAGTATTTTACTCTAAGAGGTATATCAGTTATTATTTTTGAATAATGACTTCTTAACTTTTTCTCATTTTCTTCATCTATTACAACACTAAAGGCAGTTACATTATCCGAAATTGTTCTCGCGTACCTCAATGCGCGAATACTTGATTTATTTATACTTTCAATTGGAACAATAACTCTATTTCTGTAATGATCTTTCGAAATATTTATCAGCTTATACTCATCAGTTTTAATATGCAGTTGTTTTGCGATAGAAACATAGTGTTTTTTTACATTTAGCATTAAAATTATTAAGATAGGTATAACAATAACCACTATCCATGCACCTTCGCTAAATTTAGTTACAGCAATGATAATTACTGCAATACCAGTTACAAGTGCTCCTGAGCCGTTAATCAAAGCCTTTATGTGCCAATTCTTGCCTTTGATTCTAAACCATCTAAAAAACATGCCGGTTTGAGACAATGTAAAAGAAATAAAAACCCCAACTGCATATAAACCCATCAGCTTCGTAACCTTCGCATTGAATGCAATTATTAACAGTGCTGCAGCTGTAGACAATATAATTATCCCATTTGAATAACTCAATCTATCACCACGCATTTTAAGCTGACGTGGTACAAAGCCTTCATTCGCCATTACAGATACCAGCATAGGAAACCCTGAAAAGGCAGTATTTGCTGCTAATACAAGAATTAAAAACAATGCAGCAGTAATAAAATAAAACATTGCTGAATTAAAGAAGGTAGCTCGCCCGAAAATCTGATCTGCCATTTGAACAAGTACTGTTTGCTGCATAGCTCCAGGCGTTGCATGATATATATTAGCTAATATGGATGTTCCACCAAACAATACAAGGATTATTACAGACAGAAGCAAAAGGACTGTTTTAGCATTTTTAGTTGGCGGATCCTTGAAATTAGGCACAGCATTACTAACAGCTTCAACTCCTGTTAAGGCCGTACAGCCATTTGAAAAAGCACGTAAAATTAGTATTAATGAAACAGCTTCAGTTCCATAGTAGCTGCTAGAAACCTTTGTTTCACTTATTGGTACCCCAGTAAAATATTTATAAAAACCTGCAATAAGCATACAAATTACTGCGAAAATAAACAAATATGCTGGCAGTCCGAATATTTTAGAGGATTCTCTAATACCCCTTAGATTGCCAATCATAAGAATTATTACGAGAACTACACTTATTGGTACTACATATGGTCTCAATGATAAAAATGCTGATGCCAGCTGTGAAACACCAGAAGATACACTTACTGCTACAGTCATAATGTAATCAATTGAAAGTGCTGCACCTGCAGTGACTCCTGCAAATACGTTAAGGTTCTCTCTTGCTACAATATAGGCTCCTCCTCCATTTGGATAATTATCAATTGTCTGTCTATAAGAAAGCATAAGTAGAGTTAATAGTCCTATTATAGCTAATGAAATGTACAAAACGAAATGATAGGATTGAAGTCCTATCACAGGTATCATAACCAACAGCATTTCCTCCCCTGCATATGCAACAGAGGAAATTGCATCACTAGAAAGTATTGGAAGCCCCCATGGAACATTATATTTCTCATCCTTTAATTCAGCATTATCTAATGGCCTCCCAATAAGAAAATACTTCAATTCCTTAACCATAATTTTCCCCCTGAAAATCCTGTAGTAATAATCCCCGTTTTAATAACATATAAGTTGAATTATTTTGTCATTTCTTTTAAATAGCGAAGCGTTATGTAAATTATATCATATTTACCATATATTTGTATATCATCTTACTGCAGGTATGATAACACTAAATACCTGATCCTTTTTATTCTTATCTGTGTATCCAGTAATAACATATACTGGCTGTATATTGTTTTGTGTTAAACCAAAATAACATAATTCAATACTTGTTATATATCCTGTGCTGGAAAAGGCATCTCCCCAAATAGCCTTAGTATATTTTGGAGCTAATTCTACCGCTTCTTTAGGTGATATTATTTTATAATAACCCTTTGAATTTAATTCAAAATCTGTATTTTTATATCCAACAATATTATAGCCTTTTGAAATTCTTACAATTATATCTCCATCATAAAGCCTTATTCCATTAATTTTCCGAGGTAAATACGCTGAAACAGTCGAAACATCAACCTTTCCATCAGAAAGGGAAGTAGTAGAACTTGTTATCTTTACACTTATATCTTCAACTGGTGTCTTAATACCTTTTTCCACTAAAAACTTTTCCGCAACTTGCGCTGCTTTTTCAAAATCTAGTGCATCTTCAGTAGAAAGTAAGCTCTCATTACTTGGCCTGTAATTGATTGAGCCCTCAGCATCTCTCACATTAGTTGGTTTAAAGACTTCTACTTTTTCAGGCGCTTGAGGTAAGTCACATTCTACAATAAATTTATTAATATTATAAGGAGTAGAAGGGCCTACTAATTCTAATGGTTTAAGTTTCTCTGTTCCATCCTTTACTGTAATATTATTTTTTGCTTCAGCTTTATTATCTATTACTTGGGAGGTAGTTTTAGCTGTACAGCCTGCAATTGACATACTTATACAGGCTATACATATAAGGCTACCTATTTTTTTCATAAGAATACACCGCCTCTTTTGATTTTATTTCCTCTCAAAGTTTATCTTATCTAAATAGTTAAGACTAAAATAATGTAATAACCGTATAACTAGGTTATATATTGGTTAAAAAAATCTATCTGTTCATTATTAAGCTTAATTGATTGATCTTTCCTTATATCAAGATGAAATACATGATTATTTGACCTGTCATTATGACCATATTCTTTGTAAATGTAAGTAACTCCAGCATTTCTTAATTTATCAAGGAAAGCAGGTTTGCAGCCTACTAATCTATCATTAACACTGCATGTTATAAAGGCTGGAGGATAATCTGGCGCAATATTTGACTGAAAATCCATTTCCTTTTCATACTTGTAAATTTCTTTACCAAGATAGTCCCTTAATAAATTTTTGAGAAGTCTATTTATGGGTTTATTTCCGCCCTTTCTCACCCTATCAAGAGGATCAAACATACCACAGTTTAATCCCAAAGCCTTTATTCTAATATTAGGAGTGTTAAGATCAAACATTTTTGCATAATTTGCATTAGTAATGATTGCTGAATATTGGCTTGCAATCTGTGCACCTGCTGAATCGCCTACAACGAACAAATTATTTAGGTCAACATGAAACTTTTCTGCATTTTTCTTCACCCAATGAAAAACAGCATTTACATCCTCTAGCGTAGCAGGAAATTTATCCTTTGGTGCAAGGCGATAGTTGAAGTTTACTACTGTAAAACCTGAACGTGCTAAGTTCATACAATAAAACTGATATACCTCCTTGCTTCCGTATACCCAGCCGCCGCCATGAACTGAAATAATTGTTGGCAGAGGTTTTTCCTCTGAACTTGGATAGTATACATCAAGCAAATGGCTTTCAATTTTATCCCCATAGTAATCTAGATTGTCATACCTTTTGATATTATCTGGGGCAATAAGCCCTTTATCCCTTATAGCATCTCCCTTTCTGAACAAAACATTTAATATGATTGATGTTGCAGACATTTAATACCATCCTTTTTTTCTTACTAATTGTTATACTAATACCAATGATAGGATTAGCCCGCAGGAATATAATACTATATTACTTTAGCTATAAAAGCTATTGCCTTTGCTGCTGGGACTAATAAAAATTGAGCTAAAATAGTACCCATAATTAATCCCTCAACTATAAAAATTATACATCTATTAAATTGTGATACAGTACATTCACCTTTTATTACATCATCTGTTAGCATTGATATGTATGGATCTACAAACATAAACATAAGTATGGTAGACATACCGTTTATTACCGCAGCTAAGGTACTGCAAGTCGTCCTTAATTCTGGATTTAAACATCCAGCATACAATGAAGCCAAAATACCAACAGTTGATATTGCAAAAGCAATAGTATTAAGTAAAATGATTTTTTTAGGTATCATTTTAAAACTTTTTAATTGTTCTAAATTCTCTTTTTTAGGTCTTGTAACACTATTTTTGAACTGCTCTATTCCTGACTTTGAAAAACCGTGCAATAATAATTTAGGCATAGAACGATAAATACTAAATCCTTCTACAGCCTTTCCAAAAACTTTTATAAATGTTGGCATAAGTAGTGCACCAATAATTGTAGCTAATGTTGTTGAAACTAAAATCCATCTGAATATAAATAGTAAACTTTGAGGATTTCCTGCTTTTATAGTATTTTCAATTGTTTTGGCCATTAATGGTGCTTGTATACTGTTAGCTGTTCTAGATATTAATGCGAAAATATTAAATACAGCAAAAGATATAGCTATCCTTCCTGTTTTTACTCCAACAATTCGTACAGAATAAGATAAAGTTGAAATAATATAAATGATAATTGTAAGAATTAGAACAATTATTACTTGTGATGACATTTATTTTCCCCCAATTTGCCGAAAAGGCATCAAATCATAATATTTATCTTCTATTCCTATATATAGATTATAAACCATAAATTTACACATTTCTATATAATAAAGCCTTCCTCCCAAGGCGAACAATAAATCTTTATTATACTACATTGAACTTATCTTTCAGCTTCAGTTAGCTATAAAAAAATAATAAGGATATTTCGCCTTATTATAATTCCGCGTTAAAGACTTCATAGTTTTCTATTTCTTGCTTATTAATATCTAAAAGTGCTTGAAAAAATAATTTAGGTTGATCTAACATAGTCATGTGCCCAGCATTAGGTATTATGTAGGATTTTTTATTAGGTGCAATAATTTTACTAAAGTAATTTTGTGCAATTACAAAAGGCGTTTGCCAGTCGTCTTCCCCTAAAATGTAATAAACAGGTACTTTATAATCAAAGGATTGTGAGTTTAAATCAAAAGAAAATAGAAATTCATTTACTTTTTTATTTGCTTTAATACCTTTTATCAACGCAAAACAATCTGAAACTTCAAAGATAGAACATTTAAATGCTGTTATAAGTATGGAAAGCCCAAACTTAACAGCTAAATCATACTTCCCTTGAAGCTTACGCAGTTTCATGCATTTTTTTATAAAATTATTATCATATTTGCTCCCGGGATAATCACCTATAGACTCAAGCTTTTTTAAAGCCTTGCTATCACCAGTCTTTAAAATTAATTCTTTAACTTTATCAAAGCCAACACGTTTATTTTCAATCATATTAATAACTTGCCCAACTCCAATATAATAAGCAACATTCTCAGGATATTGCCTAATAAATGCACTTCCCAAAACACTTCCCCATGAATGCCCAAGTATAATTATTTTTTGCTTATTATATCTTTTCTTTAGATATTGAATGATTTCATATAAATCCTTTAGCATCAATTCAATGGTCGGATATTTATTAGGATTCTTAGTAAACGTCTTTCCACAGCCACGCTGATCCCAATGCACCACAGTAAAAACATCTTCCCTCCATCAAAGGCTTGGCCCCAATTAGCCAGGTGAATTAAAAGTATTTTCTACAACTCCCGGAAGCGCACTGTACAATGATTTTCCCATGAGCTCTTCGAAATATTTTTGAATTTTAAAGGTTTCTCTCCACTTTGGAACTATATATTCATTTAGCCCATGCCTGAGAGCTACATCAATCATCCTTTTTTCGATTAAACAGAATCCAGTTGGTAAAGCCAGAGCATCACATAGCTGAATTAACTTGTCATAATCATCAAACTCTGTCTTATTTAGAAATTGTTCAACAAATCTAAACTCCTCATCACTGCAGTCCCATTTCCCGAATACTGCTTTAATATTTTTATATGGAAACGAATGTGTTATACATATCTTTGCAGATAAATGATAGCCCTTTTGTGAAAGAAAATTATATCCATCAATGATATGCCTCATACTTGTGACACCAAATCTTCTCCCAATATCATGGAGTAACCCCAACACAAAAGCTAGTTCTGAATTTAGACCTGAACAATTCTGAGCTATTAGTTCTGCAGCATTACCTACATATATTGAATGTTTTACCCAAGGACCAGGATTTAACTTTTCACTCTCTTCTAATATTTGCTTGGCCTCCTCGACGGATGGAACATAATTCATTTCGCTTAAACTCCCCATTCAATTTTATCTCCAATCTACTTTTTAAACTTTAGCATTACATACTTTTGATTTTCGTTAGTTAAATTCATATCTTGTAATCTTTTCTCTGCAGCTTTAATAACTACATATTCTCAATTCCTTATATCCCTTTAATAATAGCTTCAGCTAATCCTTTCGGATTCTCCCAAGCCATAGAATGCCCAGCCTTCTCTACAATCTCAATTTTAACACCATGATCAGAGAGTACCTGCATATCTGGATCTGGCAATGATTTCTCTCCGAAAATAAATGTTTTAGGACATTCAAGTGAATATAATATTTCTCTCCATGATGGCTCTCCACCTTTTGCAGCAGATTTCGATATCAAATATGCAGCCTTAGGTGACCATAGAGATAATGAAGCTGCCCACATCTCATTTCCACTTGTTCTACTAACCTTAACCAATTCATGAAATTCTTTACTAATAAACTCATGCATATCAAAATTAGAAATATACTTACTTGTTGAACCTTCGACACTTTTGTCTAGATTAGATTCACTTAGAACAATCTTAGAAATTTTGCCTTTGCACATGTCAGCCAAAGAAAGTGCAACTGCACCACCTAAACTATGTCCAAATAAGATAAATGAATCTATTTTTAAAGAATCAATAAAATCCACTAAATAATCTGCGTGCTCTTTAACACTATAACCAAAATTATCAGGCTTATCACTGTATCCTGAACCTAAAAGATCTATTAAGATGCAACGATGTTTTTTTAAAGCTTCTTGTGCAGCTACTTGGGGATAATCAAAAGAGCCAGAACAACCGAGTCCATGAATAAATATAATGGGCATTTCATCACCTGGAAAATCATTATAGCGAAGCATACAATTAGTTTTATTTAAAAAATACTCTTTCATAAAATTTCACCTCTTATATATTTAAATAAATTTAATATCAGAATTTTTTATTCACGGAAATACATTGTATCTTAATATTTATCTTCTGTACCTATATATAAATTATATACCATAAATTTACACATTTCTATATAATAAAGCCTTCCTCCCAAGGCGAACAATAAATCCTTATTATGCTGCATTGAACTTACCTTTCATCTTCTTCTAGCTATAAAAAAATAATAAGGATATCTCACCTTATTATAATTCCTTGTTAAAGGCTTCCAGCGCCTTATATAAATTAATTTAACAACTAAATTAATTTAATGCCTTCCACATCAACGTACTTCAGCACTAAAAAACTCTTGATGATAAACTTTATTTCTCCTGCTTCAGATTTTGCCAATTTATCTATATACACATTTATATTATCAACTAAATAGTAATCATATTGATTTAGTGCCGCCGGCACTTTATACTCTACGCTTGGGGTAGAGACGCTCACTCAACACCCTTTGGGTCTTAAAATACTTAAAGCTAAACAGTTAATATTTTTCCCTTTCAAATAAGTTTTTACTTGTTCGCTAATAATTATATTCAATATATCATCTCCATAAAATAATTATACCCGAATTTCACTTTGAGTACATGCCTAACTTTCTTTTAGGTAAGGAAAAATCTATAGCCATAATCATATTATCTAATAGCTTAACAAACCGTGTCTCTTTGCTATTTATTAGATATCCTAAGCAGTAAAATCGGAAGCATAATCATGCCCAAAATATATGCACTTATCATTTCCATTGTTGATACTAGATACATTATATTTCCAACAGGATGCATATCCCCATAACCTACAGTAAAGAATGTAGTTGCACTAAACCAAAGACAATCAATAAATGCTTTAGGCAGCTTATAATTAACTTTAATAGGATCCCTAAGAAAGTTCCCAGCAAAAGGGCTGAATAAATTATTCATAGGGAAATTATGTATTATGAAAAAAAGAACTGCATTAACAAATATAATAACTAGCACTACCAAAAAAATTGTTGTCATTGTTTTAATCATTGCATGATGTATATCACTTTTACTATATGTACTTAAATTGCTGTTAATTGAAAGTATTAGAATTATTATCACAAAATATATAAAAAGCATATATACAATAGGTGTAATTTCTATTATTGATATTTTTGTTAATGGTATATATTTTTGTATATTATATTTTGCTGAATAAATATATACAACTTGGATTATTCCATAAATAGATATGATTATATTTATAAAATTCAATATAAAGACTTCTAGAAGTTTCACAGAATCTACTTTATGCTTGCTTACTGTATAGTACTTAAATGATATTATAAATGAGCACAGCAAGCCTGTATATAATAAAGCATAGCTTTTAAAGAATACTGCTAGTACAAAGCCACATAAGCATATAAGAATTCCGCTTACAATATTTATTTTAATTCTAGTGGATAAAAATAAATAAAGAATGCAAATAGCCCCTATTAAAAATTTGTATATTAAAATGATAACACCACCTTATGCAGCTTTTAATCATAATTATTTATATGCCAATTCTAAACAACTATTTCATATAATTTATTCGGATAAAGTTTAGCTGTGACTGATTAGTGATTATCGATATGGTGGTTTGTGAATATCCCTTAAAATGGAATACTTAACGACTAAAATTAATAAAAAATTAATGCTTTTAACATACTCTAACATTTTTATGTTAAAATGTTAAAGTATGTTCAAAAATTTATAATTTTTATTTAAAGTATTTAAAAGATATACAATACGAGGAGGACTATATTTGTTTAATAATTTTGTACTCAATTTAAAGAATGAGTTTAGGGGATATAACAGCAACTCTTTGGTAAAGGACATGCTTTCAGGATTGACAGTAACAGCCGTAGCACTTCCATTAGCATTGGCCTTCGGTGTAAGTAGCGGTGCAACAGCCGCCTCTGGAATGATAACAGCTATTTTTGCAGGTATTGTTATCGGACTTCTAGGAGGTGCTTCATATCAAATTTCAGGACCAACTGGGGCCATGACAGCAGTTCTTGTCCCAATTGCCATACAATTTGGTATACAGGGTATTCTTGTTGCAGGTTTTATATCTGGAATAATCCTTCTTATTGCAGGAATATTCAAATTCGGACATATTGTAAATTATATTCCTATGCCTGTAATTACTGGCTTTACTTCAGGTATTGCAGTTATCATAGCACTTGGACAAGTAGATAACTTTTTTGGTACAGTAAGTAAGGGGAAAAATGCTATAGAAAAAATTGCATCCTATTCTAAGCTTGGATTTAATCCACATTTATCAACAATTTCTATAGGTTTATTGGTAATATTTGTGATGATCCTATGGCCTAAAAAGTTAAATAATATTTTCCCATCATCACTAGCAGGTTTAATTATTGCAGTAATTGTAAGTTCTTTAGGAAATCTTCATGTAGCTGTTGTAGGAAATATACCTGCTAAGCTTGTTCTAAATGACAGATTAAATTTTGCTACTCTTTCTTTAGAAAATATAAAAGCTATTATAATGCCTTCTATTAGTATTGCAGCATTAGCAATGATAGAAAGTTTACTATGCGGATCAGCTGGTGGAACAATGAAAAATGAAAAGTTTAATGCAGATCAAGAGCTTATAGCTCAAGGAATTGGTAATATTATAATACCGATCTTAGGTGGTGTGCCTGCTACAGCAGCAATTGCTAGGACAAGTGTTGGTATAAAATCTGGATGTCAAACTAGATTTACTTCAGTATTTCATTCAATAGGACTTATAATATCCATGTTTTTGCTAGCACCAATAATGTCTAGGATTCCACTTGCAGCACTGGCAGGTGTACTGATTGTTACAGCCTGGAGAATGAATGACTGGAATCGTATCTCAAATATCTTCAGCAGGAAATTTAAAGGTGCTATATGGAAATTTATTCTCACTATGGCTGCTACTATATTCTTTGATTTAACAACAGCCATAATTATTGGAACTTTATTTTCACTTATTTTGTTTATTGCAAGAATTTCTGATATTGACATAACAATAAGCGATGTTCATCCTGAAAGACTGTCGGGAAATGATATTGATATGCAGAAGCTTAAAAATACTAAGGTTATATATTTTACAGGCCCACTTTATTTTGGTACATCAGATAAACTTACTAAAGCCATGTCAGAACTAGACAATGCTAGTCTTATTATTTTATCTATGCGTGGTATACCCATGATTGATGTTTCATGTGCTATTACTCTTCATAAATGCATTAGGGAACTTAACGCAAAAGGTGTTGAAGTTGTCTTTTCTGCAGTTCAACCTAAGGTGGAAGAAATGCTTAAGAGAACAGATACTTCTAATGTTATTAACAATGGTAATATTTTTTGGAGTACTGATGAGGCACTTGCATCAATCCTTGATAAAAAAGTAGTTTAATTATAGACAACCTCAAACTAATATTTTAATTACCTTTATATGTTTTAATCTGGCTTATTTAAAAGAATGCTAATTAAATAAATTAATTAGCATTCTTTTCTTAAACAAAAACAACCCTTACTTTAATTTAGCTTCACAATATTAATAATGTTTATTAAAAAATATAGTTCTATTTCTGCAATGTTTACCAAATTAACTTCTCTTCATATTGTGCTCATACATCAGCCTTTTTTATAAGTTCAGCATTATTACCACTAATTTTAATAATATCAACTTTCTTATCTAGAAATACAGTGAACTTAGTAACTCCACTATTTTTTACCATCATATCTAAATTTGGAATATCATTAGATAATTCTTTTTTCAATTCCCCAATATTCATCTTTGAGATTCGTTTTTTATTAAATATCATAACTATTGTATTTTTAATTTCTCTAATATTTTCTGCTGTTATCATTCTTATGGAAACCCAGTATTTATTCTCCTTATTATTTAAGAAAAGGTTATTAAACTCCTTTAACAGTTCAGACAATTTTGTGTAATTATAATTTCTTACATCAAAATCCGGAAACATATTATTTATCCTCTGTCCTATTTCTCCAAGATCCATGGAATCCATACCACTATCCAACACCATATTAAAAATAGACTTTTCAATAACACTCTTTGGGGTAAAAGATTTTTCTTCTAAATATTTTTGATTAGAGTCATTATTGTGAGGCACTGTATCAAGTTTCACATCTTCTATATCTGTCTCTTCATCTATAATATCTAAAGAAATAAATTTTTCGCAAGAAGCACGAAATGCTTCTGGTGTTTTTTGTTCTCCAATACCTATCACTAAGTTTCCAGATTCACGTAATCTTTTTGCTAGTTTGTTAAAATCAGCATCACTAGATACAATGCAAAAACCATTTACCTTCCCTGAATATAATATATCCATGGCATCAATAACAAGTCCTATGTCTGATGCATTTTTTCTTGGAGTATCATTAGATTGCATTATAGGTGTAAGTGAAAACTGAGAAGACTTCTCTAACCAAGGCTTTAATCTATCCTTGGACCAATCACCATACATTCGCCGAATTGTAACTTTACCATACTTCGCAAGTTCACCTAGGATGCTATCAATATATTTTGCTCCAATATTATCTGAATCTATCAAAAGAGCAATAGTAAATTCTTCCATAATGTTTCTCCTTTTTTGTTTGTTTTTAAACCCTATACAGAATTATAAACTTAAATTTATTACATATATAATCATTAAAATTGCTTCTTAAACTTTGTTTTTCATGCAAATCATCTTCTTTTCCGGAGCGTCAATATCATTTGCAATTACATCACATTTGGTCATTAACAGGAAATAGATGTTTTTATTTTCTTCACTCAAACATTCATAGTTAGCTTGCCCTTTAGCAATTATTATATCAGCCTTTTTATAGGCTTCTTTAAACTCAGGACTTGTCCGATTAAGAACAGTCCCGAGAGAACCATCCCCATTATCTATAATCTCTGCATATTCATCAATTCCTACAGCATATGCGTCTTCAGCTATAGAATCATTTACAACAGGTTTGCCTCTTACTCCAAATAATATTTTAACATTAGGATTCTTTTCTTTTATTTTCTTTAAAAGAATTTTGTCCAAGCAGATTTCTCCACAATTATCACCTAAGTATAATAATATTTTTGAATTTAAAATATCTTTCATTAGTGCGTTAGAATCATCTTTTGCTAACTCTAACTGTTCCATTTTTTCAAAGTAATCAAAAATATCTTCTAATAATATATTGTGAATAGGATTAAAATCTATGATATTACCAATAATGGCATATCGCACTGCTAATTGAAACGGATTCACAGCTTGCTCAATCTTCACCTCAAATTTAGGTAACAATTCCAGAAACATTGTATTATAGTAATTTCTGGTTTCTTTATATGGATCCGGATTATTTGTATGCTTTTTTATCATGTCAAAAATTTCTCCAATAACTTCTGGAGTGGTTGTCTCAAAATCTATTTTACTGAGATAGGTAAAAACTTCCCTCAATAACTCTTCCTTTTTATCAACACCTGTAATGTCTGCCACTTTGATAACTTGGTTGATCATACATGGCAAACATTTATCATGCATTCTCATACTTGCACCTTCTTAGTTTTAATATTGACTTATTTAATATGATATTTAACACTTTTATAACCTATATATAGATTATAACCCATATTCTTACACTATTCTATATAAAAAATCCACCTACCAAGGTGGACTACAAAATTTTATTAGTTGATGTTCCAGGTCCTTTACTATTTATTCGTGTAGGGTTTTCTCCAAGAATTTCTTTGAATGTAGTTTAAATTATAAGAATGAGGTGGCACATTTTTAATACCAGTTTCTAAAACATGCCGCCTATTATTAAATATTATAATTTAAGTGAGATTTCATATAATTTTCCTGCCATAGAAGTAACTTCCTCGACGCTTGATGTTATCTCTTCCGCAGCAGCAGCTTGCTCCTGACTTGAGGCCAAAGAACTTTGACTCTTTTCACTAGATTCATTTACTTTAGCTACAATTTTTTTAGTTAATTCTTGAATCTTAGGAACTGTGCTTCTAGACTGTTCAGACAATTTCCTAATTTCGTCTGCAACAACTCCAAAGCCTCTCCCTGCATCGCCTGCTCTTGCTGCCTCTATTGCAGCATTCAATCCAAGCATATTAGTTTTATCTGCTATTCCTTTTATAAATGTGGATATTTCATTTATTTCTTGAGATATGTTTATTATTTCATTAATGCTGCTATTAAGATCCTGCTCATTTGCATGTATATTAGATGCAGATGCTGCTAATTCTTCAATAGTAGAAGCTATTTCTGTAAGGCTATCTTCTAAACTTTTAGACATTCCTTTTAAGGTTTCTGCTATATATCTAGGAACTGCCATACCAAAGGTTCCAACTACCTCACCTGTATCTTCATCAAACAAAGGGCAGCATGTCATAATACATGGTTCACCAAATACAGAAGCATCATATTCTTTAGTAAAGGTCTTTTTATTTTTTATTACAATAGCTGGAGGCATATCCTCTGTTAGAATAACACCAGGGTCTATTACTTCAATATCAAATTTTTTTGAATTCTGTGAATCTGTATATTTTTCTAAGTCTGTAACATACATTTCAATACCATCTGCAAACATTTCGGATAGAACTGGTGCAAAATCCTTAAAGGCTTTTACTACTGGATGTGTAACTGGAAATATAGAAATGAACCCCCCCACAACTTGTCCTTCATCATTTACGATAGGTTCTGCTACAATCTTTAACCTCGTCCCATATAAAGAACGTGAAACATTTTCTATTAAAGTTTTCTTTTCCCTCATAGCTTTAACCGTTATACTGTTTATATCTAGCTTTTCCCCAATTTGAAATATGTCCAAATCAAATTCATGAGAAGCACTTCTCCAATTAATAGCTTCTTCATCACAGATCAAATACATAACACCACCTGGTATCATATTTGTCTGAGTTTCAGACATACCTTTAATATATTCTATTCCACTTATAGAAATCATATTTTTATCTCCTCAAATCAAAGTATAATTTAAAAATTTCTAAATTCAGTTTTAAAGTATTTAATTTATTAATTACATTTATATTGATTATATACCACAATATTACATATTCCTACAATATTTCTTGAATAATTGTGTTTTTTTGGTGTTTTTTTTAGTTGTTCTATACAAATTGAATTTAAAAATTCCTCATAGCAATAATGGCTATGTTACAAATGCATAATTTTGAAAATAAAAAAATGATATTAGAACAAAAAAGACTGCTTAGGCAGTCTCAAACTTATAGTTTTTTTTACATTTTATCATTATAAATTTAAATGGAGGTTTATTTTCCTTATTCTTATGTGGTTCAACAATTTCGGAGTATTCTACTAATCCATACTTTCCAAATTCCTGTTTTATGGAGTCAGAATCATAAAAAAACATTTTTACTCCATCCATTGTCTCAAAATAGTCTTTACCAAGTCGTTTACCCTTTCCAAACATTGGAGCTTCTTTTGAAATAGTAGTAAAAATCATATATCCATTTGGCGTTAATTGATTATAGCAATCTTTAATAAACTTCTCTCTCTCAGGATTATTCAATAAGTGAATAAGTGCATAACAAAATATGCCGTCATAAAGTTTGCTATCAAAAGGCATATCGGTTACTGAGCCATGAAAAATACTAAAATTAAGCCCATTTTGCCTTGCTAAATCAATCGCTGTTTTTGAAATCTCAATACCTGTTACATTTATTCCGTTGTCAATAAAAACCTTTGCGTTTCTACCATATCCAATACCAGGTATCAATATATCCTTAACTTCCTTTTCAAGGAAAAAGTCCTTTGTCAAGATTGCTGAGTCTGAAGGTTCTAACCCCCACATCATTTGATTTTCTATAAAGCTAGATTCCCAGAATTCTGTCATAACTCTATCTCCTTTATTATAAAAACTATCTCATAAAAATAATCATCATTTCATGTAATCTTAACTTTGTATTAATGTTGAAATCAACTCCACCTTATACAGGATGGATCAACTAACTGAATAAATTTATCAATTTTTTATAGGGTTTAATATCCCGTACATTGCAACATCACAAATTCCTGTATTGTTTCTATCCGCTTTTATTCTTGTTCCCTCATATTTTAAACCGCATTTCTGCATTACCTTTCCCGAGTTTGGATTAAGTGGATCATGCCTTGATTCTATACGATTAACCTCTACTTCTTGAAAGAAAAATTGTATTAAGGCTTTAAGAGCTTCTGTAGTGATACCTTTATTCCAATATTTACTGCCTATGCAATAACCTATTTCCACAGCTTCAATATTTTCTTTATAGTCGACAACACCAATACTTCCAATGGCTTCTCCTGTACTTTTGAGTTCAATACACCAATGGTAGTTTTTATCATCCATATAGTCTTTCATCCATGATTCAATTACTCTACGGCTTATTTCTGCATCTGAATGAGTTGGCCAAGTTAAAAATTTAGTTACCTCATCATCACTAGCCCAATTTTTGTACATATCATTAGCATCTGATATTTCAAACTGACGCAATATAAGTCTTTTAGTTTCTATCTTTTTAGTTCCTAAACTTTTCATATAAGTTCTCCTCGTATAAAATGTTAAAATATCGCCTTAGCTAAGACGAACTGCAGTACATTGTTTTTTGATGTTTTAGGTCATTTACTCTCTAAAAGCGTAATATTAACCCTCGAAATTTCCTTCCATGTAGTTTACAATACGAGAATGTTACAAACCAATGTTATGCTCATATTTCTAATTTTATATGCGGTAAAATTCTTTTTTCTTTTGTAAGGCTTGCTTGATATTAAATCCCGCATTTATGTGCATAATCTGATGTCTTGTGATGGGCATAAGTATTATTCCAGCTATGTCCTTCTTGCCCCAAAAATCCAGCAGCCAAATGCTGTCCGGATGCTCTAATACTCCATGTTCGTTCAAAATTTTAGTAAGTTGTTGATGTCTGACTTTTCTTTTCAAATCCTCGGCTTTAAGAGATGAAAGTATTTTCTGTGTTTTCTGCCCGACAGCGATACGATATGCTTTCAAAGCATCAATATTTATCCCTTTACTGAAATCCATAATCTCATCCTCATTCATGGCGTTGCCTGTATCAGTGGTTTTCGTATTCATCCTCATAAGCCACTTATCATTTAAAACTTGTTTCGACTCATCTACAAGAATATTGATTGTCAAATCTTCAATTCTAGTTATATGCCAAATTCCCCACGCTATGGTTTCATCCTTTTGTGTAGGCATAACAGCAAACTCATTAATTTGCAGCCCCTCCCATAATTTATCCATTAAAGTAGACACTTTGGAATTGCTTACTTCTGAAAAGTGCACTGATTTATGCATCTCAAGAAAAAGTTTCATTGCCTCATCAAACAATTCAGGTTTTCTGATAATCTCTTTCAAATGTTTTTGCTTTGAGTTCCATTCTGATGTTATGCTCATATTAATCTCCCCCTATTCTATCTAAAATCTCATAAGTATAAAGTTATTATTATTTTATCCCATAAGATATAAGGGTACATGGTGCTTGAATAATATAGGCACTATCTTTATTGCTCATCACATATTCCCCTATTTTTGACTCACCATCTACATACTTCATAGCTTCTTGCTTACTTAGGCCTCTATTAATTAGAGAATTTATGTAATCTATTCTCTTATTCTCTGATAACTGTTTATTCCATCCCCAAGCAGTTGCCATGGCGTCAAAATGTTTGGCATGCTCTTGTTCATTTCCATGTGGATTAATAAATTTAACTCTGTCGTTCATTCTAACCCCGATATCATGTAATCCTAATTCCTGCATATATATAGGAATTTTTATTGCCAGTCGATAATCTCTACCTCCATCTTCCAATTCTTTCTTATACATTTTTCTATGTAAAGGTATCATGCCAAGCTCAATATAATCTAAGCCGCTAAAATACTGACCTGTCTTTTCTATTTCCAAGTCACCCTCCATGCAAACAACTAACCCATTTCTTACAACTGATTGTATCATCTTTTCTAGAATATTCTTTCCATTAGGAATATGTCTTAAAACTGCTTGTGATATTGCAATGTCGTAACTTTCAGTAGGTGCATATTCATTTAAATCTGCTTTAATAAATTTGGTGTTATATTCTGAATCTTTAAAAACATATTTTGCATCATCAAGAAGCGTATCACTAATATCTATACCTGTATATGTACTTCCTTTAGGTAATATCGGTAGTAATAGTAACCCCACATATCCAAAACCACAACCAAAATCAATGATATTTACAGGCTTCCTAATTTTCCAAACCTTTTCTACAAGAAATTCAATATAATCATCATTACACCAACCAGTTCGTATTGCTTTTAAAAACTCTAGTCTTTCATTCCAAATTGACTGACTCATAATTTTCCACCTTCACAAACTAATCTTTGAGTTTACAAATGTACAATAATAAAAAAGCTCCATATATAAATGAGAATAAAGCTTGATAATTGCTAGTATACTATTTCCCCATTTGCCTTTTTCTATATTCATCTTCAAGTATACTCATGTTTAGCAGCGACCAGTATTGCCCATCCATTTTTCGGCACTCTCTAAAATTCCCTTCGATAATAAATCCTGCTTTTTCATAACATGCAATTGCAGATTTATTAAAATCAAATACACCCAAATCAACCCTATGTAATTTCAACTTATTAAAGGCGATATCTAAAACAGACTTAATTATTTGTAAGCCTATTCCTTTACCTCTATTTTCTTTTTCCCCTACAATAACTCTGCCTATTCGTGCAGACATATTTGTTCGATCAATATTCAATAATTGCACATGTCCCACTGTTTCATTGCTTTCACTTAGCTTAGCACTAAACATCAAACTTTTAGGATTATCTTCTAACATTAAATTTATATCATTGCGAAGTTGTTTTTCCATTGATTCTAATGTATATGATGGTCCTGCCCATTGGAGTAAGAATTCTTTACTAGGTGACCAGGAAATTAATTGCGGAATTTCTTCAAATTTAAATCTTTCAAGTTTTATTGCCATGATATATCCTCCATTATTACTTAAAACTTCATAGTTCATTGTTATTATTAACCCGTACAGCTTACTAATTTCATTTTTAATCGCCATATTTCACTATCACTTAAACCAATCTGAGAAAAATATTCTTCTACAGAGTTATATTTTTGTAAAAACATACCTAAAAATTTTTCCATGTATTCTGTTTTTGGAGTTATGATATTTAAATCAATATTCTTATTGACTTTACAAAACTCGTGTAACATGGAATCTAAATATACTTGCGAAATTTGATAATCGGCTATAATATCTTTTCTACAAGCACCAGCTAATAGCAAAAGCAATGCTGAAATTACTCCTGTTCTATCTTTCCCTGCTGTACAATGATAAAGAACACCGCCTTTAGCTTTTGCAAACACTCTCATAATATTAAGTATAGTTTTTTGCTCATCTACCATTTCAAAGTATGAATATGGAACAGCTTCAACACTTGCAGGCAAGCATCCATCTCCATGTACTTTACAATGATGGTATTCAAATCTTTTATCACTTTTTAAAGCACAAGGCTTGCTTTGAACCTCTTCATCACTTCTTAAGTCAACGATTGTTGTTATATTATTGAATAATAATTGTTTAATATCCTCATCTGATACCAGAATTGGTACATCACTACGCAGAAACTCCTTATATGAGGTTCCATATCCAGAATCTATGGAATATCCACCTAAAAATCGTGTGTTAAGAGTGCTACTTAATAAAAATCGATGCATATATCCACATCCTTTAATGTATATTATTTAAGAATACTTTCTTCACCTTTATATATCAATATTTCAGAATTACTTAATTTTGATGTTACTTAAATAAAATAATGAGGCTCTAAACCACTGCTTAAGTCAGATATCATAAAAGCATTTTCCTTTTTGGCTGCATCGCTATAATACTTATATACCCAACTTTTGGATAAGTCCTTCAGTTACTTTTATTGAATTAAGTGCTGCAGCTTCCATGTTACTTTTAAATGTTTCTGAGCCTCTTTCATCTGCGTTATCTGACATTGAGCGAATAACTATGAAGGGTATATTATTTACATAGCATGTATGAGCAACACTAGCACTTTCCATATCAACACACAGAGGATCAAAGTTTTCTATTAGGCTCTTTCTTTCAATTTGTGTAATAAATGCTTCACCAGTAATATCCTTCCGATGTAACATTTACTTGAAACAGATATTGAATTTGCAACATTCTTGCATAACCTTAACAATTCAATATCTGGTCTGAAATATATATCTTCCATCCATGGATGATATTCTGTTAAAATTCCAGATGCTATATCATGATATGCAATTTCACTGGAAATAACTATATCACCAATCTCAAGCTGCTTATTCAATGCCCCTGCAACCCCTGTTAAGATAATGTGAGTAACTTCAAATTTACTAAGAAGAAGTTGTGTGGCAATTGCAGCATTAACTTTACATACTCCACAAAATACAGATACTACCTCAACACCTTTATAAATTCCTGAGTAGAATTTTAACATAGCATGTTCAATTAGCTTCTTGTTTGTTATTTTATTTATAAAAGGCATTATCTCTTTCTCAGTAGGACCTATTACCCCTATTCGCAAAGCCATTCACCCCAATTAAAAATTTATTTTAGAAAAACCTATACAAAAGGTTCTACTCGTCGCTTTCATTATTTTTTTCGTAGAATAACATGATGAAATGATGCCATTGCTTTATACTCTTCTAATTCACTCACCTTTAATTCCATTTCTAACATCTTTTCCTGCCATGTCTTATCATTATGGATTTCTTGATTTTGTTGTAAATCCCAAAAGGTTCTTAACCCAAGAATTTTTTCTATCATAAATTTATCTGACCACTTTAGTAACTCTTTATCTTCATAGTAATTAATAGTGCCAAATTGTTGTGCATGTCCATTTTTGCCATCTAATAGTTCATTGGCATGTTCAAAGTTATTCAGTAGCACTACCATCTGCATAACTCTACCTGGCTTATTATGTTTTAAAATAGAAAGATATCCATTTGTTTTTAATATCCTTGAAAATTCTTTAATGATATATTCTCTTTCAACAATATATTCAAAAACATTATGGCACAATATAACATCAAATGTTTCATCTTGAAAATTTTTAAGTTCCTTCTCATCTCCTTTTATTTGTTTATAGTCATTTTTCGTGAATCTATCCTTAAGCATTTTTTCATCTGGTTCAATTGCTATAACCTCATTGTCTATAGCAAAGTGGTCTGCTGTTATACCATTTCCACTTCCAAAATCCAATACTTTTTTATTATGTATGAATTTTAACTGTTCCCATATCATTTTCTTTTGTAATAATTCCCAAGGAACAATACTTCTAATGCCCATTCTTAAAACCTCTTATTATCATAGTATATTAAATTTTTACCTTATCTTTATTTACAATTCTGCATTAATGAATCGGTTATACAAAGATACACCATCTCACACCAAATTTATCAATAAAATCTGTACACAATGGGCTAAAATCGCAAGGACCTAAGGGAAATAAAATTTTGCTGCCTTCCTTAAGTATTTCATAGGCCTGTTTAACCCTTTCCTCATTTCCTTCTCCATAATGAAAGCAAAACTGCATTGTATTACCTGTAATCCTTTTATCCATGCCATCATTCGCCTCAGATACTGCTAAGATATTTCCACAAATATCAAGTTCTGAATGATAAAATGTATTGTCAGAACTTTTTACGTTAAAGCCCAACTTGGCATTAAAGGCTTTTATATACAGTTCAACAGCCTCTACACTTCCTTTTACATAAATTTGCATCATTGCCCTTTTCATATTGTACCTCCTTCTATTTAAATTCCTGTTTTTCATCAAGTTAAATAAAATTTTTTAACAGTAAAATACGATTGCATAAGAACATAAAAAAGATGATCAAATTTATACTTCACCTATCTAAAAATAACGTCTTACCCTATTCATATATTTTATATACTCTGCACCAAATTTATTGATACACCATCTTTCTTCTGAAAGAATAATCCAGTGTGTTGATATTTGAAAAATTATTAATAATCCAAACAAAATCCATGAATGTGTAAGCAATGCACAACCCAAGAAGTAAATGAAATATGCAATATACATAGGGTTGCGGGATATTTTATATAACCCGTTTACATTTATCCCATTTATTTTAGGATTTGCATAATTTACTATAGAAACCGAATATAAAATAATTCCTGAAATATAGATTATCAGACCGATATAAAACCAAAACGTGTCTGTTCTAATTTTGAGTAGTAATAAAAATAATAGAATAAGGAAGGTAGTAATTTGATAAATCCAGAAGGCCACTTTTTCTTTTCCTAATAATGGAGCAAATAAACCTGCACGATTAAGTCCATCTTTACCTATTACACTCAATAGCCCATATCTTATGAGTATAATTGGTATAACTATTAAAAATGCATTCATGCTATCCCACCTTTTAGATATCTTTAATTTAGAAGGAATTTGTCTTGCGAAATCACTCATTTTTGGCCTATATATAGATTATAAACCATATTTTTACATAATCCTATACAAAAAATCCACCTACCAAGGTGGATAAAAAAATTTTGTTAGTTGATGTTACAGGTAATTTGCTAGCTATGTGCGTAGAATTTTCCCAAAAATTCCTTTCATTGTAGTTTACATTATAATAAGTTTACTGCAGATTATGCTTATAAAGTTAATCTTCATATAAATCTCCACTATTTTCTTTGTTAAGTGTACCATCCAACTCAATCATTAAGAATCTTGTTAAACTCTTGACTACAGGTCTATGTCTAATTCCTTTAGGGACAATAATAAATTCTCCTTCATTTACTTTAATTAATCCTTCATCGGTTTCCAAATGAAAACTACCTTCAATCACATAGAATAATTCATCTGAACCTTCATGGACATGAAAATCTAATGTACGATCCTCTACATTGACTACACTGAGAACATGACCATTTAATTGACCAATCTTATCATAAACATACAACTTATCAACAGAATATACCGAGGATTTCAAATTTACTTTTTCTAACATAATAACACTCCTATAATTAAGACTAATATATTTAAGTTTTCCAAGAGCTGTTAATTATAATGTATTATGCATAGTTGTAGATTATGCTTATTTCGCGCATAGGCAAAACGGGTGCCCTTCAGGGTCAAACATGGTTACAAAGTAATTTCCGCCGAACTGGCTTTCCGATTTGTAAGCTCCTAATGTTTCTGCTTGTAATACAGCAGCAGACAAGTCATCTACTTGGAAATCAAAATGCATTTGTTTTTGCTGTTTTGATATCTCCTCTGGCCAAACAGGTTTAACATATTCAAAATCTGCTTTCATAAACAGTAACACAAGGCCTAATTGGCTGCGTAAGGCCGGGCAATCATACATAATGCAAGACTCCCAACCGAGAAGATCCCCATAAAAATTACATAGTTTATCTGCATCTTTGCAGTCGATAGCAATGTTACCTAAGCAAATCCCCTTTATCATTTATATAACCTCCAATATATGATAATAATAATTCACAATCAAGTCCTTATTGTATTATATTTTGTTATAATTATTTATTCATAGTAGAATAACGTAATATTAAATATGCCCCTGTATATGATCTAACACTTATATTAAATTCATCTCCAGATTTATTTTTCACTCTAACTAAAGTACCTGTTTGGTCAATGTAGTCCCAATTATTTTTCTTAAGTGCAGCCATATAACTATTCCAGGAACCTACAGGAATTAGATATTCATCTTTATTTAATTCTCCATTATGTTTAGGTAGAAGTATATGGTATTGAGTATTATTTATGTTTAAAACAACCTCTTTTGGTGGGCTAAAACTGCCCTGTAGCATTGTATTAAGAGTGTGCTTATCAATTTTTTCGCTGGAGCAAGCAAATGCATTGATGATACTCCCTAAATAAATGATGATAAGTGATAACAATATGAAGCCCGCCAGCAAAAAATACTTTTCCCTCATACATACCCCCTATTACTCGATTTATTAAATTTTATAAGGCATAATATTTACAATTACTACACTTTATAAGACTATATTTATCTTGTTATAAAAAATAATGTTATACCAAAACTAATATTAATTATAGCAAGTATAAAAACTATAAATTCCCGTTGCTTTGTGTTCCAATGTTTCTTTAATAATAATATTGAAGATATAAAAACAATTAAATATATTTTTACAATAGAATTAAACATATTTATAACACCTTTGAAAAAAAATTAAAATTAAAATTTTGCTCAATCTCTTGGTTTTCTCATATTAACTAATTGAATAAAGCGTTTCTGTGAAGGCAATCCGCTTTGTCTATCCTTTTTAAGAAAACCCTTATCAAACTCTATGGCTGATGTTTCTTCAATTTCAAATACCGAATCCTCAAAAAAACATCCACTGCAATCCCATAATGCCCCTTGATATAGTTCCAGCGCCTGGAGCGGAACGGCATACATATTGTCAGAAGTTCTGATATCATAATTTTCAGCTTCAACAAAACCAAATTTACTATAATATCCAGGATCACCGTAAATTAAAACAGCTCTGTATCCAAGTTCTTTCGCGAGTTCTTTTGTGTGTTTAATAAGCATCCCCCCGATACCTAAGCCCTGATACTCTGGAAGAACTGATACCGGTCCAAAAGTAATAACATCATAGACTTCACCGGTATCATCTATTATTTTCGATTTTGTATATACTATATTTCCAACAACTTTTCCATCAAGTTCTGCAACAAAATCTAATTTTCTTATGAAGGAATCTGAATTTCTCATTATATGTAATAAATAATGTTCATTGCATCCAGGAACATATTGATTCCAAAAAGCTTCTCTTGTTAATTCTTCAACCTCTCGATAATCTAAAGGTTCTTCATTCCGTAATTTGATATACTTCATTTAAAATAATTCACCTCGCAAACAAGAATAACTTTTACTTATCCGTATTTTACCTTCACTTTATAAACTAATTGCTAAATATAAATCTTTAAGTTTACTAACCATATTGATCCATATTTCATATGACTTCTCAATACTTTCTGCACAACCACCTAATCTAACAACATCCAATAGTTGTTCTTCACATCTTTCTGGCTTAATATTGAAGCTTCTAATAAAGTTTAATGATCTTTTGCGGCTTGGAAAGTACGTTTTATTAATAGCAAACAATGCTTGAAGAAAATGGTCAATTGCTATATCTATAGCAAAATGATAGAATAGCACATCTTGCCTGATTACTGCACGCTCTAAATCCTCAATATCTTCGAGCTCACTCAAGTGATATCGTATAATCTTTTCCGCCAAATTATTAGGATATTGGGATAGTCTTTCTTTTAATAAAGATAGAAAACTATCTTTATCATATAAAATACTAATTTCCTTTAACATAGCACATCGTCCAATAGGATAATAATAATTGTCTAATTTATCAGGATAGTCTCCATTGAGTATAGATTCTACATCATTTATAGTTTCATTTTCTGTAAAATACATTAACCATGTTTCAACTCCATTAATAAGCATAAAATCACCTATACCCCAATGCCCTCCTTCAAAAACGTTAATTTTTTCTTCCTGCAGCAAGCTACCCATCTGGTTTATTATTGATTTTCTTTTCTCAAATGGAGGTATTGTATCACAATATATGAACACATCAATATCTCCCTCACCTGCTTTTGGAAATGAAGTTTTACTACCATTTATTCCAATTGATTGGACTTCATTCATTTTTGATACATTATCTAATAGTAAATGTACAATCTCTCCAGTACTAAAATCCATGTTTTTTTCCCCACTAAAAACTTATAATCTAGAATTATTGGTGAATCTTTTATAGCACTATACTTGGCTCTTCAGCACTAGCGGAGCCCATGCTGCATAATTCCTTTAGTACTTCAGCAAAAAGCTCGTATAATTCTTTAAGTATATCAATATCCTTTATAACACCAGCTACCTGGAAGTATAGCTCATCTACTCCTTCAGGAAAATGCGCGCTAAAGAATCCCTCATCATCTTTTATTTCAAGATTAATCTTAGGCTGCTCTTGTATTAAATACCTGATGCTTTTATTTGAAAATAACTGTTTTACCTTTTCTTCACTATTGCTTTTTATAACGAAATCCTCATCGAATTCTTCATAACCAATGTTTATGTCTTCCATGCCCAGCATCTTACCAAGCCCGCTGAAAATTCCAGTTCTATATATTTTGAAATAGAAATTATCAAGATTTACAAAAGGTGCTCTCATCCTTGTATAGGTTATTGATGATTTTCCTGTGGATACAGTATAGGTATCTAATACAACAATCCAATTATCTACGTGGGCTTCTACTCTGTCTCCAGCCCAAAAGCCCTTATTTACATAATCAGCCTGAATTTTCTCAGCCAGCTGCTGCCAAACTTCTTTTTTGCTTGGTCCAAATAATCCCATGAAAATTCCCCCTATTAACATTTTAATTATTTAATAATAAGTATTTTTACGTTATTATGTAAACTCTATTTCACTATAGTAAAATTTTCCTCACTTTCACAAATAGGCACATCAATCATAGCCATTTTCTTTACTAAAGCCCGTTTCAAGAATTGCATGCAATTAACCAGAAAAAGAATTTGTGCTTCTCCCCCTTGTAATTCTGCTTCAACGCTTCCATCTTCTAAGTTTTTCACCCATCCAGTTAATTTCATTTTTTCAGCAATACAAAATATTTCCAAACGAAATCCTACCTTTTGTACCCTTCCAGCAAAAATAACTTTTTTTCTGATTATACTGTTTGAATTAAATTCAGGGAACTTAATATGATTTGCATGCCAAATTACGTAACTATTTCTTAATTTCTTTAAAAAATTCATTCTTCGATGTACTCCTCTTACTGTTGACATTCTTTTGCTTAAAATATCTTAAATTTTACATGCCTGTAGTATCAATTAATCAAATAATTGATTACTGATTTATTAGTAAATCTTAATTGTTTAGGAAATTCATTTGCCCTTTTTGATAAGAGTGCAAAGTATCCTTCCTCCTCAAAATCCTCTTGAATTCTTGCATCTCTGAAGCCCAATCCTGTTATTAATTCTTTATAAAATTCCTTATAATTAACTACATCTTCTGACGCTAAATGAAAAATTCCATTTAAATTATTATTTATTATATAGCATAATTGCCTTGCTATCATCTCATTAGTATTTGTATTGTGATGAAATTTTGGATATACAATAATATCTTTATGGCTATTAAGGGAATTTAATAGTTCTTTCATTCTTGGAGAATCTTTGCCCCAAACTTGAGGAATTCTTAATATACAAGCATTATCATACAATATTTCTGATATTTTCTTCTCACATTCTATCTTATATTGTCCATAATCAGTGTGAGTATTTGGTAAGTCATCTTCATAATGGGGTTTACTCAAATCATTATCAAAGACATTTGTTGTAGAGAAAAAGTATAAACCGCCACCATTTTCCTTCAGGTATTTTGAGATTTTTATATGTGCAATTAGTTGTTTATTAAAATCTCCTCTTAAACATGATATTATAATTTGAGGCTTTAAAGTACTTAATATATTACTTATGTTATCTTCCTCTTCAATATCGAGTTTAAAAGATTTACCTTGATTTAATAGTATTGGATTTTGAAAATACGTTGTATAAACATCAAATTGACTATATTTATTCATCTCATTTATTACTGCTGTTCCTACAAGCCCACTTCCACCCAATATTAAAACCTTGTTCATAAGAATTATTCCCTCCCATAACAAGTTAATTAGCATTTTTGTACCATTACGACATATCCTTAATTCCTACTCAAAACTATCTTAGTTAGACGCATATCTTTAACCTATATATAGATTATAAACCATAAATTTACACATATCTATATTAAAAAATCCACCTACCAAGGCGGACGGCAAAATTTTGTCATGTGATGTTTTAGCTCTCTTACTATCTATATACGTAAGTTTGTCCCATAAATATAATATTATGTCTTTTTTATATAAGAAATTTGCGACTTATTTAGGTGTATTTTCCTCCAATATTTTTCTTATATTAGGCTGATTTCCCCAATAAGAAAACCACCTACCTTTTATATTATTTCTTTGAATTTCAAAGTCTTGATTGGCCTTTCCTGGATAGAAAATTCCTATCTTTTCATTTGATTTTAACAATATTTCAATGTTATAATTACTAGTTGTTCCTGCAAAATCAGGATTTTCATTAATATCTTGTATTGAATTAAACCAATTTACTATGTTTTGTATTTCTTCATGGTCTGAAATTCTACTAGCATTAATTTTTATTGATTGAACATCATTAAATGATATATGTTTATGAAGCGAATTAGATTTTATATTAGAGTAAGCCTTAAATCCAATAAAGATAATTAAGAAAAACAATATTAAATATATAAACTGCTTGTACTTGTATTTAATGATAATTACCTCCTCAAAATGAATAAACCTTAAATTATCCTTGATTAATTCGCATTATCTTACAACTACTACACTTTATATGAATATTCCGCATTAAAGTTTCTGTATAAATAAAACTTCTCTATTCTTATCATATATAATAAGATTTGTTGCCTTAGAGTTACCCATTGTATTAGAAATAATTATCCCCCTATTTCCACTTACAGACTCCGATATTGCTGTATTATCATCTAAAATAAGAGTTGCCCAAGATGCCTTATCTAATACCGAACTATCATTAATTATTACCCAAGCAAAAGAATAAAACGAATATGTCCCGTCTATATTATCTGAACCGCCACTTAATCCGATAGATACAGGGGTTAGGTTAGCATTATTCCCTCCAGAACCACTACCTTCAGATTGAATTTTACCATTTTGGTTTGATGTTAAGGCATAATAACCTCTTGCACTATTTGTTTCATGTAAAATCACAGTATAATTTTTAATGTTCTTTGTTACTATTGGTGTAATACCTCTTTCTTTAACAAAATTATTAATTTGCTCAAGTGTAAGAGGTCTTAACTTTGTTGGTTCTTTATGCTCAAATGATACATTGGTTTCTTTCGCCCTTACATAATTATGAGGATTTGAATATCCAAATACAAAAAACATGCTAAAAAGTAGACCTAGACCAATTAGAAAAGAAAAAGTGACTCTACTAAATCCTCTCAATTGCTCTCTCCCCTTTCGTCAAAATGCTAATTATTTATATTTACAATAAAATACCCTTATTTAGTATGTTCAACCAAGCAAAATTGATGTACTTAGATGATGATTCACATTTATAAAACTACAATTAGCGAATAATTATTTACGATTATAACTTACTATTTATTGTTAAAAGTACGCCAAGTCCACCTAATAATGATAATATTGAACCTACGATTTTATAATTTATTATAGATTGCTCCAAATAAATTATATACTGATTGGTATCCATACTGCCTCCATGAGCCTTCATTATATTTGACATTTCATTATCACCTAAATTTAAGCTGTTTATAAGAATTATAATGCCTATTGCAAAGACAATACCAAAAGTTAATAACTTTCCAATTAATAGATTCTTCTTTAAATCTTTCTCAATAAGCATATTTTTTTCAGTAGCTTCTGCTAATTCAATTAACTCACATTTACAGTCATTGCAAATTGTGTTTCCATCTTGATATTCACATTTACATTTTGGGCATATTAACATACTAGCCACCCCATTTTTTATGTTTTAATACTTTTTACTTTAAAGATACGTCTTAAAGATTCACCAAATAAAGTGATTTTATTTCTTTGAAAACTCTTCCCTGGCCTTTTTCAGTGTGGAATTAATAAAGTTATTTTTAGAACTGGTGTATGAATTTCTATCTTCTTTGAATTTCTCTGCCAATTCTTTTTTCAACCTTGAATATTCCTCAAAAGATTTCTTATTTAATTGAAGATAATCTCGGAAATAGATGTGATTCTCCCACAAGTCCCCACCGTATACCTCTATATGTAAATAATGCGTCCTTAAATCTTCGCTTCCTTTAGCGAACATTATCCTTCCTTCGACACCTGCTCTGCCTCTATATTGGTATCCTGCATTCTCCAATAAGTTTCTGAAATTCTCAGTATCGTTTAGAGACTTAATCCCTACAGCAATATCTATGATAGGTTTTGAATCAAGCCCCTTTATTGATGTGCTTCCAACATGCTGTATGTCTATAACATACTCTCCAATTAGAGAAAGTAATAATTTTTCTTCCTGCTTGTATAACTCTACCCATCTATAATCATAAGGTAATAACTTAACTGTTCCTCTTTTTAATCCAATCATTATTTTACTATCACCTCATTATATTTATATAGAAATACTATAGCTGATATGAAAAGAATTCATTCACAAGTATTCTCAGACTTTCATTAAGATTTGGAAATTCTAAAATATCCATCCTCTCATCCATTTCATAATTTCCTCCTATAGAATTCAGTTCATTTTAATTAAGCTCTTATAACAATTTAAGTTTCGGAAAAATACTTTATTAAAAACATCTATCTAAGTTACTTTTCTTCTTCAAATGTCCACTGTTCTTTCCAGTCCATAACCACAGATAGCCAATCTGCATTTTGATTCATAAAATTACTAGTAAATTTATATATTAAACTTACATAAGGCTCATTAAGAAGTTCTGTATATGTAGATACAATATCTGATACCTCAATTGATTCTTGTTGTCTATCTTTTAACTTTTCACCTAGACAATATCTTCGTCTTAATTCAGCTACTAAATCATAAATAAAATTTGCTTGCTTTTCTTCTTTATCTTTAATATTCTTTTTATAATTAAAAAATAATTTTATTGTATCTGTGAGAATCATATATTTAACGGTTTGTCCATAATAGGATTCTGGCATTCCTTTAACTTCATACTCTGTGATATGTAAACATCTTTTGATTCGATATTTAAGGATATCAATCAAGCCCTCAAAAACAACAATACCCGATGGTCTATAATCTTCACCAAGCATATTAATAACTTCTTCTAATTGAGAATTCGTAATAAATCTTTGATTGTTTATTATCTCCATAAACTCACCAATCCCTCATGAAAATATAATATAAAAATGCTACCGCTACCTATAGCCTTTCTTCTCCTTTAACATTCTTTACGTAACCTAAAACTCCTTATATAAATATTTTATATCTGATATAACATTCCATCCAATAGAGTTCCAGAATTCTTCTGAGCCAGGGTTATTGATATTAATAAATAAAAACCCTGAAGTTATACCAACTTTATTTAATTCTTCTAAAGAGCGTTGCTCCATCAGTCGTCCTATACCTTTATTCCTATATTCACTATAAACTGCTGTATGATAAATTGAACCTCTTCTACCGTCATGTCCACACAATAAAGCACCTACCACTTTCCCATCCTTTATGCACGCTACAGAGCTCAATTCAGGATTTCTATTAAGATATTTAATTAGAATCTCTTTAGTATCAAAATTTGCGGAAAACCCCGCATTAAAAGATATTCTCCATAACTCAAGAGCCTCATCTAAATCTGACTCTTTCATTGCACGAATTACTATATTATTATTCATCTTAATAACCTCTTATTTTTTTATACTATTACAGTTGGTTATGATGCTTTGTCCTACTGTTCTGTCATAACTTTAGCAAAATGTAAATCAACTAATTTCTTTTTAGTACAGAATCATAACCAAAAAATCAATTTTACCAGTCTCCATTTTTCTTTCAAAAGAATTAACTTTTTCAAAACCTGCCCGTTGATATACTTTTATTGCCCGTTGATTAAAAGCTGCTACCGTCAAGCGAAAACCTTTTGCTGATAAATTATTTCTGGCAAAGTCTAAACCACTATTAAAAAATTTAAGCCCTAAACCTTGGCCACATAAATTGGGGCTTATTCCTAAGCCAACATCAGTAATATCTTTGCAATCGTAAACGCCAAATTGATTTCCTACTGGAACTTGAGCAGATTCACCAAAGCAATAGTAGCCTAAAAGATTATTTTCTCTATCAGAAACCGAAAAATAAGTTCCATTAAGAAGTTCATCTATACAGTTATCACTTCCATCCATACTATAAATTGAATAAGGTTCTTTATATACCCATTTTGAAATTTGCTTTGCTTCATCATAATGCATTTGCTTTATATTTAGTTCCATTAGTTCCCCCTAAAACTGCACTCATTTCATAACCCACTTTAATTCATATTAAATTCTATTTGTTGAACAATAATTTTAAAATGCGACGTGAATCCAATTTGGAATAATACGATATTTTCATTAGTTTAATGTTTATTTTATATACTCTATAGATTGAGATTTTGTCGATTTCTCAGTATTCTAATAATCTCTATTCTTTCGGCAAAATAATTTGTGACTGCGTTGTTGTCTTAACACGCTTGTTATTTTGAAAGCTATTAAACGATACGATACCTACAACAGCTAGGAGAACATTAAACACTATCGTTGCGATAATTATGCCTACTATGAATTTCCAAATAAGCTTTGATCGACGATTTTTTATAGCTAGCTGCTCATTAATTCTTGATAGCTGTTCTGCAACACCATTTGTGTCAGCTTTATCAAGCATTTTTGCTCCTAACAACTCGCTAACAGAAGTTTCAAATACTTCCGCAATTCTAATTAGCATCTCTGCATCTGGTACGGAAAGTCCTTTTTCCCATTTAGAAATTGTTTGACGAACTACATTTAATCGAATAGCAAGCTCTTCTTGCGAAAGTCCCTTTGATTTTCTAATTGTTTTTAAATTTACATTAAACATAAATGATATCTCCTTTACTTTTAGTATCACTCTAACTCAGAGTGAGCCGTTGCAGCAAGCAATACAAATTAACATGATACCATTAACCATAGGGATTAAATTATTATTTAAAGAATGAGTCTTGGAACCTCACCCATTATTGTTCATTACTCCTTTATAGAAAAAATACCTTCTTTATTTTGTCTTACTTCAATACTTGTCTGTGATATTTCTTTTGAAGTATTGCTATCTTCAATTTTTAAATATATTTTAAACGATGATTTATTTATTTTACTATTCGGATCTATAGACCAATATACCTTCTGGTCATTGACTTTAATATCATTTCCTAAAACATTAATTTTACCTTTATCTTTTTCCCAATTTAGAAAAGTTCCTTGTTCGGTAATCCAATGAAATTTCATATTACTTTTAGTTTCCTCTGATTTAAACTTAATAGTAAGAGGTATACCTGGCGTAGACGACATTAATGGACTATATTCACTAATCTCAGAGTTTATAGTAACTTCCATCTTCTTATTATTTTCAGGATTATTAGATACTTGTATATTATTGTTAGTACATCCTAATAATAAATAAATCAAAATGGAAATCAAAATAATTGATATGAACCTTATTAATCTCATAAAAACCTATTCCTCCAACAATTATATTTTAAGTAATAGTTTATGTTGTTAAATTATCGTATATTCACTATTAATCAATCCTTAAGCTTACAATTTAAGAAAAAAACTCATTAAGCTCTAATGAGCGGCCAAAGTAAACTTATATTATTAATATAATAATAACCAATTATTGTATAAATGTACATCTCTAACACAAACAAATCCTTGTCGTCACATTGCAGGAGTTTCTGCTCATTACGTCTCGCTTATTGTAATTTCCTGTATAAAATTTATTTCTTTCCCCACATGGTAATATATGGACATTTCTAATTAAATATATTATAATTTGATTGAACAAATATTCAATGAACATATATTTAATTAAATTATTATAATATATTTAGGGGTGAAAAATATGGAAAGTAAGGTTGTTATTATTGGTGCAGGACTTACAGGCTTAAGTGCAGGCATTCATCTGCAGGAAAAAGGAATAAAGACAGAAATATTTGAGATATCAGGCCAGGCTGGTGGAATGTGTACTTCCTGGGAGCGCAAAGGCTTCCGTTTTGACGGCTGCATTCACTGGATGGTTGGTACCAGATCCGATAGCCCTATCTATAAGCTTTACCGTGAGGTAGATGCTCTTGCTGAAGATACTGTCATTTACAACACAGAATCTATAAAGACAGAGATACAGGGTATAATATATGAAATTCCACTCCGTCTCGAACCCTTTAAGAATTTCCTTATATCCCTTTCTCCAGAAGACCACACCATGATAGATGAACTCTGCAGCAATATTAAAATAATGAGAGATACAAGAATGCCTATTGGCGCACCCTCAAGTATTACTGAATTCATAAATCTTCTGAGATACAGCCGTGGTTTTTTAAGCGTGGCACGTAAGTTTGTTGGAGTTACTGTAAAGGACTATGTGGAAAAGTTTAAAAACGTACTACTAAAATCAGTTCTTTACGATCTTATGCCTCCTCAATTTTCCCTGATGGCACTCTTTATGATGCTAGGAACCAGGATGGGTGACAATGCTGGTTATCCTATGGGCGGAGCCCATGATGTAATTAACCGTATGGTAAACAAATACATTTCTTTAGGAGGTAAAATAAATTATCAGTCAAAGGTAGAGGAAATTATTGTTGAAAATGATAGAGTTACTGCTGTAAAATCAAAAGGGAACCTTTACCCCGCCACAGCAGTTGTTGCAGCCTGTGATATGTATGATACCCTCAAGAACATGCTTGGAGGAAAATATAAGCACCCGGAGCTTGATAAAATGCTAGAATCAGCTGAGCTTTTTGATCCTGTAATAGTGGTATCCTTTGGTATGAAACAGCGCTTCAACTTACCTTATTCCCAGACCTTCATTTGTACTGAAGGCATAAAGACAGCCCCGGATCTTGTAAGCTATCATATAAACTTAAGATCCTTTGAATTTGATCCTACCTCTGCACCGGAAAACTGTAGTAGTGTCATGGTTATGTTGGAATCTAAGTTAGATTACTGGCAAAACCTTCGAAAGACCGATATAAACAGATACCGAACTGAAAAGCAGCAGATTGCTGATAGGGTAGTTGATTTTATTAATCAGCGTATTCCTGGATTTAAGGATGCCATAGCCGTAACTGACGTTGCAACACCGGCAACATATATACGCTATGCAAATCTCTATAAAGCTTCCTGGGAGGGTTTTGCACCTACTCCAGAAGCACTGAAAACCAATATTCGAAAAACAATTGATGGTGTAAAAGGGCTTTATCTCTGCGGCCAATGGACAACAGCCGGAGGAGGAATATGCACTGCAGTTGCAAGTGGAAAGGATGCTGCAAAATCAGTGTTGAAGTATATCTAGATTAGAAAGGTGCATAAATTATATGAACAAACGAGAACAGCAAAGACAGGATAGAAGAAATCAAATTCTTCTGTGCAGCCTTGACATGATAATAAGCCGTGGATACGAAGCCATGAAAATCCGTGATATAGCTAAAAAACTTGAAATTAGTACAGGATTGTTTTTTAATTATTTTGTATCAAAAGAGGAAGTGTATGAGGAACTTGTCCGCATTGGAGTTCAGGGACCGGAAAACGTGCTTAAATTCAATCCGAGTATTACCTCGCCGATAAAAATATTTGAAAATATAACTGATAACATTTTTAATGCCCTGATAACCTCTTCAATGTCAGCAAAGATGTTTTTACTTATGTCCCAGGCAGCAAACTCAGAGGCAGCTCCCGAAAAAGTCAAGGAAATGCTTAGAAATCTTGATGCCATAACTCCGGTCCTTACTGTCATTAAAAAAGGACAGCAGCTTGGAGAAATAAAATCTGGAAATCCGACAGCACTTGCCGTTGCTTATTGGGGTGCTGTTCAGGGTATAGCCGAAAGCTACGCCATGCGTCCTGAACTTCCTTTGCCGGAAAGCAGCTGGGTTGTGGACATTCTGAGGGCATAATTAAAGTGGAGACAGAACACTTCTTCTCATATGCAGGTGTCTAGGCAACAAATAGTGGAAATTGTACTCTAAGAAATTAAAATCCTCGAAATATTTAAAATAAATAATCTAAGGTTGTGTTTATTTAGCAATTGAAAATATGAAACTCAGTCTCATACTGGAGTCATTATCTACTATGAGACTGAGTTTAACATTTTTATAGTTGGTTAACATAATTACTCGTTATACGTTGGATTAATCCTTGCCATTATATATTCATTTTCATATTTACCTTTTCGAATAGCTGCAAGACGTTTTAACCCTTCCTTTTGAAAGCCAAACTTTTCATATAAATGAATTGCTTTTACGTTATCTTCAAATACAGATAATTCCACCCTAATAAGCATAAGCCAGTTATCGGCTATATCCATGATAGCTTGCATCAGAGCTATTCCAACTCCCATATTCTGATAATCTTTATGAACCATTATTCCGATGCTGCCACTATGTCGTAATCGAGGGTTTGCATTAACGGTCAATCCAACCGATCCAATTATAGTATCCTCACCACTTTCAGTTTTTGTTGTTGCAACAAATTGATATTGATTACCATCCATATTTATTATAAATTCTTCATTACGTTTCACTCTCTCAGATGGAATCCCAAGAATGTTTTCAAAAACACCTGGCATACGTCTGAGATCGTTAATTCCTTTTCCATCACCAATATCTATTGGTCTAATTAAAAAATCCATTTGTATCCTCCTTGATTATTTGCTCTCTTTATATTATTTTCTATAATCCTTTCTGATGAACGGCTCGTCAATACATTCAGAAATGAGTAATTTGTATTTCTGAGGATGGCGGTATGCGTTGCCATGTACTTCACGACCTCTATACTCTCTGATCTCATCCATAGGAAAGTCAGCAATATAAATCCCCTCTCCATCGCCAGCTTCTATGATAAGCGTATCCCTTGAACCAAGGTCAGAAGGTCTGTACGCGATCCCATCAAACGCTGAAGAATGACCATTACAGTCAGGTTTGCCTTTTGGATAATTCACAGTTGCAATGCCAACCATATTTTCATAGGCTCTTGTCCGCAACTGTGATATGCGGTTTATCTCCATAGGGCAAGCGTTTGGTACTAAAATAATCTCAGCGCCTTTTAACATTAGAATTCTCGCACTTTCTGGAAATTCTCTGTCATAGCATATCATTGCACCGATTTTTACATCGCCATGCTCAGTGTCTAACCCAGTAACATAAAAATCATTGCCCGCAGTAATTTTGCATTCATCGCCAAAATCACAGGTATGTACCTTTGCATATGTAAGTACATTGTTGCCAAAACGATCAAACAAGCATAGGGTGTTCCTTGGTAATGGATCGTACTTTTCAAGGAAGGTTATTCCGATAGCCATATTGAGATCTTTTGCAAGATTACCAAATGAATTGATAAATGCACTATCAGCAAATACAGCATTAGCTTTCAATTCAGCAATATCTTCTGGAATGTTGTAACCAATGCTCCACATTTCAGGAAACAATGCAATATCCGCACCCATTTCTTTAGATTTTCTGCAATATTTCAATCCCTTTTGTAGGTTGCCGTCTAAAGTACCTTCAGGCATAAGCTGCAATAAAGCTACTTTCAGATTTTTCATAGTAAAATTCCCCTTTCAAATTCTGAATCATTTCCTTAGAATCGCTGCTTTTTCGTTTCAACATCCAATCTGCTAACTCAACTATAAATTTTGGATTTGAAATTTAAGGACTATGTTTATTTTGTAAAAGTGATTTCAAATTCAATTTCGTGTCTCAATAGAATATTGTTATCACCTATCAATGGAATTTCAGGTTTTAACTTTCTTGAAATATCCAGTGCATTATGATAAAGCCTTGTCATATCAAAGCCTCTTTTTTGATAAAAACGGATGGCATTAATATTGTCATTGGTTGTAACAACAATGATCCTGTTACACTTTTTCTCTTTTGCAATGTTAATAACTTTGTTGACCAAATTTGTACCTATACCATTACCTTCTTGCAGACTATCTAAAGATGTTATTTCGCATGTGTCATCATGCATAACATAAGTTAGAAGACCTACAATTTCATCACCATTCATGGCAATGATACCATCCACTTTTGTCATATCGACTATTTCTCCACGAATTATCATCTTTGTAGAAAACCAATGTTCTGTAATAAAGGCATTTATTTGTTTTCTATTATTTGTACTAATGGGCATGTATTCCATACAAATACCTCAGAAAAAATATTAATTATCTCCATATATTAATCTTTACTAATAAAGTCTCTTTTTAAAATTGAAAACATTATAAGATCATAAACTTGTCCATTTTTATGAAGACCTTCTGGTAACAGTCCCTCATTTATAAAGCCAAGTTTCTGTAGAACTCTAATTGAGCCTTTATTATCGCTTATCACATTTGCTACTATTCTATTTAATCCATAACAATAAAATCCAAACTTTAGCATTTCATTTAAAGCTTCTGTCATAATCCCATTTCCGTAGAACGAACTTTTTAAGCAATAGCTAATTTCTGCACAACAGTTAGCCTTGTCAATCTCAAAAAAACCACAATGCCCTATTAAATAATTATTTTCATTTTCAGCTATCCCCCATCTTATCCTCTGTTTCTCTTCAAAAAACATTTGCATTCCATTAATCAATTTTCTAATGGTTATTAAATCATTAACGGTATTATGAGTTAAATATTTACAAGTAACTTCATCAGATAGAACTTCTAGAAGGCCACTATCATCAGCTTCAGTAATCTGCCTAATTGTAAGTCGTGATGTGTTTAGTATAGGAAATGAATCAAATACCCCTTCATTCATTTTATAAATTCTCCTTTAAGTTAATCTATAACATGTAAAGTCACTATTAGGTAACAAAATACAATTGCAATATATTTTTATATTCATTATTTAGTTAACCTTTTTTATTTTACTTTTCTAATCCAATTTTTTTATAAATTTCAATAATACATGGACTTTTGTATTCTATATAACTGTCAATATCTGTTGGATACAGCTTTGCTGCTTGAAGTTTTACATCACTATACTTTTCGATATCTTCTTTATGTGTTCTCATATAATTCCGAAAAAATATATGTCTTTTTAACTCTTCAGAATACTTGGGGCAAACATATAAATGGTGAGTCATAAACTCATTTTTTTGCTTTTCATCATATGCAAAAGCTTCTCTATTCTTTATTCCTAAATCACCTTCATAATAGTATCCTAAACTTTCTAACCGACATTTAACTTCTTCAAAGTTATTATAGTTTTCTATAATAACATCTAAATCTATAATAGGTTTAGAAGCTAATCCTTCTATTGAAGTGCTTCCCACATGCTCAACGCCAAGAATTGTATCTCCAAGTGCTTTTTCTAGATATAACTTTATCTTTTGAAATTCTTGACTCCAATTGGAATCATATGAAAGAACAATCACATTTTTTGTTCTCATTTTTACACCCCCAATGAAAATTAGATTTAATATAAACTACTTCTATTCACTAACTTTCATAACTTTATTTTTCGCTAGTAAAATTACGGTATCAAGTATGTCTAGAACAAAGCACAGTTGCAGTATGATATGTAATATTAGTTTTCCTGTCCTAAGCCTTTTTTCTTTATATAAAATTAATGAAAAACCTATTCCATAAGTTGATGTAAATATCACTGTAAGATATGCAAAAAAAACAGGAATTAAAAATAATAATGGTATAGGTGTTACCAAAATAATACCCCTAGATGCAGCAAAAAACAGTAAAAACAATAAAAGATATATAATAAAATTAATAACAAAGTATGGAATTGCCCCAAATTTAAGTGCTTTCATATTCTTTCGCATTGAGTTATAGTCATTGTTTTTGAAAAGATTAAAAGAATTTACAGTATTTATACCTGCAAAAACTATGTTTAAAATACCGGAAACTATAAGTGTAACTACTAACACCCACTGCACCCAATTGCCCATATTATAATCTAACATTGCTTTAAACATAAAAAGTAATGTTAAAATTACCAAAAGAAGATTAAAGTATAACCCCATCAGTGTGTTTCTAACATTTTTCATAAATGTCCCCCCTATTTAAAACTCACAATATTTTACGATTATGTCTCATTTAATAAATATACTTTTTCTGTTTGCATTCAATTCACTTGATATTAACTGAATAATAAATTCCTCAATTGCTGATACACTTGCAATAAAACAAAGAACATACATCAACTCAATTGGATTAATAAAAGGAATCAATTTCCTCCACTACAAATTACTATTTGCCTTTATGTCCATTATAAAAATCCTTTAGTTCTGTTTTACGCTCCTGTGGTAATGCTGTTTTCTTAACACCATTAATTGCACCTTCAAGTGCTAACAATCTATGAATACACGCGGAAGCATCAATTTCTTGTATTTTCAGCCACGCCTGTTCTGTGCCAATATCTTTTAATTCACCATAGGTAAATATACCTACTTTATTCAACTGCCTTTCAACTTCTTTTCCGATATTAGGTAGTTTTGATAATTCTCCCATAATAAATCTTCCTTTCAAATTTCCAATTTATCGCTTTTTTATAAATGATTAATATTCTGATATTTTTCCTATGATAAAAAATCACTTTTTTATAAACCATGACAATATACTGAGACTCCATAGAATAGTCCCGTTATTGCTATTTCCTATAACGCCTCGTGCTGCCGACGTTCCTAAACCGGACCTCAGAGGAATACCCCTTGGCTGCGCTTGCACAGGTAAAGCAATGTGCCTTGTCTAGCTACCTACTTTTAACCTATATATACATTATAATCCATAAGCTTACATGATACTATAAAAAAAGTCCACCAGCCAAGGTGGACGGTAATAAAGCCCTGTACATTTGCTTACAATATTCAATAATACTAATTCATAATATTATTGAACTGCGACGTAAAAACACCGTAAAATTCGATTCTGAATAATTCGGTGTTCAAAATAATTATTCGTTTATTATTGTTATACCGTCAAGGAAGAATAAAAGTATTATGAATTTTTCTTAAAATAAATGTTTAAGGCTTTAATGAGTAGAATCGTTGTATATATACCTAATCCCACAATAATAAACAGCTATAATTCAGTACTCTTTCAAATGTATCTGTTAAAACATTAAATACCAAAATAGTAAACAGTATATGTCATTAACTTTGCACTGAAATGGAAATATTATCAGTGTTGAATACCTTCTTTGATTTTATAGCCCAGTATATTCCTATAATACAAGCTGTAAAAGCTACACCCTCAACTACCCAAATGCTCAAAATACCTCTTTGAGCAAGTACTGCCGGGAAATCTACTAATGCATGAAGCAATATAGCAATAATATAATATATATACTTTCTATTTTTAACTGCATATAAAACCAAGATTGATAACCCAATTTGAATTGATATTGCAAAACATCTTTCTAATCCTGACACAAAAAATAGATACCAATCAGTATTAATAAGAGCATTCTTAACTTGTTCAGCTGTTGCTGCCGGCAGCTTTGAACCAATTAATGCACCAAAATTTCCTTTGTTTATAGTCAGAGAATATATAAGATTATTGATTGCTGTAAGTCCTGCCACTAACATCGCCTCAATACCTCCATGACCTATACCATAAGCAAGACCATCTTTCCATTGCCAACGCTTCTTTAAGAAAAATTTAAAGGCTGTCAGTCTTCCAGTCTCTTCAAATATACCTGCAGCAATGCCTCCATAAATTGCATATATCCAAGTATTCCCCATTAAAGACTTAGTTGTTTCATTTAACTTTAATACGTAAAAATGAATCAACTGTTCCAGTACCATAACAAAAACAAAGAATATTAATGCTCCCACCGCTATAGTGCTGAAATAAGCAGAATATCTTTTTTTCGTATAAATTATCAGCACTATAGGTATTAAAAATGACACCAATAAAGTAAATATCATCCCTGCTAAGGACAAATTACTTACCATAAAAACACCTCCTAATATTTTTATACAATTAAATCGCCTTTAATTACTATTCTATCTCAATCATCTCTAATTATATCATTTTATGGTAATTAATCCCATATGTTTTATAGATTAAAGAGGATTTTCATACTATTTTTTCACCGCATTACTCAATTTTCAAAGATCATTATTCGTATTACCAAATTTTATAGTTATGGCGCAATTTCTTCAAATTGCACATTAGAAAACCATCTTTAGAACTTTTGCTACCGCTCTGCTTCTTAAAAATTACGTATAACGTTTCGCACTCAAGACTATACTGAACTGGACCCCAAAGGAATACCTCTTGGCGATGTGCTTTGGCGGATTAATCAAGCCAAAGCGAACTGAGTACTTTGTTAGAGGAAGGGGTCTATTTTTGCTACTTTATATTGGGTAAGATTTCCCCTTGCCTTCTTAATTTCATCCTTATATAAGAGATAAGCACTGTTACCATTTATACTTATAAATGTAATTACTTAAAAAAAGTTTCAAATCCATTATTCAAAATATATGAACCGTTAGGTATTTGAACTGAAACTAATAAAATGTTTAGGCAATCAATACATGATCCCATTGAATTAATTAAGCAGAGAAAAATAGCGTAACCACTTAACCATCCTAATATTTTTAGTATAAAAGGTAAAATAATTGATAATAAAATAAATGGCATAATAGAAATCAACAAAAATCTGCCCTTTTTGATTTTCTCCGTAGTATAAACAAATCCAAAGAAGCCATTAATGCCCCAATATGTTTTATCTGAATTTAATACGTTTGGAATAAAACAGGCATGGAAAAATTCATGTATTGCCATAAACACAAAAATACCAAAAACATATATCAGAGTATATAAGTTAACTGTGACAGAAAAACTAAAGCCATGCTTACTATTAAATAGTTCTTTCAAAGGAGCGTATAAAATAAATGAGATACCCATAGAAATACCCCCATTTATAAACATAAAAGGTACTGAAAATAAAGTAGCAATACCTAAATTTGATGGTTCTTTTAGTTTTGTCCATCCCTCTGATATAAGCTTGTTACTTAACTCTTTATCATTAGAAGGAATTCTTCTAATAAATCTCATAAATCAGAATCCTTTCTTAAAAGTATAACTAATTATTTATTTACTTATTGATTCATCTAATAAATGTTTATAAACTTCTATACTTTGGGATAATTTCTTCATAACGTTTTCTCCACCACACCAATATTTTATAAAAAATATTGGTACTAACTTATATTTTCTGTTGCTTTATCTTAATATGCTAATGTTGAATTGATTTCCTTTTATTAGATGAACACTATGTTAAGTCATTTAAAAGAACATTTAGTCACACCTTGTCTATACTATTTGTTTGATATTACTTTTTTGTTACTGTATTTTGAATATACAATTGCTGATGTGTTAAACACCATGTGTAAAAATATAGGTGGCAGTATTGATTTTGTCATTAGACCTATACTTGCAAAAAAATAGCCTCCTATAAATGCAAATGCTACATATCTAATAACATCCTTCTTAAGTCCAAAGTACTGGAAATGCATAATGCCAAAGAATATTGCAGACAACACTACTGCATATTTATTACTTAGTCCCGCAATATTAATAAGAATTAATAATATAACTCCGCGAAAGAGTATTTCCTCAAATATAGGGAATATAATGCAAAAATCAAAATCATGTTTCCTATTTATTGTTTTATATCCTGAAAAACAACCTATAATACAAGCAAATACAGCTATTTTTAAAATTTCCCCCACGGTTTTTCCACTATATAAAAACTCAATAGATCCGTTTCTCAATAAACTATTAGGATAAATTAATGCTATAATCAAAATTAAAACTGCCCATATATAATTATAATGCCTTTTAATAAATGTACTTTCTTTTAATCTCATAAGTATCATATAAAAAATGATATATAAGAAAGATAATATACAACATCCAATAATACTAGTTATAGTTATCATCTAATTTTCCCCCCCTTAGTCAAATATAAATTTAACTTCACAATATTCTACAAATGGAGCCTAACATACTCTCTATAGTCCGTAGATATACTTCAATAATACATGGCTTTTCAGATAACGTTTCTCACTTAAGACATTCCTGAACTGGACCCCAGAGGAATAAAGTCGATATATAGGAAAGTTGTGCAATAATAAGTTATCACTTTACTGAAGTATCCATCCTTTTGTTGTATCATATTGTCTATGATTACTTGAAACTTCTTTTAGCCATTCGTCTATTTCATCTTTATAAAAATACTGTTTATTATTTATTGTAAAATAAGGAAACATCTTTCCATCAAAACTATGCGTTTCATCTAACTTCTTTTTCTCTGTTTGAATTATGGCACGTACTTCTTCCTCCGTCATATTCAGATATGCAGCTACTTGAGATAACGTTAAAGCCTTACTATCTGTTAATATTGAGGTTGGGGTTGGGGTTGAAGTTGAAGCTTGTAAACTAACAGTTTTCTCTAGTGAATATCCTATCCAAATGGAACCAAATATAACACTCATAGCAAGAATAATAATAGATATTGGTAACAACTTTTTATTTTCCAAAGTTTTTCCCCCTTTTAATTATTCGGTCGTCATAAATTACTGTCCTGTGGCTACTTTTTTAACCTATATATAGATTATAAACCATAAATTTACATATATCTATATAAAAAATCCACCTCCTAAGGCGGACGGCAAAATTTTGTTAGTTGATGTTCCTGGTCCTTTATTATCAATATGCATAGGATTTTCCCCAAGATTTTTTTAATGTAGTTTGCATTATAAAAACTTCTTTTTTCTCTCAAATAAATTTCAAATTCTCTATGTCACTTTATAGTGTAAATGAATAGTATAATTCGAGGGAAGGTGATTTTATGATGAAAACTAGTGATATTTATATTGACATAAATAACACCAACAAATCCAACTCCAATCCTAATAAAGAAGATACTGTTATTCCATCTCCAGATTTAGTTGCTAAAACAAATAGATTTTACAAAATTCCTGTATTTTTAAGTCATCCTGCTAGTACTACAATAAATAATCTACAAATTCAATTTTTAATTCGACTAATGGATGAATTAAAAAAAGAATTATTTTTCCCAAGAGCCTTACCAAATACTGAACAATATCCTGAATCGACTATGACTAGTATTAGAAGAATGATTTATTCTAGCTTTGGATTGGTAACATTAAACTTAGCAAGATTTAAAGTAAAAGTTATTGATACAAATGAAGCAAGTGTATACAAAAATAATATAGGGCAAGAGTACTGGACTGGTTCTTATTTCTCATTTATTGAACCAGCAATGGCATATCAATATGGTCTTCCCCAATTATTTATTACTGAAAGCTCTGTTTCCAATCAAGATGTTTATGAAGTAGGAAGTATATTACCATTTCGTGCTCTAGTTTGGGATTCTTCGAAAGGTATTGACTACTTTTTTAATAGCATCGAATGGAAAGAAATGCTGCAGAATTGGACTGCAGAAGTTAGAAAAGGCTATTATACTAAAACGCAACCACATTTTGAATATATTGGAGAAAACCAATAATAAGCTTTAATAGAAGCAGGCGTAGTGTTATTAAAGTGATACAACTATAAAAATTGAACAAATTATTTGAAATACAATTCTTTATACCGTTGGATAAGTAAATATGAAAAATAGGTCAAGAGCGCTTTTCCTGGGCATGGGACTGCGCTCAATTCATGCATAAATCCATATGATAATGCAGTAATGGATTTCTTCTATAAAACCATAAAAAGAGAGCTTATTCAGGATGCCAATTACGAGTCGCCTGAACAAGCTCAAAAAGAAATCTTTAAATATATTGAATTATATTATAATACTAAAAGAATACATTCTTCATTGGGATATCTCTCTCCATCTCAATTCGAAGAACTAGATTCATAAAGTTTGTTTAACTTTGTGTCTGCAAAATCTTAACAGGTCCATTTCTGAATAATACGGCATTATATGTTTAATTGTGTATGTTCTATTTACCAACGAATGTAGCTGATCCATTATCTCCACTGTATGGAGGAGCTCCTTTAACCGTTACATAACAAATTATTAGCTTATACTCTTTCCCACTTGGAATATTTTTATTAAAAGTTAATATAAACGTATTTGCTAAACCATTCACTGGATTTATTTTAACTAAATTATCAGTAAGTGAATTATTTGCATTTACTTTTTCATTTTTACCAAGAGTAGCTATGCCTTTAGGCGTAAAGTTCATTGTATCTTGAATCCAGTAATTAGTTGCCTTTGTTCCTAGTTTCAAATCTACATCTCTATCATAACTAATTTGAATTTGATTTGGCGAAATCTGCTCAAGACTTACAAGTTTCGGAATAGGAAATTCTTGATTTCTCTCTACATTTCTTATGGAAGTAGTAGTAATATCAATAATAGATTTAGCACTCACATTACTTCCAGTAAAAGATTGGACTACTATTACAGTACATGCAATTAAAAAACAACTTAAATATTTCTTCATAAACTCCTCCTAATATATTTAATAAATATTGTCACAAAGTTATCTTTCCCTAAAATTATTAAATATACTAATATAAATCACTAAAGCTAACATAATATATCCTTTATATATTATTAGTGTATATAGCTACATTCACTTCTTCTAGAATATTTTCTATACCGAATTATTCAGTTTTCAATTCTACATTGGTCTTAAATTTAAATTGAGTCTGTCTATAATTTTTTCAAGTCTTCTCTTTTTTGCATCATCAGATTTAGCATCAAAATATAATCCTGTATAATTTTTTCTAACTGAAGGCGACATAGAATTAAAATTTGTATAAGCTGGTTCAATACCTTTTATTAATTCTGATAGCATATGAACCTGCTCATCTGTTATTGGTTCAGGTTTAGCTGCATCCCACATTCCGTTTTTCTTTGCTTCTTGAATTTTAGCTCGTCCAAAATCAGTCATTATCCCTTTAGCTTCAAGTTCTTTTACAAGATTTTTATTTTTATCTGACCACTTGCTTCCTTTTCTTCTTGATGAAAAATATTTTAGATACTTCGTCTCATCAATACTTTGCATTTGACCATCAATCCACCCAAAACACAACGCTTCTTCCAGAGCTTCACTAGCCTTAAGAGTTTTAATACTTGCATGCTTACTGAACACCAACCAGATTCCGCTGCTTGTGTTGCAATTTTCATTTAGCCAATTCCTAAAATTTATCCTTGTTTCAAACAGCATTTGTTCCAAATTAATTCACCGTCCTTTATACTATTAATGTTTAATTCGCTATATTTTATAAATTGTTAGCTGACACGATTATTTATTAATATATCGTTGTGTATAAGGGCATACTTGTATACATTTTCCACATATAGTAGACTCAATACCTATTTTGGCAGCTCGCATTCTTGCCTGTGTTCTACATAATACAGGATGAAAAAATTCATCTCTGTCTTTTGTCACGATCCATTCATCACCCGTAGCAGCACCAGCAGGACAAGCATTTACGCATACCATACAAGAATTGCATTTTGCACAATTAATAGGATCAGATACTTTAAGTGGCGCATTAGTAAGTATAGAAGAAATTCTTACTGCTGAACCATATTCTTCTGTTACAAGTAAAGCACATTTTCCAATCCAACCAATACCTGCACACGTTGCGAAACTTTTATGTGGTAAAAGCGTTCTATAATTACCAAATTCTTTTACTCTTGCTGTTGTTTGTGCTAATGCCTTAAATCCTTTATTTTGCAAGAATGCCGCCCCATCTATTACTAAATTATCTAGAAGAGAATTTAATCTTTTGTATTCTAAATAATACTCCTCAGTAGGTCCATCTTCTATATTTTTAACTATACTAGGGGTCATACTTACAACAACAGATACACCATATTTCATATCAGGATCTATATCTTTGACCAATTCACTAATGTCCCCAAATCCAACTAATGCAGCACCTTGTCCTAATAATAATTGTTTTAACTCTGCACTTATCTTCTCCATAACTACCCATTCCCTCCCTCAAATACAGAACTTTTTACAAATCATGTTCGCTTATCAAATGTGAACGTTGTTTATTCACCTTCATAATAATCTACATTAGTATGACTTTTATAAAATGTGCTTGATTTACCATTTACAATTATGCCCACTTTATCAGAGTTAGGATAATACGCTACATCAGGAGAATTAACTGTATCACAATCAAAGTAGACTAGCATTTCAGTCTGTGAGGAATTAATAATTCTATGGGCTCCTTTTTCCGACGGAGGACAAACTATGATATCCCCTTGTGAAATTATTTTATTTCCACTAGGCGTTTCTAAAATGCCATTTCCACTAATGATATAAAAAACCTCTTCATTTTTAAGATGATAATGATATGGGTAGTTAGCTTTCTGTGGTGGAATTTCGTATATAGCAACATAGCACTGATTTTCATTGCTTCTCTCCGTTACTTCATACTTATTATATTCATAAGGCTCATGTTCGTATTTGTGTTTTGGTTCAATTAAATTCTTATTGGTTATTTTAATTTCACGACTATCCATTTGATAATGATCCCCTTCCCGTTATATAAATAATATTGGCAGTAAAATGACGATGTACTTGTTTTATGATTAAATCTTTAAAAATTATATGCTCATAATTCAATCCAATATCGCTGAGTTAATCCCTCTTCATTTGAAACTTCATTTTCTAATATTCCATCACAAGATTTTATGGTTTTAGCAGAAGCAATATTATGAGAATCACAAGTAAGTAAGACTTTTTTCATTCCTAATTTCCTACATTCAGCTAATGTCATTTTCAGCATTTCTTTTGCATAACCTTTTCTGCGTTCATTTTTTCTTACACTATATCCAATGTGTCCTCCGTAATTATATAAATACTCATTTAATGCATGCCTGATATTTATCATACCAACTAATTTATTATCTTCTTCTCTGATTGCTAGAAAAACGCTAGCGGTTACTTCAGTATGTTTTGTACTCTTTTTTTCGTTATTTATTACAAATTTAAGCCATTCTTCGTAAGAATCATAATTAAGCAAATATGATGTACCCGCCAAATCATCACCATTGCAAATAAATTCTTTTTTGTATTCTAAAACTTGTTGTTTATATTCCATTGATGGCCTTATTAATCTCATAATATTCCTCCAATATTGTTTATAACAATCAATGTTTACTGTTTGATACAGTGCCTTGGAATCTCATTTTTTAACCTATATATAGATTATAACCCATATTATTACACTGTTCTATATAAAAAAATCCACCTACCAAGGCAGATGGCAAAATTTTGTTATGTGATGATTTAGAGTTCTTACTATCTATATGCGTAGGTTTACGCCATAAATCTCATATTATGCCTTTGGTAATAAAAGAAAAATGAGACACAATTATAACTGCTATTAGTCCTATAATTTTACTAATTATTTATTTTTATCCTAAAATACTTTTCAAGTGTGTCTTCAATTTCTTCTTTATTTTTTAACTCGACTTTTTTTATTACTTTTGCATTTTCATAAAATTTTAAAGTATCGCCTACAAGTGTAATATTAGATGTATCAGTAAAAATTGATATCTTTTTATAACCAGTAAAAAGCGATTGTGGATGTTTTTCACAGAAGAAAGAAGGCATAACATAATCAATGTCCAGTTGAGGTTCTTCTGTAAAGCCATAAATTCTTTTCCAACTTTTACTTTGCTCCTTCTGCCAAAGAGTATGTCCATAAAAGTGATCATACTCAAATTTATATTCACTTACACCATCATTTTGTATTAACCCATCTATCAATTTAAGTGCTATTCTAGGGGATTCATTTCTCACACCCACATCACATATATAGATACCATCATCCGTTGTAACTTTAAGTATTCGATGGCTTCGCATCTTAATAGTAGTCTCATCATTCGCAAAACGCCCTGCCAAATTTGTAACATTAAATCCAAGGCTTTTTAACAAATTGCTATATAATCCGTTTAGCTCAAAGCAATACCCACCCCTATGGTTTAATATCATTTTTTTGAATAAGTCTTCTGCGTTAAGAGACAGCGGAACTTGGTTTAAAATATCCAAGTTTTCATATGGAATATTTTTTAAATGAGCAATTTGTAATTGTTGAAGTGTTTTTCCATTCAATTCAATCTTCTTATTGTACCCGATTTTACGTAAGTAAATATTGATTTGCTCTTCAGTGTATATCATAGTTAATGTTCTCCTTATTATATTATAGATAATTTTTAAATACATCCCTATGACGTATATTTTAATTGTAAATCATTACTCTATATAAGGTGCAAGTTAAAATGACCTTTCATACTATTTTTTTATTTTATATCCAGCCTCTTTTTCAAACTCCTTCTTCTCCTTATCTGACATACGATCATAAAAATAAATAATTGATTTACCTCCTACTAAAAAGCCATTATCAACATATTTCCAATCCGAAATTTTATTGATATCAAACTCCACTTTATCCCCAAACTTCATATTTTTTATATAAAACGGATCGTTATCTACAACGCCATAGTATTTCCCATCGTTTTTCTCTATGTTACCAAGCCATATATGCTCTTTTGTACTTTCACTACCTGGATCTGTATCAAACGGATATTTTACTGCAAAATCCGTGCAAGTTGAATTTGGATTACTATACTCTTTTAGAAATTCATTTACACTTCCCCTTGCTTGATATATGATAGCATTCATATCTTGATCTTCTGAACTTACACTCATAACAGAATCATTCTCACGTTTTTCAGTTTGTAACGATGAAGTACAGCCAACCATAGTAAGTAACAAAAATAATAAACAAAAAATAATAAAACCTTTTTTCACTAATATGCTCCCCCTCTTATTCATTTCGTCTAACGTTTCTAATTCCTGACATCGGGAGGAATACCTCTCGACTGCGCTTGCTCCGGTGAAGGAATGTGCCTTGGTTGTATTTTAAAGATTTTCTTGATTTAAAAGACGACTTCAGTAGAATCATTGTGATTTAAATTGATTATATACTATCTATTTTTCCTTCAAGTACCCAGTATGATGGATATGATAAATGTATATTATGAAAAGCAAGTCCTTGTTTTTGCTTTAATATAATAGCGTTAAGCCTAATAGGGCACGTATAATTTACACCTACAGCACTTTCCTTTAGCATATATGATATACTCCTATGTGCAACGAATAACTTTTCTTTTGATGTAATATTGGAATGAAATAGACTCCCAAGGTCATCTAAAACCTTTGCAGCAAGTTCATCATCTGTAAGGCTTTGCTTCATGGTACCACAAACAGTAATCCATAGTACATCGTTAGATTCTTTATAAATCGCATGTTCTAAATCTAAAGAAAGAATAGAATTACTGGTTACAACAAAAAAATCCATTATTTCATCAATTCCTAAGTACAATTTGTTCTCTGGTGCAACAATATAAGGAGTCCTTTCTGCCACAAAAAATTTATTTATCGTTTCTATAGAAATGTTCTTCTGGTGAATTAGTTCTGTTTCCAAACCCTTCAGTAATGCAATTAATTCTATGGATAAATTCTTATCGCAACATTTATCTACAATTGTGTTCTGATTATTATAGCTTTCAAGAAATTCACTAGAACTCTCAAAACGCTCATCAGGAAAATCTGCCTTAGGTAAAGAAAATTTAAGATGTGCAAATTTCCAATTAGATTCTTTTAGGAGAACTCCACTTAAGCGAAGCGGTAAAAGATATTCTCGCTTATTCTCAAGACGTTGATGATATGTAAGAGCTAATACCCAGTTAATAAAAGTAATTTTCTGTTTTGGAGTAAGTTCAGGCTCTTCTACTTTACTTTTAATAAAATCAACATATCTATTATTTCTTTCTGAGGTATCTTCAAAAGTACATTTAACAGAACCAGTTGTATAAAACCAGGCAACATTATTTTCAACATCAATATGAGTTTTTTCCAAATCTATATTTACATCGCCCCAATATTTCCAATCATCTTCAATTAAAGTTTTTATCTGTTCTTTACCGAAAAATAATTCACCTGTTCCTGTGCCGAGTATATATGTATCTTTTTCACTAACAAACAGCTCTTCTACAAAAGCATCTATTTTTTCTATGTCTCTATTAGTATAACCCGACTGAAATTGCATAAGAACTTTTCTAATTTCTTCATATTCTTCTTTTGATTTATTAAGCATATTCTTCTGCTCAGAATATGACTCTGGAGAGTTATCTAAAATTTGTGTTTCTAAATTATTCATTTTTAATTCCCCCATTAATAGCTTTTTTATTAAAAATAATTATTAACAAAACCCCTGTGATATTTTACTTTTATATTATATGATGGTAAGATTGTGTAATTGTCCATTTAGATTTACATGATATTGTTATTAATGCTTGTAAAGTAATTTTTCAACCTATTGGCATACTCAATACGTTCTTCTGGTTTAGATAACCCTCTGTCAGTTATATACAAATTATCATCCTTATATCTTGGAAACACATGTAAGTGATAATGCCAAACATCTTGATTGCCACAAGGTTCATTATGTTGCCTTGAAGATACTCCATCACACTTGTAAACCTCTTTAAGTGCAATAGCAACCTTCCTTTCTAATTTATGAATCCTTGCAGAAATTTCATCTGGTAAATCATAAATGTTCTCAAAATGACTATTAGGAATAATAATTACATTCCCCTTATTATTCTTATATTGGCCCGCACTAATGAACGCTGTTATATAATTATCCTTATACACAATGTCTGATTGTTTAGTCTGCACATGTTGGTTTTCAACGCCCCCAACAACTAAACAAAATGGACAGATATAATCTTTCGGTGCATGAGTATACATTTTTTAATTCCCCCTTATAGACAATTCATAATATTTTCCCAATTTGACCTAAGAAACTTTCTACATTACGTTGATATATTATAGTAAACATAGCTTTTCAGATAACTTTTTGCATGGCAGACGTTTCAAAAACTTAGCCAGACTTGGCTTGTTTTTGAAATGTGTGCTGGGCCGCCCCAGAGCTTGACCCTCCCCAGCACGAACCGCCATGGGTTGTTATAAGACGCCTCAACTCTCATGTGAATGTTAATATATTACGATTTATATATCGAATGTATTTTCAATTACTCCTGGTAATAAAGTATAGATTGATTTTCCTATCTTTTGTTCAAAATACTTTTTAGTTTCTAGTGTGGCTTTCCATTTTTGTATTGTATGTTCATTCATTCCATGTCTTATTACAGCCTCAACCATTCTTTTCTCAATAAGACAATACCCATCGATAAATGCAAGTGCATCACATAATTGGATAAGCCTATCATAATCATCATATTCTACAGTTTCTATGTACTTCTTAACGAAGTTATATTCTTCTTGAGAGCAATCCCACTTTCCAAATGCAGTTTTAATGTCTTTACAGTCAAATGAATGTGTAATACACACTTTTGCTACGCGATAAAAACCTTTTTTGATTGCAAAATTATAACCATCTATACTATGCCTCATACCTGTTACACCAACTCTTCTTCCTATATCATGAAGCATACCAAGAATTAAATCAGTGTCTTCATTTAATTCACTGCAATTCTGTGCTATTAATTTCGCTGCCATACCTGCATATAGAGAATGATCAACCCATGGTCCCGGATTTAACCTGCCCGCCTCTTTTAACAAATCTCTAGCTTCTATTAGTGTCGGCATTCCTTCTACAATGCTTACCACGATTTTTTATCTCCTTTATTTTGATAAATTATAAATAAAAATATTTATTAAAAAGGAATATTAATTTCAATGATGGAATCTTCATTTTCATCAATAATTTCTACGCTTATTTCATTGACAATAGTTTTAAAAGAATCAGTAATATTTCTTGTATCTTTAATTGCAATTTGAAACTTTTCTTCATTATCAAAATTTCCAATAGTCATATGTGGTAGAAACGTTTTACCCTTTAGCCAGTCTGGAAAATAGTTTTCTAAAATACCTGTATATAATCTTTTATGTATTTCAATAATTTCTTCACAACCCTTTTGAATATTAAGAAATATATATTTCCCAAAATTATTTGTTGGTGTTATACCATTAAGAAAAATTTCGAACGGAGTTATATCTGATAATACAGCTGATATATGTTCTTTTAATTCAGTAGTTTTTATGTCACTGTCAAAAGGAAATACAAGAGTTATATGTGGTCTTACATGATTGGCAAGAGGGTCATATTGCTCTCTAATTTTATCAATTATCTGTCCATTATTGAATTTAGGAAATATCATAATACATCTTTTTAACATTTTTACCTCACCTTTTTATTCACATTGTATTATTAATGCAGCTAACTTAATTTCTTATGCTTATTAAGAATTAATTATTTTTGCAAATATATCATTATATGAAACTTTAGAAAAATCAGTTGTATCGACAGTTATTATACAGTCTCCATAATCAAAATCTCTGCAAAGTTGAGTTACTTTCTTAAAAAATTCAAAACCGCCGTACTTTTGAGTTTCCCATGCATCATAATGCAACTTATCCCAAATAATCTCTTTTAGTTTATCTTTACATATTAAAGATTTTTGTAATTTATGGGACAGATAATTGGCAAACCTGGTTTTTCCTGTCCCAGGCATTCCTGCAATTATTATTAAAACTTTATCCAAATTAAGTACCTCCACAGAAATCAAAAACAACCACTAGTCATGATTATTTTTATAATGATGTATTTATACCCTCATATTTCAATAAATAATAAGGTTCCTTTTCTATAACCTCCTCATTGATTGTCCATCCTTGAGATAAATAAAATTTCAAAGCATTTTCATTTGCCTTAACGCATTTCAATGTTAATGGTAATCCGATTACTTTTACAGATTGATTTATCAATGCTTTTCCTACTCCACACCTTTTAAAATTTGACAAAACAAATAAATTGTGAATAAATTTATCTTCTTCCCAAATTGAAACAAATCCAGCAATCTCATTGTTTATTTTTGCTGTTAATATTAATTCTCCTTCTGTACTACTATCAAAATCCTCTAATTTTATGCTATCATATTCTATCCAATTGAAATTTTCTTGTCTAGTTTTTAAAAAAATCTTTCGGAGGTCATCATATTCTTCCTCTTGGGCCTTTTGTATGTAAATATAATTTTTATTCATTTTATTTTCTCCTTCCTGGTATAACAAAGCGAACTTGAGTGCCTTGTTATACGATGAAACCTTTTCTACTTAATGGATTCACCATCATTACTTATTATACAAATCTGTGGACATCTATTACTATTAATAAAGTTTCTATAATCTCCTTCTACCCCACATAAAAATTCATTATAAAAACTAACAGTAATTTCACTAATAATTTCATGTGCTTCTTTAATAGGCAATATATCATTCTCCATTTCTTGGTTATATATAACAGGCCAATCTGTAAAGGTAAGATGTTCTGAATTCTTCAGCTTAATAAATGACTTATATCCTTCTAAATATTCATAAAGTTCCTTTTGTCCTTTTATTTGTCCTAATAGAGTTTGATGACGCATAACAATTCTTTTCTTAAATTCCTCGCCATTCATTTTTTCTGCATTGAATTCTATGGCCTTTTTCATTTCTTCCTCATAGTCTATGGTACCTCTTCTAAAATTTAGAAAAGGAATATTTAATCTTTTGCCTTCTAATATATCTTTCGTTAAATTAAAATACTGAAGGCTACCATCAAGCATTACAACCGCTTTAATTCTTGTATCTTCTAAAGCTGCTTTAAATATTGCCGCTCCACCTAAGGAATGTCCCAATATTCCAATCTTATTTAAATCTAGTTTTTCCTTTATTAATTCATCTTTACTATTTAATATTCTTAATTCATCTAGAAGAAATAAAACATCTTCCTTTCTTATGTTAATTAATTGTTCTTTTTCTTCAAAAGTAGAATTAGCAATATGATTAGCTTGTTCAATAATTCCTCCATCAGGCAAAATAGTGAAATCGGCATCATATATATGTCCTAATGTAATAACAATATAACCTTCACTTACTAGTTTTTCTATATTATAAATTAAAGAATCCCTATCCATACCCAATCCTGGTGAATAAATGATAATAGGATATAATATATCATTCTTAATAATTGGGACATTATTAAATGTATTTATATTTATATACTTTAGGTATTCTTCACATACTTTTTGACCAGCTAAATTCTTCTTCCCTGCAAACCTTTGAATGAATTCTTCCTGACGCGGATGGAATATATCCATATAATATGCTTGTTTAGTTTCACTCAAATTCTCGTCAATTTTATAAAATATACTTATTATAATTTTCCTTTTTTCATCTGCATCATTTAATAATTCTTTTCTCTTATTATCTGTTAATAGTCTAACTGTTCTTCCAATTTTCATTCTATATCCCCTCCTTTATTTCTACACTTACGTTTATCTGTTTTGTCGAATAACGTCTCGTGTTCAAGACGCGAGACACTTAGCGCGACGTCGCTTAGGGGCGCAGTTGTGCTTTGCAGCCTCTTTATGCCAAGCTAACTGAAGTATTTTGTTATCTGATGTTTTAGGTCTTTGAATATCTCAATTCGTAAGGGTAACCCAACCACCTAATTTTCTTCCATTTGATTTACAGTTAATAAATAATGCTCTCTTCATAAAAATAGCTTAATAATTTTTTATTTGCCGTCATTAAAAATTCCTGTGCTGGAATTGCAGAATATTGCTTAGAAAGCTCATTAGTTACTTCGAGTGAAATAGGCCCTTGATACCTTATTGATTTGATTTTCTGTACAATAGAGTCCCAGTTTATTGTACCCTCGCCTGGAATTCTATGTTGATCAGCAGTTTCATCATTATCATGCAAATGTAAAGCCATAAGTTTACTGCCATATGTGCTTAACAAATCTGTTCCTTTGGAGTAACAGTTTTCATGTCCACTATCATAGCAAAATCCAAGTCTGTTAGATTGAATATTGGAAAATACAAATTGAAGATATTCAGGTCTTCTCAAATTTTCCAGGGCTATATTTACGCCCTTTTGTTCTGCTAATTCAACAAGGTATTTAATTCTATCTAATCCGAGTAAAGTCTGTGGTGGAGGTGTATCTCCATTAGTAAGGTGTATTACTACTGTAGGAATATTGTGTTGAGAGCAATCTATAATACATTGAGTATATCTCTTAACAATATCTTCAGCATTTACACTCTCTGTCCAAATACGGTTAGTATTATCGAACGGAGCATGTACATTCTCAACTTTCAGCCCTACAGCCCTCGCCATTTCTGGTAAGAGATTTTTATTGCCATCATAATCAACAAATTCATCTCCCCACCATAGAAATACATTATCGAAACCAGCTTCTTTTATTAACTTAAATCTTTCCTTATTCTCTATCTTGTATCCAAACCAGTAACCAATACCTGTCTTAATCATTATTACCACCTCTGCAATAATACTTATATTCCTACTGTTGTGGTTTATATCTTCTCTTGTTAAAAAATAAAACTTTTAAATGCGAAAGTAGAACTACATTAGATCTAAAATTTCAGATAACGTCTCGTATTGCCGACGTTCCTTAACCTTAGCGCGACGTGCTTAGTAAAGGAATGTGCCTTGGCGTCCTTACACATTTAACCTATATATTGATTATAAACCATTAATTTACACAACACTATATAAAAAAATCCACCAGTCAAGGCGGAAGGCAGCATATTGTTATATGTAGTTTTAGTCACTTCATTATAAATAAAGCTAGCTTTGATGGTCTTTAAACAAGTTGCGTAACATAAGAGAGTTATCACTTGAGATACCCATAAAATTTGCTTATATGTTAATAACTAGTATCTATTATTTTACTGATTTAATTAATGCAGCCTTATTCCATCTTCTTTCTACTGATATACTATTAAACCCTGTATCAGAAAGTAGAGTAAGTTCAGTATCTAAAGCAAGTGGAACATCAATATGAATACTTCCAAAAGGAACTTGTTGTTTTTGATATAACTCTTCCGCATTATTTAGTAAGTAAATTTCAGTTTCTTTGTCTTTGCAAACAGTATCACCGTTTATAAAACAAGCGTTTACTTTTAAACAATTGAATATTTTTCTATAAAGTTGTGCCTTTTGTTTTGTATTAAAATGATGAAATGAATATGTGGAAAGCACCAATTCAAAATGATTTTCTTCAAACTGAACATCAAAATAAGAATTGCAAATAGTAGTTAAAGTTACATTCGGATACAATTCCTTTTGCTTTAACTCTTGCAACATCCCAGGCGAAATATCAATTGCTGTAACTGTAGAGGGATGTTTAATTCTTTCTATTTCTAAACCCGTTCCACATCCAAGGACCAAAATATTTTTTGGTTTTCCACATGCACTAATCTGTTTTTCTATTTCGTCATAGAACTCACACATACCAAGATCTTCATAGAAATGTCTGTCATAATCTGGAGCACATTTATTGAAATGAACATCCATATTTTCAACTTCAAACCCCATTAGTTAACCCCCTTAATTATTTAAATTGCTCTCGTTCGGAATATTATAAAAGTACCTATGAAAAAATATATTAAAAAACTTTGAGGTATTACTCTATTTATACAAAATTACATATTACGTCTCGCATTCAAGACGTTCCTGAACCTTAGCCAGACTTGGCTTGGTGAAGGAATGTGCTTTGGCTGTTTTCCCAAGCCAAAGCGAACTTGAGTGCATTGTTATACGTAGTTTTAATTACTAAACTTTGAGCTGAGTCTACTCTAGCTATCTTTAAATTAATTTTGTATTAAAGAATATACCTAAACAACTCATTAACAGATAATATTCATTTTTTATATGTAACAATCATCTTTGGTGAAAGATATTTCCCAATTCGATAGATTAATTTTCCAATCACTTTTTTATGTATTGGTAAAGGAATTCCTGAAGCATATCTCATACCGACATACTGTTTCCAAAAAACTCCGTCTTGTGTTTCGAATTCTGTTCCAGGTGCATATTCCTCACACATGGCTTGAAATAAGTTGAAAGGAATTAAAACTCCAATTTTTGGAGAGTGAAGTTTTCTTGACTTTAAATCTATATAAAATGCCTTCGAAATTTTATAAGCCTTTTTTATGTGTTTTTCCGATGGTTTATAGTCATTCCAGCTCAATGCAATAATGGGTAATTGATAGCATTTATTGAATCCCCATCCTGGTAGTGTATTGGCAAGAGATTGAGTAACACTATTTGCAGAAACACCACCTGTAGTTGAAATAATTAAAGCCTTTTTATCAAAGTATCTTGGGCGATGAAGCAAAAATGCTAAATGGTCGGTAAGATTTTTCGCAATGGCGGGGATGGCACCTTGAAAACAGGAAACAGCAAAAATTACTCCATCACATCTTTCAATTTTATCCATAATGGGCTGCATATATTGATTATGAGGACAAAAAATATGTCCTTTCCTAAAGCACAGGCTACAACCTGTGCAAAGTGGAATATTCCATTCGCTTAAATGTATCTCTTCAAATTCTACTGTATTATCAAGATCTTGTATTTGTTCTTTTACTTTCTCGGTTAACCGCCATGTATTGCCTTTATGTGGACTGCCATTGATTACCAATATCCTCATTTTATATCCCCCAATTATATGATCAAATAAATACTACTTACCACGTCTTTTCCTATAATTATGTCCCAATAAAACCAAATCCAAAAACTGTTAATCTGTCACTCTGTTTAACTAAAATTACGTATAACGTTTCTAATTCACGACGCCGAGAAGCTCAGGAAGCTCTTTTCTTAGCCTCGCAGGTATAGCTTGGCTGTCTTTTCAAACCAAGCTGAACGGAAATTTTTTGTTATATAATGTTTTAAATCTTTTCCTGTCTATGTGCGAGGATATTTCTCAATGTGTGTTTCTTTCCATGTAATTTCCGATATAGAAATATTGAGCATTATTCAATCTATACTTTTTCTTAGGAAACATTTTATGATTCTAAAAGATATTTAAATTATACAATCCAATGTCCTTCCTTTGGAATCTGCAGAGTTTCTTTATGTTTTCTTAATATACTCCTGACTGTCATTAAGGCTAAAATATCTATTCCATAAATATTTTTTTCAGCATAATAACATTCCTTTATTATATTTACTACTCCTGTTTTAACCAAGTCTGGAGCATCAATATTATTCTCAACATTATCAAATGCTGAAAACATAATTTCGATTTGCCCATCATACGAGCGTGCTTGTTTTTCATCAAATGGATAACTAAAATTATCTCCAGAATATGCATAAATAGCTTTGCCATTTTCCATACATATCAACTTATAAACAGCTTGCAATCCTCTGCTCATATTGCTCACCTTTCTAATGAGTACTCATAAATTGTTTAACTTCGCAAAATAAGAAGATTTCGAATTAAATATATAAATTATTATATACTTATCTTCAGTTCTTGAAATTTAATGTACCTTGCTTTCAAATCTTCATAATACTTATCAAGTCCACCATGTGAATTAATTATCTTTACCATTCTTTTGTCACTATAAGATAAGCCATCCATACAGAGTAGCATTTCCTTTATATGATAAAACGCTGCATATTGCAGCATATCTTCTAAGGTATATTTTTGGTCCATATCTATCCTCCATGTATGCAAATTATAATTTTTAAATCCTTTACAAGGGCAACTCTTTATTATATAACAGAAATAAATGTGATGCGTAGACTTAAGCTTATTTAGATTTAAAATGTCATATAACGTTTCGTGTCGTCGACATTCCTGAACCGGACCCCAGAGGAATACCCCTTGGCTGCGCTTGCGCCGGTGAAGGAATGTGCCTTGGTAAGCCACCTGTCTTTAACCTTTATATAGATTATAAACCATAAATTTACACATATCTATATAAAAAAATCCACCTACCAAGGCGGACGGCTAAATTCTGTTATGTGATGTTTTAGAGCTTTTACTATCTGTATGCGTAGGTTTGCCCCATAGATATCATATTATGCTTTTGGTAATATAAGGATATTGCGTACTAAAATTCAAATCTACTTTCTCTTTTATTCCAAAAATCATTGATACTTTTTCTTGTAGCAATCCATCCTAAAGGAAGGTCAAACAATTGGTTTAATGTATCATCTAAACTTACCATCATTTCTAATGAGACAATTATAGCATCTTCAATGCTGACATTACTACCATGGTGGAACTGCCAAGCGCCATCGTCTTCATCGTGAGAAACATATAGTATTGGCACACTTTCATTAACAACCTGTCTTGTCGTAAAAACTGCTGTATTTTCTGCATCACTAAATTTCCATTTTTTATAGACTTTCAAGTTAAACGCTCCTTTATATCAACTTTGGCTCAGCATAATTTACTATAGAGAATTAAATTACTTAAATATATTAAACTTCAAGTCGTACTTTTGCATCTTCAAGCAATTTAATCAGGTAATCAACAGGAATAACTAAATCGTCTTTATTAGCATAATATTTCAAAATCAATTCATCTTCACATTTATAGATTACAGCTACATCAACTTCATTATACAGTATTTCAATCATAAGATTATAATCATCATTTGGGTTATTTACTATATCTGCAGTCCAGCCTTTCATATAAACACCTCACTTTGAATTTAAATACTTCACAATAGATAACTCTTGCGTCGCAAGAAAAGAATTTCCAGCAGTAAAATTATTTTAAGTTATATTTCATTACATAAAACTCGCCAAATCCAATTTTTGTTTGTTGTTGTTTTGTTTTAACAATTTCAAATCCTTGAGATTTATAACAATTCACAGCCCTTTTGTTCCAAGTTCTAACCTCTAATACAACAGGCTTATTAGGAAATTTCTTTTGACCTTCAATTAGAGCCATCTTCGTTATTATTTTCCCTATTCCCTTACCACAAAAGTTAGGCTTTATACCAATTCCAAAGAATACGGTATCTCCTTCATCTAATAAGTTTACAAACCCAACTAATTCTCCATCCTCATTTGTATAGCCTGTGTATCTTTCTCTTTTAATGGTATTAGTCATGGAATAATTTTCTTGAACCATTTTATCCCACGAAGGTAGATTGTATATTGAATACTCTCCAGTATATTTCCAATATGAAATCTCCTTTGCCTGCCCTTCTGAAAGTTTGTGTGCTGTCAATTCCATTACTATTCCCCCCACTATATTTAGATATTAGCTAATGCATAATAATTTACCATCGCGACATATCCTTATTCGTATTCGAAACTACCTTAGGTCTAAAATTTCACATAACGTCTCGTACTCCCGACGTTTGCCAGCCTTAGATAAATCTTATTTTAGGCTGGCAAATGTGCAATGCGAACGGGGGTATTTTGTTATACGTAGTTTTAATCGTATCACTTTGAGTAAAGTCTTAATCATTTATTCCTTAATCAGTTGTTATTTTTCTTCCAACTTTTATGTTCAAACCAAACTTTTCCATTATATTTATTCCATTGAACAATTAACTTAGAAAATGATAGCGTAATATAATAATCACCAGTACCGCTATCAATATTGAAGCAAACCAGATGTTTATCATTATCGATTTCGGGTAATTCCTCCAAACTGTATATATATTTTTAGTAAAGCTACAAAGTTATTGTTCATTAACTCCATCTCATAATATTGAAGAAAAATAGAAAAAACAAAATGCAACCCCCTAAAAATATACTATTAATAGTAAGAGCTGGCTGTTTATTATTCTCACAATTTTTTAGTATTAAATAAATACTAATTATTGAAGGTATCCAAGAAATTGTTAAATATATTCCTAAAATATCTAAAATTATACTTAATCCAACTGGAGTAACATTAGGATTAATAATTTCACAAATAATAAATACTGCAATTAATGCTATTAAAACTGACCAGTTAATATATCCTATTATTAAAGGAATGTTTAAAGTCTTAATTTTTTTCATTGTATTTTCCTCCAACTATAACTTAAGTGAAGTTTACTGTTTAGACTTAAAAAATTATTATATAAAACTTGTAAGTTTCACTTTTTTAATAAAAATTACGTATAACGTTTCGTATTCAAAACGCCGATAGCCTTAGATAGCTCTTATCTTAGGCTCGAAGGTGTTCTTTGCAGTCTTCTCATGCAAAGCGTACTTGAATATATTGTTATACGTAGTTTTCACCTCTAAACTTTGGCCTATGTCTTCTATTTCCATCTACACTTACTTAAATATTACAGGATACTAATATTATACTAATTTTTCATGTTTAGACTTATAGTCTTCCTTTTTCATCAAATATGAAGGGTGATATAGTCCTGTAGGTTCATAATATTCATCATGTGTATAAATAAATCCAAGTTTCTTAAGCAAATTCGCAGATGCTAAATTTTTAGGATTGTGTCCTGCAAAAATCGCATTTACTTTAAGAGTTACAAATGCATATTCAATAACCGCCAAACATGCTTCCTTAGCAAATCCTTTTCCCCAATACTTATCTTTCAAATGTATTCCTAATTCAAGAATATTGTTTTCAGAATCATATGGTCGTAAACCACAGCACCCTATATTCTTATTGATATCTATGCAATAAATAGGCCAATATTGAATATTGTGATTATTAAATGTTTCTATTTCCTTTTTAAGTCTTTGCTGTATTTGTTCTTTTGACATTCTACCTTCAGAAGAAATATACTTTGTTACTTCTGAGTTACCCCAAAGTTCTAAAGCATCAAGAATATCCTTTTCACTCCATACTGAAAATCCTAATCTCTTTGTTTTTAGAAAAAACTCTCTCATCATTTACTCTCCTGTTAATATTAAAAAGATTTCTACAACTTTTTTTATATCACTTTGTTACAAAAATTACGTATAACGTTTCGTGTTCAAGACGCCGAGAAGCCTAGAGCGACTGCACTTGGCTTCTCAGGTGCGCTTTGCAGTTTTCTCATGCAAAGCGGACTTTAACATTTTGTTATCGGATGGATGCGGCTATTTTAAGTTTTATTTATTTTGTTCTATTAGACAATATTACCTTTAAAATAGTCTCCATCTCATTCCCAAGGCATTTATCCAGGTTCCTTCATAATTTTCCTGTTCGCTGCTTACTTCATCATCATAAAACAGGAGCGTTTCATCCTTTATCATAATAGTTGCTGAAAATAAATCAGAAGTATAATTATCCTTTGCCGGCCGCAAGTTCAGTGACAAGACACCTTCAAAAACAATTTCTATACTATCAGACCAATCACTATCAAATATTGTTGAAGCTTGTCTAATATCATCTGTAACAATCATTCCTTCTTCAACTTTTCTAGAACCACTTATATAATTTAAACTTCTCAACACAGAATCATGAAATCCTGAGAATATTTCCATCAAGTTCTCTATATCTTTTTCAGATTCTACGTAATTCCAACCATCTAACTTTGTGCAAATCTGTTTCTTGTTTCCCATCATTTCATCATAAGTTACTATATTGCCCTTAAACAACGTGATTAATAAGTCTTTTTGTTGAAAAATGAAAGAATACCCTCTAAAGCTATAAAGACTACTGTATTTATCTTTAGTATTAAGTTTATCCATAAAATACTTTAAGTCAGGTTCTGTCTTATACACCCATGGTTCAGGTAATTCATTAGAACTTATAACATTTATATTTACAGGATAAATTGGTCCATTATTTGATTTATCCAGATAATCAAACATTCTAAAATATCTCTTGTTATCTGTTTCTTCAAGTACTAGATATTTTTCATAGTATCCAGTATTTACTATTGCATATACTTCAGAAACAAAATAATTGCTACCTTGTTTATCATATACTCTTACTCTCATAAAACAACCTCAATTCAATTGATATTAAAATCTAAAAAATCTTTCATTTTTATATTGATTTCCACTATCTCTCTCTAATCCTTCAATTTGATCACAAAGTATAACATCTTTCCGATAACGTTTCATATTCAAGACGTCGAGAAGCCTAGAGCGACTGCACTTGGCTTCGCAGATGTGCTTTGCAGTCTTCCCATGCAAAGAACTTGAACATTTTGTTATATGTAGCTTTGCCACTGCACTTTAATTAAAGTCTATTTCAAACAACTATAAATGGCTTTTATTTTTCAACTTTATATTTATAAGCAATCAATGTAAATTCACCTGGAATATTCTTGTGAGAATCATACCTTGGTCCTTCAATGAGTTTATCAATAATAAAGCCTGAAGCAGCAAAAGAACTAATAATTTCCCCCATTGTCCAATACCTTAAAAGGCACTTTGGAAACTTGTCCTGTTCATTCTCCGGGAAAAATTTTTCATATGCTACTTCACCTATTTGAAATGTATCCTCAAAGTAGTCCCCCTCAAGACACAATGCATCATCACTAAGATCAAAAATATCACGTACTTTGAATATTTTTCTTATAGGATGAAAATCGTTTAAAACTAATTTACCCCCTACCTTTATCATAGAATATATCTTTTTTGATAAATCGTTTAAATCCCCAAAGTAATGTAGTATTCCACCCTCCAAATAAGCTATGTCAAAACTATTACACATTTTAGTTATATCTAAATCTAAAAAATCAGAAACGATATATGTTAAATCCACGCCTGCTTCTTTAGCAACTTCCATTGCATAATTCTTGTTTTCTTCAGAAATATCTATAACAGTTACATCAGCACCAAGTATTGCTAATGGTACTGCCTTTTTCCCACAAGAACCAAGCAAATTAGCTATTTTCTTTCCTTTCACATCTCCAAGATACTCAAGGTGTCTTCGTAAATGTTTTTCAGGCTGCTTTTTCATATCAACCGCAAGATCTAAAGGTGAGCCAATATTATTTATCCAGAATTCATAAGCTTTGTACGACCATGCTTTTTTATTTGTATCACTTTGGATGTTCATTGACTTTCTCCTCGCTTTCCACTGTTATTTTAATATTTTACTCTCATGTCTAAAGAAAATAATTTAAGAAAACACTTCTGCTTCTACTCTCTATGTACAAAGTTACATATAACGTTTCGTGTTGCTGACGTTCCTGAACCGGACTCCAGAGGAATACCACTTGGCTGCGCTTGCGCCGGTGAAGGAATGTGCCTTGGCTAGCCACCTACTTTTAACCTATATATAGATTGTGAACCATATTCTTACACTGTTCTAAATAAAAAAATCCAACTACCAAGGCGGACGGCAAAATTTTGTTAGGCGTAGTTTTACCACTTTCACTAAGCTAAATCAATTTCATTACTCTGAAAATTAAGTACTAATAACACTCAAGTATGTAGATCAATTTTATATCATATTGTATGATAAATTATTTATCCAGCTGCCTAAACTTTTCTTTTACTCTAAACCAATCAGTTTTCAACAAGTCCATATATACTAAATCTTGAAAATCTCCAATTCTACTATCAAAATATCCTTGTCTTATAATACCTATTTCCTTAAAACCACATTTCTTATATAAATTCTGTGCTCTTTTGTTATCTATCATAGTTGTTAATTCAATCTTATTTAAATTTAAAAACCTAAACAAATAATCAATAAAATGATATAATGCATCTTTGCCATAACCTTTTCCTTGTTCAGTTAATTCACAAATCTTTATTCCAAACTCACATTTTTGGTTTCTTGCAGACCAATCAGAATAATTTATTTCTCCTATAGGTTTCATATCTTCCTTCCTACAAATAATAAATCTTTTACTATCTGGGAACATACAGAGATTCTCTATGTCTTTCAAAATACTAATGCAAATTGCTTCTTTACTTTGAAGAGTTCCATATGGATGAGCAGCATGCGCCATCATTTCACTATTATTCCACCATTTATATAAATATTCTTCATCACCCAATTCTAATTGTCTTATTACTATGATCTTTCCTTCAATCATCAAAGTAACCTCCACATATATTACTCAAAAAAACAAAAAACTTCTAGCCATCGCTCTTGTTATCTAAAATTACGCCTAACGTCTCGTACTCCCGACGTCCTCCAGCCTTACAGTAGTAGCTCAAATTCTTAGATAGCTCTTAACTTAATATTTGAGCTACTTGGCCTCGGTTAGGCTGGAGGATGTGCGTATCGGACGGGAATGCATTGTTAACTGAAGTCTGGCACTGATAAACTTGAAATTATCACAGTTCCAAAACTTCTTTATGAAGAATAAAAGAATAATGTGTCCTAAAAACTATAATTTAATTTTCTATATATTGTTAATTAGGCAAACTCAACATCAGTTCTTTAAGTACATATTCACCATTGACAAGCCTTATAATATCAACAGGCTTGTCTCCATAAAAGGCTGGAATATTACTATTAAACCACTTAATTAGAATTTCATCAGAATCTGAAATACATCTTTTTGCCCAAGACCAGACATCATTAGGAATAGTATTCAGTTTTGATTCAGTCAAAATACCATCTTTAATCATGGACTCAACAATTACATTCCAGTGTTTCTTGTTATTGTTAAATTGTTTTACTAATTCATTAATTGTTTTGGAATCCATATTATCACCTTTCAATACAAATTTATCTTTGATTTTTACACTCTGATGATTATTTATTAGTTGCATTTAATTACTGTTCCAAAATAAATTATAAATAAAAATATTTATTAAAAAGGAATATTAAGTTCTATAATGGAATCTTCATTTTCATCAATGATTTCTACACTTATTTCATTGACAATAGTTTTAAAAGAATCAGTAATATTTCTTGTATCTTTAATTGCAATTTGAAACTTTTCTTCATTATCAAAATTTCCAATAGTCATATGTGGTAGAAACGTTTTACCCTTTAGCCAGTCTGGAAAATAGTTTTCTAAAATACCTGTATATAATCTTTTATGTATTTCAATGATTTCTTCACTACCCTTTTGAATATTAAGAAATAAATATTTTCCGAAATTATTTGTTGGTGTTATTCCATTAAGAAAAATTTCAAACGGAGTTATATTTGATAATACAGTTGAGATATGTTCTTTTAGTTCAGTAGTTTTTGTATCACTGTCAAAAGGAAATACAAGAGTTATATGCGGTCTTACATGATTAGCAAGAGGGTCACATTGATCTCTAATTTTATCAATTATCTGTCCATTATTGAATTTAGGAAATATCATAATACATCTTTTTAACATTTTTAGCTCACCTTTTTATTTATATAGTATTACTAATGCAATACAGCCTGCTTTCGATTTAAATTTCTCTTAATATTTGTAATCTCTTCCGAAGGATTTCAGTTAACGTATTGCATTGCCAACGCCGAGCCCCTTAGCCAGACTTGGCTTAGGGTCGCAGGTGTGGCTTGGCTATTTTTTTAAGCCAAGCCGAATGGCAATGCGTTGTTATGCGAAGGCTTGCGATTTTGAATATTTATTCCTCTAACTCACTTAATGTTTTCCTAAATTGACTATAATCCTCTACAATTAAATTTAAAAACCTATCTACTTCATCACAGTCATAACCCCTAAAATTCTTCTTAAATTCTTTATTTATATTTTCTAATTTATATAATTTTACTTTTAAATTATATAAATTATGTGTAGTATCGTTTTGTCTTAACTTAACCTCTTCTATTTTACTTACACCATTAAGTTGAGATATGTTTACTAATTTCTCAATTTGATTGTAATCCTCTGCAACTAAATCTAAAAATGTATCTACTTCATTACAATCATACCCTTTAAAACTTTTCTTAAACTCTTTAACTATTACTTCTTCTCTTGACAATTTTATTTCTGCACACACTGATACAAGCTTCTTTTTAATTGGTTCAAATTCTTCACTCTCATTTTCTTTTTTACATTGAGTTAAGCATATGCGCTTTCCATTAGAATCTTCCATTAGAACTGTGATTACTGTACTTGAAGTGTTTTCATTCAACGATATATTGATATCAAAGTTATAAGTTTTATATCCTTTACCAATTAATCTCTGACACTCAAGATTAAAATCCGGAAAATCACTCATATACTTATTTATTATTTGCATCTCTAATTATCTCCCTCTTGTAGCATTAAAAAATAAAATATTTGCTCATTCTAAACTCAGCTTTCGCATAACGTCTCGTATTCCAGACGGCGAGAGCCTTAGAAAGCTCTTTTCTTAGGCTCGCAGGTGTGCTTTGCAGTCTTTTCATGCAAAGCGAGCTGGAGTATTTTGTTATCTGATGTTTTGCTCTCTTACTGTCTATATGCGTTTGTTTTCTCTTGTAATTCTTTCCATCAAATTTACAATATGCGAAAAATTAGGATGAAACCACCGTAATTTCTCCTCATTATTAATAATTATTTATTTTTCAACTTTTACTATAGCGATTTACTTACTATTATAGTCTTATATCTCTTTATTATTAATTTCTAATAGTGCTTCAAAAAATAATTGAGGTTGATCTAGCATTGTCATATGACCAGCATTAGGTACTAAATAAAACTTTTTATATGGTGCATTGATTTTACTAAAGTATTCTTGAGCAATAACATATGGTGTTTGCCAGTCATTCCCCCCTAAAATATAATAAATTGGCACTTCATATTCTACTGATTCTGTATTTAAGTCAAACACTCCTAAAAAATCTATTATTTTTTTGTTTGCTTTAAAACCTTTTATCAAGGGAGAAATGTCTGATAACTTAAAAATAGGACTTCTAAGTACAGTTATAATTATGGAAAGATCCATTTTAACAGCTAAGTTATATTTACCTTGAAGTCTACGAATTTTTCCACAATTATTCCAAGATTGACTATCAAACTTATCTCCAGGATAATCACCTACAGCTTCTAGCTTTTCAAGAGATTTCTTATCATTTGCCTGTAAAATTAATTCCTTAACTTTTTCATAGCCCACACGCTCATTTTCAAGCATACTAATAACTTGCCCAACTCCTATATAATAAGCTACTTCTTCAGGATATTTCTTTATAAACATACTTCCTAAGACGCTTCCCCAAGAATGTCCAAGTATAATAATCTTTTGTTGATTATATTTTTTCTTAAGATATTGAATAATTTCAAACAAATCTTTTATCATCAAATCAATTGTAGGATATTTATCTAGATTCTTAATAAGAGTTTTTCCAGAGCCACGTTGGTCCCAATGAACTATTGTAAAAATATTTTCCCATTTTTCTTGAAAAGCATGTGCAAATAATGATTCAACACTACCAGGACCACCATGTAAAAACAACATTACTGGATTATCGTACTTTGTACCAGAATGAAATAGATATTGATCAATACCATTAATTGATACATATTCCTCAATATAAATTAACCTCTTTGACTTATTTTTCATAATTCCAATTCTCCTTTTCTCTTTATGATATCTATAATTACAATTGTAACTTACTCTTTTACCAATAAAAACAAAGATCACTAAATCGTAAACCTAAACTTCCATAGACCAAAATTTCAGATAACGTCTCGAATTTCCGACGCCGAAACACTTAGCCAGACCTGGCTTAGTGTCGCAGGTGTAGCTTGGCTGTCTTTTCAAGACAAGCTGTACGGAAATTTTTTGTTAGGTGAAGTCCAAGAGTAAGCTCTTTTACACGTTACACTCTAAACCAATTTAATATCTCTACAGCTACATTTTTAGGTTTATCCCAGTGAATCAAATGACCTGCTTCATCAATCAATCTTACCTTTGAACCAGTACCATTCTTAAATTTTTCGGCTAGAGTCTCTCTATATTCATTCATTGTATCTGGCTGCGTACTTCTCAATAAATATATTGAACTTGGCAGCTTTTCATATATAGAATCAGTTGGATAGAGGTACATTGATTTTATGGCACCTGTTGAAGTAAAGCTATTAGCATGATACTTATATTTACCATCCTCTACTCTAATTAAATCCTTTGCAGCTTCTTCTAATAGAGAAGACCATCTATTATAGTTACTCTTTTCAACATTAATGTGTTCTTCTAAAGTATCAAAACAATATTGGTCAAAATCCTTAATATAATAATCAATTTCGTTCTGCATTGAATAAGTGCTACCTGATATTGAAGTCTGATAAGCATACCACTCATTCTTTAAATAGTATCCACCATCTAATAGCATAGTCTTCATCACTTTTGAAGGATATGCAGCTAGATAATGAAGTGCAATGTCTGCACCCCAAGAATGCGCTAATAAATAGAAACTACCTTCTGTTATGTGAGAAATAATTTTATCAATCCATCTAATCATACTAGGCATTTCATAATCTTCTGATCTTAAGAATTGAGGCGTTTTCCCATGTCCTGGTAAGTCTATTGAAATAATATGATATTTATTTTTCAGTAGATGTGCTAACTCAATAAAGCTAAGGCTTGTACTTCCTAATCCATGAAGACATATGATTGTTGGATTTTTTTCATTTCCCCACTCGTGTATTCTTGCTTTGATACCTTTATTATCTATATAAATCTCTTTCATATTTTTCTCCAAAAAAATTTATACTTTTTAGTATTCATAAGATTTCACCTAACGTTTCTTGTTCAAAACGCCGATAAGCCCAGAACGAACTGAAGTATTTTGTTAGCTGATGGAATATGTACCCATACCAATGCTATTCGTATATCATATTAAATTAATTTTAAGTAGCTTAAGGTTAATAGAATATAAACAAAAACAGTCATATGAGACATATATTTAGTTATGTATGAGTCTTTTGAATCACCAAACTTTGATACATATGAGACTGGAAATCGATGCTTTAATAGTTTTTCAATTAAGTAAAGCACTAAAATCATCAATAAAAAACCTAAGCCACCTATTATATTTACCAAGGCATCATTATTATTTGGAAGCCATGCTCCCTTGGATTTCCCATAGCTGTAATAAAAATAAATATTAAGAGGATAATATATTAAGCTTCCAACTCCTAAAAACCAAAATGCATACTTATTAAATAGTAATACTACAAGCAGCATATATAAAATACCAAGAATAGTCTGCCATGGAACTCCAACCTGTTTATCATAAGTCACACTTGGATCTGCTTTTTCAATCATAATTGCCCTATGGGATTTAGGAAGATAAGACACTTTGTATATTTCCCTACTTTTTATACCTGAATCAATGAAAAAATTAAGTTCAGTTCCATTAATATAGATATGTTCAAAAAGATCTTTACTTCCTCTATCACCAAAAAAAGGATAGCCAGTTATATTAGTTAGCCTTCCTGTTATTAATTTAGGTATGTCAATAACACGAGGTAGTAGGGAGACATAACCCCAATAAATGAGCAGCAAAAATATAGCCACACGTGCTATAATCTCTATGATTATCTTATAGACTTTACCAGATTTTAACCAACTTTTCTCATCTTTTATGATATTTAGTGAATATAATATACCTAAAGTAATTATTATAATCAGAAAGAATATCTCAAATATGAATGAGATTGATTGAAAATATTTCATTTAAACCCCCTCTTAATTTATTATTAAGGTTATAAGTTTAATACTAATTTCTCTTTGTTGCTAAATTAAACCTTTTTTAATGTAATCTAATTAATCTCAGCATATTCTTTCAGCTAACGTTCCGTTTTGCCGACGTTCCTGAAGCGGACCCAAGAGGAATACTCCTTGGATGCGCTTGTTCCGGTGAAGGAATGTGCCTTGGTAAGCCACTTATTTTCAACCTATATATAGATTATAAACCATATTCTTACACCCTTCTATATAAAAAAAATCCACCTACCAAGGCGAACGGCAAAATTTTGTTATGTGATGTTTTAGAGCTTTAACTATCTATATGCGTAGGTTTGTGCTATAAATATCAAATTATGTCTTTCGTAATATAAGAAAGTTGCGAACCTTGTTATAGATATAACCTGTACTATATAAATCGTAAAATTACTTTATAAGTGATATATGCCATGCTTGAAATACAAAATATAATTCTAAATTTACTTCCTTTCTTCAAAGCAGAAAGAAGCATTGCAAGTAAAGCAGAATTAAATGTAAACCACATTATTACTCCAGAACCTTTATTAGTGAATGGCTTAAACTGAGCAATAATTACACAGATAATAAAAATCGTTATACTTAATGTCCATAAAATTGATACTTTATACTTATTTATTACATTAAACAAAATAAAGCTCCCCTCGTCCAGCAGTTTGTTTCGCCATCTAAGCATATTCCGTTGTAATTAGTTTATTATTTATTATCCTTTTCATCTAATTTACTTAAAATAATCTCTACCTTTTTATCTAACTCTTTGTTCCTATTAATAAAATTTTTAATACCTTTTATTGCTTTAAATAATACTATTATGATAGCAAATAAAAGAGCAAAATTAACGATGGTGGCAATAACTGTAAGAATGTTAATTTCCATTCGAAATACACCTTCCTATATTGGTGATTAGTTCACCATATTTTATAATTGCGACGCAATATTGTTTGTTAGTTAAATTCTAAATTAAACAATTAATATACTGCATACGATTACTATACCTAAAATTAAAAAAGTAGCCCCTAACAATCTTAATGATTTTACATATATGGCTTTTGACTTAACCTGATTAACCATTAGTGAACCATTTCTTACAAATAACTGCCATGGTTGAGTTAATAAAACAATGCTAAATGTAATTAATATAATCCCACCTATTATACGCTCATACATTTGTCTTCACCCCTTTATAATATTTACTTATATATCAATTCATTTATTCATATTACTTTACAGTTGAAGTTCCCCTTTGCATTAAATGCACTAAAGCGTAATCAAAACTTCCTTAGCTCTAAAATTTAACATAACGTGTCGTGTTGCCGACGTTCCTGAATCGGGCCCTAGAGTAATACCCATTTGCTTGCTTGCACCGGTGAAGGTATATGCCTTGGCTAGACACCTACTTTTAACCTATATATAGATTATAATCCATAAATTTACACATACCTATGTTAAAAATCCACCTACCAAGGTGGACGGTAAAATTTTGTTATGTGATGTTTTAGAGCTCTTACTATCTATATGCGTGGATTTTCCCAAAGAAATACTTTCAATATAGTTTACATTATTAGAAGATTGTGCATTAAATTCTTAAATTAAAGTCTTTAATGACGTATGAAACTTGTCTATATACAGTTATAGATTTACTTTAATCCCTGTACCATCGTTGATACCTTTTGATAGCACTCATTTTTGCTATCTCCTGCTATTAAAAATACCATTATATTCTTAACTTCATATATCTCACGATAAGTCATATTCATTGCAGCAGTTTTATTATTGTACTCTGTTTTTGCCTTAACCCTTTCATCTTGGGAATTAAAAACATAGATTTTTAACACTTGGTTCTTATCACCGTTAAGATAGTATTCAGTAGGGTATTTTTGCATTAATCTATTGAAATCGGATTGCTCTACATCTTTTTTAACCAAATTAATCTTTTGGTTTATAAACAATTTTTCAATATCCTTTAATACTATAATTTTCTTTTTTGAATTAGCGTTAAATGTAATAGGAATTTCAGTCGATTTAGAGCCTATTGAATTTGTTTGTTGATTTAACTTTTGTTGAGAACAGCCAACCAAAGTTAATATTGATATAGATAACACCAATAAACATTTTTTCACTAATAATCACCTGCCTTATTCTAATATATGTATTAAACGATTAGAAGTAGTCGAAAGTTTACAATTAGCAAAGAATAACATTGTAAATATATTGGTTATATAAATACCAACCCTTAATGAACAATATCCTACCATTGCGACATATCCTTAATTGGTACTCAAAACTATCTTAGCTCTAAAATTTCACATAACGTCTCGTGTTGCCGACCTTCCTGAACCGGACCCCAGAGGAATACCCCTTGGCTGCGCTTGCGCCGGTGAAGGAATGTGCTTTGGCTGTAATCTCAAACCAAAGCGAACTAGAGTGCATTGTTATGTGAAGTTGTAAGACACTTTTATATTAATAACAACATTTCTTCCTACTAAAATATCAAAATGTAGCATAAATATCTAAGTGTGAAATTTCATTTATTGAAATAACTTTAAAATTATTATTTTCATCATCATATCTTATAAGACTAATTCCACAATTAAACGGGTATAAATTGAATCGCTTGTATTGTGGTAATCCGAGAAAATGACTAATTACCGACCTAATAACTCCCCCATGGCAAACAATACATACATTATCAAGTTTTTTAAACTTAATAGATTCTAAAAAATTTAATGTCCTTTTTTGCACTTCTTCACCTGATTCTCCTTCAGGATATTTGAAATCTGTTTCTTTTTTTAAGAATTCGTTATAAAATTCTGGATGGTCTTTTCTAATTTGCTCCTCAGAAGTGGTGTGAAATATACCCATATGAATTTCTCTAATTTGTTTATCAATTTCTAACTGTAGTTCTTGTTGATAACTTGATATTATTTCTGCAGTTTGTACAGCTCTTTTTAAATCACTAGAATAAATTGCATTAAAACGTACTTTTGAAAGATGCTTTCCAGTTAAATGTGCTTGTCTTAACCCAATTTCCGTTAACTCGGCATCGGGATACCCATCAAGATTGAAAACGCGGTCTTTCCTAGTTTCTCCATGTCTAATAATATATATATTCATTTTTTACCTTCCCCATATAATTTATAGATTCACACCTAAAAATTCGATTTAATCTCACATAACGTTTCGTAGTTGCTGGCGTTCCTGAACCGGACCCCAGAGGAATACCTCTTTGCTGCGCTTGCGTCGGTGAAGGAATGTGTCTTGGAACCTCACTTTTTTAACCTATTTGAAGTCCATATTTTTACACTGTTATATATAAAAAATCCATCTACCAAGGCGGACGGCAACATTTTGTTAGTTGATGTTCCAGGTCATTTACTATCTATATGAGTTTAATTTTTCCAAAGAATTTCTTTCAATGTATTTTACATTATAATTAGAATACGGTATAGATTTAAATACATATTTAATGGTTATATTTCTATTCTTTCAACTTTATAAAGAACTGGGTGAAGTCCATCAGCACAGCAAAAAATTTCAGTTCCTTTTTGTTTAATCCATGGATAATCATGTCCTAATGCTAAAAATACCACTTTATCTTGAATACCTGCCCAAGCCCAGCTACAAAATCCTTCAGGTTTATTACAATTTTTTGTTATGTATTCTTGTCCTTCTTTGTATTTTAAACAAGTAGTATGGACTCCTTCCGAAGCATATTCTTTATGAATATCTCCTACCTCAATTTTTTTTAAAACAGTAATTTTTACATCATAATACTTTGTTGTTCCCATTATTTCTCCTCCTTATTTTGTACGTCATAGTATAACTTTGTGCCGGAAGATAAGAATAATCCGTACTAATTACTTTATCAATTTACAGGTAACCCATATTTGTTTGGATTCCAGAGTATTTTGTTAGGCGACGTCCTTTCACATAAGCCTAAACTTTAATTAATAAATTACCTAGAATTTAAATAGTCTTCATAATCATGTATCCAATCTATTTCAGTAACATCGTTTTGATTATATTTTCTTAGCTGCTTCAATGCTTCTTGGGGATTAAGTATGTTCATCCAAGCTATACCACAGTTAGAAGTCACCAAAAAAATATTATTTAATTCCTTTTGAACTTCTACAATATTAGCATTCTCATAATTCAGTTCCTGATAGTTATATCCCATTCCAACATATCTTGGTTTATAGTGCCATTTTGAAATGTTTTGATTAAGTAATTCTTTAGGTAATTCTTTAAATGTATAGTCATTAGGATTAGTGCTATAGTAATTATCCTCTTTTCCGTTTAGATCCTTTTCAAACTTGTGTCGAAAACATAGCATGATTCGTGCAACCCGAAGCCCCCTATAACTAGATTTAATCAGTGCCAATATTCCGTCATCGTTAATTAAAAATAATGATTGTCCTTTATTTGTAAATCCTAATTCAATCAACTTTGAAGTTATCTTTTCATCATATAAGGAATAAAATTCCGATGCATTCATAATCTTTCTCCCACAAATAAATCTTATTTATCCCACTACATTACAAGCTGCAAAGATGTCGCCTAACGTTTCGCACTCAAGACGTTTCTGAACCGGCCCCCAGAGAAATGCTCCTTTGCGTGCTTGCCCGGTGAAGGAATGTGCTTTGCTTCTTGGAAGACTTGACCCTAATTAGCCAAAGCTGACTTGAGTGCATTGTTATACGCAGCTTTTGCAACTGCACTTTGAGCTGAGCCTACTTAGAAAAATACAATTTATTTCTCATTATTAGAAAAATGTATGCTACTTTACTTTATAATCAAACCCTTACTCGATTTTTGTTCAAGCAAATTGGATATTTCAACTGCTTCTTTTCTGTCACTGGTGCAATTTGCTCATAATTTTTATCGATGGAATGCTCAATAAAAATCTTTTGATTATTTTCTTGAGATAAGAAAGCATTAACAATGTGTTTCTTATATATCCATTCACCAGTATCTACATCTGAAAAACGGCCATTATATACAACCCTTCCGTAATCTCCAGTGTTTAACTCAAATGCTTTCTCATTTAGCAAATTATTTTTCTTATCATATCTTATTGGTGCTCCGCAACTATTCGTAGAGTATCTATAATATAAACTTACAGGGTTTTCATCTAGAAGAATATCAATTCCACCTAAACGAATTAAACCTTCATAATGATTAAACTTAATTTTATTCATCATAATTTCAAAACCTTTGTCTTGCTGCACGGCTATTATTTCATGAATAGGGAATCCATAACTTCTATTATGTATAAAGTATTCCTTTGGTATTTCAAATTCTTTTGGATATTTTTCTCTTACACTTGCATACATTGCTGCTCTGTGTCTTTTACTCCAAATAAGTGTTATATGTTGAACAATTAATTTATACTGTTCTTTATTTGCCATTCTTATATCCTCCAATTTTGTAAGGACTTTCTTTATAATATAATTCTTAAAACTTTTTAAATAAAAACTTTCATAAGTGCAATGTCATATAACGTCTCGTGTTCCCGACGTTCCTGAACCGGACACCAGAGGAATACATCCTGGCTGCGCTTACGCCGGTAAAGGAATATGCCTTGGTAAGCCGCTCATTTTCAACCTATATATAGATTATAAACCATATTCTTACACCCTTCTATATAAAAAAATCCACCTACCAAGGCGGACGGCAACATTTTGTTATCTGATGAGTTATGTTAAGCACTTTTTATGCCAAAAATTTATTAATAAACGATTACTTAAGGTCATCATATAAGAAAATTGTTCACTAAATTCAATAGTAATATTAAATGATATCACTTTAAATATTCGGTAACTAAATCAGTAAAAAGTATACCTTCTAAATGGTCTATTTCATGGCAGAAACATTTTGCTAAATCTCCTGTACCTGTCAATTTAATTTCCTCTCCATTTTCATTTAAGGCTTGTACTGTTACCTTCTCAGGTCTTATTAACTTTCCCCATTTATTTGGAATGCTCAAACAACCCTCTACAACTTCTTGTGTTCCTTCTTGTCCAATTATCTTTGGGTTTACTAATTTTATAAGTCCATGTCCCATATCGATTACAACCAATCGCTTCAATATGCCTATTTGTGGAGCAGCTAACCCTCCACCATTTTCTGTGTTATACATAGTATCAGCCATATCATTTAATACTTGTCTTATTTTATCATCTACAACTTCAACTATCTTGCTCTTTTTCCTTAATATTACATCATCGAACATTCTAATTTGCCTTAATGCCATTTAAACCACACCCCTGCTTTGCTCAGCTCTTGATTTTCTTTCACTTCCTTCAAAAAGAAAAACTTCCTCTATGGTACTACAGAATACTTTAGCAATATCATAAGCTAACCATATAGATGGTTCAAACTTTTCTGTTTCAATAGCATTAATTGCTTGTCTTGATACACCTACAAGTTCACCTAATTGTTCTTGGGTTAGCCCCAAATCTTCACGAAATTGTTTTAATTTATTTTTCATTAAATATCACTCCTGTAATGTTTACCTTACATTATTAATATAATATTACTTAAATTTGATGTCAAGTCAACCTTACATGATATATTAAATAAACTTCATCTTAGTTTACAATAAAACCTAAGAAACTTTCTACATTACGTTGATATATTTTAGTAAACATAGCTTTTCAGATAACGTTTCGTATTGCCGACGTTCCTGAACCGGACCCTAAAGGAATACCCCTTGGCTTCGCTTGCGCCGGTGAAGGAATGTGCCTTGGTAAGCCACCTGTCTCTAACCTTTATATGGATTACAAACCATAAATTTACACATATCTATATAAAAAAATCCACCTACCAAGGCGGACGGCAAAATTTTGTTATTTGATGAGCTATGTTAAGCACTTTTTTCATCCGAAAAGATTGCCAAATAAACAATTACTTAAGACATCATATATGAAGAGGACGAAAGAGAATGACAGCTATATCATTATTTTCTTAAGGACCAGTTCCAGCACTTATAACCTTCCATCCATTAGCGTTATTCTTTAGATAAAAGAATGGAAGATCCGAACCAAATTCTCCTGTTACACCGCTAACAATAAACTGGTTCCCATAGACTGGGTCTATAATTTCAGTTTTCTTCACTTTAAAATTCTGCTGAGAAAGTGTTAAGGATTTCGCTTTGCAATACTTAACTACAGCAACTTCAGGAGTTACAGCTGGGTAATGTAACCAAAGTTCATAACCTGTCAACGATAGGACTGCTGCGATTAGCAATGTAGCCAATAATTTAATTTTTAAACGTTTTCCTTTTATAATGCCTCGCATTTGTTTACCTCCACCAGATTTATTTTTATGCACTAGAGAAAAAAGGATAGGTTCGGTCTAATTTACCATTCTTCATTAATCACTATATAATTGATGAAGCTTTAAAGAAAATTGCGACTTATCAAATGTTATTATTGAGGATAATAACTATAAATTAAGTTACCTGATTTGCTATACGCCTTAACATCTAAAATTGGTTTTAAATCTCCATTCCCAAGATAGCTCTTATCGGTATAGTACCAAATATATCTATTAGTATTCTTGTTTAGTAGAGTTGCATCCTTTCCCCCTACTGTTATAGTTTCTATATTTGGGTCATAAATAACTCCGAAAGTAACACCAAACTCGCTTAGATTATACCATTGGAATGATAAATTTGATTTTGAGTTAGCGCTTTGTTGAGTGCTATTATCAAATGGTACATCTCCTCCCTGTCCTACAACTACCCATTTATTATTCCATTTCTTCATCACTAATCCAACAGACAGAGTGTGATTAGTAGTCTCATAAAATACCAATTTTTTATTATTACTGATGTCAATAGTGGATATTGCCTTAAGCAATCCTATGTTTGATTGTCCTCTTTGATACCAAAAGTTTAAGGCTTGTTCTACAGTTTTCCCATATTGGTATTTCGGAGCAATGCCAAATCCTTCTGTCCAAAACAAACTGAATATTAATATTACCCCTATGGTTACAATTAAAAGATATTTCTTGGTTTGTTTCCCCATAAATTAAACTCCTCTATCCATGCTTCTGATTCGTCATAAAATACGATTCCGTTTTAAGTCAGTTTATAGAATCCACGCTGAACCCACATAGAACCAGCAAATATTTGAATATTTATATATCTAAATAGCTAAGTCTAATCTTACCAATCTGACCTAAGGAACTTTCTACATTACGTTGATATTTTTTAGTAAATATAGCTTTTCAGATAACGCTCTCCTATTTCCGACGACCCCCAGCCTTACAGGAGTGGCTCTCAGCCGTAGATAACTCCTATCTTGGCTAAGAGTTGCTCCGACTCGGTTAGGCTGGGGGTTGTGCGTAGTGAACTGGAATGGATTGTTTGTAGATGAGTCATGTTTAATACTTTGTAAATTCGATATGTATTTACCAATTGATAATCATAATTATGATAAGATACTACCTTTCTCTATTTTATTACCTTTTAAAAATTCCTTGACTAGAAGAGGCTTCCCTCCAGGAAACTGTAATACTTCAATAACAAGAACCCCGTCCTTAGTAGCTACAGCAATTCCATCATTATTTGCATCAATGATATATCCAGGTGGTTCTACAGTTTTTATACTTAATGACTTTGATTTATATATTTTAATTTGGTTATCTTTAAAATTAGTATACGCAGTCGGCCATGAATTCATATTTTTATACGGCCACGCACTTAGTCCTCTTATTAGATTGTGTATATTAATACTACTATCATACCAATTTATTTTTGCTATCTGTTTATCCAGCAATTGTACATAAGAATTTTCATCATCCTGTTGTTTTACTCTACTGATATTATCTTTGACAATTCCGTTTATTGTTTCGACTAATAGCTCAGCACCGCTTATTTTTAAAATGTTATACAATTCGCCTGCTGACATAAATTCAGAAATATTTACCTCGTTTTTCAAGAGTATATCACCTGTATCTATACCGGTATCCATTAAAATAGTGGTATTGCCAGTTTTATGCTCACCATTTATTAATGTCCAGTTTATTGGTGACGAACCCCTATACTTTGGAAGTAAGGATGCATGTAAATTAATGCATCCGTATCTAGGCATATCAAGTATTTGCTTAGGTATAATTTGACCATATGCTACTACAACAATAAAGTCAGGTGCAATTTCTTTTAATTTATCTATAATTTCAGGTTCCTTTCTTATCTTTTCAGGTTGAAAAATTGGAATCTTAAGTGATAATCCCGCCTCTTTAATCGGTGAAATTGTTACTTTATTTCCTCTTCCGCTTGGTTTATCGGGCTGTGTTACAATTGCGCTTATACCAAATTTTTCCTCCAATTTTTCTAATGAAGGAACTGCAAAATCTGGAGTTCCCATAAAAACTATCTTCAATACTACTTCCTCCTTGCAATATATAAAAAGTACTTAAAAGTTTGTTAACTATATCATATTACACCAAATCTGATTATACATATTATTCCTATAACGGCGAGCGACCTTATAAAACATGACTTTTCTACTAACGTCTCGTACTCCCGACGTTTGCCTGCCTTAGATAGCTCTTATCTTAGGCTGACAAATGTGCGCAGCGGAAGGGAGTATTTTGTTAGATAAAGTCTTATTCATTGATTTACCTCTTAATATTTTTAATAATATTGTTATGCATTAAATTTCAATATCAAATACTCGTTTGTCAAAAATTCACCTTAAATTAGCACTCACTTCAACAGGATTTCATCTAACGTTCTCGCACTCAAGACGTTCCTGAACCGGACCTAATAGGAATACCACATTGGCGTGCTTGCACCGGTGAAGGAATGTGCTTTGGCTTCATCGAAGGCTTGACCCTAGCTAGTCAAAGCAAACTTGAGTGCATTGTTAGGCGATGGACGTGTTGCTACTAGACTCTTCTAGGAATAATTTTACATCCATCAAGCAATCCATCTTTCTAAAAATAAGTTTCTGTATATCGTCAATTGGTTTTTTCATATCTGGAATCATAATAGGCAGCATCCCAGCTTTAGATGCTGCAATTATTCCTACTTCTGAATCTTCTAATACTAAGCATTTCTTTGGTGGACATTGAAATTTATTCGCAACTTTTAAAAATATTTCGGGATTAGGCTTTGAATTTATAATTTCATCTCCACATAGTATATAATCAAAGATATAATCAACTTTAGCTAACTTTAATAAATCAGTTGCTCTTTTCCTACTCGTTGATGTTGCAACTGCCATTTTTATATTACTCTGACTTAAATAATTTAGCAGTTCATAAAGTCCCCTTTTTATTGGAATACCTTTTGTTTTTATGATATCTTCTGCTATTTTAACTCTTTCATTTTTGATTTCTTCAAAGGGAAATTTTTCTCCAAAAAAATTCAAATATATCTCCTTTGTTCTGATTAGATTTGCTCCTAATGTTTTCTGAAATAATCCTTCATCTATTTCATAATTGTATTTAATTGCTGCTTCCTTCCAGCCTATATATGATATCTTTTCTGTATCAAACATTAATCCGTCCATATCAAAAATTATTAATTCAACTTGAAATTGGTTTTCCATATAATTTACCTCTAAATTATCATACTTATATGTCTTTCGCCTAACGTTTCCAATTCAAGACATTCATGACCCTAGCGCGACGCGCTTGGCGAAGGAATGTGTTTTATCCATATTCTCAGGCTAAAACACATGGGAATTTTTTGCTACGCGGCGGTATCCACTCGAGTTTATCAAATTCTAAATTTTTTATGAGTATCAGATTTTAAATACACATAATATTTCTCTAATTCATAAACTGCATCCTCTGATATAAAGTGTGGAACTCTTTCTGATATATTTTTTTCGATATTCATAATATCATTAAATTTAGTAACTTTCTTAGTCCCAAATCCCCCTTTATGGAGTTCCATTGTATTTAAGTTTATTTTAGTTTTATTATTGAATATTACATAATATCTTAGGAATATTATACCTCTAGCACCTCTAAATGTATTAACTCTTACTTCACTTATTTCTCCATAAGAATATTTTTGAAGTTTAAACATATGGCTTACGCTTCTTCTATATATTCTATCTTTATAGAATTGAGTATACGAGCATAATGACATGATTAGTCCTATTATTAAAGTAACTATAAGAATGTAAATTAAAACCTGAATATTTTTATCATTAATTTCGTTAGCATTAAATAATAGAAGATACCTACACATTATAATGAAAATAATATTCTGAAATACAAAGAAAGAAGCAAATCTAAAAGTTAAGAATGGTGGGATTATTAGAATTTGTTCCTTTTTTCCCCACAACTTATTTAAAATACCGTAAAATGCGTATCCCCCAGCGAAAAACAGGAATATTGAAAAAATAAAATCTAAAGCTAACAGTATAGCTCCAAGTAATGTTTCCATAAAATGCACCCCACATACTGCTTATTATTAAATAAGTTATTTATCTATTAGATACTTATCTGTCGCCTAACGTCTCGTGTTCAAGACGCCGAGAAGCTAAGAGCGATTGCACTTGGCTTCGCAGGTGTGCTTTGCTGTCTTCTCATGCAAAGCGGACTTGAACATATTGTTATATGCAGTTTTTGCCACCACACTTTATATAAAGCCTATTCTAAACAACTCCAAATAGTTTCGTAACTAAAGATATTCCAAATTAAAATTTTATCATTCCCATATACATCAAAGAATGAAATAATGATGAAATGTGCAATGCTTGTAAAAATTTATTCTCCTTAAGACTTGTAATTATCTCATTTAGCGGCTTTAGTACTACCTTAATTTGTTCCGTTTCATCTAAATGAATATCCTTAGTTAATTCAACATCTAATGCAAGAAAACAATAGGTAAGATTATTATGATTAGCTGGATTAGCAGATATAGTGCAAGTATGAATAAATTCTGGACCAGTATAGCCTGTTTCCTCAGCCAATTCTCTTTTAATAGCTTCTACTGGAGATTTATCTGTTTTCTCCATACCACCTGATGGTAATTCTAATAGTGTTTTTTCACTTCCATGGCGATATTGTTGTACTAAAACAACCTCTTTTTGTTTGGTTATCGCTACAACATTTACCCAACTTGGATATTCTAATATATAATATGGAGTAACAATCTTACCATTAGGCATTTTGCATGTATCTGCCCGTAAAGAAATCCATCTGTCCTTGACGAGATGTTCAGATTTCGTAATTGTCCATTTAAAGTCTTCCATATCATTAACCTCTCAATCACATTTAAACTTTTATTTTAATAATCTCTATTAATTCGACCTTGTTTACAATTATGTATCAAATAAATAATTTATGATACTTTGATGTACCACTTTGTTTATCCAAAATTACATATAACGTCTGGGATTAGAGATGTTCAAGAACCTTAGCTAGCTCCTAGCTTAGGTTCTTGAATATGCTGCGATGGCCTACTCCAGAGGCCATCTTCAGCAGTGAACTCTAATCTTTTGTTATACGGAATTTTTAACTGTACATCTCGAGCAAATCCAATTCCATCCTCATCAAACTTATTCTATCCTTTTATAATGTGATAATGTTTTATAGTGATAAATCTTCTTTTAGGATTGAATATAAATCACTATCTTCAAATCCTACATGACTCCTATATTTCTGCCGCATTCTTCCTTCATATCTCATGCCAACTTTCTGCATTGCTCTACCAGAGGCAATATTATTAACTGAGTGGTATGCTTCAATTCTATTAAAGTTCACCTCAGTTAATCCAAATTCAAGAACTCTTTTTAATGCTTCAGTAGCAATTCCTTGTCCCCAAAAACTTCGTCCAATACAGTATGCAACATCTGCACACATATCATATTCATTTGAAGAAATTAATGCAATATTTCCTATTGGCTTGTTTATTGTTTTCATAATGATAGCCCAGTAATAGGTACTTGCTTCCTGATATTTATCAATTCTATTTTTTAAATTCTTTTTTGTTTCATTAATATCATTGTGTGCATTCCATCTCATGTATTTTGCAACTTCTGGATCACTAGTCCAATTAGCAAACATCTCTTCCGCATCTTCAATAACAAATTTACGTAATATAAGACGTTCAGTTTCTATAGTGACTGTTCCTTTATGATTTAACATCTTTAACAAACTCCTTACCTATATTTACAAGCATTTGCATACTATTTTCTATTCCTACAACACAATAGACCTGGATCTAATAACTTCTAAACAAGCTCTTATTTTAATAAAATTCCGTATAACGTTCCTAATTTCCGACGTCGAGACACTTAGTCAGACTTGGCTTAGTGTCGCACGTGTTGCTTGGCTATCTTTTCAAGTCAAGCTGAACGGAAATTTTTTGTTATATGTAGTTTTTGACATTTAGCATGAAGTAAATTCTATTCTAAATGATTTTAAATAATCTTTATCTTAAAGTTTCTAAAGATATAAATATTATTAATGCTCAATCTAGACAGTAACACCTAAATAGAAAGTTTCTTTTTCAACATGAAATTGTTTTGAATTCTTTATATCTTGAGTATCAAAAGTTAATGGTAACCTTAATAAATGCGCAAAATTACTGCAAGTCTTACAATATCATCTAAATTATATGCTTGCTCTAATTGAATTGCTTGAATATCAAAAATGTTACATACCTTCTCTGAATCAAACTTGGTATTTGTTAATCCATATAGTTGCAAATTATTCCCGCAAATAAGAGAAGTCAAAAATTTATATTTTCTAAATATGCTCATTTCCAAATAATCATCATCAAAATAATCTACTACTAGAACACACCTATTAGACCCAGCGAACCATCTTTTCACCTGTTCCTTAATAACTTGTGTATAAAAGTATTCAGAAAACACCGATATATTTCCATTTGCTTCGGCAAGATAAAACTCGGCCTCTTTTGCCTTTATCGATAATTTACTATCAATGATTTTTGACGATTTATTTAATTTTTTTAATATATTCTCCATGTAAGCTTCATTGTTTTTTAGATCCATTCTACAATTAACCAAACTCCAACAAACTTCATCAATGGATGAATCAAGTATATGAATTGATACAAATTTTCTCCCCATACCGTTCTACCTCTCTGTATCTTAAAAATTACATATAACGTTTCGCATTCAAGACATTCCTGAACCTAGCCAGACCTGGCTTGGTGAAGGAATGTGCTTTGGCTGCTACAGAGACTTGCCCTAATTTGGCCAAAGCGAACTTGAATGTTTTGTTAGATGTAGTTTTAGCCACTACATTTTAAGCTGAGTCTATTCTTTTAACCTTAAATTTAATTCGCATTAAAAGAATATTACTAACTATACATCTTTCCATTCTATCGAACTCAGTTCATGGATGTTTTTTATTTTGCTAAACCATTGAAGGTTAGAAGCAAAATACTCAGAACATCTAAATTCAACATCTTTTCTTTTTTTATTTTGGATACATTCAATGTAAGTATAAAATTCTTTAACCCCATCATTGTTTTTAACTGCGTATTGAATGAGTAATCTATGCTTATAGGCTACACCAGGCATTATATCAAAGCATCGTGCTGAAAATGCATCCTTTATATATGGAAAAGTAAAATTATCCAGTCCCCATCTTATTACTAACCTTCCATCTTCCAAGATTACATTGATTTTGGCATAAGCTCCAATTTCATCGCGCTTAATTTCTATAATATCTAAGAATGGAATTTCTCTGTGTCTTGTCATTTTCCCACCCTTTCTTGAATTATGATTCTCCATATCAAGTTAATTCGTAATATTTTACAATTTCATATCTAAAAAATAAATAAAAAAACTTTTAAGCTGTCACTCTGTTTACCAAAAATTACATCTAACGTCTCGTGTTGCCGACGTTCCTGAACCGGGCCCCAGAGGAATACCCCTTGTCTGCGCTTGCGCCGGTGAAGGAATGTGCCTTGGCAAGCCATCCGTTTTTAACCTATATATAGATTATAACCCATATTATTACACCGTTCTATAAAAAAAATCCCCCTACCAAGGCGGACGGTAAAATTTTGTTAGTTGATGTTCTAGGTCATTTGCTATCTATTTTCGTAGGATTTTCCCAAAGAATTTCTTTCAATGTAGTTTACATTATTAAAAGAGTATAAAGTGAAGTAAATTAACTTCATATTATGCTTATAATACGGGGTTAGTATCCTTAACATTGTAGACATATAAAGCAGTATCATGCTTTTCAAAAAAAGTCTTTTCTTCTACACATATAAATCCTTCATTTTCATATACTGTCCTTAATTTATTTCGATGCTGATTACAATTAAGTCGAATTGCATTAATGCAAAAATTTTGAGCTAAATTTTTTGCAAAATCTATTAATTCTTTTGCAAATCCTCTTCCAGCAAATGCACGTTTAACAGCAACCTTATGCAAATATAAAGATTCTCCTTTTGGAATGTTGGGCCAAAAAATTGGGTCATAATCAGTTAAAGCCATACAAGCAGTTGGCAATCCATTCTGATATGCAATATAAAAATTATTTATTTTATAAGACTTTGATAGATTAGCCCACTTCACATTTGATCCATTCCACGTGTTTTGAAGTTCACTTTTGGACATCCAGTTTACTGCATCTAATAGTATTTCTTCAATAATTGGTATATCATATTCATCAGCTTGTTTAACCATAATATTACTCCTATATTATACAAATAATCTTAAGTTCGCATCTTCTTACAATTGCAATTTTTACTATATTTCACAAAATGTAAAGAAAAAATTAACTGCGTAAATGTGAACTTTCATTGACCTTGAATTTCAACTAACGTCTGGGATTAGAGATGTTCAAGAACCTTAGCTAGCTCCTAGCTTAGGTTCTTGAATATGCTGCGATGGCCTACTCCAGAGGCCATCTTCAGCAGTGAACTCTAATCTTTTGTTATACGGAATTTTTAACTGTACATCTCGAGCAAATCCAATTCCATCCTCATCAAACTTATTCTATCCTTTTATAATGTGATAATGTTTTATAGTGATAAATCTTCTTTTAGGATTGAATATAAATCACTATCTTCAAATCCTACATGACTCCTATATTTCTGCCGCATTCTTCCTTCATATCTCATGCCAACTTTCTGCATTGCTCTACCAGAGGCAATATTATTAACTGAGTGGTATGCTTCAATTCTATTAAAGTTCACCTCAGTTAATCCAAATTCAAGAACTCTTTTTAATGCTTCAGTAGCAATTCCTTGTCCCCAAAAACTTCGTCCAATACAGTATGCAACATCTGCACACATATCATATTCATTTGAAGAAATTAATGCAATATTTCCTATTGGCTTGTTTATTGTTTTCATAATGATAGCCCAGTAATAGGTACTTGCTTCCTGATATTTATCAATTCTATTTTTTAAATTCTTTTTTGTTTCATTAATATCATTGTGTGCATTCCATCTCATGTATTTTGCAACTTCTGGATCACTAGTCCAATTAGCAAACATCTCTTCCGCATCTTCAATAACAAATTTACGTAATATAAGACGTTCAGTTTCTATAGTGACTGTTCCTTTATGATTTAACATCTTTAACAAACTCCTTACCTATATTTACAAGCATTTGCATACTATTTTCTATTCCTACAACACAATAGACCTGGATCTAATAACTTCTAAACAAGCTCTTATTTTAATAAAATTCCGTATAACGTACCTAATTTCCGACGCCGAGACACTTAGCCAGACATGGCTTAGTGTCGCAGGTGTAGCTTGGCTGTCTTCTCAAGCCAAGCTGGACGGGAATTTTTTGTTATGTGAAGTTACAGGTCATTAACTCTCTATATATGTAAGGTTAACCCACAAAATTTCTTTCCTTTTAGTTTATAAAAAAGAAATTATGAAATAATTTTAATTATCTATCCTAGATGATACTCTACTAAGCTATTAAGCTATGGATGATGTACTAAAGAATTCTTCTAAAAAACATTTTACATCTAACAAGTTGTACATTTTTCTGAAAATTAACTTCTGCGTTAATTCACTTGGCTCTTTCATATCAGGAATCATTATTGGAAACATTCCAGCCTTATACGCAGCTTCTATTCCAGCTTCTGAATCTTCTAGCACCAAGCATTGATCAGGAGAATACCCTAGTTTATCTGATACCTTTAAAAATATTTCCGGGTCTGGTTTTGATTTTTCAATTTCATCTCCGCATAATACATAATCAAAGCGTTTATCAATACCAGCCAACTTTAATAAATTCAAGGCTCTATTTCTACTTGTGGATGTAGCTACAGCTTTTTTAATATTACTTTGATTCAAATAATCTAATAAGTCATAAAGTCCTTTCTTTATAGGAACACCATTTAATCTTATAATCTCTTCTGTAATTCTAACTCTTTCACTTATTATTTCCTCAATAGGAAATTTACTTCCGAAATATTTTAAATATATGTCTTTTGTACTGGTTAGATTTGCACCTATAGTTTTTCGAAATATCAAATCATCAATTTGATAACCATATCGTGCTGCTGCGTCTTTCCAAGAAACAAACGATATTTTTTCAGTATCAAACATTAGGCCATCCATATCAAAAATAATTAATTCAAACTTTACTTTGTCTTTCAAATAAATCATCCCCTAACTTCGAAAACCTGAACTTAGTCTCGTCATATCTACAATTGTGCTTTATCTTTGTCTCAAAAAAATCTAAGATATCTTTAAATCCGAAATGTAACCTTCAATAGACCTGAAATTTCACATAACTAATAAATACATGTATCCCATGTCGTTTTATACCTTAAATACAAAGGTATTTACGACGTTCATGTCGGGTAATAATACTATAGTGGAGCTTGCCGATCCTTGTAATTTACTTTTTTAACATCTTATCCAGCGGACTCTGTATGTTAGATATATTCTTTTGCGTCACATGAGTGTATATCTCTGTTGTCTTAGAGCTAGAATGACCAAGTAATTCTTGAATATACCTTAAATCTATTCCGCCTTCAAGAAGATGTGTTGCAAAGGAATGGCGGAGACTGTGTACGGAAACCTTCTTAGTTATTTTTGCTAGATTGCATGCATTTTCAAATACTCGTTGAACAGTTCTTTCTGTAATATATTCATCATCATCTTGTCCTGGGAAAAGCCACTTTTCTGGTTTATATAATTTGTAGTATTTTCTAAGCTGCTCTAGTGCAATTTCTGATAGTACCGTATACCTGTCTTTTGAGCCTTTTCCCTGCACAACATGGATAAGCATCCTTTGGCTATCTATATCTTCTGTTTTAAGCCTTACAACTTCTCCTACTCTTAGGCCTGCTGAATATATTAAAAACAAGATTGTCTTATGTTTTTCATTTTTAAGTGCAGAAAGTATTTTTGATACTTCTTGAAAGCTTAAAACATTTGGCAGCTTGTTTTCTTTCTTTGGTCTTGTCATAAAATTTATGTTTTTATCTTGTTTTAATACATCTTTGCATAAGAATTTTATAGAACTAATTGATTGGTTTACATAAGAGTGTGATACTTTTTGATCTTCAAGAAGAAATAATGTATATCTTTTTACATCTTCCGCTGTGAATTCCTGTAAATCTTTATTTAGAAAGCTTGAGAATCTTTTAATATGTGAAATGTAGGATTTTCTTGTTTTAAAGCTATAGCCTTTAAGTTTTATTTCATCTTCCATTAAATTAATGAGATTTTGGTTTTTCGGATTATCTTCAAAATTAATATTTTTTTGTTCATTTTTAAATAGCTCTTTTAACATGTTTAAATTTTCTTCTGTAAAAGGCACAGTCCATATTTTTTTGTCAGGATTCCATTTATAAAACTTTAGACTTTTTATCTTTGCTACTCTTACAGGAGAATATTCAAAGGAAATTACTAATTCATCTTTTAGTTTTGCTATATTTATCGTCACGGTTATACCCCTTTTTAAAATTATGAGAATCTATGTTCTTATAAGAAGTATCTCCGCAAATTAACTACATTATACCATTTATTTGGTTTTATTACATTAATTATTATGCTTGTACTATTGAATTACATTTATCAATAAACTTTTAATTGGCGGTGCCGTTTAACTATTTATGATTAACAAATAGAGAAATTTATGAAGACTTTATTATTTCCAAGTTTATATTCCTTTTACAAATAAAAAATATCTTAAAAATTTGTCATGAAGATATTACAAATTTGTTATGAGATTTTTAATCTTGGTAATTATTTTAACAAATAAAAATATCTCCAGAACGATTTTATTCTGGAGATATTTTTCAAACTTTACATCATTGATTTTTACAATTATATTAATCCTCTATTAACCATCTCAGTAACTGCGAAGGTTGCTACATCGTCTGCGTATTTTGCTGGACCGAAGCCTGCGTCGTAGCCTAGCTCTTTAGCTAGTTCGTGAGTTATTCTTGGGCCGCCGCAGATTAGGATTATTTTATCTCTAAGGCCTTCTGCTTCTAGGAGCTCTACTAGGTTTGTAAGGTTTTGAACGTGCACATTTTTTTGAGTTACTGTTTGAGATACTAGAAGTATATCAGCCTTTAAATCAATTGCCTTTTTGATAAATTCCTCGTTGGGAACTTGGCTGCCTAGGTTATAGGCTTCTATCATGTCGTATCTTTCAAGGCCATAATGCCCTGCAAAGCCTTTCATATTCATTATTGCATCGATGCCTACGGTATGAGCATCTGTGCCTGTGCTTGCCCCAATAATAACTACCTTTCGTTTTATGTTTTCTCTAATGTACTCATTGGTCTCTTCCATGCCCATTGCGTGAACATCAACGGATTGAACCTTTATGGAATCATAATCTATAGTTTCATTTAAGTTGCCATAAACTACAAAGAAGGTGAACTCCTTGTCAAGTGCTGAGTGGTGAGCTACAGATGGCTCCTGAAGTCCCATTTTTTTTGCTAAAAGCTTTGCGGCCTCTGCTGCCTTGTCTCCATCTGGAACTGGAAGGGTAAAGCTTACTTGAACCTTTCCATCGTTCATGGTATCTCCGTAGGGCTTTACTTTAGTTAAATCCAAGGTTTTATCATAGTCCCTTTTGTCAGTTGAATATAGTCCTCCGCTCATGCCTACACCTCCCTACTAGCTTTATTTTCATTATTAAGCATAAGCTCTATGAATGGATTGAAGTATTCTTTTTGCTTTTCAACAACTCCGTCTAGGCCTTTTCCGCCATCTATTGGTCTCTTTATTCCTGCAAATATTCCTTTTTCTAAAGTTTTAAATAGGCCAAGGCCTTCTATTTCCTTTAATAGATCTGAAGCCTTTCCTAATACTTCATTTGCTCTATTTTGTATTATTCCGTCTGCTTTAAAGCTTATTTCTTCTCCTAAATCTGCCATGGTATTGAAAATATAGCTGGCATTTTCAATAGCTAGGGCTCTGTCCGACATAAAAGGAGTGTGAATAGCCTCTGTAAGCATGCCTAATAAGTGCAGCTTTTGATTTGTCATAATAGTTACCATGTTAAATAGTGCATCTTGAACATGCCCCTTAAAGATATTACCTGTCATAAATTTAGTTGGAGGCATATATTTAAGCGGTGCCTTAGGGAATATTTCTCTTGCCATTTGTGCCTGGGCAAGCTCATATAAAAATCCATTTTTCTCCTCTGGATTAATTTCAAAAGCATGGCCAAGGCCCATTTGTTCCTCTGGAAGCCCTGCCAGTGCAGCAAACTGCTCATTTATAAATTGTGAAGCAAGTACGGTGTGAGCTTCTTCAACAGCATCTGCAGTGGTTAAATAATTATCTTCTCCGGTATTTATAATTACCCCAGCAAAGCCATTTATTATTCTTGAAAAATATTGGTCTACAATTGTTCTCTTCATATTTATGTCTCTAAATAATATTCCATAAAGAGCATCATTAAGCATAACATCTAATCTTTCCAGGGCTCCCATAGCTGCAATTTCTGGCATACATAGTCCAGAGCAGTAATTGCAAAGCCTTATATATCTGCCCAGTTCTTCCCCTACCTCATCAAGTGCCTTTCTCATAAGCCTAAAGTTTTCTTGAGTTGCAAAGGTACCTCCAAAGCCTTCTGTTGTTGCTCCATATGGAACATAATCAAGAAGACTTTGACCTGTGGTTCTAATAACAGCTATAATGTCAGCACCTTGCTTTGCTGCTGCTACTGCTTGAGTTATATCTTCATAAATATTTCCTGTTGCAACTATTACATAAAGATAAGGTCCTTTTTTATCTCCAAATCTGTCTAAGTATTCTTCTCGCTTTGCTCTATTCCCCTTAACCTTTTCTACTGTTTCCTTGGCTATAGCATTTACAGCAATTTTGATTTCAAATATATCTGCCATTGGAAGCTTTGTTAAATCTAGTTCTCCTTTTGAAACCTTATGTGCTATTTCCTGAGGAGATAGACTAGTATTTACCATGGCATTTCCTATAAAAACAGCAGCTCCTATGTTTAAACCATTACCATTTTTAATGTTTTCTACTACTACATTTGGAAGAGGAACTCCCACCTCATCTACCCCATCTATTCCTAATAGTCTGCAGATAGTTCTTTCTACAGCAGCAGTAGTGTGTCTGTCAATAAATTCTTGAGTTTCAAGTGCAATATTTTTAGCTGAAAGTCTGCCCTTTTGCACTAAGTCAAAGTTTAAATTTAATTTACCCTCCATGAATATCCCCCCGATTTATTTCTATTTATTATGATAAACTTTTATATACTAGCTGAGATTAATTTCTATGTTCACCTTTAGCTTATTAATATAATCTTAGTAAGTAAGGCGTTAATAAAGTTTTAATTTTCCTTATTTAAGTCCTTTTAGCTTCAAAAATTAAATTACCACAAGCCATTACTTTTTGTTATTCTTCCCCATAGAACTTCTTAGCCATATCTATAACTTCCTCCTGAAGTCCAAGGAGAACTGATATATTTAAGGCATCCTTTGGAACCTCATCTTGTGCAGATACCTTTTCCAGGTTATATTCCATATGCTCTTGAATAATATCAACTGATTTCATTTTATTTAGATCTATTTTAGTTTTAAGAACATTAAAATCAATGTTTTTGAGTCCCACTACCTGATAGTGAGTCATGGTATCATCAGCTACAGCATCATAATGAGTAGAAATAAGACTAATTGAATTCTGTGTATTTAAATACTTGCATAAGGACTTAACTAAGTAATAGCCTTCTTTTGGATTCGTACCTCTAGCAAATTCATCAAGGGCAACAAAACCAGATTCTCTTTTTATAGAAGCTATAACTTCCTTTAATTTAACTATTTCTGCTCCAAAGGTGCTTAAACCTTGGGAAACAGACTGCATATCATCTGAAATAAAGTATATAAAATTCAAGATGGGAAAATATCCTTCCTTTGCAAACACATAAAAGCCACATTGTCCAAGCATTAGGTTAAGTACAAGAGTTTTTAAAGTAATGGACTTTCCACCCATATTGGCACCTGTAATTACAGTTGTTCCATTTTTAAGCTCAATTGTTAAAGGAGTAAAAATCTTATTCTTCCTTGTTAGGTGCTCTAAAACTTCTGGATTTATCATGTTTTTAAAGCTTATATCCATTGAATCTTTTATTTCTGGCTTTACTGCATTATATTTTAATGCAAGCTTAGCTTTGGCCATTAAAAAATCTAATTTACCAATGGAATTTATATTTTCCATTAGCAATAAGACATAACCAGAAAGGTTTTCAGTAAGCTGCCTTCTGATTTTAAGCTCTTCTGCTTCCTCTAAAAGTACAACATTAAGTCTCTCTTCCTTTAAAACCTTAATTTTTTCCTCATTATCTTTCTTATATATTAAATCCTCTAATTTTCTCTTTTCAGTTCTTATATTTTTGAGTATTTCAGAATAGCTGTCATATATATAAAAGGTAGAGATTTTTTTTCCTTCAGGATCTAAAATGTTAAGAACTTCCTTTAGACTATTAAATTTTATTGTTTTAATATTTATATTTAGCAGCTCATAGGCTTCTACTAGTTCCTCCATTAAAATAGAAAAATATTTTATTTCATAAAGCTCTACATCATCTAAGGTGATATTTTCACTGCATCTTTTTACTGTGTTTCTAAGGTCTTTTATTCTGCAAAACACTCTCTCTATTTCTCCTATGGCCTGTTCATTTTTCCTAAGAGTGTTACACATGATTTCAATATTGTTAAATTCATCCATTAATTTGTTTTCTTCTGAGCTTTTAAAGGGTTTTATGTTTTTCTTTTCTTCTATTCCAAAGGCTGTCATTATTTCTAAGTTATCTATTATAAAAGAAAACCCAATTTGTTTTCTCTGTTCGCTATCTAAAAATTTAACCTTAATCCCCTCCCTGTATTCCTAATATGCACATAAAGCTTATTAACCTTCAAGTTATCCCATTAAATCAAACACAGGTAACGCAATATTTTTTTGTAAAGTTTCAAGAAATAAGTCCTTATCAAATTCATATCCAAATGGTGATTTTGGATTACAGGTCAAACACGTTAAATTGATACTCTCTAAAGCCTTAATAACCCCCCCGAGTTTTAAAAGTCTATAGAGAGTATCCTTATTTATAAAAAGCTTGGTTCCGTCCTCTACTAGAAAAGTAATCCCCTTATACTTATCTGTAGATTTAATTATGTCTTCTATTAATTTATCCGTTACTACCCCTCTAATTAAAACATGGCTTACACCATCACCTAGGTTATCTACTATTTCCTTTGCACCTTCTAGTGATGTTTGCGCCTTTAAATCTCTTATTCTCAAATCCTTGTATACAATTCCTATCCTTGCTCTAGAAAGCTCCTTTTCTACTATATTTATAATTGCTTTGCTTTCTTCTGCAGCAATGGATAGAAGACTAACAGCATGTGCTGTTTTTTCTACTACCTTGCTCATACTCCTATTGAGGGATGCTCCAGTTGATAGGATAGCTGCCTCTGTGACTGACGGTGAAGCTGTGGTCTTTCTGCTTAATGCCCCATCCACAATTATTTTTTCACATCCGAAGGTCTTAAGCCTATCACAAATTTGCTTCATATAGGTATTAATAGACGGTCCCCCAAGCTCAACAAAACCATCACTTAAGGCTTTTGCTATTATCACTTCTCCCATTGGAGTATTTATATCAGTAGTTTCTATTATTTCCTTTGTAATATCCCCATTAAATAAACACTGTTTAGAAGTTGCTATATAGGTGCCCCTTTTTATATATATTTTGGGCTTCTTTGTTTCAGTAACTCTATCTTCCTCTTCCCCATCTCGTCCGATAGAGGTAAGACCAAAGGTTATACTATCCTTTGTCTTATCTAAAATATAGTTTAAGGCTGTGGTTTTTCCCACATTTTTGTCCATTCCGATTATAGATATTGTGTGGTAATTTTTTATTCTATCTAATATATCAATCTTCCCCATGATATCCCCCACTTATATCTATAATCTTTTTAAAGCTATATGACGTGGAATACACTGAAGAAACTGAAATTGCTGAAGGGATTTATCCTTCCCCTATTAATTCAGTGATTTCAGAATCCTTCAGTGTCTAAAATATTTAAACAGTTACAATGTCCTGTTCATGAAGGTGTTTTGTTCTCTTCTTTCGCTCTAAGCCTTCTGGTTCAAGTGCCATTTGCTGATTGTTTAAAAGACCTGCTACTCCTACCTTAGTAACCTTAGTTTCACCTCTGCATACCTCACAGTTGCAGCCTGGAGTATAATCTGAAGGCTCTTCATAGGTAGTAATAACTCCTTCAAAGTTTCTTAAAATAACCTTATCATAGCCTTGCGATATAACATAATTCGGCATTACAGGTATCTTTCCTCCACCACCAGGTGCATCTACTACAAAGGTTGGAATGCAGAAGCCTGAAGTATGACCTCTTAAACCTTCAATGATTTCGATTCCCTTAGCTACTGGTGTTCTAAAGTGAGTTAAACCTAAGGATAAATCACATTGATAGATATAATATGGTCTAACTCTTATTTTAACTAGCTCATTTACTAGTTTTTTCATAACATGCATGCAGTCATTTACTCCTCTTAAAAGCACAGATTGGTTTCCAAGTGGAATACCTGCATTAGATAGAAGCTCGCAAGCTCTCTTAGAATCTTCTGTTATTTCATTTGGATGGTTAAAGTGTGTGTTTAGCCAAATTGGGTGATATTTCTTAAGCATGTTAACTAAGTCTTCAGTTATTCTTTGCGGCATAACTACTGGAGTTCTTGAACCAAGCCTTACTATTTCCACATGAGGTATTGCTCTTAACTTTGAAATAATATATTCAAGCTTGTCATCTGAAAGTAGTAATGGGTCTCCTCCTGATATTAATACATCTCTAATAACTGGAGTCTTTGCAATATAATCAATGGCATTATCCACTTGAGTCATTGGTAGTGAGGTATCATGATGGCCTGCAAATCTTCTTCTAGTACAGTGTCTGCAGTACATGGAGCACTGATCAGTAACTAAGAGAAGAGCTCTATCTGGATACCTGTGAGTTAGTCCAGGTACTGGTGAATCTCCATCTTCATGGAGCGGGTCTACTAAATCAGCCTCTGATCTATAAGTTTCAAAAGCTGTTGGTATAGCCTGTTTTCTAATTGGATCATTCGGATCATTTACATCAATAAGTGATAAATAGTAAGGTGTTATGGCCATTCTAAAGCTTTCTAGACATTTCTTAATTCCTTCTTCCTCTTCTTCTGTTAAAGGAAGATATTTTTTAAGGTCTTCAAGAGTTTCTATTCTATTTCTAACCTGCCATTTCCAGTCATTCCACTGTTCGTCAGAAGCTTCTTTAAAAAGTTCGAACCTTCTATTCACTTTCATTTTATTTCCCCCATACCCTTATTTATTAAATATATAACTTTTCAAATATCTTTCTTAAGGTTTCACTTTCTCTAAGTTCTGCTAATGTGATTTCTGCATGGTCTTTTGTATAGCCGTTTCCAATTATCATATTAACATCCTTGCCTACCCCTTCAGCTCCAAGTGCTGCCTTTGTAAAGCTTGTTGCCATAGAGAAGAAGTAAACTGTTCCATCATCTTTTACTGGAAGAATGCAGGACATTTCAGTGTTTGGTATATTTACGCAGCTTATAGAAATATCAACTTCTTTTCCCTTGTTAGCTTCAAGTGTCTTATTTAGTACATCCACTGGCTTTTGAGCATCTCCTATAATAACCTCATGGCAAAGACCCCACTCCATTAAATCCTTAGCCTGTGCTTCTTTTCTAACTAAGCCTATAACTTTTCCTGTAGGTCCAACTCTCTTCATAGCTTCATAGCAGCAAAGCATGCCTGACTTTCCATGTGCACCTAATACTAAAACACTTTGTCCTGGTCTAACTAATTTTGCTGCCTGTGCTGGTGCTCCTGCTACGTCTAGTGCTGCTAGTGCAAGGTTTTCAGTCATATCATTTGGAAGCTTAGCATAAATTCCGCTTTCAAATAGTATAGCCTTAGCTTTAACTTCAACTCTGTCAATATCCTGCTTAATATCAATGATTTCTTCTATTTTTAATGGAGTTAAGGATAAGGAAACCAAGGAAGCTATTTTATCTCCAACCTTTAAGTCCCTGTCCTTTAAATCTTCTCCTATTTGAGCTATTGTTCCAATAAGCATTCCGCCTGAACCTGTTACAGGATTTTGCATCTTTCCTCTTTGCCCTACTATTTCTAGTATTTTAGCCTTAATCTTTTCTGCGTCTCCATTAGCTTCCTGTTCTAATTGAGTAAAGCTAGCTGAATCGATATTAAGAGCTTGAACATCTATAAGCATTTCATTGCTGTAGATTTCCATATCGTTATTTATCTTTAGCGCAGCTTGTGGCAATACTCCTTGTGGCTCCATAACTCTGTGTGTTCCAAATTTACATCCCTTTTTCATGAATAAAACCCCCGTTAAATTATAATTTTTAATTTTTAATTTTTTATTTATATTTATTTATTATTGTTATTTATTAAATCATGTTTCTTAAGCCTTCATTCTTCATTCAGTAAAAAATCATAAATGCTATTCAGTGAAGTAGCTAAACATTCATAATTTTAACTTCCTCAGGAATTATTAAAGCTGCTTCTGTAAGTGATATAACTTCATCTATGGTTGTGTCTTTATGGATTTCTCTTAGTACTAAACCTTCCTTTGTTACTTCAATAACACATAATTCAGTAACAATTAAATCCACTTCAGCCTTTGCGGTAAGAGGAAGTCTGCATTTTTTAAGTATTTTGGGTTCCCCTTTTCCTGTGTGCTGCATAGCAACTATTACTCTTTTAGCTCCTGTAACTAAATCCATGGCGCCTCCCATGCCAGGAACCATTTTGCCTGGTATTATCCAGTTTGCAAGGTTACCTTCTTCATCCACTTCTAGCGCTCCAAGAACAGTGGCATCTACATGGCCTCCTCTTATAAGTGCGAAGGAAGTTGCACTGTCGAAGAAGGCTCCATGAGGAAGAATTGTTACATATTGTCCTCCAGCATTTGTAATATCCATATCTTCATCACCAACTGCAGCAGCCGGTCCCATTCCTACCATGCCGTTTTCTGATTGAAAAGTGATATGCATGCCTTCTGGAATATAATTTGCAACCAGAGTTGGAAGTCCAATTCCTAAATTAACCAGCTGTCCATCCTTAAGTTCCTCAGCAACTCTTTTAGCGATTATTTCCTTTGCCATTTTACTATCTACCAAATTGTTCACCCCCTAATCCTTACTATATTTTCATTACCAATCTACATTATCTCGTTATACTTATTTTATATTTAACTTTTAGATTGTAATTTAAATTCCTTCAATAATGTAATCTATTAGTACCCCAGGAGTTATAACATAGTCAGGATTAAGTTCTCCCACCTTTACTAACTTTTCTGTTTCAACTACTACCTTGTCTGCTGCCATGGCTATTAATGGATTGAAGTTTCTTGTTGTTCCTTTATAGAAGGTATTTCCAAATTCATCAACTATAGTTCCTCTAATAATTGAAAGATCAGCCCTTAGTGGAAGCTCAATTAAATACTCTTTTCCTTCTATAGTTACCTTTTGCTTACCTTCCTCAACGATTGTGCCAATACCTGTAGGTGTTAAGACTCCACCTAAACCTGATCCGCCTGCTCTTATTCTTTCAACTAAGGTTCCTTGAGGTACAAGCTCCACTTCCATGAGGCCTTCATTCATAAGTCTTCCTGTTTCAGAATTTGTACCAATGTGGGAAGCTATAACTTTTTTAACCTGTCTATTTACAACAAGTCTTCCAATACCCTTATCTACAAAGCTAGTGTCATTGGCAATTATAATTAGATCTTTAATATTTGCTTCAATAAGCTTATCAATTATTTTATGCGGAGTACCGCAGCCTAAAAAGCCTCCTATCATAATTGTCATTCCATCTTTAAAAAGAGGGCTTAAATCTTCTGGTCTAACTAATTTATTCATTATTTCATCCCCAATCCCAAAATCACTCTTGCCTCTTTTGGAGTAGCTACTTCTCTACCAAGTTCCTTTGCAAGTCTTACTACCTTTTCAACTAATTCACCATTAGATTTAGCAGGCATTCCTTTGGAAATGTAAACGTTGTCCTCATAACCAACTCGAACATGTCCTCCAGAAATTATTGATACTGCTGCCATAGGAAACTCATTTTTTCCTATTCCTGATACAGTAAAGGTGCTTCCTTCTGGGATACTTCCCATCATAAAAGTAAAATCTCTTGGAGATGCACTTATACCCCCATTAACTCCTAAAACAAAATTAAAATGCATTGGGGATTTAATATATCCCTTTTTATTAAGCCTTATAGCCATATCAATCATGCCTTTATCAAATACCTCAACTTCCGGCTTAATGCCAAGAGATATCATCCTTTCACCAAAGGCTTTAATCATGTTTTCAGTATTTACAAATATGTCATCTCCGCCAAAATTACAGGTACCGCAGTCTAGGGTAGCCATCTCTGGCAGTAAATCCACTGGCTGAAGTCTTTCTTCAATACTCATTCCAACTGCACCACCAGTAGAAGGCTGAATAATAACATCTGGGCATCTTCTCTTTATTTCTTCAATGCAAAGTCTAAATCTTTCCTTATCTTGAGTTGGTGTACCGTCATCATTTCTTACATGAAGATGGATTATACTAGCTCCAGCCTTATAGGCTGCCTCAGCCTCTCTTCCTATTTCCTCCACTGTATAAGGTACACTTGGATTGTGTTCCTTGGTAACTTCTGCCCCACATATAGCTGCCGTAATAATCAACTTTTCCATAAAACTCCCCCATTAAAATATTAATAATTTTAATCTCTAACTAATTTTCTCTGCTTGTTTTTCGGAACTACACAAGTTCCGCTTGCTCTGCATACTATAATAGGTTCCTCCAATATTTCAGCTGCAGAGTCGTTAATGTGCGGTAGCGGTACTATAACCTTCCTAGCTTCGAATGTCATCTTTCTAGAAGTGTTTCCGCACTCAATAATTTCTCCTTCTGCTTCAATATAGTCTCCTGCATAAACTGGTGCCAAAAACTCTACACTGTCATAAGCTCTAAATAAACCTTCATCTCCGTCATTTCTTATTAAAAGCTCTGTGGCAACATCTCCAAATAGATTAAGCATTCTTGCTCCATCAACGAGATTTCCACCATAATGGGCATCATGGGTGCTCATTCTCATTCTAATTAAAGCTTTCATAACTAACCCCTCCATCTGTTTGTAAAATATTGTTAATTTTTAAACATAAAAAAGCACTGAAGATTTTCAGTGCTTGCCTTTAAAACCTAAGGTTTTTAAATAGTGCCATCTATGCAATGAAAATCAATCTTCCATCACATAAATAGCGCTCCATGAAATTATTCATGGCAAGGATAAAAGTGTACCTATTATCCCCAAGGGTAAGCTAAAGAACTAAAATACCCTTTCGGCAGGTAAATCCTTCATCTTTAGTTTCGAAGGTTCTTCTTCTTAACACCTAAAGATTAAACGTTTACTTGCTCCTCTATTTATGTACCTAATTATTCAATTGTTAATTTTATTATATTCCTGCGAAATTTTACTGTCAATATATATTTATTGAAAATTTTAATATTTCATTAAAAAGAAAATATTCTATTTAATGAATAAATTTATTTACCAACCTTAGTAAAATGAATAATTTCTAATATGTTACATGAAGTATATTTCAGGAGCATCTCTTCTCACTTAAATGTTACTTTCCCATTTTACATTAAATTTTTTTAAAAAAAGTACTTCCCATGATAAAAATAATTTTATATAATATATTTAATATATTTTGAAAATTCATTTAATTGACAATAAATTTGTTCAATCCTTTATCACTTTACTACGCGAAACATTATTTACTCTATATATTTATCTCTTTTGAGCTTTTATAACATTGCTTTATTCATAGTTTTCTTAAATTATTAATATAATTAAATATAATATAATAATTTACATCTACTAAGGATATTGCCTTTTATTTTCATATGATAGTCAATTGGTAGACTATTTTTATTGTTTATCGTATAATAAGCACATAATTTTATTATGGGGAATTATGTTATGTGTTGTTATAAAACAAAATATTAAGGAGGACAAGCTATGGATCTTTTTAGAAAGAAAACCGCGGACATGATGGAGGATGAAGGGGAACATTCGGGACTTAAGAAAAAATTAAAAGCCATGGACCTAGCTGCATTAGGTATAGGTTCAGTTGTCGGTACTGGAATCTTTGTTGCTACAGGTTCCGCTGCACAAGCTGCAGGTCCAGCTGTAATTATTTCATTTATTCTTGCTGCACTTGTAAGTGGTTTTTGTGCACTAACCTATTCAGAACTTGCTACTATGTTTCCAGTTGCAGGTAGTACTTATTCTTATTCTTATGTTGCATTCGGGGAATTTATTGCATGGGTTATTGGTTGGGATTTAATGCTGGAATATGTCGTTTCAGCTAGTACTGTTGCCTCAGGTTGGTCAAGTACCCTAATTGCATTACTTGCAAATTACGGAATTGCACTTCCTACATCAATAACAACTTCAACTTTAAACGGAGGTATTGCAGATGTACCTGCAATTCTTATTACTTTATTGGTAACTTGGATACTTTATATTGGTATTAAAGAAAGTGCCAATGTTAACAATATTATCGTTGGAGTTAAAATAGTAGTAATTTTACTATTTATATTCCTTGGTTCAACACATATAAACCTTGCTAACTTCCACCCATTTGCACCATTTGGCTGGAAAGGTATTATGAGCGGTGCTGCACTTATATTCTTCTCTTATATCGGCTTTGATGCAGTTTCAACTGCTGCAGAAGAAACTGTAAATCCAAAGAGAGACGTTCCATTAGGACTTGTTATATGCTTAACTGTAGTTATTATCCTTTATGTAGCTATAGCATTTGTTCTTTGTGGTATAGTTCCTTTCAAGAGTATCGATATTACAGATGCTCTGCCAGCTGCACTTAGAAGCATAGGTATTAATTGGGGCGGTGCCTTAGTTGCTACTGGTGCTATTATAGGTATGATTTCCACATTACTAGTTACACTTTACGGTCAAATTAGAATATTCATGGTTATGTCAAGAGATGGACTTCTTCCACCAGTTTTTGCTAAATTGCATACTACCCATAAAACTCCACATATTTGTACTTGGATTACTGGTTTAATATGTGCAGTATTAGCTGGAATTCTTCCATTGAATGTATTAATAGAATTATGTAATATAGGTACACTTTTCGCATTCATACTAGTTTCAGTTGGCGTTATAATATTAAGAAAGACTATGCCAAATATTGAAAGAAAGTTTAGATGTCCAGGAGTACCTTTTACACCTATAATTACTGTTCTTCTTTGTCTATACTTTATAGTAAGCTTACCTCCAGTTACCTGGCTAAGATTTATAATTTGGCTGGTTGGCGGCGCACTTCTATACTTTGTATACGGCTTTAAACACAGTACTTTAAATGATGTGAAATAGTAAATAAATAAAAAATCAGCATTTTAAAATGCTGATTTTTTTATTTATAAATATAAGTAATCCATGGTTTTATAAAAATAGTGATATATCAAAGCATACACAAATTTTTAATGCTCAATAGCTTATTTTTTATTTCTTCCCTTTATAGAAAAATGCCTTATATCCAACATATAAAGCTATTGGGGGAAGTATAAACATCCACCATGGCATCCTGTTATGTGCCCATATGGTACTTTTACTAGTGATAATATTTGCAATACTTACTGATACAAAACCAATTAATAATCCCAAAAATAAAAATTTAGATCTTAAAATTTGTTTAATCACCCTTAACACCTACTTTATAAATATAATTATATTATACCTTATCCTTATATTCTTTATATTAATTGTATCTTCAATTTATAACTATTTCAATATTTATTTGAATATTGAAAATATTCTTTAGTGCTTGACACCCTATCTTTATATTACTAATATGTAAATAATATAGTTAATATTACGAAAGAAGGTATTTTTATGAAAACTAGAGAAGAAGCATATGCACTTCTAAAAGAATTTAATAAAAGTGACAGTTTAATAAAGCATGCCCTTTCAGTGGAAGCGGTTATGGGGCATTTTGCTGAGCTTTTAGGTGAAGCTGATGCTAATAAGTGGAAAATCGTAGGTCTTCTCCATGATATAGACTATGAAATGTATCCAGAGGAGCACTGCGTTAAGGCTGGAGAAATCTTAAGAGAAAGAAACTGGCCAGAGGATTATATTCATGCAATTCAAAGCCACGGCTATGGAATATGCATTGACACAGAACCTGTAGAGAAAATGGAGAAGGTTTTATACACTATAGATGAGCTTACTGGTTTAATTACTGCTACAGCACTTATGCGCCCAAGTAAAAGCATTTTGGATATGGAACTTAAATCAGTTAAGAAAAAATGGAAGCAGAAGAGTTTTGCTGCCGGTGTAAATAGAGAGCTTATAGAAGAAGGAGCTAAAAATCTTGAGTTAGACCTTGATTATATAATGGAGGAAACCATTAAGGCAATGCAAGGTGTTGCAGAAGAAATTGATCTAAAAGGAACAATATAATTAATGGAACAATTCACCAATTTTGCTCATATATTATATAAAGCAATATTTTTGGTGTAGGAATGGTAAAAAAAAATAAAAATAATTATAATAAATATTCAGATATAAACCTTTTTGACTGCAAGCTGCTTGGGAAAGGCCATAATGGAGCTGTTTATTTACTTCCTGACAATAAGGTTATTAAAGTATGCTTTGTTATGAAGGACTTTATAAGTGAATCCTCCATTTTAAAAAAGGTAAATGGAAATAAGTATTTCCCTCGTTTATATGAGGTAGGTGGCAACTATATGATAAGAGATTATGTTGATGGAATGCCTCTAAAAAATTACATAAAGAAAAATGGCCTAAATGAAAAACTTACACGTGATATAATAGAAATGCTTAAGGAATTTGAGAGACTTAAATTTACTAAGATAGATGTAAGATGTAAGGATGTCTTTATAACTTCTGATAACAGGCCTATTATGATAGATCCTCAAAAATTTTATACTAAAGAACGAAATTTCCCAAGGCACCTTTCAAAGGGACTTTTTAAGTTAGGTGTCTTAGACCTATTTATGGAAGTTTTAAAAAAAGAGGAACCTAGACTATATAAAAAATGGGCACATAAAATTATGCATTACATTACCACTTTAGATAATTTTAGGGGCTGAAACAACAGCCCCTAAAGTTTTGCTTAATTATTCTTTAAATGATTAATTATGTTTACAATATCCAAACATAATTCAGGATCCTTTAAAAGCTTAGCTTTATCATATTCTATATCATTCTCTTGAAGAAGCTTCACAGCCTTTTTATATAAAAGCAGGTTTTTTATATCTATTACATTTTCCATTATCTCACCTAATTTAATCATTTGTATCATGATATGAATAATGTAACATCTTTGTGATTAATACATTATACCCAGATTCTTTAGCTTATAAGTACTCTCTTATTTATAAAAGCAGTTCTCTTATTAGACTTTATTTATTAAGAATAAGAAGGCTTCCTGGTTTGTTAATTAAGCTTATATAAAAGCTTTTCCTTAGCTATGAAATCAGGTTCTACCTTTCCCTTAATATAAACTTCTAAACAATGCTTCTTAAGCTCCTCCCTTGTAAATATCCTATCAATATCTTCAATAAAGCCATAGATTAAAGAGTTAACCTCAAGGTCTTCGCTGATACTTTCAAGTACATCCTCTTTTCCTTCTCCAAGTTTTTTAAAATCACTCCTAAGCTTTGACTTATTATCAGGAATTTCTAGCGGTCTTTCTTCTGCGTAGGCTCCCCTTATACAATAGGGAGTATAATAAATATAGTTGTAGGTTCCTTGCCTTGCCCGTATATTTAAATAGAAACTTCCATCTATTTGCAGTATACCTCCATAGGCCTTAGCAAGTGAATAATATTGAAGAAGTTTGTCTACATTCATGTCTATTTCCTCAAATCCAATATATTTTTCATCTAAATGAAGGGGATAAGCCTCTGAAGCTAAAAGCTTTACGTAATGCTTTTTATAATTTTTTATGTCTGGCAAATAGCTTGCACAAGCACCCATGGTAATATGAATAACGTCTATTGCATATGGATTTGATGTTTCAACATATCTTGCCTGCCTGGAAAGTTCTCCTGTTTGATTTTTTATCCAGCTGTCTAATGCCATAGGAGGCTTATTTGTTCCTTCTTCCTTAATAGAACCCACATAATAACATTCTGTCCAGGATACCTCTGGATTTTTTACAGCCGACCAAAAAGGTTTAGCAAGCTTTGTTGTAGCATCTAATTCCTCTTTTAAATAATCCTCTATGCTTAATTTTTCCTTTACTGCATTTCTCTCCATAAGATTTATTATATTAATGTTTCCTTTAATCTTTTCAAATTCCATATTACAAATTGCAATTATACCTTCTAAAGCTTCATTAATAATCTTAAATACATCCTTTTCCATGAAAATATTTTGTATTCTGTTAGTTAAATTTGCTAAGAACTTTTCTGAATAAAATTCCTCATAAAACTCCACATTAACCATTTCCCTGGAAATAATGCTTCCCCCATACTTTTTTTCAAGCTGATTTTTTAAGGCTCTAAGCCTATACAAAATTTCACCTTTCTTACTTCTAATAGAGCTTATTAGCTCTTGAAATTTATTTATTAATAAAGCCTTTTGCTTAATATACATGTCATATCTTTCCTTGTAAATATCAAAGATAAGTTTGTTTTGTTCCTGTTCTATATATTTATTAAACTTTCCGCATAGTTCACTTCCTATAGTAACTTTTTCTCTCCTTAAAAAGCCTTTAGTATTTTTTAACTTTTGAATTTCTCCCTTTATTTTTTCCTTATCTATTGACGTAGTTACAAGCCCTTCAGTATACTCATTGTACATTTTAGTTTCTACTTTATTAAACACTTCAATAATAAAGTTAATGCCCTGCCCTACAAGCTTTTCATCTATATAACCCATTAATAAAGTATTTAACTCATTTCTTAAATTTGTTTTATTTTGATTCCATAGAGCTTTTCTTTCCTTGGCAAAGCGCTGAGCCTTATCTAAATTGCTTAAGCTCCCTTCCTTTAATTCAAAAGCAGTTGCACTGCTATTTATTTTTAAGTTAAAAGAAAAATCAACTATAGTCTCATTAATACCTAAAGTTTCATTAATATTACTAATAAAGCTTTCAGCTTCATTATCTATAATACTATCTGAGTTACCCATACCCTTTTCTAAAGTATCCATAATATCCTTTGCAAACCTTAAGGAACAGTAGCTTTTTAGTTTATCTATAGGAAGTTCCATGGTAGAGGTGGAAAAGGTACTGAAATTTCTATCTTTCTTTAAAACAGGATCCTTATCCTTGCATATAAAATTCGAATAATCTGCTCTAAGCTGTGAACCTAGCTTACTTCCAACCTCTTGAAATAGCTGCAAGGAACATAACTCATAAATATCTTCAATATTAGTGAGAACTCCTCCAAGTTCGTTTTTATTTTCTATTAAATAACAAACATCTAAAAGCCTTCTCTCTAGTCTTATTTCAGTCATATTATTATACTTAAATAAATATTTTTCATCCTTAGGATTTGTTATTGAGGACATATAAAATTCCAGCTCTTTAAGTGCAGCATAGCAGTTTGCCTTACTTCTATTTTGGGCATCTATATCTGAGGAGAGCTTGTCATCGTAACAGCTTTCTAAGGTAAAAAGGCCAATTAAATTTGTGTTATCCCTATTAAATATTTTAGAAAGCATTACTGCTACGTCTAAAAATACTCCACAGCCAGTTCCCCCAGCAAGAGAACCCACTATATATACCTTTTGTCTGTCTATATTTTCTAAAAAGGCACTTCCATAATCAGTTAGAATTTTATGTATGTCCATTAAATCGTTTTTAGCATTAGTAAGTACATCATAGGTAAGCTTTGCATTTTTACAAAGATAAAGCCTGCCTATAGGCCTCATAAGACCAGCTCCCTGGTCAATAGCTGTAAAAAAATCTGCAGTTAATTTTGGATTTTTGGGTAGCCAATTAAAGTTAAGGTTGTTATAAGCCCAATCTAAAGTATTTTTTATGCCGTCACCAAATTTTAATTGACATTTCTCATTGTTCTCTATGCTGTCATCCATAAAGGATTTTAAATCTGTATCAATTAACAGGTATCTTATAGGCAGTTTTTCATTATTGTATCTCTTTTTAAAAAGCTCCTTTACTCTTTTGATTACTTGATGACCAGTTCCGCCAAGGCCAATTATTAGCGTAGGTAAAACATCCTTTGGTACCTGCATATTATGCCTCCTTAATTATTTTTCAAAGCAAAATTTATATATTCAGAGAGTTTCGCATCTAATAATGTGCTTAGGTATATATAGTTATTTCATCCTTTTTAGTTTTAATAATAATCCTTATATTTCCTTCAAGTAAAAGAGAACTGTTTACTTCTTCCTCCTCCTTATATACTTGCTGCTCCATACTTGGATAATATTCTATATTAAAAGCCTTATCTTTTAATGCAAGATATTTAATCCCCTGGGAGATCTTACTGCCTTTTGGAAAATCAAGCAGGAAATAACCTATTCCATTATCTTCTTCATCTTCTACCTCAATGGTATTGCCCTTTAGATTCAAATACTTTATATTTTTTGTTGGAGTTAGGGTTACAGTTAAGAAGCAGCTTATGCTCTTTGATTTTAATTTATAAGTTAATTCCTTTGTAATACTGTAGCTTAGAAACCTTTTGTACTGAATTTTTCCAAATGCAATAGTTAATAAATCCAAGACTGATAATATAAGAATTATAAAAATTGGAGTTTTAAATTTTTCAAAATAATATTCCTTCATTGTTAAAGGCCTATTTACTACCGTAACCTTAGAATATGGCAGAAAATATGAAAAGCTATCATTATTAAAAACCCCATTAATGCAGGTAGTTATGCTTACTTCTTGAAGTTTATGTAAAGTCACCTCAGCAGTCAAATAGTTATCCACAGTTTTTAAAGGGAATTTCTCATACTTATCCCCATAATCCACTATGATTTCCCCTAAGGGGTTAATAACTTTATCCTGATTTAATTGTTTAAGTGCTATTTTATAGGGCTTATTAATAATCATTTCCTTTGGTATTTCATCTTTGTAATAAAAAGGCGGGTCATCTGTAACACTGATTTTTAAATTGTTTACTGCTATAATTCTTCCCTGCCCATCATAAGCTGTTACTAATATTTCATATCCACCGCTTTTAGTTTTACTAAAGGTAAAACTAAAGCCCTTGCTGTCCTTCTCTATTGCTTCTCTAATGGCTCCCTCAACCTTATCCATATGAAGTCCCACTATATCTTTATCTACTGCTAAACTAAGGTTTAAATTTAAAGGTACTCCCTTTGGAATACTATAACTTTTATCTGCTGGGCTAATATTTAGCTCTGTCTTGCTCTTAATTTGCACTATTACTAAATATTTGCCGCTGTCCCTATTAGAAATATTTAGGATACTATTCTCCTCATTTTTAATGCTGTAAATTTTATAGCCGTCTCCTAATTTACTTGCAGACAGCACCTTGTCGCCTTTTATTATGTCTACAAGCGGAGTTTTATTCTCTAGAGAGGCTATTTTAACATTTACCTCTTGAACATAACTGCTTAATTTAATTTCACTAGGTACCTTATCACTTATTTCATATTCCTTTATAGTGAAGAAATTATTTATGCTTCCTAATAATTTACTATATACATTAATTAGCTGAGAAGGACTACTTGAATAGAAAAATTCTCCTTCTGTTTTATAGGCTATATTCTGCAGGGCAGCTTTATCAGCACCATTAGATAAAGCAATACAATTTATCTTTATTCCCTCAGAATGTGCCTTCTCAATTAATGAAGCAAACTCCTCTATATGCTCCTTTGTTATTCCATCCCTTAGATCTTCCTTTCCATCTGAAAATAAAATAATACCCTTATTCCCCTGTACCTTATTAAGCTGCAATAACGACTCTTTAATTCCTTCCTTAAGGTCTGTGTAGCTATTATCAAATTTTATATTTGTAAGTTCCCCTTTTAGCTTTTCTTTTGAAGGTTTACTTTCTAAGTTAAATTCGGATTTTGCCTTATCTCCAAAGGTGACAATGTTTATAATAGTGTTATCATCAGAACTATCTATAAGCATGGAAGCAGCTACTATGGAAAGTCTTTTAGGATCAGTTTCTTTCATGCTTCCCGAAACATCCATAAGCAAAATAATATTATTTTGAACTTCTGCAGCTTTTATAACTTTTATATTAATAAACTCTATAGCTAAGGTTATGAAAAAAAGAAGGCTTATGGCTTTTATAAATTTTTTCATGCCTCTCTCCTTTTACTTATATAAAATCATAATATTTATCTCTATAATATATTTAAACTTACCTAGTTTTTAGAACAAAAAGCAAAGGAAGGCTCCCATTACCTTTTTAGTAATAGAAACCTTCCTTTATTGTTAAAAAATATAAGCAATAAGCCAGTGAAACGTCCCTTTAGGATACTAGCCCTTTAGTCTAAAGGTATGCAGTTTCTCCATGTAAACTTGTGTCCAAGCCCTCAATTTCTGCTTCTTCACTAACTCTTACTGGTTCAAAAACATTTAATATCTTTAATATTAAATAGGTTACTAAAAATGAATAACCAGCTGTAAATATTACCGCAAGTACCTGTACTCCAAACTGATGAAGATCACCTGCGATTAAGCCTTTCACTCCATTTACAGAGGCTTCAGCAAATACTCCTACAAGTATTGAGCCTAAAATGCCTCCTACTCCATGAACTCCCCATACATCGAGAGCATCATCCCATTCCAATTTTATTCTTACTTGAACAGCCAAATAGCAAACTACTGCTGATAAAATTCCTATAATAACAGCAGCCCAAGGTCGTACATAACCTGCTGCAGGAGTTATAGTAGCGAGGCCTGCCACTGATCCTGTAAGAGCTCCTACCAATGTAGGTTTTTTCTCTACCTTCCAAGATATAATCAGCCAGGTAACCATTGCTATAGAGCCTGCAATGTCGGTATTAATAAATGCTGTTGCAGCTACACCATTTGCAGCTAGTGCGCTGCCGCCATTAAAGCCAAACCATCCAAACCATAATAGACCTGTGCCTAGGGCAACGAAGGCAATATTGTGGGGTGCAGTATTTTCTCCAGGAAGTATCTTTCTTTTTCCAACGAAAAATACAGAAGCAAGCGCTGCTATTCCTGCACTTACATGAACTACTATTCCTCCCGCAAAGTCCACAACTCCAAGTTTTTGAAGGAAGCCTCCCCCCCATATCCAATGGGCTAGTGGAATGTAAATTAAAATACTCCAAATTACAAGAAACTTAAGATAGCTCTTAAAATTAACTCTATCTGCAAAGGCTCCTGTTATAAGTGCAGGAGTAATTATTGCAAACATCTCCTGATAAGTAAAAAATGTTAAGAATGGTATTGTAGGTCCATAGGTTGGATTTGGAGCCATACCAACACCTTGAAGTCCAAAATATTTTAAACTTCCTATAATTCCATGTATATCTGGTCCAAAAGCTAAACTAAAACCTCCAAATATCCATATTAAAGTTACAATTCCCATGGATATAAAGCTCTGCATCATTATTGTCAAAACATTTTTCTTTCTTACAAGACCTCCGTAGAAAAATGCAAGCCCTGGTGTCATTAGGCAGACAAGTGCTGCGCTAATTAAAACAAATGCTGTATCACCGCTGTTAATGTGTGGCATAAACCTTTCCTCCTGTTTTCCTTTTTTGTACTAAACAATTACTAATTGTTTAGCTCCTTATATTTAACTTTATCCCAACTATTATTGATTAGGGATTTGAATTATTATTGCAATTTTATATTCAGCAATTATTGTGCCAAAAGAAAAGGTTTACAATATATGTTAACAGAGGATTATTCTAGCTTGATTATATTCACATTCTTAAAACTATCCGTCATTTTTATATAAATTTAAATGAAAATCAATGAAAAATAGACATAATATTGATTTTAATTATTCATTATATATATTTTATGAATATAAAAAGTGGGACAAAATTGCACAATAGTGTCAACTTTGTCCCAGTATAACCTTTGTTTTAAATATTATATTTTAAAATTTTTCTATGAAGGGATCTTCTGCTTATACCCAGTATCTCTGAAGCCTTTGTCCTGTTCCCGCTGCTTTCCTTAAGGGCTTTTAAAATTACTTCCTTCTCTGTATCATCTAAGGCTTCTTCAAGCTTTGAAATCTCCTCATCAGCTTCTTTAAGTTCCTGAAAGCGAGAAATATTTAATGGCAAATCCTCTACCCCTATAGTAGACTTTGGTGTAATAACTACACATCTTTCAATTATATTTTGAAGTTCCCTAATATTCCCCGGCCAATTATACGCCATTAGCTTAGATAAAGCCTCTTCACTTATGCTCTTTGGAGCTTTTCCCGAAATATCCGAGGACTTGTTTAAAAAGCTTAAGGCAAGCATAGGTATATCTTCTTTTCTTTCCCTTAATGGAGGCATATTAATTGGCACCACATTCAGTCTATAATATAAGTCTTCTCTAAAGCTTCCTTCCTTAACCAATTCCTCTAAATTCTTATTTGTAGCTGCTATTATTCTAACATCCACTTTAATGGTCTTAGTTCCTCCAAGCCTCTCAAATTCTTTCTCCTGAAGTATTCTTAATAGCTTAACCTGAACTCCAAGTGTAATATCACCAATTTCATCTAAAAATATAGATCCGCCAGAAGCTAATTCAAACTTTCCTGGTTTTCTTAAAACTGCTCCTGTAAATGCCCCTTTCTCATAGCCAAACAGCTCACTTTCAAGCAGGTTTTCAGGTATTGCTGCACAATTAACTTTAACAAAAGGCATGTGGCTTCTTGAGCTGTAATTATGCAGGGTTTCAGCAGCCAGCTCCTTACCAGTTCCAGTTTCCCCATAGAGCATTACAGTTGCTCTTGTATCAGCAATCTGTTTTATCATATCTATAACTTTAAGCATCGCAGCACTTTTACTCTCAAGTTTATTTTTAGTTTTTTTTATATCCTTTTGAAGGGCCTGACTTCTTATTAGAACCTCATCCTTATCAGAGGTTAAATTACGAAGTGCTTCTATTACTTCTTCTATATCAAAGGGTTTTGTAATATAATCCTTTGCACCCATTCTTAAGGCTTCAATGGCTGTATCTACAGTAGCAAAGGCAGTAATCAAAATCACCTTTATAAAGGGGGCCACCCTTCCTATATTTTTTAAAAGTTCTATTCCACTCATACCTGGCATTTTTATGTCAGATATAACTATATCAATATCAAAATTGTCTATTATATAAAGAGCCTCTTCCCCATTATGTGCCATATGGGTCTCATAACCTTCTTTAACTAAAACTTTATTTAAGAGCCTTGTAACATTTTCTTCATCATCTACAATTAATATTGAATAATTCTTCATTACTGCACCGTCCTATTAATTATCCTCCGGAAGTTTTATTATAAACTTACTTCCCTTCTCCGGTATACTTTCTACCTCAATTATTCCCCTGTGATTATCTACTATTCTGGAACATATGGCAAGCCCAAGTCCTATACCTTTATCTTTGGTAGTAAAATAGGGTTCAAATATTTTTTTCACATTTTCATGAGATATTCCTTGCCCAGTATCGCTTATCTCTATTTCAACCATAGATAATATTTTGTTATTAAAAGTAGATATAGTAAGTTCTCCCCCCTGAGGCATTGATTGCACCCCATTGATTGCTATATTTAATATGACCTGCTTCATTTGCTCAAAATCAGCATTTATAAGAGGAATTTCTCCAAAATTAATATTTAGTTTTATATTATCAAAGGTGTTATCCCTTTTAATTAAGGTGATTACTTCTTTAACAATATCATTTATATCACATTTTTCAAGTTTAAGCTCATTAGGTCTAGCAAAGGCTAAAAATCTATCAATAATATTGTTTAATCTATCTACTTCTGAGCTTATTACAGCCATGTCTGAATATAGCTCGCTATCCTTATTCATTTCAGACATAATATACTGAGCATAGCCCTTTATAGATGTAAGAGGGTTTCTTATTTCATGTGCCATTCCAGCAGAAAGTGCTCCAAGTGCCTCAAGACTTTTAGCTCTTGTTACGCTTTCCTCCAGCTTTTCTAACATTTTATTAAAAGACTCTGCTAGACTCCCTATTTCATCTCTGCTTTGGATATTAATATTCTGCCCCATATCACCCTCAGCAATATTTTTAGTTTCCTTTACTAAATTTTTAATTGGCATTGCTATTTTTCTTGAAAGTATAGCTACCAGCACAAAAACTATTGCCACAGATATCATAAGAACTATAACCGTATAGGTTCTAAGCCTATAGGCAACTTCATAGGCTTCACTTACTGGCTCTTCCACTACCACATACCAATTGTTTTTTTGTGTATCGTATTTATTTATACCATAAAGAGCAGAAAAATATTGAACATTATTATGAGTGGTATAAAAGGAAGCATATTTACTATTATTAAGGGTTTTAATAACCTCCATACTGTTAAATGGATGGTTAATATAGTTACCATTACTGTCAACTAAAAAAGCATAGCCTTTCTCACCTAGACGCACATTGCTTATTATATCTAATATAGCATTAAAGTTCATTCTCTCAACTACCGCTCCCTTTATCTTACCTTTGTCATCCAATATAGGAGCGGCATAATAAACCCCATAGGATTTTGTATCCTGAAAATAGGTAAAATCTGAAACAAAGCTCTTTCCCTTCAAAACCTCTCCTAAAAAACCTTCATAGCCATTATCAGCTTTCAAGTTTCCTGAATAAGCCAAAACCTTTCCTTCTAAATTTGTTACTAAAATATAGTCATAAGCCTTATAGGCATTTCTTACACTATCTAAATAGCTATTCATTAGACTATCGCTTATTTCTTTATTTTTAAGCAGCGGTGAATTCACCATTACCTGTATATCTCCATACCTTTCAAACATATATCTCTCAATCTTATTTGAGGTTTCCTCTGCTAAGGTTATAAATTCTTTTTCCTTAGAAAGGTTTATTGCATCTTTTGTGCTTTTAAAGAACAAGAACCCTACTGTAACAAAGAGAACAGTAGAGAGGATAATAAAAAACATCATAATTTTAATTTGAATAGAATTTTTTCCTAAGTTCATGATAAATCCTCAAATTCATTTATTTGTTCATATTTTACCACATTTAATATATTTAATATAAGCTTTATAAAAATAAAGATGACTGCAAGGCAATCATCTTTACTTTATAGATTAGCAAGGTATAAACATATTTTATTATTAATTTAATTTTGTTTTAATGCTTGTCCAATAATCTGCATTTTCAAGTCCAAGTCTCCAAATGGCAATACCACCTAAATTGTTATTATTCACTATATCTAATTTATAGGCAATGCTTGTACTATTTTCAAACCAAACACTATGGTAAACAGAGGAGCTATCAGTATAATTGAAATAATTAGTATCAGAAACTGGATCCCAATTAATTTGTGCTCCATAGCTTGCTGCTAAATTATACATGGAATCTACTCCATAAGCTTTAGCAGGAGCTCCATTGGAAGGCCAATCATATCCATAGGCAGCAATTCCTAACAATATTTTTTCACTTGGAATATTGTTTACTGCGTAATTTACTACACTTTGTACCCAGCCTTCTGATGCAATTGGTCCTGGTGCTCCACCAGCATAGTGCTCATCATAGGTCATAATTACTACTTCATCAGAATTATTAGCAAGCTCTGCATAATCATAAGCCCCCGCCCAGCCATCAGTTAGACTTTCAATTGTTTTTGCGGGTACTGCAATAGTTACCTTATAGCCTTGTGGGTGAAGAGCAGAATAAAGTTCTCTCATAAAGGTTGTTAAATAAACCCTATCAGATGAATATATACCCTCAAGATCTATATTAACTCCTTTAAAATTATTTACACGAATTGCATTAGAAATATTATTAATTAAATTTGCTCTATTAGCTGAACTTTCTAAAAGAGTTTTTGCAATACTTCCATCAAAGTCATTAGCCACCATAGCATATGCATCTATATTCTTACTATTTGCATAGTTAATTTGATCTACTGGTAAAAGTCCTGTTAAATTTCCAGTTCCATCAGTATTATAGGTATCTGTAGCAATTTGATTAATTATATCAGAATGTGCTGTTATTGAGTTATAGGAAGAGCTGTCTCCAGGATAATAATAGGTTGCATAGCCTAAAATTACTTTAGAGGAAGGCTCACGCAATAAGGCATTAACAATAAGGTCAGAAACAACTGCGGTTCCACCAAGTACCTTTAAGGATGAAATATTATAATACTCTGATTTAATAAAATTATTTGTATTATAATCTGTACCATCAGTTAAAACTAAAGAGGAAGAGGTTAAAGCCGCTGCAGCTGATCCAGTTAGTGCATCTGCAAAGTCATTTCCTGTACTTATATAAACCTTATTAAAGTTTATAGCACTTGAGAACTCCTTAATTACAGCCAAATTTGTCTCATATCTGTTAACTCCAGCTAGTCTCTTATATGAGCCTAACGAAGCTGCTACAGTGTCACTAATTACACCACTGCCACCTATTACATATTTTTCTCCGCTGCTATTTAACGCAAGGTTCTTTATATTTGAAGCTATTGTATTAGAATTTGTTAATAGTATTGGCATTTGCTTTGCGGCAGCTATGGGCGCAATTGACAAGGCATCAGGAAAATTTTCTCCTGAAGCTATAGCCACACCATTACTTGTCCCAATTATCTGAGCTACTTTAGCACTGGTTTCATACCTATCCTGCCCTTGTATTCTTGTACATTGAATATTCAGTCCATTAAGAACACTTTCAGCAGCTGAAGATATGACTCCAGTACCACCAACTATAAATACGTTCTTGGCACCAAGTCTTTGAATTTCTGCTACAACATTAGTAGGAATTGCAGCATTTTGGGTTAATAAAATAGGTGCATCATATTTCTTAGCTAAAGGTGCGGCACATAGAGCATCTGGGAAATCTTCCCCGGAAGCAATAACTACGTAATCTGAGCTTTGCCAAGAATCTTGTGAAACCTTTATTGCTGTCTCATACCTATCCGTTCCTGAAAGTCTAGCAGCGATTGGTGCAGCAAAGGCCTTATATGGAACAAGCTGTGCTGCAATGCACAGTGCCATAACGGCTAATATGATTTTTCTTTTTACCATTCATGTCCTCCTATCATAACATTTAATAAAATCCATTAAATAATACCAAGGAATTATACGTATATTATCATATTTTTTAGGGACAAAATCATCATGAAATATATCCCAACAAGGTTATTAGCCTGCAGAATAGAGCCTTTAATTTAAATAAATGATGCTAATCTTATAATTTATTTTTTTAATAAGGTAACAAAGCCTATTACTAAAAATATAATATTACTGTAGGTAATTTTTTTTGGAGGGTTTTTAATGTATTATAGTTTTCCAGAAGAGGATATCAATGATGAATTAGATATCAATGCAGATCAAGACCGCCGCAGAACAAGCGACCATCACCATCATATGGGTTGTAACATGCCAATGCCTTATATGATGGAACCAATGCATATGTGCCCATATATGTACATGTGCCCTATGATGTATAACGTAAGCCCAATGATGATGGAAAATAATCAGATGCCAATGGACCATGAAATGGAATCTGATATGAGCGAATACTCTGATGATGATATGATGTCAAGACAACGTCGTCCATATCACTACATGCATCCATACTATCATCCTTATTTCCCAATGTATCCAATGCACCCAATGCACCCACAGCATCCAATGCACCCAATGCATCCAATTCACCCAATGCACCCAATGCACCCAATGCATCCACAGCATCCAATGCACCCAATGCATCCAATGCCTCATCATATGGGAAGGGATGAAGTAGAATAAAATAATGGCAGCCATATGACTTATTATAAAAGTCTTATGGCTGCCACTATCTTTTTAACTTTTATCCTCCTGAGTGGCTTCTTCCACCTTTTCTAAATAATCTGTCTGATTTACAATATTATTTTCAAACTGCTTTATTGCATTTTTTGTGAAATTTCCTAAAGCTTTTGCATTAACTCCACTTAAATCATTGAAATCATCTTTTTTACTCAAGCTGCTTCACCACCTAGTTTCTTAAGTTACTTAGATATAATATGTGATAATAAAGTGGATTTATTCACTAAAAGTCTTTTTTATATAATCTTATTAAATATTATATATGCTATTATATTTATTCTAATTTTAATTATTCAGTCTGAGGAACATAATCCAAACTTTGAAAAAAGTATACAAAATATGCCTATATATGTTAGTATTTAAATTAATGTATATATGGTGGTGATTTCATGAATAAGAAAGTTATTCTAATAATGTCAGTAATATTAATATCAGTTTTACTTATGGTGTATTTTAATGAAACTAATCTGCATTCAACTCCGGTTATCCAAAATAATTATCCTATTAAGCAAAACTTACAAAGTAATCTTCAAAATGATAATTTAAAGATTACCTATAAAGATGGTGTAGATGCTGCAAGCTATGCTTTTTCAGGTATGCAATTTTATTTAGATAAAAAAGCTCAATTACCAACTCAAGCTTATAACTATTCAACAAAAAGTAGTGAGCCGTTTATTGATTTCATTAGTGGACTCTCAACTATATCTGCATATATGGCAACTGGAGATGTTAAATACCTTGAAACTGCAAAAAAAACAGCGGATTTCTTATCAAAGGTTTTACCGGCAAACAATATAGTACCTGTATTCTCTACCAAGGATGAAAAAGTAGTTGATAATTCATCTATTATGGCAGGTACAAATGGACAAGCTACTATCCTAGAATTCATTTCATATTTAGCTAAATATGATTCTACCTATAAACCATTAATGAATAGAATAGCAAGCGGTTTATTAAATAATTGTATAAATCCATCTAATAATTTAGCATGGTTCCAAATAAATACTTCTACAGGAAAACCAATAATGTCAGATACTTTTGGCTATGAAAGCCAATTAGGAAGCCAAAGTGTCAGTTGTGCTCAAGCATTACTAACGGCATATGAGACTGATTCTACGAAACAAATTTATAAAAATGAAGCGTTAAATATTTTGAAATCTATATGGAGGGTTAGAAATAAATCAACCAATCTGATAAGTGAAACCTATGATGTTATGAATAACAAGGTTGGGAAAAAACTATATCCCTATGATAACTTTAGATACGATGATATGGGTGGAGCTTATATCAGAGGATTAAGTATGGCTTATTTAATTACAGGTGATAAAGATATTAGTCAAATTGCCCAAACTTATATACCAGCTATGATAAATGCAGTATGGGATAGCAGTATTGATGGTGGAGCATTTAGATATTTAACTACAAAAGATGGACAAGCAAATGTAAGTTCAATAGAAACAATGCATGGACTTTTTATTGCAACATTATTGCAAGCAAATAGTATTTTTTATAATAATCAAAATGAAAATATTATAAATAAATGTACATTAAATGCAGAACACACTATTATTAATAATTTTTCAGTAAAAAATAATATGAATCCCCATATGGTGGATAAAAATGGTAACTATGCAAATAAAGCAAGTGACTCTCAATTAGGGTATTCTATAATTCAATACCCTCTAGGGTATGAATTATTATCACAAGTTACCCAAGATAGTAAATATCGACTTAAAAGTAATACAATAGTAAAGACATTATTGCAAAGGCATAAAATAGGCGATAATATAGATTCCCCCCAGGGTTTCTTAAATATAGTTGAAACGCAACCTCCCTATGGATTCGAAATGAACTACTCAGCACCACTTTGGATGAATCAAGCAATGTATATACCTTCTTTTTTATTGTTCAATAGTATTCATCCCAGCAAAGGCGTAAACATAGAATGGTATCATGGGAATGTTCCAGGAGTTTTTGGCTTAGCATGTGATATGCCGTTTTGGGACAATGATGCTGTAAGTGTATCAGATAATAAAATAATATTAAGTAATGTAACAGGTGAAGGAACTATTGATTTTAGTGATGTAGGTTATGATCTTACAGATGTCTTAATTGACGGCAAAGAATATAAAGATAGTTTATCAAATAATATTTTAAAAACTAAATCTGGTTCACATAAGTATGAAATTGTCTTACAAAAATAAATGATGTATTCTCATGGAATGCACCTTTTTGAGACATGAAGCTTTATAAAAAATTCAGTATAGTAATAAAAAGCTCCCTAATTATAGAGAGCTTTCTTCTACTGTATTTTTTGTGATAGTAGTTTAAATTTATTTATAAATATTATAATTTATCTAATAAGACTGTGATTTTGTACTTGGAATTCCTAGTATGTCTTGGACTGGTACAAAACTATAGCCCTGTTTTTCAAGTAAATTTATTATTTCAGGAAGCGCTTTAACAGTATTCGATAAATCCTGGTTTTTTCCACCAGCGCAGTGCTGAAGAATTATTCCACCTGGATAAACTTCTTTGCTTACAAATTTCATTATCTCTGGAGCCGGAGTTTTAGCCCAATCTCTAGTATCCACTGACCAATCTATTATACTGTACCCCATCGAAGATATCTCTTTAACTTGCTGAGGTGCAAGTGCCCCATAGGGAGGCCTGAACATGGCAGTCCGTACACCAGTAATTTTATAGAGCTCTTCTTCAGTTTTATTTACTTCTTCCTGCATCTTATCAGCTTGAATTTTAGTCATTAGAGGATGATCCCAAGTATGGTTCCCTATTGAATGACCTTCAGCAAAAATACGTTGTACTATCTCAGGATGAGCTTGGGCTCGTATACCTACTATGAAGAAAGTTGCTTTAATATTATACTTTTTTAGAATATCAAGAATTTGTGGTGTATAATAAGCATCAGGTCCGTCATCAAAAGTCAATGCTATTTGTTTTAACTTTCTATTTTTAGAATTATAAAAAACCTGTGATGCTGCTTGCGTATGTTCTGGAGGACTAGGTATTACCTCAGGTCCACCTTTTAAATCTGGAATACTTTTATCAACCTTAGGATTAATAAGCTTCAAATCACCCTTTTCTGATACTTGAGGCTTATAGTTGTTTTTAACTTCCTTAGTCCTACCTAAAAGTTGTCCTGTAATAAATACACCAATGATAAGAATAAAAGCAACAATTAATGCAATAGATTTTGAAGATAATTTCATAGCCAATACCTCATTTCTAAATGTATTTAAGTACATAACACCTAAATTATATAATATTATGCTTAGAGGTAATCATAGAGAACTGTATGTCACTTTTATTATATAATAACTAAGATAAATTAATCAAAAGGTAAATAATTGCACCTAATTAAATCAATCCTTATATATTATGCATATCAAAACAAAAAAAATGAGCCTCTGCTCCTTTTTTATCTAGCATACTCATTATAAATGAAGATATTTATTTTCTTGTCAAGCTCAACACTTAAATCTAATAATTCTAAATCGTTGGTAATTATATCTTTAGCTGAAATCATTATATTTAGTTTAGCTCTTAAATCTTCAATTTCACTATTTATAGTCATTATAATTCACCTAATTTCTCAGTATATAATTTAATAACAATTTTATTTTATCTGCTTAATTAGCATAATTCAATATATATTAAGAGAATTTAACATTATTATAATTAATTCCCATAAATTAAAAATGGCTTATTTTCTCAAAGAAATATCATCCTAATATGCCTTAAAAATATTATTTCTTGGTCATTGGTAATATACGCTACAGGCCCTGCATTATTGTCCTATAATCTTGTTTGCATTTCACCACCTACCTTCCACATAGTAACTTCTATGCTAAAAGGAGGATTTCTGCTTTGTCCAATTATTTAGTTAATGTTTCTTAATCAACATTCTAAAGCCATTAATTATAAATGTCATTACAAATGGGCCTAGCATCGTTACAATAATTATTGCCCATACTATCCTTATTTTAGTTTTATCAAGTTTCAATTGGCTCACCTTCTTTATAATAAAAATATCATAAAGAAGAACTATCTTCTGTAAATAAATTGTAAATTCTTATTTATTTTTGCTCTAAAGCTCCATGCCTATTTCTTGCTCTTTTATATAATAAAGCTGTAGGCTTCAAAAGCTACTACAGCTTCTAGTAATCCAGTGCAACGATTTTAATAACATTACGCACAATTGCTTGTTGATAACTCTAATCATTAGTTTATAATTATTATTTTTTTTTAATAATAATAAGCAGTCGGTAGTTTATGCTTCCAACTGCTTAATATTTGTGAATTAAAAGGGGGACCTTATTATTCTACACATTTATTATTAAGGCAGTGTTAAAATAATAAATATTATTGTTAATTTGTTTTGAATAATCTGCAAGTAAAAAGCAGCTACAAAATGTAGCCACCCATTATTGATTCTTATTAGTTGCATTTATTTCTTGCAATCTCTCCTCTGCCGATTTAATTGCTTCAACACCTGCTTTACATAGTACATTAATACCTTTTACAATAGTTACTATTACAAATGCTTCTACTAACTCTTCCATAGTTAAACCTGATTCTATTGCGGAAACAGCATGTGCCTTTGCACCACTTACTTCATCATCTAAACTATCTAATATAGTGAAAATTAATTCCCTTGTCTTTTTTGGCAAATGCCCATTTTGAATAGATTCACGCATTACTAAATACCCTTTTAACCCATCTGGAGAATATTTAGAGAGTGCTTCAGCAAAAGGCGGGTTCCATTTTAACTCATCTTTATAATAATTAAGTATACCTTTAAAATCGTCCATAACCAAACTTTACCTCCATTTGAATTCTCATTTATTTTTCATTGTGTTTTAGTGTTATTATTATATTCTGCATTCAACTTACGATCCCTCTAAAATATAAAAGATCCTAAGGATTTCTCCCCCGGATTTAATTATTTACTAACTTTGGTCTTGTCTATTTCTAAAATCTTCTTTTCACTTCTTATGGGTTCCACTATTTCCTTAATAGCCTCCATTGGTGTCCCCAGCGGACACTTTATTTAATCATAATATAGTTAATTTTAATTTTTACAAATTCATATCTCAACGACATAAAAAAGTCCTATGTGACGTTATTTATTAATGTCTTATGGGACTTTTAATGAACGTAACACAATATGTATTGTGTCGAGTTCATTAAGTTTTATAGATGGATTATTTAGCATTGCTAACTATATATCTTTTTTTATAAAAGTTTCAATATAATGAGGAGCTATCCCAGAAATTTTTGTTATTGACTTACTACATTATTATCTTTTTGCTTATTTAACAGTAAGCTTTATTATATTATAAATTTCATCATCAGATAGACTTGATTCCCCTTCAATAAGTTCTAATACTTTACTATGTTTATCATACCTTCAAATTAAATTTTTTCTAATTATATATAACTTAGTAGACATTTACTTTTCCAAAATCAGAGTATATAATTTAAATGCAAATTATATTTATTGGGGGATTTAACTATGAAAATATCTTTTAAAAAGGTGCTTAGTGTTTTATTATTAACAACACTAATATTCTCTTTGCTAGGGTGTTCTAAAATGCCGAAGCCCGATGAATCTGTTTCAGGTTTCTTTGATGCATTAAAAAAACAAGATGTAGTCACTGCTGCTAAATTTATTAAATCTGACACCAAAAGCGGATTAAATTATGATAATACTGAACAAGAAAAGGTGGTTAAGGAAGTATTTTCAAAGCTTGATTATCAGATTGAATCATCTGAAGTAAAGGGTGATAACGCAACAGTTAAGGCTAAGATAACCTCAGTTGATTTAGTAAAAATTACTGGAAAAATGATTTCTGATTTATTACCAACTTTTATGGCACAAGCTTTTAGTGGAAATCAGACAAGTGATGAAGAATCTCAAAAGCTCGTAGACCAATATTTTTCAAATAGTATTAATGATCCTAAGGCAGAAATGACTGCTACTGAAGTAACAATAAATTTAGTTAAAAGTGATGATAAAAAGAGTTGGATTATTGTACCTAATGATGATCTATTAAATGCTATGACGGGAAATCTGCAAAAGGCGTTTGCTTCTCTTAATTCGAATAAATAAAAAACAAAAACCCGAGGTTTCTCTCGGGTTTTTGTTTTTGTGGACTATGTAGTGTAACATTATCATTAATTGTATTATCTATAGGTTCTTCATGAATAGACTCTGTCTATATTCCGTTAGGTGTAATAGTTTATAAATTTTCAAACCATTCATAAACTGGAGCTCCTAAAGAAAATCGAACCCACGACCTACTGATTATGAATCCGAGAAAGCTGATTCTAGATAATTATATATTGTTATATCTTGTTATGTTAAATCAATAATCTCAGATAATGATGTTTATCTTATGTTAAGATATTATGCTAAAGTACATCGTATTAGGTGTATGAATAGGTGTATTTCAATATAATAGAAAATACTACTTTATTCATATAAGTAATTAAAAACATTTTACATCCCCTTATTTTATTTATATATCAACATTATTAACAATAACGGTGTGAATATATGCCGCGAAATCCTATTTACTAATATGTATATACTTAGTGAAAAAAAGCCTCTATACCACTTATCGGCTACGTAAAATCCTTTACGCTACTTACAGGCATACAATAACTTTTAATCCTCACTTACAACCCCATCCTCAATTTTAATTATCCTATCTGCATGTTTTGCCACATTCATATCAAGGGTAATTAAAACAAGAGTCTGATTATTATATGACAGCCTGGGGGAGTTGTTGACTTCAGGCTGTCACCCCAGCGGAGTTTTACCCCCATGGGTACGCGACATATGTCGTTAACTGTCTTATTCATGCAGCGTCTGCTTAGTTACAGGATATTCAAATAATACTATGATTATGATTAAATATATAAAAATGTAATATTGACAGAATAATGTAAAGATGCTACACTTAAATCGTAAGTAGTAAGTAGTAAGTGATAAGTAGTAAGTAATTGGCAAAAAAATACTTTTAAAAATTTGTTAATTAGGAGGAATTAATATTATGGAACTTCGTTTTTCTCAGAACTTCTCACTGGTAGCACTAAATGCACAAGATAGTCTTCATCTAACCAATGCAAAGAAAGTGGCTCTGCGCTGCATGGCTGCCGCTGCCATTTTAGAATTGTATCTGGAGCAAGGATTTACTATAGATAAGGGTATGGTTACTTTCAATAGGAAGGATCTGGAGAGACCTGAAATCACTCTGTATCAAGAAACAGTTTTAAAAGCTGTTTTAGGCAGAAAAGAAAGCTTAAGTGATACTCTTCCGCATTTACTCACCGTTGTCAGTAAATTATCAAAGAAATATTTATTAAAAATTGAGAGGGCCTATGCAGATTCTCTTATTGGGGATCATGCCTTAGAAGAAATTCCGAATTTGCTCGGATGTGATTTACTGTTTGACACTGCTGGTGTATCAATGAAGGAATATCGCAGTAATGAAGAATTATTTACAAAAGTGATTGAAAACCTTCGTGCTGAAACTCTGGAAGAGGGGCTAATGACCGATGAGTCTATCTTCATGCTCTGGCTGATGCGGGAAAGCGGCTGCTTTAATGATATCTTTTCCGATGAGGAGTTGAAATGGGTAAGAGTACGCATGAGTGAATTGTACGAAAACAGCAATCTGGCAAGAAAAGTTTTACCTGTTGATATTCATAGTTCACTAGAAATAGCAATAAAGAAATTTCTTAGGCTAAAAAGAGCTGCTATGAGTACTCCTACAGGTACAGGTATCACTTTTGCTTTCCCTGTTTTTGAGCGTTCTCAATCTGTTTTTATCGAAACTGAAGCTTATTTCGAAGGTAAAGAAGAACGATTGCGTGATGTACTGACACGGCTTAGGGAAAAGGGTCATAACTATACTGTTTTACGTGAAGGGGCTGTGCCGCTTATAAAAATAGATAATCTCATCTATGAAGCCGTACCATATGCATTTAATGGTGGTAAAATGCCAATTCACGGTGTCCGTTTAAGAAAATATCCAATATATTTATGATTGGGAGGGATTTGTATGTCCCGTCAGCGTACCATTGAAAAAATACTAGCATCAGAATATGTGTCCATCGGTGAACTAGTACGCCTAACAGGATGCCGTTACAGCACACTAAAATTCTATACTGAAGAAGGAATGCTTCCCTTTGAGCAGGAAGAGGAAAACCTGACAAGGCGATTTCCGAGAGCTAAAGCGGTAGAGAAAATTAAAGAAATACAGGAACTAAAAAAAAGAGGGCTTAGTATTCCGGAAATAAAAGATATTTTGTTACGATAGATGACAATTGCAATCGGGATGACCTAATTTTGACCTTAAAATTTATCAGTAGGTGTATATTAAGGTGTATTAAATAAAATTTAAGCTCTAGGATTTCCTAGAGCTATTGATTTCATATGGAGCTCCTGAAGGGAATCGAACCCACGACCTACTGATTACGAATCATATACCTTCTTTTTTAATGAGTATTTTTAAACTTAAATAAATCTCTATAATCCTTTATTCATCAGCATTTAAAACAATATCTTTCTCATTCATTCTTATTCATCGTCAAGTATGTTTTTGTGTTTTCCCGTCATATTTCCCGTCATTTTTATAAACCCTATTTTTTACTCTTTACTCTCTCATCTTTATCAACAAGTCTCTTTATATGTTCTTTTTCAAGTGGATAAGTAATATCATTTATTTCGGCATACTGTCTCCATTTCCTATAAAGCGGTATTCCATCAAATAATGATTTTAATTTAAAGGCATCTTTCACAGATACAGTTTCTATTTCATTATTATATTCAAGAACTGTTCCATTTGATACCTCGTACTGAAGATATTTGCTACTCAGGGATGCATACGCGAGCTAAGTGAGCAACTTAAGTATTTCATTGAATGACCTCAGAAAAATCATAGAACAAGTGGTCTAACTCAATGCTTCCAATAGCATCAGATTGATATAGGCAACTATAATGGTAAAATTCTACGTTTTCATTATTAAGAAGCACAAAATCATCCACCAGCACTCCTAAAAGCAAGTCCCTTTGCAACTGTTCAATTATGGCAGTGTTCTTTGGAACATCAATAGTTTTTACAACATATCCAAACATTATGTTACGCTTATGATAAGAAGGATACTTAGGTGAATTAACAACAAATCGAGAGACACCCTCTAAAATATACTGGCGATTCAAGTGATTTTCTCCATCAATACGCTTACATTCAATGAGGTAGTAATCATTTAGGTCGGCGAACCAATTATTGGATACAACCTTTATGTCACATCTCCCTCTATACTGGTCTTCGTCAGGAATAAACGTTTCCGGAGATTGCGGAATGAACCTTAAGCCCCAATTGTTGAAATTAAGGTGCTGAGCCACAAGCCGATCCGTGATCCTGTCTTCATGATTGTGTAGGTGCCTTCCAGTGTTTTTGCATGCTTGGATCATATCTCGGCTACATTGATATAGGTGCACGATTATTAAACTAAAAAGCCCTTTCTCAAACGCTATATTATTAGACTCATTCTTAAAGCCGCCCATCAAATATCCCCTCCATTTCTTGAGAGAATTTGATTAACAGCTTCCATCAAATCAAGTTGTGCTATTGCAGGATGCCAATTTTTATAGTGGTTTGGCTTAACTATATAGAAAGAATTTTCTTCGAAGTTAATAACATCTTTTAATTCAAAGAACAAATCGTTTATTTTATACGCTGAAAATTTGGTTGAAGCTTCCTTGGAAGAATCACGATCATTTATAACTTGAAACCATTTTTGTGGTTTTTCATCTTGCAAAACTACTTCAACTGCACTGTAATGTTTGGCAATTTTTTGATAAACATTAATTAGTATATGCTTTTTTGATGTTGCAAATACTGCAGCTAAATAATCGTAAAATGGTTTAGCATACAATTCAAAATCCTTGATTTCAGCGTCACGATATATATTATGGTCATTACTTTGGGTTAATTGTGGAATTTGTATACTAAGTGCGTAATCAACAAATTCATTGTCTAAAAGATGAAATGCTTTAAGGATGAGATATTTTAGTTCTTCCATATCGCAAGATGTATCTTTCGAGATAGAAAGTTCATTATTTGTATTATTTGCATTTTGGATTTTCTCCACAAGTTGAGCAATATCATCTGCATATATATACGGAAACAAAAGGATTTCATCCATCTGTCTTTGTTCCCGTTCAACGCCTAAAGACGAATTAAGCATTAAATTAAAATAGGCATAAGCATTTGAATTTAATAATCCAACAATATTAAGTAATTGTGTTTTTTGTTCAACAGAGCCCTTAATTGCATAAAAAGCTTCTCTAAAAATAAAACTTGTCTCGGAATAAACAGCTCGCATAGTATAATCACTCATATCAAGACCGCGTCTGACCAAGCAGTAGGGGGCCTCGTATAACTTTTCATTGCGAATACTCTCTACTTTTCTTTGATTAAAAGAAGTTAAGCGGCTTAAATCAATTTGAAAATGATCAATCGCTGTAGATTCCAAAAACGATCTGCCTATTAAATGTGAGGCATCTTTTTTATTAACTTTACCATTACTATCTTTCGCACTATATTTCATGCCTGTTCCGACTATCAATTTCGGAGATTGCTCACTAATTGCATCTCCAAGGGTCTTATATTCATTTTTTATTCTCAGAATGTTATCAATATCTCCTGTTAATCCATAAACAAGTGTTTTCCATACCCAATCATTCTCAGCGAGTAATCGCTGCTTAATTTGCTTAACATCGTTCTTTTCAACAACAATAATGTTAAACAAACGAAAGAAAATATTCGGTTTCATAGAAATGTATTCAAAGCGATTCTCGAGCACATTCTTATCTGAGAAACGATATGACAAGACCACCGCAGGAGCATCAGCGTTTTTAAACACAAGCTTGCGAACGGAAGACAATTCAACAATTCTCATGATTTCAGTGTTATTGAGTAGGTAGCCTCTGAAACTTTTTGAAGGCTGTTTTTGCATATACAGTAGCTTTGAGTGCAACACAAAACAGCATTGCGTGTTTGCACTGCTAAAATCTTTCGAGCGAAGAATAAATCCTCTGCACGTATCGCTATTCTGCATATATTTTTTATAGTTTCGTTTTGTGCAATAGTCCGTTTGCAATTGATTACCTTTTCCCCACGGAGGATTACCAACAATAAAATCAAATGCGACTGTCTGAAGTGATGATAATGCATCCTCATCAAAAAAATCCTTGGCAAAAAGGTTTTTCCCCTTAAGGTTAGGCAATACAAACTTGTTAAGTGTCTTTGGGTTTTTATAATCTAAAACAGCAAGGTATAGTGAAAAAATAGCAACATCTATAGCATCTGGGTTAAGGTCAACGCCATAAATATTTTCGGTCAATATACGCTGTAGAACTTCATTGTCATCAGTAAATTGCGCCCCGTTAAGTTCTTTTTCAACCATGCGGCGATAGCTTTCAACTAAAAATATTCCGGAACCACAGGATGGGTCTAAGACTTTACATTTTCCATTATCTCTGACAAATTGCGAGATGGAATGATCTAAAATATAATCGACCAAGTATTGTGGTGTATAAAAGGCATTATCTTTATCTCTTTTTTCTTGTCCTAACAATATTTCATAGATATTACTAATCAGTTCCACGGGAATAATGTTAAAATCGTATAGGTCAAAAAAGGAAAGTTGACCTGTCTTGGTGTCAATATTGGCCGATAGGAAATCGCGCAATACCTGTAGAACATCAACCGTTAGGCTAGAATCATAAATCTCATTATTAAGTTCAAATAAGTTTCCATTAAATTTTTCTTTTAAATGTGAAAATAACGCATATAAATTTTCCTTATGGTCTAATAATTCCAAAAATGAATTTCTCGAAACTTGAACATCAGACGAAAAACCAATGTAGTCCAAATCGACACCACGATCAATAAGGTATCGAATAAAAATAAGTCGTAACATCAGTTTGGTCGCGAAAGAAACATGGTACAAATTTCTTAGCTTCTCAGTGATATCAGCTAAATTGCTCAACAAGCAATCGTTAAGCTTTTCGCCGCTGAACTGTCTATCATATTTTCCCCAAAAGTTCTGATTAGTGATATCCCAATAGGAAAAGGGAGAGTTTTCGTCAATTGTGTCTGCTGCAATGCTCCCCACTTGTTCTAAAATGCACTCTTCTCTGTCAATAAAACATCCATTATATATTTTTACATCACTGGTTCCACAAACTATTACAATTGGAATTTGAGCGTTCCAAATTTTTCTGTTTAATTGTTTGCTTTCGTCTTGATTTGGGTGCTCTTCAAAAAACAGAACAAAAGGGTTATCATCGATCAGGTAAATGGCATACGGAGAAAGTTCATCCAGCACCTTTGCTGTGTGGGCAGAAAGTAATGCATCACTAAAGTTATCGTGCTTATATTTTAAGCATGATGACTCAGCATATCCCATTTGTTTGATGATTTCATCAATGTGTGCCAAAAACTCACCCCTATCTAATTTGTGCGTGTTCTTTTATCAAGTATTACCTTGAAGAAAAATGCAATACGGACACACCAAATCTATTTTAATTATTATAACAGACAACAAGCTTAATATCAATTATACAGTAACTTTTAAGCCTAATTAAAGAGATTGTAAATCCATCTTAAAAGCATTCATAACTCTCTTCGATCGTTTCTTACGGCCGAAACCTGCAAGATATTCTGCTTTACCATTTGCTCGTAAAACATGCCTAGTCCGAGTTCTTCACAAATCAAAGCTTTAATAGTCATATCACTAACAGCCAGGGACATTTACAAACTAGTTCTATATTATACTAGCACCATATCCGGATTTATCTTTATATTATTCGCACTTGCCAATGTATCTGGATTTATTTTAAGATTAGCTAAATCACCCCATGTTAAAGTATTTTTCCCTATTATCTTTATTAAACCTATATATATTTAATAGTACATTAGCATCTAAAACAATTATTCCATCCTTTTTAATATTATCAATAATATTTCCACTTTTCATATTATATTCAAAGAAAGCTTGTTTCATTATAGCTCCCCCTTTTAATATAAGGTAATACTCAATCTTAATATTCTTTTCTAAATAACACCCAAATTTACATTAGATTATTATTCATGTTTAATTATATCTTTCAAAAATTCTATTTTAATTATACAACTGTTAAATCTCTCTATATTTGAATGATATACAACAAAAGCATATGGTAAAGATAAAACTTGAATTATCCATTTTAAATATTCAATATCATATTCTTTTAAAGGTGCACTAAAAATATAATTTAAAATATATTCTTTTATAGGAGCATTTAATAATGCAAGAATCAAAAGTACAATAAATGGAAGCGTAACTTGAGACGTTTCTTTCTTTGATGAAAGTTTATACTTCCAAAATGATAATATTTCTTTTTTAGGTAGTTTATCTTTATATATCAATTTATTTATATTCGGAAATTTATTGTCAGTTAAATATGTATTATATTTTTTTAACTCTGCATAATTGAATATTTCTTCAACTCTTATACATATATCTATTTCATTTTTAAATAAAAATCTTACAGGCCCTTCAAAAATAAAGTTTACTATAAAAAATATGATATACAAAAAAGCTACGCTGATTAAAACAAAGCTTATTGCCAGAAATTTTGATTTTATCGATATTAATATTGAGGATGCTAGTATCAGTATATAAATGAAAATTATATACAATTTAACAGAAATTTTTTCGTCTTTTAATAAAATATGTTTCAAAATTTCTTTATTGCATTTTTTAAATAAGCTTTTCGTTTAAAATCCCCCCCGTAATTTATTCAATTACCATACCATTAAATAAATTAAGATCAATTCAAATATTATTTATATTATTTTCGCATTAGTTTTACAATTTACGAATATATTCGCAAATAAAATTATAACATTCTTGGGTTCTATTTCACATGTTTTTTTGTTAATTTGTAAAAGTTTACTATTACGAATATTATTTCAGAATTAATTAAAACATATAAATCTATTTACATTTTTCTAAATAAAAACACAGACCTTATCGAGTCTGTGTTAAGTCAATCCTGTAGTTTATTATTTAAAATTGAAATTAAAAATAATATAGGTATCCTTAATCCTAATAAATTTATAGAGTTACTCTCAATTATAAATGCTCTATAATAACTTATTCCCTATACTTTGAACTTATTTAAATTATTATAAATTTTCATATTTATAATACTATTTATATACCTTATTATTCCAAAGGTTTTTCCTAATATTTGGAGAACTATTATTAATAGTATATAATAAACTGGAGTTGATAATGTGGATGAAGAATCATTAAATACTAACTCACTTAATAAACTATTTAATACCGTATTAAAATATTCTATAATCTTTCCTATAGTTATCTATTTTATAGGATTTATATTCACTACTGGGTTTTTGGGTGCATTTGTCCCAAATAGTTCGCCATTTGAGACATTAACTACCGCCTACTGTGGATTTTTACCTTTCTCAAAATATTTATATATTTCTAATGGAATTATTTATTCAATAACTCTTATACTTTGTACATTCATTTCAATGATTTTATATTACTCTTTGTATAATTTTTATATTGAAGATAAATTTCCTTTTGTCAAAAGAGTAATTACTAGTGATACTTTTCTAATCATAGGTGAATTAATACCAATCATAATCTGTTGTTCTTTAGTAGCATTTATGCAATATAAATGGTTCACTTTCTATCATGAGATTCTTTATAATGCCATGCTTATCTTTTCTCAAATAATTATATATAAAGTAATAAATCTAAGATTAGAGTTATTAGAAAAAACCAAGACGAATGACCAGCTTGTTAAAGCTCGGAGCGACAAATACAACTTACTTTTACACAAGTTTTATATTTTCATACTTATTTTCTTTACTATAATTATCTCAACATATATTTGGGGAGTACAAACATTGGATAAAAAGTTAAGCCTTTACGAATCTGGAGCCCGGTCTTTTACATTTGCAAAAGTAACTACAATAAACAATTTGTCCAAAACTTATTATTATTTAGACACTACCTCAGATAGTTTTATTGGATTTACTGCAACCCCATATTCATTAGTTGTTATTCCAAAATCTCAAATAAGTAAATTAGATATTTTTCAACTAAATAAGGAACAAACCTATGAAAAATACAGCTTCACTAAGCAAGAAAGCAAGGATGATATTAATGAAGAGTTAGAAACAACAGTAAAGGAGTATTATGAATCTAGATTTATAAATAAAGATTATAAAAAATTTGCTAGCTTATTATCAAAATCATATTTACAAGAAAAATATCATCTTTCAATCGATACTTTAATTAAAAGCTTAGAAAAAAATTCGAAATATTCAGATAGAGATATTAGTGAATATATTAATTATGAATCTTCTATTCCTGTTAAATTTAATGACTCTTATCAAATAAATGTAATTGAATATTGGGTAAATGACCGGTCTTATTCAACCTTTTTCTTAAAAAAAGAAAATGATTCATGGAAAATTAGTAAAATAAATTTATCGAATCAACCTTTTTCATTAGTTGAAAAATAAAATTTTCAAAATAAATAATTATGTAAATACCTCTTGTTATTATCACATGAACAAAAGACTGAGCTATAAATAATAGCTCAGCCTTTTTTGTCTCCATAAATACCCACGATATTTTTTTATGTCCCTTCGTGGCACCAGAGGGATAGTCTAGTTTGTGGTGTATGGAGTACGTCTACATTCCACATTAAACTCCAAAGCTCTAATGCTCTGCACTAATAATATTATACCATATATCACTAAATATCTAACTGTAATTATGTATACCTCTTATATTTTAATAATGTAATTCTTTTCTCATCTCCTTAATAACAAGTTCTATATCTGGTAATATTAAATACTGTTCGACAAAACTATAATCTTTTTTTAGCTGCTCTTCACTTTGCTTATATTGTTCTTTACTTATTATAATTCTTTTATCAACTTTATTTATCAAATTAACAATAAAGCTTAATTCCATTACTAGTCTATTTAATGAACCTATAATACTGGATACCTCTTTATTTTCTTTGATGTCCATAAATTTAGATGTTCCATAAACTTTTTCGTAATACTCATCTGTTAAACTTTCCGATATATTTTTTATTTGCTCTAAAACTTGTTCTCCTAATATTGCTATTAAATCTTTTTGTTTATGTGTTGGATATTTGTTGTTTATCATTATTTTCTCCTTTTTTAAATTGTTAATTTAGTTAATTGGGTTTCAATGTTATTTAACGAAACTATTCAATTTTTTCTATAGGTAATCCAAGGTCAGAAAGATATTTTATTGGAATATATATTCCTTCATCTTCCTTCCAAGATACAGCATCTCTTTTAATGTGAATTCCTTTGCCTTGAGGAACTTTGTTTAAGAATAAATCTAAATTCAACTGCCAGTTATCTACTTCATTATTCGGCGTAGCTGTCCATGAGAGAGAATCTGTCCATGAATAAGAAATAGATTTGCCTGAATTAATTCCTTCACGAATACTTTGATTTGTGCCTTCTTCTAATCTAGACAAGAATATTTCTAAATCTCTAAGGTAAATAAACCCTTCGTGTGGTGCATCTGTGGTGTAGTCACTCCCTGAAGGTAAATTTTCATAATCACATGTATAAGTTACCCCATTAGCTGATAGATTGATTTTAGTATCTTTATCCAAAATTTGTAACTTAAGAGATTTATCTTCAAATTTATTAGTTGTAAGCTTATTAACATTTTTATTATTAACTTTATTATTAAAATTAGAATACAAATACACTCCAGATATTATTATAGATATGCCTATACCAATCATAATACTTTTAAATGATATTTTCATAATAACTCCTCCTAAAATTGTTCCAATTCATTTTTCCTATTAAAATACAGGTGTGATACTGGGGGCTACTCATGAAGCCCTTTTTTATACTCCATAAGTATCCATAAGCTTTTTATATTTTGATGTTTTATAAGCAAGTAACTTGTCCACTTCTATAGGTTCTTTAAAGCCAAATATAATAGATTTTTTATCTAACCCTAGTTGTCCAAAACGTTTATGCTTAATTATTTTCTCCTCTACTAAGCTATCTGTATGCCCTTTTTTCATTCCTAGTAATCCATTAGTGTTATAGCTCTTCTGCCATACCTTCTCAGTACCTGCTAATTCACTAAAGTATTTCTGAGTTTCCAATTCCCCAACGCCTAAAATTACCTTATAGGAAGTATTATCAATAATAATTTTCCTTATTTCTTTGCCATAATGTCTATCTAAATCTGATAATGATTGAACAATAGGCACTATATGGACATTTCTACTTCTTAAAGTACCCATACCTTCGACTAATCCTTCAACTTTTCCTAAACGTGGCAACTCATCAAGTAACATTAATATTGCTGGTTGTTGTTTGTCTTTCCTCTTTGTTAAATATCTAAATGTCTGTGAAATAATACTCGCTATCAATCCTTTGTATTGACCTAACATACTTTCGTGTATTCTTAAGTAAATTGTAGCCCCCTCTTCCAAAACAGCAGGTGTCCAACTTGTTTTCCTTGTAGCATTTCTTATTTTTTCATCACTTGCAAAAGTTAATATATATGTCCTGAGAGTTGAAAACACGCCAGTTAAAGTATTTTCAGCTATTCCATTAGCAGCACTACACAATAACTTAACCCGATTATCCTCACTGTTAAACAGCTCTTGTATTAGCTGATTAGGTTCTGTAATTAGTACCCTTTCGCAAATGTCACCAAACGCTTGATTTTTATTAATTCCATCCAATATTGCGGAAGCAAATACCCCTTGAGCACATTCACTCCAGAATTTATCTCCAGTAAGTGGTGTTGGTATTATGTTTCTAGCTAATTCTGTAGCTCCATCTATTCCTTTAATCTGCTCTAATGGATCATAGCAATCACAATCAGCACTATCAGGGTCGAATACATAAACTTTACTGCCCATAACTTTTTCTCTATATGCTCCTGTAAATCCATGAAGCTCTCCCTTTATATCAACCACTATAGCTGCACCATTCCATGTGAATAGTGTTGGAAGTGATATGGATTGTGTTTTTGCAGTACCTTGTCCACCTATTACAATTACATGACCATCTTCTGTTTCAGGCATAGAATATACTGTCGAGCCTTTCTTTCCGAATATAATTCCTTCTCCATCATTACTACTCGGCTTAATACCTTTGGCATCACCACCTAGAATAACCCCCTTAAACACTACGTATATCAAATAAACAGTACCAATGAGCCATATCCATCCTAATAAACTTGATAATACTTTATTTGTTACTAGATTCGTGATACCACCCATAAGCATCAAACCTAAGAAGAAAATACCTACGCTTTTAATTATTTTATTAATTAGCGTGTTATCTTCTAATTTAACAGCTAAAAACTTCTTATAAGCCCCTAGAATGAATATATCCATCACTAGGTAAAACAAACCATCTTGTACAGTTCTATTCTTTGTTACTGAGCTAATAATAAGCAATGCTATAAAGAATACTGCAAACCCCTTAATCATTGTACTTATTAATCCTGATGGCTTCTTTGGAGTTTTCCTTTTCATACTGTCACTACCTTTCTAATTGTACTTCCTTAGTCCTTGTGTTCTGTTGTTCTTTAACACTTGTCTCTAATTGCTTTTCAGGCTTTTGTTCCAACTGTTTTGATAACTTTTCTTCCTTTTTCTTTTCCTTCAACTCCTCTTTATATCTAGCATTTTCAGAATCTATAAGTCTTTTAACAGAGCTTTCTCTTTTTGAAACTTCATCCTTAAGCTTATAAAAATCTTCCTTGGTATTAATTCCATTGTCTTTTAATACTTGTTTTTGAGTCTCAATTTCCTTCTTAATATCTTTTATAACCTGGTTTCTTTCAATATTGCCCCTTATGTCCAGGAGCTTGTTTTGGCTCTTTAAGTCCTCAATTTTCTTTTCAGCATTATTTATATAATTCATAGCCTTTTCAGAACTCTTTAAAACCTGTTGTTCCTTGTTTTCTCCTTTAATTACACTTACTAGCTCTGCCTGGTGAGTTTCTATGCTTCTCTTACTCTCTTCATAAACCTTTATACCTGATATTCTTTGGTCATAGCCTAGATGCAAATTACATTCATTAGCCATGTTTAGTAAATCATTATATTGCTGATAAGTATTATTTAGGTGCTGCATTTCCCTACCGGTTATTCTGTCTATAGATTCTAGGTTTTTGTAAAGTTCCTTATCTATCTTCTTAGCATTATCAAGCTCTTTTTTCATATCAATCGTTTTAACTTCCTGTTTGATAGGCTCTTTTTCTTTTACAAAATCCAAGCTCTTATTAACATCAATCTTATTTTCAGTAGGCTTTTTAAATGAATGAAGAGAATAGGCAGCATCTTCAACTAACTTATTACCTGATTTATGAAGGCTGTATGTCATATCCTCAACTAACTTGTTGGCTGACTTGTGAAGGCTTGTAGTAATATCCTCAATTGTGTGATTTGTTATCTTCATAAAATCATATATTATTCCACTCGGTTCTTTTTTGTTAATTTTTGCTTTTTTAGCTTTAAGCCTTTGCTCTTCAGATAACCTCTTCATATATTGGTCAAGTTCATTTGTGATAGGATCAGGAAATCTATTTTCATCTGTTTTCTTTTTTCCCTTGTATTTATCAGCTTCTTTGAGATTTTTGAAATAGTCGTCCATTTCGAAATTTATACGATTCTCCATATATACCCCCTAATTTGTATCCACTAGGAACACTTTTTATATTGAATGCCCACAGTGGACTTTTTTTAAATGTTGGTATCAGCTCCTTTCAAACATATTTTATATAAAGATAATACCTACGTAATACCAGGTATTATAGTAGTATTACTTTAATAATTTTGAAAATTATCTTTCAAGTCCTAAGTTCTTTTTATTCTCTACTTCTTTAGAAAGATTATTGCTAATATCGTTAGCAGACATATTATTGCTGTTGGAAATGCTCCTATCATTGTTATTGTTACTTTGTCCATTAGTGTTAGTTTTAGTTTCTCTTGCTTCGGAAGATTCTTGTAAACCTCTTGTTGTACCTCCCTGGCTAGATACTTCGTAAACTTGTCCATCTGCTGCGTTTGCTCTGATACTATGTTTTTGTAATTGCTCGCCAGCTCTTCCTGACCCTTTAATATCTGTTCTTGAAGATCCACCACTTTCCCTATTGATGTTATTAGCTCCTTTGATTGCTCCTTGTTTTGAGAGTTCTGTATATAGATCTGCTCCAGTAGGCTTTGAAATACTGCTCTCTGCTCCACTAGATTTCTGCTTACTTCCTTCAATAGCTCTATTGGTGGCACTTGCAATAATTCCTGGTTCTGCTGCTCTTGTAATTCCTGAAATGTTTCTTTCTGCTCCTCTGTCATATTGTTCTTTAGTAACTCGTTTAAATCCACTTTCCATGACCTCCTTCAATAAAGTTCCATCATGTAGCTTATTATCTCTAATCTTTTTACCGTCAGGAGTTGTATAAGTTATATACTTCCTGGTATCACTCCAATTAACTTTGTAACCTTTGCTTTCCATATCCTTTATAAAATCCTCTTTGGTTTTACATTTTAATTGAGATTGCTTTATATCAATTATGATCTGACCTTTCCACCAGGGAGTATCTTTGTTGATAGCAGCTCTATACTCATTATTAGACATTCCTTTTACTTTTGCTGTACCTTTATCTTTTTCAGCTTTCTTTTTATTTTCAATAACACTTAAGTTCTCTCGCTCGCAAATCTTATCACTTTCTTTTTTGATTTTATAAGCTCCGTTTTCAACTTGATACTTTTTGCCATTCTTATAACTAACTGAATTTATTACAATATGATTGTGTATATGGTTTTTGTCCGTATGTGTTACTACTAAACATTCATGATATGGAGCTATTTTACTAGCTAGCTCCGTTCCTATTGCATGAGCTTTCTTTGGGTCGACCTCACCAGGTTTAAAGCTCTGTATTACATGAAAATATTGAACGCCATTCTTTTTATGATAATGAGTTTTAGTGTAATTCATTTCATCCTTTACATTCTCAGGACTGCAATTAACACCAGAAATTAATTCTTCATTTGTTTTTTTGGGATTAGTAACATATTTAACTATTTTACTTACTGGACTTTTTGAGCTAAGAGATTTAATACTTGCCATATTTTATTAAGCTCCTTTTGAGTAAGCTGTAAATCTTTATTACAATCAAAGATATTTCCACTATTTAAGACCTTAGCAATTTGATTAAGATTAGCACCTATCTTTTTAATCTGTGTAACCAATTCATCCAATCCCTCAATGACAATAACCTCATTATCAATTACCATAGTTCTCAAAAACTCGCTCTGTTTTAATTTAGACTTTCCTACATTTTCTTTTAATTTGTGCAGCTCTTCATCTGACACATAGAATTTAATCTGATGATTTTTAGAACGTGACATAACTAACCTCCCTTCTCTATTTTCACAAAAACGGAAGCGTTAGCTTCTGTAAACTAAATTGAATTATTTCAATTTAGCCCTAAAGGAGTCCAGGGGAATACCCCCTGGCAAGCAGTGTTTGAGTACTCAAACACGAAGCTTGCCATCTATCTTCCTACTCACATTTTTTCATTAAGAAACGAATGTTTTTTAATAAAATTGAAGTAGGGATACTAAGATTTTGATAACTCAAAATCCGTTCTTGTAGGAAGATGGATGTGAGACGACTTAAATGACAAATCAATTTTTAATTTTAAAACTTTCTTAATGAAGATATTTTTAAAATAATTTCTTCTATCAAGATTATTGCTAATACAAAAATAATAATTTGCAAATTATTACTTGTTTTAATTTGTTCTACGGGATGTTGAAGAAATAAAGATATTCTAGTGTTATCAAATCTAAATAAAAATTGTCCTAATTCTTGTTCCACCATCATGAACATTAAGATTATCCATCCAGTTATAATGATTCCTATTACTATGATTTTTTTAATAAAAGTTGTCATATAAAACTACCTCTTTTTTTATGTGATATAATTAATTCTTTACCTTGGTTCTTATTTTTCATTCCCATCCAAGAAGCTGTTTCTCTAACTTATCAAAATCATAGGTACGTTGTTCAAAGTTGTTAAATGTACCTTTATTACCATAACTCTTATATTCAGACCTCTCTTTAATCTGTTTTATTCTACTCTCTTTTGCCTTTCTATTTATGGTTACCCATTTGGACAGATAAAGATTAACTTGTTCTATAGTTTTAAGACCTTTTTCACTCCAATCGTTGACTATCGTTACTATATAATCTAAATTCTTAGCATTTTTCATAGCTGCAATAATAATAGCTTTATTTAGTATATCTTTACCTACTGACTTTTGAATGTTTGCAAGAATTTCTAACTCCTTATCACTTACTTTCTTGGAAATGCAATCTCTATAGTTCATAATAGTATCATCATCAACTTCAACCATTAGGGTGGTTTCTTCTTCATTAAAATCTAACCTATCCTTACCTAACCTAACCTGTGTATCCAAGTTGTACTCATCTTGTATACAAATTTGATATGAGCCATTTTCATCCAGTTTGAGAGTACTCATTTCATTATGATATTGGGTTTTCCGATAACGATCCTTTTGAATATTGTTATGTACTTTCCAATCTTTAATTACACATACCCCACTTTCAAATGGAATTATAAATTTTTTTAATATTAGAATTTTCATATCATCATCACTACAATTAATTAGTCTCATAATTTTTTTCGGATTTGAAACAAAGCCATCATCATCAGCCCTCATTGCCAAGTGAAAATATAGAAGTTGGGTGCTAATTGGCATATCAAGAAATAAATCAGTATCTACTATTCTTAAACTAAACATTCTACGCTGCGCCATAAGCTTTCTCCCTTCTTACTCAACATTTACTCTCATATATGAATATCCTTCTAAATAGCTATTGACTGCAGTTTCGCTGATTATATACCTTTTTCCTACTTTCACAGCTTTTAGTTTACCTAGTGCTATAGCTCTATACAGACTTGTCCTAGTTATCCCCTTAGGCTCTAATATTTTTGCTAGCTCTTCAATATTGTAAATAACGGCTATCGCCATATCATCACCCTCCTAATCTAAAAACAATTCTTTTACTGAAACATTAAGGGCTTTAGCTATTTTACCAATTGTGTATTCCCTTGTATTACATTGAGTTCTAAATAGCTTTATAAGTGTTATCTTTCCTACATTGGCCTTTTTAGATAAATCAGAAATAGATAGCCCTTGTTCTATTCTTAACCAGTTTATTTTATCAGCATTAGCCTTTAACAAAATTTTCACCTCCTTAAAGGTATATTTTAGTATACCTTCCCATTATAATAGTATAATTAGATATACTTGTCAACTATTATTTTCCTTTTTGTATATCTTTTTATACTTTTTATGATATTATAATATTTAAGGAGATGAATTTATGGATAATACAATAGGTAATAAAATAAAAATATTGAGAAAAAGCAAAAAGTTAACTCAAAAGCAATTAGCAGAAATTGCGGGAATTTCTGAAATATCGATAAAAAAATATGAGAGAAATATAATTACACCAAAATATTCCACATTGGAAAAAATAGCAAATGCTCTTAATGTTTCGATAATTGAATTTCTCGAATTAGAAGCTCAGATTGAAGCAGAATTTGAAGAGCGATATAATATCTCCGAAAAAACTGATACTGATTTGGAAATCCAGACAATGCTAAGCACTACAGATAAAAAATTAGCAATCTCCTCAATGTTAACAAATTTTAGCTCTATCAAATCATTAATGCCCATTGATATATTAGATGAGGATTTAGATTTATTATCTGAAGCTATTGTAAGTAATATAATTTCTACAATAACAATATTTAAAAATATAAATTCAGGTTTATTAAGAGAAACATCAAAGCTTCATCAAGAAAATACTGAATTAAAAAAAGTTAATATAAACTTAAATGATCAAATTTTTTCACTAAAAAATGATGTAAAATTAAATACCATTTATGAGCCATTTACCAGTTTAGAAGAACAGAAAAATTTTGAAGAGTCACTAAAAGATGATATTGAAAAAGGTTATTTTGATAAGAAAAATAATTAAAATTACTAACTTTAACATTATTCTTGAATTAATTATGTATGAAAATGAAATATAAAATATAAAAACTTTACTATTGCAAGTAGGTGTATATATGTCCGTAACAATTAGAGATTATTATTCCAAGAGACTTAAAAAGAAGACTTTCGGTTATGAAGTCGAGGTTATAACTCAACATGAGAGGGTTAGAGAAGCAAAGAGGGGATTTCTAACAAAAACCGAAGCCCGTGAAGAAGGCCAAAGAAGAGAACTTGAAATCAAGAAAAAATCACAACAAGGATATGACCTATCGGATATCGTCAATAAAGATAAGAATAAAATCACTGTTAAAGAATTACTAGATTTATGGCTTACGACAAAGAAGGCTAATGTATCATATAAAACCTATAAATTCTATGAATTTTGTTGTGAAATGATAATAACCGATATAGGTAAAATAAAAGCTCGAGCTTTAAAAACCGAAAATATTGAATTAGCAATAAATAGGCATCTAGAGAATGGGCTAAGCTCTACAACTGCTGGTCATTATTATACAGTGCTTAAAATTGCGTATAATTGGGCTGTAGACAGAGGCTATGTTATAAAGAATCCTTGTGATAAAATGAAAAAGCCTAAAAGCTCGAAAAGTAAGTTACAAGTATATGGTCAAGACCAATTAGATAAGCTATTAGATGCTATTAAAGATATGACTATATACATACCCGTTATACTGGCAGCTACTACCGGTATGAGGCTAGGAGAGATATGTGGTCTTAGGTGGTCAAATGTTGACCTAGAGAATGGCTTTATTCAATTAAAAGAGCAACTCCAGGAAGAGTATAATAAATTAGAACTTGTTCCACTAAAAACTGCTAGCAGTAAAAGAAAAATTATTTTATTAGAAGATACTTTAGATGCACTAAAATCCTTAGAAGAAAATCAGAAAGAGAATAAGAATTACTTTAGAGATAATTATAATAAAATGGATTATGTAGTATGTCAGAATAATGGTGATCCATATAAGCCGACATATATAAGTAGGAACTACAGAAGAGTATTAAAAGAATATAAACATACGGTTACTATTGGTGAAGAAATTAAGCAATTAAGCCTATATGAGATTTTAGATATTCCATTAATAAGATTTCACGACTTGAGGCATACCCACGCAACATTGATGCTAAAAGCAAATATACACCCAAAAATAGCAGCAGATAGACTAGGACATAGTGATACTAGGTTAATAATGAGTACATATTCTCATATACTTCCTGATATGCAGCAGCAAGCAGTAGACGCATTGAACAATATGATTAAGAATAAACGAAATAATGAGAAAGCTCCTGTTGAATAAGGAGCTTTTTCCTATGTAAAGAAGATATTTATTTATTTTTGGGGCTCGATAAATGCTGCAACCCCTCATATATCAACATTCTATATAATTTTATGAATGTAAGATTTTAACTAAAACCTTACATTCATTTGATATTTAAATAGCATTTCATAACCAAGGATATTTTAATTTTTTTGGTTTTAATATTTTTAAAAAAGTTACTATTGGAAATTAATACTTCTTAAGAAACACTATCTTGGCAATCTGCCAATAAATATCCTGTTTGATCTCCCATCAATATTAATCTTGAAAAAATTTCCCTTCTCTCGGTATTGCTCTTATTTGTAAAATCAACTTTGTTATACCAATCTATTAGCTCTGCTTTATTACTCTCATCTATTCCCTCACTGTTAAACACAAAGTATCCTGTTAGATAAGTTATATAATCAATTCTATCCGGTTCTTTTAAATTATTATCTTCTATAAACTCTAACGCCATATCCAATGCATCTAGAGTCATTTTAAAACATTTAGTGAGCTCTTCAGGATCTAAATTACATAGCTGATTTTCCTTAGTATCAGATGGAATTGGTGTATATCCATCAGTATGCCTTCTACCTGTTATAACCTCATAAGCAGAGTTTAATGTTGCTACCGGATAAGAAACACCTGTCTTTTGAGGAACAAAAAAATCATATCCTAAGTCTTTCAAACGTTCCTTAAATTTACTTGTGTATTGAACGTAAATATCAATACCATGAGCCTTTAATTTTGAAAAGCGCATTTGTAAAATACTTACGCGACTTCCTGCGTTATTAAGTACTTCAAACCATTCGATTTGTTCGTCTTCATTTAAATCTTCTGCTTGATTAATAGTATAATTATAGTTTTTCATTTTACTTCTTATTTGAACTAATAATGACATTACCTCAGGATCTTTTAGAACAGAAGACTTATTAATATACTTAAACAAAACATTATCCTCTTTGTTAAGCAATACCCCCACAGGAATTTGATGTTTTTTAATGGCATCCTCCGCCTGGGTAAACTGACCCTTAGCAAGATCTAGCACTACATTTCTAAAATCATCATGATGAATGTAGGCCTTATAGTTTGTTGTTAACCTCTGCTGGCCATCAGCCACAGAAAATTGACCTCTAACGATATTATTAATAAGTTCTCTCTCAACAAATGATACCTGAGGTACACAATCATCGGTATTGTTTATAACATTGATTGAGATTGGTGAGACTGGCGCCTTACCTAGTAATTGATAGTTAAATAAATCTATGGATTTTTGTACAGTCCAACTAATATCACGCTGATACAACGGAAGTGAAAATTCTTGCACATCGATCTTTTCATTCATTTCAGAGACTGTCATCTGAAATGTTTTCTTTGTTGGATTGAAACTTGAGGCAGAAATCAGTTTTTTGTTAATCTTCATACATATCAACCTTTCTTATTGATTTTTACAGCTGCGCTTTAAAGCTGCGTCTATCTTTATTTAAAAATATACTACTTTATGGCATTTTTGTCAAGCGCTGCGCTTATATTTTTGTTTTTGCATTTTTCGACACTAGCCGCTTAAATGCTTTTTTTAGATTTTACTTATCACCGAATATATAATTTCAATATAAATAACCTAACGATTTAAACCCCAATTTGATATTGTTATACTTTAAATTTAAAAATGAAATGAGTGTGTACTAATTGGTAATTATCTAATAAAAATAAACCTTCTTAATGCAATTTATTTTTTAGATATATAATTACATTTCATTTTGCATCTCATTCCCCGTCATATTTTCACGTCAAAATAAAAAAATCAAGAGTTTAATTTCTATAACCCTTGATTTTACTGGAGCTCCTGAAGGGAATCGAACCCACGACCTACTGATTACGAATCAGTTGCTCTACCGACTGAGCTACAGGAGCATATATAAATTTTACTACAATTAACCTTTCGAATCAAGATTAGCAGATAATCCTATTACTTGTACTGCCAATCCCATAAAGTAATGCACACACCTTATTTACTGTTTGTAAAATTTTTATTTCATAAAATTTTATAAAGATCTCTAAATTCCTTCAATAATCATATTTTATTTTTAATTAGGTTGATTATACTAAATTAAATATTTTAATTATTAAGTTTTATGAGTTTTCTTTTATTATCTTCATTTTTTAGACTTTGACTTTCTTTGACCTTTGTTGTATTATATAAGCATAGAAATTAAATAAATTAATTGGAGGTATTTGATTATGTTTGAAATGATTCCTTTCAGAAGACATATGTTAAATAGAGGTGATGATGATTTTGGACAACTTTTCAAAAACTTCTTTAATAATGATTTTACTCAAGAATTAAGTAACATTTATGGAAGTTTTAAAGTTGATCTAAAAGAGACAGAAGATAATTATCTAGTGGAAGCAGATCTTCCTGGTATGGATAAAGAAGCTATTAACATTGACTATGAAAACAACTATTTAACTGTTAGCGCAAAAAGAGATGACACAATAGAGGACAAGAAGGAAAACTATGTAAGACGTGAAAGACATTATGGAGAGTTTAAGCGAAGCTTTTACATTGATAATGTAGATGAGGATAAAATAGAAGCTTCCTTTAAGGATGGTGTTTTAAAAATCACTCTTCCAAAGCTAACAAGAGGTAATGACATAAAGAAAAAAATAGATATTCATTAATTTAGATGTGCAGTCTTTAAAGGGCTGCACATCTTTTGTTTTATCTATTAGTGAACAACATCCAATATTCCAAACTTACTGTATTGCCCAATCCATGCCAGCTTTACTGTGCCAGTAGGACCGTTTCTCTGCTTTGATATAATACATTCGGCTACATTTTTGTCTTCTGTTTCCTTATTGTAGTATTCATCTCTATACAAAAACATAACTACGTCAGCATCCTGCTCTATAGAACCTGATTCTCTTAGGTCTGATAGCATCGGTCTATGGTCGGCTCTTTGCTCTGGTGCTCTAGAAAGCTGTGAAAGAGCTATTACAGGGCACTGCATTTCTTTTGCTAAAGCCTTAATAGATCTTGAAATTTCAGACACCTCTTGCTGCCTGCTTTCAGAATTGCTACCGGACATAAGCTGCAAATAGTCAATAAGAATCATATCTATTCCATGCTCTATTTTCAGCCTTCTACATTTTGATCTCATTTCCATTACAGATACACCTGCGGAATCATCTATATATATCTTAGCTGCCGCAAGGGGTCCAGAGGCTCTGGCTATGTTTTCCCAGTCTCTGTCATCTAAATCACCAGTTCTAAGTTTAAGCATATCCACATTGGCCTCAGCACAAAGAAGCTTATAGGCGAGCTGTTCTTTAGACATTTCCAAGGAGAAAATAGCTATACTCTTACCACCTCTTAAGGCTGCATTTTGAGCTAAATTAAGCGCAAAGGTAGTTTTACCCATAGAAGGTCTTGCTGCAACAAGTACCATATCCCCCTTTTGAAAACCAGAGGTTTTAGCATCCAGGTCTGGGAAACCAGAAGAAATACCAGTGATTTCACCCTTATTACTAAACAGCCTTTCAATTTCCAAAAAGCCTTTTTCAAGTACTGTACTCATTGCTTCAAAGTCTGAATTACCTCTTTTTTCTGCAATATTAAATACCTTTTGCTCAGCTGAATCAAGTACAGCAGGTACATCATCCTGCTTACTGTAGCTGTCCTCTATAATTTCAGAGGATGCTTTAATAAGCTTTCTAAGCATAGACTTTTCAGCAACAATCTTTATATAGGAACTAAAATTTACTGTAGATACAACAGAATCACAAATCTCACTTATATATGTAATTCCACCGGCAGCCTCCAATTTTTGCATAGAGGATAGCGCCTCTGTCAGTGTTACCATATCTACTGGTGTATCCTTTTTATAAAGCTCCAGTACAGTATTAAATAAAATCTTATGCGAATCTCTATAAAAATCCTCAGCCTTTAAAACTTCCACAGCCTGAGCTATGGAAGTTTTATTTAATAGCATGGAACCAATAACATTTTGTTCAGCATCTATATTGTGAGGAAGACTTCTAAGAGGAGTCTCCATAATGCTTTCCCCCTTGTATTTCTTTTACTAAAAAACTATATCCATTAATTCTTCTATGGTTTCTACTGCCTTAACTTCTATGTCCTGAAGTCCTGAAGGAACTTCTTTTAAGTTATTCATTGGAACAATAACAAGTTTTATGCCCTTTCTTCTGGCTCCATAGACCTTTTCAAAAATCCCGCCTACTGGTTTCACTTTTCCTCTTAAAGATATTTCACCAGTTATAGCTATGTCTTGTCTCACTGGTTTATTTAAAATAGCGCTTATTATACAAATTGTAATAGCTGCTCCAGCAGATGGACCATCTATATTTCCACCACCTATGATATTAACATGAATATCATAGTCCTTTATGTCCTTATTTGTTAATCTTCTTATTACAGATGCTGCATTAAATACAGAATCCTTTGCCATACTGCCGGCGGTTTCATTAAAACGTACTTGACCTGTTCCTTTATCCTTAGCTTCAAATATTGCTGCTTCAATTTCAATTGTGGAACCTATGAATCCGCTGACGCCTAGCCCATAAACATGTCCTATTTCCTTGTCCTTATCTACGCTGACTTCCTCATATGGAACAAGTCTGCATGCAGAAATTGTTTCTTTAACATCTTCAAGTGTTATTTTTACCTTTTCATCTTTTTTAAAGCTCTTACTGTTATATAGCACATAACCATAGACATCAGAAAGCAGATTAACAGCCTTTCTGCCTTCAATAGTAAATCTGCTGATAAATTCTGAAACTCCACTTTCAAGCTCCATATTAAGCTTAACAGCGGCATTTTCAACTATTTCTTCAATATCCTTTGCAGATAATGGCTCAAAATATACCTCTGTACATCTTGAACGAAGTGCTGGATTTATCTCATGAGGCTCTCTTGTAGTTGCCCCAATTAAAACAAAGTCAGCAGGTGCTCCATTATCAAACAAGTATTTAATATATTTTGGAGTATTTTCATCCTCTGGATCATAATAGGAGGAGGAAAATTCTACTCTCTTATCTTCTAACACCTTTAATAGCTTGTTTTGCAGAATGTCATCAAGTTCACCAATTTCATCAATAAATAAAACTCCGCCATGAGCTTCTGTAACAAGTCCTGGTTTTGGCTCTGGTATTCCAACCTCAGCTAAATCTCTTTTGCTTCCCATATAAATAGGATCATGTACTGAGCCTAATAGGGGATTTGTTATTTCTCTAGGATCCCATCTTAGAGTAGTTCCATCTACTTCTACAAATTTTGCTTCCTTTTTAAAAGGAGTATATTTAAGCTTTTTAGCCTCTTCTAGGGCAAGTCTTGCTGCTGTTGTCTTCCCCACTCCCGGAGGTCCATATAGGATAATGTGCTGAGGGTAGGGTGAAGCTATTTTTGATAAAAGTGCCTTAATAGCTCTTTCTTGACCAACAATTTCACTAAAACTTACAGGTCTAAGCATAGTTTGAATATTTCTTGTTAATTTTTTAGAATCTAACACTTCAAGATCAGAATATTTTTTAAGAGTCTTTGCATTTTCTGGCCCCTTTTGCTTTCTAAGTATGCCAAGTCTAACTTCTTCAACATACTTATCCTGTCTTTCCATAAGGGCAGCTTCAACTTCTTTTTCAATTTCATTCTGTACATATTTTTTTGCTACTGCATCAGCTATCCACTTATTTGTGTCTTCTAACGCCTCATGTATGTTTTTTACATTAGGTATGATATCTATTCCTTTACCATCACTTGCAATTTTATTTAATGCATAGACCCTTTTATATATGTCTCCGCTATGAATGTGCTTTTGAAGCTTATATTTAACTATTCTTGCCTTCATGGCACCTTCATCTAAAACATTTTTTATAACCTCAAAGAGCACCTCAAGTTGAGATTCTATGGTTATATCTTGGGCCTTAATTTCTTCGAAATTTGTTTCAAATTTAAACTCTGACTTCAATATTTTTCCTCCTGTATTAGCATTTAAGGAGAAACAATGCTATTATTGTTCTACAATTACAACCTTTATTTTTGTAGAAACCTCTGGATAAAGCTTAACTTCAACTTCATAAGTTCCAAGCTGCCGTATAGCATCTACAACTAACTTCTTCTTATCGATGTTCAATTTATACTGTGCATTTAAAGCATCAGCTACATCCTTGTTAGTTATAGACCCAAATAATCTGCCGTTTTCTCCGCACTTTGCTGATATTTTAACTTCCTTACCTTTTAGCTCATCAGCTTGCTTTTGAGCTTCTTCAATTTCTGCCAGCTTTTTTCTTCTTTCAGTTTCTTTTTTTTGATTTAAAACACTTAAATTAACTTCAGTAGCTTCCTCTGCAAGTTTTCTTGGAAATAAGTAGTTTCTTGCATATCCATCTGAAGCATTTATTACTTCACTTTTTTTACCTACACCTTTAATATCGGCTAATAAAATAACTTTCATTACTTTTCACACTCCTCTAAGTATTTGTCAATTGCTTTTTTAACACTATCTACAGCTTCCTCTAAGGTTATATCGGACAATTTAGCGCCTGCCATGGAAATATGTCCCCCACCCCCTAGAGTTTCTAAGATTATCTGTACATTGACATCACCCAGGGATCTACCGCTAATAAATATCTCGTTCTCTATTTTAACAAGAACGAATGAGGCTTGAATACCTGTAATATTTAGCAGTTCATCCGCTGCTTGTGCAGCAAGTACAGTATCTTCAATTTCTGGTGGGCAAATGGCTATTGCCGTACCATCTTTTACTTCTGCAGACTTAATTATTTCTGCCTTTTTAACATAAGTATCCAAATCTTCCGCAAACATTTTTTTTATGTCTATTGTATCTGCACCAAGTCTCCTTAAAAAACCTGCGGCTTCAAAGGTCCTTACACCTGTTTTAAAATAAAAATTCTTTGTATCTACACAAATGCCAGCAAGCAGCGCCTCTGCTTCTATAGGCTTTATCTTAGGATTCTCAATCATATATTGAAGCATTTCGGTAACAAGCTCCGAAGTGGAGGAAGCATAGGTTTCTATATAACTAAGCAGTGCCCCCTCAATTGCATCTGTAAGCCTTCTATGATGATCGATTATAACTATCTTTTTAAATTCTTTAACAAGTTCATAATCCTGGACATAGCCCCTATTATGAACATCCACAATAATTAAAAGGCTATCTTCTTTTAAATTTTGTCTGCAGGTTTCTGAATTTATGAAGGTATTTTCATAGGCTGGATCCTCCATAATTTTATCAACAATTGATCTAGAAGCAGAGCTCTTATTATCTAACAAAATAGAGCAGGGCTTATTTAAAAGTTTCACAGCACTATTAATACCTATAGCTGCACCTAAACAATCTGTATCAGGATTCTTATGTCCCATGATAAACACATTGCTGCTGCCATTTATTAAGTCCACAAGAGCATGAGCTATAACCCTGGCTCTTACTTTAGTTCTTTTTTCTACTTCCTTAGTTTTTCCACCATAAAAAGATAGTTTATCATTACCTTTTACAACTACCTGATCACCGCCTCTTCCAAGTGCAAGTTCTTTTGCAGACAATGCAAAGGTGTAATTGTCCATGAGTGTGCTGCCATTTCTTCCAACACCTACACTTAGTGTCACTGCTAGTTGGTTAGTCTGATTTATTTCCCTGACAATATCTAGTATATCAAATTTCTTTTCAATTTCACTTTGTATATACCTATCCTGAGTAACAAGGATGTATTTGTTATTATTATACTTTTTAAATATGGAATTAAGCCCTTGGCTATAATTATTAAGGGTTCTTTCTATCTCTGCTATAAGAAGAGGTCTTTTATCCTCATTTGCGGTCTTTACCACATCATCTAAATTATCTACTTCTATAAGCATAACTGAAGCTTTTTCATCAGCAATACTATTTTTTAAGTTTACATATTCAGTAGTATCATAAAAATATAATATAATTATATTATCTTCATTTCCTTTACTTTCTGAAGTGTTTACAATACTTGCATGAACATGGTAATACCTATTTTTTAAGTTAATATCCTCAAAATATGTTTTTTTCTCATTCAGAACCTGTTTTAAATTGATATTTCTTATAAGTTCACCTATATTTCTTCCTAAAAGGTTTTCCCCTTCCATCATAGTTGCTGCATTTTGATTATACCAAACTATATTACCTTTATCTCCAATTATCATTAGTGGGAATGGAAGTTTAAGAAGGGTGCTTTTAGAGGCAAAGTCAAGCTGAGAAGAAAAATCTTCAATGAACTTCTTCCATTCGTCTTTTCTAAGCCGTGAATGCTTAATATTAAACACAATTAAAAAGCCGTACATCACCAAGGCAGAGATTCCTGCCACAAGATGACCATAAGCAAAGAGAACTATTATAATAAAAGCTATAATAACTAAATACATCTTGTTATTGGTATTAAAATAATTAAATTTATTATCCATGTTTAAACCGCTCTCCCTAAATATTATTTCTTTAGGATTCTGTCTGGATTTATTTTTCTAAAGTCAAAGATCATATCAGCTAAACCTACATATAAAAATATTGTTGCAAATAAAGAGTTTGTAAATGCAGCTATTATTATTATAGCAACTATACCTTTAGTTAATTTATATCTATTTAAAAGAAAGTATGCTACCACAGATATTCCTATAACCATGAAAATATACTGCATCATAATTTGCCCTGAAGTTAAAATAGGTGCACCAATTGGCACTTTTTTAGCTTGCAGATATACACCTAGAGGTATAGGCATTATAATTATTGCGCCAGCTAAGCTATTAATATAAAGCTCAGTAAAGGCTCTGAGTTTCTTTAAATTAAGCCCTAGTCTCTTTAATACTGCCTTAGCAACAATATAATTTATAATTGATGATAAAAAAGCACCTAGAATAAGACTTGCAGCTGCCATATTTATAAACAGCTCAGGTGTAAATAACTTGATAATTGCTTGGAACTGATCCAATTGCTGTTGGGGCATACCCATACCTTTATATATATCTAAGGTCTGTTTTAAAGCATCATTAAACATATTAATAGATGATACTATAAGGGAATATAACGATGTCTTTTCAATAAGGGCTGCAGTAATAACAATATAAAGAACAGTTGATATAATCGTTACAGCTGTAAGTAAAAGTAATGTGATAGTAGAATCCTTATCCTTCCTTATTCCATAGCCTAAAACAAGACCAACTAAACTAAAGGATAATGCTGAAAGCAGCGCCTGCACCGGATTAAAAGCCAATGCTATTATTATTGTACTTACCAAAATAGCTAAAATAGTAACTTTAAGATCATGGCGAACATAAAGTATAGCTACTGGAAGTGGAAGTATCACAGTACCTATAAAGGGTATAAAAGGCATATAGCTTGTAATTAGCATTAATACAATTATTATAGCTGAGATAATTCCTGCTTCAACGATAGACTTTGTTTTATAGATGCTGTTATCCATATAAATTTTAACCTCTTTCTTTTAAGTGAGCATATAATCTAGTTAAATCCATATCCGGTTTTTCTTCCTCTTCCTCAACTATTCCTAATCTTAAATTTTTCTTCATACTTTCATCAACTGCAGTATGGGAATACCCAAGTCTGTCAGCAAGTATATAAAGTATAATTATAGCTTTAGAAATACAGTCTAAAATAGCATCCTGGGCTACGTTGCTGCCTTTTGTAAGTAATTTAAAAAACTCCCCAATAGTACATAAAAGCTGTGCCTTATATTGTTCTATCTTAGTCACATTCTTCATTATATTAAAATCTTCGTTTCTCACCATTCCACCCCCATATTTAATTAAGAATAAACAGTTACTAATTGCAGCTAATTTATACACAAAAAGCTTTTATTTAATATATTCTTAATACTCATTTCATAATCTCTATACATTATAAAACATACTTGTTTTATTATAAATTAATATAAGTATATTGTAGTTATATTTCAAGATTTATGCAACTATAGTTTGTCTAGGCAAACCGCAATTACTTTTTTTGGAAACAATTAATAGTAATTTTCATTTGTTTCTGATATAAAAATGCATTTGTATTTCATTCTCAATTGATAATTACATTCTGTAATTATTTTAATAAAATTGTAGATATTATGTAACATTTAATGTATAATTAGCATATACTAGATTATCAATTGATAAAAACTTTTTTAAAAGGAGACCTTTTTATGGATAAAAGAAAAGCAGCCTTGCTTTCTGTTTTCTCAAATAGCATACTTATTATCTTTAAGCTTATTGCAGGTATATTTATGGGTTCCATAAGTGTTATTTCAGAAGCTATACATTCTTCTATTGATTTACTTGCTAGTTTTATAGCATTCTTTTCCATAAGAAAAGCAGCTGAAGCAGAAGACAAGGAGCATCCCTTCGGTCACGGCAAATATGAAAATATATCTGGCTTTGTTGAGGCACTTTTAATATTTGTAGCAGCTGCATTAATTATTTACGAAGCAATCAAAAAGATAATCGAGGGCGCACAAATAGAGAGTACAGGTGCCGGAATTATAGTAATGCTAGTATCTTCTGTAGTTAATTTAATAATATCCATGATGCTTTTAAAAATTGCAAAAAAGACAGATTCAATTGCTCTTGAAGCGGATGGTATGCACTTGCTTACTGACGTAGCTACGTCTTTTGGTGTTTTCATTGGACTTATTATAGTAAGATTTACAGGACTTAAAATAGTTGACCCAATAACTGCACTTTTTGTAGCAGTTTTAATAATAAAAGCCTCCTATGATTTAACGAAAAAATCCATGGTAGATTTGCTTGATAGCTCTCTTCCTCAAGATGAATTAGATAAAATAACAAAAATTATAGCTTCTTATCCTGAAGTTAAAAACTATCACAGATTAAGAACTAGGAAAAATGGACAAAAAAGAGAAATTGATATTCACATAAGGCTTGATAAAGATATGCCATTAACTGAGGCTCACGACCTATGTCATGCTATAAAAAATGATGTTTTAGCCCAATTCAAGGAAGCTTATATTGTAATACAATTAGAGCCTTTTAGAGAGGAAACTATACAAATAGAAGGCAAAAATTAAAGCGGTCTACTGACCGCTTTTAAATTATTATTCTTACTTCTGTTCCGTCCTGAGCTTTTACTTCCACAAGCTCTAAGCCCTTATAATCTTTTAAAACATTAAAGCCCTTTCGAAGTTCTTTAAAATCAAGGCACTCAATATACTGCCTTTGATCTTCAGGGATATATCTTTTAGCAATATTCATTCCAAAGCCACCGAGGCTAAGTGCAGCTTTTACAAGACCTATCGGGGCTGGCACTTTAAAACTTTTTCCGCTGTTAAGTTTTATATAAACTCTCACCTTAATCAATCCTTTCACTTAAGGCATCTAGGCTTTCACTTAAAAAATACATGAATCGTCTATTCTATAGAAACCTCAACTATATCACCATTTCCACTTTTTACATCTACAATTTTCCCCTCAAGTCCTGAATCAATTGCTTCCATAATCATTTTTATGTCAATACCCTCCTGTTCTGAAACACCAGGGATTTTAATGTTATTTACTGCATTACCTATGGCTTTTAAAAATTTAACTGGAACATTTACATTAACAGTGTCTTGCGTAGCTGAAAGCACCTTGACTTTAAGCATTTTATCTAAGTTAGAAGCTGCAGTTAGCTGAGTGTCATTTGAAGATTTATTTAACGCCTCAATAAGTTCTGTCGCCTTATCAGAATCAATTTTTCCTTCTTCAACCATTTTTAAAATTCTCTTAACTTCTTCTTTCATTTTATTACACACCCTTTAAAATAATATTTTTTATTCTTCTTAAACCCTTATTTTAATCTTCCTTCATCATGTTTATAGCCTGCTCCGCTGAGATTTCGCCTTTTTCAAGCATATCCAGTATTTCTGTGCTGCCGATTGTAGGCTTTTTAAAAACGGTATAGCCTAGTGCTGTAACCACATCATCTAGCTTTGCTCTCACAGTTGGATAGGAAATGCCTAGTTCTTTTTCCACATCTTTTATATTGCCCCTGCACTTTAAGAATACTTCCATAAAACTTAACTGTTCTTCTTCTAAATACTCAAATTTCGAAAACTCGAAGTCATTTTCTATGACAGTACCGCATTTATTGCATTTGAGCTTTGCGATTTTTAATTTTGAATTGCAGACTGGACACTTGCTTATAACCTTATAACTCATATACTCCTCTCCTTTACTATGATTCTATTATAATACCATATTTTAAATAAATCAATATGTAAATTAATTATTTTAATATATTAATTAAAATAATTAATTATAGTTAAATGTAATATTAATTATTTTAATTTTATGTTTTATGGCTTAGTTAATTCCTAATTCTCAGCTTAGTTAAAAGGGCACCGCATATAAGCAGCAGCCTATCAATTTAATTTTAATTTGAACTCCTATATATTTTTTCAAGTATATAAAAACAGGATCTAAATAAAAGTATAAATATATTAGTATTTGTTTAATTTTGTCATAAAACCCCATTTAGATAAATATTCTAAAGTGATAATAAATATTTTGTCTGAATATTTTACTTTATTTTCCAATTAATATATATCATAATATTCTTGTATACCTTATATAATTAACTATTGAAAATAAATATAAATACCTTATTGAATGGGAGTCTTGTAAATGATAAAACTGAAATGTAAAAAGTGCGGTCAAGCTTGGTATACAGCAAATACAAGATTAGATCAGAAATGCAGCGAATGCGGCGGACTTTTAGTTGAGGAAGAGCTTAACTTCATAAAATCAAAAGACGTTTTGACTGATCACGAACCTACAAAAAACTGTGAATCCAAGGTTATACACGTAAACTGGTAACTAGTAAAATGAATTAGCTAAGAGGTAAATTCAAAGGAAATAATCAGCCATTACATGCAAAACACTAACTAGTTATATACTAGTTAGTGTCTTATTTTTTTACCAACCTATTTTATAAAAACAACTTAAAAATTATTAAAAAAATCACTCCTGGAACTCCGAAAAAACCAGCTATAAGAGCAGTGGCCCAATTTATACCTATGGCAAAGTGAAAATAACCACCAATAAAATTAGTTAAAGCTAGAAGTATTACACCTAGAATCGCATTTGAAATTAGCTTTATAAATATTTTTATCGGCCAGGAAAATATTTTTACTATTAAAAATAAACCTATTATAGCTAATAAAAAATAACCCATATATTCCATGAAAATAACCCCCTTTATTTGCCTTTGTATTGATTTTAATTTATTTTATTATATTCTGTAATTTAAGAAAATATTATATCTATTTAAATTAAACTTTAATAGTAGGTTATTTCGGTAAGAATAATATTTGTGTCAATCTTAACACCAGCAGCCCTTGCCTTACTTAATAGATATATAAACTTTGCTTTTGCTGCATCTTCCATGTAAATGGCATGATCAACGAGCATAGGTGAACTGACCATTTCAAAATATTGACTAGCCCTTTCCATTTCTTCTCTGGCATCTTCAATAGCTTCAATAAGCTTTTTATGTTCTTCTGTATATTGAATATTTCTAGATAAATAATCAATAATAGCTTTCTTATTCATAATAACCTCCCATGCGGACAATCTTTATAACAAAATAATTGCCACAAATATGGAAAATTATACGTAATTATTGAGTATGTCTTAGAGATATGCCTTATGCTTAGCCTTGCCTTATTTCTATTATTGTTTATCTATTATAACTATATCTCTCTTCTTCCCTCTAAAGCTTTTGATAAGGTAATTTCATCTGCATAATCTAAATCTCCGCCCACTGGTATTCCATGGGCTATTCTTGTAACCTTAACTCCTAGAGGCTTTATAATTTTAGATATAAACATTGCTGTAGCTTCTCCTTCAATATTTGGATTGGTAGCCACAATAACCTCCTTAATATCGCCGTTAAGTCTTGATATAAGTTCTCTTAATTTTATTTGCTCAGGACCTCTTCCTGCCATAGGGGAAATTGTACCATGGAGCACATGATATACGCCATTGTACTCCTTAACTCTCTCCACGGACATTATATCCTTTGGCTGCTCTACTACGCAGATTGTACTCTTGTCCCTGCTTGGATTACCGCAAATAGCACAAGGATCACTATCTGTAAAATTGCCGCACACTGAGCAGTACTTTATTGTACCTCTTGCCTTAACTAAGGCCTCTGCAAAGCCTCGAACCTCATCCTGTGGTAGATTTAATATATAAAGAGTAAGTCTTTGTGCAGTCTTATAACCAATGCCTGGAAGCTTTGCAAACTCTTCTATAAGTTTTTCTATAGCAACTGGATAAAAATCCATAACTTTTTCCTCCTTTAGTGGTCACACTGAGCAATTAAGCTCTCTGGCTCCCACTCGATAATTGCTCGTAAATGTCCATTTAGGACATTTACCTCCGTTTACTCTCTTAAATAAATTAAGAATGAAAAATTAAGTGCTAAATACTGCTAAGAATTGATTTAATTCTTCCTTCAGCTGTATTTTTTAATTCTTCATTCTTTATTCTTCATTGCTTATTACTTGTTAATTCGTAGTAGTCTTAACTAACTATGAAAAACTTAAATGACCTATTGCTTTATGGATTGTTAAAACATTCCTGGTATATTAAGTCCGCCTGTTAATTTTCCCATTTGACTTGTTGTATCTTCTTCTGCTTTTCTAAGAGCCGCATTACAAGCAGTCATTATTAAATCCTGCAGCATTTCTACATCATCTGGATCTAATACTTCTGGATCTATTTTAATATCTATAAGTTGTCTTTTGCCATTTACAACTACAGTTACAGCACCGCCACCTGCTTTTTCTTCATAGGTTTTGCTTTCAAGATTCTTTTGCATTTCTTCCATTTGCTGCTGGAATTTTTGCGCTTGCTTCATTAGATTATTCATGTTAGCCCCGCCGCCAAGACCAGGGAAACCACCTTTTGGCATACTTTACCTCCTAAAAATACATTATTTATTATTTAATTAAACTAATATACATAATTAACATTATATACTTATTGGTCAATTATTTCTACAACTTCCTCACCAAAAGTTTCTTTTAATATGTCTTCAGGTGATTTTACTATCTCTTTTTCCTCTACAGTATATTTTATTCTGACTTTTTCTTTTAATACTGAAGAAACCACATCTTCAATTACCTTTTTTATATCCTCTCTTTCAAGCCTTTGCCTGCTAAATGCATACTGCTTATCAAATTTAACCTCTATAATTCCATCTTTACAATTAACTACTTCCCCGGTACCTAGTAGTGCAGAGTTTGCAGCAGTGCTTCTAACCTTAACCATCTCCAAGATATCTCTCCAAGATTTTCTCACAGTATCTAAGGTTAAGGTAGAGGCAGTATTTTTTTCTTCAAATTGTTCTATTTTATTAACTTCTACCTTTTTGGCACCTAAGGCAGGAGACTTTTTAACAACTTTTTCAGGTTGAGTTTCACTTAATGCAACAGCTATTTTACCGCTTTTTAAAGCTTCTTCAAGCTTATTAATCCTAGAAAGAAGTACCTCCTTAGAAGTATCATATTCAATTTTACATAACTTTATAATAGCAAGCTCTAAAAAAATTCTGCTTTGCTTGCTCCATTTTGATTGTTCTTCAGCTTCTTGAAGAATTCTTATATTTCTCATAAGCTCTTCTACTCTTATTTTTTGAGCCTGTTCTTTTAAACTCTCTATATTCTCAACAGACATATCTAATATTTCTTCTGGATTTTTACTTATTTTAGCCATCATTAAATTTCTCGTATGGCTGATCATTTCTTTAATGAAGTTATAGATATCCTTGCCGCTAAAAACTATATCATCAACAATTTTCATGGACTTTTCAACATCTTTGTCTATTACTGCATCTGTAAGCTTTAGTAAATTTTCATTAGTAACAAGTCCAAGCATATTTATTATTTCATCATATTCCACTTTGCCATTTCCCATAGAAATTGCCTGGTCTAATATACTTAATGCATCTCTCATAGCTCCATCTGACATTCTGGCAATAAGATTTAAGCTTTTATCATCTGCAAAAACTCCTTGTTCCTTAACTATCTTTCTAAGCAGTCCATAAATATCTTCACTTCTTATTCTCGTAAAATCAAACCTTTGACATCTAGAAAGTATAGTTATAGGAAGTTTTTGCGGATCTGTTGTAGCCAAAATAAAAATTGTTCTGCTTGGAGGTTCCTCTAAGGTTTTAAGAAAGGCATTAACAGCCCCGTCAGAAAGCATATGAACTTCATCCATTATATATACCTTATATTTTGCTTCCCTTGGAGGATATTGAACTTCGTCTATAATATCTCTAATATTTCCCACTCCATTATGTGAAGCAGCATCTAATTCAACAACATCTATTGAAAGTCCTGCATTTATACTTTTGCACATTTCACACTTATTACAGGGCTCTCCTTCTTGTAAATCCAAACAATTTACCGCCTTTGCCATAATCTTAGCAGTAGAGGTTTTTCCTGTTCCCCTAGTACCACATAAAAGATAGGCATGGGCAATTCTATTATTTATTATTTGATTCTTTAAGGTTGTAGTTATATTTTTCTGACCTACCACATCACTGAAATTTTTAGGTCTCCATTCTCTATATAAAGCGGTATATGCCATTTTCTCACCTCTTTGCTGACATGTGGGGGTGGTATGTGGCACAGGGACGTTTCTCGTGCCGCATGCCACTCTTAACTTATATTATACCTTAATGTGATATCCTTTAACACAATATAATCAAAAAAATAAAAAAGATGCCTTAAGAGCATCCTTTAATCTAGTTTCAATTATTATAAACCGTGCACCTCGCTTCGACTGCTAGCATATAAGCGTTATCTATACAGTTAGCTCAAACCAGGTTTCCCTACGGCACACGAAAATATTCACTTACCGCTGCTTCCTTCCGGACCTGACGGGGTTCATGAGTTTTCGTTGCGTAGGACCCGATTCTCAACGCCACTTTTATAGACCAGACCTTACACGCTAGAGCCTAAGCGAGGAATTCAACCCTGCTGTAGCGGTTTGCAGGTTACAGGGCACCGCTAGTTCCCCATCTAGCACGGAAAGTTCAACTGGCGGAGAAAGGGGGATTCGAACCCCCGGTAGAGTTTCCCCTACACACGCTTTCCAGGCGTGCTCCTTAAACCACTCGGACATCTCTCCATATACTCATGAAACTAAATTGTTTATTTGTAATCATTAAGCATTTAACCTAACGACAAGTTAGATTATACTATGTATTTTTATTTATTTCAATATATTTTTATATAATTATTAATGGAACCTTTAGCATTATTACTTAATTATTGAATAAAAATCATCCAAAGACTAATAATATTATCGTAATCTCGAGCTTTCACTGACTTTATATCAAAACAGAAGAAAAGCTTACTAAAATGAAGATAAATAGGTTTAATTTAAAAATTTAGTCTATAATACCATTTGATAAGATATTATATTCTATGTATAATAAAATTCGTCGGTTAGATAAATAAATTGCATGGGCGCATAGCTCAGCTGGGAGAGCATCTGCCTTACAAGCAGAGGGTCACAGGTTCGAGCCCTGTTGTGCCCACCATGTAACTTAATATGCTGGCATGGCTCAACGGTAGAGCAGCTGACTTGTAATCAGCAGGTTGTAGGTTCGATTCCTATTGCCAGCTCCACTTTTGGAGGAATTCCCGAGCGGCCAAAGGGGGCAGACTGTAAATCTGTTGTCAGTGACTTCGATGGTTCGAATCCATCTTCCTCCACCAAAAGATATACGTAAGTATATCTTTTTTATTTGCTCAAAACTTTATATTTATTAAGTTTAGCTAATTTATTCATATATATAAGGGGTTACAGGTTTATTTATTTTCGTAACCTTACCTTCAATAATTAATGGAAGCTTTCTATTAATCTTGCTATTCTCATTTTCCTTAAAGCTTACCACCCCTTCTACCCTTACCCATGTATCATTCTTTAAAACCTTATTACCATCAGTTTTGCACAAGATACCAATAACCTGAGAATCAGCAGCGCAGCAGTTTACTAATAGTCTAGTAATAATAAATTCATCCTTATTAAGCTTATCATCTTTTGTTACATAACCACTAATTATTATACCCTTTCCAATATGTTTTTCAAGATTTCCACTTAAATCTTCAAAATAATGAATGTAGTTTTCATCATTAAAGCTAATTACATTTCCGTTTATAACATCATCTTTGGTATGAGTATGACTTCCTATATTCTCAGTACTGCTTGAACTTACAAAAGTAATACCTTTTTTCTCTGCTATTTCAGAATTTAAGCCTCTTGGTGCAATAAATATGCCTATAACTAAAACTAAAATAAATAGTACATAGCCTTTCTTAAATTTAATTCTTGTTTTAACTGTAAATACATTGAAAATTTGCAGTATTGTAAGTTCTCCAAGGACCACTAAAGAAAAGGCGGAATACTTAGCAAGCTTAGGGTGGACAAACATTGTAATCTTGGTAGATGAAAGTAAATAATAGATGTAGAAGGTAAATACAAGCAAAATTATAAACCATATAAATTCATTAATATTAAATCTCTTCATTTTAATTTGACCCCTTTTTATAAGCAAATAAGTCTCACCAGCTCTGTTTATCTTGCAATATGTAATTATAATTTAAAAAATACATTTATAATATAGGCTGCAGCAAAACAAAATGCGAATATTAAAATTAGCTGCTTAGCAATAAAACCTTTCTTAAAAGAGTAATTTAGCATTAAGGTATTTTTAATGTCTATCATAGGTCCTAAAAGTAAAAATCCAATTATACTTCCTAAGGTAAATTGCCCAATAAAGGTACTTGCTATAAAAGCATCTGCCTCAGAACATAGTGAAACTAAAAATGCAAATAGTAGCATAACAATTATAGAATATGTAGAATTCTGACCTAAACTTAGAATCTGGTTTCTGGGCACCACTGCTTGGAAGGCAGCTGAAATGAAGGCTCCAATTATAAGAAACTTACCTATATCATAAAGTTCAGTGTTTACATGATTAAGGACTTCCATAAACCTTGAAGCTTTCTTTTTATAACTGTGATTATAGCCGCAGGAGCAGATATTTTCGTAGTCAGAATAAGAGGGCTTTAAGCAGTTTAAGTTTTCTACAGCTCCCATTATAGTGCCAATTGTAAGTGCAATAATAAAGCCTACTAGGCCTCTTATAAGTACTACATAAGGTCTTCCATGGAAGGCATAGTAAGTGGATAAAAGAACAATGGGGTTAACTATTGGCACAGAAAGCATGAAAGCTACAGCCATGTTTACTGGCACACCTTTCTTTATTAATCTTCTCCCAATGGGAATAACTGCACATTCACATATAGGAAAAACAAATCCCGATAGTGATGCCATGAGAATTCCTAAAAATTTATTTTTGGGCAGTAGTCTCGCTATGGTATTTTCAGATATAAAAACCTGAATTAGCGCTGATATTATAACTCCTAACATTACAAAAGGAAGAGCCTCAAGTATTATGCTTATAAAAATCACAGAAAAATTTTGTAAAATCTCTGCATTCAATTTTATCTACTCCTAACAGCCTTATTTGCCTGCCTGTTTTTTATTTTTATAAAAACTTTTTTTACTAGTCCTCTATCTATGATTTCTGCTTTCTTAAGTACTTCTTCTAGTTCTTTTAGATTATCATTCGTTAAAATAATAGTCCTAGGATTTAATTCCTTTAGCTTTTTTAAAATTTTGTTTTTTTCTTTAAGGGATATGTTACTACAATTATTAATCACGATAAGATTGCTGTTTATAATAAAAGGTTCTATAAGCTCCTTCATGTTATTGTAATAAACAAAGAAAGTAGAAGCTTCCAAAAGATTATAAATTATCGGTTCCCTTAAGCTTTCTACTAAAGTTCCATCCTCGAGTACATTTAAAATTTCCATCAAAAGCTTTGTTCCATTATATTCAACAATAATTCTATGAGGATTGTAGAAGTCTATCATCTGTTTTAGAAATGCTGCAGTTAGATTTTTAGAATTGTCTACTTGTCTTATAATAAGCTTTGACTTAGGTTTTTCAATTATTTTAATATCCGCATTACCAATTTCACCTTGAATTATTATAACTATTTCTCCTGATACAAGAGAATTTTCTAATAGTGCATTTATAAAGGTTGTTTTACCAGAGCCTAAAAAACCAGTTACTATTTCAATTTCTGTTTTAATATTCATAGACGCCTATATAAACAATTTTTTAAGTGCGGCTTTATTTAAATTTATTCCAATAATGCATACCCTGCCTGAAAAATCTGCTTCAGTATTTTTCTGGTTAAACTCCTCTGGTACATAGTCAAATTGAGCCCATTCACCTTTTTCAAGCTGCACTATCCCTTTTGCTCTTAAAATACTTCCATAAAGCTTTTCATTACTTATCTTGTCAAATATACTTTTTATATTTGCTAAGCTGAACCTTTTAACTGTTTCAAAACCTATGCTTTCAAAACTTAAGCTTTCACCTGGAGTTATTTTATAAGAAACCTTCGAACCAGGCTTTTTTAATAAATTTACTTCCTTATGAATTCTTTCTCTTTCATAACTCTCACTAATTTCTATAATCCTTTTCGCAGTTAAATTATCCCAAGGAGTGGTAACTACAAATGCTTCCTTATTTAAAGCATCTAGTGCTTCCTTTACTGTAACTAATTTCTCAAGCCCTACTCTTTGACTTCTGCTTAGCATTATTGTTTTGGCATTTATTATTTGATTTTTATAAAACTCCCCAAAGTTAGCTAAATACATATGAAATTTTAAAATATCAACTACAGTAATAATCATATTTATCTCTGAAAATTTTCTTAAGTCCTCACTATTGCATACCTTTATTATTTCTGACAGCTTTGCAACACCTGAAGGTTCTATTATAATTCTATCTAATCTATAATTCTCCAAAACCTCTAATAGAGCCTTTTTAAAATCCCCAGTAATGCTGCAGCAAATACAGCCTGCATTTATTTCCTTTACCTTTACCTTTGTACTTTTTAATGTACTTCCATCTATGCCAACTTCCCCAAATTCATTTTCAATAATTGCTATTTTTTCTTTATACAGCTCTTCAGTTATAAGTTTTTTAATGAGAGTGGTTTTTCCTGCACCTAAAAACCCTGAAATTATATCTATTTTGACTTTCACGCTGAGCCTCCTTGTATTAAACAACACTGTACTATTTAATTTTATTTGTAAAATTAAATATTTATACTATTTTAGATGATAATTAATACTAAATAAAAAAGACTCCAGCGCCTATGCTAGAGTCCAGATTTAATAATTATTAATTTATAATGTGAAACACTTATTTACTGATTATCAAATTATATATAGCATTTCAATACTATATTGAAATATAATCTAAACCTAGTGAAATTCTCTATCAAGAGTAACAATGCCTCTATACTTAGGAGAAATACTGTGTATAGCCTCTTGTATTTGCTCTTGTATCAAATTACTTTGTTCTTCTAAAGCATAAGATCTATTAATTACTGCGTCAAAAATTAAGGTTTTTTCCTCTCCAGCCCCTACAACTCTGAAGTCATGTATAGATAAGACACCTTTAATTTTATTAAGTCTTTCCTCCACTTGAGTCTTTAATAAATCTACCTCTGGGCAATTTATCTTAACAGGATCCATATGGATAGATAAATATATATTATATTTAGCGCCTACTTCCTTTTCAGCTTTATCGATAACATCATGTATGTCCATTATTGATACATCATAAGGAACCTCTGCATGCAGTGATGCCATATATCTTCCTGGGCCATAATTGTGTATTACCAAGTCATGAACTCCAAGTATATAGGGGTATTCTTTTAAACTTCTTATTAGTTCTCCTACAAATTCTTCACTAGGTGCCTTTCCTAGTAAGGTTCCTATAGTATCTCTTAGGAGTTCAACTCCTGAATGAAGAATAAACAGTGATACTATAAAAGCTACGTATCCATCAATAGGAAAGTCAGTAAATCTAGATACTAATAAAGAAAAAGTAACCATAGACAGTACTAGTATATCTGTAAAAGATTCCAAAGCTGAAGCCTTTAAAGCAGAAGAATTAATTATATTGCCTATATATGCAGTAAAGCGATTAAGTGTAATCTGAAGTGGAAGTGCTAAAAGCATACAAATAAAGCTTACAAGATTAAAAGGTACCTTTACAGGATGTAAAACACGTAGTACTGAGCTCTTCAAAAATTCATAGCCTACAACCAGAATAGCTACTGAAAAAAGTAATGCTGTAAGATATTCAATTCTCCCATAGCCAAAAGGATGCTTATCATCAGCTGGCTTGTTTGCAAATTTGAAGCTAATTATAGTAACTAAAGATGATAATGCGTCTGTAAGATTATGAAAGGCATCCGCAGTAATAGCCATGCTATTTAATAAAAGACCAATAACAAGCTCTACAGTAAGAATAGTAGTATTAATAATTATTCCAACTACTCCCCCTAAAGCGCCATAAGCTTCACGAGTTTTATCTGAATTAACATTTTTATAATCCTTTACAAATTTATGAATTAAAGAATCAAAAACTAACTTCATTATATCCCTCTCCTCTAACACAATATATTTAGAGATATTAATATTATACCACCATTTTACAATGGAAGTTACATATCTAAGAAACAACTAGAAATATAAAAGTAAAAAAGTCCTCTTGGGACTTTTTTATTCTCTGTGCAAAGTTACTTCACCGGAAATAACCTTTTCAATTTTTCCATGTTTATGTTCAATTACAAGCAGTCCCTCATCACTTATATCCACAACTTTCGCTGTAATTAATTCTCCCCTTTTATATAATTGAATTTCTTTTCCTATGAGATAGGAGTTTTTTCTGCAAATATCTATGGTAGAGCTTAGATTGTTCTCTAAAATAAATTCTTCATAGAGCCTTTCAAAATGATTTAGTATAGCGGCAGTTAATCTTTGTCTTGAAAGGCTTTTTCCAGCTTCTATTTTTAAAGAAGTAGCAATTTCTTGTATATCCTTTGGAAATTCCTCACTGGTAATATTTACGTTAACACCTATTCCTATAACTATATAATTAATTTGATTTAATTCGCTGCTCATTTCAGTTAAAATGCCGCAGAGCTTCTTATTATTTAAAATAATATCATTTGGCCATTTTATCTCGGTTTCTATATTCAAATCCTTCAAAGCCTTATAAACAGCCGCAGCACCAATAAGTGTAATGGTAGATGCATTTATAGGATCAATATTTGGTCTTAAAATAATAGACATCCATATACCTTTATATTTTGGCGAGCACCATTTTCTATCAAACCGTCCTCTACCGCCTATCTGCTCTTCACCTATTACTATGTCACCATCTTCGGCACCGCTGGAAGCTAGTTCCTTAGCCTTTGTATTTGTGGAATTAATGGAATCAAAATGATTAATATTTCTTCCTATATATTTTGTATTAAGAAAATCACTAATTTCGTAAATTGTTAATAGATCAGGAGAAGAAACCAGTTTATATCCATTTTTGGATATAGAATCAATAACATAACCCTCATCTTTAAGCTTATTAATATTTTTCCAAACAGCTGCTCTGGTAACCCCTAATTCTTCACTTATTTTTTCACCAGAAATAAAGGATTCCCTATCCTCTTTTAACATGGCTAGTATCTTATCCTTCACATTGTTTTCCTTCTTTCATTTTAATGTCTTTATTTTATAGTACACAATATTCTTCGTCAAGCTGATAAAATCCTTGAAAATAAATAATTTTTATTGTAGAAAAAAGGTAAATTTGATAATATTATATATAAGTAAATCAAAAGATTCTTGAATAAATAATATGTGCCTTATTCATCCTAGAGCCTTTAAATAGTATATTTGCATGATAGGAGATATTTTATGGAAACTTGTAAATTAGAAAAAGTATTTGCTGATTATTCTCTCATAGAAAAGATAGACAAGTTAAACATTTCAGCAGAAGAAGTAATAAGACATACTCCCATAAAATCTATCGAGTTATCTGGTGAAGCCTTTAAGCTTTCAAAACGCATACAATATAAAAAAGGCGCTGCTAAAAGTTTATTTATTAAAGGAAAGGCTTCGTATATATTTGGAAATTCTGAAGAAGCAATTAGCTTTTTAATGGATGCACTGCAGATTACAAAGGAAGAAAATTTGAAGGAATTTGAAGCAGATATATTAAATGTTCTAGGTAATGTTAATCTTGATCTTTCAAACTATAACTCGGCTTTAGATTATTACATGAAGTCATTAGAAATAATACATCAGTTTGATTATAAAAATAGTGAATGCAGGGTGTTAAATAATGTTGGTGAAATCTATAAGGATTTAAAAAATTATGAAGAAGCTTTAAAATACTATCTACAAAGCTTGGAAATTTGTAATTTAATCAGTGCTGAAAATGTTAAATGTATTGTATTACAAAACATCGGGGAAGTGTATTACTATTTAAATGATTTCCAAACTGCAAAGGATTTTACAGAAAAAAGCTTGCAGCTTTCACGTATGGTTAAGGATAGGATGATTGAGGCAGCTTGTCTGCATCAACTTGGTAAAATAAACCTTAAGCAAGATAATTCAATGGAATCTTTAAATTTATTTTTAAGAAGCTTAGAAATAAGCAAGGAAACTAATGAACGTTATTTTATGATAACTGTAATGATAGACCTTCATAGATTACTAGTGAAGAATAACAAAAATGATGAAGCTATTGATTATTTAGGTAAAGCCTTAAGTTTAGCTTATGAAATTAATTCTAAAGAACTGATTTCAAAAATAAATTCTTATTTAGCTGAAACCCATGAAAAAATAGGCCAGTTTGATAAGGCACTTTATTATTATAAAAAGTTTCATGACCATGAGAAAAAAGTAATAGATGAAAGCGTTGAACACAAATTAAAAAATATTACCCTTCAGTTTAAAATGGAACAATCTCTTCAAGAAAAGGAAATTTATAGGCTCAAAAATGTTGAGCTTAAGGAAAAAACAGACGCCTTGGAAAAGAAAACTGCTGAATTATTGGAATTCTATAATAATATGAAAACTATAAGTCAAATTGGACAAGATATTACATCTACATTAAATTTCGAAAAAATTTTACAATTAGTATATGTAAGCATAAATAATTTAATGCCTGCATATACCTTTGGAATAGCTTTATATGACAAAGAAACCGAAACTGTTGAATATAGTTTATTTATCGAAAACTCTAAAAGATATCCCGTGTTCTCAAATAGAATTGGTAATAAAAGCGGCTGGGCTTCCTGGTGTATTGTAAATAAAAAAGAAATACTTATTAATGACGTTGAAAATGAGTACAAACTGTATCTTGAAGATAGAAAAATAACTCCAGGTGCTAGAACTCAGTCTCTTATATATTGTCCGTTAATATTTGAAGATAATGTATTAGGGGTAATTACGGTACAAAGCTTAACAAAAAACGCATACTCTCAATATAACTTGGATACTGTAAAAGCACTTGCTTCCTATATAGCCATTGCCATTAGAAATGCTCAGAAATCAAATGACCTTGAAGAACTAAATGAAAGATTACTTGTTTTATCAAACTTAGATGGGCTAACTGAAATACCTAACAGACGGTACTTTGATGAACAAGCAGAGGCAGATTGGAATAATGCAAAAATAAATAAGGAGCCTTATACCATTATGCTCATTGATGTGGATAGCTTTAAGGAATACAATGACAATTATAGCCATCTTGCAGGAGATTACTGTTTAAAGCAAATTGCAAAAACCTTACAAGCAGCAGCCAATGAATTTCATGGTTTTGCAGCTAGATATGGGGGAGATGAATTTGCAGCAGTTTTCAAAAATACCTCTACTGAAGCTGCACTTAATATAGCAGATAAAATGAAAAGTTTAATAGATGGGCTAAATATAGAACATAAATTTTCCAAGGCAGCAGATCACGTAACATTAACTTTTGGACTTTGCACTATTAACCCTAAAGAAGAACTAACAGTAAATCATATATCAGCCTTGGCTGATAAAGCCTTATATGCAGCAAAGCAAAAAGGCAGAAATAGAATTGGAGTATATTAATTATAAATGGCATCCAGATGACTTATTACTTATCTAAATAAATAAGTAATAAGTCATCTGGGTGTCATTTATTTTGCCGGAGGGAGTTGGGTTTGGTCCGGGATGCTTAAGACATCAGGTTCCAAGCAAACATGCCTCATTTTCATATTTATGAAAATCATGGTAATACAATCATTATATGTAAAGTTATACAAATATTTTCCGATATAATTAGTAAGACTTAATATATTTTTTCAATCAAAACTATTTGAGGTGTAAAGTCATGTACATTAATAATATTAATTCCGTAAATTCAACAGCTCTAATTGCTAATTCATATAGCGGTGGAAATACAGTTATAGGCACTAACTCAAATGATGTAGTACCAGCAAACTCTGATACTATTGAACTTAGCTTAAATTATTCCAAACCAGTATTATCAATCCTAGATGAAATAAAGAATACATTTAGTAAAAAGGATTGGATAGATTTAGAGGACAATTCATCTATTTCAGATTATACAGCACAATATGGAAATATTTTGAATAGCATAAAATCAAATCCACAATTTGATGATAATCAAATAGTAAACTTAACTAAAATCTTGGACTCTTCTTTTGATGATTATGCTGAAAATTTAGCTGAGAACCTATCAAAAAATATTTCATCGTTTTTTAATCTAGCATACAACGCAGAGCAAATATACACCTCTCAGGGAACAGATATGGGCATAAGAGGCGAAAAAATTATTAATAAAGATGAATTTAAGAAAAATATTTATAATATGCTTTCCGCATCAAAAATCTTTTATAAAAATAATACTAGCGGAACAAAAGATAAACTTGAACAATTTCTTCAGGACAAGTTTTCTGAGACTCAAAATATTGATAAGCTAAGCTATAAAGATTTTACAGCACTTAGGAATACATTGAGTGCTTATTATAAAACTGATAGAGCTGCATATTACGATACTAACTATAATGATCCATCTAGAAGGTTAGAATTAATGAATACTGCTTTAAGTAGTCTAAAGACCTCTAACGCCTCCCAAGCATTAGTGAATGCATTTGAAAAGGCAAAACAGCAAGATAACAACTATTTCATCAGGATGAATGCTTATAGGGAAGTAAGAATGGGGTATGAAATCAACTCAGACAAGCTTATTAAGGAATATGTAAAATATTCAGCTAAGTTAGAGAACTTAAAAAAGCGTAGGAAAGAGATGATTAAGGAGCATGAAAAGGAGATGCAAAAGCTGAAAGAAAAACTTAGGAAACAGATGCTTCAACTTATGCTTTTAGGTTTATCAGACGGTGAAAAACAAATTGAAAATCTGCAAAAACTACATGAAAACAAGCTCAATAACCTTTCTATGCAGGAACTAGAAATTGAAAGTAGACTAAAAAGCATTGGTGAAAATATAAAAAGTAATTCGGAAGAATACTTTAAATTCCTGAAAGCACCAGCTTCCTACATTGATAGTTATTTAAGTAAATCTCAATCAAATAGCCAGAATTCAGAGAAAAATCAGGAAAACCAAACATTAACCGAAGATGGTAGAATTTAAATCCAAGGACAGTTATGGAATTGAGTAAGAAATATTGCTAAAAACAATGAATAAAAATCTAATATAAGGCTCTAGCAAAAACTGCTAGAGCCTTATATTCTGGCGGAGAGAGTGGGATTTGAACCCACGGAACGGAATAACCCGTTCGCCTGTTTTCGAGGCAGGTACCATAGACCACTCGGACATCTCTCCATAGAATTTACATTACAATTATACTAAATATATATATATAAATCAATTTTCATATTCTATAAATATCTATAAGCCATATGTGAAATAATATATTCTACAGATAATTAGTATTATTTTACACTGCAGGTTTACATAAATACTAAAATAGTAATATAATTATATAATTAGGATAATTATCAAAAGAATATTTTTAGTAAAAATACTTAATAAAAAGAGGGAGATGTCTATATGGACTATAGGGAAGCCTATAATAATTGGGTATCAAATACATATTTTGATGAAGCAACAAGAGCTGAACTCACTTCCATTGAAAAAGATGAAAAGGAAGTAGAAGATAGATTTTATAGAGATTTGGAATTTGGTACTGCTGGGCTAAGAGGAAAACTTGGAGCAGGAACTAATCGTATGAATATCTACATAATTTCCAGAGCTACTCAAGGGCTAGCAGATTACATTAAAGATAAAGGTAAGCAGTACATGGATAGAGGTGTTGCAATTGCATATGACTGCAGGCATTTCTCAAAGGAATTTGCCTTAAGAGCTGCACTTGTATTGGCTGCAAACGGTATAAAGGCTTATCTTTTTGAAAGCCTTAGACCAACACCTCTTTTATCCTTTACTGTAAGACATCTAAATACAGCTTCAGGAATTGTTGTAACTGCAAGCCATAACCCAAAGGAATACAATGGCTACAAGGTGTATTGGGAAGATGGTGCACAAATAGGTCAGGACTTAGCAGACGCTATTACCGAAAAAATATTAAACATTAAAAACTTTGAAGATATCAAGGTTATGGATGAAAAAGAAGCACTAGCTGCAGGTCTTTTAAATATTGTAGGAAAAGAACTTGATGATATATATGTTTCTAAGGTTAAGTCACTTGCACTAAGAGAAAATATTGATAAGGATATTAAGGTTGTTTATACGCCCCTTAATGGAACAGGCAATATATTAGTAAGAAGAGTATTAAAAGAGAGAGGCTTTACAAACATATCAGTAGTTCCAGAGCAGGAGAACCCAGATCCTAATTTTACTACAGCACCATTTCCTAATCCAGAGGATACTAGGGCCTTTCAGTATGCAGAAAATTTAGGTCAAGAACTTGGAGCTGAGCTCTTAATTGCAACTGACCCTGATTGTGATAGACTTGCAATAATGGTAAGAAATAAAGAGGGAAAATATATCTCCTTTAATGGTAATCAAACTGGAGCAATGCTGGTTAAATATATTGTAGAAGCTAGAAAGGAATTAAGTAAATTACCTTCTAATGGCTTTATTGTTAAATCTATAGTTACTGGCAATTTTGGGAAAGTTATAGCTGAAAAATATGGCATTACTACCTACGAATCCTTAACTGGCTTTAAAAATATTTGTGGTAAAGCAAATGAGCTTGAGAGTGCAGGAAATCACAGCTTCGTCTTTGGTTATGAAGAAAGCATCGGTTATGTAACTGGTGACTTTGTAAAGGATAAGGATGGAGTTATATCTTCAATGATGCTTGTTGAAGCAGCTGCTTATTATAAAAAACATGGTAAGAGCCTTATTGATGTTCTAGAAGAAACCTATGAGGAATTTGGCTACTTTAGAGAAGCTCAAATTTCATTAGTCTTAGAAGGAATCGAGGGCAGCAGAAGAATAAGCAGAATGATGGAGGTTTATAGAATTGAGTATCCTACCGAAATAAAGGATACAAGTGTTGTAGAATATACTGACTATAAAATAGGTAAGAATATAAGCCTTGTAACTGGTGACGAATTAGACGTTGATATTCCTGCTTCAAATGTTTTAAAATTCGTTTTAGCAGATGGTTCCTGGTATGCAGTAAGACCTTCAGGTACTGAACCAAAAATTAAGCTTTACCTTTACTCTAAGGCTGATACCGAAAAAGCAGCAGAAGAAAAAATTGCTGCAATGAAGGAAATAGTTCTAGGAAAGCTAGAATCAGTTGAATAAAATAATCATGAGCCACGGGAACGTTTCTCGTGGCTCATCTTTTGTCATGAAACTGTCAGAATTAGCTTTATCACCTCTTAGAAATAAAAAATTCCTTAAGCAGCTTGCTGCACTCTGCGTTATACATCCAGTCTATTTGAATATTATAATTTAAATTTGGATTATCTAATACATTTATTACAGATCCACAGGCTCCTGCTGTGGGATCAAAGGTACCAATATAAAGCTTGCCTATTCTGGCTTGAGCTATAGCGGAGGCACACATAGCACAGGGTTCTAAGGTAACATACATTTCACAGTTTGTAAGTCTCCAGTTATTAAGAGACTCACACGCTCTTTTTATTGCCAGTATTTCTGCATGTGCTGTTGGATCCTTTAAAGTTTCTTTAAGATTATGTGCTCTTGCCACAACTTCATTATTCCTAACTATAACAGCGCCTACTGGAACTTCCTTAATATATAAAGCATTTCTCGCCTCTCTTAAAGCTTCTCCCATAAAAAATTCTTTCATATTAAATACCACCATAAAAAAGTTTAAATATAATTCCTATTCTTGCATAACCGCCTTATTATTTCAAGATTACATTGAAATATATCTTGCGTTAGTAATTAATCATACTATAACCTGCAAGGTATAATTATTGTCATAATTTTTAAATTTAAATATTATAAATATGTTAGTAATAATTATTAGGAGTTTTCTATTTTATGGCTGTTAATGGTATTCAAACTGCTCCAATTAATCCAACTAATTCAGAGAGACATGAAATGTTAAAGAACTCTTTGAGAAATGCAGGAAGATCTGAGGATTTTAATAATATAATAGCTCTATTAAGCCCTCCTAAGGATATTTTAAATTATTGCTCGCCAGGAAAACTAAAAGGGGTTAAAATAGGAATTATAGGAGGGGGCCTTGCTGGACTTTCAAGTGCCTTTGAGCTTAGAAAACTTGGTGCAAACATTACTATCTATGATGCATTAACCGATAGAATTGGTGGAAGAGTTAATACCTATTACTTTGATAAGGATAAGAAGTATTACGGAGAACTTGGACCCATGAGAATTCCAGTAGCCCATGAAACTACCTGGCATTATATAAATAAATTTAAGCTTAATACAATGCCTTTTGTACAGGATAACCCAAATGCCTTTATTTATGTTCATAATACAAGAATTAGAAATGATTCTGCAGGAAAAAACGTTACAGAAAAGCTTTATCCAAAATATAACCTAACTGAAAGAGAAAAAAACATATCTTGGCCTACCTTGTATAATTATGCCATGAACGAACCATTAAATAAACTTCCGGAAAATATAAGAAAAGAGATTTTAAAAATACTCCCTAAATATTCACCTCCCTATTCTGAGCTTATAAATATGAGTTTTCGCCAAGTCTTTGAAATGTTAGGCTTAAGTGAGGATGCAATAAATTTAATTTCTAGCGTTGACTCACTTACAGGGGCGTCACTTTATATTAGTTATGCAGAATTATTGTCAGATAATTATCCACTTGATTTTTCAAACCTATACAGAGTTGATGGCGGAAATTCAAATCTTCCACAAGCCTTTTACAAGTCATTAACCTCAGAGCATCCTTCAGAATATGAAGATATACCAAATAACTTGTTAGGTAAGGTTGTATTTAAGTCCGGTCACTACGTTAATGGAATTTATAATATAGATAAAAATAATAAAGTAATTATAAAGTATAGAACTAAACTACTTTCTCAGGATTTAATAGAATCCTTTGACTATGTAATTTGTGCTATTCCCTTTTCTACCTTAAGACTAGTAGATATTAAACCTCTATTTAGTAATAGAAAGATGCAGGCTATTAGGGAATTTAATTATGAAAATTCTCAAAAAACACTTCTTTTATGTAATAGACGGTTTTGGGAAGAGGATACTGACTATGGAAGAATAAATGGCGGAGTTTCTAATACTGATCTGCCAATTGAAAGTATAATTTATCCCTCAGATCACGCCTTATATGATGAGTCAAATAAATACTCACCTAAAGAACCAGGTGTACTTGTGGCTTCCTACAATATAAATTTAGATGCCGTAAGGCTCGAAAATACAAATAAGGAACGCAGAAAGGAAATTATTAAAGAACAGGTTGAAGAAGTGCATGGGCTCCCTAAGGGGTATTTAGACCATATAGTTGAGAAATATAAGACTATAAATTGGAATAATGAGCAGTGGTTTAGAGGTGCTTTTTCAATGACTAGGCCAGGGCAAAAATCTATTTTCTTATATGATATTTTACAACCAGAGTATAAAAATAAAGTATTTTTCGCTGGAGAGCATGCCTCTGCAACACATGCCTGGATGCAGGGTGCCTTATATAGTGGAAAATTAGCAGCAAATAATCTTGCATATAATTATAATTTTCAAAAACAGCATAGTTAAGGATCTCTTGAAAGGTTGAACTGTACTGTATCCTTTTATTGTACTCCACATCAAATTGAAAAAGAGGTTTTTGCAAGATACAATATAACTTCGGTAATTTTGCAAAAACCTTTTTTATGGATAATATATTATTTTCCTACGATTTCATTAAATAACCTCATAGGCTTTAAGAAGCTTTTCAATCTCAGTACCTTTTACTTTTTTCAGAGCTTCCTTTAGTGCAATTTTTGCTTTGAAGGGAAGCTCCTTATCTGTAAGTTTCTTTCCATCAGAAAGCTTAACTGTAGCATCTAAAAGTGAGCGCACATCGTATACGCTGCCCCAAACCTCAGGTACTCCACGATCAACATTAAGCAGGGTATAAACTGCTTCCATACCGGTACGAACAGAATACTCGGTAGTAAAGATGGTATCACGAAGGGTCTCAGCGAATTGACCAATGAAGGCAAAGTTCACGCTTCCATCTGGTACTACCTTCGGACGATCGCCCTCTCTACGAGGCATGAAGAAGGCTGTGATATAGGGCATCATGCAGGGAATCGTGTTGGCACTGTTTTCTGCTAGGTCTTCAATTTGATCTTCTGGAACACCTAAGTGATACAGCCATTCCATGCAGATTTCTTTACCTGTGCATTCAAGCATGGTCTTTTTAACAAAGTTACCAGGCTTGTCACTGAACAGCCCATAAATCCACCCTACAAGCTGATCCTTTGGCTGTGCGTGGAACTGGGGCTGACGGTTGAAGGTCCAGCTAAGAAGCCAGTTAGAATCCACGGCTGTTACGATACCACCAGTAACCACCTTACCACTGAAGGGATCACGCTTGCAGATTTTCTTGATATAAGGGACAATACGCTGATCTAAGGTGGTTACTGTAGCAGACATCCAGTTTGTTTTCTCAGGTGTAGTGCAGAACTTGTCAGGCCGTCCGAAAGACGGGTCTTGTGCAGCAATTTTACGCCACATATCCCAGCCGCTGCCGTCCTTGATTTCTATATCCATCTTAGCCTGCTGATTCTGATGACCTAAAGAAGAATTCTCAGTACAACCTCCATTGGTGATGAACACAAGATCATCCTCAGTAAGATCAATGTTATTTTCTTCACCCTGGTGGAGGCATATGATACGTTTAGCTATCTTTTTATCTAGCTGTACATCAAATTCGACATTGACAACTTTAGTATTGTAGTGAAATTGAACTCCATGATCCTTAAGGTATTTTACCATTGGTAGGATTAGTGACTCATACTGATTATATTTTGTGAAGCGTAGTGCCTTGAAATCAGGTAAACCACCTACATGGTGTACGAAGCGCTGCAGATACAGCTTCATTTCCAGTGCAGAATGCCAGTTTTCAAAGGCAAACATAGTGCGCCAATACATCCAGAAGTTAGAGTTCAGCACCTCTTCACTGAAGATTTGGTCAATGCGGACATCGTACAGCTTTTCATTAGGCGTCATAAAGAGATGCATAATTTCCATTGAGGCCTTATCAGACAGGCCAAATTTTCCATCTGTATGTGCATCCTCTCCCTGTTTGACTGTGGCACGACAGAGTGAATAGTTTGGATCTGCCTTATTGAGCCAGTAATACTCATCTAAAACACTGACTCCTTCTGTCTCAATTGATGGTATGGAGCGCATTATATCCCACATACATTCAAAATGATTGTCCATCTCTCGTCCACCTCTCATAACAAAGCCGCGGTCGGGATATTGATAGCCGTCACAGGATCCTCCTGGAATAGGATCCTTCTCCAATACATGAATGTGTTCACCTTTCATTTGCCCATCACGGACTAAAAAACATGCCGCAGATAGGGCAGCTAAACCTGATCCTATGAGATAGGCAGATTTTTGATCCACACCTTCAGGCTTTAGAGGGCGTGCGAATGCTTCATAATTACCACTTGAATAATACATAACCTTACCTCCATAATAATTATTTTTAGTTTCTGACTATAGAATACTGCTGCTTTATGAAGGCTACAATAAACAAAAAAGCCCCTATGATGAAACTTTCATCACAGGGGCAAAATTGTAAAAACTTTAATCAAAGGAGCACTTTTGATTAATTTTTGTCTATACGGTACTTATCTAAAGCCTTTATGATATCTCCTTGTATCAATACACTTAAACGGTCGATAATGGACAATGGGTCCTCTTTCATCCCATTTCGTATCCATTCCAGCATTATTCCTACAAAGGCGAACTTATAGAAATCGGCAATGAATTTTTTATCTTCCTCACGTACGCTCATTCCCGCAGATTGCTCTTCTACAACACCAATCATTAAATCATATGTAAGCTTATATAAATAGATCTCCACTTGTTCACGACTCATAGAATGATAAACATTTATAATAAAAGCCTTGTTTTGGAGAACAGCATTAAAAATTTGTAAAAAACCTTGCTGCCAGGTGTCATATGTTTTTTTACCACCAATGGCTTTGGCTGCATTCTCAACGCAAACCCACTCTATTAAGTCGTATATATCCTTAAAATGATAATAGAAAGTCATGCGGTTGATCCCACAATCTGATGCAATATCAGAAACCGTAACTTTATCCAGAGGTTTTTGCAAAAGAAGATTTTTTAAAGAGGCTTCAAGAGCCTTTTTTGTTGTCTGCGACATAATAATTACCTCTACTTCTAATCCCTTGAATAGTCTGTAAATTTATATATTTTAAATAGTATAACATACTCATTTTCAAAAATAAATCCAATATTATAGGCGCTAATAATAAAAAGAGCCCTTATAAGCTCTTTAGTTTATCAAAAATAACCACATCGTTTTTTTATTTGTAATGACCTTTTTGTTAGATAACAATATAAGTCTTCATCGGCTTTTTTCTTATATTTTTCCCTATCTCTTTTCTTATTTCTTTGATATTGAAGTGCAAGTAATTTGAACTCTTCTAAACTTAATGAATTTTCCAATATTATCACCTCAATATTACTATAACACTTTTATTGTTATTTTACATTAAGAGAATGTAAATTTTTGTTTATCTTCTTACTAAATGTCAAAATAAAATAGCAGTAAGTTTAATAAAAACCTACTGCTATAAGGATGGGGTAACTTTAATTGTTTTACTGCTACATTTATATATTAACTGTAATCTGTTACAAATTTATTAAAATACTAAATACTAACTGTTAATTACTTTTAAACAATTTGCAAATAAAATGTGAGATAAAATAAAAAAGTGAGTTGCTTGTGCATCTCACTTTCTTGGTGTGCGTAAAGGGATTCGAACCCCCGGCCTGCGGTTTAGGAAACCGTCGCTCTATCCTGCTGAGCTATACACACAGATTATTAATTTACCCTAACATTCTATTACATCTTCTTTTTAATGTCAATAGTATTCACTATATATTGGAAATGTTATAATTACATAATATATTATATGCAATATAAATTTAAGCAATAAAGAAATTGGGTAAGGCTGCCTAAAATATATAAATATATATATTTCAGGCAGTCATTTTTTATACTATACTAATATCTTGATTTGCCTCTCTGAACTTTTCTTGTGCTTTATCAGCATGACCTTTAAATAATACTGAAATTAATAAGAATACTATCATTACGCCTAAGAGCACCGAAACATCCTTTGTAAATACAGCGTAATTAAGGCCAGCAATAACTTCCCTTAAGCCAGATACTGCATAGGTAAATGGCATATATGGATTAATAACCTTGAAGAATTTTGGTACAATTTCCAATGGGAAAGTACCAGCGCAAGCTGTTAACTGAAGTATTAATAAAACTATAGATAGCAGTCTTCCAGCCATGCCTAAAAGGAATATTAAACTTTGCATTATAGCAATAAATACAAGAGATAATATAATATTAAATAGGAAATACAGCGGTACATTATTAGGTCTTAGGCCAAGCACTATAACTATTGCACTTGCAAGAACCGCTTGGATAATCCCAATATATCCGTAGGATAAATATTTTCCTAATACTATAGAGGCTGGGCTTGCATCTATGTCATCATCTACTTTGTCAGTAATGACAAAGAACATTAGTAGAGCTCCAACCCATAAGGATAGTGGGATGAAATATGGAGCAAAGCCAGTTCCATAATTTTTAACTGGATCTATTGGACTTTCTTTAATTGTTAAAGGCTGTGACACAAACTCTGCCATTGTATTGCTGCTATTTATAAGATTCTTATTTATCTTATCAGAGCCATCCTTTAACTTATCCTTTAATTCCTTTGAGCCATCGTAAAGCTTAGAAACTCCATTATTAAGCTCCGGAATATTACTATTTAAAGTACTTAGTCCATCTCTTAATTGAGTTCCTCCCTCATTTAATTGTTTTGCACCAATTGAAAGCTCATTTGCACCAGCTGCTGCTGCGGTCATTCCTGGCATTAGCTGAGCAGTGCCATTTTTTATTTGATTTATTCCTGTAATCACGCTTGGCTGATCCTTTGAACCTACATTTACAGCATTATCTAATTGAGCTACGGCACTTACTAAGCTTGGGCTGGTACTGTTGCCAACGTTGACTCCATTATTAATTGCCGTTACTCCAGCAACTAAGCTTGGATGCATAGCATCAGTTCCCACATTTACCTTTGTGTTCAATACACCTATTGCTGCTCCCAAACCCTTGGTTGGATCTGAGTTTGTAATACCATCATTTAAGGAATACATTGCATCAAAAAACGTAGGTGCCTTATTAATAGAACTGTAATTAGGTGCTGAAGGATTTGCACTTGTACTCATAGTTTGAACTAGACCTAATAGTATTTTGTTTGCATTAGCTGCATCGCCATTAGCTGCAAGCACTTGAGCCTGTTTAACCATAGTCACTATTTGACTGTTATAAGCTGTATAAGCTCCACTCATTCCATTTATTAAGCTTGGATGTAAAGGATCAGAGCTTGTATTTACCTTAGTATTTAAAAGAGCTACAGCTGAGCTAAGACCTTTAGTAGGATCACTATTTGTTATTCCATCATATAAGGACTTTACTCCAGTAGTTAAGCTAATACTTTCTCTTGTATCTTTACTTACAGCTGAATTTAATTGATTTAATCCTGCACCAACCTGATATAAGCCAGCCTGCAATTGATTAGCTCCCGCATCTAGTGATGCTGCACCATCTTTTGCTGCTGTTAAGCTTGAGGCTAAAGTATTTGTTCCATTTCCAAGTTGATTTAGTCCGCTGCTTAAATCACTTGAACCCTTGTAAAGCTTACTTACACCATTTGTAAGGTCAGGAACCTTTTCATTTAGCTGCGATGTACCATCATATAAATCTTTGCTGCCATCAGCTGCTTTTTGCATGCCATCCTTTACCTCATAAAGGTTATCAAAGGCTACTTTTGTATATTCATTAACTATATTTTTGGTTAGCTCAGATTTAATTTCTACTACTACCTTACTGTTAACTTGAGCTGCTAGAAAGTTTCTTTTCTCATTTGCAACATAGGTTATCTCTGATTGTTTTGGTGTACCATCTTTCGCGCTGAGCACATTTTCAGAAAAATTTTCAGGAATTACAAACATTGCATAATACTTACTTCCATTAACGCCTGCTTCGCCATCCTCTTTAGATACAAATTTCCAGCCTACACTCTTGTTATCTTTAAGGTTATCAACTAAATCTTTTCCATAGTTTACATCCTTTCCATCCAAGGTACTCCCCTTATCGAGATTAACCACTGCTACAGGCAGATCTGCTAATTTGCTATAAGGATCCCAAAATGCATAGAGATAAAGTAAACTGTATAAAAGAGGCACTATAATTATTGCGATTACAGATACTCTTAAGAATCTGTTTTTAAAAATACTAACAATATCTCTTTTTGCGATTCTAATGAAATTCATTGTATCACCCCTTTGTTTTATACTGACTGTCCAGTATATACCGACTGGTCAGTTATAGTTATAACTTATTTTTTTATCTATGTCAATAGGTTTTAGAAAATTATTAGGCAATAAAAAAAATAGAAGATAATAGGAATTTCACCTATTATATCTTCTATTTCAAAATAAGTAATATTTTACTTTTTTTAAGATTGTACCTATTAATAAATCAACTCAATCTGATATAATGAATTAATTAATTTTATCTTTAAGCCTGTATTCCATGAAGTACATAGCTCATAACCTTCTCAGCAATAGCATCAGTATTGCTTATACCGTCATTAATTATCTCATAAACTGCTGTTGAACACAGTGTTCCAAAGAAGGCATAGGCCATTAAATAAGGATCCTCCTTTTTAATAACACTGTCTTCCATCGCCTGTTTTAAATAAATTTCTATTTTGCATATATATTTTTTAATAAAATCTCTAAGCTCTAACTGCCTCACCTCTTGCCCCCACAGCTGACTCATAACAACTTTAAAAAAATCTCTTTTCTCAGAAATCATTTCTAATTGAAGTTTGCAAATTGCCTTCAATTTATCTAAGGAACTGCTTTCTTTTAAAGCAGCTTCATCTAATTCCGTACTTATTAGTTCCATACCTTCTGTAATAATATACTTAAATAACTCTTCTTTACTTTTAAAATGATAGTAAAGAGTTCCTTTAGCCACCCCTGCATCTTGAGCAATATCATCCATGGTAGCACTGTCATAGCCGCTTATTGAAAATATTCTAATAGCTGCTTCAAAAATATCTCTTTTGGTTTTACTCATCATAATTGATCACTCCAAATTTGTTTTTACATAGGTTAATATATTATTGACCAGTCAGTATTAAGTTTGTTTGTTAAGTTTAATTTTAGGTATTTTTCTGCGACTTGTCAAACAATCTAGTTAAGAAATGTTTTTTATGATAAAATAAAATACTGTATAATAGTAAAATGAAATAAAGTATACCACTTTGGAGAGATATAACTATGATAAAGTATTATAATCGAAAAAACAAAAGCTATGAAATAGAAAAGGTAGCCGGAGACAAATATTTAAATTGGATATATTCTTCTCCAATTGGAATGAAGCTATTAGAAATGATAGTAAAAAAGAAACTGTTTTCAGGTATCTATGGCTTCTATGTTGATAGAAAGTCAAGCAGGAAAAAAATAGGCAGTTTTATAAAAGAATTTAATTTAGATTCTACAAGTTTTGAAAAGGCTGCTGAGGACTTCTCATCCTTTAATGATTTTTTCTATAGAAAACTAAAGAAGGAAGCACGACCTATTGATATGGATAGTAATTCTTTAATTTCCCTTGGAGATGGAAAGTTATTAGCCTATGAAAATATAGATTTAGAAAAATTAATTCAAGTTAAAGGCTTTACTTACAGCTTGAAAGAACTAATAAAAGATGATGCAACTGCTTTAAAATATGAGGGTGGAACCTGTTTAATTTTAAGATTATGTCCTACTGATTACCACCGCTTTCATTTTGTAGACGGGGGTACATGCAGCAAGGAAGTTAAAATTAAGGGTTCCTATTACTCCGTTAATCCTATAGCCCTAGATAAAGTACAAAAATTATTTTGTGAAAATAAAAGAGAATGGAGTCTGCTCCATTCTGATAATTTTAAAGATATTTTATATGTAGAAGTTGGCGCAACCTGCGTTGGCGCAATAGTGCAAAGCTATGAGCCTAATAAAAGGGTAGAAAAGGGAGAAGAAAAGGGATATTTTAAATTTGGTGGCTCTACAGTAATAATATTTTTTGAGCCAAACACAATAAAAATTGATAGAGAAATAATAAATCAAACAGGCTTAGGCTTTGAGACCTCTGTACTTATGGGAGAAAAAATAGGTCAAAAGCTTTAAATTTCTGCTCTTCCTACTTTATCAATCTTCACTTTTACATTAACCTCTATTGGGGAACTGGTTATTACTTTATCCCAATCAGTTCCTGTGTCTCTTCCATATTTTGCAGCTGCGACTCTTCCAAGTTCTAGACAATCTATCTTGTACTCACTTTTTATCTTTTGTAATTCCCTCTCACATTTTCCCTTAACTTTTTTTGCAAGAGCTTCTTCTATTTCTTTTTCAATTTCGGGGTGATTTATAATATCCTCGTATTTTTCATTTGCTGTTACATCGCCTGTTATACTTAAATTTATAATAAATCTATAATTGTTATCCTCCCTTAAACATTGTACCTTTCTTTTACTCTTTCCAAAAAAATTTACATATTTCTCCCCAGTGTCTTCTGTAGTGATCATTCCGGTTACATTATTTTCCCTTAATAAATTTAACGTCTTTGTCTCCTGTATATCAACTACTTTAACTAGTTTTTCCTTATGGAAAAGAGCAAGGCCTGCCATAATAATACTGCCATCCTTAGCTTCAATGTATGGAATTACTATATTCCTTCCCTCAGCACTAATCCTCAGTGCTACATCTATTAGTTTATAATTTTTAGAATAAAAATTATATTCCTGAGAACTCTTTATTAAACCCTCTATAAAATCTCCAGAACTTGGATAGCCTTCTATCTTCATTTTCATAATGTCCTCAGCTTTTCCCTTGCATACACAAATTAAAGATGTGTCATTAACTTGAGGATGATGTATCAATACATCTGCTATTTCTTTTATTCCATGAGTACCCATAGTTTCACTAACTATATAAACCCTCTCAAAGCCTAGCAAGAATTTCTTATCTATCCTGTTCTGTCTTGATTCTCTAGTTTGTGCAAGAGTTAAACCCTTAGATACTTCAGTTGTGGAAGAATTTACCTTTTCTTGCGTGTTGTAAGTGGTTATCGGTACACTATGTATGGTAATTCCATCTATAGTCTCCTCCAAATCATAACCGATAGCTGATGCAACAGAAACCTTTTCTACTGGCACTCTATAAACTCCACTGAGGAAATATGCAATTATAGCAATGATAATTAAGCTAGCTAAAACATATCTATGAAATCTCATTTTTATTCACCTTCTTAAAATGAACAATTATGCCTAATAAAGTTAGATAAATTAAATTAAAACATATTATTATAGGATTTAATTTTTCTAATAAGTTCCTTCTGCTTATTTCATTACCATACTTTATGGTCAAAACCAGTAAAAAAGGATATATGAAGAAGCATACCTTTTGAACTCTAAATTTGAAGGTAGAATTACTTAGGCCATAAGTAAAGCTATAGTATTGATTTACAATTGTTTTAAATATCATTAAAGACCAAAAGAACATAAATATAAATCTAAAGCTATTTATAAAAGGAAGGTTGACAGTTTCATTTATAACCATAACAGACCAAAATGCTTGTAATATAGCATCTGGTCCCATATAGAATATAGTCATAAAGGTAACGTAGGTATATATAGCTGCTGTGACTAAGACCCCTGTAACTGCTCTTTTGGCTATTTCTTTCTTTTCAGTTACATAAGGATATATAAGAAATATTATCTCTATACCAGAATAGGCAAATATGGCATTATTACTTGTCTGTACGATCTTTTTTATTCCTGACCCAAATACAGGAGAAATGTTTAAAACACTTCCATCTCTCAGTACTATTAAAGGTACAAAAAGTAGTGCTATTAAAAAATAATAGGATACTTCACTTATTCTACCAACTACTTTTAGACCTTGAAATGTTCCATATAACCCTAAGATTAATATTACAGAAATTATCTTAGATGGAGTTAAGAAATCTACTATATATACTCTGGAAACATTAGAAAAGCCTGCTGAAACTGAAAGAAGACCAATTAAAAATTGTAAAGTAAATAAAAGTGACAGAAGGCTTCCTATAAAATTTCCAAAACATTTTTTATTCACTTTTAATATATCTTCATTAGGATATTTTTTAGAAATGTATATGCCTAAGATTACAACATATAAAGGATACCATAGAGCAATAATTACAGAAATCCAGCCATCTTGCTTTGCGCCCTTCGCCATATTATTTGGAAGACTAAGCACACCCGTTCCTATCATAGTACCTATTAAGATATACATGAATTGATTAGCAGTAATATCATTTACTCCAACCTTTTTCATTTTTCTTTTTCCTCCATTTAAACCTAAAGTCCTTTTGTCTTATGTTATCTTTATGTGGAATTCCTCCACCTCTATTATTCATCTTCCACAGTGGACCTCTTAAAAATTTATCTTGAAATCCTGTATTCACAGTTAAATAAGGTACCCCAAAGCTGTCTAAGGAAAGTAAATGAACTAATAAAATAAACCAGCCGATTGTAATTCCAAATACTCCTAAAACATCTGCTAAAATTAACATTGGAAATCTCAAAAATCTAAGGGACAAGGACATTTCATAATTTACTATAACAAAAGTTGCCACTACGGATATCCCTATTACAAATAGGGTTGTTGGACTTACAAATTTTGACTTTGTAGCAGTATCACCAACAATAATGCCTCCAACAACACTTAAAGTTTGTGCAATTTTGCTTGGTAATCTAAGTCCACCTTCTCTTAAAAATTCCATTACTATTTCCATAAGTAATATTTCTAATAGTGGACTTAAGGCAATGCCTCTCCTTGACTCTATAATAGGTAAAATAAAATTTACAGGGATAAGTTCAGAATTAAACTTAATGAATACTAAATATAAGGGGCTAGCAGTGATAATTATAAATATGGCAAGAAACCTTATGAGTCGTACGAAGTTGGCAACAATAGTCCTATCATAATAATCCTCTACAGCATGAAAAAACTCTGTAAAAATAGCAGGCGCAGTCATGGCATTCGGTGCTCCTTCAATTAATAGACATACTCTTCCCTCTAGTATATGAGAGCAGGTCTTATCAACTCTTTCAGTTATGTTAACTTGAGGAAATATTGAATATGGGCTGTCTTCAATATATTGTTCTATTATACCTTGTGCATTAGTTCGGTCAGTATCTATTACTTTTATTCTTTCTTTTACTTCATTAACCACATCATCATCTGCTACATCTTTAAGATAAACAACTAAAACATCAGTTTGAGTCCTCTGGCCTAAGGTAAATCTTTCAAAAACTAAATTCTTATCTTTGATATACCTTCTTACCATACTCATATTAGCTTCTAAATTTTCAACAAAGCTTTCTCTAGGCCCTCTAGAAGCGCTTTCTATAAAAGGGTCAGTTATTTGTCTATACATCCCCCCTCTAGTATCAATAATAATAAATTCCCTCTCATTATTAATAAATATAACTGAATTTCCTCTTTTTATATTGATAATTGCTTCATTTAAATTATTTTGAACCACAGTGTTACTCATGGCTACATATTTTTTTGACAGATAGTTAACCAAGTCTATCTTCCCACTTATATTCTCATTAATAGATAATAACAGTGGATTTAAAACGTCCCTATCTATAATTGTCTTATCTGCAATACCATTTACATATATTAAGATTGCCTCTACTGGAGTGCCTGTTCCTAAAAGTATATGTTTAATTACAATAGGACTCTTCTCTCCTATTTCTCCTTTTATTAAAGCCATATAATTTGTAAGGCTGTATTTTACATCATATCCCATCATAATCACCCCATTACTTAATAATTATTAGTTTAGTAATATGCAATTTGAGGTAATTTTAAACAAAAAAATATAAGGCATATATTTGCCTTATAAGTTCAAGCTATTTCCGTTTATTTTAAGCCATTCCTTACATTTTAAATAGCTTGGAAAAACTTCTTTTACTAATGCCCAAAATTCCTTAGAATGATTTAAATGTATTAGGTGGCACAGCTCATGTACTATTACATAATCCATTACTTCCATAGGTGCCATTATAAGCCTGTAATTTAAGTTAATGTTTCCTTTTGAAGAACAACTGCCCCATCTGGACTTTTGATCTTTTATAGCAATTCTCTTAGGTCTTACATTAAGTATATTAGAATAAAAATTTACCCTATCTTGAAAGATTCTTCTTGCATTATTTATATACCATTTAATCAATAGTCCTTTAATATTAAAAAGCTTATCTTCTTCAGTTAATTTCTCAGGAACATATACATTAAAACTACTTTTATCAAATATTAATTTTAAAGAATTGTGTTTTACATTTTGTATAATAACTCTATAGCTTGTTCCTAAAAATAATATGCCTTCTCTAAAGTCTCTCTTCTCATCTGTTTTTATTGAGTTTAACTTTTCAGCAATCCAAGTTTCTTTATTCTTTAATACTTCTATTATTTTTTCATTATTTATAAAAAGGGGAGCACTTACAATAATTTCAGTTGGGCTTGAAATTTTTATGCTAATGGTTTTACGATTTTTTCTTATTACTATAACACTTACCTCTTTGTTTTCAATTGTTATTTTCATGGATTTATCACTTTCTTTATTTATATAATGCAGCTTAAAATAGAGATTTCACTATCAAAAAAACATAAATACTCTTAATAAATTACCTCTTTATTATAATATAAAAAACATAAAAATTCATATATTTAGCATTAATGCACATCCTATTACTGAGGTGATAATTTATGGTTAGAGACAAACATGAACATAACAATAAAAAAATACACAAGGCCCTTGATGAACACAAAGAAGCTAATGGTTACATCGACATTAACAATATGATATATCAAATGCATGGAGTACTTGAAACTGACCCCTATACACAAATTAGTAAGGCTCATAAATATCTATAAGAATCTTATAAATTAATTTCCTAAATAAAGCATCACTAAGCCATACAAGGTGCAGAATCTAACCTGTCACTATGTATGGCTTTTTTCTAAGGCGAATTTTAAGAAATAATCTTTTCATACTAATATAAAGGCTTTTGGCTTAACATAAATTTGCAAATTGGACTTGTCAGCATTAGAAGACACTTAAAGAGTTCCTTTTTAGCATAACCAAGTTTCTATAAACCATTTTATTTAATATAACTTAAAGAAAATCTCCTCGTATATGACGAAGAGATTTACAATTTTCATTTACAAATAAACTTCCAGAAAGAATGAATTATTTGAGATGTATTTATTTAATTAGTCCATGACTATTAATATGTAACTTTACATCAACATTAAAAGTAGCATCTTGATAAGCTTTAAGCCATGTTGTATTGCTCCAATAATTAGGATAATTAGCTCTTAATATGTCCCCAATTCCCATAGGATCGCTTCCGGCTTTCTGGCATTTATCCAGCACCATCATACTATCATCCTTAATATTTTCAGCAATCTTGCTCTCAATATTAGCCTTTATTTCCTTATTTGTAAAATCAATCCCCCATCTAGCATCATCGCATCTGGCCTTATAACTTAATGATATATTAACAATTGGCCTGCCATTTTCTAGTGTAACTTTTATTTTCCTTTTTGCGTCCTTTAACGTAACTGCCATTCCTACTAATTTATGTGAACTAACCTCTGTATTATCTACTGTTTTACATATATACTCCATTGGTTTCTTTTTTCCCATTAATGAAAGAAGTATGGAAGTTTCCCGAATGTTTATACTTCCCACCATCTTATCCTTATGAAATAGTGCTGAGCCAGTTAATTCAACCTCTTCATTCCCTAATTTCATCATTGGAACTATTAAATCTATTGTTCCTGAAAAGAGGTTTATATCATAATCATGTACAGCTGTATCTGGAATGTAAGAGCTTTCTATTCCACTTTCAATTAAGGATTTAAGATAAATATCAGATCTAGGCTTGGTTTTAAACTCACTGATACTGCTCAGTAACTTCCTTGGACTTCCATCTACAATAACTAAATATGACTGTGTTGGATCATCAGCTTCCCTTTCTAATACTGATAATATATCATCTAGTCCTGAAGCAGCTAATTCACTTGAAAACAAAATATGATCCAGTACTCCAGATTCAACTTTTTTGGAGCTAGAAAGCTTTGCTTTTTCTCTAGCTTCCCTCAAAGTTGATACACCATCAAGCTTTTCAATTGAAATTATTTTACCTGACTCATCAGGTGCAATTAATGGACTTACATATGAAACTGATAAGCCATTGGGATTACTCTCAACTCCAAGTTCAAGATTGAATCCAATTTTTTCAAGTATTTTCTGATCCCAGCATCCAGTAAAAATACAAGCTATTAGTGGCAATATTATCAGCAATTTTAGTTTTTTCATTTGACCTCAGTCCCTCTTTTAATGATAAAAGATAATATATAACAAGCAATCAAGTAAGAATTTACTGCAACTCCAAAAATAAATAGTATATTTTCATAACGATATATAGCATCAAAATCTGAAGGTATTCTGCTTAGTAAAATTATAATAACTACAAGTAAAATATAATAAACTCTATTTACTTGTAGTTTTAATACCTTCCTAATGCCATAAAGCATGCTTATAAAATATGCACGGCTTGAAGAGAGCATTAGCGGAAACCAAATTCCAAAAAAATATAAATCCGTTCTTTCAATATAAGGCACGCTAATTATTTTAGGTACGCTAAGAAGCGGAAACACTAAATGTTTAACAAGATTTTCTCCAAGTATTGCAGTTGAAAGAAATACCACAAGGGTATAAAACACTCCTGATATTAAATTTCCAATAAGCACATATTTCCCAGCCTTATCTTTATCAGTTACGTATGGGTAGAAAATTGTTATAAGTTCCATACCCACAAACGTAGAGAATGAGGGTAGTAACCCATTACTAATTATTTTTATTCCGCTATAGCCAATTGGTTTTATAAAATTAATTTTAAAGTCATTATATGCTAGTATAAAAATTATAATAAGTATAAAAATACTAGTAATCCAAAAGCCAGAAAACCTGCAAAATGACTTAATGCCAAACCAAGACACATATATGGTTGGAGCTATCAATGCACCCGTCAGTATAAGTTCTGGAGTTAGCTTATATAAAGTAATATGTAAAGCTTCTTCGCTTTCTCTAAGTAAAATAACTGTTGAAAAACAAGTATAAGCTATTAAAGATAAATTAATTAATGTGCCTATATATTTTCCAAAAACTAAGGTATTTATTTCAAGTATTGATTTATTTGAATATCTTTTCATTAATGCCAATATAAAAAGAAGGACAATGTTTGAAATAAGCCACCCTAATATTACGGATATCCATCCATCATGACCTACATTCTCTGCAAGCCGGCCTGGCAGAGTAACGGTACCCGTTCCAATTTGTCCTGTAATTAAAAATATCATTAGCTGCTTTGAAGTTATAATATCTTTTCTTTCATCCATTATTTTTTCCTCTGATTTTGTCTTTTGGCTCTGCTACATCTGGTCTCTTTTTCAAAACCCCTATCGGCAATCTTACTATACTATCCCTTAAATCACGAAGCTTTAATGGAGAGAATGGTTGAAGATACGGCTGCCCCAAGGACTCTAAAGTAACAAATTTTATTAGTAATAAAGAAATACAAACCATAATACCTAATATACCTAATGCTGCTGCAGCAATCATAAATGCAGCTCTCATACTTCTTAGTGCAACTTCTAAATCATAAGTCGGTATCATATAAGAAGTTATTGCTGTAATTGCAATAACAATTATAAAAAGGTTACTTACAATACCTGCGCTTACAACCGCTTGCCCTAGTATAATGCCACCTATTACTCCTATAGAGGCGGAAATATATGTTGGAAGCCTGATAGCTGATTCACGAAGGGCCTCAAGTACTAATCCCATTATTATTCCTTCAACCACTGGTGAAAATGGTACCTTTGATCTGGAGATTGCTAGTGGAATTAACAAGGAATATGGAACCATATAAAAATGAAAGGTTGTCAATGCAACATAGATTGCAGGTAATGTGACTGAAATAATTGCACCGAACACTCTAAGAAATCTTATGGTGCTGCCGGAAATCCAATGAGAGCTGTAATCATCTATAGTAGTAAAAAAAGACATTAAGCTCACCGGTGCTATGAGGGCACCAGGTGTACCATCAAGCATAATAACGAAACTGCCATCAAGGAGAGCTTTTTCAGCAACGTCTGGCCTTTCCGTCATTCTGTATTGGGGGAAGATTGAATTTGGAAAGTCAGTTATTATGTGCTGAATATATCCAGCAGCCAGCAACCCATCATAATCTATTGATTTTATCTTACCATCAAGAACTTTTAATATTTCGGGGTTTGCTATACCTTCCATATACCCTAGAACTACCTTTTGACTTGTAGTTTCGCCTAGGCGGTATCCTTTTAATTTAAGTTTGCTGGAATTAATCCTTCTTCTTAACATTGAGATATTTGTATCAACAACTTCAACAAATCCCTCATGAGAGCCTTTTGCACCTTTTTCTACTTCGGGTTCAGTTATACTTCTCTTTTCAAATTGTGTAAGACTACATCCTAAAGCATAGTTTAATCCATCTAAAATAATAATAGTCTTCCCTGATAAAATTGCTTGTATTATTTCTTTAAAATCCTTAAAAATAAGTAAGTTGATGGTAGGCAATTTACAAACTTTTGTCTTATCTAGAAAATCTGAAAATTCCATATCCAATATAGGGGTAATAAAATCCCTTTGAACAGCAGCTTCATCCGCTAAGCCCTTTATATAAAATAAATAACCTTCAGTATTATCACGTAAATATATGTCTCTACCTGCCAAATCCATGCAATCCCTGAATGTATCATTGAGTTTTGCTATGTTTAATTTTAAATCTATTGAAATATCATCGCTTTTATTATTCAAGGCTAATCACCTCGTTAATTATTGTTAGTAAAACATAAATTATTATACAAATTTAGTGACTTTGAATATTTCTTACATGAAAATCCAAAATTATTACTATTTGATAAAGCATAATTAAAAAAAGATTATACCAATATAGATGTCAAATGGTAAAATACTACTGTGGTTACTACGTGTAATAGAATGTTTATTTTAAAAATATACCGAACTGGTTATTTATAGTATATTTATTATGTACAAAAAAACACTGCCGATATTTATATCGACAGTAAAAAAATATTAAGCTCATGCCTTTTTCATACTCTTTATGATTGAAATAACTTCTTCTTTTTCTATCCCCTTTGAAAAAGAAAGCGAGTAAGAAGAACCATCCTTTGCCCAAGTTGCAAGGTTGATCATAGATTTGTTTCCTTTAAACACAACTTTGGCATCTCCAATTCCTGCCACATTAGATTCTTCATAGGCTCTATAATCACCGCTAATATCCTTTGCTCCTTTAGCTTCTCTATATATTATTTCATTACTTCCATCTGTATATATAATTTGTGCCAATTCTCTTGATATAACCGAAGTTTTATCAATTTTATAACCTGTTGGAAGTTTTCCCGGTATTTGCAGCTGGAATGGAACAACTTTCTTTAGCTCTTCAATCCCTTCGGTATTTACAATCTGGTAAGGAATTAAAACCTGCCCTCCTGGCTTAGTATTAGTTCCATTAGAATTGTTTGCTGATTGATTTCTCTGAATATGCTGACTTACATCGTTATTATTCATAATTGATGGATAGATGAATATGGCTCCAATTACAACAGCACACCCAGCAGCAATGCCAAAGGGTCTCATCCATTTATACTTCTGCTGCTTTTTCGTCTCTATATTTAATTCATTCTTACTTGTAATATTCTTTAGAATTCTTTCCTCCATTTGAGGAGAAACTTTGATTTTTTCCATTGCAGAATGATATTTATTCATAAAAATCATACTCCCCTTTCAGCTTATTTTTAAGTATTCCTCTTGCCCGGAACAAAAGTGAACGTACTGTTGATTCTTTTTTTTGAAGAAGAGAGGAAATTTCAGAGGTGGAATACCCCTCGTAATAAAAAAGATGGATTACTTCTCGATACTTTATAGGTAGGTTATGAACTGCCTCCAACGCCTCTAATTCTTCGTCTGCTATACTTTCTGCCGTGAGATCTTCTGGAATTTCCATAGTTTTTAACCAGGCAGATTTTAATTTATTTTTACTTAGGTTAATTGCCACACGCATCAGCCATGCTTTTTCATGTTCTGTACTTGAAAAAACAGGTTTACTTTTTATCAAATTGAGCAGAGTATCCTGCAGAACATCCTCTGCATCAGAAATACTATGCAAATATGAATATGATAATCTTAAAATCGTGTTTCCGTACTCTTTTAATGCGTGCACTACTATCTCATCTGTGCACATTGAAACGTTGGGCACTTTACTCCCCTCTTTCATTTGTAAGCATTCTGTAGAATTATACTATGATATCATTTGATATATCCTATATGGTATCTAAAAAAGGAACAAATGAAACTCTCAATTCTCCTTTTCAATAGATAAACTAATTATTTAATACTTTCAACCATTGTTGAAACTGCTTTTTCATTAACAGCTTCGGCAAAGGACAAAGAAAAGCTTACCCCTTCCTTGGTCCATGTAGCAAGATTGATACCATCACTTTTACCTTTTATAACAACCTTAGTATTTCCAGCAGTAATAGTTTTAACTACATCATAAGCATTATAATCACCACTAATATCGGAATTTCCTGCAACTGTTCGGTATATAATTTTTAAATCGCCTTTCTTGTAAGTAACCTCAGCCATACTGCCGTTTATAACTTTAATACCGTTCATTTGATAACCATCTGGTAGAACTGTAGGTATCACAAAGTTAAATCCTGCTGCTTTTCTTGCTTCATCCAAAGTACTGTATTCTTTCATTGGGTTAGGAATTTGCTTTGAAGACAATTCTTTGTTTGGTTTAGTAGAACTTGAATTCAGAGAAGCGCTTGCTTTGATATTCTTAACGTCATAGGTATAAACACCCACGGAAATAATAATTGCAACACATATGAAACTAATAATAAAATTTTTCATTTTAAAATATTCCTCTCTTTGCATATATTGTTTTGAAGATTAACTTCTATCCTATATACAAATGAGCTTGTGAAAATGTTGCATTTTTTTTAAAAATTTTAATTATTAATAGTAGTAATAAAGGCTATGATACTGTGGTATCAAAAATAACAAGTATTGTAGGGAAGAATGGTACAAATAATGAATTTGATGTTTACTATGAATTTTTTCATTTGAGTATTAGATATAGACCAGCGGTTGAGTGTAAAGATAAGAGGAATCCTGTATCAATTGGTGAAGTAAGTGATTAGATCCAAATTAAATGAATTAGCTAATATAGCAGGGGTTATGGTTGCTAGATCAGGCTATCAATCTGGCGCAATAGATTATGCTAAACCCTCAGACAAAAAATCAGCTTCATTTTGGATGAAGGAGCACATAAAAGAATGCAGCCACTGCAGTGAATGGTCTAAAAACTACGAGAAACTGACCCCTATACACAAATCAGTAAGGCTCATAAATACTTATGAAAATAGGAAGTAATAATATAAAGACAGCAGAAATATGAAATATATTCTTTGCTGTCTTTGTTTTTTAACTTATGTAGAAATATAAATGTTTTTAAAACTTTTTGTATTCTTTTAGCGTCAATTATTAAGAAAGGCCATAAAACGCTAAATATTTTATTTATATTTTAGCTTGAATCTTAATTTTAAAATTTAGTAATTGATTAATGAAAGGAGATTTTTATGTTAAATAATACGCAAAGCCATAGTTATATAGCTAGCTTAGATGGGCTTCGAGCCTTTGCAGTATTAGCCGTAATAGCATACCACTTTGGCTTCAGTTGGGCTGGAGGAGGCTTTTTAGGGGTTGATATATTCTTTGTTATATCTGGTTATCTTATAACATCTAATATTTTAGCATTACAAGAAAATAACCATAATTTTAGTTTTCGTGAATTTTGGATTAGACGTATTCGAAGGTTGTTACCAGCTGCTTATGTAATGATAATAATAACTTTTGTATGGGCTGCGCTATTGCATCCCGAAATAGTGAGCACAATAAAGGGAGATGCAGCTTCCTCTCTTGTTTATATAAGCAATTGGTGGTTTATTTTTCATAAACTTTCTTATTTCAATAGTTTTGGACAACCATCACCTTTAAAGAATCTTTGGTCCTTAGCAATAGAAGAACAATTCTACATAATATGGCCTATTGTGCTTATAACAGGTCTAAAGGTTTTTAAAAAACGAACAAAGCTTTCCAAATTTGTTTTTATGGCAGCATTATGTTCAGCTACGTTAATGGCTATACTGTATATACCAGGAGAGGATCCCAGCCGTGTCTATTATGGGACAGATACTCGTGCCTTTGAGCTACTTATAGGGGGGTGGCTGGCTATTATTTATCCAATGAACAGAATATCCTCTAAAAAAATATCTGTTAAGCAAAAAACTGCATTAAATATTACAAGTATAATTACTTTTTCTGTATTTATTATTAGTGTTATTTTCACCAATGAATATCAATCATTTCTATATAGAGGAGGAATGTTACTTATTAGTTTAAATGCAGCCATACTTATAGCTTGCATTTCACATCCTAGCTGTTATTTAGGTCGTTTACTTTCATTGAAGCCTTTAAGCTGGCTGGGTAAGAGATCCTATGGAATTTATCTTTGGCATTATCCTATAATTGTTTTAAGTACTCCAGTTTATGAAATTGGAAATCCAGCATACTGGGGTGTGTGCTTGCAAATAGTTATTATAATTATTATTGCTGAACTTTCATATCGCTTCATTGAAATGCCTATTCGAAAATATGGATTTAAGAAAATATTAATGAAGTACTTGTCTATTAAAGTAAAAAACCCTGTTTTAGCTAGAGGAATTTCCGTTATGATTATACTACCTTTAGTAATTTCTTTATTTACCTCTTGTATCAAAGGTGTTCAGAAAGATAAAGCTCAAGCAGAAAAGAATGAATCATCTACAATTGAAATAGAAATAAATAATTCAAAACAGTCTTCTAAAATTGAAGATTCTAATACAAGCTCTGCTGATGATTCTAAGGCTAGCTCTATTGAAGAAAATAAAGCAAGTTCTAAGTCTACCGGTAAGACTTATAATAAAATGCTGGCCATTGGAGATTCTATCATGCTAGATATTGCTGCAGATTTAAATAAAAAACATACTAATCTAACAATTGATGCTAAGGTTGGTAGGCAATTAAATCAAGCAGTTGAATTAGCCCATGCATATTCTGCTTTTAATAATGCAGATAATGCAGTTATCATTGAGCTTGGAACAAATGGTTATTTTACTGACAAACAGATAGATACTTTACTTAGTTCATTCTCAAAAGCACATATTTATTTAATAAATACCCGTGTGCCGCGTCCATGGGAAAAGGTAGTAAATGAAACTTTAAATAAAAAGTCTATGGAAAACAAAAACATTACACTAGTTGATTGGTATTCTTCAGCAATTAATCATCCTGAATACTTTTCATCTGACGGTGTGCATTTGAACCCTAATGGGGTACAAGCCTTAACATCCCTTATAGACCAAGCTATAATAAGCGGAAAATGATATACCCTATAGTCTAGACACTACTTTATAGTTATTAGCTTAATAATATGCAATTTTGAGGTAATTTAAAATAAAAAGTATAAGGCATATATATGCCTTATACTTTCAATCCACTTCCTTTTATTTCAGCCATTTAATTTAGTGCTATCTAAAATATTTAATTAGCCTTATTACTTCTATTACAAATATAAGTACAACCAAAAACAAACAAATACCTCTTATATATAAGCTGCCATAATATTTTCTCCAAAACTCTCTATCTCCTGGTTTTGGTTTAACATCAACTAGGAACTCTTCACAAACCTTTATTTCCTCACTGCAGTCCGTAATAGAGTTATAAAGCTTTAGGCACTCACCACATTCTTGAAAGTGCTTCTCTACTGCGTCTTTTGTATCACTTGATACTTTCCCAGCTGCATAAAAAGGAAGCAAGTCTCTTATAAGAAAACACTTCATATGTTATCACCTTCACTTTCAAAGAGGAGCTTAAATTGAATTCTAGCTCTATAGATAACTATCTTTACCTTAGATAAATTCCATCCAGAAAGCTCTGCAATCTCAGCGTAAGAAAATTCCATTACATCGCATAGAATTAGCGCAGTTCGATGCTCTTCCTTAAGTAGATTCAATACTTTTCTTACCCGCTCTCTTCTTTCTCTCTTCTCCAAAGAATCCTCTGGTATACCCTCCTCAGATAAAAAATCAGCTTCATTTGTATTATCCAAAGTGGTCATACCATATTTTGTTTCCCTTTTATACCAGGTAGCATATAAATTATGAGCTATAGTATAAAGCCAAGTTTTAACAGAGCAGTCACCTCTATAAGTAGATAAGCTCTTGAAGGCTCTAAGAAAAACCTCCTGTGATAGTTCTTCTGAAATTTCTTTACTTCCTGTTTGATAGAATAAATAAGTATAGATATAGGGTCTGTATTTTTCATAAAGCTCTTCTATGTTCTGTATAGCTTCCATCTAGTCCACCTAAGTACCAATCCAAACAGACATCCAAAGGGCTATGAATATTATTAATCCCATTCCAATAGATACAATTAGCTTTGTCTTTTTAATTACATCTTTTGCCTCGTCATACATGTCCTTTTGTACGCTTGTATCTATAACTTTATCCTTTTTATCTTTCTCGTAGTCTTTAGACCATTCACTGCAGTGGCTACATTCTTTTATGTGCTCATTCATCCAAATCCTAGTCTCTTCTTCAGTTTCACCTTGAAGGAAAGCTTCATATAAGTCTTTAAAAATTGAACATTGGCTCTTACCCACTCTCATATTTTTCACCTACCCATTAATAACTTACAGGCTCTACCATACCTGTATTCACATCTACTAAATAATATAACTTTTCTGAACTCATAAATGGCACTACTCCCACTCTCCATTTAAGTTCCGTATTATTATAATCATCTGTTGTTAATACCAAAGCAGCCTTCACTGTATAAATTTTAAAAGGATTGAACCTTTCTTCTACTAATTTAATAGCTTCCTTGCTATTAATTTTGAAGGCATTACTTGAATATTTACTATTATCCGGGACTATATTCTGCCTAAAATTTACCAGTTCCCCCTTGATGTTGACAAGTGTTTCAATTGTTATTTTTATCCCTGGAATTTTACCTATAAAGTTGTACTGTCCATAGGAGTATGATTTTCCAAGCTGTGTTTCTTTAAAATCTGCTTTAGCCCATAATGAGGTTATGGCTTTTGCATAGTTAATAGCCTTTCCTCTGTTTTTTATGGTGCCTTCCATTGTCTTATCAAATTTGTTATCAACCTTTAAGTTGTTATAGTTAATTATTTCACCACTTGTAGCATCAATTTCAAAGCTATCACCATTTTCGCAAGTTATATCCACACCACTTCTCCAAATTTCTCTAATACTAGTTATGACGTAATTAGGAGTACTTTTGTTAAGCTTTTTATAAAAATCATTTAAAATTACCTTTATCTGTGATTCATTAATCTTAACCTCTGAATAATCTTTAATATTAAAGACTCCTGTTATACTTAAATACTTTAACCTTGAATCATTATTCCATATGAATTCACACATTGGAAAGGTATCAGTGAGCTTACCATCAGTATATTTATGATAAAAGCTTATAGTATAGTCACCATTTTTCATCCAATTCTTTACATCAACTATATCAGGATTATAGCTATACCCAAGTTGCTTTAAGAAGTTTAAACTTTTTTTCATAAGCTCTGCTTTATTAAAACTTATACTGCCGATTCCTGCTTTTTGATAATCATTTCGCGTGATTCCCAGAGTTCTACCATCCACACCTAAAACCCTAATGTCATATTCTCCAAGTTGAAGTTCATAATCTTTGCCGATATAAGAATTGGATACTTTCTTAATAAGCAGTTTATCATTTTTGTCATCAAGGGCCCCTCTAATTCTTTTTTCCATGTCATTTAGGGAAAAATTCTTTACATCTTTATAAAAAATATTACTTACTGTATAAGCTTGTTCGTTTTCTATTAATGTCCATAAATTATAAAAAGGATTAGCAGCAAAGATAAAGATGATAGGAGGTATTAATAATAACGGCATGTATATTTTTATTTGGAGGTCTGCCATAATTAAATCATAAATTCCAAGCAGGAGCATAAAAGCTGCAAAAGGCAGCATTAGCTTTAAGGACTTAAACTTATAGGCACAAGTAAGTGTAATTACTGTAGTTATGAAGAAGGCAGCAAAATAGGTCAGTTTTCTTCTCCAATAGTATTGATAAAATATATAAATACAAGCCGCTGGTAATGGTATCAATAACAGTGTCTCTATACCACCACTATAAAGGCCTTGAAAAATCCCTAAAACTAATCCGAAGACTAAAGGAATGCTCATCATTGATATATCGAAGGTATAAATAAAGCCTCTATATTTCTTTATACCTATGGTTAATAAATAATATATTCCTACTACTGCAATGTATCCCCAAAACAGAAAATGAACTAATTGTATTGCAGCGTCCCACTTAGCATTATAAATTGGCCTATATTTATCGTAGGTTGTCATCTGATGAGCAAATTCTATTGTAAACCCAAGAAACATTAATATTCTTGCAGCAATGCCTGCATAAATCATATTACGTTCAAAAAGTTGTTTCTTTAAAAACAGATGAACTATATATACAATGCTCATAATAATTATGGAAGTACTCATTAAGTACAGCGTAATGTTGCTGATAATCATATAATTATTAATATGACTTATTAATTTATCTAAAATCATTTATATCCCTTTCTTTCCTAATGTTGGTTCATCTATATATATAGACTACCAACATTAGGAAAAGTTACAGGGAAAATTAAATATTTTTAAGTAACCACTAACTTCTTTAAAGCAACTATTCTATAGGAATAGTAATTTTAAGGTCAGGATACTTAGCTATTAGATTTTAATTGATGTATAAGTAGATTCTTTATGTTAGTATCATTTATTAAAGTTACGCTAGTGACTCTGCTATCCTTATTAATTCAGATTTAGGTATTTTACTGCCACATACATTATAAAATTTGCTATCCTTTATAAACATAACCTGAGTCCAACCACCATTAGATTCACAAATAAAGGCTTCAACGCCTTTTATAATTCCCTTTTCTGTTAAATTAATTGGATTTAATGGTGTATCTGTAACTGCGTTTGATTGAACAATGATTAGCTGTTTTTCGTTATTTCCTTTGTATTCCTCTGTATAATAATCATAGGTCTTTTTACTTTTGGGATCATCTTCATTAATTATTTCTTTTTTGAGGGTAACATCTACTTCCTTTAAATCCCCTAGATCTATAGTTGGTTTCTCTATTTTAAAAGTAATTTCCTTCTGAATCCTATCTTTGTCTTTAATTTCTTCATTCTTGATTTTTATATTATCAAGAACCCCTTTTGGCACTTCTTTATCAATCATATTAATACCATTATCTTTGTTTCCCTCAATTTTATTCTGGTCCAATGGGTTACTTGATATATTAGTAATAGATACCTGCTTATTCTGTGTTATTATTATGGGTAAAACAAAAGTAATAAAAAGAATAATTATCACTCCAAACGCTTCACTAATGCGTAAAAATGATAAGTAACTTCTAAATTTCTTAGTGACCTTTGTTAAAATATTACCTTGAGATTTGTCTATATTAGATAAAATATAATTCAATGTTTCAATTTCTTTATTTTGGCTTAGCTCTACCTTAACAGCCTCTTGCTCATAAGAATTTTTAATTATATCATCGAGATTCATATATAGGACCTCCCACTGTATTATTAAAACTTGAGTTATATTCACTATCTAATAAGTCCTTCAGTATTTTCTTTCCATAATATAACCTTGATTTAATTGTCCCTTCAGAACAGCCCATTATATCTGCTATTTCTTTTAAGCTCATATTATTAAAATAAAATAATGTAAGAACAACCCTATGTTTATTAGGCAAACCATATATGCAATGCATAATTGCATCTTTCATTTCATTTTGAATAACTATGTTATCAGGAACATTTTGCTCATCTCTATCAGGTTTATTTAAACTTGAATTTTCATCTAATTCTAATAAATTGTTTTTTTTATCTTTCTTTAAAAGCTTAAAACAATAATTAACAGTAATTTTATAAAGCCATGCTTCAAAAGCTTCTGGAGCATTTAACTTATATATCTTTAAGTACACCTGCAAAAATGTTTCTTGAACAACATCTTCAGCATACTGACAATCTTTCAAAATAAAATAAGCGGTGCTATAAACCTTTGACCTATAGGTATTATAAATTAATATAAAAGCATCTCTGTCTCCCTCCTTAATCCTTTCTATTACACTACAGTTAATCAAAGCCTCACCCCGCTTCCATTAGACATTTTTTAATTTCACTTATATAGATACTTAAAAATAAAAAAGGTTCAACGTATGTACTAAAATTTATAAACTTTTACATTTCTTATCGATTTATCTTGGTATATATTCTATAATTTTTTCTCCAATCCTTCCAATTAGAATTACACTATTAATAAAAGTTGGGATTGAAAGATAAGTATATGAGAATAAAATGACACAAGAGAAATCGTTCTAAGATAATTTTTATTAAAGAGGATTTTGAAAAGCGTTTATGGAATATATTTGTAAATAAAATCTCAAAAGTTGTAAAAAGTTTATCTCTTCGCGAACATTTTATATGTTTTATTTATCTAATAGATGTAATGATTTTTAATAGATTTAAATTATCTATCAAGGAGGTAGTGAAGTGCAAATTGCATCACTGATTACAAAAGGGATTGATACAGAACTATATGTTCGGCTCTCCAAAAAAGGAGATAAGCAGGCTTTTGAAAGACTTATCCAAAATAACAAGGCATCAATGTATAGAATAGCATTAAGTATTCTAAGCAATAAGGAAGATATTGAAGATGCAATTCAAAATACAATAGTGAAGTCATATGTTGAAATAATTAATCTTAAGAAAGATGAATATTTTAAGACATGGTTAACTAGGATACTTCTAAACGAATGCAATAGCATATTAAAAAGAAATAAACGGTCAATACCAATATATGATCTGAAGGAAAATACTTACTTCATAGAAACCTTTCATAATCTTGAACTTACAAATGCAGTAAATTCACTTGAATATGATTTAAGAATTATAACAACATTATTTTACTTCGAAGATATGCCTCAAAAGGAAATTGCAAAATTGCTTAATATTCCCGAGGGTACTGTTAGATCAAGACTATCTAGAGCTAGAAATAAGCTGTATGAAATCCTTAAGGATGCATAGGAGGTATTTAGATATGGATAAAGACTTGTTATTAGATGATATATTAAAAGAAAAAGCTAGCAGTGAGAAATTACCAATTCCTGATGCTCTAGATTTAATAATAAAAAATACCATAGCCAACCTACCTGACGATAGGAAAAATAAAGGCACTATTCTAAAGAAATTAGCAATAGCAGCTTCCTTAGCAGTGATTATTATATGTAGTATCAGTATAGCATTCCCAGTTGCTGCAAGAAATCTTCCTGTAGTTGGCTCAGTGTTTCAATTTTTAAGTGAAAATAATATTATTGATAAAGACTATATCACCTACAAAGAGAGTTTAAATGTATCTAAATCTTCAAATGGAGTAGAAATCACAATAAATGATATAGCCTATGATGGTGTGCAGTTGGCATTAGGTTATACAGTTAAGAGTGACAAAGACCTAAAAACTGACCCATTTATTTTTAAGAGCAACATAATGATAAATGGAAAAACTGTTAATACAGGCAGTGGTGCAAGTGGATTATTTAAAGACAGCAAGTCTTATATAGGAGTTGAATATATTAATTTAGGAAACAGTTCTTCTATAAATGCTTCATCAGTAAACATAAAGATTCCTAATGAATTTTTAATAAACTTGGATATAAGAGAACTTGTTGGAGAAATAAAAGGTAATTGGGACTTTAAATTTAAAGTATCTAAAGAAAAAATAAATTTAAAGTCTAAAGAAATAAAAACTGATATTGATTTATCAGCATTAAGACCAGGACTTAAAGTTAATGGGATAATCCTGACTCCTATAAATACAGTTATAAAAACTAGTGAGAACTTTAATGGAGGATTTTATGGAGATAAGGGTGGATATTTGATATATGATGATAAAGGAAGAAAATTAAATTATAAATCAGGAAGTGGAGAAGGTTCACAAAAATCAAAGATTTACAGTAATCAATTGATATACAGTAATGCTTTAGAAGATACTCAAACAATAAATATAATCCCATATACTACTATCCAACAGTTCATGCAAAAGAAAAACAATGAGAAAGGAACAGTACCTATGGATATGAAAGAGGTTCCAATAAGCATAAACAATAACACTATACTAGATGAAGGAAAGTTAGGGGGGTATATAATAACTAAAATTGATTTTCAAAAGGATAAAACTTTAATTTATTATGAATGCAGCGATTTGATGGCTCTCTTATCCAATTCAAAGCTATGGATTGTTGATAATGATAATAAGGAATATGCCTTTTATGATGGAATCGTTAGAGAAGATCAGCCAGGAAGTAATAAATATATTGCTGAACTTCAAAATCTTGATAAGAATAAGTCCTACAAATTGAAAGCGATAGACTATGAAAAACGCTATAATATAAGAGATGATTTAAAATTTACAATTAAGATAAGGTAATTATTATCAAAAAATACATCTGACACTCTATTCAAAACTATTAACAATGTAGTAAATTGTGACATGAGTTCTATAGGTGCAATAATATAATTCTTGTATTTGGAGTAAATTAATAATTGTTTTTAATTTAATATTTATATAGAATAGAATGTGGAGTTCGTATCTCTATTGAAGAATAATAAAAAGTATAGATATAAGTCTTGAATTGAATCATTATACTTAGGTTTAAAAACACTAGGAGGATACATTATGAAAATTTCAAAGAAAGATGCCTTGGCATGGTTTGAGTTTTTTTCAATATTGCCAGAGGAAGAGGAGTTAATGACCAAACAAAAGGAGATTATGTACTCTACCTTTGCACAAATTGAGGAGGCCATTGATCATAGAAATGATATGCTAATGTCAGAAATTAAAGGTTTGAAAACCTTGGAGAACAGAACTTTATTTGTGGGAAATGAAAGCAAGTTCGCCAAAGGATGTCGTTCTTGTTTGCTTGGCACAGGACTCGGTGCAATTAGGAAAACAAATAAATGTAATATAGAGTGTAAGTTCTGTTACAATTATGGAGAACTAGATGATATTCCTCCAGTTGGCGAAGGTATGTGGGAAATTGGAGGCACAAAGTTTTATGAGAAGGATATTGATTTACTTCTATCTATCCACCAGAAGCCTACTGGTGTTGCCTACGTTTATTTAGAACCCTTCATGGAAATTGAAAAATACTATTCAATAATAAAGAAATTTAATGATGCAGGCGTTCATCAACATCTATATACAAATGGTACTTTAGCTACAGAAGAGACGTTGAAAGCATTAGGTGAAGCCGGTCTTGACGAAATACGTTTCAATCTTGGTGCTTCTAATTGTTCAGACAAGGTTATTAAAAATATTGGAATAGCGAAAAAATATATTAAAAATGTAGGTATTGAAACTCCAATGACTCCTGAGTTTTACGAAGCTTTTTTTAAGAAAAAGCAAGCGATCTTAGAGACAAACCTGGATTTTATGAATTGTGCAGAATTACACCTAAATGAGAATAACATTGATAATTACTATGGGGAAAACTTGTATATTGCAAGGCAAGGCTATATATCTCCAATTTGGAGTAGAGAATTAACTCTGAAATTCATGAAAATAGCGGATGAAGAAAAGTGGGATTTAGCAGTTCATGATTGCTCAAACTCTACTAAATTTGCTAGAGATTTAAATTTGAGCAGCAAAGAAGGCAAATGGTTTGGAGCCAGTAATTATGCCTGTGAGTTTCCAAGGATACCATACGAGGCATTTTTACCAATACTGCGTGATGACAACTTCAAATTTTTAAGTGAGGAAGATTTGCCTGAGGGCTATAAACCGGGAGAATTGATTTTTTAAAATCTTATCATTTTGTTTTCCATTAAAAAGATAAAAACCTAGCAATCTTTCACTTGCTAGGTTTCTTTTTGGTGCGACAGAGAGGTTTCAAACCCCCGACCTGTTACTAACTTACACTTACATTAGCTTCTACCCCTCTTATAGATAATTCATTTTTTAAACTTTCATTTAAAGCTTTTTTTAGTTGTTTTTTTATTTCTTCTTCAACTTTACCACTTAAAAGAAATGTTGGCACAAGCTTAAAAATTGCACCATGACTTTGTGCAATTTCTTTATGATTTTCTACGTCAACCTGAATTTTTATTTCTATCATCTTAAATTCCATCTCCTACTTTTTTATTAAAATCTAATTAGTAATTTTTAATCTTTTATCCTCTGCTGTAGAGCTTCCTTTATTTGTTTTTTGATTTCACATTCAATTTTTTAATTTATAATTCCTTCTGTAAGAATCTGATTTTTTATTTCTTAGGAATACTTTTTGCTAATTCACTGTGATTGTAAACATTAATTTTCATTGTTACTTCTAACATATAATAACTTCTCCCCCAATAATAATTTTTTTGATATTCGTTAATAATTTCCTTTAATCCAGATTTCTTAATATAATTTAAAAATTATATAACTCTTTTAAAAAATATACATTACCTATATTCTACAAATAAATTTAGTTTCCTTTATATCTGACAAAATATTCTACTGATCTTTATTACTATAGAAATTTATACAACCACACTTCAAACTATAGAAGTGGCTCTTTATAATCCAATTTTTTGGGCAAAAGAAATGAAAAAGGCCCTTGGATAACTCCAAAGCCTTTATTTTTGGTGCGATAGAGAGGATTCGAACCCCGACCAACTGGATTATTAATTAAAATCCTTTGGATCAGTAGAAATATCAACAATTACATTAACATTAACTATTAGCTCAGTATTATCTAAAATGTTAGTTTTGCTATACTTTGGATAATGTCTATAAAAATCCTCTTGAACATTTAAAATATCAATACCCTTTTCTTTATTGTCCGTAAACAACTTAATAAATCCATCTTTTAATCTTGAAGAAGCTTCTTTTTCTATTTTTTTAACATTTTCATTACTTAGTTCTATTTTCCCAAAGCTGCCACGAGCGATGCTATGAACAGTAATATATTTTGATATATGAAATTGCCCATTTGAATAATTGTATTTAGTTTTAGTTTTAGCTTTTGTTACTCTAAGACCCATTGATTTATTATCAGAGCTTGGGTTTATAGTTTCAATACCTGTAGTAATAATTCTATTTAAAAGAAAATTAGTATATATAGTTTGTGTATCATTTAATTCACCAATCAGTTTATAATTTCTTAAAATACCTGAGCCTTTAAAATCTAAATAATCTGCATTGGGTTTATGTACTATTTTAATAGTTGGAATAATACATGTCTTACTGCCTAAAGAACTTTCATTATGTAATCTAATTATGGTCATATCTTCAGTAACTCCGATTAACTTTCTAGTATTACTTAATTGGGAGATTACAGATAACCCAAAAAACTTTTCTCCTGTTAAGTTAAGTGAATATAACTTTTCTGGATCACCATGAAAAATGGCTATGAAACTTCTTTTTAGGAATTCTTCTCCACGAGAAAAAACATCTAAAATATTGTCAATTCCATCACTAGCCGCCCTTTCCGTGAAAAAAATAATCCTATTATGCGTAAAATTTAACTTAAGATTTGATTGAGCATTAACTTTAGTTATTAAATCAGTTACATTATCAGCATACAAATGAAGAATGGATCTTTCTCCTTCTTTTTTCATACCTGAAGTACTAGTGGCTGGAGTAAAGGCTTCAAAATAAATACTATAAGTATCAGAATTAGTCTTATCAATTACAATTGAGGTAACTAGCAATAATTTATCTAAATCATTATAACTAGTTATCGGCATTACTACAGAAAAAGATAAAACAATTACAAAAGCCAATATTCTTTTCATGCCTTCTTACTCCTCCAAAAGATTTTACCTGAAATCTCCTTAAGCCTTCCTCTTGTAATGTAATCTTTCCCTTTATTCTTAAACTCATTAGGCGTTCCAATTGGGAAAAGGTATGGGTATCCACAGCTATTTAGGGATGCAATATGAGCAATTATCAATATTAAAAAAATAAAAAAACCATGTAACCCAAACATACCAGATACAGCTACATTCATTAGAGTCCAAATAGGTGTTATACTTGATAGCTTTGGATTAATAAATGAGGTTATTGCATATATTCCTGCAATAACAATAGTTCCTTCTGAAGCTAATCCCGCACCAATAGCTGCTTGACCAAGAATTAATGAGGATACCATGCTTAAGGATTGACCAATTGTTGATGGCATTCTTTTAGAAGCCTCCCTGGTTAGCTCAAAGAAGAACAGCATAATAAGTACTTCGATAATTGTAGGGAATGGCACACCAGCCCTAGACTCCGCTATTTTAAATACAAAGGTTGGAGGTATAAGTGAAGAATGATGAGTAAATAGTGCAATATAAAATCCAGGCAAAAATACAGTTAAAAAAAAAGTAAATACCCTTAGTATTCTCACTAAATCAATTACATTTTTATTTAAATAATAATCATCCGGAGCGTGAAAATATTCTATAAAGAAATAAGGAGCAGTAATGGCTGTTGGACAGTTATCAACTAAAACTGCAACTCTTCCTTGATATAACTTTGAAGCTAATATATCAGGTTTTTCCGTATATCCTATAGTATCAAAATCCGTTCCTTTGCATTTTAACTCCTCTTCAATATAATTGGTATCCAATATATATTCTACTTTTAAATTATTTATAGTTTTATTAAATAAATTAACCAGTTTTTCTGGAGCTTTATTCTCTATATACATAAGAATTACAGAGCTATTACTATCAGTTCCTAGGTGAAATTCTTCTATCTTAAGAGATTGGTTCTTGACTCTTTTTCTTATTAGATTAATATTATCACTGATTGATTCGTTAAAACCTTCTTGTGATCCTTTAATAACAGGCTCATTAATTGATTTCTCAACTAACCTATGAACACTTTTTTCTGCATTACAAATTATTACTTTGTCACTAAAACTTGAAAGTATTATTACTTCACCTGATAGTATTTGATGCACACAATCATCTATATGTAATAATTTTGCAGTAGAAATACAAAGCAGGGTTCTATTTATAATAATATCTATACTTAATTGTTCTTTTTGATCTTTTAAAAGTGGTGAAATAATAAAATTATTTATAAAATCCTTATCCACCAGGTTTTCAATAAAAATAAGAGTCAAAACTCCAGTAGGTAAATTAATATTTTTATATCTTACATCTTGATTTTTGTTTAATTTAGTTTTTATATATTCTAAATTTTCAACATACATAGTTTGACTCCTTCATTTAATGTATTTACTTATGATATATGTATATAAAATGTGTCAATAATGAAAATATATACATTTTTAAAGGAGTTTATAATATGTCTAATTTAAATAAAAGACATCTCTTTTTTCTTATTACAGGACTTATAGTGGTACCAATTAAAACATATCCAACTATTTTCACAAAAACTGGCGGCAGAGATTCTTGGATTTCTCTAATATTTGCCACTATTTTTATAATTATCTTTTTTTTATCTATTTTATATATTTGTAAGAGAAAGAATTGCTACGATATTATAGATATATATAAAGCTGCATTTGGAAATGTAATAGGGAATTTTCTTATAATAATGTTTGCACTAAATATATTTCTATCTCTTGTTGAAAGTGCAGCAGTTGAGGCAAGTTCAATTAATGTACAATTTCTTATATATACTCCTGTCTGGAACCTATTACTTTTAAGTGTTCCAGTAGCTGTGTATATTGTAAAGTGCGGGTATTCCGCTGTCTTAAGTTCTGTTCTCATAGGAATAATATTTATAAGCACATCTGGAGTTATACTTTTTTTCTTAACATGGAAATACAAGGATTTTATTAGACTTTTACCAATATTAGAGCATGGTTTTGATATGAATTTTTTTATAACAGTGATTAAACTAATTGGTGCTTATGGAGGGTTGTACATAGTACTGCTATATTTAACTGACATAAAAGACACTAAAATAATATCTAAATATAGTTTATATGCATTAATTTATGTAGCCCAAATGCAGATTATTTCAATGACAGGTACAATTGCTACTTTTGAAATTACCATACTAAACTCTATGTCCTACCCAAAGCTTATGCAAACACAACTCATACGGCAGTTTAACTTTCTGGAAGCAGGTGAGCTTTTTGTAATGCTTCAGATAGTTGCAGGATGGCTATTAAGAACGGTAATAACTCTGTTTGCCATTATGAAAGTATTTAAAAAGCTTAATATTGATCGTCCCTTTATGCTATATTTAGTTGGGATTTGTCTATACTTTTCAGCATTCTTTGCAGGTAGAAATTTATTTACCTTATTTAAATTATTAGACTACTTGCAATATATAAATTTAATGAATTACGTGATTATCCCTATTTTCGTATTCATCATATTCTACATTAGAAAGAAAAACGTGAACATAATTAATGAATAGGGAATAAGAATGTACTTCTTTAACAGTGCTAAATTGACACTCTGGTTTACTTTTTTGAGGATTTATTTTTGAGTAATATACTTAGTTCTAACAGTACCCCAGTTTCGTGTTATGGACAGGCTTGTGCATCACAGCCATTTGCTAGTACATACAGGCCCAAGTCATAGACTCACAAATTCCACCATGAAATCCCAGTAATGGAGGTGGGGTGCTTCAAAAATTAACTTCAGAAGTGCTTTAAAATATACTTGCCAAAAACAATTTAAATCACTAATTAGATGAACTAAGCCGCTAATAAGTTCCATATAAATATATATTTTTATCAATATATTCTATAATTTTACTCTTAATACTTCCAAATAAAAATACCTGAGGAATTATCTTCCTCAGGTATTTTACTTGATTATATTTTACCTTTGTTTATTTTAACAATTTATCTTCTAAATTATGGAGCAGTTGTCATATAAGGTACAAGGTAGTTTGCTTTCGGACTACCTATTCCTGTTACCATATCATAACCACTTTGTGCATTATAACCTCCATTACTGCCTTGGATAATATCATGGTAATTAGTAGAATATCCTGAACTTCCTGCAGTTCCAGCTAAATTATAAAGTTGAGTCATAACATCAAAGCTTGTATATGCATTTGTTCGATTTTGATCAAATAGTGCAACCATAGCTGCCCAACATGGAGCTCCAAGGCTTGTCCCACCTACTTGAAACCAACCAACTTGACCATTATCTCTAGTACTATCATAAACTGCAACACCAGTATTAGGATCTGCATCAAAAGAAATATCTGGATTCCCTCGATGTGAGCCTACAATGCTTGTCCAATTATTTTGATAATTTGGTTCTGTTTGATATACACTTGTTCCTCCGCCTGACCCAGTCCAACCGCTTTCACTCTGATAAGTTCCGGTTGAATCAATGTTTAATGTAGTTCCACCAACTGCAAGTACATTAGGGGATACTGCAGGCCAGCCTACACCAGAACCATTGTCACCTGTGGAAGCAACATAAGTAATTCCTGAATGCTGAAAATGAGAATCGTAAGTGGTTTCTCCTGAGAATTCAGAACCACCCCAACTGTTGGATACTACCTGAACACCAAGTGAAGTAGCATAATCCTCAGCAGCAAGTAAATCTGAAATGGAAGCTGATTTAGCAACACACAAAAGTATGTTAGCGCTTGGTGCTATAACGTGTGCCCATTCTACATCCATTGCTGTTTCAAGAGCCCAACCACCATCAGTTTTCCCAGGCTTACCGCTTGGATAGACAATAGTTAAGTTGGCTTGGGGCAGACCGAATTGGTTATTGAAAGTGGTTAAATCATTTTGCATTGTAGGACTGCCATAGGCATCTACAATTGCTATTGTCTTTCCTGCTCCTGTAGCCGAAATTTGGTCTAATCCATATGCTTTTTTAAGTTGTGCTGGAGTTAATCCAACTGGACCTGAGGTTGATGATCTTTTAACTTTGACTTGTGGTTGTGCTGCCCAAGAGTTTTGGGCATTAGCAATACCTGTTGTTGATGAGACTTTAGTTAAAGTGTTTGCTGGTATAAATGTTGTTGCAAGTGCCAGCCCGAGTACAAACAACTTTCTTAACGGTTTGTTCATAAAAAGACCTCCTTTATATTTTTACCATAATTAAATATGGTAATGATAACTAAATAATAATATACTTCAATGCTTTCTGTAGTAAATTAAATTTTAGCTAAGGGGTCTTATGCAAATATGTTAATTGCAAAATTATGATATTAAGTTAATTGTATTCGTATAATTTTAATTATGTATATATAATACATCTTATAATTTCATTTGTAAATAGTATGCAACAAATTTTTCTATATTTTTTGTTGCATATTTGTTGTTTTTTACATAAAGATAAATAATTACCTTAATAATATTAATAGGGCTACCAATTACTCCTATGTAATCAGCAGCCCTATTATTTAAGTAAAAGTATATCATATTTTAACATTAATATGATGTTTCTAACACATCTAATATTTTAAGTGATTGCTGTATATCCTTCTCTGACAAAAATATGCGCAATAGTTCTACACAAATCTTAACTATTTCATCTTTATAGTTTTTAGAACCACTATCTGTCAATAAGTTCAATATTCGTATATAATTTTCTTTAACTTCTTTATCAAATTTTAATGTCTTATATATTTTTATAAGTTGATAATGTCCCTTTAATATATATTCTATATCATTGTATTTTATTGCTAGGTCAATTGATGATTTAATTAAAGTAATTGATTCTTCATAAAGATTTTGCTTAATAAATACTGATGACTTTTCTAGCAAAGTATGTGAGAGGTTTTGAATATCTTTTTCTGATCTGATTTCCTCAGACATATTAAAGCATTGCAAACTTTTTTCGAAATATCCTTGCTTACAATATAGTGCTCCTAAATTATTATAAATATATCCAAATACCAAGTTTTTAGTATCAATTGTATGTTCTAGCAAATCATTTAAGACTTCTATTGCACTAATCAACTCTCCCTTACAATCATAACAATTAGCCTTAAGTATATTTGCATATGAATATATTAAAAAATCTTTCTCTTTATCGCATATTGAAATATATATATCTATATATTTCAATGCATCATCTATTTTATCAAGCTTTCTATGGCAAAGAGCAATATTGTATATTGATTTTTTCTTCATTTCCTCATCCTTATATAACAAAGAATAGTGATACGCAAAATTAAAATAATTTAAGGCTTGAATATTCTGGGCTTGATTAATGCAGCATCTTCCTAACATATCATATATATAAGTTATCTTACTTTTACAATCAATGTTTTTATAGTTCACCAAAGCGTTAATATAATCAACTTGAGAATTTGCATAATCTAGTTTTTCAAATCTTATATCTGCAAGCTTTAAGTAAGCATCAGCTAATGTTAAAGCTAATGCATATTTTTTTGCTATTTCTATTACAGCTATAATTTCATCTATACTTATTATACGATTAAGCATTCCTGTACAATAGACTTGAGCATCATCCTTGGCGCTGCTTTGAAAATATGATAAATCTAAATTAAATTCAAGATTTAATTCCTTGGACTTTTTTTTAAACTTATATATAATACTCTCCATGTTTTCCTTACTAGGCTTTCTCTTTCCTATTTCAATCATACTAATCAAAGCTCTAGAAATATTTACGTCCTCAAAATCTTTTTGTTTCATATTCAGTTCTTTTCTAGTTCTTTTAATTTTTTGTCTAATTTCTAAAAATTCCACTTAAATCACCTATTCTTTATACTTAATATTACCTTCTTTAACTAATTATAACATATACATTATAAATAAAATCTAATAATTAGTTTTAACTTAACAATTATTATTTTGAAATTAATATATAATCATTTTAAATTTTATTTTTCATTTCTTATATTAATGATAAGCTTTATTTTTTCTTTTATAGAATACGACCATTAAATATCTATACTTACAAAGTAATTAAAACTGCCAATTATGAAGTGAGTAATTGGCAGTTTTAATTACTTTGAGAAATATTAACTTAACATATAGTGTTTGAATATGGTGGAGTTGATAATACTGCAGGTGGATCCTCAGTTGCAGGCTTCATAATTGTAATTGTAGCAACAATACAAAGTATAATTCCTAAACAGAAAATTGCCTTTTTCATAAATTAACCTCCTTTTATAATTTAAATTAATTATACATCGGTTTTTTATTAGTTTCCATATTTTGTTATTAATTAAAGCATCATTCATATTTTCTACAAGCTTTAATACTTCTAAGTTTTTTAGGTACTATTAGATGTGTTATTTATTGTGTATTTTTATAAATTTTTCTTTAGGTTGAGTTATTTGAGATGAAAAAAGACCTACAAAACTCGGAAACCCTTGGTTTTGGTGCGACAGAGAGGATTCGAACCCCGACCAACTGGTTCGTAGTTATATTTTTATTTTAATTTACAATTTGTCCTATTTATTAAATTCAGTTAAATTAACGTTTCTAGTCATATTATCTAATACTTGCCCATTTAATTTTACATTGTATTTATCAGTTTTTAACGACAAATTCGCGACATAAATAAATTAATCGTAAAATTACTTGAAAATACCCACTAATCTAGAAAGATTAGTGGGTTCTAGTGATGTTATAAATATATTGTCTTTACTAAGAATTTCTTTTAACTATTTCAAATGATGGTCTTAAATCGTTATATTTTGTATACTCTTGCATTGCACTAAACAAAATTTCTTACTAAATACATTGAGTTAAAGAGCCTTCGCTATGTGAATAATAGTGACACCTGTTGCAGCCATTACAATTATTTATTTTATCATCATCAAACCTGCTAGCCTTAACTATAGCGTATGGATCAGATAATAAGAGCCTCCCTATAGAAAAAGTTAAGTTTTCTGCCTCTATCTTGTCTATTACATAAAAATCATCTATATTCCCAGCAATATTCCAAATCTTTTTAGGATATTTCTTACTAAAATATATACCATAATCAAGATAGACATTACTCCCATCAGATTTAGGTGGATAGATCATGTCCTTGTTTATATTATAAATACCATTAGAAATGCTAATTATATCGACTTCTGTATCAACCAACTTTGATAATAGAGAACTTTTATAGATTAAATCCTCATCTTTAGAATTTATTCCTTCTAAAAGAGAAATCCTTAAATCTAGTATTATCCCAGGTTCCGTTTCCGTAATCTTACTAATTATCTCTCGTATTGCCAATGTTCTATCTATACCATAAATATCTTTTCTGCAGTTAAAAGTTTCGCTAAGAAGTAGCGAAAGAAAATATCCATGTGCTGATTTCATTATCTGCGTTAGTAACTTATTTTGTCGTTGTAGTCGTTGCTATATTAGATGTTACATTAGATGATTATGGATTACTATTCATTTTACGTTTTACATTTCTAATATAGTCATTTTTTAAAGTTGTATATGTTTCTTTAATTTCGCTTTGTGAACTTAAACTATAATATTTATTTGTCTTAGAGTTATAATTATTTATTAAGTAATTATAGCTTCCAAGGTAAATAATTTTATTTAGCTCTGGATAAGTAGATTTAACATGTTGCTTTTTATAGGCGGTTAGCATTGAATTTAAAGAATGCTTTCCTGCAAAACTAAAACTTGAAATAATATTATTATCTGTTGAACAATCAATTTCAACAAAACCGCTTTCTGTACCATTAGTCGTAATATCAAATATGTAGCCATTGATATTATAATCTAAATCATATAGTGTAATTATATGGTCCATCTTAGACGATGAATTCCAGGTACATTCTTTAAATTTTGATATGAAGTCTTTTATTGTAGATTGAACATACTTAGTTAAATTTGGATCAACGCTTGCTGTTGATTTTTCATTAGCATTGTTTGTTACAGGTTTTTCATTAGTATTATTTGTTGCTAATTTTACATAAGCAGCAACACCAATGCTTGAAAATATTAATAAAGGAATTAATATTTTCAAAAGAAATTTTGTGAATTTATTCATAAAAAACCTTCCCTTTTATTATTTGTTAAAATAAACCTTAATATGAAATTATTATATAATAGATAAGGGACATAATCTATGTATTTGATGAAATTTTATAAATTAAAGGTATATCAAAATAAAGGTTAGTTTTTAAATTCCCTTATTCGTTATTAATTTTGGCATTTTAATATAGCCAAGCTTAAAAATACTTTTAACGACAAATTCGCGACAAATTATATTTTAACGACAATTTATAAAATAATAAAACCCTGCAAACTTAGTATTTGCAAGGTTTCTTTTGGTGCGACAGAGAGGATTCGAACCCCCGACCAACTGGTTCGTAGCCAGCTACTCTATCCAACTGAGCTACTATCGCATAGATATAAAATTATATTAGCATATAGCTTAGTAAAAATCAAATATTACTAAGTGCTATGTGAATTAAAAAACATCTACCTAATTGGTAGATGCTTTTGGCGGAGACGCCGGGATTCGAACCCGGGCTAGAGTAAACCCCTACTAACGGTTTAGCAAACCGTCCTCTTCAGCCACTTGAGTACATCTCCAAAAATATTAAAATGGCGGAAAGATAGGGATTCGAACCCTAGGTACGGTCACCCGTACGCCGGTTTTCAAGACCGGTGCCTTAAACCAACTCGACCATCTTTCCATGAACTAACGACAAGGATTATTATAGCAAACCTTTTTTAATGTGTCAACAACTTTAATTTTAAAATTTTTTATTGTAAATTTAAAAAATTTTATTGTTTTAAATAAAAATAATTTTTAAAGTAAAAGAGAAAGTATAATTAAATATATTATGTTATTTAACTGTTCTTATTTTATTTAGGTGGCAGAAGAAACGTCCCTTTGCCACCTAAATGTTACACGAGAAAAATCCGCGTACCAGGCTACTTTATAATTTCTTTACCGCCCATATATGGTCTAAGTGCCTCAGGAATTGTTACAGTTCCATCCTCATTTTGATAATTTTCTAAAATGGCTGCTACTGTTCTTCCTATAGCCACTCCAGAACCATTTAGTGTATGAACATATTGAGGCTTATCCTTAATGGTTTCTCTATATCTTATATTTGCACGTCTTGCTTGGAAATCCTCAAAGTTGCTGCAGCTGGATATTTCTACATATCTATTGTAGCTTGGCATCCAAACTTCTATATCATAGGTACATGCTGAGGAGAATCCTAAGTCTCCTGTGCAAAGCCTAACAACTCTGTACGGAAGTCCTAACCCCTGCAAAACTCTTTCTGCATCATTAGTAAGCTTTTCAAGTTCCTCATAGGAGTCTTCCGGTTTTGTGAATTTAACTAATTCTACTTTATTAAATTGATGCTGCCTTATAAGTCCTCTTGTATCTCTTCCTGCTGAGCCAGCTTCTGATCTAAAGCAAGCACTATAAGCTGCATGTTTTAATGGAAGCTCTTCTCCATTTAATATTTCATCGCTGTATAGATTAGTTACTGGCACTTCTGCTGTAGGTATTAAGAAGTAATCAGTATTAGTTACCTTAAAGGCATCCTCTTCAAACTTTGGTAATTGACCAGTACCTGTCATGCTTTTTCTGTTTACCATGAAAGGAGGCAAAATTTCTGTGTAGCCAGCTATATCTACATGAGTATTTAAGTAATAATTTATTATTGCTCTTTCAAGCCTTGCTCCTTGAGCTTTATAAACAGTAAATCTAGAGCCTGTTATCTTTCCTGCCCTATCAAAATCTAAGATGTTAAGCTTTGTGCCTATATCCCAGTGAGCCTTAGCATCAAATTTAAAGCTTGTAGGCTCTCCCCATTTTCTAATTTCTAAATTATCTGCATCAGATTTACCAATTGGAACAGATGAATTAGGTGTATTTGGAATCTTTAGTAAAATATTTTCAATACTGTCATCAATTTCAGTAAGTTCAGCATCTAAATTCTTAATATCTTCTCCTAATGTCTTCATCTCTGCCATTATTGGAGCTACATCTTCTCCTGCTTTTTTAAGCTTTGGAATCTCTGCTGAAACCTGATTTTTCCTGCCTTTTAAAGTTTCTACCTTAACTAAAACTCCTCTTCTCTTTTCATCCAAGAGAATTATTTCATCTATGAAGGCTGGATATGCCTCTCCTCTTTTTAGTAAAGCCTTCTTAACTTCTTCTGGATTGTTTCTTATCCTTCTTATATCTAGCATAAGTATCATCTCCTAATAAATTTACTCTTTATCTACATTTTTAGTGCAGATAATATCTACACCTGTATTTAATATGTTTTTACAAACCATGTCACCAATTTTTATAGGTGCTCCTACATAAATTCTGCTTAATGCCTTTGAACATTCCAGCCAAAGCTTTTTATCTATTGGTTTTGTACTCTTTACTGGAACTACATTATGTTTTCCGCCCTTTATCCTTACTAACGTAGTTAAAATTCCTCCATCAGTTTCCATAGCTACACTCCATCAAACTCTTTTATTCTATTTAATAATATATGTGAATTTTTAGAGTCCTTTACTATTTCAGTTAATTTCTTATTTGTTTCTCTTGCTAAAATTGGAACTATTTTATTTATACAATACGCGCCTTGGCAGCTACCTAAAGTAGCTCCTGTCCTTCTCTTTACACCTTCTAAGGTACGAGCACCAAGAGGCCTTCTAATTGCATCAACAATTTCACCTTCTGTAATCTGCTGACATAGGCAAACTATCTTGCCATACCTTTTATCAAGTTTTATTATCTGATTTCTTTCTTCATTACTTAAGTCCCTAAACCTATAAAAGTCTCTTCTCTTGTCATTAAAATCCCTTTTGGGCTTACAATTTACATTACTTACAACAGTTTCACAAATTATTTTTGCTATAGCTGGAGTCATAGTAACTTCCCCATAATGCTTTGCTGAAACCTTAATATAACCCTTATCTATAGAACTATCGTCAATAATTATAGAATTTCTATATATCAGAGATTCATATGAGCTAATAATGTTCTTATCCTTTATTGTGGTTAAAAGTGTGGAAATTTTATTAATCCCCTCATTGTGATCTAAGTAATCAACCGTGTTTAATGCTGCTATAGTATTACCTTGTACAGAAGGAATGGTATATATACGTTCGCTTTGCTCATTTATAGTAAAAATAATATTAGAAAAACTTTCTTTAAAGTCTTTCTCAATTAAATAGTACTTTAAATATGCAGTATTATTCACTACATCCTTTTCACCATTATCTATGCTGTATGACTTTCCTGGAGTAGTGTTTATAACCATCTTACATGTGAATTTATTTTTATTAGTTTCAACTCTAAAGCCTCTGGAAATTTTCTGAATGTCTATAACCTCTTCTTCAAGCTTAAAATTTACTCCATTATCAAAGGCAACCTCACCGTAGCCAATTGCCAGATCATAAGGACATACTACCCCTAAATTTTTAGAATATAATCCCTTATATACCTTTGAATTAAGATTTGGCTCCATTTTGTACACTTCATTACTATCTAAAAGGCTTATGTTTTCTATGCCTCTTTTAATAGCTAAAGCATACATTTTCTCTAATTTTTGCTTTTCCTTTTCATTGGCAGCAATAATTAACCCGCCTGTTCTTTTAAAGGGAACATTAAATTTTTCACTAACCTCATTATAGAGTTTATTTCCCATAAGCTCAAGTTTAGACTCTAAGGAATCTTCACATTCTACTCCATCATAAACAATTACCGAGTTTATTAACGCTACATCGTCAGCTATATCATAGTCCTTTTCAATAAGTGCTATGTTTAAATTGTATTTTGAAAGTTCATAGGCAGAAGCACAGCCTATAATACCTCCTCCTATAATAAGTACATCATAATCCATAAACTTATCTCCTTAATAAGCAACTTATGTATGCATTGAAAAAATCAATTATTATTATACCATAATTTCTCTTTTTTATCTTAAATTTATTAACTTCTACCACTCTATTAGAAAATTTTTTATAGGTACTAAATATATAATAAATAGGGATATAATTTAAGCTACAATATATAAAACTTAATTTCTCCCATTTTATATATTGTAGCCATCATTGTTTAATTTTAATTTACTTATTTATTTCAGTTAAAATATCCTGCAAGTTCTTTATATATTCTCCATACTTAGCCCAATCTCCATTTTTCTGAGCTTCTATGGCCTTATCAAAGTTATCCTTTGCAGCTTTAATTTTATCTTTCATATTTGCATCAACAGCAGGTACCGTTGCTGAAGTTCCTGGCAGTGTCTCTGGCACCGAGGTATTAATGTTAAATATCTGCTGCAGAGCCTTGTCAATACCTTCAGCCATAATAATTTTATCTCCGTAACCTACTACTAACCTTTTCATCTCAGGAATACTATTCTTTCCCGTAGCCCTTATATAGATTGGTTCTACGTATAGAAGAGAATTATTAATTGGAATAATCATAGTGTCTCCATAAATAACCTCAGAGCCTTCCTTATTCCATAAGGATATTACCTGGGAAATAGATGGGTCCTGATTAAGCTTTTGTTTAAAGAAATACGGACTATATATAGTTTTTTGTGGAGGGAATTTATAAAGTACCATTTTCCCGTAATTATCCTTATCCATTCTTACCCCATATAACCCTACCATATTATCTTTGGTCCTCATGTTGAAGTAATTTAAGAGCACCATTTCTTCTCCCTTATTTTCTTCAGGAAGCCTCATGATTATATAAGAGCCCTCATTTAATTTCTTATCTTCTTCAACCTTTTTTTGGTTACCTGCAATTTCCCATATATCTTCCCCATTATAAAAGACCGCAGGATCTGTCACATGATACTTACCTAATACACTGCTTTGAATATTAAATAGATCTTCTGGATATCTAAAATGATCTCTTAAATCTTGAGATAAGGTGTTTACATCCTTGAAAAGGCTTGGGAATATTTTTGAATAACTATTAGCTATTGGATCACTCTTATCTACAATATAGAAGTTAGTAGTTCCATTTACAGCATCCACAACAACCTTTATAGAATTTCTTATATAATTAACGTTGTTATTTGGCTGAGAATATGGAAATTTATCAGAAGTTGTATAGGCATCAATAATCCAATACAGCTTCCCGTTGCTTATAACTACATAAGGATCACTATCATAAGTTAAAAATGGCGCTATTTTTTGAACTCTATCCTTTATATTTCTATTTATAAGGATTTTACTGTTGCTGTTAATGTCTCTAGATAAAAGGAAATTAAAGTTCTTTTCATTAATAGCAAAAAGTATTCTATTTCCGAGGCTCATCTTAATACCAGCAGCACCATCATAATTATTCCATTGGTTATCTCCACCTTTAGGATAATCAAATTCACTTCTAGCTGTATCAACTATTGCATACTCATCAGTCTTCTCACCAAAATAAATTCTAGGATTATCTAATTTAATATTGGTATTATTATCAGGAGGAATATCCTTTATAACAAAATCAGGCTGCCCCTCAGAAGTTACAGAGTTTACCTTGCTCATTACTGCACCATAGCCATGAGTATATATTAGATGTCTATTCTGCCAAGTATTTGCGTTTCCTTCTAAGGATTGCATGTTTATTTCTCTTGCCGCTACAAATACCTGATTATATTTTCCATTAATGTTATATCTATCAATATCTATATCATTAAAGGTATAGTAATATCTAATAACCTGAACTTGGTTATAAAACTCTAATGCTGGCTGGAAAGAATTTATGTTTATATTATTGATGGTATCCATATTGCTATTTATATCATTTATTGTTAAATTATCTTTAACCTGAAAATCCTTTTGTTCAACCTTGTCTATGTTAAATGCCTTTCTTGTAAAGTCGATATTATTTGCAATATAAGGCTGTTCTAGACCCATTTGGTTTGATTTAACTATAAAGTTTTCAACTAAGGCTGAGGCCGCACCTTCTCCTACAATAAGTATGAGTATAATTATAACAGACGCAATGATTGGTTTAACCTTGGATTTTAATACACTTATAAATATTACAATTGCTGCTATTACTGAAACTATAGAAATGATTCTATAAAAAGTGAGTGTAACATGTGCATCTGTATAACCTGCTCCATAGACTACGCCTCTTGTACTATACACTAAGTTAAAACTCTTTAAAACATATCCAAAAGATAAGGCTAGTAAAATTAAAGCTGAAACTATAGCAAGCTGTTTACCTGCAAAGTTAGTAAGTCCATTTTTCATGCCGCCTTTTTTAAAGAAGGTAACGTTTCTAAATTCTCCAGAAACTATTCTATCCTTTGCACTTAATATAAAATAAGTGACTAGGGTAAATACTACTAAAAACACTAGAAGTACCATTATAGATGAGTAAAAGGATTCTATTAACGGTAATTTAAAGACATAAAAGGATACATCAATATTAAAAATAGGATCTTTTAAGTTAAAACTTGTTGAGTTCTCAAATTGAAGAATTCTATACCAATAGTTTGATGCAATTGAAAAAGATATTAAAAAAGATATTACTCCATTTATTATTATGAAAATTTTCCTTTCTAGGGATTTTTTTGCCTTAGTGATTTCAGTATAATTAATGAGCCTTATAATACTTCCTCTTAAGCTTCTATAATATAGCCAAATTCCTAAGTAAACTAAAATAAAAATCGGTACCATTAGTCTAATTACTGCAAGTAGTTTTGTGAAATAAACACTTACATATCCTACTTCTTTAAACCATTTTACATTAATTATGAAATTAACTATGGAATCAAAAAATACAATTATAATAATAGCACTTATTAAAAGAGTTGATATTCCAAAGAATCTTTTTTTCATATTTTCTCCTCTCATTATATATTTTTTAGTAGTCTCCCTATTACTGTATTTTTAGTTTCTATTGCTCCAGCTGGGCATAATTCCTGGCAGCAAAAACATCTTATACAATTCTTCATATTCCAGGTAGGTCTTAAGCTATCTCCTGCTTTAACCATTTTTATAACTTTTCCCTGCTCTGGACATACCTCTTCGCATCTTTTGCAGCCAATGCATTTGTCGCTTACAAGTGATGGACTAGGTGCTACCATACCAGTTAAGAATTTAGAAACTGCTGGGCTTGAGAAATGAAAACCTTCTCCCTTTCTTGATAGCTTAAAATTCTTAGCCTTCATATTTTCTATTTTCTCGCCCACGACCTCTATATCTTCTGGAAGTACTGCTCCCCAATTATTATCATATACTTCCTTTAAAGTTGGTGTTTCTAAAGGAGAATTATAACCTATAAGCCTTACAGCTACAGAATCTACAGCACTAAGAGAATCACCCATAATAATAGTATTCATTTTATGAGGGCTTCCATTTTTAGGTCCATTTCCTTCCATTGCAATTATTCCATCCAATATGGCAAAGCTTGTTCCTACAAGTGTATTTAAGTCTAAAAGCATTTTGCAAAAGTTATTGGCATCTGGCATTCTTGTATGCCATAAAGCCTTTTGAGTCCCTGATATGCAGCCAAATTGATTCTTAATGGCCCCTGTAAAATATGCCATAGCATGCGTTTTAAGCTTAGGCAGTGATATAATTACATCAGCTTCATAAGGTGCTTTAGCAACATCCCATGACTTGCAGAGAATAGAATTATCAAGCTTAACATGAACGGTCTCTTTGAAATCTTCAAATGTCACACCATACTTCTCAGCAACCTCCATAAGCCCGCTTCTTTCTGCTGCCCTTTTGGGATCTCCAAACCCTGGAGAATCACCAAAGCTTATATTATTAGTATATTCTTTAACTATTCTTATAACAGCCTCAAATACTGCAAAATGAGTTATTACAGGTGAACCTGCCTGCTCAACACTTAACATATTTGGCTTAATTAGCACCTTACTATCCCTTGGAATAAGCTTATTAATATAAGCCTCTCCCCCTAATAATTCAAAGCCATCTCTAATAGTTTTTTCAATTAAATCGGTGTCATAATCTGTACATTTTAATAAAGCTACCTTATCCATATTTCCTCCAATACTAATTTTGCTCTGCGAAATTAATTAAAAATAAATAACTATACTGGTTCTCCTGCAGGATAAATTCCGTTCATTAATCTGATATCAATAAGTTTTTAATTTTTAGTTCCTTTATTATTCTATCCAATGTTTCTTCGTCATCGGCTTCTATTGTATGCAGGTGTATGCCTCTTGTTAAGGTTAATAGGGGCTCTGCATTGTATTGCCTGCATTTTTCCATAAAACTTTGTACATCATAAGGGGTTTTAATCATAAGCATCCCCCTCATTTCACCATAAAGAGGATGTTCTATTATAACGTCTTCTACTTTACCTCCAAACTTTACAATTAAACTAAGCTCCTCTTCTATTTCCTCTATCTTATGACATACTGCTATAATCCTCTTTACTTTATGTATTTCTTTTCTAGGAATAATATAACCTTCAGGCGTTGCTATAATAGCCGTTCCTTCAGCTCTTAAAATTGCTATATCCTTAACTATTACCTGCCTTGTTACACCTAATTCCTGAGCAAGTTTACTTCCCTTTTGAGGCTCCTCTCTTTTTATTAATATGTCTTCAATAAGTTTTCTTCTTTCATTTGAACTCATATTTATTTTCCTCCAATTTTATACCTTAACTGAAGTTATTTATACATTATAACACTATATCCCTTAAACAAAAATATATTTAAAAAGCGTGCCAAAATTAATTTTGCCACGCCTTTATAAGCTTAATTTTTACTATCACAAATTTTTAATATATCTAATTCCCTATCACCTATAACATTGTCATTATGATGATTTTTTACTAAATATAAGAAACGTTCATCATATCTTCCTTTACTTTTTAAAATATTATATCCCTTATCAGCATGATTATAATATACATCAATTTTCTTTAGCCTCTTAAATCTTTTAAGCTTTCCCTTTGAAATATTGTCAAGCATGACCACTAATGATTTCTCAATAGGATTTAATTTTTTATATATTTTGCCTATATCATGTAAAAGAGCCGCCTTAATTAAACATTCATTTATTATTTTGTCGGCTTCACATAATTTAATAACATCTTCAGCCACCCTTGCAGAATGCTTTTGTTCATAAATTGACAAGTTATTAAATAGTTCTTTTTCCTCTTCAGTTAGATACTTATCAATTAATGCTGCATCCTTTAAATCCAGTTTTGATGTTATAGACCAATAAAATTGCTTTACTCTATATATAGACATAGGCCTACCTCCTGCATTCCTCTGAAACACGTAATAATTATTAATTATTACGCCCCCTACAATATTTACATTTTAATACATTTATAAGTTTTTGTGTATTAACAATTTGTTAATGAAGGTACTTTTAATGAAATGCTTTGATTTTTAATAATATTTATATTAACATTGATATTGGGGCATAATTTCATAAACGGGGGCGATTATTTGAAAATTTTTAAAAAACATCATAGAACTAATATGGAATACAATTTTTCTGTTAACAATATAAATGGATTGCTCCAGGCACTTTCATTAAATCTAGTAATACCATTTGCAAGCCTATATACAAAGCGATTAAATGGAACAGATAATGATATTGCACTTCTAAATTCCTATCCTTCAATATTCTCAATAATTGCTGTCTTTTTAGGTACTTACCTTTTTAGAAAGTATAAGAATAAGAAGAAACTAACATCCATTTTCTTTAGCTTTGGAAGAGCTTTTTTTCTACTATTCGTTTTTATTCCATTTTTACCAAGTTATCTAAGACCTGGCCTTTTTGTACTATTATATGGAGCCATGAGTTTTCCAAACTCCATAGCAAATATGGGCTGGCAATCCTATATTGCAGATTTGTTTCCTGAAGGCTGGAGGGGCAGGGCCCTTTCTAGAAGAAACAGTCTCTCAAATATAGGTGCTTTAATTATTACCTTAATAACAGGAAACCTTCTTTATTACATACCAAAAAATAATTCTGAAAGAATTAACTTATATCAATTGTTTTTTATTACAGCATTTATTGTTTCAATTTTTGAAATTTACACTCTTACAAAGCATAAATTAGATAAAAATAATAAACAAATTGAAACCATAACTGAATTTAGCAATGAACCTTTATTAGCAAAATTTAAAGAAACTTATAAAGTAGTATTCTCCAATAAAAAGTTTTTAGATTTTTGTATATGTGTAGTTGCTTTTCACTTTGCTTGGCAAATGGGATGGCCGCTTTTCTTTAGTTATGAAGTGGATATTCTTCATTCAAATGAATCCTGGACAGCAATTATAGGCACAGTGAGCTTTATATCGCAAGCAATTGGCTTTCCACTTTGGCAAAAACTATCTGAGAAAAAAGGAAATGCTATATCCATTACTTTTGCAATTTTAATAATGTCTATAACTCCTTTTTTATATTTAATTTCAACACATATTTATCACATTGCTATATTTAACTTTTTTACTGGTGCTGCCATTGCAGGAACCACACTCTTACTTTTAAACAGCTTATATGAAGTTGCTCCAAATGAAAACAGAACACTATATATAGCAGTTTATACAATACTCACTAATATAACCTTAATGTTTGCTCCCATATTAGGTGTAAAATTAAAGGCTGTTACAAATATTTATACTGCATTACTTGTTGTAGGAATATTACGATTAACTTCCACACTATTATTTTATTTCAGACATTTAAAATATAGAAAAGCTAGCATGTAACTGTAACTGCTAGCTTTTATCCTATTACTATTGTTTCTTTGTGCTTTCACCTAGATAAGCTTTCTTCACATCTTCGTTTAACAGTAATTCCCTGCCTGTTCCCTTTAATGCAATCCTGCCTGTCTCTATTACATAGCCAAAATCAGCTATATGTAGTGCCGCATTAGCGTTTTGCTCAATTAGAAGTATAGTTACTCCCTGCTTATGGATTTCCTTTATTATACTAAAAATATCTTTTACAACTAGTGGGGCAAGCCCTAATGAAGGTTCATCCATCATTAATAACTTTGGTCTAGACATTAAAGCCCTTCCAACTGCTAGCATCTGCTGCTCTCCCCCCGATAGAGTACCAGCAAGCTGCCAGTTTCTCTCCTTTAATCTAGGAAAAAGGCTATAAACCCATTCCATATCACTTTTTATATTCTTATCATCTTTTCTAATAAAGGCTCCAATCTTCAAATTTTCTAATACAGTTAAATTAGAAAATACCCTTCTTCCTTCGGGAACAAGCACTATTCCATCCTTAACCATATCCTTTGTTTTTTTATTTATTATATTTTTGTTCATGTAGCTTATGGTGCCGCCCTTAGGCTTTACAAGGCCAACTATTGATCTAAGCATTGTACTCTTGCCTGCTCCGTTTGCACCAACCAAGGTTACTATTTTTCCTTCTTCTACATTTAGGCTTACTCCCCTTAAAGCTTCAATACCACCATAACTTACTGTAAGGTTATCTATATTAAGCATTTTCTTCATTCACCCCCAGATAAGCTTCAATTACCTTTTCATTATTTTGTATTTCATAGGGACTTCCTTTAGCTATTGTAACACCATAATCAAAAACATAAATTCTCTTGGAAATACCCATAACAACCTGCATATGATGCTCAATCATAAAAATTGTTAAATCAAATTCATCTCTTATTTTTTGTATAAATTTTGTTAAGTCCTCTGATTCCTTTGGGTTCATACCTGCTGCCGGCTCATCTAAAAGAAGGACTTCAGGATTAGTAGCCAGTGCTCTAGCTATTTCAAGCCTTCTTTGCATGCCATAGGGAAGGGAACTTGATTTTTCATTTATAACGCCTATTAAACCTACCTTTTCAATTAATTCTAAGGACTTCTTCCTCATATTTCTTTCTTCTCTGTTATACCCAGGAAATCTAAATACAGAGGAAAATATATTAGATTTTATATGAAGGTGATTAGCTATAAGAACATTATCAAGTACACTTAAATCTTTAAATAGTCTAATATTTTGAAAGGTTCTAGCTATTCCAAGTTTGGTTATTTGATCCGGTCTTAAATGCGTTATATTTTTATCCTTATAAAAAACTTCGCCAATTGTAGGCTTGTATACCCCGGTAATCATATTAAAGGCTGTGGTCTTTCCAGCGCCATTTGGACCTATTAAGGCCACTATTTCACCTTTATTTAGATCTAGATTAAAATCTTTAACTGCAGTTACCCCGCCAAATTTCATGGTAACATTATTCATTTTTAATAAGCTCATCATTTACTACCTCCTTCTTCTAGAGGCTTCTTTTTAAACTTATTTATTATCTTTTCTAAACTAAATTCCTTATTTCCCATTAATCCATTACTGAAAAATAGTACTACAATAATTAAGAGTCCTGAAAATACAACCATTCTAAGTCCTGGAATGCCAGGGATAACAACAAATCCTAAATCCATAGATTCATCTAAGAACCTTAAAGCTTCTCCAGCAGTAGTTATAACAAAAGCTGAAATAATTGTACCTGTAATACTTCCCATTCCTCCCAATACTATTATAAGGAGTATATTAAAGGTTAGTATAAATCTAAACATTAGGGGGTCAATAGTTCCTAAAAGGTTTCCTAATAGACCTCCCCCTACACCTGCAAAGAAAGCACCTATCATAAATGATAATACCTTATGCTTAAATAGGCTGATACCCATACTTTCTGCAGCAACCTCATCTTCTCTTATTGCTTTTAATGCCCTTCCATAGCTGCTGCTAATAAGCAATACCATAAATATAACAGTAAATACTGCTACACCGAAGGTCCACCATAAATTTGTAGTGTCAGGAATACCTTTTATACCTAGAGCTCCATTTGTAATGTTTTGTGTATTTGTAAATATTATTCTTATAATTTCTGAAAATCCAAGTGTTGCAATTGCAAGGTAATCTCCCTTTAACCTAAGTACTGGTGCACCAATAAAAAATGCTACTATAGCTGATAATATTCCAGCTAGCAGTAAAGCAATGAAAAATGGCAGGCATATAGAGTCCAATGGCTTTATCAAAGGAACCATAAAGAAGTTCTGTGCCTTTACATCAGGAGACATTGTAAGTAATGCAGTTGTATATGCTCCTACTGCCATAAAACCAGCATGTCCAAGGGAAAATAAACCTGTGAAACCATTTATTAAATTCATGCTTAGTCCTAGAACTACATATATAGCACATAAATTTAATATTCTAACTACATATGAATCTAAGTAATTATTTGCAAAGAACACAAATAAGATAAGTAATAAAATAACCACTATGGTAAAAATTATTTTTTGTTTTCTCATAATATTCACCTACACCTTCTCCGATATTTTTTCGCCCATGATGCCCGTAGGTTTAAATAGTAGTATTGCTATAAGTAATATAAATGCAAAGGCATCTCTATAGCCTGTTAAGTTTGGAAAAAAGGCTACCAGCATTATTTCTCCTATACCAAGTACAAAGCCACCTATAACAGCACCAGTTATATTTCCTATTCCACCAATAACAGCTGCTATAAAGCATTTTAAACCTGGCATAACACCCATTAGCGGAGCAATCTGAGGAAACTTCATCCCCCACATTATGGCGCCAACAGCAGCTAAAGCAGATCCGATTCCAAATGTAAAGGAAATTGTTTTATTTACGTCTACTCCCATTATACTTGCTGTCTCATAATCTTTAGAAACTGCTCTCATAGCCATGCCGCTTTTTGTTCTATTAATTAAATATAGTAGAAAAAATAAAAACACAAAGGTAACTATTGGTATAATAATTGTTAACCTTTGAAGAGACACACTTCCAATATGAATAACTTTAGTAAATAAATCTGGAGCTGGAAAAGCCTTTGGCCTTCCTCCAAAAACAACAGTTGCAAGATTTTCTAAAAAAAAGGACATGCCAATTGCAGAAATAAGTATAGATATTTTAGGTGCATTTCTAATTGGTCTATAGGCGGTTTTTTCTACCAATATTCCTAATAAGGTTGTAAGAACTATTGCTAAGAAAAAGGAAAGATACCAAGGCAGAGTAAACATGGCAGCATAAAATGCAAAATATGTTGCCATCATGAAAATATCCCCATGAGCAAAATTTATAAGTCTAAGTATTCCATATACCATTGTATAACCAATTGCAATAAGTGCATATAAACTCCCCAGTGAAATGCCATTTGTTAGATGCTGTAAAAATGAGCTTAAACTCATTTGATTTACCCCCTTAATAACTGTGGAACTTTAAGACATCTTAAAGCTCCACAATTAATTTTATAATGCATTATTTAGTAGGCTCTATAACTTCTTTAAATGTAAATTTACCATTCTTAACTTCTTTGATAACAGCGCTCTTAACTGCGTTTCTATTTTCATCAAAGTTAATAACCCCTGCTGCTCCCTGAAAATCTTTTGTTTTTGCAAGTTCGTCTCTTAATTTAACAGAGTCAACACTACCTACTCTATTTAAAGCATCTATCAATAATAAATAAGCATCATAACCAAGTGCTGCAACAGCTGCTGGTTCTTTTCCACCATATTCCTTTCTGTATTCTGTTAAGAATTTTTCTGATTCTTTAGTTATTGGTTTTTCAGTTGCAAAGAAGGTTGAGAAGGTGGCACCTTCAACTGCTTCTTTTCCTATTTGAATAAATTCAGGAGTTTCCCAAGTATCTCCTCCTATAATTGGAACAGTTATACCAAGCTGTCTAGCCTGTTTTATAACAAGTGCAGATTCTGTAAAATTACCAGGTGCAAAAATTGCATCAGGATTTTGTGCCTTTATATTTGTTAGTTGTGCTGTAAAGTCCTGGTCTCCTGTATTATAATTTGAAACTGATAATATAGCCTTTTCATCACCTGTAAGCTTTTTAAAAGAATCAGTAAAGAACTTAGCAAGACCAACAGCATAATCATTTGAAACCTCTTGCACTATAGCAACTTTCTTTGCATGAAGTTCATTATAAGCATAATTAGCCATAACAGTACCTTGGAATGGATCTATAAAGCAAACTCTAAAATAATAATCATTGCCTTGAGTTACTAATGGATTTGTGCAGGAAGTTCCTACCGTAGGTACCTTAGCCTGCTTTATAATAGGTCCTGCAGCCATTGAATACCCGCTTCCCCAACTTCCTATAATCGCAGTAACCTTATCCTTTTCAACAAGTCTTGATGCTGCATTAGCTGCTTCTGACTTATCTGACTTGTTATCAACTAAAACAAGTTCAACTTTCTTCCCTAAAGCCGTTGGATAAAGTTTATTGGCAAGCTTAATTCCTTCTATCTCTAATGCTCCCCCTGCTGCGTTAGCCCCCGTCATTGGTTCAAATACACCAATTTTAATTACATCTGAAGAAGATTTATCAGCTGATGTATTAACCCCAGTTTTTTTACATCCCCCTAGAAAAACTGTTGATGCCATTACAACACATAATAGGATTGCTAACTTCTTTTTCATTTTTTTCCCCCTTATTAAATATAAATTTTGAAATTTTTATTTATACATCATTCATATATTCTACATATTTTTGTAAATCCCTGCAAATATCCTTAAAAATAGTGCAAAATAAGTTAATATTTTGCACAATAGCATTTTATGATAAAATATAATTCAATATTCAGAATACATTGAAGGAATTTCATGCAGATTTATATGAACTCTATATATTGCATATTTATTACTCCAATATAAATTTATGCTATATTTTTTTATAATTATGCTGTACTTTTGCACATTCCTACAAAAATAATAACAAAAAATAAAAAACAGCCCTTTTGGACTGTTTTCATTATGGTGGAGATAAAGAGGCTCGAACTCTTGACCCCCTGCGTGCAAGGCAGGTGCTCTCCCAGCTGAGCTA